>CATOTS010000018.1 GCA_951813625.1 uncultured Caldilineaceae bacterium | reverse complement strand
CGTCCCTTGTCGAGAACGAGGATCTGGTCGGCGTTGACAACCGTGCTGATACGCTGGGCGATTACAAAGCTGGTGCGGTGCTCCATCAGCCGGTCGAGCGCGTTCTGGATGAGCACTTCGGTCGCCACGTCGACGTTGCTGGTCGAGTCGTCCAGGATCAGGATGCGCGGGTCGGTCAGCAGGGCGCGGGCGATGGCGACGCGCTGTTTCTGGCCGCCGGAAAGCGTTGTGCCGCGTTCGCCCACCGCCGTTTCGTATCCGTCGGGAAAGCTGACGATGAAGTCGTGGGCGGCCGCGGCCCTGGCGGCGGCCACGACTTCGGCATCGGTGGCTTCGGGGCGGCCGAAGGCGATGTTGTCGCGAATGGTGCCGGTGAAGAGGTTTGTCTCCTGCAGCACGATGCCGATCTGGCGCCTCATGCTGTCGAGTGTTACGTCGCGCACATCCCAATCGTCGATATAGACCTGCCCCTCGCTCACGTCGTAGAAGCGGGGGATAAGATTGATGATCGTTGTCTTGCCGCTACCGGTGCCGCCCAGCAGGGCGACCGTTTCACCCGGCTGTGCGTGCAGCGTGATGTTCTGGAGCACGGGATCGGTGCTGTTGAAATAGCGGAATGAAACATCGTCAAAGCGCACGCGGCCCTGCACCTGCGGCATCGGTTGTGCGCCGGGTTTGTCAGTCACTTCGTTCTCAGCGTTCAGAATCTCAAAGATGCGCTGCGCGCTGGCGCTGGCCTGGCTCATCTGGCCGATGATGAAGCCGAGCTGCCCGATGGGAAAGAAGACATAGATCAGATAGAGGCTGAACTTCTGCCACTCGCCCAGCGAGAGTGTGCCGAAGAAGATCTGGCGACCGCCCCAGTAGACGACTGCGGCCTGGCCCAGATTGGCGATCAGGAAGATAAAGGGAAAGAGGAAGCTGAAGATCTTGGCAATCTTGATGTGCTGGTCCAAGAGCGTTTGCGCGGCGTCGTTAAACCTGTCCTGCTCCTTCTTCTCGCGCACAAATGCCTTGACGACGCGGATGCCTGCCAGGTTCTCCTGCAGAATCGTGTTCAGGTTCGATAGTCTGCGTTGGATTTCGCCGAAGAGCGGCTGGGTGATGACTCCGAAGATCATAAACAGCACAAGCGCAAGCGGCAGCACCGGCAGTACCACCAGCGTCAGCGACCAGTTGGTGAAGGCGAGCACGGCCAGCGAACCGATGAGCAGAACGATCGCCTGCACTGCCAAAAGCAGCCCCTGGCCAATGAACATTCTGAGCTTTTCGACGTCATCGGTGGCGCGGATCATCAGCTGGCCGGTACGGTTGCGGTCGTGGTAGCTGAAGGAGAGCCGCTGGATCTTCTCGAAGAGCTCGTTGCGAAAGTCGAAGGCCACATCCTGGCTAACTTTCTGGGCGAGGAAAGCCTGGGCGAAGGCGAAGAGCCCGCGCGCCACAGAAAAGACGACGATGAAGAGCATCGCCCAGTAGATTGGCCCTTCGGCGCTGAAGGCCCGCTCGGTCAACTCTTCGACCGTATAGGGCAGCGATTCGAGCGCGGCCGCCTGGGCCGATTTCGACAGGGCCAGGATCTGGCGCGCGAAGACGCTATCGGTTACAGCGTCGAGGACGTTCTGCACCAGCTGCGGGACGACAAGCTGCGCGCCGATGCTGATGAACAGCGAGGCATAGGCCAGCGCCGTCGTGCGCCTGTAGCGGCCAAGATAGCCGATTGCCCGGCCCAGATCCTTCATGCTGCCGCCACGCCCGGGGCGGCCGCCGCGACCGGGTCTGCCGAATGAATTGCGTTGGTTCACGTGCCGCTCCTTGGGAAGTCAGGTCCAGTGCCCAACAGCCGCCGCGCGCCTTCCCTGGCGCAATGCGGGCAGCGTTGGTCATCCAGGCGCGTTGTCGCCACTGCCATCACGGCGCTGCGGCGTCACCACGCTCTTGTTGCAACGAATCAAGCAGTTTGACCAGCAGCCCTTGCAGCATTTCGCTCTCCTCCGACGAGAGCTGAGCGACCAGATCGTTGAGAAACTCAAAGTGCAGGGGCGTAGACTCACGGATCAGTCTCCTGCTCTCGGCGGTCAGGCCGATGCGAAAGGCGCGCAGGTCGGTCGGGTCCAATTGCCGTTCGATCAGCTGCGCCTCTTCGAGCGCGCGCAGGTGCGCGCTGATCGTGTTCTTGCTCAAGCACTGGCTATGGGCCAGCTCGGTGGGCGAAAGCGTTGGTTGATCGTTGCGTTCAGCCAGGTAGAGCCGGATCAGGATGCGCCATTGCGCCAGCGAGATCTCTTCGTCGCGCATTCGCTCGCCGAGGATGCGATCGTAGGCACCGGCGCACGACTTCACCAGCCGCAGGATCTCCATGCCGTCGACGTGAAGAACGCCGGACTCGGTCAGGAGTTGACAGAAGCCGGTTTGCCAGCTCTGCCTGGAATGGAGGGGCGCGTCAGTTCTTGTCATAAGCGAAATTGTACGGTATCGAACTATATTGCACAAAAGACGCAGGCCGGGTGCAGCCTACTTTTTGGGGTGGGAATCGTCTGGCGAGGGATTCATGACAGCGGTGGCTGGAATTGTTTGCCGGCTTTAGGGAGGGGTACAGGGCTGCGTTGACCCACACACCCGGCGGGGGAGAACATCAGGGGGGCGTTGCGGGGGGAGTCCCCCCGCACAAGGGAGGGCCGGAACTGCAAGGGGCAGGGGTTAGGGGTTAGGGGGCAGGAAACTGCGGGGAACGGTGTCTGACGGTTGAGGGCGCGATTGGCGGGGGACGCGCACACACGGCGGCATGGGGACGCGGCGCGTTGGGGACACGATGGAATCGCGCAGGTACGGTGGCGGGGCGACGGGCCGCCGGTTGCGCAGGGCCACATTAGAACCCACAACGGGCGGGAGGAGGGGTGTCAGGGGGGCGTTGCGGGGGGAGTCCCCCCGCACAAGGGAGGGCCGCAGGCCCGACCGTCCAACAGGACACAGGAAAGCGTATTCCTCCGTTCCGCCAGAGAATGGACAGTGGACTGGCCATGAGTCCATTGCTACATGAGGTATAGCAAGCCGTGCCCGAGATTTGGACTGCACCCACGCAGGCCTCAGAACGCAACGGTTGGCCGAACTGTGTGTTATAGTAGAATGAATAGTCTATTTGGATTTTCAAGCAGATAGGGACGGACGGCGTGGGTGCGCCGAGGCGCCATTGACGAGGATGGTCTGAAGTGGGACGGCATTGATGGTGGCGCGCGCGAGGTGACAGTCAACGGACCTGCCGTTTCGCACGGGGATGACAGCTATGTATAGCAGCAACGGCCAGCCGCGACGGGTTGTCATCACCGGCATCGGCGCGGTGACGCCTCTGGGCCTGACGATCGATGAGACGTGGGATGCCCTGCTCGCAGGCGAGTCGGGCATCGACACGGTGACGAAGTTCGACACCAGCCAGCTGAATACACGTTTCGCCGGAGAGCTGAAGGGCTTCGAGGCGAAGAACTACATGGACCGCAAGGAGGCCCGGCGGCTTGACCCGTATATTCAGTATGCCCTCGTGGCGACCGAGGAGGCGCTGGCGGACAGTGAAATTGATTTCAAAAAGGAGACGCCCACCGACATCGGCGTGCTGATTGCCAGCGGCACCGGCGGTCTCACCTCGCTGGTCGACAATCTAAGGCTGACCGATAAGCGCGGCCTGCGAAAAGTCAGCCCGTTTCTGATTCCGAATATGCTGGTGGACAGCGCGGCCGGCAAGATCGCGATTCTCTACGATCTGCGCGGCCCCAACTTTTCGGTGGTCAACGCCTGTGCCAGCGGAACGGCAGCCACGGGCGAGGCATTTGAACTGATTCGCCGCGGCGACGCGCAGGTAATGGTCACCGGCGGTGCAGAGGCGGCGCTGCTGCCGATCATCATGGCCGGTTTTGATGTGATGGGCGCGATGAGCCAACGTAACGACGACCCGGCCGCGGCCTGCCGCCCGTTCGACAGCGAGCGCGATGGTTTCGTGATGAGCGAAGGCAGCGCCATTCTGGTCCTGGAGCTTCTTGAACACGCGCTCGCACGCGGTGCACGTATCTACGCCGAGGTGATCGGCTACGGCAACAGCGCGGACGCCTACCACATGGCGGCACCCCATTTCAACGGCCGGGGGGCTGAAGATGCGATGAACATGGCGCTGCGCAAGGCCGAGCGCTACGGGGTGAAGCGCGCGGACGTGGATTACATCAACGCACATGGGACGAGCACGGAGCTCAACGATCCGGGCGAAACCAAAGCGATAAAGCGGGCGCTGGGCGAACATGCCTACAACGTAAATGTCAGCAGCTCGAAATCGATGCTGGGACATCTGCTGGGCGCGGCCGGCGCGATCGAGGCGATAGTTTGTGTCAAGGCGATCGACGAAGGCGTCATTCCGCCGACCATCAATCTGGACGACCCCGATCCTTCCTGTGATCTGAACTATACGCCTTTGCGGTCTGTGCGGAGAGATGTCGCAGTCACGATGAGCAACAGTTTTGGCTTTGGCGGCCACAACTCGTGTCTGATGCTGCGGCGGTTCGAGGAGAATGGGTCATGACAGCGCAAGCGCACGAAGACAACGGGGCCGGCAGCGAATACGCGGCGGAGAGTCCCAACGGCACGGAGCGGTCCATTGCCAACGGGCGCTATCCGGCGGAGCAGGCGCCGCAGCCGGTTGCGAACAGGGTGCCACCGCCGCGTTATGCGCAGATCATTGGTTGGGGCTACGAAGTTCCGGAACGGGTTGTCACGAACCGTGATCTGGAGCAGATCGTCGATACGCAGGACGAGTGGATCCGTACGCGCACGGGCATTGAGGAGCGCCGGGTTGTCGCCGAGCCGCTGGAGACGACCGCATCGCTGGGCACGGAGGCGGCTCGCAAGGCGTTGGAGGTAGCTGACCTGCATCCGGCCAAAGTGGACCTGATCATCTGCGCCACGAGTTCGCCCGAGCATCTTTTTCCTTCGACCGCGAGCATCATTCAGGACAATTTGGGCATTACGCAGGCGGGCGCATTTGATCTGAGCGCGGCCTGCTCCGGTTTCGTGTACGCGTTGAGCGTGGCGCGCGGGCAGATAATGGCCGGGGACGCCGAATACGTGCTTGTCATTGGTTCGGAGACGCTGAGCCGGATGGTTGACTGGACGGACCGCACGACGTGCGTGCTGTTCGGAGACGGCGCGGGTGCGGTGCTTCTGGCGGCAAGCGACGTGCCCGGGGGCGTCACGGCAACCGTGCTGGGCAGCGACGGCTCGGGCGCGGAGCTGTTGACGATTCCATCGGGCGGAAGCGCGGCGCCGGCCAGCCTGGAGACGGTCAGCAACGGCTCGCATTACATCAGGATGGACGGGCGGGCGGTCTTTCGCTTTGCGACCCGCATCATGGCCGAAGCGACGCGGCAGGTATTGGACAAGGCCGGCGTTCCGGTGAGCGAAGTCGACCTGGTCGTCCCGCATCAGGCGAACAAGCGCATCATCCAGCACAGCGTACAGCGGCAGCTGAAGATCCCTGAAGACAAGGTCTATGTGAACGTTCACAAGTACGGCAATACCAGCTCGGCCAGCATCCCGATCGCGCTCTGCGAAGCGATCGAAGAGGGCAAGGTGGCGCCGGGCGACAATCTTGTGTTCGTTGGATTTGGCGCCGGTCTGACGTGGGGCGCGTGCTCGGTCAAGTGGAGCGTGCCGATAGAGAAGCCGGAAACGAGCTGGTGGCATACGACGCAGCGGCAGGCGGCCTACCAGGCGGCCGCGGCGCGTTCCATGTGGAAACGGGCCATTCGCCGCCTGTACAGCCAGGTTGAGCCGCGTGCGATGACGCGACGCCCGGTGCGCAAACCCGAGAATGAACAGCCGACGCCCTGACATTTCCAGCGTACGGCCCTCCATTCCAAGCCCTGACACAACGCCTTACAGGTCGATTTGAGCCGGTCCCAAGAGGGAGTACGCCGCTTATGGCTCCGCTCCGGGGCCGATTTCGGCTTGTTCCATCCCTTTTTCCGGCTTTTCTATTGCGGGCCGGTGGGGTTGCGTGAAGGACACCTACTTACGGCGGCGCGACGCGTTCGCACGGCCGCATAGACGAGGAGCAGCGCGATGATCCAGGCGGCAATCACGGGTGAGCGCCAGGTCTCGTTTCACGAGATGGCGGACCCAGAGGCATGTGCGGATTGGGCCGTTGTCAAAGTCCATGCGTCCGCGCTCTGTACCGAGTACAAACTCTGGCTGACCGGCCAGGATCCGGGCGTGTTGGGGCATGAGGGCGTAGGGGAGGTGGTGGCCGTGGCGGAGCGGGGGCCGGTCAAGGTCGGCGACCGCGTGGTTATCCTGCCCCAGTTCTCGTGCGGACGCTGCCACCTCTGCATGAGGGGAGACTATATCTACTGTGAAGACGCCTATGATTTCGCGGCGCTGCACGGCTCGCAAGCGGGCGCGGGCACCTTCGCCCACTATGCGCTCAAACCGACCTGGCTGCTGCCCAAGCTTCCGGATGACGTGAGCTTTGCGCAGGCGACGATGGCGATTGACGGAATCGGGGCGTCGTTCGGCGGATTGGAGGCGATTGGCGTCAACTCGCAGGACACCGTGCTGGTCACCGGTTTGGGACCGGTGGGGCTGGGCGCGGTCGTCAACGCCCGCTTTCGCAATGCACGCGTGCTTGGCGTGGAGCCGGCCCCCTGGCGGGCGAGCAGGGCGCTGGAGATGGGAGCTGAAGCCGTGCTCCATCCCGACGACCCGGATCTTCTGCAGCAGATCTGCAGCCTGACCGAGGGAAAGGGCGTGGACTGCGCGATCGACTGTTCGGGGCGGGTCTCGTCGGAGCGGCTCTGCATTGACGCCACCCGCCGACGCGGACGCGTGGCCTTTGTCGGCGAGTGCCGCGAAAAGCTGACAATCACAGTAAGCCCCGACCTGATCAAAAAGGGTCTGACTGTTGTCGGCTCCTGGCTTTACAACATGGGCGACTATGCCAAAGTAATGAAGGTAATCCGCCAATCGCCGCTTATCGACCTTCTGATCAGCCATGAGTTGCCAATGAGCCAGCTCCAGACCGGCTTTGGCCTGCTGGCGCGAGGTGAGGCGGCCAAGATCGTCGTCGACCCTTGGAGCTAGCGCTGGCGGGATAGGCCAATCGACTCTCGATTGTCCGGTTTTCGACACAAGGGGGTAGCCAAGGAGATGAATCTCACATTTCAGCCCAAATATCGGGGCAGCGATATCGATACATCGCAAACCGCGTTCGGCGAGCTGCGCCGGTCCGGCGATGCCCTATCGGACATGAAGGAGTTGCGTTGGCGCTTCGAGCGGGATGGCTACCTCCTTTTGCCCGGTCTGCTGGACAGCGACCAGGTTCTGGAGGCCCGGCTTGAGATGCTGAGAAAGCTGGATGCCGCCGGCTGGCTGGATTCCGACTCCCCGCTGGAGGCTGGGGTGGTGCAGGCCGACTTCGAGAATTCGTTCATGACAGAGCTGGCCGAGGACAACGCGCCGCTGATGAAGGTGCTGTACGACGGCCCGATGATTGCCTTTTATGAGCGGTTCCTGGGGGGAGACGTGCGCCATTTCGACTTTACCTGGTGCCGCTCAAAGCCGCCTGGCGACAACTCGGCAACGCCGCCCCACTACGACATTGTCTTCATGGGGCGCGGCACGCAGCGCCTGTATACGAGCTGGACGCCGCTGGGCGACATCCCGGCTGAGATGGGCGGTCTGATGGTGCTGGAAAACTCGCACCGCCTTGAAGAGGTGAAGGCCGATTACGGGACGCTGGATGTTGACGAATACTGCACCAACTATCCCGACGCCGCCGAGATCGAGTCGGGAGAGAAGCAGTGGCAGCATCCGACTGGCGGGGCCTACTCGCTGGACCCGATCGCTGCACGCGCCGAACTGGGCCTCCGCTGGCTGACGGCCGACTATGCGATGGGCGATCTGCTCATCTTCAGCATGTACACGATGCACGCCAGCATGGACAACCAGACCAACCGGATCCGCCTTTCCACCGACACGCGCTACCAGTTGGCTTCGGAGCCGGTGGACGAACGCTGGATTGGCGAGGACCCGATCGCGCACGGTCTGGCGTCGAAGCGCGGCATGATCTGTTGACGCGGCGGCCGGCAGCGGGTTCCACACTACAAACGGGAAGGACTTTGAATGCCGTCACTGCAGCAGGCGTTTTGGGAGATGGATGTATACGGCTTCACGCTGTTGGAAGGTGTGCTGAGCGCGGCGGAGGTGGAAGCGCTGCGCGTCTCGCTGGCGGAGTGGGCAGAGAGATTGGGCACGGTGCAACAGTTTCGGGGGCAGGCCGGCCACGTGAGCAATCTGCCCGCGCTCGACCCGCTCTACCACCCGCTCGTTGACCACCCGCGCACGCTGCCGGTGATCGAGCATGTGCTGGGCGAAGAGATCATTCTGGGCAGCCTCAACGCGCGCATCGTCCGCCCGGGCGATCCGGAGCAGGGCCTGCACAGCGACATTCGCGGCGACCTGCTGACCATAGGGTCGCCGGTGATGGTGAACACGGTCTGGCTGCTGGACGACTTTACGCTTGAAAACGGCGCCACCCGAATCGTGCCCGGCTCGCACAGGAGCGGAATGGCCGGGCCGCCGGAGGGCATGGAGGTGAAGCACATCTTCCAGCTGGTTGCGAAGGCGGGCAGCGTGCTCGTCTTCAACGGCCAGTGCTGGCATGGCGGCGGCGCCAATCAGACGCAGTCCGACCGTCATGCCCTTTTCGGCCATTACCGCAAGAACGCCCTAATCTTCCAGGTGGACCCCCACGACGGTTTTGAGGAGAGCTGGCTGGAGGAGCTGAATCCCCGGCAACGAGCGTTGCTGCGCATGGAGAACGGTCTCGCCGCGCCGCACGCGGCGGACAGCCACTTGCGCGCCTCATTTTCGCGCGGCAAGAAGACTGACTGACGAAGCCGATTTGGGAAATGACCAGAAATGCGCTGGGGATTCTGCGGCTAACCCGTGGATTTACTGCGGAAGACCATTGCTTCTGCGTATTGCGCGGTCCCGTCTGGAGATAGAGCGGCTAATTCAGTGACGGCATGCTGACATCCTGCCAGGCGTCCCGTTCCCCAGGCTCAAAGCGTTCCAGAGCCCCGATCTCTGAGACCAGCTGACGACCTTCGTCGAGATTCGCCAGTTCGCCCAGGCTTATCAGCTGCACGAGCGCGTTGCCGATCACCGTGGCTTCGCCGGGACCGGCCAGCACGGGGATTCCGGTGGCGTCGGCGGTGAGCTGGTTGAGCAGCCGGTTGCGCGAGCCGCCGCCGACCACATGGATCACCTCTAACTTGCGCCCGGTCAAAGCTCTCAATTCATAGAGTACATCCCGATAGGCCAGGGCAAGGCTCTCGAAGACGCAGCGGACGATAGCTGCATCGCTCTCAGGGCAGGGTTGCCCGCTCTGCGTGCAGTAGTCCTGGATGAGGGCGGGATGGTCGCCGGGGGGCAGGAAGCGGTCGTCATCGGGATCGACGAAAGAACGTAGGGGTTCGGCAGTCTCCGCCAGCGCGACCAGCTGCGGGTAGGAGTAAGCGCGCCCTGCGCTCTCCCAGGCGGCCCGACACTGCTGCAACAGCCACAGGCCCGTCACATTTTTGAGCAAACGGAAGGTGCCGTAGACGCCGCCTTCGTTGGAGGCGTTGACTGCCAGCGCCGCTTCGTTGACCACCGGCTGCGGCACTTCGAGGCCCACGAGGCTCCAGGTGCCGCTGCTGATGTAGGCAAAGTTCTTCGCCTGTACGGGGACGCCGGCGACCGCGCTGCCGGTGTCGTGGCAGGCAGGGGCGATGACGGGAATCCCTTCATAGGTCCCCAGGCGCGTCCCCGGCTGCACAACTTCGGGGAAGAGCCGTTGAGGGATTCCGAGGGCGTCCAGCAGTCCACCGGCCCACGTGCGGGTGAAAGGATTGAGCATCTGCGTCGTCGAGGCGATGCTAAACTCGCAGACCTGCGCGCCACTGAGCCAGAAGTTGAGCAGATCAGGCACCGTCAGAAAGCGCGTCGCGATCTGCAGATGGGGTGAACCGCGCTTCACCAGGCTCATCATCTGGTAGAGCGTGTTGATCGCCAAGACTTGCATGCCGGTTTGGGCGAAAACCTCTGCCCGTGGAACGTGGGCAAAGACCGCGTCCATCATGCCTTCGGTGCGGCTGTCGCGGTAGCAGACCGGGTTGCCGATGAGATCGCCGTTGCGGTCGAGCAGGCCGAAATCGACGCCCCAGGTGTCCAGTCCCAAACTGGCGGGTGGGCCGGCTGCATGCGCCACGTGCCGGGCGATGCCCGCCTGCACCTCGCGCCAGAGGCTGAAAATGTCCCATTGCAGCGTGCCGTTGACGGTCAGCGCGTGGTTGGGAAAGCGATGCACCTCGTCCAGTTCCAGGCTGGAGCCATCAAAATGCACGGCCATCACGCGGCCGGACTCGGCGCCGATATCAATGGCCAGTACGGTGGCGCGTTGTGTCGTCATAGAGTGTCCTGAATCGTGGTCACGCGGACGGGGCAGAGACGATCAACTGCGGTGTGAAAGCACATCGCGCTCGTAGCTGCGAATCTCCTCCAGAAAGGTCATACCGACAGGCGCATCCTGCTGCAGGCAGTGGTAGTCCCAGACGGCGGCGTGCGGCAGCACCTTCAACTCTTCCATCAGTGCCAGGCGGGTCGTGTAATCGGCCTTGCGCTCGAATTCATGCAGAGCCTCGCGCGGCTCCAGCAGGGCCAGCAGCAGCGCCCGCAGCGCGTTGCGGGTTCCGATCGCCCACGCGGCCACCCGGTTGATGCTGGCGTCGAAGTAGTCCAACCCGATGTGGACGCGGTCCAGATGGCAGCCGCGCACGATCTCCTGCATGATCGCCTGCAGTTCATCGCTGAAGGTGACGACGTGGTCGCTGTCCCAGCGGACACCGCGGCTCACATGGAGGACGAGTTCGGGCACAAAGAGCAGGCAGGCGGAAATCTTGTCGGAGATAACCTCAGTCGGGTGAAAGTGACCGGCGTCGAGGCAAAGCGCCATATCGTTGCGCGCGGCATAGCCCAGATAGAACTCATGCGAGCCGACAACATAGCTCTCGGAACCGAGACCGAACAGTTTGCACTCAACGGCGTCGCGATTGTGGTTCGGATCGATCTCCTTCTCGAAAATCTGGTCGAGCGCGTCTTCGAGCAGCCGCCTGGGCGTTGTGCGATCGCTTGGCGAGTCCTTGAGGCCGTCGGGAATCCAGATGTTGGTCATCGCCGGCGTGCCCAACTCCTGCCCGAAGAAGGCCCCGATCTCGCGGGAGGCGATGCAGTGCTGGATCCAGAACTGACGGATGTCGTTGTCGTAGGAGGCCAGCGTGAACCCGTCATCGGCGAGGGGGTGGGAGAAGAGCGTGGGGTTGAAGTCGATGCCGTGGCCGTTCTCGCTGGCCCACTGGGCCCAGCCGAGGAAATGCCGCGGCGCGATCTCGTTGCGGGCAGGGCTCTCATCGGTGTCGGGGTACATGGCGTGAAGATTGAGGCGGTGGCTGCCGGGAATGACGCTGTAGGCGATGTCCAGATCGCTGCGAAGTTCATCCACTGTGCGGGCACGCCCGGGGTAGTTGCCGGTCGCCATCAGGCCGCCGCCCAGGCCGCGGTCCGGCTCCTCAAAGCCGAGCACGTCGTCGCCCTGCCAGCATTGGAGGCTGATGGGTACGCCGCGCAGCGTTTCAAGCGCCTGCTCCGTGTCGACGCCGATGGCATCGTAACGTTCGCGTGCCAGCGCGTAGGCATCTTCGATCTGTTTTGATGTGGTCGCAAAGTTCATCAGGAGATCCCAGTTGTTCGTGTTCGTCAACAGGTGGCCGGCGGCTGGTCAGCCCGGGTAGCCGGTCATCGCATTTTTGGCAGTTTGTGCTCCTGTTCCACCGCTACCTCCACTTTGAAGTGGTTGCGCAAGTCGTGGAGCAGGCGGTCGCTGACAGTGCAGAATTCGTTGGGGAAGGTGAGCTGATGGCGAGAGCCGTTGGTATCCATCACCACGATGAACTGATCGCGTCCTCTTGGATCGCGCACCGCTTCGAAGATTTCGCGCAGCCGGTATTTGTCGCGTTCGAAGCGGCCGCTGCGGCTGAAAGTTATGTGCAGCACCTGCCCGCCGTTCGGCGTTGCGGGCGCGGCCGTTTCAGGCGGACCGGTAGCGGCTGGGCTGTTGGAAACGCCGCCATTGGAAACGGGCGGCTGGCGATTGGACGCGGCATCGTTGGCGCCTGGGTCGCGGTTCGGCGTCTCTTCGACCGCGCGGGACGGGTCAGGAGCGCTTGTGGCCGGCCGGTGTCTTTCCTCAGCAGCGGGCACAGGGGAGCTTTCATTGGCCGGCATCTGCTCCGCGACCCTTCCGGACGAAAAGAGAGGCGTCTCTGAGTAGAGCGCGGTCTCGACAGGGGCGTCCATTTGGTCGGCTGCCGCATCGCCTTCAAATTCCGGCGGCGGTTCGTCGGCGATTTCGCCGCTGAAGGAGGTCTCTGTCAGGTCCACGGGGGCGGTGTCCTCAAGGGGATCGCCGGGATGCGGCATTGATTGGGCGTAGTTCTCGCCGGCGAAAGAGGCGGCGGGAAACAGTGGCGGAGCCGCGGCGAGGTCTCTGTCGCGCTCGTCGGCCTTGGCCAGGCCGAACTCGACTGCAGTTTGCAGCGTATCGACAAGGATGCTGGTGCGGGCGCCGCGGGACTGGGCCTTTCCCTTCACCATCACCACGCGCTCCTCCTGCAGATACTCCTTGAATTTCTGATAAACGCCGGGGAAGAAGACCGCTTCGCACTGGCCCTGCATGTCCTCCAGCTGGACAAAGGCCATCCTGTCCCCTTTTTTGGTGACGGTGGTGCGGACTCCGGCGAGCATTCCGACCAGCGTCACGTCTTTGCCGTCATGGCGCTCGCTCAGTTCGGCGCAGGGGCAGGTGGTGAAGCGGCTGAGGTCGATGTTCAGCTGCTGCACGGGATGGCTGCCGACAAAGACGCCAAGCAGCTCCTTCTCCCACTGGAAACGCTCCCGGTCGCTATTTTCAGCCTGCTCCGATGTGTCCTCGTCGGGCAGGCGGATGGGGAACTGTTCCGGCTGCGCGCTGCCATTGGCGGCGCCCAGCAGCTCGAACATCGACAGCTGGCCGCTCTCTTTGGCGCTGTGCGTGGCGGCTGAACGGGCGATGCACTGGTCCACCACGGCGAGCAGCCGGTTGCGGATTCGCGTCTTGCTTTGGTCGCGCTGCTGGCCAAAGCGGTCGAGCGCGCCCACCTTGATCAGACATTCGAGGGAGCGCTTATTCACCTGGCGCAGATCGACGCGATCGCACAGGTCCTCCAGGTTCAGGAAGGCGCCGCCGTCGGCGCGCGCGGCAAGAATTGCCTGTACGGGGCCGACACCTACATTTTTGACGGCGGCCATGCCAAATCGAATGGCGGCTCTTTCGGTTACGGGGAACTGAAAGGCGAGGGTGGGATCTTTGAGCAGCGCTTCCTGCTCGGCGTCGGAGGGCAGATCCTGAATTGCGAAATCAAGGCCGCTATGGTTCACGTCGGGCGGCAGCACGTGGATGCCCATGCGGCGGCATTCCTGGATGTAGTTAATCACTTTTTCGGTCTTGTCGCGCTCGACAAGCAGGAGCGCAGCCATATACTCGACCGGATAGAGCGCCTTCAGATAGGCGGTCTGAATTGTGATGACCGCGTAGTCGGCGGCGTGGGCCTTATTGAAACCATAGCGGCTAAAGAACTCGATGTCGGCGTAGATGTCCTGCGCGGCGCTGGCCGAGATGCCGTTCTTGTCGCAGCCGCCGATGAACAACGCCTTATGGTGCTCGATCTTGGCGGCGTCCTTCTTGCTGATGGCCTGGCGGACCAGGTCGGCGTCACCGGGCGAGTACCCGGCCAGCTGGTTGAGAATCTGAATGATCTGTTCCTGATAGACGATGATGCCATAGGTTTCAGCCAGCGTCGCTTCGAGAGAAGGATGCTTGAACTCCGCCTCCTCCTCGCCGTGCATGCGCCTGATGTAATTGGGGATATACTCCATCGGGCCCGGGCGATAAAGGGAAATCGTGGCGATGATGTGCTCGAAAGCGCTGGGTTTCATCTCGGTCAGGACCCGCCGCATGCCCTGGGACTCGACCTGAAAGACACCGCTCACATCTCCGCTGGAGAGGAGCCGGAAGGCCGGCTCAGCCGCCTCGCCTTCGAAAGGGATGGAGTCAAGCCCGTACTCGATGCCGTAGTTTTCCTTGATCAGACGGCAGGCTTCGCGCATGACGGTCAGCGTGCTTAGGCCGAGAAAATCGATCTTGAGCAGACCGAGCGACTCCAGAACCGGAAATTCGAACTGCGTGATCGCCTCGGTGATGGCTCCCCTGGAGCCGCGCATCAGCGGCGTGTAGTGGGTCAGCTCATTGTCGGCGATGATCACCGCGGCCGCGTGGATGCCGGCATGGCGGGCGACGCCCTCAAGCTGCATCGAGGTATCCAGCAGCTTTCGCTCCCAGCCGTTCTTTTTATAGAGTTCCTCCAGTTCGGGTGCGTAGGACTCATCGCCTTTTGTCAAAACATCCTGGATCGTCGTCGGTTTGCCGGGCGTCGCCGGGATCATTTTGGCGATGCGGTCGACGTCATCGAGCGAGATATCCTGGGCGCGGCCGACGTCGCGGATGGCGGCGCGGGCCTTCATGCGCCCGAAGGTGGCGATCTGGGCGACCTGGTCGCTGCCGTACTTTTCAACCGTGTAGCGTATCACCTCTTCGCGCTGGTCGTCGGGGTAGTCGAGGTCGAAGTCCGGCATCGTCACACGGCCCGGATTGAGGAAACGCTCGAAGATGAGATTATTGTGCAGCGGGTCCAGGCCGGTGATGCCGATGCTATAGGCCACGAGGGAGCCGGCCCCGGAGCCGCGCACGTTCCACCAGATGTTGCGGCTACGGGCGAAGTCGCACAGGTCGGCGACGATCAGGAAATAGACATCGAAACCCATCTCGTGGATGATGCGCAGTTCGCGTTCTTTGCGCTCCTGAATCTCTTCGTCCGCGGCGCGATCGCCGTAGAGGCGCTTGACGCCGCGGTCGGTGAGATGGCGCAGATAGGTCTCGTGGCTGTAACCTTCCGGGACGTCGATGCCGGGCAGATGGTATTCGTCATCCTCCAGGTCAACATCGCACATTTCAGCGGCAAGAAGGGAGTTGTCGAAGGCGGAGGCGGGCAGATCGAGCAGCGGACGGAAGGTGTCTTCCATCTGCTGGCGGCTCTTGAGGAAGTAGCTCTGGTCGCTGAGACGCATCCGTTTCTCTTCGTTCAGCCTGGTATTTGTTTGCACGCACAGCAGCACCTCGTGAGGAGCGGCATCGCTCTCTTTCACGTAGTGGACGTCGTTGGTGACGACCAGGCGCAGGCCGAACTTGTCGGCCCAGGGGATGAGGGTCCGGTTTACTTCGCGCAGTTCGGGGATGTCGTGTTCCTGCACTTCCACGAAGAAGTTATCTTTGCCGAAAACATCGGCATACCAGCCCAAGCGCGCGTAAGCTTCTCTCTCTTTGCCCTGCATCAGCAAAGACGGCACCTCTGCTCCGAGGCAGCCGGTCGTGCACAGTATGCCTTCGGCGTGCGCGGCGAGGAACTCGTGGTCGACACGGGGTTTGTAATAGAAGCCTTCTGTATTGCTGTTGCTGACGACCTTCAGGATGTTGTGGTAGCCGGTCATATTCCTGGCCAGCAGCAGCAGGTGATAGTTCTCCCGGTCGAGCTGAGGATCGCGCCCGTTCATCGGACGTTGCCAGAGGGTCTGGTAGGCTTCGACGCCGATTATTGGCTTGATGTCGGCTGCTTTGCACGCTCGATAGAATTCGATAACCCCGTGCATGGCGCCGTGATCTGTCAGGGCGAGAGCGGACTGCCCGAGACGCGCGGCCTCATTTACCAGGGCGTCGATGCGGCCCAGACCGTCGAGGAGCGAATACTCGGAATGGGTATGCAGATGGACGAAGTCGTTGGACATTTGGGGGTAGGAAATTCGAACGTGAGAAGGCGAGACCCTGCGCCCGCGCCGGCACACGTCATCTCGCCCAATCATACATCAGATTCGCCGAGGAAAAAAGCCTTTCCCTTGCCATGGGTGCAGCCAACAATGGGTACAGTCCACAATTGGGGTTGGAATCGTTTGGCGGGAAGATCATGCCGGCGGCGGCTGAAATTGTTTGGCGATTTTGGGAGAGGTACAGGGCAGGCGCAAGGCCTGCCCCTCCGGTGGCCGCGGCCTTGGCTGAATTGGGGGCGGCGCGTTGGGCCGCGGGTTGCGCTGGGCTACATCGAATCCTACACCAGATCCTACACTCGGCGGGTGGAGGGGAGTCAGGGGGGCGTTGCGGGGGGAGTCCCCCCGCACAAGGGAGGGCCGGAACTGCAGGGGGCAAGGGGCAAGGGTTAGGGGGCAGGGGTTAGGGGGCAGGAAACTGCGGGGGGCGGTGTCTGACGGTTGAGGGCGCGATTGGCGGGGGACGCACACACGGAGGCATGGGGACGCGGCGCGTTGGGGACACGATGGAATCGCGCAGGCACGGTGGCGGGGCGACGGGCCGCTGGCTGCACAGGGCTACATTAGAACCCACACCCGGCGGGCGGAGGGCGCGTGCCAGGCAGCAGTATTTGGATGATATTGTTAGAACCCACAACGGGCGGGAGGAGGGGTGTCAGGGGGGCGTTGCGGGGGGAGTCCCCCCGCACAAGGGAGGGCCGCAGGCCCGACCGTCCACAAGAATTCGGGAAAGCGTATTCCTCGGCTCCGCCGGGGTATGCACAATGGACCTGACATGACTCCGTTGCTGCATGAGGTATCGGAATATGTACCCCAATTTTGGCCTGCACCCCCTTGCCAGAGACGGAAGGTAAGACTGTCTCGACATCGATTGGGACACATATATTCCTCTAACTTTGCGCTGACTTCCATCTAACGTTCAACCGCTATAGTTGTAAGTGTGCGCGGCGGAAATGCGGCCAACTGGACAGTCAAGCGAGACGGCTGGCTTTTCGAAGCGCATTGAATACGGGAAAGTAGCGTAAAGAAAGTAGCGTCAAGAAAGACAGAGGGAGGCATGAAATGAGCAGATTGGTACGATGGGACCCATTCCGTGAGATGGTATCGGTTCGCAATCAGATGGACGAGCTTGTCGGGGATATCCTGCGCGAGCCGAGCGGTTGGCAAGGCAACGGGGAAGGCGGATTCAGGCGGCTTGCGCTGGATGTGTACGAGGACGACAACGGCTACAGTGTGACGGCCTCGATGCCGGGAATCGACCCGGATGCGCTCGACATCAGCTTTTCGGAAAACACGCTGACGATTCAGGGCGAGACGCAGGCGCAGGAAGTGGACGAGAACGCAAAGTGGCATGTGCGCGAGCGCCACTTCGGCAGGTACGTGCGCAGCATCACGCTGCCGGCGGCGGTCAACGCCGACGACATCGGGGCCGCATACGAGGACGGTGTCCTCACCCTGACGGTGCCGAAGGCTGAGGAGGTAAAGCCGCGGCGGATTGCGGTGCAGGTCGCGGGCAGTAGGGCGGTCGAAGCCTAGAGCGATCCTCGTCTGCAGCGAAAACCGAATCCATTTATTCAGACGCCGGCCGGTGAAGATGGGCCGGCGTCTCTGATCGCGGCTGATGCACGCTGTTAAAGGGAGGAGGAGCCCCGGCAGGTGAGACGCACGCTGCCGGGGCTCCCAACGGAGGAAGGAAGGAGAATGGTCATGGCAGAAGCGTTTACGGCGGCGACCCCACTCGACGCCCGCCTACTGCCACTTGACACTAATATACTCGAATGCCCAGTGCGAATCACTATGCAATGTGCATAATGATTCGGCCCTTTGGCTGGATGATTTGCCCGCTCGTTGCGGCCAATGGGAAGATTGTCAGCCGCACGCCGTGTAATATACACAGGCGCGAGGCCTGACGGGGCGTCCACCGCTCTGCGCCGGCCTGTGATAGAATTACTGCGCGGATGCAATTCAACACAGGAAAGAGTGAGATGACAGAAGCGACCGTCCCTTTGACCGCGCGCGTCGCCTGCGCCGGTTGAGCCTCGAAGCTCCCCCCGGGAGCGTTGTCGCAGGTCGTGCGACAGCTGGCAGAGGACTTCCCACAAGCGGAATACCCCGATCTGATTGTCGGCCTGGGCAGGCCGGACGACGCGGCTGTCTACCGCCTGGATGATGAGAGGGTATTGATCCAGACGACCGACTTTTTCACGCCGATCGTTGACGATCCCTGGTTGTACGGGGCGATTGCCGCGGCCAACTCGATGAGCGACGTCTATGCGATGGGCGGGCAGGTACGCGTCTGTCTGAACATCGCGGGATTTCCTGAGGACCTGCCGTCTGAGACCATCTTCGAGATCCTGGCCGGCGGCGCGGCCAAGGTGCAGGAGGCCGACGCGGCCATCGCGGGCGGCCATACGGTGACGAATCCTGAGCCGTTCTACGGCCTGAGCGTCACGGGAATGGCCGCGCCCGGTTCGCTGATCCGCAAGGGACGGGCGGCGGCGGGGGATCATCTGGTGCTGACGAAAGCGCTCGGGACCGGCATTATCACGACGGCAGCCAAGTTGACCGGGGCGTCAGAAGATTCGCGAACGCGGCAGGCGCGGCACGCGCAGGGAAAGCCGGACCTCGACCCTGCGCATTTGGACAGCGCCATCGCGTCGATGACGCAACTGAACCGGGCGGCGGCGAAGGCCGGACGGGCGGCGGATGTGCGCAGCGGAACGGACATCACGGGCTACGGGCTGCTGGGGCACGCGGTCGAAATGGCTGCGGCGTCCTCGGCGGATGCTCCGGTGCGGCTGCAGATCGAGGCGGCGCGCGTCCCGGCCTTGCCGGGCGCATTCGACTATATTGGGGCCGGTTACCTCACGCGGGGAAGTATCCGCAATCCGGAGCATTTTGGCTCCAAGGTCGCGGTGGCGGGCAGCGTGCCGGCGGCGCGCAGGACGTTGTTGTGGGAGGCCGAGACCAGCGGGGGTCTGCTGCTGGCAGTTCCGGCGTCAGCGGTCGGTACGTTTGGCGCGGTCTGTGAGGGGGAAGAGCAGCCCTTCTGGGAAATCGGTCAGGTTGTTCCTGCGCGGGAGGACGATCCGGTCATCGAACTTCTGTGAACGCCTATGCTCAAGCGTGGATTCTAGGAAGCGGCGCTTGAGTCTTCGTCGTCGGCGCGCTGGACTTGCCGGCTCTCCGATTCTTCTTCACCTTCGGTCTGCTTTGCAGTTTGCGGCCGCGCCCACTGCTCGCTGCTCCAGTCACTTCTCTCATCGCCGCTGTAACTGTCCGATTCCTGCCCCGTCAGCGTGGAATAGTCGGCGAAGTCGTAGTATTCGTCATCGTCCTGCGGCGAGGGCCTGATTGGCTGCGGCGGCGGTTGGGCATCGAACTCGTAGCCGCTGTCGGCAGTCCGAATCGTTGGATCGACCGGAGGGGGCGCTGGCTGCAGTGCAGGAGCGCTCTCAGTCATGGCGGGGTCATAGTCGGGGTCATAGTCGAGGTCGTAGTCGGGCGCGGGCGGCCTAGCGATCGCGCTGGCAGGCGTCGGAATCGCGGAGACCGGCGTCTGTGAACGCACCGGCATGGGCGCCAGCGTCCGACTGGCCTCCCAGGCGCGGAAGCGGACGGTAGCCAGGCCCAACAGGGCCAGCCCCAGCAATGCATAGACTCCCAGCGCGAAAACAGACAACAGGAGGTCGACCCAGGCCTCGAGGGCGCCGCTTTGGAGATTCTCCAACTGTACGGTCCAGGAAATGTCGGCAACAAGGCGATCCCACAGGAGAAAGCCCAGAACGGCATAGGCAGTGATTGCGATCACGGTCATGACCCAGTTGCTCAACACGGCGACGACATTTTCACCGACGGTGCTCTCAACCTGGATCTGCTGGTCCTCCAGCGAGACATTGGTCAGCACGAGGCGGCGCAGGCGGTTGCGGCCCCAATAGTAGTAGAGTCCCAGCGTGAGCGGCGTGAAGAGTACGAGCAGCAGCCATTCCCAGAAAATGTCAACCGACTTGCCGTGAAAGTCCAAGCGCTGGCCATTGGGCAAGAGGGTGTGATCGTATTGCCAGCGCAGCATTCTGGTCGAGGAGAAGCCGAGGATGACGTACAGTCCCAGGGTGATCAGCGAGAAGAAACCGATAACGACGAACTGCACGAAGACCTCGGCGCCGGAACCGTCGAACTCCAACTGCTGGTCCTCGAAGTAGGTGCTCTCGGTGATGAGCCGTTGCCAGCGTGCGTATCCCCAGGGGACGTAGATGCCGGCAGTGATGGTCGTGAGGAACGAGATCAGGATCAGGTTTGCGTAGATATTCGGCCAGCGACCACGAAACTCCAGATTGGTTGGCATGGCGGAATCCTTCCGTTTGGGGCAACAGCTATTGTCTATTCAGGGAACCGTTCCGGCTATGATCTGAGTATAGCCCAGGCGCGCGCACATGACAAAGCGGCCTGAGATTTCCGGCTGATGCGCGGCGCAGATTCAGGCATAGAGCGTCAGATCACGCCGCTCTCTCGCAGTGAATCGATCTTCTCTGGCGTCAGCGCCAGTTTCTCCTGCAGCACCTCAGCGGTATGTTCCCCCAGCAGCGGCGGCGGCCGGTAGATCCGGGGCGGCGATTTGTCCAGCTTGGGCACCGGCCCGATCAGGGGGATCTCGTCGCCATTGCCGTCTGTGACGGTTTGCACGACCTGGCGGTGTTGGGCTTGCGGCGAATCGAGCGCGGTAGGAATGTCGTTGACCGGGCCGCAGGGAACGCCCGCCGCGCGCAGCCGTTCGATCCATTCGCTCGTGGTCCGGGTTCGGAAGTGGGAGGACAGGGCGGGAATGAGCGAATCGCGATGCTGCACGCGGGCAGGATTGGTGGCGAACCTTGCGTCGTCGGACCAGGAAGGTTCGCCGACCGCTTGCGCCAGGGCGGCGAACTGGTTGTCGTTGCCGACGGCCAGCATCAGGTGGCCGTCGGCGGTGGCAAAGGTCTGGTAGGGCACGACGGTACCGTGTGCGTTGCCGTAGCGAAGAGGGGGTTCGCCGGACAGCAGGAAGCTGCTGGCGACGTTGGCAAGCCAGCTGAGCTGGGTGTCGTAGAGGGCAATGTCGATCTGCTGGCCCTCGCCGGTGTGCGCGCGATGCTGGAGGGCGCTGAGAATGGCCACGGCCGCGTGCAGGCCGGCGGTGATGTCGACGATGGCGACGCCGACTTTGTAGGGTTCGCCATCGGCGCCCGCGGTCGTGGGGCCGGTGATGCTCATGATCCCGCCCTGCGCCTGGATCACGGTATCGTAGCCGGGGAGAGCGTGATCGGGGCCGGTCTGCCCGTAGCCGGTGATGGCGCAGTAGATAAGACCGGGGTTGTCTTTGCGCAGGCTTTCGCAGCCCAGGCCGAGCCGCTCCATGCCCCCGGCCTTGAAGTTTTCCACGACCACGTCGGCCTGCGCGGCCAGTTGTCGGAAAATCGTCCGGCCGGCCTGCTCCTTGAGGTTAAGGGTAAGGCTGCGCTTGTTGCGGTTGGCGCAGAGAAAGTATGCGCTCTGGCCGCCGGCGGTGAAGGGTGGGCCCCAATGGCGGGAGTCGTCGCCGCGGCCGGGTTGCTCGACCTTGATGATTTCTGCGCCGAAGTCGCCGAGTGTCATGGTGGCGTACGGGCCGGCGAGGACGCGCGAAAGGTCGAGAACTGTGATGTGTGAGAGGGCTTGGGGCATGGGACAGGCGATGTGCGGCTGGGTTCAGGAGTGCGGCAGTTGAGGGGGCGCTCAGAATGTGAACAGCTCGTCGATGGGGAGCGTGAAACCGTTCAGGGGGCCGGCGCCGGTGAGCGAATCGCCGCGGCGCAGGGCGGTGCGCTGCGTTGGTGAACGGTAGACGAAGACGGTCTCCTCTGCTGGCTCGACGATCCAGAGTTCGCCGACGCCGACCGAAAAGTAGTCTGCGATCTTCTCGTTCACCTCGGGCCAGCGGTCGGTCGGCGAGAGGATTTCCACGACCAAGTTGGGAGCCACTTCACTGAAACCGGTGGAAGGGCCGTCGGGTCGTCTTCTGTTGGACCAGAAGGCTATATCAGCAGCACGTATTCGGTCGGGATCGCGTCGGATATAGATGCCGACCTCTCCAGCCATCACCCAACCGGCCTCGGTGTCCTGGCTGAATTGGTACAAGAGAGAAATGAGTCTGGACGCAAGGAATCCATGTCTTTCGCCAGTTGGGCTCATGCTTACGATAACTCCATCGATGAGTTCGCAGGGGCCGATGTCACCCATTGCCAGGAGCTGTTCGCCGGTGATAAGTCTTGTTGGTGTTTGAACGGGCTGGGCTGTCATTGGTTGGGTCCGCGGATTGCTTGCGGCGCGTGCATCAGATGTTTGCGCCTAGCGCGCGGCGCGGTTTCGACATTGGCAGGCAGTATAACATAGGTATACCGGAACGCTGGTGGCCGGTGGCCGGTAGTCTGATATCAGGAGTTCCCGGCATTCGTCGGAAATCTGGTTCGGATGATTCATGCAAATGGGACAGTTGAAGGCGCGGGTGTGCGCAAGGTCTGCCCTTACGGCAGCGACGGGAAGGGTATCGAAAGGGTATCGGATTTGGCAAAAAGTTAGAAAAAGTTATGAATCTTGCCCCTACTTTTCTCTTTTTCGTGACAGGATGTCGGGGCGTTTTTACGTGACAGGGAGAGAAGGGCATCGACTTTTGTGAAAGATTCTGAATCAAAGTGCGACATTGTGCCCTAAAGTGGGCCAGATTGAGAATAAGGCTCTCTTTTTGCGTTTGCGGCTCGACTTTTCGTGGACGCGGGATCGAGCCGTGTGTCTGCGGTACCGTCGACGCATGCAGAGCCCGGCGCATTGGGCGGCACAGGCGGCGGCCGCGGCGTTGCGAGATATGGTTGCGGTCAGGCACGGTGTTGACTTTCATCGCTGTAGCATACCACGTTTCCGGAGCTCTTGCCCGGGAAGGGGAAAGGCAGGGGGCAGGGGATAGGGGATAGGGGATAGGGATTCGGGATAGTGGGAACGGTTGAGGGGAGGTAGGGGGCCTGTCGCAACGACGATGGGAGGAAGGGTGGGAGGTCTTTGAGGGGGGGGACGGATGAGGGGCGGGGATGGGTGGGTGCGGATGCGGGTGGATTCAACACGAAAAGACTGCATCACATGATTTGGCAATCAGGCGCCATCCACTTTAACCTGAGCGTGTCTCGACGCAGGGGCATTGTCTGCCGGCGCAAGCGGCGGGGGTGAAGTTCACTGTCCGCCCGCCGGAGCAGGCAGTCGTGCCAGGTCGTCGGACAAACAATTCGAGTTCATCAGCGAAAGGAAACTCCTGTGAAGCAGTATTCATCTCCGCCGGCGATGCAGATCGACGAGTCGAAGAGTTATGCGGCGACGATCCAGACCAACCGGGGCGATATCGTGATCGACCTGTATGCGGACAAGGCGCCGCGGACGGTCAACAATTTTGTGACGCTGGCGCGCGATGGCTTTTATGACGGCGTTAAGTTTCACCGCGTAATCGCGGAGTTCATGATCCAGGGAGGCGACCCGACCGGCAGCGGCAGCGGCGGTCCCGGCTACCGATTCGGCGACGAATTCCACCCAGACCTAACGCATGACGGGCCCGGCGTTCTGAGCATGGCCAATGCCGGCCCGAATACGAACGGCAGCCAGTTTTTCATCACCCATATCGCGACCGATTGGCTGAACAACAAGCACGCGGTCTTCGGCAAGGTGCGAAGCGGACAGGATGTGGTCGATTCAATCCGGCAAGGGGACGTGATGGAGAGTGTCAGTATCGAAGAAAGTTGAGGCAGGAGAGCGAGAGACGGGAAGATGGGACGGAAGATCGCGGCGCAGGCCGACCACGCGCCGCGATCTTCCGTCTTCTCAGTTCAAAGCGTAGTTCCTGGCGCGCGGATCGCTCTCCACTGCCCACTGCATCGTGTACAGCTGGTGGTAGCGGCCGCGGCGGGCCAGCAGATCTTCGTGGCTACCTTCTTCGAGCACGCGCCCCTGGTCGAGGACAACGATTTTGTCCGAGTTGACAATTGTATTGAGGCGGTGGGCGATGACAAAGCTGGTCCGCCCTTTGAGCAGACGTTCCAACCCGGCCTGAATCTGGCGCTCTGTTGTCGTGTCGATTGAGCTGGTGGCCTCGTCCAGAATGAGGATGCGGGGATCGGCCAGCAGTGCGCGGGCGAACGAGACGATCTGGCGCTGACCAACGCTGAGATTCACGCCGTTTTCGCCCACTTCGGTTTCATAGCCCTTTGGCAGCTTGCGAATGAACTCATCGGCGCCGACGGCGATGGTCGCGGCTTCGACCTCGGCGTTGTTTGCGTCAGACCGGCCGTAGCGAATGTTGTCGCGTATGGTTCCGTCGAAGAGGAAAGTATCCTGTAGGACGATGCCGAGTTGGGCGCGCAGGCTGGCTTGGGTAACATCGCGCACGTCGTGACCGTCAATGCGCACGGCGCCTCCGGTAACGTCAAAGAAGCGGGAGATGAGGCGGATGACTGTACTCTTGCCGGCGCCGGTCTCACCGACGAGGGCGATGCGCTCACCCGGCGCGGCGCTGATCGTCACGCCCTGCAGCACCGGTTCATCCTCTTTGTAGTTGAACTGAACGTTGTCCAGCTCCACCCGGCCTTCGACCGGGGGCAGGGCTGCGGCGTGGGGGGCATCCTGAAGGTCCGGCTCTGTGTCGAGCAGGGCGAAGAGGCGCTCGCTGGCCGCCATTGCGGCCTGGAATGTGTAGTAGCGCCGGGAGAGCTCGCGAATCGGGTCAAAGAAGCGCTCCACCCAGATCACGAAGGCGGCGAGCACGCCGGCGGTCACCTGGTCGCCCAGGATCAGCCAGCCGCCGACACCGACGACCAGTGCGGTGGCAAGCGAGCCGATGAAATCGACACCTGGGAAGAAGAAGGCGGCAAGTTGTGTCGTCCTCACGTTGGCGTCGAAGTAGGAGCGGTTGAGATCGTCGAAGTGACGGGCGTTGGCCCCTTCGCGGGCGAAACTCTTGGTTACGCGAATGCCGGTAATCGACTCGTTGAGAAAGCCGTTGATCAGCGACAGGCGCTGGCGGGCGGCGCGATAGGCTTGGCGCACGTAGCGGCGAAAGTAGTTGGTCAACGCGATCATCATGGGCAGGACAGCGAAGGTTACCAGCGCCAGCTGCCAGTTGAGGAACAGCATGGCGATAACGATCCCGATCAGGATGAAGACGGAGCGGGCCAGTCCCGTAATCGACCAAGTGACGAAATCCTGCAACACGCTGACGTCGCTGATGAGACGGCTCATCAGGCGGCCCACGCTATAGTCGTTGAAGAAGCCAAGCGAGAGCGAGTGCAGGTGGCGGAAGAGCTGGCTGCGCAGGTCGGTGACGATGCGCGTGCCAGCGTAAGCCATGACTGTCAGGCGGGCACGACTTGTCACCCATTCGAGCGCGATCGCGGCCAGGAAGAGGAATGTCCAGAAACGCAGTGTGCCGGCGTTGCCGGCGCGGATGCCTTCGTCGATTGCCCGTTGTATCATCCACGGGGTGCCCACGCTCATCAGCGCACTAACGACGATCAGGGCTACTGAAACGATAAACTCGCGCTTATAGACGCCCACATAGACCATGAGACGCTTGACCAGGCGGCTGTCGTAGGTCTTCTCCTGCGCCTCCTCTTCGTCGGGCAGAAGGTCCTGAATTCTGCGTTCGCGGCGCAGTCTTTCCTGTTCGATTGCGGAAAGGCTGTTTTTGTTGCCGACGCGTGTTGCCTGTTCGCGGCCGAAGGCGTCGCGCTGGCGCGGCAGCTTTTCGATCAGTTCATTCTCCGCGCCCGGCGGGGCAGAGAGCTCACCGTTTCCATTTTGCGTCTTGGCAGCTGCATGGTTGCCGTTGGCGTTGCTCACCTCATTATCTCCCGTTTTCTGCGGCGCCGGCCAGCGCCATTTCGGAAACCGGATACCCGCTTGCGCCGGACGCCAGCGGCTCAGCCTGTTTGAGCAACTGCGCGTCGAGCGCCGCGAACTCCTCCTGATCGCGCAGCTGCAAATCATAGATCTGGCGGTACAGGCCGCCATGGGCAAGCAGTTCGTCGTGGCGGCCGCGTTCGACGATACGGCCGCCATCGAGCACAAGGATCTGGTCGGCGTTCTTGAGCGTGAGCAGGCGCTGGGCGATGACAAAAGTTGTGCGCCCCTGCATGAGCGATGCGAGCGCCTCCTGGATCAGGTGCTCGGTCTCGGTGTCGACGCTGCTGGTAGAGTCGTCCAGGATCAGAATGCGGGGGGCGTAGAGGAGAGCGCGCGCGATGGCGACCCGCTGTTTCTGCCCGCCGCTGAGGGTGACGCCCCTCTCGCCGACGATTGTTTCGTAACCGGCGGGGAACTCCATGATGAAATCGTGTGCGCGCGCGGCTTTGGCCGCGGCGACGACATCGTCCGGGGTGGCCTGTGGGCGGCCGTAGGCGATATTTTCGGTGATTGTCGTCGCGAAAAGGAAGGGGTCCTGCAGGACAATACCGATATGGCGGCGCAGGCTTTTGAGTGTGACGCTGCGCACGTCATGGCCGTCGATGCGGACAACACCGCCGGCTGGGTCGTAGAAGCGGGGGATGAGGTTGGTGATGGTCGATTTGCCGCTGCCGGTGGGGCCGATGAGGGCGACGGTCTGGCCGGCTTCAACCTCGAAATTTATGTCGTCGAGCGCGCGCGGGCCGCCCTCGTAGCCGAAACTGACATTGGAAAAGGCAACCGCGCCCTGGGCATCGGCCAGCTCGACTGCGTTGTCACTTTCTTCGACTTCGCGGGGCGTATCGATTATCTCGAATACGCGCGCCGCGCTTGCGCTGGAGGTGGCGGCCATATTGACCAGGAACCCGAGCCGTTGCACAGGGCCGTTGAGCATCATGACATAGGCCAGGAGGGCGAAGAGCGACCCGATTGTAATGGTTCCTTCGATCGCGCGCGGGCCGCCGACGAGCAGGAGAAGGAAGACGCTGCTCATCAGTATGAAGGTGAAGGTAGGCCAGTTGTTGGCCCAGATCTTGATGATGCCGAAGCGCTTGGTAAACCAGTCCTCGTTGGCCGCGTCGAACTTTCGCAGCTCGTCTTCCTCACGCGCAAAGGCTTTTACCACCTGGATGCCGGTCACGCTCTCCTGCATCGTCGAGGAGAGTTGGCCCATTTGCTCCTGTACGCGTTTGAATCGAGGCCGGATCACCATCCCGAAGCGCAGCGTGAGAACGAATAGCAACAGCAGCGGTATGAGGGCGAAGAGAGCGAGGCTGAAGCTCTCCAGGACCATGGCGACGAGGACGCCGGCCAGCAGCAGCAGCGTCGCGGTCAGGTCCATCAGGCCCTGTCCGACAAAGCGCTCGGTCTCGGTGATGTCGCTGGTGGCGCGGCTCATCAGGTCGCCGGTCTGAGCGTGGTCGTGAAAGGAGAAGGGCAAGCGCTGCGCCGCGTTGAAGAAGCGGTTGCGGAGGTCGTAGGCGACGCGATGCGTCAACCATTCCCCGTAGTAACGCTGAAAGAACATAGCCACGCCGCGCACGAGGGCGATGCCCAGGATCCAGGCGGCGGCGGAGAAGAGCGCGCCGGCGCGCTGCCCCTCGACACCAAGGTCGATTGCGTCCTTCAAGACTTGCGGGATATAGAGATTGAGCAGCGAGGCAAAGAGGACGGAGACATAGGCAAGGGCCGCCTGCTTCCAATAAGGGCGCAGAAAGCCGACAAGCCGGCGGAAAACCTTGCCGTCAACTTTCGATTGTTGCATAGCTTCCATTGTGTTCACCTGCCTGTCTAAACCGCCTAAGAATGCGCGGCATTTCGACCTTTTTATCAAACTCACCTAGTTTAGCAGATCGGCGGGCGCTTGTAAAGCAATTGGCGGTTGCCATTCAGCGCAAAGTGATCGTTTCGTGCGCGTAGCGTATATTATTTGTAGGTAGAAAGAGATAGATGCGCGACAGTTTAGCCGGAACAATTTCCGGGTGGTGCTGGAAGGATGCCGCAACCGAATGGAGGTGCGGTATACTACGCGGCGGGTGTAAGGTACGCATGGCAGTTTGTCCCTGCCGTTGCCTGTCTGAACTTTGATTCTCGTGATTTGGAGATTGTTATGACTAACGGGTGGAGCAGCGGTGGGGCGTGGACACTCGTGGTTGTGCTGGACGGTCGGATCGCAAAGTCGGTTTGCCGACGTCGACGTGCTAGGCGAAAACGAGAATAACCGTCTGGCCTCATTGATGAAGGCTATTGGCTCGCTTATCGAGAAGGATGTCAACAGCCCAATTCGCTTGTCGCCCCTCCTTTACAATATTCCAATAATATTTATATTATTTCTAATAATTATTGCTATAATTTCTGAAATTATTTTACCGTGCCCGCTTGTAGATCTCTCGTGCATCTCGCGTACGAGCGCTCGTCGTGCACACGACGCAACACACCATGCAAATTTCGGTAGTGGTCACAAGGTAAGTGGTTAGGTCAAGGAGTACATTGCCAGGTTGTGGTCAATGATAAACCAGTTGGTGACCATATGGTGGTAAGCATCGCTCTTGGAGAATGAGAGTGTTTTGCGAACATAGCGTGCCTGCCTTTGGCGCAATGTACAATACCAACGCTCCATATGGGAGAGTTCTCCGCTCTCTTTGCCGACTGCGCAATGGTTCTCTTTGGGCAGCGCTTGATACGCGTTCCAGAAGTCGCTATAGGAGAGACATCGGCGGTACGTAAACGGGACCTTGGCCCATAGGCGGCGACAACTCTGTTGGCTACGGTCAGCGATCACAAAAGCCACGATCTGACGCGTTCGACGACACATGACGGTCCACAGCCAGCGTTTGTTGCGCCGTGTGCGCACAAAACTCCAGGCCTCATCGATTTCGAGCAGGTCATCGGGCTGGGCAGGCAACAAGGTTGCTCGGAGCGGCGGCAAGGATGCCACATGCGCTCGAATCCAGCGGGCAATCGTGTGACGATGAACAGCAAACAACCGACTCAGTCCGCGCAGGCTGATGCGTTCCTGGTAGGCTCTCAGGATGAGGCGCTTCTCTTTTTTTTCGCCTCTCGCTTGGATTCCAAAACCCGATACGCATTGCACTCTTTACAGTGATATTGCTGCTGACCAAGCCGGTTGCTCCCATTCTTGACGATATTCGTGCTCCCGCACACGCGACAACTGTAGGTGATCGTTTTCTGTATCATGCAACAATTCTACCACCACTTACTATTCGACCACTACCCAAATTTCAACTGAACCTGGTCACTTCAAGAGGAGAGTCATAATGCTCACGATTAGACCGAAATATCATGTCAATGAGAAGGGGCCCAAAGGGCGTCCCGTTCTGTCAATGAAAGGATTTCGCGCCCTGTTGCAACGGCTTGCGGACCGGGACGACGCATGAGAACTGGATGAGGCGGTTGAAACCGCCACAGTGTTCCGGGCGCATGCTGAACTTCGGACAGAATTGCAGAGAGACTTGCAGCTTTGATGGGTGCCGAATGAAAGCTTTGTGAAGTTCAAACGAAGGGGATAGGCATGGAGACGATTGCCCTCGCGCAAGGTCAAGGGTTGATCAGAGACTTAGAAACGCCGTATCAAGCGGATTCTGCACGCCAATCCCCGATGGAGCCTGACAACGGATCTCTGGATGAGCGCCGTCGGATTTTGTCTCAGCAGGCCGAACGGATGAAGGGCCACTACCAACAGATAGCTGACGAGCGAACTGAATGGCAAAAAAGATACCTCAGCGTAAAGTGGAGCGAAAATAACATCCTATGCCAACTATAGACCTCTTCTCGAAACGACAGATACGTCTTCAGGGCGAAGTTCCTGACGTGTACCAGTACGAAGCGATTCCCCCTGAATTGCGGGTTCAGGTTGTCCGCATCCTGAATGATGTCTTCCAAGTTGTTGTCCACGGCGATACCGTTGGGGAGTTCCACACTAGGCAAGACGAAGCATACAAGTGGGTCTACGAGTCAATCCACGAGACACTGTGTGATGAATACGGCGTGGTCACATTGGATGACAGCGCCAGGGGCTCTGCTGAGGCGGTCCGCAACTTCCTTCTGCAAACACAGGAGACAGACAAGGCACTTGATGTCATTGAGATTGCCTTTTGCTATATTGAGCGTTATGTGGACAGCTTTGTCCGTCAAAATGAGTATACAGCGTATACCGAACGAAAGATCTCACCCGACGGTGCGATAAACAAACTGAATCGCCGATTTCGAGAGAATGGCGTCGGATACCAGTACGAATCCGGCCAGATAATCCGAGTTGATTCGCAGTGGGTCCACGCAGAGGTAGTACAGCCTGCCCTGCATATGCTGTCTAACCCGATGTATAAAGGAGCGAATGCGGAATACCTGAACGCGCACGAGCACTATCGCAAAGGAAGATACAAGGAAAGTCTGAACGGCTGCCTCAAGGCATTTGAGAGCTGCATCAAAACAATTTGCAAGAAGAGAGGGTGGACCTACACTGAGAAAAATAGCGCCAGCAGCCTGATTCAGATCGTGTTCGATAATGAACTGATTCAACCATTTATGAAGTCACACTTTTCGGCGTTGAGGAACACGTTGGAATCTGGCGTTCCCTCTATGCGAAATAAGCTTTCAGCGCACGGGCAGGCGGAGGAGACCACAGTGCCGGACTACATAGCCGCATACGCGCTCCATCTGACCGCATCCAACATTCTCCTGTTGGCGAAAGCGGACGAGGAAAGGTAGAAGGGACGCCAACATATGCCAACTCGGCAGATTACACAGGTGGCGGACTGTTACCTCGTTGCGAGCGAATTTGCGATACAAAGGGACACGCCTTCAGAAGAGGAGGACTATGATACCAAATATCGAACCAAGACTTCTTTTCAATTGGAAAGGGCGGAAAACGGCGGCTGTTCTATTTTGGGAAAAGAATACCGAGCCCTGATGCAGCGGCTTCAGGGTTTAGAGGATGCTTTTGAGATGGATGAGCCGATGGAGATGGATGAGGCGATGGAGACGGCCACAGGCTTTAGGGAGTACGCTGAAATATGGGCAGTATTTCAAAGCGAAGGCAAGCTCTGAAAGATGCGATGGCTTACACTATTATTTTGGAGCATCGCGCTGAACGAGTCTTGCGGCGGTTGCCCCAAGACTATGTCAGACGCATTGACACCGTATTCCAGCGGTTAGCGGAAAATCCACGCCAGAACGGTATCATTAGACATTCGGGTTAACGAGTTCCTGTTGGCGGGAACGCGTCGGAGACTACCGTATCCTCTATCGAATAGAGGGAGGCCGGATTGAAGTCTGTCGCTTAAAGCATCATCGGGACGCATATTGTCAACATCAGTCGAGCGCTAAAAGGCAAGTTCGCGCTACGACTTGAACAATTCATTTGCCATTTGCCGGGAGACATCCAAATGCCAGACCCAATCACCAATGTAGGGATAGGTGTCATCGCCGCATATGTGGGGAAAGACGCAATCGTAAGAATCTTAGGCCCAACCGCTGATTACCTCGGTGGCGAACTCAAGGAGTTTACCATTAGACGGGTAGAAAACGTAGGCAGGATATTCTCAAATGCAGAGCGAAAACTTGGCGATAAACTGAATGGCCCAGGTCAAGTGCCTCCGAAAGTTCTCAAAACGATAATCAATGAGGGTTCTTATTCCGATGATAGAATTGCCGTTGAATACTTTGGTGGTGTCTTAGCTTCATCAAGAACTGATGTCAGTCGAGATGACCGAGGAGCGCGGATAGCGAAGTTAATAGACAGCTTGTCAGCATACCAGATACGAACACACTATCTCATATATTCCACAGTATCTGAATTGTGGTCTAACAGTGCCCACAGCTTTGGCTTGTCCAAAAACCGGCGTAAGATGCAGCTATTCATGCCACTGCAGGGTTATGCTGAAGCAATGGAATTCACGGAAGTGGAATGGAATAACCCTCAAATACTAAATCACATCTTTCATGGTCTCAGTACAGACGGACTCATAGAAGGCGAATGGGGATTTGGAAGTCAGCAAGTGCTCAAACAATTAAGCGCCAATGTCACCGGCGATGGAATTGTGTGCACACCTTCTGCGCAAGGAGTCGAACTGTTCTTGTGGGCCTTTGGACATGGTGATCAAGATCTTGACTTTTCGCTCACAAGTGATTTTTCGCTTGCGATCGAAGGAATTCCAAGAGCAGTTACCAACGCAGTTGCAACCAAAGACATACCAGGCGAATCAGTCTAATCGCCTTCCGTACCTCAAGGGATCTCACTATGCCCAAGAGTTTTCACAACAAACTCACTGAACTGCTAAAAACTGACCCTCGCTTCGTTGACGAATCCGGCGAACTGGTCGCAGCCGCGGTGATCGACCGCGCCTGGCAGATCGACCATAACCTAGTGAGGCTGCTGCTCAAAAATGCGGACCTAAAGGCCAAGTTCTTCGACGAGATCGACGGGCACTGGGTCTTCAACATCAATGCCTTTATCGACTGTATCTCCGATAGGAACTTCCTCGACAACTCTCACACCAGATTCCGCAATCGGATCGGCCTGAATATTGACGGCAAGTTTCTGCACGAACGGGGCGAGGTCTCACTTGTCTGGCCGTTCAAAGACTGTGTGCTGGAAGGCGGCCAAACAAAGGATGAGGAAAACCGCAAGGAGGTTTTCCTCAATGAGATTCTGGCACAGGATGAGATCGACCGACTGTTTAATCCCAAGGTATTGACCGGCTGGAAACGCTTCACGGTGGACGGCGAGCAGGAGGTGACGGAATTCAGGCTGGATAAAGACGGGACGATCAGGGAAAACCTGACAATCAAAGGCAATTACCTGTTGGCGTTGCACACGCTCAAACAGCGGTTCCGCGGCAAAGTGAAGCTGATTTATATTGACCCGCCGTATAACACGGGCAATGACTCGTTCGGCTATCACGACCGCTTCAACCATTCAAGCTGGCTGACGTTTATGAAGAATCGGCTGGCCGCGGCAAGGGAGTCGTTGCGGGATGATGGGGTTATGTTTGTTCAGTGCGATGATAATGAACAAGCATATGTGAAGGTCTAAATGGATGAAGTGTTGGATAGGGAGAATTTCATAGCGACGATTGTTTGGCAGAAGAAATACGGCCCGTCTAACGATGCCAGAATTATCTCTAACACGCATGAATACATCGTTTGCTTCGCTAACAGCATCGACAACTGTTCTTTCTCCTTAACCTGAATTCGGAGTAAGTGAGCACCTTCACAAGCTGGTAGAATTGAAGTTCTGCAACCGAAATTCTCCAGCAAGGAAAGGTGCTCAGTGATGAGTATACTCAAACTGTACTGTCATGTCGATGATTTCTGTCAGTGGTTGGCTACACAAGAAAATGCCAAACTGTTAGGCGTGACTCGCAAACGAGGGCCGGCCCCGCGGCTGAGCTTGAGTGAAGTAATGACGATTCTGATTCACTTTCACCAATCGCATTATCGCGATTTCAAGGCCTACTATATGCAGCACGTATGTGAGCATATGCGCAGTGAATTCCCTACACTGGTCAGTTACACGCGCTTTGTGGAGTTAATGCCATCAGCCATGCCAGCAATGTGTCTCTATCTGCGTGCGCGCTTTGGCCAGGCGATAGGGGTGGCATTCATCGATTCGACCCCGTTGTCCGTCTGCCACAACCGGCGGATCGCCCGCCACCGAGTCTTTGCCGAGGTGGCCATGCGGGGCAAGAGCAGTATGGGATGGTTCTATGGCTTCAAGCTCCATCTGATTGTCAATGACCAGGGTGAATTGCTGGCGGTTCAACTCACACCTGGCAACACAGATGACCGCAAACCGGTCCCACAGATGACCAAAAACCTATGGGGTAAGTTGGTCGGCGACCGCGGCTATCTCTCCCAAGCTCTCTTTGAGCAACTCTTCGCACGCGGACTGCAATTGATCACGCCCATCCGCAAAAACATGCAGAATCGACTTGTTGTTCTCGAAGACAAGCTGCTCACGCGTAAGCGCTTCGTCATTGAGACCATCGTTGACCAGCTCAAGAATATCTCACAAATTGAACATACCCGCCACCGGAGCCCAACCAACTTTATCGTCAATCTTATCGCCGGGCTGATTGCCTACTCTTGGCAACCCAAGAAGCCATCTCTCCATCTCTCTGACAAAGACTTGGCTCTTTTGCCTGCCCTTATCTAACTCCGAACTCGGGTTAACTACTAAGCCACATACAGCGTCTGTCTCGACCAGCGCTTCATCCCCGCCGCCATTCAGATTATCTGATTGCGTATTCGGTTGGCCGCCACCACGTTGGATAAACCGGACGGCAGGAATGACGACGTACTGTCGGTGAGCGATGGTTTTGGAGGGGGGCGTTGCGGGGGGAGTCCCCCCGCACAAGGGAGGGCCGAAGGCCCGACCGTCCAAAAAGCAAGGAGAGAGAAAACACCTTCGCTCGCCTCATTCATGGTCGCAGACTGAATGCGGTTGAGTAGTTACCAATAAGGCTACTGCCGCCCAGATTGTGGCCGCGATTCTTGATACATACTTCGCAGAGTTTCAGGGATTGCGGGCAAGGCCGGCGCAGTTGAAGCAAGAGGAATCCCCATGGATTCCCGGCGTCGAGCCGACTCGGATATCGGCTTGTCCGAATCGGTGGTTCAAAGAAGTTGCACTGTATTTCCCCGACACCGGCAAGTCGTAGAGGCAATCTTGAATGGTTCACGCGCTAAGGGAAGTTGCAGGAAAGGATCGGACATCGACCTGACCGTGTGCGGCGGCGAGGACCTGACGCTTCGGGTGCGCCACAGAATCGCCGATGAACTGGATGACCTGCTTTTGCCGTACACGATCAACCTGTCCATTTTGCGGGATACCAGTGACCCCGACGTGCTGCAGCGTGTAGAGCGGGTGGCGGTGGCGCTGTACGAAAGACAGCAGGAGTTGATTGACGAAGAGGGCGGCGGATGGTGGGGCGGTGGATGATGTCGCACCGTTACTGCGAGAAGAAAAACGCGGGCGGGCACAACGACCTTCCCCTTCCTACTCTGCCTGGCACACCGCTCTCGTGGTAAAATGCTGGCAACACGGGCGTACGAGCAGACCTGTGCGCCAGAACCGGCAACCTTCACACCATCGGAGTCAGTATGACCTACAGAGTTGGCATCATCGGACATACGGGCCGCGGCAGTTACGGACACAATGTCGACCTGGCCTTCGTCGGTGTCGAGGGCGCCTCAATCGTCGCGCTGGCCGACCCGGACGAAACAGGACGCCAGGAGGCGCTGCAGCGGACCGGTGCGCTCAAAGGATACGCCGACTACCAGCAGATGCTGGCCGAAGAGCGCCCGGATATCACCGTCATCGCGACGCGCGAGATTGGCGACCACTACGGGCTGACGATGGCGGCTGCAGAGGCCGACACGCACATCTACATGGAGAAGCCGGTGGCGGCCTCTCCCGCCCAGGTCGATGAGATGGTCGCGGCCTGCGACCGGAATGACAAGCTGCTGATCGTCGCCTGCCCGTGGCGCGGGCATCCTCCAATCCAACATACGGCCATACCGCTGATCAAGGGGGGCAAGATCGGCGAGCCGCGCCTCGCCCGCATTTACGGAATGAACGGAGACCATGGCGGCAACGAGTGGTTCCTGGACCTTTACCCCCACTTTTTCGACTTCCTGGGGCAGGTCTGGGGCGAGCCGCTGTGGTGTCACGCCCACATCACGCAGGACGGCCGCGACGCGACGCGGGAAGACGTCAAGCAGGGCATGGAGGGGATGGGCCTGGTCGCGGGCAACGGCCTTCGGGCCTACTACGTCTTCAACGGCGGTTTTGCCGCGGACTTTGAGTCCTATGAAGGCGACCACAAGGAGCGGCCCTACCGGATCGACATTCACGGCACGGCGGGCACACTTTCGCTGCCGGGGCCGATGAGCAACCAGCCGGACATTTATTTCCACCCGCTGGTGAGCCCGGGGCTATTCAACGATGACCGCTGGCAGGTGATCGCGTCCGAGCCGCCGCCCGATGCGCACAAGTGGGTGAAGGCGCACCACCGCATGGCGCGCTCGATGCTGGCTATGCTGGATGGCCGCGAGCCGGAGTTTCCGTTGCTCGACGGCCGCACGGCGCGCCGCCACGTCGAATGGGCCATGGCCGCGCACGCTTCGCACATCGCGGGCGCGCGCGTGCCGCTGCCCTTGAGCAGCCCTCACAACCCGTTTGACGCCTGGCGTTGAGGCGCGGTTTAATCCACAAGCGCGAGCGAGGTCCGCCAGCGTTTTGCATTCAATTGCCACGCGAAAGGAGAGAGTCCTATGCAGTCCTTTCTAGATTCGACCGAAGTAGTGAATGACGGCGTCGAACTGAGCCGCCGCATGGAACGGGACGGTTATCTATTCATATGCGGGCTGCTCCCCGCTGCCGACGTCGAGGCGCTGCGCATGCAGATCCTGGAGATCGCGTGCGATGCGGGATGGGTGCAGCGCGATACGCCGCTGGCGGAGGCGGTTGCCGACCAGAACGGCTTTTGCGTGGAGCCGGAGCCGGTCTACATGGAGAAGTATCGCGCCATGTACAAGCTGCCGGGGTTCCACGCAATCCAGCATCACCCCAATTTGATCGGGATGTTCGAGCGGATGCTGGAGGAGACGGTACTGCCGCACCCGCGCATCATTGGGCGTACGATCTTTCCACAGCGGAACGCGTTCACTACGCCGCCGCATCAGGATTTCATTCCGATACAGGGGACGGAGGACACGTACACGGCTTGGATCCCGCTGAGCGATCTGCCGAGGGAGCTGGGCGGGCTGCAGATTGCGGCCGGGTCGCACCGGCGGGGCGTATACGACTTCCAACCGGCGATGGGCGCGGGCGGGCTGGAGGTTCTGGACCCGCTCGAGGGCACGTGGAGGTACAGCCCGTTCAAACAGGGGGACGTGCTGATCTTCCACAGCCTGGCAGTGCACAAGGGGATGCCAAACGGCTCCGACCGGCTGCGGATGTCGATCGATGCTCGCTACCAGAGGGCGAGCGAGCCGATTGCGCCGGGCAGCCTGCAGCCGCACAGTCAACCGAGCACGTGGGAGGAGATCTACGCGGGCTGGCCGGAGACGGAGCTGACGTACTACTGGCGCAAGTGGGACATGGAGATCAAGGAGTACGACAACAGCTATCACGAAAGGCGCGATGAGATGGCGCTCAAAATGGCCAAGGAGGGAGATACGCGCGCCATTTCGACGCTGCAGCGCATCATTGCGCGCGACGATGACCCGACCAAGCGCGAGGAGGCGGAGGGGTTGTTAGCCTCGTTGCAGGAGCTGGCGGACGCGTAGGGGGACGGCGGGTGGTTTGACGGGATAATCTTGGGAAGTGGATTTCGGCGGCGGCGACCTCCGAATTCGAAGCGTCCTTGTTCAGAAGGACGCGCAACGCGGAGAATGCTCGTCCCACAAAGGGGCAGGATTGCGGCACCTGCCAAAATCGCCGATCTGACAATCGATGAAATCAAGGAGCTTATGCGGGAAGCGGGTCTTGGGACGCTTGCTGAACTGGCTGGCGACTCAGATGAGGGCAAGGAACTGCGCCATGGGTTCATCGCCGAGGGCAGGAACTCCCTCGCCGCTCTAGAATCGGGCGGCAAACCGATACCTGCGGAGTAAGTCGCCCGGGATCTGGGTTTGACCTGGTAACGCCAATCCTACGCTCCCTCGACCGCCTCCAAACCGATTTGCCCAAAGCCGCGGTTATGCGTTATGCTGTTCTCCACTTTCGGGGAGTAGCGCAGCTCGGTAGCGCGCTTCGTTCGGGACGAAGAGGTCGGAGGTTCAAATCCTCTCTCCCCGACCAATACGCAGGCCGGCTGATCTGCTTCATTGTCATTGTTTTGTCTGTGGTTCTACCAGTCTGCGAATCTAAGTACGCTGTGTTTTCTGCCGTCGGGAACAGGGGTATTTCTGCGACGGCGTTTTTTATCCCGCGGAGGTTGCGGGAGCCAGGGCGAGGGCACGGCAAGGACGCCGATTCAAACGGCGCAGCGATGCCCGTCGATCAAAATGGATGCAAGGGTCAATTCCTGTCCTTCCTTGACGGAGCGCGATATAGCGCTTCTTTACAGGATCGAGGCTGGGCTGCCAATTACAGCCGACATCAGCCGGTCCGATATAATGCTGTGCTGTCTGACGGACAGGAACCAAATTCTCTCCTCACAAAACGGGGGCAGAGTGCCGCCTGCGGATGCACGTATCCTGGTAGCGCGGCATGTAGCTCCTCATTCGCTCTCTTCAGTGTACGTAGATGACATGACGGGGCGCGCCTACACGCTCGCGGCGCAGCCGACTGTCCATCGCGCGTTGATGGAGGACCGGAGAGGCAAGGTTGCCGAGAAGAAGGTGCCGCCGGGTCGGACGAGCAGCGGTGCGCCGGTCGTACAACAGGTATATCCGGTGCGCAACGCGGCGAACCGGGTGATAGGGGCGTTGCTGTTTGAGACGAACATGATCGAGTTCGAGCGGCAGCGGCGGCGCGGCCGACTTTTCCGTCAGGCGGTTGGCTGGCTGCAGGGTATGGCGGTGCAGGGCGAAATCGAGGCAGCCGAGAGAGCTGGCAGATTCGGCAGTCTCGACGGCATCTTCCTGGTTGATGAACAGTCGTGTATCAGTTACATGAGCGGCATCGCCATGAACCTGTTCCGATCGGTGGGAAGGGGTGCGGAAACGCGCGGCGGGCCGATTTCAGACCTGGAAGAGGAGGACGAGCGGTTGGTCGACCAGGCCGTGCAGGCCAACCGCTGTGTACAGAGCCGGACAGAGAGTGAAGATGGGCGCGTCTGGGTGAGAACGGCGATCCCGTTGCGGGCGCCGCGCGACAGCCTGTACGAGATGAGCCGGCGGGTGCGGGAACAGCTGCAGGCAAGGCGGCTGCGCTCAGTGGTTGAGAGAACGCCACGGATCGACGGTGTGCTGGTGCTGGTGCACGATGCCACGGCGGCGGTGCAGAGCGAGCGGGAGCTGAACGTAAAGTCGGCGATGATCCAGGAGGTACATCACCGGGTCAAGAACAACCTGCAGACGATCGCAGCTATCTTGCGGATACAGAGCCGGCGCAGCGAGAGCGGTGAGGCGCGGCAGCACCTGAAGGACGCTGTGAACCGTATTTTCAGCATGTCGGTGATCCATGAGTATCTGAGCCAGGATGAGCACCGTCCTATCAACATTCGCGACGTTTGCCAACGAATCGTGGGGCAGGCGCGCGCAGTTGCGGTGAATCCGGACCGGCGGGTGGAGCTTGAGATTGAGGGGCCGAATATCCGCTTGCCGTCCAGCCAGGCGACGGCCTCGGCGCTGGTTGTCAATGAACTGCTTATGAACGCCATCGAACACGGGCTTAAAGACTGCGAGGACGGGAAGATTCGGGTTGCTCTCGAAGATCTGGGCGATAAGGTGCGCATAGAAGTGGCGGACAATGGACACGGGCTGCCGTCAGATTTTGACCCGGTATGGAAGGGAAGCGGCGCCGGCAGCCTGGGTCTGCAGATCGTACAAACACTGGTAACCGATGACCTGAAGGGCGAACTGCTGATCGAGCCGGGAGGCGTCGCGGAGCATAGTGACGACTCCTGGAATTCGCTACCGGCCGCCAACACCATGGCCAATGGCAGGGTGGACGTGGCGGCTCGCAGCGGAACGCGTGCTGTAATCACTTTCCCCAAGCGCTCGATCAACGTAGAATCGATCGTACCGCAGGTATGACCGAAAGGGCCGCCGGCCTGAGTTTTCGGGCCAGCGACACCGCGAGCCTAAGCAAAAAAGCCACAATCAACAGAGGACTCACTGTGGAGCGGACACGCATAATTGTTGCCGACGACGAATCGATAATCCGCATGGACCTGCGGGAGCTGCTGACAAACCTGGGCTACCTGGTTGTGGGCGAGGCCGGCGACGGCCAGAGCACGATCAATCTGACCTGGGAACTGCGCCCGGACATCGTGATCATGGACATAAAGATGCCGGATATGGACGGCATCGAGGCGGCCCGGATTCTGACGCAGGAACGGCTGGCGCCGGTGCTGCTGCTGAGCGCGTACAGTCAGCAGGACCTGGTGCAGCGGGCGCAGGAGGCGGGCGTCGCCAGCTACCTGGTCAAGCCCTTTCGCGAGAGCGATCTCACGCCTGCGATCGAGGTGGCCCTGGCGCGTTTCAACGAGTTCCGAACGTTGGAGAAGGAGGTAGAAGACCTGAAAGAGACGCTGGAGACCCGCAAAGCGGTCGAACGCGCCAAGGGCATATTGATGGAAAAGCAAAACATGAACGAAGCGGAGGCGTTCCGGCGTATCCAGAAGATGAGCATGAACAACCGCAAGCCGATGAAAGCGGTGGCTGAAGCGATCATCCTGGCTCATCAGGCAGGGGAGTAACGGAAGCCCTGTGGAGAACAGCCATTGCCAGAATATGCGACTCTCGATCATCATGCCGGTCTACAACGAAATCGGTACATTGGAAGAAATCGTCCGCCGCGTGCGCGCGGTGGACCTCAAATTGAATGTCGATAGCTCCAACACTCAGCTCGAGAGCCCATTGCAGATGGAGAAGGAGATCATCATCGTTGATGACGGCTCCACCGACGGCACGCGCGAGATTCTTTCGCGAATGCAGACGGATGCAGCAGCTGATCTGCGCGTAATCTACCACGAGGACAACGGCGGCAAGGGCGCTGCGCTGCGAACCGGCTTTGAGGCAGCGAGCGGCTCGATTTTCGTGGTGCAGGATGCCGACCTGGAGTACAATCCCGGGGATTATGTCAGCCTTCTCGTCCCCATTCTTGAGGGGCGCACCGATGTCGTATACGGCAGCCGCTTCCTCGGGGGGCCGCGGGCGGCGATGAGCCTCACGCACACGCTCGGCAACAAGGGCGTAACCTGGTTCACCAATCTGCTCTATGGCACCGTTTTGACCGATATGGAGACATGCTATAAGTGCTTCCGGCGCGACGTCATCGCAGGAATGCCCCTTCACAGCGAGCGATTTGAAATCGAAGCTGAACTGACGGCCAAAATTCTCAAGCGCGATTACTCGATTTTCGAGACGCCCATCAGCTATAACGGGCGCAAGTTCCACGAGGGCAAGAAGCTCACCTGGCGGGACGGGTTCACGGCCATCGCCACGCTCATCAAGTACCGCTTCCGCGATTGAACGGCAGTGGCGCGCGGCATGGGTGTTGCTATCGGCGGGTCACAAACGACTCGCCACCCCAGTAGGGTTCGCCACTACAGTAGGATTTGCCACCACGGCAGGATTCGCCGCCTCTTCCCGCCACTTCTCGCAGCTGCGCTCCTGGCGCTCTTCGTTCTCCTGCTGTTCTACCGCCTGCTCTTTACGGACCGGGTGCTGGCCAGCGGCGACATTCTCCACTACTTCTATCCCTACCGCGACTATGCGGCGGCGGCGTTGCGCGCGGGCCGCGTTCCGCTCTGGAACCCCTACATTTTTATGGGCGCGCCCTTCCTCGCCAACCCGCAGGCGGCGGCGCTGTATCCACTGCACTGGCCGCTGAGCTGGCTGCCGGTGACACGGCAACTCTATTGGAGCGGCGCCATCCATGCCTGGATTTTGGCAGTGGGCGGTTATGCTCTGATGCGGCGCTGGGGAAGCGGGTGGCTGGCCGCGGTAGGCTGCGGTCTGGTGCTGGCGGGAAGCGGCCACTACGGCGGACTGCTGGGACACATCAACCAGATGAACGGCGCGGCCTGGCTGCCGTGGCTTCTGTGGGCGCTGGAGAAACCGGGGTCCGGCGGGGAAAGAGAGAAGATGGCCGGCCTTGGGCGCTTCATGCTGTGTTTGCGGTGGTACGCGCCCCTGTTGCTGTCATTTTCCCTGTTCGTTGCGCTGACCCTGCTCGCCGGACACACGCAAACTACCTATATCAACCTTTTCGGTGCGGGCGCGTGGCTGCTGGTGCGATGCGCGCTGGCGGGAAGGCTGGGCTTGCGCCGCCTGATCGCCTCCTCGCTGCTCTATGTCGCGGGCGTGCTGCTGGGCGCGCTGATGGCGGCGGCGCAACTTCTGCCAACGCTGGAACTCAGCCAACTGGGGATTCGCAGCGGCGGTCTCAGCTACAGCGAGGCAACCAGCTTCAGCCTGCGTCCCCTGCTTCTCCACTGGACGCTGCTGCCCTCCTACGGCCTGCGCGATCTGAGCGTGGTATTTGCCACGCTTGGCTATACGGAGTACATCGCCTATGTGGGCGCGCTTGGACTGATTCTGGCCGTGTTCACAGTGGCCGTCAACAAGGGGAAAGCGGCAAAAGGCTGGACCCTGGGTTTCGCGAAATGGCCGCTCGCCGTGCAGTGCGGGGCCTTCTTCGCCGTTCTTGGTCTCTTCCTGGCGATGGGGCGCTGGAACCCGTTCACGTTTCTCTTCTACCATGTCATCCCCGGCTTCGACCTGTTTCGCACGCCGGCGCGCTGGATGATGCTTTACACGCTGGGGGTGGCGGTGCTGGCGGGGCTTGGGTCGCAGCAGGTTGCGGGCTGGATCGCGCGTAAGCGGCTGCGTGGAAAGGGCGAGAGTGGGTCACGGTCCCCGAGCATTGCTCTTTGCGCCGCGCTCCTCAGTTTGCTGGCGGTCGATCTTTTGGCGGCGGCACGCGCGCTGCCCCATGCGCAGCCGACCGCGCCACAGGCGGTCTACGACGTGCGCACAGCCTCCGCGCATCTGCTGACGGAGCCGGGACGGACGGTCCATCCGGCGGCGATGGGACGTCTTCTGAGTATCAGCGAGATCACGTATGACCCGGGCGACATGCCGGACTGGCGGCGCGTCCTGCGCGGGGGAGAGTTTCCCCAACTGAGCGAGGCGGCCTTCACCGAGTTCGTCATTGCGCTCAAAGCGCAGGAGATTCTGGCGCCGAACCTCTCCCTGCTCTGGCGCGTGCCGACCGCGGACGGCTTCGACGGCGGGGTGCTGCCTCTGCAACGCTACAACGCCTTCTTTTCGCTGCTGATTCCGCCGGAGGAGCTGGTGCCGGACGGGCGCGTGCGCGAGCAGTTGCATGAAATTCCACCGGCGCACATTCTCGAGCTGATGGATGTACGCCATCTGATCACCGACAAAGTTCGGGACGTGTGGTTCGACGATATCTACTACGACCGACAGATCGGCGCAACCCTGACAGCCGATGGGCTCGAGACGCTCAAGGTAGAGGCGCCGCACAATTTCGTGGCGACAGACGTCGCCGTGGTTGGCTCGATGACCTGGAAGCGGAAGAGCTCTGACCTGGACATCGCGGGCAACCGGACGCTGGCGGAGGTCGAGGCGCTGATTGACGGTGAACGATTCACGCTCGGGCAGCTGCTCACGGGCGGTAAGCACAGGGACGCGTTGCGGGTGATGGTCAGTCTGCCGGCGCAGGCCGGCTTCATAGACGCACCGCTCGTCTACCTCGACGGCGACAGCGGAAGACAGGAGTATCTTGCCCGTTTTCCTCTGGCCGAGCCGTCGCGTCTACAGGCGCTGGATATCACGTTGACGGCGACGGACGAGCAGCATGGTCTGGCGGTGCAGGCGGTGACGCTGATCGACGCGCGCACGCAGACATTCGTGCCGCTGCTTCCCAGCGACCGCGGCCGCTTCCGACGCGTACACAGCGGCGACGTGAAGATCTATGAGCGGCTGGGAGGCAGCGGACGCGTGCAGCTGATTGATTCGGTGCGGGCGGCCTCCTCTCAGGAGGAGGCGGTTACTTTGCTGCGCGATCACGCGGGTACAGGCGCGGTCGTCGAAGCGAGCGCGGAAGTGGTAGATGCCTGGGGGCTGAATGCCGCCAACGACGGCAGCGGCGAAGCGTCGCTGGTTTCGTATTCGGCGGAACAGGTGGTGGCGCGAACGCGCAGCGACAGGCCGGGCCTGCTCGTCCTAAAGGAGGCGTACTATCCCGGCTGGGAGGCTACAGTCAACGGAGAGGCGGTCGTGATCTATGCGGCCAATGTACTTTTCCGCGGCGTGCCGGTGCCGGCGGGTGAAAACGAAGTTGTCTTCACGTACAGGCCGCAGAGCTGGCGGACCGGTCTGCGCGCGAGCGCGGGAGGCGGCTTGCTCTGGCTGCTGTTGGCTGTCGGTACCATCTGGGCGCGGGCAAGGGGACGGCAAGGGCAACGCGCCCGCGAATGAGGCGAATCAGTCTTTACTTCACGGCCAAACAGGCCCTGATGTATAATCGAGAGACTGGCGCGGAACCTAAGGAAACGCCTTCCAGGTCACTACAGAGACGTGATTAACACATTTAATCGCATTGTCGTTGTCCTGCTTTGGCTGCTGATGTTGGCGGCTATAGGGTATATCACGATCTTTCCCGACGCGGCCTTCACTGCGCTGGTGGAGCGCCTGTCGCTGGCAAAGGAGATGCTGCGCGTTCAGCAGGAGGCCGACGGCAACTATTTTCTGATCGGCCAGGTGGCGGTGGGCGTTTTGGCGGTGGTTGTTTTTGGCGGCCTACTGTGGCTGGAGCTGTGGCCTCACCGTCAGCGCGGGGTGCGCATGCGGACGGTGAAAGGCAGTTCGGTCGAGTTGGACACGGACAGCATTGCGCGCCGGCTGTCGTGGCACCTGGACCAGCTCGCAGATGTGATAACGGTGTTCCCGGAGGTTCGGTCGCGCGGCAACGCGGTTGACATCGAGCTGGAGGTCGAGACCTCGCCCGACATCGACGTGCCGATGAAGACGGACGAGGTCGTGGAATCGACGCGCGACATTGTCGAAGAAGGGATGGGGCTGCGGCTGGGCAAGTTGGACGTGCGTATGCGCCATTCGCCCTTTGAAGATGAGTGGGAAGCGTGAAGTTGAGCGCGTTGTTGGAGAGCCTGCTGTTCGTGGCGGCGGACCCGGTCACGACGGGACAGCTTGCCCAGGCCTCGGGCTGCCCTGAGGTCGAGGTGTGCAAGGCGCTCGACGAGTTGCAGTGGGAGTATGAAGAGCAGAACCGCGGCCTGCGCCTGCAGCGTCGCTCCGGCAGTGTCCTCCTGGTCACCAACCCGGCCGCCGCCCAGATGGTTGAAGAGTTCCTCAACCTGGAGATGACGGTGCAGTTCAGCGCACCGGCCCTGGAGACGCTGGCCATCGTCGCGTATCTCCATCCGGTCACGCGGGCGCAGGTGGAGGCGGTTCGGGGGGTGGACTGTTCCAACACACTGCGCAGGTTGCAGCTACAGGGCCTGGTGGAGGAGTTCGACCGCATGGATGGGCCGGGCCGCCCGATCCGCTACGCGGTGACCGACCAGTTCATGCAGCATTTCGGCTTGACCACATTGAATGAGCTGCCGGAGTTGCCGCCGCTGGAGGGTGAAGGGGAAACGGTGGGGCAGGAGTAAGGGACTGCCGTCGCCGGAATGCCCAAGCCCTATTTGGCGGCCCCCATTTTGGGAACGGGCTCTCTCAACAATCTCTCTGCAATCCACTCGGGTACACGCGTCATGCGGCCTGCGCTGTCGACGCAGATATGCCGCGTATGGCCGTCGGCGTAGATGACGTCTGTCTGCCGGTTGCGGATCTCGTATTGGAACTCGATCTGGCGGCTGCGCAGCATGGCCAGCCGTGTGATCACCTGCACGGGATCGCCGAAGCGGATGGCGTTGCGGTAGCGGCATTGCAGGTCGGTGACCGCGAAGTTGAAGCCGGCGCCGGCGATCTCCGTGTAGGGCATCCCGGCGGCTTCCATCCAGGCGACGCGCCCGGCCTCGAACCAGACGACGCACTCGCTGTGGTGGACGACGCCCATCTGGTCGGTCTCGGCGAAGCGGACGGTGATGTCCAGTGGGACGGTTACGCCCTCAATGCCGCCCCTCTTGTCGACTGGGCCGAGTTCAACGCTTGTCATTTTTGCCTGTCAGAGGGTGATCGATCTTGTGCGGATTGCCGCGGACCCAAGGTTAAATACCGCCCGAATCGGTGAATTTCAATGGCCACACGTCCGGCAGCAAAGGCCAGCGTCTATTGTCACCACTGGCTACTGACCACCAGCCACCGACCACCAGCCACCGACCACCAGCCACCGACCACTGCAGTTTACATATGGATCGCCAGCCCTTCGACAGCGTGGGCGGCCTCCATCACCACTTCGGCCAGCGTCGGGTGGGCATGCACGTTGTGGGCGATTTCCGCCGGGGTCAGTTCCATCATCTGGGCCAGCGTCAGCTCGGGGAGCAGCTCGGTCGCGTTCGGCCCGACGATGTGCGCGCCGAGGATTTCGCCGTATTTCTGATCGGAGACGATTTTGACGAAGCCGGTGCGCACGCCCTGCGCCTGGGCCGCGCCGTTGGGCATGAACGGGAACTTGCCGACGTTCACGGTGTAGCCGGCTGCCTGGGCCTCGGCTTCGGTCATGCCCATACTGGCGACCTGGGGCACGCAGAATGTGCAACGCGGCATGAAAGTGTAGCGGTCAGCCGGTATCGGGTTTGTCGACTGGCCGGCGACGTGCTCGGCGGCCACAACCGCCTGCGCGCTGGCTACGTGAGCCAAGGGCAACTTGCCGGTGCAGTCGCCGATGGCGTAGACGTTGGCGCGGCTGGTGCGCATGAACTCGTCGATCTCGATGTACCCTTCGCGGCTGCGTTCCACTCCGGCCGCGTCGAGTCCGAGCTCCTCGGTGTTGGGCGTGATGCCGACCGCTAACAAAACCTTCTCGACTTCGACCGTCTGCGTGCTTTCGTCATTGGCACTCCTGATTGTCACCTTGACCGACTGTTCAGCGACGTCGAAGTCCTCAGTGCGGCTCGAAGTCAGCACGGTGATGCCGCGTTTCGCGAAGGCGCGCACGACCTCCTGCGCCACTTCGGCATCCTCCAGGGGCAGCGCCTGATCCAACATTTCGACGATTGTCACCTGCGCGCCGTAGGTGGCGTAGATATGGCCCAACTCCATACCGATCGGGCCGGCGCCCACCACGAGCATGGAAGCGGGGATTTCAGACAGCCGGATGGCGTGCCGATACTGGAGAACGCGATCGCCGTCGGCTTCGATGCCGGGCAGATCGCGCGCTCGGGCGCCTGTCGCAACGATGAAGCTGCGCGCGGATACGGTGCGCGGCCCGGCTTCTGGGTTAAGCGGACCGGCGCTGACCTGCACGCTGTTGGCATCGATGAAGCGGGCGTGGCCTTCGATGACGTCGATCTTGTTTTTGCGCATGAGAAAGCCGACGCCCTTTGTCTGGCGGGAGACGATCTGCAGCGAGCGGGCGACCGCGGCGCCGTAGTCGACTTGCAGATTGTCAAAGGTGAGCCCGAACTCTTGCGCGTGCTGGAGCGTGTCCAGCACTTCGGCGCTCTTGACGAGCGATTTCTTGGGGATGCAGCCCCAGTTGAGGCAGACGCCGCCGAGATGCTCGCGTTCGATCAGGGCGGTCTTGAGGTTCAGTTGGGCGCCGCGAATCGCCGCCACATAACCGCCCGGCCCGGAGCCGATGACGATCAGGTCGTAGTCATAGTTGCTTGCCACAGCTTCCTCCACACGGCCGTTGGCCGTTGATCTTTCCGGTCTATTTTCCGCCTTCTTCGAGCGGCGAGGCGTCGAACTCTTCGAGGCGCGTCACCACGTCAACGAGAAATCTGTCGGCGCCCAGGCCGTCCAGAATGCGATGATCGAAGGCGAAGCTCAGATAGCACATTGGTCGAATCGAGATGGTGTCATCGGCGCTGGGCAGGAGGGGATCGACAGCCGGCGCGACCGGGCCGCTGCGGACTACGGCGCGCTTGGTGATGTTGCCGATGCCCAGGATGGCGGCCTGCGGCTGGTTGATGATGGGCGTGCCCAGCAGGCTGCCGCCGACCCCGTGATTGGTCAGGGTGAAGGTCCCGCCGCGCAGTTCGTCGGGCGTCAGCGCTCCGCGGCGGGCGCGGTCGGCCAGGTCGTTGACAGAGCGCGCCAGCTCCTGCAGGCTGCGTTCATCGGCGTCGCGGATCACCGGCACAACCAGCCCGTCCGGCAGCGACACTGCGACGCCGACATGGATGTGCCGGCTCAGCGCCAGCCCGGCGTCGGTCCAGCGGCTGTTGACCGTTGGATGGCGGCGCAGGGCGGATGCGACGGCGGCGACGAAGTAGGGCGTGAAGGTGAGGCTGATCTCCTTCTGCGCGAACGACTCTTTGCGTTCGGCGCGGTGACGCACGACCGCGGTCATATCGGCCTCGTGAACCGTCACCACGTGCGGGCTGGTGCGCACGCTACGGACCATGTGCTCGGCGATTGCTTTGCGCATGGTCGAATGCGGCTGCAGGAGTTCGTCTTCACTGGGGGAAGCATCGGTCTGCGCAGCGTCGGTCTGCGCGGCCTGGGCCGGCAACTGCCGTTTGCGCGCGTCGATAAAGGCCAACAGATCCTTCCTGGTGACGCGGCCCTGGCGGCCTGTTCCCTTCACTTCGGCCAGATCGATGCTATTTTCTGCGCTGATTCTGGCGACGACCGGACTGACGAAGGCGCGGCCGGCCGGCTTTTCGACAGGCGCCGGCTCCTCTGCTCTGCGGGAGCGGGTGGGCTGCAAGGAATCAGCAGCGTGCGCTACATCTTCTGCCGCCTCAGGCGTCAGCGCCGTCCTATCGACGCTTTCTCCTTCGTCGCCGATGTAGGCGATTGTTGCGCCGACTTCGACGGTGGCGCCCTCTGCCGCCAGGATCTCAAGCAGAACGCCGGCCGCGGGCGCGGGCACTTCGGTGTCGATTTTGTCGGTGGAGATGTCGAGCAGAGGCTCCTGGCGCTCGACGGCATCCCCGGGCCGTTTGAGCCAACGGGCCACAGTGCCTTCAAAGACCGTTTCGCCCAGTTGGGGCATTTTGACTGGCGTTGGCATTGCCTGCGCTCCGACTACAGTTGCCAGTTTCCGGTTGCCAGTTTCCAGTTTTTTGGAAACGGCGAATCTTCGAATCGGGTGGGGCAATTGGAACCCCTGAAAGGCAGGAACGGAAAGCGAGAAATGTCTAGATCATGGGTGTTTTGCGCTGAACGAGCTGCACGGTCACGCTCCAGGGATCGCGCAGGAAGCAGAGCTTGTCGCCTGCGGGCGTGTCGTTGATGTCGCCGTCGGGCGTGGCGCCGGCGCGGATGAGGCGATCTCGTTCACCCTCCATGTCGTCAACGCTGAAGGCGAAATGCAGGTTGAACGGGTTGATCTGGGCAAAATCGAGATGCTCCATTTCCTCGTTGCTGTACAGCTCCAGCATGCTTCCCTTGTCATCGGCGATAAAGTTCATGTAGGGGGCGACATCACCGGCGGCGACGATGCGCAGCCCGAGATGCTCCTTCCACCATTGGACCTGCTCTTTGACGTTGGGTACGTTAATGGCAATGTGTTCCAGGTTCATTGTTTTGCTCCGTTCGAGAGTGTGCGTACGTTTTGGTGACTGTTTGGACTATCTGTTCAGGCGGCGCGCGCCCACAGGGTAGTGGGCGTGGCTACGCTCCTGCGATTCGTTCGAACCGGGTCGGTTCGCGTTCCATCTCGGCCTGCACAAAGCGCTGCAACAGGTCCGACTTGACAGCGGCGAAGGCCGGGTCGCGCCAGCGGTTGCGGCGCTCTTCAGGGTCTTCGTGCAGATCGAACAGCTCGCCGTATTCGTGCCCGCGGTAGACGGTCAGTTTGTGGCGGCTGTCGACCAGTGTACGCAGGTGCAGCGCCGACGGCTGGTGGCGGTTCTCCACGAGCACATGGTCGCGCGCTTGATCGGCCGCGCCGGTCCACACCGGCAACTGGTCGGCGCCCTGCATCTGCCCCGGCATGTCGATGCCGGCGGCGTGCAAAAAGGTCGGGGCGAGGTCCAACAGCGATTGGAGCGAACTGTTGACCGCGCCGGCAGGCACACGCCCGGGCCAGCGGACGAGGAATGGCAGACGTATCAGGTCTTCGTAGTGAAAAGCCCCTTTCGCGACCAGTCCGTGCTGACCGAGAAAATGCCCGTGATCGGTACTGAATACGACGAGCGTATTGTCGGCGATGCCCAGTTTATCCAGCTTGTCCAGTATGCGTCCAATTTCACGATCCATCAAACTCACCATCGCGTAGTAGACGGCCATATCCTGGCGCAGCGCAGCTGGTTCACGCAGATGGCTGTGAAAGCCGTGGTTGCCATGCGAAGTCTCCTGCCAGGCCGAGAAGTCGGGCTGCCGCGTTTGTGTTTTGGCGAAGTGGGGCGGCATCGCGTCGAGCTCGCCCGGCTCCATTCTTCCCGGTTCCATCGCATAAGGATCGTACATTGACGCCCAGGGTTCGGATACGAGATAAGGTGGGTGTGGATCCTGGAAGCTGCTCCAGAGAAAGAATGGCTTGCCAGCGGCGACGCTGCGTTCCATGGCCGCAATCGAGCGTTCGGCCGTCCAAACGGAGTAGTGGAAGTCTGCGGGCAGGTCCCAGGAATGGCGACGTTTGGCGGCGTGGGGGTCCGGCGGCCAGGTCTGGAAGTAGCTCCTCCAGTCGGGCAGGCCGTTCTCCTCCATCCAGATGGCGTAGTGCTGGCCGGCGTGTGCCTCGTCGGCGTGATTGCGGGCAATTTCGATGTGCTGAAAGCCGTACCAGGGCCCGTGGAAGTCGCGCCAGAAGTCGAGGTCGCGCAGGGTGGGTTGGCACTCGAGCGATTTCTGCTCGGGGCGGGATGCGAGCGGCTGAAAGTGGGCCTTGCCGATGAGGGTGGTGTCGTAGCCGTGCTCGTGCAGCAGGCCGCCCACGGTGGGGACATCTTCTCCCAGTTTGACGCCGATTGTCCAGCAGCCGTGCCAGGCCGGATACTGGCCGGTGATAACTGTTGACCGCGAGGGCGAGCAGACGGGGTTGTTGCAGTAGGCGCGATCGAAGCGGACGCCTTCGCGGGCCAGGCGGTCGAGGGCCGGCGTCTGGATTCTGGGATTGGTCACGCCGAGGGTTGAGAAGTGCTGCTGGTCGCTCGTTATCAGCAGGATGTTGGGCGGATTTGCCACAGACGATCGCCTCGGAAACTGGAGATGAAATGCGCCCGTGTGATCGTAACACAGCCTGTCGGTGCGCGCTAGTCGGTAGTGTGCTATACTCAGCCCGATCGCGCGAACCGATCCAGACATACCAACGCCAAAAACCATCCGCCGCGCCGACGGCACAGCGTGTCCCGACCGACTTGCGGAACCGGGATTCGATTAGGCTTCCGCTATTTACGGCGCACTGTTCCTCATTCTTCGGCGACAGGCAGGACATACGTACCGGGAGGTAAACGCAAGATGTCCGAAAGCAAGAGCCAGCCCAATACCAAGGTCTCGGTAACTTCGCCACTGATAATGACAGTAGTTTTCGGACTCGCCCTGATCGTCCTCTACGCCCTCGTTGGCAGAATAGAAGAATATCCACAGGTCAGCTTTTTGGCGCCGTACAAGGAGTACATCCTGGTCGGCCTTGTCGTCGTCTTGGGACATCTGGCCGTTCAAGCCGGGACCAAGTGGATTTTCGCACTCGTGCAGAGGCGGTCGTCGACAGACGTGGCCGGATCGATTCGAATCATCGCTCGTCTGGTGGGATATGGGCTGATATTCTCCTTCCTGGTGTCCCATCTGACTGACAACGCCGCGGCGGCGTTGACGATGGGCAGCTTTGCGGGCCTGGTGGCCGGCTTTGCCTCGCAAACCGTCATGGGCAACACAGTCGCCGGCATCTTTATGGCAGTTTCTCGACCGATTGGAATCGGGGAGAAAGTGACCATCAGCGGCAAGACCGGGACGGTGACCGACATCACACTGATGCACGTTATTTTGGACACCGAAGACCAGCGAATTTTGATTCCGAGCTCTACGACAGTTACCACGGTTTTGATCAAGTACAAGCAGAGTGATTAACGAAGCCGGCGCCTTTCGATGGGCAAGCACCTTGTTGAACTCGTCGGGTCTTGACCGGCGGCAACCCCTCTTGATAGAAAAAGAGCGCGAGGAGAAGATGGAACACAGTGTTGAGCGTAGTGTTAAGCAGAGTGTGCAGACCCATTGGAGAGACCTGCGTGGACGCACCTATGATCTGCTGGATGTCCTGGTCGACGCCGACCTGAACGCGCGCCTGCCGTTTGCCGAATCCCAGAACATTCTCTACCAGTTCTACTGCATGCTGGGGACGCAGGAGAGCTGGCTGCCGGTGCTGCTGGAGGGGGGGATGCGTGGATGGAGTTGCAGCCTGAAGGCGGCGCCCGCCGGCGAGGTGCTGCCGATTGGACGGGTGCGGGCGGCGATGGAGGCGGCGGACGAGGCGTTGGAGACGGCGTTCGAGCGGGCGGACTGGTTACGCGTTTTTGAAAATGGCGCCACGCCGCTGGCAGGATACTATCGCCTGGTTGAGCATGAGTCTCACCACCACGGCCAGCTGATCAATCTGATCTACGCCAACAACCTTCCGATTCCGGAGAGTTGGGCCGATTCCTGGGCGCTCAAGCGCAACGGAGAGTAGAAGCGGCATCGCCCTGAAAACTGAGCTATACACAAGAAAAGCGGCAGCTTCGCGTGGAAACTGCCGCTTTTTTGCTGCGTATGAATCAAGCGCCCGGTCTGCCGGGACAGATTGGGCTGCGAATGTAGAGGTCGCTACTCAAATCTCAGGAACGAGGTCGAGGCCCATGCGGGAGCGCTCACCTCTGTGCCCACGAGGAGCGCCCATTCGCCGTCCAGGCTGAGGCCGAGGATCGAGTAGTTTTCGCTGTCGGTTACGTGGCCGACGATTGGCGCTTCAAGGGAAGGACCGCCGCGCAGGCGCAGGCGACCGAATGGGCCTACCGAAATTGTGGCGCGGCCCAACTGCACGACCAGTTCTATCTCGCGCAACTCCACCAGCGATGCTGAAACCCAGACCGGGTCCTCAATTTCGTCGAAGAAGATAGCCACCCAGTCTTCATCGGCGCTGAAACCGGCGACGGGGTAGGATTCCCCGGCGACGACGCCTGCCAGGACCTCGGAAATCGTTTCGGGCCTGCTGCGGACGCGCAGAGCGCGGCTCGTAATGATCGCCAACTGTGTGGTGACATCGCCCTGCTGGAGCAACAAGATCTCCGCGGGGGCGACGGCGGTCGATTCCGACGCGGCAGCTTCCTCGGCGCCCGCTTCGGCGATCGACATCTCGCCGATCGTCACTCTGAAGGCCGGGCTAATTGGATTCCCTTCCTCCAGTACGGGCATATCGGGGCCGGGAAACTCGAAGACATCGAAGACGCCGCCGTCAACGTGGAGCATGGCGTAGAGCGTTTCGGTGGCGGCATCGACGTCGATGTACACGGTCAGTTCGGTGTTGACGCCGGCCTCGACGGGCGCCTGGCCGATGATGGGCCCGAATGAACCGGCATCGTCGGCGTGGACAACGATCCAGCCTTTCTCGGGCGCGACCGCCTCGGCAATCGTAATCGTGCCCTTGATCACGTCCTGGGCGGTTACGGTGAGGCTGGGATTGAGGTCCTGCATTGCCATGCTGCCGTCGTCGGGCTCCTCCTCGGCTGCGGTCGCCGCGGCGGTCTCGCCATCGTCGGAGGTCACCTCCGCTGCGGCTTCTTCGCCGGTTGCCGCGTCCTCGGGGGACACAGCGGACGCGGACACAGCTGCCATTGCCTCGACTTCGTCGGAGACGAGAAGCGCGGCGGTTTCGCCGTTCAACGTCACTTCCTCGGCCCAGATCCAGCCGATTGTCTCCACATCGGGCACGCGCACCTTGAGCCAACTGCCGTCTTCAGTGCGCCCGATCACCGGGATGAGGTCTTCCTGGATCAGGCCGGCGATGATGGGCGACCGGGCGTCGGCCTCCTTGCGCACGCGCAGTGCGGCGGCCACTACTGTCGCTTCCAGAGTGACCATTTGCGGTTCAACAGGTTCGATGTTTTCTTGCGGCGCGGGTTGCACGACGGGAGTCAAGACTGTCGAGAGATCGCCCTCGATGGGTTGACAACCTGCGAGCAAAAGGCTGAGAATCACCAGTGCCCCAGCCGCGGCAGGTCGCCGTGCGCCGCGCAGAAAGACGCGAAAGCGATTAGGCATAGTTCCTCCCAACTGACGATAGATCGGGCGCAATGGCATTGGCTTTGCAGTAGTGAGCAGGGGTTTATAGTCCAATTTACGCCCCGAACGGGCAGAAGCGCATTAGACAATTATGGCACGGCAAAAGAAAGGCGGCCAAATGGATTTCGATTACAAATGCAGCCGAATCTATGCAATTATGGTACGCGCCGTGCAATCGACGAGAAAGAGTGTAGGTATTGTAGGCGGTTTGTCGTTTACAGTTCTGGACACTGAAGGGTTTCGCCAAGCATGCCGCGGACAAGAATTCTATCAAGAAAAGGGTGTATCTTACCAGAAGGGTGCATCCCACATTTCGGGTGGGAATCGTCTGACGGGGAATTCATGCCGGCGGCGGCTGAAATTGTTGCCGGCTTTGGGGGGGATGGGCAGGCACTGCAGTGGCCAGTTGCCAGTGGCCAGTTGCCAGGAACTGCCGGGAGTGGTGGACAGTGGAGTGGCCATGACTCCGGCGCTGCATGAGGTTTAGGGATTTGTACCCCAGAATTGGACTGCGCCCTTCGTGGAAAAATGGTTTGACATGGGACTCTCGCTTCAATATACTTGTCGCATCCACGGCATCTGGCTTTGTCTTGTCTCCGCCGGCACCGTTGCAGTAATTGGCAGTACTTTATCGCAGTCTGTCCACGATCGGACTGATCACACACCAAGGAGAACAGCAATGACCGACAGGGACCGCAATTTTGTTTCCAGGCGTGACTTCCTGCGCGTTTCGGCGTTTGCGACTGCGGGCGCGGCGCTGGCTGCGTGCGCTCCACCGGCTGCGGCGCCGGCAGACCAGGGCGGCGGGGAAGAGGCCATGCCCGCCGAAGCCGACACTGGTGTTTCCCTGTGGAGCTGGGGCACGGCGATGGCCCGCTACCGGAGCGCTGAGGGCGAAGACATCTTCGCCGATACACTAAAGGCGGACACCGGGTTGGACCTGGAGCTTGGCATGGTCGACCACCCGGATATGGCGGCGAAGCTGAAGGCAGCCCTGCCCGCGGGCACCGGCCCCGACCTGCTGAACACAGACTTCGACATCATGGGGCCGTTCTGGGGCTTTGTTGAACCGCTCAATGACCGCGGCGAGGCCGAATGGGGCGCCGGCTGGAAGGAGGACGCCTTCTCTGGTGCAGCGTTGAGCGAAATGGAGCTGGTCGCCGGCATCGTGGACCTTTCGGGCGATGCTCTTTACCTGCCCGGCAACATGCAGCTGCTTGGCTGGCTCTACTACTGGATTCCTACCTTCGAGGAGCGCGGCATCGATGCTTCGGCGCTGCAGACGTGGGACGATTTCGATGCCCTTTGCCAGTCCTTCCTGGACGATGGCATCGCGCCGATCGGCGGCTACAACCATCCTGCCAACATGGTCGACTGGTTCAAGAGCCTGGTCGAGGTGACCGGCCGGGGTCAGCTGGACGAGGTGCAGATGGGGAACGGCAGTTTCACCGACGCGGGCGTGGTTGATGCGTTCGACCTGTTCGCCACGGTCTACAACGATTATATGCAGGAAGGCGCGATCGGCGCGCAGGACGGCAACGCGGTACGCGAGCCGTTCTGGAACGGCACCGGCGACAGGCCGATGATCAACATTTTCACTGGCACGCCGTACTTCGGCTTCCTCAATCATGAGTCGGAGGTCATTCGCGACGCCATGAATAACAGCGTGGGCACGTTCCTGCTGCCCGGCTCGAGAGGGCTGGCGGCGACCGATGCCGGCGTGGCGATGGTGTCCGAATCGGAGCGCAAGGACAACGCCTGGGAGTACATGAAGTGGCGCACGCTTGGTCCTGGCGCTGAACAGATCGCGAGCACGGGTCAGCCGATGGGCGCCAAGGCAATCGAAGTCCCGCCGCAGAACACCGACTTCGACAAGAATCTTGGCGAACCGCTGCTGGAGGCGATGGTCAGCGGCGACAACGTCTTCCGCCGCGTCCTCTGCACCGACGTTTACCAGCAGCTGGGCACGGTGCTGCCGGGCGTGACCGCCGGGCTAATCACGGCTGAGGAGGCGGCCCAAGAGGTCCAAGACGCCTTCGACATGTCCTGCCAGAATTGGGTCAAAGCCTAGAGTCCTCGACGCCGCCGGCCGCGGCAGCGCGCGGCCGGCGGTGCTATCTAACACGCACCTCTGACCTCTGAAGAGATGGCAACTGCGGCGGCAGGCGCAACACAACACAGGAATGACCAGAGCGCGATGCAGCGGGTCGCGCGCGTTGCGCGCGCCAATGGCGGCTTCTTTTTCATCCTGCCGGGGCTGGTCGTCTACCTGGGGTTCATCGCCTGGCCGATTATCGCCACGCTCTACAATGGATTCTTCGTATGGGATGGGATCAGCCCCGACCGCGAGTTTGTTGGGCTAGACCACTACGTGCGGCTGCTGACAAAGGACCGCGCCTTCCGTCTCAGCATCCGCAACAACGTATATTGGGCGATCATCACCGTTATCTCCCTCTCGATCTCCGGCTTCCTCTTCGCCTGGCTGCTCAATCAGCGCATCCGCTTGCGCAACACCTACCGCGCCGCCTTCTTCCTGCCTGTAACCGCCTCGCTGGTCGTGATCGGCTATACGTGGGAGTTCATCTACCAGCCCGAAGTCGGCATGCTGAATCACACGCTGCGCGAGTTTGGCTTGGAGAACCTGACCCGCATCTGGCTGGCGGACCCCGACGTTACGATTTTTGCCATTATTGTGGTCTCGTTGTGGGCCTCGCTCGGCTTCTGGGTCGTCGTCTTTCTGGCTGCCTTGCAAGCCGTTCCGCAGGACCTGTACGACTGCGCCGCGGTCGACGGCGCGACCGGTTTTCGCCAGATGTGGCATGTGGCGGTGCCGCTGACGATGGGCACGACACGCGCCCTGTGGATTCTGGGATTGATCCGCTCGATCAATGCGTTCGGCCTGGTCTTCCTGCTCTCGCGCGGGGGTCCCTATCACGCCTCTGAGGTGATCGCGTATCAGATCTACGAACTGGCATTCAGGACCAATCACACCGGCTATGCTTCGGCGCTTTCGGTCTTGCTGCTGCTAATTTCGGCGGTCGTTACCATTTTCCAACTGCTCCTGATGCGCGGCCGCCGCGTTCGGTTATAGACAGGTTCCGGTTTGGAGGGTAAACAGATGGTGTTCGGCGTAAAGGTCAGCAGAAAATCAGTTCTTACCCATGCGGCGCTGCTCTTTTTCGCGTTCATCATGATCTTCCCGTGGCTGATCGCCCTTTCGACCGGCCTGAAAGCGCCTGGCGAGTCGGCCCTGAACAGAGGACTGATCCCGTGGGAGATCTCATTCGGGAATTTCGTGAAGGCCTGGGTGATCGCCGACGTACCTTTATTGGCACTCAACAGTTTTGTGGTTACGGCGGCGTCGGTGGTGGCGATCCTCTTTCTAGCCTCGCTGGCGGCCTATGGTTTTGCCCGGCTCGACTTCGCGTTCAAGGAGCCCTTCTATCTGCTCTTCCTGGCCGGGCTGATGTTGCAGGCGGCCGCGATCATGGTGCCGCTCTACCAGGTAAACGTAACCTTCAAGCTTCTGGATACATATTACGCCATGATCGGGCCCTATCTCGCGCTCGGTCTTCCCTTCGCCATCCTGATCTTGCGCGGCTTTTTTGAGGGGTTGCCCGAAGAGATCGAAGACGCAGCCCTGATAGACGGCGCGACGCGCTTCACCATTTACTGGCGCATCATGCTGCCGCTGACGCGGCCGGCGCTGGCGACAGTCGCCATTTTCACCGGCTTGGGGACGTGGAATGACTTCCTGCTGCCGATGCTGATGACCAGCAAACCGGGGCTGCGCACAATGCCGCTGGGGCTGATCCTGTTCGAGCTTGAAGGCTCGATTGGCTTCGTCCTGCACGAGTACCGCTTCGCGCTGATCATCATGATGACGGTCCCCCTTATCATCGTTTTCCTCCTCCTGCAGCGCCAGTTCATGAGCGGCCTCACCGCCGGCGCGATCAAGGGATAGGGCGCTCGATGCCCCCGCAAAACCATCTCTTTGAATGGAGCTGCGTCTCCGGCAAGCTCTACGACGACCCCTTCAATCAGGTAACGCTCGACGTCGACATAATCGATCCGGACGGTCACACACGCAGCGTCCCCGCATTTTGGCGCGGGCAACAGGAGTGGGGCGTGCGCTACGCCTCGCCCAAGGTCGGGCGGCACCGCTATCGCACGCGCTGCTCCGACGCCGACAACGGCAGCCTGCACGGGCAGGAAGGCACGATCGAAGTCACGCCCTATGACGGCGACAACCTCCTCTTGCGGCACGGGCCTTTGCGCGTCGCGGAAAGCGGCCGCCACCTGGAGCACCGCGATGGCACGCCCTTTTTCTGGCTGGGGGATACCTGGTGGATGGGGCTGGTCGAACGTCTGCCGTGGCCGGACGGCTTCAAACGCCTGGCCTCGGACCGTGTGCAGAAGGGCTTCAGTGTCATCCAGCTCGTTGCCGGCCTATACCCGGACATGCCGCCGTTTGACCCGCGCGGCGCCAACGAGGCCGGCTTCCCCTGGGAGAAGGACTTCAGTTGCGTCAATCCGGCCTGGTTCGACATGGCGGACCGTCGGATCGACTGGCTGGCGCAGAGCGGGCTGTTGCCGAGCATCGTCGGCTGCTGGGGTTATTTTATGGATTTCGCCGGCGAGGAGAGGATCAAGCAGCACTGGCGCTATCTGGTGGCCCGCTACGGGGCTTATCCCGTCGTCTGGGACGTGGCGGGTGAGGCGCTGATGCCGCACTACAGCCACCCGCACTGGCAGGACATTTACGACGCGGCGCTGAGGAATCGAGCTGACGACGAGGGCGGCGTAGCGAAGACGCGCCTCAAACGGGAGGACCTGTCGAGCAGAGTGCAGGAGCGGCAGGACAGTTTGCGCTCGGCGTGGACGCGCGTTGCCCGCTATCTGCGCTCGGTCGATCCCTACGGGCACCCGATGACGATCCATCCCGGAACGGGCGGCATCTGGTCGTACGATCATGTAGACGATCCTGCGGTCATTGACGTAGACATCACCCAATGCGGGCTCCACGACATCCTCACTTTCCCCCAGATCGTGGATGAAGTCGCCAAACAGGCGCCGCGGAAGCCGCGAATGCCGCGCTTCGTGGGCGAATCCTGTTACGAAGGTGAGGGCGGCTGGAACTGGGAAAACGTACAGCGGCTGATGTTCTGGGGGAGCGTGCTGAGCGGCGCGGCCGGCCATACCTACGGCGCCAGCGGGATCTGGCAGGTGAACACGCGCGAGGCGCCCTACGGTCCCAGCCCGCGTATTTACGGTGAGGGGTTCGATGAGGACCCGTGGGAGGAGGCGATGCACTTCGCCGGGTCGCGGCAGGTGGGGTTGGGCCGCCGCCTGCTGGAGCGCTATCAATGGTGGCGCTTTGAGCCGGCGCCGCGCTGGATCACGCAGCGGGGAGATCACCACTTCAAGCCGTTGCAGGAATACATCAGACCGTTTGCGGCGGGCATTGCGGGGGAAGTTCGCGTCATATTCATCCCGGTACGTTATCTGATCACCGTCAGGGATATCGAGCCGGACGCGGGCTATCGCGCCTACTACTTCGATCCGCGTTACGGGCGGGAGTACGATGCCGGAGAGGTGGTCGCGGACGAGCAGGGCGCGTGGCAACCGCCCAAACCGCCGATCATCCAGGATTGGGTGCTTGTGCTGGAACGCAAAAGGACAGACACCAACGTAGTCACAGTTGATTGACCACGATTCGCGCTCCACTGCGGTCCGGAGAAAACAGCAATGCTCTACGCCATCCAGAATTGCGCCACCGAATGGGCCTACAACTCGGGCAAGGTCTACGGCGATCCGTTCAACGACGTCGAATTGGACGTGCTGGTTACGCGCCCTGACGGCAGCGAACAGGTCGTGCCGGCCTTTTGGGCCGGCGACCAGACCTGGCGCGTCCGCTACAGCTCGACGCAGACCGGCACGCACCGATACCGGACCGTATGCTCGGACGCGAGCAACAGCAGTCTGCACGGCCAGACGGGAACGCTCGAAGTTTCGCCCTACGAGGGCGACAACCCTTTGCTCAAGCACGGGCCGCTGCGTGTGGCCGCAAGCGGCCGCACGTTCGAACACATCGACGGCACACCGTTTTTCTGGCTGGCCGACACGTGGTGGATGGGCTTTTGCAAACGCTTTCGCTGGCCCGAGGATGTGCAGGAGCTGGCGGCCGACCGCACGGCCAAGGGCTTCAGCGTGATCCAGATCATCGCCGGGCTCTATCCCGACATGCCGCCTTTCGATGAGCGCGGCGCCAATGAAGCCGGCTTCCCCTGGGACCGCGAGTTCACACGCATCAACCCGGCCTACTTCGATATGGCGGACTTGCGCATCGCCCACCTGGTGCGGTCGGGGCTGCTGCCGTGTATCGTCGGCCTGTGGGGCTTTTTCATCGATTTCGCCGGGCCGGAGGTGGTCAAGAAGCATTGGCGCTACCTGATCGCGCGTTACGGCGCGTACCCCGTTGTCTGGTGTACGACCGGCGAGGCGCTGATGCCCTACTATCTGGCCGAGGAGACGGCCGAATTCCAGCAGTGGCGGACCGAGGTCCAGCTGGTCACGACCGCGGACATGACCTGGCTGCCGGCAGAAAAACGCGCGATCTGGTCGGACATCATGCGGATGGTGAAGAGGACCGATCCTTACGGACATCCACAAACTATTCATCCCAATGGCTTCGCTCACCTGACGGTCGACGATCCGTCGCTGGTGGAGTTCAATATGCTGCACCCGGCGCATCTCGGCTACCAGACGATGACCGACATGGCGCACCTTGTTGTGAGCGCGGTGGAGGAGGGCCCGCGCATCCCCGTGCTGGTCGCCGAGGTGAATTACGAGGGCGAGATGGAGATGAGCCATGCGGAGACGCAGCGATTCTTTTTCTGGGCTGCGGTTCTCTCCGGCGCGGGCGGCCATACGTACGGCGCGATCGGCATCTGGCAGATGAACACGTCGGAGAAGCCGTACGGACCGTCGCCGCACGGGGCGTCGTATGGCAATAGGCCCTGGAACGAGGCCGCGCGACTGCCCGGCTCGACCCACGTCGGCAACTCCAAACGCCTGCTCGAGCGCTACGCATGGTGGGAATTCGAGCCGCATCCCGAATGGGTGGAGCCGCACAACACGGTCGAGAACCGGCTGATGCCGTACGCCGCCGGCATCCCCGGGCAGGTGCGGATCTTTTATCTGCCGGGCCCGTCGATCCGCTACGTCAACCGCGGCGAGGTTACCATCACCGGTCTGGAGCCCGGCGTCAGGTACCGCGGCTTCTACTACGATGTACAAACTGGCGCGGAACAAGAGTCGGTGTCACTCAGGGGCGACGCGCAGGGGAACTGCACGATGCCCAATGCGACCATCATCTGGGATTGGGTATTTGTCATGGAGAGGGACGATGGATAAGACGGTCGAATTCCAGGAACACAATGAGCTGCTCGATGACCCGCTGGCGCTGCGCCGCCAGATGGAGAGCGACGGCTATCTTTTCTTTCGCGGTCTGCTGCCGGCCGATAAGATCACTGCCCTGCGCCGGCGAATCCTGCAGATCTGCGACAACTACGGATGGATCGCGCCCGGCACGGAGCTGATGGACGGGATCGCCGACCCTTCGGCCGACGCGATGGAGCCTTTCTGCGGCGTCGGCGTGCCGCCTGCAGCCTACGGCGATGTGCAATGCCTGGAGTCCTTTCACCGCCTGGCGCACAATCCCCGCCTGGTTACGATGCTGGGGCAGCTATTTGATGAATCTGTGCTCGTGCATGCGCTCAAGATTGCGCGGCTGATGATTCCAGCCAAGGGCAACGCGCCGACGCCCGCGCACCAGGACCATATTTTCATTCAGGGGACGAAGACGGTCTACACCTGCTGGATGCCGCTGGGCGACTGCCCGCGCCAGCTGGGCGGGCTGAGCGTGCTGCGCGGTTCGCACAAGCTGGGCATTCTGCCGGTACGCGCCGCGGAGGGCGCGGGCAACCGCCATGTCATCCTCGACGACAAGATGGAGCAGGAGTGGTTCGAGACCGACTTCGAGATTGGCGACGTGCTGGTCTTCCACAGCCTGACGGTGCACAAGTCGATCCCGAATCTAACTGAGAACCAGATCCGGCTGTCGGTGGACTACCGTTCTCAGCCGCCCTCGCTGCCGATCGAGAAGAAATCGATCACGCCCCACTGCCAGGTGCTGCCGTGGGAGGAGATCTACGCCGGCTGGAAATCGAAGGAGCTGCAATACTACTGGCAGAACTATGATCTCGAATTCGAAGAGTATGACACGTCGCTGGTAGAGATCCAGGAGGCGTGAGGGCAGGGGATAGGGGGTAGGGGCTGATTGGCGATGGGGGTGAGGAGATGCTCAAGGTCTACGGCGATGAAGATGCAGATCTCGGTGTATTGGAGGGGCGGACGGCCGCCATCATCGGTTATGGCAACCAGGGGCGCTCGCAGGGGCTGAACCTGCGCGACAGCGGCGTCGATGTCATTGTGGGGGGCATCACCGACGGCAGCTGGAGGCGGGCGGAGGCGGACGGATTCCCGGTTTACGCTACGGCCGAGGCGGCGCGCCGCGCCGACATTCTGTTCCTGCTCATACCCGACGAAGCGCAGCCGGGCGCCTACGAGAGCGACATTGCGGCACAGCTGCACGAGGGCGATACGCTTGTCTTCGCGCACGGCTACAATATCCGCTTCGAGCTTATCAAGCCGCCGGATGACGTAGACGTGATCATGGTCGCGCCGCGTATGATCGGCAAGGTTGTGCGCGATCTGTACGTCGAAGGCTCCGGCGCGGCGGCCTATGTCGGCGTGCACCAGGATGCGTCGGGGCGGGCGATGGCGACGGCGCTGGCGATTGCCAAGGGGATCGGGGCGACGCGCAATGCGGTCATCGAGCAGTCGTTTGAGGAGGAGACCGATCTCGACCTGCTGCTCGAGCAGACTTTCGACCCGGCGATGAGCCAGGTCCTGCTGCATACCTACGAGTTCCTGGTGGAGGCCGGATTCGCGCCGGAGGTTGTCGCGCTGGAGCTGTACGCGTCGAAGGAGCTCGCCGAAACGGCCGCGGAGATGGCCGATATCGGCTTCTTCAAACAGATGACGTTCCATTCGCAGACGAGCCAGTACGGCAATCTGTCGCGCTCGGATTGGATCCAGCCGGCTGCGCCGTTCAAGAAGAAGCTGAGCGAGGCGCTGCAGGCAATCCGGCGCGGCGATTTCGCGCGCGAATGGGCGGAGGAGGAACGGAGGGGCTACCCCGCATTCAAGCGGCTGCGCGACGACGCGCTGCGGCATCCGCTCAATGCGGTCGAAGAGCGGCTGCGGCGGCTTGTGAAACACCGGGCTTGAGTTTGCGGTTCCTGGCAGCGGCCGGCAAAGCGAGAAAGTCCGCATAGTCGCATATATGAACACAATACATATGAACACAATACATATGAACACAATTCAATCGAACAGGAACGATTTGGAGGCATAGCATGTCGGCACCGATCCAGCTGCACCCGGAGAACCCCCGTTACTTCCTCTACAAGGACGAGCCGCTTGTTCTCATCACCGCCACGGAGCATTACGGCGCGGTTATCAACCGCAATTTCGACTATATTGCTTACCTGGACGACGCGGCGGAGAAGCGGCAGACCCTCAGCCGCTGTTTTCTGCTCTTCCGCGAGCTGCAGGTGTTCGACCCGTCATCGCAGGTGAAGCCGCTCAACCCGCATTCGCCGTGCAAGCCGCTGCCGGGCGAGTATGTCTCGCCCTTTGTGCGCAGCGGGCCGGGCTTCGCCACCGACGGCTACCCCAAGTTTGACCTGGAGCAGTGGAATCCTGAGTATTTCGAGCGTTTGCACGGCTTTTTGCGCGCGGCGCAGGAGCGGGATGTTATCATCGAGCTTACGTTATTCAGCAGCACGTACAGCGACGCGGTTTGGGGGCTGAATCCGCTGAATATCGAGAACAACGTCAACGGCATCGGGGATATTCCGTGGCAGGACTACATTTCGGGCCGCGATGCGGCGCTGACCGAGCGTCAGATGGCCTATGTCAGCAAGGTGGTCGAAGAGGTGAACGGGTACGACAACTTCTACTTTGAGGTTTGCAACGAGCCGTTCACGACGAGGGCGGAGATGGAGCCGGAGACCGAGTTTGCGACGCAGGCGGAGGTGGACGGCTGGCAGGAGGCGGTTCGGGCGAAAATCCGCGCCGCGGAGAAAGGGCTGCCGAAGAAGCATCTCATCTTCCAGGTGCCGGTCGAGAATTGGCGAACCGATACCGCGCTGGAGCAGATCCTGGGCGAGGAGTCGGTCGACGCGGTCAACCTGCATGACTATCAGCAGCTGACCTACAAGGGGCAGATCCTGGCGCCGCTCTCGCGCTTCATGCAGCGCGACCTGCGGCTGGCGCGTATCCGGCATCTGTGGACGGCAGTCCACGACAGCGGCAAACCCTTTGTTTTCGACGAGGACAACACGGCCACCAGCTCGCTTGATGAGGAGTCGTGGATTGTGCATCGCAAGCGGGCATGGGCGACGGTCTGCAGCGGCGGGCACTACAACATGATTGACTTTTCGGTGCAGGTCGGCGGGCAGGAGGCGGGCACACCGGCCTCGCAGGCGATGATCCGCAGCTGGATGAAGTATCTGTCGGAATTCATCCATGGGGTCGACTTTGTGGGCATGGGGCCGGACGCGGAGGCCGTCACAGAAACGCCGTCCAACACGATCGCGATTGGGTTGAGCCGGTCGGGGCAGGCCTACGTGATCTATGTGGCGGACCAGCGCGAGGTGGACGACCCGGCGCTGGGACAGCCCTGCCAGGGCCGCCTGGAATTTGCCCTGCCCGCGGGCAGCTACACGGCCAAGCTCTACTCGCCGGCAGACGGGGCCTACCTGGAGCAGACGCAGGACCTGGCTGGCGGGGACGCGGCGATTGACCTGGAACCGTTCACGCACGACATCGTCGTTCAGATCGAGGCCAACGGTTGACCCGAACAGCGTCAACCAGGGCGGTCAGCGACGAAATCTATACGAAGGAGAAGCTGCAAGATGGAACTCAAACTCTCGTGCCCCGATTTCACCTTTCCGTTGCTGCCCCATGACGATGTGCTGCAGCTGATCGCGATGTTGGGCTTTCAGGGGGTCGACATTGGGCTGTTTGAAGATCGCTCGCACATCTATCCGAGCCACGTGATGCCGGACCTGGCAGGATCGGCGCGCGACCTCTCGAGCCGGGTGCGCGACAAGGGGCTGGAGATCGCCGACGTCTACTTTCAGGCATCGGGCCCAGGGCTGATCGACCTGGCGATCAACCATCCTGAGGCCGAAGATCGCCGCAAAGCGCGCGATCTGTTCGCGCGCGTGGTCGAGTTTACGCTGCGCTGCAACGCTACCCATATTTCGATCGAGCCCGGGCTGTTGTGGGAGGGAGAATCCTACGAGACCTCGCTGCAGCGGGCGTGCGAGGAGCTGGCATGGCGGGTGGAGGTGGCGCAGGAGGCGGGCTGTGTTTGCGCAGTCGAGCCGAACGTCGAGTCGGTGGCGCGCACGCCGGCGCAGACGCGCCGCCTGCTGGAGATGACGCCGGGTCTGACGCTGACGCTCGACTATTCGCACTTTGCCTACAGAGAGATCAGCGACGACGAGAGCGAAACTCTGATCCCGCATACCTCCCACTTTCACGTGCGCGGGGGGCATAAGAACCGCTTGCAGTCGAAGTATCAGGACAATGTGATCGACTACCGGCGGGTGGTGCGGGCGCTGCACGAGGCCGGCTACGCGGGCTATATCTGCATCGAGTATGTATGGACGGAATGGGAGGGCTGCAACGAGGTCGACAACCTGTCGGAGACGATTCAGATGCGCGATCTGCTGCGGTCGGTTGACTTGACCTGAAGGCCTTGAATCGGCGTTGCGGCCATAGCAGCAGCTGCGCGGCCCGGAATTGGGTGCAGCCACTTTTGGGGTGGGAATCGTCTGGCGGGGCGTTCATGCCAGCGGTGGCTGGAAATGTCTAGCAGCTTTGGGGGGTTTGGGGGCGCGTTGGGCAGGCACAAGGCCTGCCCCTACGGTGGCCGCGGCGTTCGCTGATTTGGGGGCGACGCGGTGGGCTGCTGGCGGCACAGGGCTGCAGTGGCCGGTGGCCAGTTGCCAGTGGCCAGTTGCCGGCAACGTCAGGGGCAAGGGCTTAATCCACGAATTTGCGGGAATCTTCACGAAGAGCGGCAACTGCGGGTTGGGTCAGGGGGGCGTTGCGGGGGGAGTCCCCCCGCACAAGGGAGGGCCGCAGGCCCGACCGTCCAAAAGGATACAGGAATGCGTATTTCTCCACTCTGCCAGAGCATGGAGGGTGGACCGGCCATGACTTCGTTGCAACCCGAGGGATAGGAATTTGTACCCCAGTTTTGGACTGCATCCCCCCGGAATTTCCGTGTTTGCCGCTTCTTCAGCCGTCGCTTATACTAGAGGACGTTGACTTCCAAGAAATAGAGTTTATTTTCTACACTGACGTAGAGCGGGCGTTGTTCATATCCACTATCACGAAAGGGACTGAATAGCTGCCATATTTGACACACGGAAAAGGGAGGAGATCATGGCTCACGAGTTGAACCGCAGGGATTTCCTGGTTCGCACCGCAACAGTGGCGGGAGCGACGACTGGCGCGGCGCTGTTGCAGGCATGCATGCCGGTTACAACGCCGGCCGAGGAGGCAGCGGGCCCGCAGATGGCAGAGCCTGTCACGTTGACGCTGTGGCAGGGCAGTTGGCTGTGGGACGAGTACTTCCCCACCATTGGCCCCAGTATGGACGCGGCGGGCATTATGCCCCAGGTCGAGATCGACAACCCGCCCATCGGCTGGGACGAACTGTACGAAAAGTACTGGCTGGCCGGCGAGGCCGGGGTCTTTCCCGACCTGATCTGGGCAGCGCCGGACATGATGGTGCGTTCGCTCAACAATGATGCCTGGCTTCCAATCCCCAAGGAAGCGATCTCCTACGATTGGATCAACGAGAGTTTCATCGAGCAGTCGATAGACCAGCTATTGGTTGACGACAACTATTATCTCATTTGCTGGGAAATGGCCACGATGGCCCTCCAGGTGAACAGGACAATCCTGCAGGAGGTCGGCTTCGACAGCGAACCGACCAGCTTTGATGAGTTTCTGGAGATGGCGAAAGCCTCTGTTTCCAAAGACGGGGACAAGGTGTTGCGCTCCGGCTTCGGAATCCACGGCGTCAAGGACATCTACAGAGACATCTTGCAGAGCATGGGGGGCGAGCATCTCACCGACCTGTTCGAGACCGAGATTCCCTTCAACAATGAGTTGGGCTGGGAAGCGTGGGAGCTGTTGGCCGATTTCGAGCGGAAGCATGATGTGCTCCACTTCAAATTCGGCAAGGGGCTGGGATGGACGGGCCAGACTTATGTACAGGGCTTCTCAGCGTTTGGCTGGACTTCGGCGGCCGTCAACAATGAGCTGGAAGCGAATGTGCAGGATGTGGAGACGGGAACGATCAGCGCGCGCAACTGCATGCCCCAGATCGGCCCGGACGGCTACCGGCTCGGTATCGCGCCCAACTGGGGGATGGTCGTGACATCGGCCACGGCTGAAGAGAAGCGGGACGCGGCGTGGCAGGTTTACAAGTACGGCCTCTCGAAGGAGAACCTGCTTGATTACATCTCCTACACAAACACGCCGCCCACGCACGTGGATATCGCGGCCATGGGCGCCGATGCCTTCGCGGGGGACAGGGCCCCGCAGTACGCGGTCGAGCTGGCCGACGCGGTCTGCTGCGGCAAAGTCTTTGCGCTGCCGCCGGACATTCCGCTGTGGGATTCCGTGCACGAGACGATCTACGAAAAGATCGTTTTCGACGGCATGTCTGCCAAGGACGCGATGGCGTCGGAGATGCCCAATCTGGATAAGGCCCTGCAACTGAGCTGACGCAATTGGTTCGTGGATAGTGGTTCGTGGATAGTGGCGATGTATTGCAGAGCACACTATCCACGAACCGCTTTCCACTGCCGTTCTCATGTCTTCTCTTTCGCTTCGCGCACGCTACTCCTCGCTTAACTTACGCACGCAGCAGGTCCTCACGGCCTATCTGTTTGTCCTGCCAGCCATTGTCTTCTTCCTGATCTTCCTCGTCTATCCGCTTGTGCGCGGTCTGACGATGAGCTTGCAGGACTACCAGATCGCGGCGCCGGAAAAGCCCTTTGTCGGCCTGGAAAACTACCGCAAGCTGTTTGACGACCCCGACTTTTCGAGTTCTCTGCTGGCCACCTTCAAATTTACGGCGATGTTCGTGCCCGCGGTGATCGTGATCGCGTTGGCGCTGGCGGTGATGCTCAACATGATTCGTCGCGGCGCAGCCCTATACCGCGCCATCTACTTTGCGCCGGTGATGACGGCCGGCGTGGCGGTTGCGCTCATCTGGCGCTACGTCATGCACCCCAGCATCGGCAGCGCCAACCTGGTGCTGGAGAGCCTGGGCCTGCCGCCGCTGGAGTGGTTCGTCAATGCGGCCACAGCCATGCCCAGCCTGGTGATCGTCTCGGTCTGGCAGTCGATGGGCTTGCAGACGATCCTCTTCCTGGCCGGCCTGCAAGGGATCCCCCAACATTTCTACGATGCCGCCAAGATCGACGGCGCGGGACAGTTGCAGAGTTTCCGCCATATCACACTGCCGCTGCTTCAACACACAACGCTCTTCGTCACCGTCACCACAATCATCAGCTCTTTTCAGGTCTTCACCCTGGCATTTCTGTTTGGACGTGACGGTGGACCGGGCAAGAGCATTCTGGTGATGGTTGTTTACATTCAGCACACGATCATGGGGCGCGGCAACGCCGGCTACGCCGCGGCCATGGCATTCGTTCTCTTCGCCATCATTATGCTGTTTACACTGGCGCAGCTGGCCCTATTGCGCACGCGCTGGGAGTACTGAGATGAGAGAATCAATCGCGATCTCCCACTCCTGGCTGCGCGGCCGCAGGGCTGTTCAACTTCTCTCCTACCTGCTGCTGACGCTGGCCGCCGGTTGGGTGGTCTTCCCTTTCCTGTGGGGGGTGTTGGGCGCGTTCAAACCGGGGCATCAGATTATGCGTATCCCGCCTACGCTGATCGCGGAAGAGTGGACGCTGCAGAATTTTCGCGCGCTGACGAAAGTCTTCCCTGTCGGCCGCATCTATGCCAACAGCCTGTTTGTATCCACTGCGGCCACGGCTGCGCAAATCATCACCAGCGCCATGACAGGATACGCCCTGGCTCGATTCGACTTTCCGGGGCGGCAAACGCTCTTCTTGTTGATACTGTCGACGATGATGGTTCCCTTTTTCGTCGTCCTGGTGCCGCTCTTTGTGATGGTGGTCAGCTGGGGTTGGCTCGATACATACCACGCCCTGATCGTGCCCGTGCTCTTCACGCCATTCGGCATCTTTCTGTTGCGCCAGTTCTCGATGACGATCCCTGACGAGCTGCTGGACGCCGCGCGCATTGACGGCGCCAATGAACTGCGCATCTTCGTTCAGATCGCATTGCCGATTCTCGCTCCGGCGATGGGGGCGCTGGGCATCTTCGCCTTCACAGGCATCTGGGGCGATTTCCTGTGGCCGCTATTCGTGATAAATACGGGAGACCTGCGCACGCTGCCGGTTGCGCTGAGCACGCTCGTCACCATCAACCCCAGAGGAATGGGCGCAGCCGGGAGGGGAACGCATCAACTCGGTATTCTGATGGCCGGTGACCTGATCGTCGTTGTGCCGGTCCTGCTCATCTTCTTCATCTTTCAACGCTACATCACCCGGGGCGTCGCGCTCACCGGAATGGGCGGACACTAACTTTTTTGGGGAGACGAGGAGATGTATGACGTTGTCGGCCTGGGATGCGCTTGCGTCGATTTTCTGGGCGTTGTCCCTTACATGCCCGGGTTGGATGATGAGATCCAGATGCTTGCCGCAAGCCGGCAGGGCGGCGGAGAAGTAGCGACTGCGCTGGTGGCGCTCGCACGGCTGGGTTCAACGACCTCATACGTCGGGCAGGTCGGCGACGACCCCTCAGGCGACCTGATTGCGACAGAATTTGAACAGTACGGCGTCGACACAAGCCATCTGCTCGTCGAGAGAGGAGCCACCTCCCAGACAAGCATCGTGTTGGTCGATGACGAGTCGGGCAAGCGCACGATTCTGGGCGTTCCCTTCACCGCCTCCGAGATCGCGCCGGACCAGATCAGGCCCGGCTTCGTCGAGGAGGCGAGATACCTTCTACTGGATGGGACGGCGCGCCAAGCCGCCCTGGAGGCGGCGAGAAGGGCGCGCCGAGCCGGCGTTCCGGTGGTGCTCGATGCCGATGTGCTGGCGCTCGATTCCGAAATCGAACTGCTCCTTGAACTGACAGACATACTGATTCCGTCGAAGAGCTTCTCGCAGCGTTTTACCGGAACGGAGGATGCAGAAAAGGCCATCGGGGCCTTTCGCGCCTTTGGCTCCTCGATCATACTGATCACACTCGGGGAAGAGGGATGCGTCTGCCACGCGGACGGCGATACCTTTCACACGCCGATCTTCGAGGTGGATGTAGTGGATACGACAGGGGCCGGCGACGTCTTTCACGGCGCCTTCGTTCGGGGCTTGCTGCAGGACTGGCAACTGGCGCAGACGGTCGAATTCGCGGCGGCGGTAGCCGCGATCAAGTGCGCCAAGCTGGGCGGGCGGGCCGGCATTCCCGACGCGGCGGAAACGGCCGAATTCCTGGCCAGTCGGGGGACGCGATTCGATTACAGCCGGCTGGCTTCTGAAGGCTAGTTCAGAGCAGCGAAGACAGACAAGCTTTCATGCGGCCCTGCTCGAAGGGAGCGCCGCGCCGGCGCTGCACTTCCAGGCGGAAAGGTGTCATCGCCATGCTTACGCTAACCCAGGCGCAGGACAAGCGAAAGCAACTGGTCGAAGAGGGCTACTGCATCGTTGACGACGTATTGGATCAGGAGTTCCTGGCGGAGCTGAGGCAGGTTACCGCGCGCATCCGCGCGGAGGAGAAGCAAAGCCACAGCGCTGTCAAGTATCACGGAACCCTGATCGAACCGGCCTTCCGCGACCCTGTCTACGCGCGCCTGATCGCGTGGCAGCCAAGTCTCGATCTCCTGGCCGTGATGGGATTCGGAGACGTCCGCTGGGAAGGCTCGATGTATCTCATCAGCAAGCTGCCCTTTGGCCCGCCGCTGTATTGGCACCAGGACTGGGGATGGTGGAATCATCCCGTCAGCAGCGAAGCGCGCCCGATGCAGGTGTTTTTCTCCTACTACCTGGCAGACACAACTGTCGAAAACGGCTGTTTGCGCGTCATCCCGGGTTCGCATCTGCGGCGCTTCGATCTGCATGACAAGCTCCTGATCGGCCCCGGCCACGTCGATTGGACGAAAGACGAAAAGGCAGAAGGGGTAAATGAAGCGATGCTGTTAGACCACCCTGCCGCGGTCGATGTCCCGGCGAAAAGCGGTTCCCTGGTAATGGCCGATGCCCGGCTGCTGCACAGCACCCGCGCCAACCAGACACCCGAGCACCGCCCTCTAGTGCTTGTATGGTACTTCCTCGATTTCGACCGTTTTCCAGCGGAAATCAAGGAAGCCTGCAAAATTGAATACACGTTTCGCCCGCCCAACTGGTGGACGGGCGACGTGGGTGATGCGGTCAAGCCGCTGGTCGTCCAGGGCGAAAGGACGGGGGCAGCGATCGCCGGCACCCGTGTTCCGGGCGTCCATTTGCGTAGGTCTGGGGAGCAAACAGGTGATGACGGGGAATAGGGTACCGGACGTTTCTGCGGGGACAGGACACGATGAAGACAGTGCAGTCACGGAGAATGCCGCGCTGCCAGACAACGCAATCGACTTTCACGGCGCGCGGTTCGTCGCCCCGGCCGGCTCCCTGACCGGGCTGGCGCTGCGCGTTGCACGCCTGGACAAGGACCCGCACCGCCCCCGCTACCATTTCCTGCCCAGGGCCGGTGAGTTCTTCCAGGACACGATCCCCTTCTTCTGGAAAGGTGTGTACCATGTCTTTTTCCAGTACGCGCCGGACGAGTGGGCTGGGGACAAGTGCGTTTGGGGACATGTCAGGAGCACCGACCTGGTCCACTGGGAGGAGTTGCCGGTAGCCATTACCAACGGGCCGGAGCAATATGACCGGGCGCTGTGCGCGAGCGGCTGTGTGTTGAGCCATGAGGGCAAAGTCCATATATTTTACGGCGGCGTTGACGGGGAGACGCGTGAGGAGACCCATTGTTTGGCTACCGCTCTGGACGACGACCTGATCCGGTGGAAGAAGGACCCGGCCAATCCGATCATGTACCGGGCTGAACTGCTGCCGTCGGAAATCTACCATCCGCACGGGCGCTGGTCCGACCCTGACATCTGGAAGGAAGGGGACACTTGGTATATGCTCTTGGCCGCCTCGCTGTCCGACCAGAAAACGGCCGCGATTCCTCTTTACGCCAGCAAGGACCTGCGCGACTGGTCCTACGTGAGCTGCTTTTATCAGGCTGGCGCGGCGCCCATGCGGGCCATGGAATACCCGCACTTCTTCGAGTTGGATGGCCGCCACGTCCTTTTCCATCATCCTTGGGGCATGTTCACCACTTTCGTCGAAGTCGGTGAACACAGCGACGGCCTCTTTGTATCACAGCGCCGCACCCATTATGATTCGGCCCGCGCCTGCGCCACCAAAACCCTGCTTGATGACCAGGGGCGCCGCATCGCCTGGAGCTGGGTCCTGGAGGACCGGCCGGCCGGCGCCGAATCGCGGCCGCTGGACTCCGCCACGCGGCGGGCGGGATGGAGCGGCCTGATGTCGCTGCCGCGTCAATTGCGCGTCGCCGCGGACGGCGCTCTGCTGATGGAGCCACCCGTTGAACTGGAAGCGCTGCGGGGACGCCACACCCAGTTGCCATCGTTTTGGCTGGGGACGGAAAATCGGCAGGAAGCCCCCGGCCAAATCAACAGCCAACTGCTCCTGGACGGCGTGCTGGGAGATTGTGTGGAGATCATCGCCAGAATCCGGCCACAGGGCGCGCGACAATTCGGCCTGCTCGTGCGCTGCGCGCCTGATTTCACCGAAGCGGCCCGCATCGGCATCGATCTGGAGGACGGAAAACTCAGTTTCGACAACACGCACGGCAGCCTGGACAGCGAGGTGTTCAGGACGGTGCGAAAGGTCGATCTGCCGATGGCCGAGGACGGACTGGTGACGGTGCGGGCCTTCGTCGATCGTTCGGTCGTGGAAGTCTTTGCCAACGGCAATCGCGCCTGCATCACCGGCCGGACCTACCCCAATCGCCCCGACAGCCTGCATGTCGGCCTTTTCTGTGCCGGCGGCGGCATCCGCTGCGAGGGGATCGACATCTGGGAGATGAACTCGATCTATGAGGCTGCCGGCAGTGCCGAAAGCAAGCGGAGCGGCGACACCGCGGACAGATTCGAGTTCGCCAACATCACTGACGAAGAGCGAGAGATCCTCGGCTGGCCCAAGAGCTGAGGCTGTCCTGGCCGCCCAATCGCAGCGCTCACAAACGAAGGCGCATGCCCGATCAGGGCCGAATTTTTCGCGTTTGTTCCATCGCCCTCTATCCACTAAAATAGCGGGAAATGGTTTTCGAGTTGGGATTTGGCGCCTCTCCTGAACGGCCCATCTGATCGGCGCCAACCAGATTCACCCTTGCCCCTCAGAGCCATACACTTCGTCGACAATTCCTCAGTGTCAGCGAGTTCAGCGCGTATCGATATCCCATTTCATTCATTGCAAAAGGAGAAACAGGAAATGGAAGAGCGAAGGAAGTTCCGCGTACCATTGAAGATCGCTGTGCTATTGGCTGTGCTGGCCCTTCTGGTGGCAGGCTGCGGTCAGCCGGCCGCGCCTGCGAGCGAAGAGATGGCCGAAGAGCCCGCCGAAGAGACGACCAGCGTCCAAGGCGTCATGGATGTACCCAGAGAACAGACACTGATTATCGGTTGGTGGGGCAGCGACGAGTTTGAAGAGTCGGAGATCTACACGCCGTTTGCCATCGGCGGCGACTATCAGCGCGGCCTGAACGTCATCTATGAGGGCATGGCCTACTGGAACGCCTTCCGCGACGAGACGGTCATGTGGCAAGCCGAGAGCTTCGACTACAATGACGAATATACCGAGCTGACCATCGCGCTGCGGCCGGAGGTGATGTGGAGTGACGGAACTCCGTTCACCGCCCATGACGTCGCCTATACGATCAACCACCTGATCGAAATTGGCGGCGAGGTCCGCTTCGGCAACGAAGTCAAGCAGTACACCAAAGAGGCCGTTGTGGTTGACGACCACACTGTCGTCCTCAGCTTGAACTTCCCCTTCCCGCGCTACCATGACCGCTTCTTCGTCTGGAAGTGGGACTCGGGCGCCTTCCCGATCATGCCCAAGCACATCTTCGAAGGGCAGGATTGGGCCACCTTCACCCACTACGACATCGAGAAGGGCTGGCCGGTAACAACAGGCCCGCTGAAGGTCGTCTACTCATCGCCGCAGCAGAAGATGTTCGACCGGCGCGACGGCTGGTGGGCGGTTGAGTCCGGCCTGACCGACGAGCTGAACATGGAAAGGGTGATGTTCGTGGTCGGCGGCACCGATCAGACCCGCCTGATCGAGCTTATGACCAGCAACCAGATCGATATCACCGAATTGCAGGGCTCCTCGATCCGGATGGCGGTCGAACGGAATGAGAAGGTAACGGCCCACTACGGCCGCCAGGCCCCTTACGGCTACGTGGACTGGTGGGCGCAGGCGCTATGGCTGAACAACGAGAAGCCGCCGTACGACAACGCGGACGTGCGCTGGGGGATCAGCTACCTGATCGACCGCCAGCAGATCGCGGACATCGCCTACGAGGGGCTGACCAGCCCCAACCCGATGCCGTACCCGCCGTATCCGGGCCTCGAACAGTACACTGAGTCGATCTCCGACCTGCTTGCGGAGTACGATACCAACGAGTACAACCCGGACAAGGCCGCTGAGCACCTGGAAGCGGCCGGCTACAGCATGAATGACGACGGCATGTGGGCGGACGCCGACGGCAACACGATCAAGGTGCCGCTGGAGTCCTGGTTTGCCTGGAACGCGCCGGCCGAGGTGCTGGTCGAGCAGCTCAAGCGCGGCGGTATCGATGCCGAGCTGACGACGCCGCCCGACGCCTGGGACCGCTTCGTTTCCAAGACGCACACCGCCTTCCCCGCCGGCCACACCGGCAGCCTGAAGGAGCCCTACGAGGCGCTGAACCTGTACACCTGCGGCAAGGAGGGCGGCCCGGCCTCGAACTGGGCTTCCAACCAGTCGCTGTGGTGCAACGCAGCGTTCGACGAGATCGTGCTGGAGATGTCACAGGTGCATCCGGATGATACCGAGACGATGAAGGCGCTCTTCCGCCAGGCGATGGAGATCTGGCTGCCGGAGCTGCCTTCGGTGATGCTGTTCAACTGGAAGCACAACATGGCGATGAATCAGACCTACTGGGAGAACTGGCCGACCGTTGACAGCAAGGATGGCGAGTATGTCAACGAAGCGCCGCAGCTGCTCGGCTTCCACCTGGTCCTGCTTCATCTGGAAGCGGCTGAATAGTTCGTAGATAGTGGCGAGTGGCTGGTGGTTAGCATCCCCGCCAGCCACTCGTCGATGCACTTCAATCCACGTGGTTTCAGATGTGGGCCCCCCGGCTATCTCCTCAAACGGATCGCCTTCTTCCTCCAGATCGTGTGGACGGCCGCCACCGTGAACTTTTTCCTGCCGCGGCTGTTCAGGCAGGACCTCATCGGCGAGCGCATGATCAAACTGGTGCGGTCGGGCGGCGCCCGGGGCAAGGGCATCGGGGATATGGTCGAGTTCTACAACGAAGAGTTCGGCCTGGACAAGCCACTGTGGCAGCAGTACTTCACCTAGCTGGGCGACATGGCCCGCTTTGCACTGGGTCATTTGATCGCATCCTACCCCAGGAGCGTCAAGCAGATACTGCCGGAATCAATGCTGTGGACGATCAGTCTGCCGACGGAAACGACGCTCGTGTTGTTTCTGTTTGGGACGGTCTTCGGCTTTTTTGTGATGGACACAATTTTGTAATGGACACAGTTAACGGCACCGTCTTACACGGGAGTCTTCGCTCCAAGGATCAGGGGAAGCAGAGTTGGGAAGGTACGCGGGCAACCTGTAGACGCCGACTTTCTTTGACCATTCGTAACTACAAAGCCACATACATCGTCTGTCTCGACCAGTGCTTCATCCCCGCGGCCGTTCAGATTATCTGATTGCGTATTCGGCTGGCAGACGCCACGTTGGTCGGGACGCACTGCAGGAATGAAGGCGTACTTTCGGTGAGCGCTGGTTTTGGAGGGGGGCGTTGCGGGGGGAGTCCCCCCGCACAAGGGAGGGCCGCAGGCCCGACCGTCCCAAGAAATAAAGAGAGAGTTAGAAGGAGTGAGGAGAGAGAAAACAGCTTCGCTCGCCTCATTCAGGGTCGCAGACTGATTGCGGCTGAGTAGTTACGACCATTCATTGAAAATGTCAACGACTCCTAATGTAGTCGACTACCAGCGGGTGGTGCGGGCGTTGCACGAGGCCGGTTATACCGGCTACATCTGCTTCGAGTATGTGTGGATCGAGTGGGAGGGCTGCAACGAGGTCGGTAACTTGCCTGGGACGATCCAGATGCGCGATCTGCTGCGGAAGGTTGGCTTGAATTGACTCGCCTGGCCGGTCGCGGGCGAGCTTCTTCGCCTGTCGGGGTCGAATTTTTCGCGTTTGCCCAAAGCCCCTCCGTCGTATAGACTACTCAATGTCAATTTCTGCAAGAGTTGAATTATTCCAGGTCGCCGCCGGCAGGAAAGTGTTCGCATTTCGTCCGGTCTTCGCCGCTCTTCGATCACTGCCAAAGTCCGGCGGCTCAGGTCGGTGGCAGCCCAGAATCACAGTTGTTCCTCAATACCCCTTTATCCATTGACAATGCAGCAGTATCAGCGAGTCCGGCGCGTATTGATATCCCTTTTCACACGCAAAAGGAGAAGCAGCAATGGAGAGACGAAGAAGGTTCGGCGTACCATTGAAGATCGCTGTGCTATTGGCTGTGCTGGCTCTGTTCGTGGCAGCTTGCGGGGAGGAGGCCGCGCCTGCGCCCGCGCCCGAGCAGATGGGCGAAGAGCCCGCCGAAGAGACGACCAGCGTCGAAGGCGTCAAAGATGTGCCCAGAGAGCGGAGCCTGATAGTCGGCTGGTGGGGCAGCAACGAGTTTGAGGAGTCGGAGATCTACACACCGTTTGCCATCGGCGGCGACTATCAGCGCGGCCTCAACGTCGTTTACGAGGGCATGGCTTACTGGAATGCCTTCCGCGACGAGACGACCATGTGGCAGGCCGAGAGCTTCGACTACAATGATGATTTCACCGAGCTGACCATTTCGCTGCGGCCGGAGGTGATGTGGAGTGACGGCACGCCATTTACGGCCCACGACGTCGTTTATACGATCAACCACCTGAGCGAAATCGGCGGAGCGGTGCGTTTCGGTAACGAAGTCCAGCAGTACACGAAAGAGGCGGTTGCGACCGATGACCACACCGTCGTCATCAGCCTGAATTACCCCTTCCCGCGCTACCATGACCGCTTCTTCGTCTGGAAGTGGGACTCTGGCGCTTTCCCGATCATGCCCAAGCACATTTTCGAAGGGCAGGATTGGGCGACCTTCAACCACTTCGACATCGAGAAGGGCTGGCCGGTAACAACCGGCCCGCTGAAGGTGGTCTATTCATCGCCGCAGCAGAAGATATTCGACCGGCGCGACGACTGGTGGGCGGCTGAGTCCGGCCTGACCGACGAGCTGAACATGGAGCGGGTTCTGTTTGTCGTTGGCGGCACCGACCAGACTCGCCTGATCGAGCTGGTCACGAGCGACCAGATCGATATCACCGCGTTGCAGGGCTCCTCGATCCGGCTGGCGATCGAACGCAATGAGAAGGTTACGGCTCACAACGGCCGCCAGGCCCCTTACGGCTACGTCGACTGGTGGACGCAGGCGCTATGGCTGAACAACGAGAAGCCGCCTTACGACAACGTCGACGTGCGCTGGGGCATCAGCTATCTGATCGACCGTCAGCAGATTGTGGACTTCGCCTTCGAGGGCCTGAATCCCATAAACCAGATGCCGTACCCGCCGTATCCGGGACTTGAACAGTACACCGAGTCGATCTCCGACCTGCTAGAGCAGTACGACACCAACGAGTACAACCCGGAGAAGGCTGCCAAACACTTTGAGGCCGCCGGCTACAGCAAGAACGACGACGGCATGTGGGCGGACGCCGACGGCAACACGATCAAGGTGCCGCTGGAGTCCTGGTTTGCCTGGAACGCGCCGGGTGAGGTGCTGGTTGAACAGCTCAAACGCGGTGGAATCGAAGCCGAGTTGACGAATCCACCCGACGCTTGGGACCGCTTCGTTTCCAAGACGTACACCGCTTTCCCCGCCGGCCACACCGGCAGCCTGAAGGAGCCCTACGAGGCGCTGAATCTGTACACCTGCGGCAAAGAGGGCGGCCCGGCCGCGAACTGGGCCTCCAACCAGGCGCAGTGGTGCAATGAAGCGTTCGACGAGATCGTGCTGGAGATGTCGCGGGTGCATCCGGAAGATACCGAGACGATGAAGGCGCTCTTCCGCCAGGCGATGGAGATCTGGCTGCCGGAGCTGCCTGCGGTCATGCTGTTCAACTGGAAGCACAACATGGCGATGAATCAGACCTACTGGGAGAACTGGCCGACCGTTGACAGCAGGGATGGCGAGTATGTCAACGAAGCGCCGCAGCTGCTCGGCTTCCACCTGGTCCTGCTATATCTGGAAGCGGCTGAATAGTTCGTAGATGGTGGCGAGTGGCTGGTGGTTAGCATCCCCGCCAGCCACTCGTCGATGCACTTCAATCCACGGGGTTTGCAGATGTGGGCCACCGGCTATCTCCTCAAACGGATCGCCTTCTTTCTCCTGATCGTGTGGACGGCCGCTACGGTGAACTTTTTCCTGCCGCGGCTATCCGGGCAGGACCCGATCCGCGAGCGCATGATCAAACTGGTGCAGTCGGGCAGCGCCTGGGGCAAGGGCATCGAGGATATGGTCGAGCTCTACAACGAGAAGTTCGGCCTGGACAAGCCGCTGTGGCAGCAGTACCTCACCTATCTGGGCGACATGTCCCGCTTTGACTTGGGTCATTCGATCGCATCCTACCCTAGGACTGTCAACCAGATCCTGAGGGATTCGATGTTGTGGACGATCAGTCTGCTGACGGTAACAACGCTGCTCTCATTCATATTCGGGACGCTCTTCGGCGCGATCGTAGCGTGGACGCGCGCGCCATTGTGGCTGCGCTCGCTGGCGCCGCCGATTATGACGATGGCGGCCATCCCCTATTACCTGTTGGGGCTGATCCTGCTCTTCATCTTCGCCTTTGAGCTGCGCTGGTTCCCCGGGCACGGCGGCTACCGCATCGGCCATATTCCCAACTTGAGTTGGAAGTTTCTCTTGGAAGCAGGTGAACACGCCATCCTGCCGGCGCTCTCGATCCTGCTATCGAGTCTCGGTTTCTGGGCCATCGCCATGCGCGGCATGATGGTAACGGTCGAGGGCGAGGACTACATGACGCTGGCCGAAGCCAAGGGAATCAAGAGTGGACGTCTCTTTTACGACTACGGGCTGCGCAACGCAATCCTGCCGCAGATCACTTCGCTGGCGCTGGCAATGGGTTATGTCTTTTCGGGCGCGCTGCTGGTCGAGGTCGTATTTGGTTTCCCCGGCATCGGGACGGTGCTCTTCCAAGCGATCAAAGGCGTGGACTATCCCGTGATCCAGGGAATTGTGCTGGCGATCATTCTGACAATCGCCACAACGACCTTAATCCTGGATTTGACATTGCCGATCCTGGATCCACGAATCAGAAGGCGGACATAGATGGCTGTGCGGGCGGAAAGCGAGACGACGACGCGTCGCACCGGCAGTTCAGCGTTGCAGAACGGCCTGGGCTACCTGCGCCGCAACCCGCCGCTTGCCTTTGGGCTGGGCTTGATTGTGATCCTGCTGCTTTTTTCGGTCGTGGGCCGGCTGGTTGTCAATGTGGAAGACGCTTCGCCCCTGTCTGCGCCTCCGTTCAAAGCGCCCTCCGCCGAGTATCCATTTGGCACGGATAAGGTGGGTCGGGACCTGCTGGCGGTAATGATCGTGGGCACGCCGCTGACGCTGCGCGTTGGCCTGCTGGCAGGCGTACTGGGCGTGGCTTTTGCCAGCGTGCTGGCCTTTACCGGCGCCTACTACGGCGGCGCCATCGACGCGGTCATCCGCCTGGTTGTGGACGTCGGCCTGACGATTCCCAGCATTCTGATCCTGATCCTGATTGCGATCGCGCTGCGGGGCGTAAACCCGACGGAGATGTCGCTGATCGTGGCTGCGACGGCGTGGCTGTGGCCGACGCGCACGATCCGGTCGCAGGTCCTCTCGCTGAAGGAGCGCGCCTACGTCGACGTGGCGCGCATGTCGGGCATGCGCGGGTACGAGATCATCGTGCGCGAGCTGATGCCCAACCTCATTCCCTTCATTGTCGCCAATCTCGTCAACACGACCGCTTCGGCCATTCTGGCTACGATCGGGATGGAAGCGCTGGGACTAGGACCGACCTCCCACCCGACGCTGGGCATGACGATCTATTGGGTCATCCTCCATGCCGGTGTCCTGGGGGGATACTGGTGGTGGTGGCTGACCCCGGTGGTGATCATTGTCCTCATCTTTATCGCCCTCTACCTGACCTCGGTCGGGATGGACGAGTTGGCAAATCCGAGGTTGAGGAGAAGCGTATGACGGCGGCGGCGGGCGCTAACGGCGAGTCGGCGCAGCGGTCGGCCGCGCTGCGGGTGGAGAACCTGCACGTTCATTACGCGACGCCGGAGGGCGCGGTGCGGGCGGTGGACGACGTGAGCTTCAGCCTGGAGGCTGGTGAGCGTTTCGGCCTTGTTGGCGAGTCCGGCTCGGGTAAAACGACGCTGGCGATGGCGTTGCTGCGCATGATCAAGCCTCCGGGGCAGATCGAGTCGGGCCAGGTATGGCTGGACGGCCAGGATGTGCTGTCGCTCTCGGGTGAGGGAATGCGCCAGTTGCGGCTGGCGGGCATCGCGCTGGTGGCGCAGGGTTCGATGAACTCGCTCAATCCGGTGACGCGCATCCGGCGTCAGCTGCTTGACGGCATGAAAGATCACGCCGACGGGCAGGTCGAGGCCGACGGCGAAACAGTCGCGGCGAAGATGGGCCGGCGCGAGCAGGACGACTACGTACGTGAACTGCTGGCGCGGGTCGGGTTGGAGCCGCAGGTTGCCAGCATGTACCCGCACGAGTTGAGCGGCGGGATGAAGCAGCGGGTCTGCATCGCCATGGCGATCAGCCTGCGTCCCAAGGTGATCATCGCGGACGAGCCGACGAGCGCGCTCGACGTTGTGGTGCAGATGCAGGTCATGGAGACCTTGCGTCGCGTGCAGGAGGAGGTCGGCGCGGCCGTTATTCTGGTCGGCCACGATATGGGCATCATGGCGCAATTTGTCGACCGCGTGGGAGTCATGTATGCCGGCAAACTGGTGGAAGTCTCGCCGGTGCGGGAGGTTTTCAGGCGGCCGCTGCATCCCTACGCCCACCTGCTCATCGACAGCGTGCCGTCGCTGGAGGAGAAGGACGATCTGGAAGGCATTCCGGGGCTGCCGCCCTCGCTGGTGGAGCGGCCGACGGGCTGCCTCTTTCATCCCAGATGCCCCCATGCCGCCGCCGACTGCGCCTCACTGGAGCAGACGCTGGAGGAAGTGCAACCGGTGCGTTGGGTCGCCTGCCATCGCGTGCGGGAGATTCACGACTTGGAGCCGGTCCCCGGCGGCCAGTAGACCGAAACCGTTCACGAGCCACAGAGAAACATGAGCGCGTTGCTCGAAGTTCAACATATCACAAAGGTTTTCGGCGGCGGTCTGTTCAGCCGCAGCAGCACTGTGGCGCTGGAGAATTTCTCACTGGCGATCGCAAGCGAGCCGCCTACGATCACGGCTGTGGTCGGCGAAAGCGGCAGCGGCAAGACGACGCTGGCCCGCATTCTCCTGGGGCTGGAGACGCCGACCGAGGGGCAGGTGCTCTACCAGGGGAAGGACCTGCAGGGGTTGTCGACGGCGGAATGGCACTCGTTCCGGCGCGACGTGCAGGTTGTCTTCCAGGACCCGTTCGAGGTCTACAATCCCTTCTACAAGGTGGACCATGTTCTGAATGCGCCGATTGCCAGGTTCGGCCTGGCCAATTCGCGACCGGAGCGTCAGAAGCTGATCGAGGAGGCGCTGGAGGCGGTGGGGTTGCGCCCCGAAAACACGCTGGGGCGGCGTCCACACCAGTTGAGCGGCGGGCAGAGACAGCGGATTATGGTGGCGCGTGCACTGCTGATGCGCCCGCGCCTGATCGTGGCCGACGAGCCGGTCTCGATGATCGACGCCTCGCTGCGCGCCACGGTTTTGGGCAACTTGCGTCAGCTGAACGAGGAGTTCGGCATCTCCGTCATTTACATCACGCACGACCTGACGACGGCCTATCAGATCAGCGAAAACATCATCGTCATGTATTCCGGCTCAGTCGCCGAGGCAGGCGACATCGGCCTCGTGGTCAAGCAGCCGCAGCACCCGTACACACAACTGTTGATCGGTTCGGTGCCGCAGCCCGACCCGGACCGCCGTTGGAATACGGAAGCGGCGACCGGATCATCGACTGTGGCGGCGGATGGAAGCGCCTGCTGCAAGTTTGTCGCGCGCTGTCCGCACGCCATGCCGAAATGCGCTGAGGATATGCCGCCCCTGTACCAGACTGACCCGCATCGCCTGGCGGCCTGCTATCTGCACGAAGAATCGCCTGCGCTTCAGGCCGAAGAGATGGCCTCGGTGTTTGTTGGGCGCGGGCAGGCGGGTTCTTAGGTTCGGTTGCGCCTTACTTTCGAGTCGAACGCAGCGACCAATAACCTGAAACGAACAGGGCGCCCCCTTTCGCACCAGCCCGAACTTGAAGAATAGCCCGTCATGGCGTTTGCTCCATATTTCAGGGAAGCGCGACATTCGGGCGCCCTGAAAGGATAGCAGGCGCAGAGGGCGATCCTGTCCCGTCCGAACCCCTCACGATCAAGGGACGGGAGGATCGTCTTCTCCACATGGCGCGCGTACCGGCCAATGTCTTTCGGCGGGCGCGGCGAACAGGCTGAGCTTTTTTCTTGAAGCAGGACGTGCTATGCCCTTGGAATCCTGCTCAGGCAGCCAGGTTACTGTTCCTCGTACCAACCCGAACCGAAGAGCAGCCCGTCATGGCGCACCATCCAGGTGTGTTTGCGCCCTTCCTCGCCCGTTTCCGGGTTCTGGGCGCCGTAGCGTATCCACTTGCCCTCCTCTGTCGCGCTCAGCATGTCATCGCCGAAGAAGTAGCCGGTCGAATCAACGCGCAGCGCGGGGTCGCGACCAACTATTTCGGGGTTGAAATGGGCGATGGTGTAGCCGTCGGCGCCGATGATGAAGACGTACCACTGTCCGTCCACGTTCTCGGCTGAACTGTGGTATTCGATGGCCGCCTGCCTGCCCTCGCGTTGGTAGCGGCGGATTGCGTCCCGCACGATGGATTGGGTATACGCCGCCGGGTCGTTCCGGGATGGGATGGCGACGCAGCCGGCGACGACCAGGGTAGTGAACACGGCTAGAATCAGGGTCGAGAGAAAAGCGGTTGGCGTGCGGTACATAGCTGCTTCCTCTTTGATGGGCCTTGACAGTGAAAGGAACAGTGAAAGGAATAATGAAGGGAACAAGAGATTCGAGTGACGGAGTTGTGGACCGGGGTAGGCACGCTCTCACAGGAATGCAACCGATTCGCGGCCGCATTCAGAGGTGGGGCGCTGCTTCGCTTCGGCTCCCCACCCGACCAGCTAATTCTGCTCGTACCATCCCGACCCGAAGATCAGGCCGTCATGGAGCACGACCCATGAGTGCTTGCGGCCTTCATCGCCTGTTTCCGGGTTGCGGTAGACGTAGCTGACCCATTTTCCCTCTGCGGTCGCGCTCAGTATCTCATCGCCGTAGAAGTAACCGGTCGAATCGACGCGCACAGAGGAGTCCAGGCCGATTCTTTCGTTCAGATAGTGTGCGATTGTACGCCCATCTTCACCGATAATGAAGACGTACCATTGTTCGTGGACGCTCTCGTCCGTACTGTGATAGGCAATTGTCGCCTCTCTGCCGTAGCGATTGTAGCGGCGGATCGCGTCCTGTACGACCGACTGGGTGTAGGCGGCCGGTTCGTTTTGGCTTGGGACGGCGATGCAGCCGGCGAAGAGCAGCGCAAAAAGCAGTGCCGGGGCAAGTTTACGAAGCATGGATTTCCCTTTCTCGCGAGTGTAAGATTTCGAAGATAGGTGGCAGTGTAGAGGCAGACGACCGCCCGTGCAAACATTGCCTTTCCTCATTTGCAGGCGTATAATCTCAGTGTCGATCTGCATCTGCGCGCCGGTTGGATGAAAGCGCCCGGCCTTCCCCGTTTGGTAGAATCGTTCGCCCCTGCTCGAAGAATGGGCATGAAGGAGTCGAGTGACAGAGATGCGGATTGGCGTGGGCTCAATCTTCCAGGAAAGCAACCAGTTCGCCGCCACGCAGACCGACCTGGCCCTGTTTCGCAACTCCTATGTGCATGAAGGCGATGCCCTCTTCCAACTGGCGGGCACCGACTGCGAAGTGGCCGGCATGCTCGCCGTTTGCGCCGAGGCGGGCGCGCAGATCGTACCGCTTGTGGCGGCGCGCTGCGTTTCGGGAGGTGCGCTCAGCAACGACTGCTACGCCTATCTGAAGGAATCGCTGCTGGCTCCGCTGCGGGAAGCCGGCCCGCTCGACGGCTTGGCGCTGGCGATGCACGGCTCGATGGTCGCAGCTTCGCAGTTGGACCCGGAAGGGGACATTCTGGACGCGGTGCGCGCGATTGTGGGGCCCGGGCTGCCGATCGTCATGACGCTCGACCTGCACGCGCACGTAACGCCGCGCATGGTCCGGCAGGCGACCGCCCTGGTCTCCTTCGCACATTATCCGCACGACGACACCTATTCCACCGGTGAACGGGGCGCCGACCTGCTGCTGAAGACCGTGCAGGGGGAGGTTGAACCGGTAATGGCGCTGGCGAAGGTACCCATGATCTGCGGCGCGTGCAATGGCCATACTTTTGGCGACGGGCCGATGGCGCAGCTGACGCAGAAGGCGCGCTGTTTGGAAAGGCGGCCGGCCGTTCTTTCAGTTTCCTGTTTCCAGGTCCACCCTCACAACGATCTGCCCGACATGGGCTGCGGGGCTGTCGTGGTGACGGACGGTGACCCCGCACTCGCAGCAAAGGAAGCGCAGGCGCTGGCAGCGGATTTCTGGCAGCACCGTTGGGCGTTTGAAACAGAGACACTTACGGTTGGGGAAGCCGTGGCCCGCGGCCGCCGGATCGAGGGTGGGCCGGTGTTGCTGGTTGACACCGCCGACTGCACTGGGGGCGGCGCGCCGGGTGACAGCATCGCGTTGCTGGATGAATTGTTGGCGCTGGGGGTGGATGAACCTGCCTTTCTGATGGTGGTTGACGCGGCTGCGGCGCAGTCGTGCGCGGACGCGGGCGTTGGCCAGATGGTCAACCTGAAGGTAGGCTACAGCATAGACTGGACATGGGGACGGCCCGTCAACGTCAGCGGTGTTGTGCGCCGCTTGAGTAGTGGCGAATTTGTTTATGACGGCGGCCTCTTTGGCGGCACGCGTGCGTCGATGGGTCTGAGCGCGGTGGTGCAGATCGGCAGCATCGAGCTGCTGGTCATGTCGCAGCCGACCTACGATTGGGGCGACGAGCAGTTCAGAAGCGTGGGCGTGGATGTGCGCAGGGCCAAGTTTGTCGGCGTAAAAAACCCGATGAACTATCGCCGCGCCTACACCGACGTGATGAAGGCGGCATTCGTCGTCGACACGCCCGGACCGACGCCGGCCCATGTGCGAAACCTGAGCTTTCGACGCATGAAGCGTCCCTTTTACCCCCTCGACGAGGAGATCCCTGGGCTGGAAATAGCAGTTGTCCTGGGTTGAGAGGTGCGGCGGCCAGGGTTGGGCATTGCGTTGAACGGAGACGAACCGCGGTTTCCGGCCGAAGTTGTGCGCGAAGAAGACCCCGCCCGCGAGGGAGTGAACGGAGTTCGGCGAGCCTGCGCCAAGTGAGAGGCATCCAACAATGAACCCCAATGTCACGCAGCAATTGGAAGAATGTATCGATCAACTGCAACGGGGCCGCCTGACTGAGGAGCGGTTACGCGAGTTGGGGAAGGCAATAAGTGAGAACAGCGCCAGACGCCAGAGTCTGCTCTACCTGCAGACCGCTACCACCGCCGTCACCTCGAAGGTAATTGGGACGCTGCTGGTCGAGGACGGCGCTGTCTCGGACGGCCCCTTCGATCCCGCCGACTGGCCGTACAAGACGGTGCTGGAAGCGATCAACGCCGGCTGGCGCGTCATCCGGTTTCCGGCCCAGCTGCTTTCCGGACACGAGCGCGATGTGCACGTTATCTGCGAGTTCATCCTTGAAAAGTGGGAGTAGACCAATGGCCTATAAAGCGCAACGCGCCGCCGGCAACGTCAAACCGACCCTGACCGACGAGGACGTCCTGGACTTTTGCAAAACGGGATTTCTCATGCTCGAAGGCGTGATCCCGGCCTCCACCAACCGCTGGGTGTTTGCGTATCTTGACCAGGAAGGCGCGGACCCGCTTCAGCTGGTCAAGAATGAATGTTTCATAGAGGAGGTGCTGTTGCATCCGGCCGTCACAGGCGTCATACGATCGTTGTTGGGCGCGCATTTCCAGTTGCCTGAGGGGATGGGGAATCATCGCCTGGAGGGGCCGGTGGACGCCAATTACTGGCATATCGATGGCGGCTCCAACTTCGAGCGCACCTGCGAACTGCTCCAGGTCTTCTACATTCCCCAGACCAACACCCCTGAAATGGGGCCGACTCTGTTTCTGCCGGGCTCCCATCTCGTGCCGGTCGCGCGCGAGGACTTGGAGCGTTTCGGCGACCTGGCCGGTCAGACGATGACCGATGCGCCGGCCGGCTCAGTCTTTTTCACTGCCTATTCGCTGTGGCATCGGCAGTCGCGGAAGATCGATCAGTCGACGCGTAACCTGTTGAAGTTTGCGTATTGGCGTACTGAGCAGCCCGAAAGGGATTGGATCGCGGACCCACAGTTCGATTTCGCCGGCGCCGACTATACCTTCACGAATGACTATTTCTACGGCGCTGCGCGCAAATGGCAGTCGGCGCCGCGCGTGGCCGAGATGTTTTACTGGATGTGCGGCAAAGCGGATGAATTCCACCTGGTGGGCGGTGCAGGATGGCCGTACTCTTCCTCCGATCCGGGCCTCCGGGCCGGAGCGCGCTGAGAAACATCGTCAGCCATTGGGACTTCGCTCCTCAATCCTCGATAAGGAAAAGGACAACGAGCCGTGGAAGCAAGCCTGTGGAACATCGGCATGAAGGTCGATGACATAGACAGCGAAGTCAGTTTCTGGGAAGAGATCGGCGCGGAGCTGGTTCTGCGGGAAAAGTTCACAGCGCCCGACGGTGAAGAGGCCGACTACGCCTTTCTCGACTTTGGCGGCACACGCATTTTTCTCACGCCCAAGACGGTCTTCGAGGACAAACTGGGCTACAGCCTCAAGCCCGGCCTGACGCACGCCGTCTTCGAAGTGGAGGACCTGGACCAGGAGTACGAACGGCTCACCGGCATGGGCCTGGAGGTGCTGGTTGACAAGGTGGAGATCAGCGCCGGATTCGGCTCGCGCCGCCTGGCCTTCTTCCGCTCTCCCAACGGAATGGTCTTTGAGGTGCTGCAGATCCTTGAGGGCAAGATTTGACCCTGATGCTGGAATTTCCCTTCAATGCCAGGCAGGAGGAAGCCAATGGCACAGGAAGCGCGCCGTGCGCCGAACGACATCAGGCCAACCCTGACGGATGAGAAGGTCCTGGAGTTCTGTAAGACGGGCATCCTCACGCTCGAAGGCGTGATCCCGGAGTCCACCAACCGTTGGGTCTTTGACTATCTTGACCAGGAGGATGCCGACCCGCACCAACTGGTCAGAGATGAATGTTTCATCGACGAAGTGCTGTTGCATCCGGCAGTTGCCGGCGTCATTCGCTCTCTTCTGGGCGCCCATTTCCAGTTGCCCGAATGGATGGCGAACCATCGCCTCGCGGGTCCGGTGGAAGCCAAGTACTGGCACATCGATGCCGGCTCCAACTTCGAGCGTGCCTGCAATCTACTCCAGGTCTTCTACATTCCCCAGGCCAACACAGCGGAAATGGGCCCGACCCTGTTCCTGCCCGGCTCTCATCTGGTGCCCATAGCGCGTGAGGACATAGAGCGCTTCGGCAATCTGGCCGGTCAGGAGATGACCGCGGCAACGGCGGGCTCAGTGTTTGTAACAGCCTATTCGATCTGGCATCGCCAGCCCCCGAAGGCCGATCGATCGACCCGCAACCTGTTGAAATGGGTCTGCTGGCGCACAGAGCAGCCGGTACGAGACTGGATGGAAGACCCGAACTTCGATTTCGGCGGCGCGGATTATACATACACCAGCGACTACTTCTACGGTCCGGCGCGCATGTGGCAGTCCGTGCCGCGAGTGGCCGAGATGTTCTACTGGCTGAGCGGCAAAGCGGAAGAATTTCGCATGGTCGGCGGCGCAGGGTGGCCGTACTCCTCGACCGATCCGGGATTCCAGGCCAGCTCGCCCTGAGTCCTGAAGCCAACCACATTGTGCCGCCACAAACGGAGGCCGTACCATGGAACTGAGCGAATCCCAGATCGCACAGTATGATGAAGAGGGATACCTGTTTTTTCCCGGCTTGCTCGACGCCGACGAAGCAGCCGTGTTGCAGGGGGCCCTGCCCGACATCCTCAAGCGCGATGGGCCGGAGATAGTTTCCGAGAAGGAGGACCCTTCCGCCGTACGGCTGGCGTTTGGCGCGCATTTCTACTCCGAGCCATTCCGCCGTCTGACGCTCCTCCCGCGCCTGGTTAACCCGGTGCGGCAGCTGCTGCGGGAGGAGGTCTATCTCCACCAGAGCCGCATGAATCCCAAATATGGCTTCGGCGGCGGCGCGTCGTGGGACTGGCACCAGGACTACCCGCCGTGGCATTCGGTTGACGGCATGCCGGAGCCGCGCTGTATTATGGCGTCGGTGTTCATCGACGACTGCACCGCGGTGACGTCGCCGCTGCTGATCATGCCGGGCACGCAGCGCTATGGACTGCTCGATGCCAGCCCGCACAAGGACGCGGAAGGGCGGGGCTACGAGTTGCACCATATCGATAACGAGACCTTTGAAAGGCTCGCGGCAGAGAACGGCATCGAAGCGCTGATCGGGCCGGCCGGCTCGGTCGCATTCATCCACTGCAACGTGCTGCACGGGTCGGCGAACAATGTTTCCCCCTGGCGGCGGGCGATCATGTACCTGATCTACAACGCGGTCAGCAACGCCTGCAGCGGCACCGTGCGCCCCTGGTATCAGAACAACCGCGACTTCACACCGCTGGAAGCTCTCGATGACCGCTGTATGAAAGAACTGGCCTGATGAGCAACTTAATCAGGAGCCCGGCCGCGATTGGCCGGATTCCACTGCCCACCCGCCTGGAGCTATCGACATGAAATATTTTTCTGCCGACCAACTGAAGGAGATAGGCGTCCGTATTCTGGATGCAGCCGGCTCGCCGCATGCGGAGTCGGAGACCGTCTGCGAGGTGCTCGTACGCGCCAACCTGCTCGGCCACGACTCGCACGGCATGATGCGCATACCGCAGTACGTCGGGGAAATCCGCAGCGGTGAAATCAGGCCGGGTACGCCGATCGAGGTCGAACGTGAGACCGCGGCATCGGCGGTTATCCAGGCCCACCAGGGCTGGGGCCATGTAATCGCGAGCAAGGCGATGCAGGTCGCGATCGACAAGGCGCGGGAGGTCGCCATCGGCACGGTGGTTGTGCGCGGCAGCCAGCACGTGGGGCGGGTGGGCGAGTATCCCACCATGGCGACGGAGGCGCAGATGATCGGCATGGCCTTCGTCAACTCCTACGGCCGCACGGGTTCGGTGGCTCCGTGGGGCGGCGCCGAGCGGCGCCTCTCCCCCAATCCGATCGCCTTCGCCATGCCGAGCGGCGGGGACTGGCCGGTGATGGTCGACATCACGACGTCGGTGTTTCCCGAAGGCAAGATACGGGTGACACGCTACGCCGGAAAACAGCTGCCTGACGGTGTCATCATCGATTCGGAGGGCAACCCCACGACCGATCCGGCTGCATTCTACGGTCCGCCGGAGGGGGCGCTGCTGCCCCTGGGCGGGGTCGTCGGCCACAAAGGATTCGCGCTGGGCATCGTGGCGGAGCTGCTTGCGGGCGCGCTTTCCGGCGCGGGCTGCACCGGCAAGGAGAGGGAGGAGAAGGGTAACGGCGTCTTCTTTCAGGCCATCAACATTGCGGCGCTGGTTCCCTACGAAGAGTTCATCCAGACGGTGCAGGAGCAGATCGCCTGGGTCAAATCGGCGCGGCCAAAGCCCGGCGTCGACGAGGTCCTCTTCCCCGGCGAGCCGGAGTACCGCACTTCCCAGCAACGCGGCGCGGAGGGCATCCCGGTCGAAGAGAGCATCTGGCAGGAGATGCTGGAAACGGCCGACAGCCTGGGCGTCACGATTGCGTAGGGCGCGATCGATGGTCGGCGGTATCGGCCTGCGAGATTGAGCAGCGTCATTGGGGGCGCGCCGTGCCAGACAACCTGCAGAGTTGATTGCTATGCGCAGCGCTTCCCGCTCTCAGAGGATTGTCCTGTTGCCGGCCTCGCGGCAGAAGCTCTTTGCCGGCGTGGAAAGACTGGCTGACAGCATCCGCCCGACTCTCGGCCCGAATGCGCGAACGGTCGTCGTGGAAGCCGTTCGGAACCTCTCACCAGTGGAGATTCTGGATGACGGCGGCACAATCGCGCGGCGGATAGTCTCTCTTGGCGACCGGGACGAGAACATGGGCGCCATGCTGTTGCGGGAGAGCCTGTGGCAGATGCACGAAAGGGTCGGTGACGGCGCGGCCACAGCCGCCGTCATCTTTCAAGCCATCGTGCGGGCGAGCGGCCGCCTGCTGGCCGCCGGTATCCATGCCGAGCATCTGCGACCTCAACTCGAACGGGCGGCACAGACGGCCGCGGCCGCGCTGCGCGCGCAGGCGCGGCCGTTGAACGGGCAGGAGGAGATCAGGGATTGCGCGCTGGCTATCTGCCATGATGAGGAGATGGCCGACCTGCTTGGAGAGATCCTCTACATCACTGGAGGCGATGGCCATGTGAACGTGCTGGAATCCCGGCGCCGCAGTCTGGAGCGGGAGTACTTCGACGGCTCCTATTGGACGGGTTCCTGGATATCGGCAACGATGATCACCGACATCGCCAAGCGGGAGGCGGTCCACGACGATCCGGCCATCTTCATCAGTGACCTGGACCTTAGACAGGCAGATGAGATCCTGCCGCTGATGGAAACGACACTGGCAGCCGGCAAGAAAAGTCTCTTCATGCTGGTGGAGCAGGTCAGCGGAGCGGCGCTGGCCGCGCTCCTGTCCAACCACCAGTCCGGCGTCCTGCCCTGCCTGGCCGTTACTGCCGGGGCGATTTACAGTGAATTGCCCTATTTGCACGAAGACCTGGCGCGTCTGACCGGCGCGCGCCCATTTCTGAAGGCTGCGGGAGAAAGCCCCAGCGCGGTGACGGCAGCCGATCTGGGGCACGCGCGCCGCGCCTGGGCGACGCGCAGCGACTTCGGCGTCGTCGCGGGCGGCGGCGACCCCCATGCCTTGCGCCAACATATACGCACGCTGCGCAAAAGCCTGCGCGCCGCCGAGACGGAGGAAAGCGCTAACCTTCAACGCAAGCGTTTGGCCAAACTCCTCGGCGGCGCGGCGACGCTCCATGTGGGGGCGGCCACAGATGCCGAAAAGGAGAGCCGCTTAGGGATGGCCAGGCGGACGGTCAGGGCGCTGCATGCTGCTATGCGCGAAGGCGTAGCGCCGGGCGGCGGCAGTGGATTGGCGCGTTGTGCCCTTGGTCTGCGGGGCGCTGGTCAGGGAGATGACGAGACCTTGGGCGCCGCGGTGATGGCAGATGCCCTCGAAGAACCCCTGCGCGTCATTGCCGCCAACGCCGGATTTGAGCCGGCGCCGATTCTCGGCCAGGTCCAGACTGCGCCCGAGGGCAACGGATTCGACGCGCGCGCCGCCGCTATTGTCGATATGAGGCGGGCGGGTATCGTCGACCCGGTTGCCGTGCTGGAGACTGCCGTCATGACCGCCGCGCACGCCGCTGCTCTACTCCTGACAACCGAGGTTCTTGTGCACCCGCCCGGCTTGGAGAATGATGTATGGTCCAGGAAGAGACCGCGCTTGTCTGGGAATTGACGGCAGGATTCCACCTGAACCAGAGCGGCGCGGAGATTGGAACCGACCAACCGATAGAAGGCGAAAGCAGTGGCTTGTCGGTAAGTTCGTTCGCCTTCGCCGCCGCGGCGGCACACGGGTCACCGGAATCTCTGGCCCTGGCGGCTGCGGATTCAGGTCTCTTTTTTTCGCGCGACAGCTGCCGCAGCTGGCAACGCGCGCCCGGTGCAATCGGCGCGCTGCCGATGCTGACCGTCTGTCTTGCAGCCTTCTCCACCGCTGGGCCAAGGGCCTTGCTGGGCACGACCGGCGGCATCGCCTACTCCCACGATCTCAGCGAGTGGAGGCTGGCGCGGCTGCCGCAGGACGGCATAGATTCGATCTCCATGGTTGCTTCGCCCAACTTCGCCGAGGACGGAACACTGTTCGCCGGCACACTCGACTACGGCATCCTCCATTCGCTCGATCGCGGCAGCAGCTGGCAGGCGCGTCATTTCGGCCTCCTGGACATGCGGGTCTTCGCGACCGCCATTTCTCCGCTTTTTGCCCAGGACCAGACAGTCCTCGCAGGTACGCCGACCGGCATCTTCTTCAGCCCGAATGGAGGGCTGGCCTGGCGCGAGGCGGCTGTTCCCGATGAGGACGATGCGGTTCTCAGCATCGCGTTCTCGCCCGATTATCAGATCGACGGCCTGATCGCGGCCGGAACTGAGGCCGGGATGCTGTTGAAGTCGCTCGATGGCGGACATACATGGCAGTATATGGAGACACCCTGCGCGGGAAGGTCAATCAACGCGCTTACATTTCTGCCGCAACAAAAAACTGACCCATTGATGCTCCTCGGCGCTGCAGACCGCATCTATGTTTCAAGCGGCGGCGACTCGTGCTGGCACACCTGGGACGCTGGTCAGACGGTGCTGACGCTGGCTTCGTTTGCGGACGGCGCGCAGCCCCCATTTGTACTGGCCGGATTGAAGGAGAGTGGGATCTGGCGGGGTCAGCCTGAGGGCGACAGCAGGCCCGGACGCGCGCCGGAAGTCAATCGAAGAGAGTAACTACTAAGCCACATACAGGGTTTGTCCCGACCAGTGCTTCATCCCCGCGGCCGTTCAGATTATCTGATTGCGTATTCGGTTGGCAGTCGCCACGTTGGATAAGCCGGACTGCAGGAATGACGCCGTACCGTCGGTGAGCGCTGGTTTTGGAGGGGGGCGTTGCGGGGGGACTCCCCCCGCACAAGGGAGGGCCGCAGGCCCGACCGTCCCAAAAAGATAAAGAGAGAGTTAGAAGGAGTGAGGAGAGAGAAAACAGCTTCGCTCGCCTCATTCAGGGTCGCAGACTGATGGCGGCTGAGTAGCTACCGAGAAGATCGAAAGGGGGCGACATGACGGCGCAAATGATCGATGTAGGCAAACAGATTCGGTACAACCGCATCATCAGCCCGGAGACTGGCAGAACTGTGATCGTGCCGCTGGATCATGGCATTATACTTGGGCCTGTCGCCGGCATCGAAGACCCCTCGGAAACTGTGCGCAAGGTCGTCGCCGGAGGAGCCAGCGCGGTCATCTTCAATACCGGTCTGGCGCCGAGCATCTACAGCGCATACATGAACCGATGCGGTTCGATCTGCAACCTCGTCAACAGCATTACCGCTGCCAGCGAGCTCACGTTGATCAGCAGTGTCGAAAATGCCATCCGCAGTGGGGCCGACGCCGTTTCCGTGCAGGTCCTGGTCGGTTCGCCGCATGAACGGCATATGCTGAACAATGCCCGCATTGTAGCCGACCAGTGCGCGCGCTGGAGCATGCCCCTCCTGGCGATGATGTACCCAACCGACGAAGCGCTGGAAAAAATGGGAACCGATGTTGAGCTGCTGGCTGCCCGGGCGGGGGCAGAGCTGGGGGCGGACATCGTCAAGGTCTCGTACACGGGCGACCAGGACTCCTTCCAAGCACTGGTGAACGCCTGTCCCAGGCCTGTGGTGATCGCGGGCGGCCCCAAAAAGGAGACGATACGCGCTGCGCTTGAAATGGTTGAAGACGCCATCGCCTGCGGCGCAGCAGGGGTGGCCCTGGGGCGCAATGTCTGGCAGAATCCCGATCCCGTCAGGATGACCGCCGCCCTGGTCGATATCGTTCAACACGGCAAGACGACAGCCGAACTTGAGCTCCCGGCCGCGTGGCAGTAGGGCCGTCGTTGTCGACTCGCTGTCAGAAATCGGCGTCGTGCAGCAGGGAAGCTCTGTTGCACGCCCGCCGCAATCCGCTTTCCAACTTCCACCGGACAGAGAAAGGTACAAACAATGCGAGTCCTATTCCTTCCTTACGATCCCGAATACCACTACTACTGGTTCGACGGCTTTGCCGAGGCGGTCGACGGGCGGTACCCGATCGAAATGTTCGATCCCGACAAGCCGATGGCGCCGCAGTTCGAGGGTATCGGCGTGGTCGTGACCTGTTCGCGCTTCGGCAATGAGATGATCGACGCGGCGCTCGAGGCCGGCGTGAAGCTGTGGCAGGTACTCTCGGTCGGCGTCGACCACTGGGACGTGCCCTATATCCTTGAGAAAGGGATGCCGTTCGCCAACACGCCCGGCCCCTTCAGCGCAATTGCCCTGGCCGAACATGCCCTTTCGCTGATGTTCCTGATCGCCAAGAACCACAACACGTCGCAGGCGAACATGCGCGCCGAATTCTTCAGCCTGCCGCTGAACGACGAACTGGCGGGCAAGAAGCTCGGCCTCATCGGGCTGGGTGCGAGCGGGCGCGAACTGGCCAAGCGCGCGCACGCCCTGGGCATGGAGATCATGGCGATCGACACTGCCGACATCGCGCAGTCGGTGCGCGACGAGCACCACGTCTCCTTTTTCGGCGGCGCAGGCGAGATGGCGCAGGTGATTTCGCAGGTCGACTATCTGTCGCTGCACACGCCGATCACACCCGAAACGCGGCACATGATCGGAAAGGAGCAGTTCGAGCTGATGAAGTCGTCGGCGGTGCTGATCAACGTGGCGCGCGGGCTACTGGTGGATGAGGACGCGCTGGTGGAGGCGTTGCAAGGCGGGCAGATCCGGGGCGCGGGACTGGATGCGTTCGCGGTCGAGCCGCTTTCAAGCTCGCACCCGCTGCTGCAGATGGACAACGTTTACTGCACGCCGCATGTTGCCGGCGTAACCAGGGAGACCGCACAGCGCCGCGGCGAGGCGGCGGCCAACAACGTCGAGCGGGTCTCCAAGGGGTTGGAGCCGCTGCACTTGGTTACATCTGTGGATTGAACAGAACCTGCGACCGTTCTTGAAGGTGGGTCGTGGACAGCAGGGCAGGGGCCTGCGGTTGTCAGTCGTTGTCCACGGTCAGAGAGGTCAATCTGTTCACTGGGCCGTCCCTATCTTCTCTCTTGAGCCGCACCCACAGGTCATAGGCGCCGGGCGATAGACCTTCCGGCACATGTATTGCCGTGTAGATCGAAGAGATTCCATCTTCGATCCAGTGTTCGGTATGAAAAGTTGTCAGCACATCTGAATTGGCGCGCTCGGTGATGACTTCTCCGTCAGCGTTGGTGAGATAGGTCGTGATATTCAAGACGGGGTCGCCGGACATCCATGTCGCGTAGGAGTCGTTAAAGCGGCTTACAAGCAGGTCGAGTCGAACGCGCATCCAATCGCCCGGTCTCGACTGTTCCCTGTCTACTGCGTAACTTACCACCGTCAGACCGCCACTTCGGACAAGATCCAGCTCTGCTCTGCGATCTATCATCGGCAAAGTGTCAGAAACGCGCCGGAGGACTACCACCGGATTGCCCCCAAGCTTCTGATGGCGGTCACTGGTAAACCGTGTGACGGATTCGTAGTGTGCTGCGAACCAGGGGTCTCCGTTCAGCCAGATGTCAAAGATGACTAGATCCTCGCCCAATACGATGTAGTCGGGCAGGAGGTGGGGAATCGCGTAGAACAGGTCCCTTCGTTGCAGCGCCTGCGCCACTTCGGGCTGCAGCCTCCCGAGGAAGTCGATCATCGCCCGATCCGCGTAGTATCCGATAATGCCGACATTGTTCGCGGCCACGGTTGCCTCGGGCGGCGTATTGGCGTTTAGCCACTCTCCAACGGCGCGGAAGACAGAGTCGCCGCTTCCTAAAGGCGCGACCTTGGTCTGCACAACGCGAGATGGCTCCTCGGCGCGGCGCGCCGTTTCCATCGCGCGCAATGAAAGCAGCTGCGGCCACATGAGAAGGAGGAACAGGAATGCAAACGCCGCAAACAGAAACGGGCGGGTAGCGTCCTGGAGGAAGTATCGCAAAGTGTCCCACTCTTCCGATGCCTCTGCCAGCCGCTGCAGGGTCAGCCCCGGCAGGAGCGCGGCCGCAGGAGCAAGAAAAGTGTAGGAAAAGAAGAACGGGGTCAGGTCGAACCAGGCGGCGCCAGCGAAATAGACGCCGCCCCATAAGAATAGGCTCCAGGCCCAGCAGGTTTTGGACAAACGAAAGGCGCCATAGAAGAGGAAGGGGAGCCAGAGATAGTACCACCCCGACTGGTCCAGCCAACCCTCGACCATAATCCTCAGTCCTTCAAAGAACGATGTCCCAATATTGAATCCGGTAAATCCGATGGCGGCCCAGCCTTGCTGCGTCTGCTGGCTTGGTGACAGGGACGCGCCAGAGGAGAAGGCCAGATAGAGGAACGCTGGGATCAGCACGGCAGAAAATGCCCAGAGCCCCTTCCTGAGAGTAGACGGCCGCGCGACAGCAGGCTGGGAGAGGTCCGTCGGGTCGCTCCCAGGGGTATTTACTTTTTTGCCGGACGAAACGGCAAAGAAAATCAGTGTAGAGACCGCTGCCACCAGCCCCGCGACTGCGGTCCCCAAATACTCCCCGCGGGCGAAGTGATCTAACGCTTTCCATGCGAATAGAAGCGCGACTGCAGCTTCCGCCAGCGAAGATGCAGTCGCCATGAAGGAGAGTTCCCTGCGCCGGGCGAATTGAAGAAAGTGGACGAAGAGCAGCACGCCGGGAAGGAGAACGCCCTCAGCCCGGGTCAGAACCGCCAGGGCTGTCAGGAGGCCCGCGGTTCCATAGTGCCCGCGGTGGAGATGGTAGAGGGCAGCCAGAACCAGCAGAAGAAGGAAGTTGGTCTCCAGGCCGAGCGTCAACCACAGTGCGGGAGAGGCGGCCAGGAGAAGGCCGGAAGTAACTGCAGCCCATCGCAGATTGTGCCGGTAGCAGAGCAGCGTCAGATACGCGCTTGACCCGAATATGCTGGCCGCGCTCAGCACTTTGCTCAATGCCGGAATGTCGAATCCCAGCCTGCCGCCGATGCCCAGCAGCGCCGCGTACAGGGGAGAGCTGACGCTGAAATGCGGGTTCGTCAGATGGTGAACGAGGCGGCCGCTGCGCGCGAAATTGCGCGCATGGCTGTAGGTGATATAGGCCTCATCGATCATCAATGGGAAAAGGTAAATTCCAGCGACGATAACCGCCAGGCCTGCCGCGGCAATGGCGGAAAGGAGCAGCGTTGGAGGTGAGTCGGTTTTGCTGATCGCCGCCACGCCTTTAACCCTCTTCGGGACTGTTGTTCAGATCGGCAGGTGACAACCCACGCGCAGAAACAGGCAGTCTGCTCTCAAGGTCAGAGCAATCGCATCTAAATCTGTAGACCATTTCCGCCGGGATTTCGAACATAAGAATGTGAATTTCGGTGGGAATCGGTGTCAGTCTGCCCAATGATTGCGAAAATCCGTCACAACACAGGCAGTCAGTCGTCAAATTCAGTCGGCTTCTAGTCATGGGAGCCGCCAATTTTACAATTCTGCTTTGGGTCCCTTTTGATGCCATGACCTTTGGCAACAGTCGCATCCTGGAATTTCAGTCGCCACACCTTTGCAGGCGGCGTGTGGAAGCACTTGGCTTCAATCGGGTGCCTTCCAGTTTCCAAGCAGTTTCCCTGGTAAGACCGAGCGATTCGACGTTCTCAACCTGGCAGAACTGTCCTGGTTCGTGCAGCCGCTGGTGGCAAGATTTGCGTTTCTGAAGACCTGCCATGGCGGTCGTCTGGCTCCATTGTCTCTTGGGGCCGAAGTCCTCTCGTTTTTGGCAAAATACGTCGACTCATGTCGTCCAATGTCGGCCAATATAGCCCAATGTCGTCCAATTTTTTTTCTTGCGGGAGGGGTGTCGGGCGCCGGGATCGGCGGTAACTCGGGCGTATTTCGGGCAGAATGTGGTGGTTTGAATTGCATGACATTTGCAGCGTAGCAGGAATTGTAGCAGGAATCTGGGGCAGCTGCTTTTGGGAGCGTATAGGGCCGGGTCGGGTGGACAGATTTGCATGATGTTGACAGCGTAGCATGGTTGGAACGCTCTTGCACTGGATTTCGCCTTATCTTGCCTTCTTGCGTCATGGGCAGGTCGTTGTGGCGGTTCATTCGTGTGTGCTGCCGGGTTGGCGGCGGCTGGGTGTTTGTGATGTGAGGTCAGTCAAGGTTGTCAGGTGTCTCAAGTTCCTTTTTTGCGCGGCCGAAGTCGAGCGAAGTCCTGTAAGGTCCGGTCAGGTCCGGTGAAGTCCGGTCAGGTCGGGTCGATCGAGTTTTTTGGAACCGATTCTGGCTGGAATCCCTGGGTTGGATTGGCATGGTCATGACAGCATAGCATGGTTTCAGTTCTCTTGCCCGGAATTGCGCGAAATTGGGTTGCGCGGCGCCTGCCATGTTGTTTCTTCTGTCATTGCCGGCGCATGTCGCGCAGGTCATGGTCCTACTATAGCTCGTGCGGCCGGCTCTTGCACGCGATTCCGGTTCTTTGGTCACTTCTTGTTGTTCGTCCCTGGTTTCTCATCGGGATCCTTCTGCGAATGACGGACTGTCAGAAGAGGGGCTGGCTGGATTCATGGACGAGCCGCCGGCAGGGCCGCTGGGCAATATCTCTGGATTTCATTGGGGAAGAAGTTTAGGTGTCTGATCCTGAGCCGAATGGGATTGCGGCATCATTTCGATGCTTTGACCCAATTTAGATGCAATTGCCCTGCTCTCAAGGTGTAGAGCTGTTCCCCACAGTTACTCTCGCGTACGTCATGATGCTTTCCTCCTTTGTCTCTTTGTTTAGACTAAGGACCTCTAAATTGTAGGCGCCGGGTGTCAGGCTTTCCGGCAAGAAAAACTGTACGTAGATTGGAAAACGCTCTTCTTCGCGCCAACTCCTGTTGTAAAAGGCTGTCATCGCACTTTCCAAAGGCTGTTCGGCGACAATCGCAGAGTTCACGTCGGTCAGGATGAATGACGTAGTCCTTTCACCCTGGAACAGATAGGATGAATTCCTATTTTCAATCTCGCAGTCCAGCCTGACATGCATCCAGGAGCCCGGTAGGAACTCGCTTCCGTAAATGACTGTACGATAGGATTCCAGGCCAAGAGGATACGAGATGGAAAATCCAAGCGGCCAATCGTCCTCAACCGCTGTTGCACTGTCCAGCGACCCGACTCCATCGAGTCGCCGGAGTACAACCAGAGAGGGCCAGGTGGAACTATCGGTATGCTCGTCTGTGAAGCGTTTGGCTACATGGTAATGCGCGGCAAACCACGGACTGCCCTTTTGCCAGATGTCGTAGATGAAGCGGCTCTCTTCCAAAACGAGGTAGTCCGGCAGGAGAGCGAGAATCGCGAAGAATGGATCACCGCGTTTCAGCGCTTGTGCGACTTCGATTTGCAGTGACCCAGAGAGATCGATCATGGCCCGCCGGGCGTAGTATCCGACGATGCCTGAACTGACGGCGGCGACCGTTGCGTCGGAAGGCGTATTGGCATCTAGCCACTCGCCGGCGGCCCGGTACAGGTCATAGCCGCCGCCCATCGACACTGCATTTGTCTTCGCAGCAGAAGGGGGATGCTCGGCGGTGACCGCAGATACGGTCGCCTCGAGCAGCGTCGACTGCGCCAGAAGCAGAAAGAGCAGAAGAGCGCCGCCAGTCAGAACCTGCAGCCAAGGCTTTCGTGCCCATTCCACCAGTTGCTGGAGAGCCAGTCCCCCCAGGACCACCGCTCCGGGGATGAGGGGAACGAATGACCAGGGGAAAGGGGGCAGCTCAAGCAGGGCATAGACGGCGACATGCAGAACGCCCCAAGCGATGGTGCCCCACACCCACCATATGCTCTGTTCGTTGCCGGGGCGGCCCGTTGAGTCCGGCGGGGCGGACACGACCGGCTCTGAATCCTGCAGTTCGGCGGCATCCGCGGCCTCGTTCTTCCCAAGACACAGTAGGTGGATGCCGAAAACGCCCAGAGGAATCCAGAGATAGTGGAGAGGTGACTGGCGCAAACTTTCCCGCAGCGTGGTCAACAGACCTTGCAGGAACGGTGTCCCAAAACCGTAGCCGGTGAATCCGACGGCCCCCTGGCCCTGCTGCGTCTGGAGCGCCAGCGGAACTGGAGTCCCGTTGGCAATTGAACTATAGAGCAGGACGGGGGCCAGGACGGCTGCGAAGACCGCTAAGGCATTCCAGCGGACGCGACGCTCGAGGACAACAAACCGATAGATGCCTGAAAACCCGATCAGCAGGTCATCTTTTTTCTCCGCGAACAGGACATTATGCAGTATCGCGCCCACAACCAGAATGGACGATAGGATTGCCCAGATTTCCGACCCAACCAGGAAATCATGGACGGTGAACACAACGAACAGGATTAATGAGAACACTTGAAATATAAGTATTGCGATTTCTGCCTGCGGGGCTCCCTGCCGCCAGGCCGTCAGGGCGGCATAGGACAGGCCCAGGATCCCAGCCGCGAAAATGCCTTCCCAGCGCGTCAGAACTGCACAGGCCACCAACACCGCTGCTGCAATGTGTTGCCCGCGGTCAGCGTGGTAGAAAGAGGCCAGCACGAGAAGGAGAAAGAAGCTGGTTTCCAGGCCAAGCGTCTGCCACAACAAGGGAGAAGTGGCCAGCAGCAGGCCGGAAGTCAGGGCGGCCCACATCATCCTGCGGCGATGGAGGAGTAGCGACAGGTAGACGCTCGACCCGAAGATGCTGGCGGCTCCCAGGAGTTTGCTGAAGGCGGGAATGGGAATGCCGACTGCCCCGCCCAGACCGAGCAGCAGAGCGTAGAGGGGTGTACTTACGCTAAATTCCGGGTTCGCCGGGTGGTAGACGAGGCGGCCGCTACGGGCGAAATTGCGCGCATGGCTGTAGGTGATATAGGCCTCGTCGATCGTCAAGGGGAAGAGGTACACGGCCGCGACGATCACCGCCGCGCCCGCCGCGAAGATGGAGGTAAAGAGGAATAGAGGCAAGGTGCCGGTTGACCTGGAGACGATCACAATTCTTCGCCTCGTGCCTGCTTGCGCCAGAGCCGCTGACCGACGCCTCCCGCGGGCTGCCGCTGGATGAGGCCGCGCTGATTGAGACGTTACAGAGCGGGCAGATCCGGAGAGCCGATCAGGACGCGGTCACGGTCGAGATGCTGCACCTGGAAACTCCAGCAGGCTGATTCAGGCGTTATGTAGCCTGACCGGGAGAGTTGAGCGGATAACGATATGAACTATCCACTGACCACTATTCCCTATCCACTACAGTCCTGATTTCGCGCTCGCTGACGGTTACTTTGGGGCCCTGGCCGAGCTCGATGCCGCCGGTGAGGGGCAGGTCGGCGCCGGTGATGAAGCTGGCGGCGTCGCTGGCCAGGAAGAGACAGAGATTGCCGGCCTCCTCGATCGTCCCGCTGCGACCGGTCCACTGCCAGGTTTCGACATAGTCGTGAAAGGCCTGGCCGTCCTCCATACCGGCTTCGAAGTCGAGCCGGCTCTGGGTGAGGATGTTGCCGGGGAGGATGGCGTTCACGCGCACGCCGTGCTCGGCTTCGTCGATCGCGAGCGCCTTGGTGAGACCGTGGACGCCGCCCTTGGAGGCGCAGTAGGTCGTCGCCTGCCACTGCCCGACCGCGCCGACGATGCTGCCGAGGTTGATGATGCTGCCGCGCGTCTTGCGCAGATGGGGGAGCGCGTACTTGCAGGCGGCGAAGACGCTGACAAGGTTCATCTCCAGCAGTTCCTTGAACGCCTCGACAGAGAAGCCATCGATCGGCTGGTGCGGGGGGTGTTGACCGGCGTTGTTGATCAGACAGTCCAGGCGTCCGAAGCGGGCCGCGGTCCGCTCGACGACGCGCTCGAGCTGTTCGGGCCGGCGCACGTCGCACGGCTCGAAATGGCAGGTTCCCGGCCCGGCCGCGGCCAGTTGCGCAGCGAGCGCGCGGCCGGCCTCCTCGTCGATGTCGCAGATGACGACACTTGCGCCGGCGCGCACGAAGACGCGTGCGCAGCCCGAGCCGATGCCCTTGCTGCCGCCCGTAATCAGGGCGGCCTTGTCGAAGCCTGCGTCAAACGGGGTGGCATTCTCCGCCATTTGCTTTGCCCGGTTTGAGATGGATTGCTACTTCAGGCCGCTCATTGGAGATAGGCTGCGCCGCGCACGATCAGGCTCTCTACGTCCTCGAGCGTCGAGTCCCCGACGTCGAGCACGCCCTGTCTTTCGCCGCCCTTGAGCACCATCACCCGATCGCCGATAGCGAGGACATCGGAAATGCGATGGGTGACGAGGATGATCGAAATGCCCTGATCGCGCAGTTCGGCCATGAGTTCGAGCAGGGTATTGGCCTCCTTCACGCCGAGGGCGGCGGTCGGCTCGTCCATGATCAGAATCCTGGCGTCGAAGCCGATCGCGCGGGCGACGGCCACCATCTGGCGCTGGCCGCCGGACATTCGCTCGACCAGCAGCTTGGATGAACTGATGTTGATGCGCAGCCGGTCAAGCAGGGCCTGCGACTCTACCTCCATCCTCTTCTTGTTGACAAAGGTGATGCCGAGGAAGCGCTTGGTGTACTCGCGCCCGGTGAAGACATTGGCGGCCACGTCCAGGTTGTTGAACACGGCCAGGTCCTGGTAGATCATCGCCAGCCCGCGTGCCTGGGCGTCGCGCGGATTGCGCAGCTCGGCCTTCTGGCCCTCGATGAAGATTTCGCCCGCGTCGGGGATTACGGAGCCAAAGAGCGTCTTCATCAGCGTGGATTTGCCGGCCGCGTTGTCTCCCACCAGCCCCAGCAGCTCGCCGCGCCTCAACTCCAGGTCGACATTGTTCAGCGCCTGGATAGTGCCGAATCGCTTGGAGATTCCGCGCATCTCGACCACATGCTCGTTGCTCATAGCTTACTCACGGGTGATAGAAGGAGCGGGAAGAGCGCGCCCTTCCCGCTCCTTCTCGTTCCTTACTCGTTGGGCTGCATGATCTCGTTCTCAACAATCTCCTTGATCTCCAGGAAGTTCTGCTTCATCGTATCCTGGTAGCTGTCGATGTTGGACTGGTCGACGAGCGTGATGCGAGTGTCGAGGTACTGTTGGGTCGAGTGCACGTTCTGGTGCTTAATCAGCCACGGGATGTAGACCGCCAGGTAGCCCTGGCCGTAGGGCTGCTGGACGTAGGTCAACGAGACGGTCCCATTGATGATGCCTTCAACGATCTCGGGCGCGTCATCCACACCGGTGACGATGATGTCATCGCGGCCTGCTTCGGGGAACGCCACGGTCGCGCCGACCGAGTTCAGGTTGCCGCAGGAGTAGTAGGCGTCCATCTCAGGATAGATGGCCAGCGCCTCTTCTGCGCAGCGCACGGTGCCTTCGGGATTGTCGCAGTCGATCAGCGTGCCGATGACTTTGATGTCGGGCGCATTGGCGGCGAAGTAGTCCTCAAGCCCGGCCTGGCGATCCTTGTCAACCACGTTGCCCGGCTCACCATAGGCAACCACAACATTGCCTTCGCCTCCCATCAGATCCGCCAGTCGTTCGGCCACGGTCCATCCGGCCTGGTAGAAGTCGGTCGCCATGCAGACGTCGGGGTTGATCGCCTCGCCGCAGGAGGCATTCTGGGTGGTGCCAAGCCCTCTATCCTTGGCCTGGCCGAGGACGCCTTCCATGATGTCGGGCACACCCGTCATAACGCTGAGACCGGAAATGCAGGGCAGCGACATCGCGGACTCGGTCATATCCAGCTGCTTCTCAGGGCTGTATTCGGCCGGCGCGAGGAAGACGATCTCCACGCCAAGCTCTTCGGCGGCGGCCTCGGCGCCGCCCTGCCACTGCGTGATGTACGGATGCACCAGCGGCGCGCTGACAATGTAGCGCTCGGTGTCACCGCATTCCGCCGCCCTTTCGACCACAACCGTCTCAGGCATGGTACAGGCAGCCAGTACCAGCACCGCGGCGGCCAGGACCATCAACGTCATACCGAAAAACCATCGCTTCATCACTCTTTCCTCCTTGAGGTAATAAGTTTGAATGTTGCGCGATTTCGTGATGCCACTCGTTCCGTATGACAATTTTTTTGCTTACAGCACCTCCTCTCCGGTTCTTTGTAGTCATGCTTCGACCACCAGCCGCGTTCGTACAGCCAGCTAACGATCAAGTCCCAGGATGATGCGCCAGGTCAACTCGCCGCGCCGGAACTGGTCGACCAGCAGAGCGACAACAACGAGAGCCCCCTGCACGATGTCCTGCAGATAGATACTCATCTGCAGGACGACCAGCGAATTGCGGGTAATTCCCATGATGGCGGCGCCGATCAGCGTGCCTGCCATCGAGCCGACGCCGCCGGTCAACAGTGTGCCGCCCACGATCGCGGCGGTAACGACAGGGAAGAGCAGCCCCTGACCGATTTGGGGGACCGCACTGCCCACCCGGCCCAGCAGAACGATCCCACCCAGCGCTGAGAGAAAGCCGCTGAGGGTGAATATACCGATGCGGATGCGCTCGACGTTCATGCCCATGTCCTGGCTGGCCTTGAGATTGCCGCCAATCATGCGCACGCGCAGCCCGAAGAGCGTGCGCGTCAGCATAATGTGCATGAGGATGGCGACGATGAACATCAGGACGACCAGCGCCGGGATGCCAAAGATTCGCCCCTGGCCCAGAAAAACCAGGCCGACGGGCAGACCAACGATCGACTCGCCGCGCGTGATGTAGAAGTTGACGCCGAGAAAGACGGCGCCGGTGGCAAGCGTCATAACGATTGGGTGCAGGCGAAAGCGGGCGGCCAGCATTCCGTTGAGAAAACCGCACAGAATGCCGACCCCGAGGCCGCCGGCGATGGCGAAGGGGGGCGCGAGGCCGTAGATTTTCCACAGCCTGGCGGTTACCATGGCAGCCAGGCCGGCGATCGACGCCTGAGACAGATCGAAGGAGCCGGATACGATCACGAGCGTTTGGCCCATCGCCATGATTGAGGTGACCGAAATCTGCCGGAGAATTGTGGTCAGGTTGAAGGGCGAGCGGAATATCGGCGAAACCGTGTACATGATCACAAAGAAGATCACCAGAGCCAGGAATACGCCGGACTCGCGGTACGACAACAGCTCGCGGATGCGTGTGCGCGCCGTCTCCCCGCGCGGGCTGGACGTTGGCGTAGCTGTCATCTGGACCCTCCTGTGGATCCTGAGCTGGCGGAGTTGACGCAGGGGACAAGACTGCTATTCATGGCGCCCCATGCGCGCTTTCAAGCCGTCGTAGTTGTAGTCGTCGCTGGCCAGAAAGTCGAAGTAGGAGGTCTCCGTCTTGAGCACGTTCTTCGCCTGTTCGACGAGGTCATCGGCGATGGCGAGCGGAATCGAGACGATGCCGTTGGCGTCGCCGTGCAGCAGGTCGCCGGGCTGGATGGTCAGGCCGCAGACCGAAACGGTGATATCCAGGTCGATGTAGACGCCGTACCCGTGGGAGACGACCGCGCCGGGACAGAAGAGGTGGAAGCCCGGCGCGCGCTGGCGAATGCCCGCGAAGTCACGGCTCCCCAGATCGGTTACCAGCCCGACCGCGCCCAGTTTCTGAATGGCGGAGCAGAACATGTCACCGGCCAGACAGCTGCGCATCCGGTCGGCGCCCATGTACTGGACGGCGAGAACGGTTGGACTGGGGGCGTCGAGGACCATGTCCATCACGTCGTGAAGGCGCATGGCGCGGTCGTCGCCGGCGCTGGTGGTGTCGTGGGTTGCGGTCACGGCGAAGCCGACCATCGGTTTGTGGTCGGGGAACTGGCATTGGAGCTCCATTGAGGCGTAGCCGGTTACCTGGTCGCGGACGCCGAAGTGCTCGATGGCATTGGCGACGGTTGCGCTATCGATCTGGCGCAGCGCTTCGATCGTTTCGGCGGAGACAGTTGGATTCGTCATTGCATTTACCCCAGTGTTGGCGCGGCCGGCGGCCGGGAGAACGTCGCTTCCCGCGGTTCACCGACCGCTCTGTTACTTGATATTCACCCCAACGGAAGCAGCCGCTTTGGTGAAGTTTTCCCAGATATCATCGGCGATCGGAATGCCGTCGCGGCGGCGCTGCTCGCGGCTGCGCGCCTCCATATCGCCCGGCGCGAGCACCTCGTCAAAGCCGGGCGCCGGCGGAATCGCGCGCACGCGCTGCTCCATTTCATCGGCGCGCGCGGCGTAATCGGCGAAGGGCTGGAAGAGGTCGGCCTTGAACGCGATCATGGTCACGCCCTGATGGCGCATGATGGCGCCGGCCCGTTGCGCATGGACGTAGCTGTCGGAACCGGTAAAGATGCGGCCCAGGAACTCGGTCGTCATCATCAGCGTGTAGCCCTTGTGGCCGCCGAAGGGCAGATGACCGCCGCCGTCGAAGAAATCGGCCGCATTGGTGGTGGGCACGCCGTCCTTGTCGACGATGGCGTTGGGTGGCAGCGGCTCGTTGCGGTGGTAGGCGTTGTCCACCTTGACGCCGGAAAGAGCGGTTGTGGCCCAGTCGAACATCATGGCGGACTCTTCACCGGCGGGCATACCGATCGAGATGGGATTTGTGTGCAGCACGCGGCGGCTGCCGCCGAAGGGAACGCTGGCCGGCGCCTCCTCGCTGTAGCCGCCGGCCCAGACCATGCCGACCATCTTCTCGGCCGCGGCCATCTCGACGTAGTGTCCCAGCCGCCCGATGTGGTGCATCTGCACGATGCCGACGACGGCCACGTTCTGGGTTTTGGCCTTGCTGATCGCCAGCTCCATGGCATATTTTGCGGCCACGTGTCCGAATGTCCAGTTGCCCGTGACCAGCGCGCTGGTTTCGGTCTCCTGCAGGATTGAAGGCTTGGCGGCGGCCGAATCTCGTCATCCTTGATGCCGGCCACATAGATGGGAAGCGGCCAGATGCCGTGTGTGTCGACGCCGCTCAGATTGGCCAGCACGAGATGGTCGGCGACATCTTGGGCGTTCTGCTCATCGGCGCCGGCAGCCAGCAGGATGCTACTGACCAGCCCATGCAGTTCGTTCTCCGACTTGGTAATCATGTCAATGCTCCAGTGGTGAGTGGTTCATAGCGCAGCGCCCGGATAGCGGAAACTGGCCGCTGGCCGCCGATTCTCAGGCGGGCGGGGGTTTTACTTCATACAGTTCGCCCTGCAGGCCGACAGGTGTTGAAAAGAATATATAGCGCACAATTTCGCCCGTGTCCACCACATCTACATCGATCTGCTGGATCTCCTCGGTCTCGAAGGTGACGCCCTTCGCCTTGAGGTCGACGACGGCGGCATCAATGTCGTCGACCTGCCAGGCGACGTGCTTAACGATACCAGGGGCAGCGTCCTCGGTCGCCTGCCACAGCTCCAGGCCGGGATACCAGGCGATGGTAAGGCCCGGCCGGTTGACCTCCCTGAACTGGGTCAGGCCGCAGTTCTCCTCCAGGTACCTTCTTGTCGCGTCGAGGTCGGCGACATCGACCGATACGTGGTGGTCAATGATTTGAAACATCCTGCATTCCTCCTCACGTGCGCTCTCCGCCGTGGGAGAGGCTTTGCGAGACCGGTTGCGGCCGTTGTCGCGCCCGGTCGTCCGAGAATCTCACAACGCATGCGGCGGTCAGGCCACGTGCACAAGCTCCATCTGCGCCCACCATTCGCCGGCCTGGGCTTCCGCCGCAGGTTCCTGGAAGCCGCGCATCAGATCGTCCCATTCCCGCAGCCGCGCGGCCTCCGCACCGGGCGCGGAAAAGGCGCGGCCAAAGTCGAAATCGTCCTCGGTCTCGATGTACATGAAGAGGCGGCGGCCGATAAGGAAAATCCTGGTCTTGAGAATGCCCAGGCGGCGGGCGTTGTCGAGCACCTCCGGCCAGGCGTTGCGGTGGTATTCCTTGTACTGCGCGATAACGTCGGCGTCATCCTTCAGATTGATCGTCAGACCGTAGCATTTCATGCGCCCGCCCCCTTTCCGAACGCTCGATTCCCGGAGCTGCTACTGAACGATCAGCGGCAGGCTATTCAGATTGTGGAATGTATTGTTCTGCTGCCATTCGACGCCGGCCTCGTCCAGTTCCAGGTGTGGGAAGCGGCGCAGCAGGGTAGTGAATGCAATCTCGGCCTCGCGCCGGGCGAGCGGTGCGCCGGCGCAGAAGTGAATGCCCCAGCCGAACGACGTGTGCAGGTTCGGGTCGCGCGTGATGTCCAGACGGTCGGGCTCTTCGAACTGGGCCGGGTCGCGGTTGGCCGCGCCCAACATCAGCGAGAGAGTCTGCCCCTTGGGAACCTGCTGGCCGCCGATCTCGACATCATCGGCGGTCAGACGCCAGGCGCGCAGGAACGAAGTGTCGAAGCGCAGGAACTCCTCGACCGCCGTCCCGATCAGATCGGGGTTGTCGCGCAACAATTGCAGCTGATCGGGATTGCGCAGCAGGGCCAGCAGGCCGTTGCCGATCAGGCCGGTCGTCGTTTCGTGGCCGGCTGTGAGAAGCGTGATGCAGGTGGCGACCAGTTCGGTCTCGTTGAGCACGTCGCCGCGTTCCTCCGCGGCCACAAGCGCGCTGATCAGATCGTCCTGGGGCTGCTGGCGTCGCGCCTCGATCAGCTCGAGCAGCCACTCCTTGGTTTCGAGCAGCGCTTCGGTGCTCTTGAGGATGGTCTCGACGTGGGGGCGGCCGGTGCCGTGGAAGGCGACGATGTCGTCCGACCATTCCTTGAACTGATCGCGGTCCTCGGCCGGGACGCCCAGCGTCTCCGCGATCACGATGGCGGGCAGCGGGTAGGCGAAATCGCGGATTACTTCAATCGCGCCATCGTTCTCGGCCTCATCGAGCAGATCGTCGACGATCTGCTGGACACGCGGGCGCATGCCCTCCACCACGCGCGAGGTGAAGGCTTTATTGACCAGATTGCGGACGCGCGTGTGCTCGGGCGGGTCGGTATTGGGCATTCCGGTGGTGAAATTGGCGTAGAGCGGGCGGATCCGTGCGCGCACGTCATCGGGCAGCTGATCGAGGAAGGCGGCGATTCGCCCCACATTGGTAAAGCGGCGATGGTCGCGCAGCGCCAAAACGACGTCGTCGTAGCGCGTCAACACCCAACAACCCCAGGCGTCACTCCAGTGCACCGGGTCCTGTTCGCGCAGCCGGTGGTAGATGGGATATGGATCGCTGATTATCTCGGGCGAAACCAGAAGCTGATCAAGCGAGGGATCGTTGTTCAAAGTCATGGATCCTCCTCTACGCTCTGTGTTAAGCGGTTGCGCCAACTACTGTCCGTCAACTGCTGTCCGCCAACCACTGTCGGCTAGCCGGCGCCGTTTCCGCGTCCTGGAATCGAATCGATGAGCAGCCGCGTGTAGGGATGTTGCGGCTGCTCCATGACTATTTGCGTTTCTCCGGTCTCGACAATATCGCCCGTCTGCATCACGTAGACGCGCGAGGTAAGATAGCGCACCAGCCCCAGATCGTGCGAGATGAAGATAATCGCCAGGCCGCGTTCGGCCTGGAGGCGACGCAGCAGATTCAGGAGCTGCGCCTGTGCCGACTGGTCGATGGAGGAAGTCGGCTCGTCAGCGATCAAGACTTTGGGGCCGGGGGCCAGAGCACGCGCAACGCTCACCCGCTGCCGCTGCCCTCCCGACAGTGACTTGGGGAACTGCCGGGCCTGGTCGTCGCTTATGCCCATGTTCTGCAGCAGCCGCAGCGCCTCCTCCCTGGCTGCGGCCTTGGGCAAATTGTGCCACACCTGCACCGCCTCCGCCACCGCCTGCCAGACCCTCATGCGCGGGTTGAGCGATGAATAGGGGTCCTGGAAGATCATCTGCGTCTTCCAGCGTTCGCTGCGCGGCATGCTCTGCTCGGTTTCGGCGCTGAAGATCCGTTCGCCTTCGAGCCGCACTTCGCCGGCGCTGGGCCGCTGCAGACCAACAAGCACGCGCGCCAGTGTCGTCTTGCCGCTGCCGCTCTCGCCGACGATGCCAACAGCCTCGCCGCCGGATACGGCAACGTTGGCCGCGCGCACGGCTTCGAACGCTTCGGCGCCGCGCCCGAAGGTAACGGTGATCTCTTTCCCTTCCAGCAGCAACTCTGTCATTTTCGTCTTCGCGCCGAATCTTCCTGGTTGGCAACGGCCGGCAGCTGTTCACCAACGACCAACCGCTCGGCGTGAATGCAGGCGGAAAGCTGCCGACCTATCGGCATGAGCGCCGGTTGAGAGCCGCGGCGGCATTCTTCGTCGGCGTGCGAACAGCGCGGCCAGAACCTACATCCCGCCGGCCACGAGCCGACCGAGGCGGCATCCCCGGGGATGGCATCCAGGTCCTGGCCCGGCAAGGCGCGGTCGACGCGCGAGACACGCAGCGCCCGTGTGTAGGGATGGCGAGGCGTTTTCGACAGGGCGGCGACGGGGCCGGATTCGACCGAGGCGCCGGCGTACATCACCATTACGTCGTCACACACGTCTTCGATCACGGCCAGGTCGTGGGAGACGAGGACCAGCGCCATGTTGAGTTCATGGCGAAGCTGGGTGATCAGGCTCAAAATCTCGCGCTGAATGGTCACGTCGAGGGCGGTGGTCGGTTCATCGGCGATCAGGAGCTTGGGGGACTGGGCGATCGCCGCGGCGATCATCACGCGCTGACGCATGCCGCCGGAGAGCTGGTGCCCGCGGGCCTTGAGCACCTGCGGCGCCCTGGGAATACGGACTCTTTCGAGCAGCTCGACCGCCTTGTCCCTGGCCTGGCGCCGGCTCAGCGTTCCCATCGCACTTATGGACTCGACCAGTTGGGTCTCGACGGTCAAGACCGGGTTGAGCCCGGCCAGCGAGCTCTGCGGGATGTAGCCGATTTCGCGGCCGCGTATGCCGCGCCAGACGCGCTCCGACGCGGCGGCCAGGTCGAGGCCGCCGAATCTGACTGTTCCGGCGGTGATCTCGGCGCCGTGGCGGGCAAGCGTGCCGATCAGCGCCCGGCACAGCATCGTCTTGCCGGAACCGGACTCGCCGACGATGCCGACGGCCTGCCTGCGGTCGAGGCTGAGGTTGGCCGCGTCGACGACGGGCAGCATTCGACCGCCGCGTTTGCGAAAACCGATGCAGAGATCTTGCACTTCGAGAAGCCGCTTTATCTCATACTCCCTTTGGGATGATTACCCTTCTTCGCCCTTGCTGATCTGCTCCAGGCCGCGCGCCAGCAGGGCAACGCCGATGGCCGTCAGCGAGAGGAAGAAGCCGGGGAACAGGATCAGCCACGGTTCGGTGCGCAGATAGAGCCGGCCCTCGGCCAGCATCGCGCCCCACTCCGGCGTGGGCGGACGTACGCCCAGACCCAGGAAAGACAACCCGCCGATGATCACGATGATGAAGATGAAGTCGCTCAAGGCGTAGGCCAGCGCCTCCGAAAAGACGTTAGGCATGATGTGGCGGACGAGGATGCGCAGCTGCGAATAGCCGAGCACGTGCGCGGTCTGGACGAACTCGGCCTCGCGCAGGGCCAGCGACTTGGCGCGGGCGATGCGCGCGTACTGTGCCCAACGCGATATCCAGATGGCGATCAAGAGGCCGCGAACGCCGCCCTCCACCATCGCGACGATGCCGAGCACAAGGATGATCTCGGGGAACGCCGTCAAGGCGTTGACGAGGCCGTCCCACAGGGTTTCGGCGATGCGGTTGCGCGTCGTGCCGGCGAGCGTGCCGATGAAGGTGCCGATTACGATGGGCACGCTGACGCCCAGAATCGCCAGGAGGATGTCCAGCCGCGCAGCTGCGAAGACGCGCACCAGCAGGTCGCGGCCCAGATGATCGGTGCCGAAGGGATAGGTCGCGCCGGGGGGCTGCAGGGGCAGGTCGACAAATTCGTAGGGATCGCTGGGGCTCAACAGGGGCACAAAAACGCTGAGCAAGAGGATCAACGCCAGGATGACGACGCCCCAGCGGGCCTCAGCGTTGAGTTGTTGCCAGATGCGGCCCAACCCAAGCAAGCGCAGGCGGCCGGCGGGGGATACAAGGGTGTCGCGCAGAGACCGTGAAGGCGCACCGCTCTCTATCGTCATCGCATCTTCGCCCGCGGGTCAAGCCAGCCGTTGACCAGGTCGGCGGTAAATGTCAATCCGACCACCAGCAGGCCGCTCAGAAATACGATTCCCTGGACGAGCGGGTAATCGCGGTTGCGCACGGCGTCGACGAGCGTCATGCCGACTCCAGGCAGATTAAAGATGATTTCAATGATGACCGCATAGCTGACGACGGTGGCGGCGAAGTAGCCCAGCGCGGCGATTGTGGGCGCGAGCGAGGGCCGCAGCAGATAGCGCCAGTAGAAGCGCCAACCCTGTGTGCCGCGAATGATGGCCGCCTCAACGAACTCCTCAGAGCTGGTCTCGATGATCGAAGATTGCAGAATGCGCGCCAGGACCGGAACGAGCACACAGTTGATTGTGAGCGCGGGCAGCCACAGCGAGTAGAGATTGGCGGGGAATCCGGGATAGTACCCTGCAATGGGCGCCAGGCTGACCTGGACTGCGAACAGCAGGATAAGAAGCAGACCTGAAAAGAAGACGGGAGTCGCCACGAAGACGGAGGCGACGATCTGGAAAACGTGCCCGAACCAGGTACGGCGGTAGAGCGCGGCGGCCACGCCCAATGGCAGCGCCAGCACAACAGTCATGAAGATCGTTGTCGCCGTCAGCCACAGTGACACCGGCAGCCGCTTGCCGATGATGGAGAGGACCGGTTCGCGCGAACGGATCGAGAGGCCGAAATCGCCGCGCGCCACATTTGAGATGTAGCGCCCGAACTGGCTGTGAAGCGGACCGTCGATCCCGAGCAGCTTGCGGTAGGCGATCAGATCCTCCTCGGTGGCGACGTCGCCCAGCAGGATCATGGCCGGATCGCCGGGGATGAGACGGACCAGGAGGAAGGCGAAGACCATCAACAGGAAAGCGACAAGGACGGCCTGCGCCAGCCGCCGAGTTACAGGATGGCGGAGCAGGCGCAGCGTCCCTGCGTAGAAGCGAGGAGAGAATGAGGAGAAGTGAGAAGTGGGAGGGGGAATGTTCGCGTGCCCACCATCGCCGGATTGGGATGGCTGGCGGTCCTGATCGCGCTCAAGGTCCCGGTTCCCGCTCCGCGCGGTCGCCCTCTCACTCCTCACGCTCTATCCCTCACTTGCTGCTGTGCGGCGAATGGCCTGGTGGGACGGCCATTCGCCGCCATTCTCGGATTGCTCTTGTACGACTTACTCTTCTACGTCCGCTATCGGCACGACGATGAAGTGCGAGGCGCCGGTTACGGTCCTGACGATATTCTGGCCGATGCGGCTGCCGCCCATCACCGAGCGTTCACAGCAGGGGATGATTGACTGCACTTCGTAGCCGCGGTACTGGATCTGGCGGATCAGCTCGTCGCGGGCATCCTGTTCGACCGTATTGGTCAACTCGTCGAATAGCCGCTTCATCTCGTCGTCGTCGATGCGCGACCGCTGCGCCCAGAAACCGTCGAGGAACTGGTTGCGCAGATAGCTCTCGGGCGGACCGCCGTTGTTGCCGGTAACGGCCCAGCCGGCATTGTAGTCGGGCGAATTGGCCATGATGTCCAGGGCGATGCCGACCTCCTGGCCGTCCGCGGTCACCTCCATGTTGAGCTCTTTGAGCTGTTCGGCGAAGACCAGGATGCTCTCGACATAACCGGGCCGCGGACCATAGGTCGTCACCGTGAAGGAGCAGCCGCCGTCCGCCCAGGGCGTGTCCGCCATGAGCGCCTTGGCCGCTTCGAGGTCCTGCGCGCCGCCGTTGGGCAGAATGCCGACGTCGAGCGGCTGGCCGGTGTAGAAGTAGCCTATGACCGGCGGAGAGACGCCCAGAAGGGCGCGCTCATTGATCTCGGAGCGGTCGAGGGCCAGCGAAATCGCCTCGCGCACATCGCGATTTGAGAGGCAGTGGTCGTCGGCAAGCTGCTGGTTGATGCTCAGGTGGAAGACGCCGCCCAGCGCCACGACGAAGGTCTCGACATCCGGCGGGAAGGTGGCGCGCGCCTGCGGCGGCAGCTCGTAGACGTAGTCCAATTGGCCGGTGGCCAGCAGCAGCGAGCGCGAGGTCGGATCGGGCACCCAGTGCAGCTCAAGCTCCTGAACGGCCATCGGGCCGAGCTGATAGTGGGGGTTCTCCCTCAGCGTTACGACCGGGTCGCCGGGCTCGCCCGAGGCGACATAGTAGGGGCCGGCGCTGACCGGGTTGCGGAAGTAGCCATCCGGGTCGGCCTCGACCTGCGCCTGGGGATGGACGGAGAAGCCGGTGCGGCCAAACCAGAAGGGCAGCGACGGTTCGGGCAGGCTCAGCGTCCAAACGACGGTGCGGTCATCGGTCGCCTCTACGCTGACGACATTGGCGATCGGGCCCTGATCGGTGGGCGGCGCGTCCTTGATGCGCTCCCAGGTGAAGACGATGTCCTCAACCGTGACGGGCGTGCCGTCCGAGTACATCAGATTTTCGCGCAGAGTGAAGGTATAGACGAGGCCGTCATCGGAAACATCCATCGACTCGGCCAGGTCGGGCTGCGGCACACCGTACTGATCGAAGCGGAGCAGCTGCCCGCTGATCAGCTTGATGGTCGAGCCTTCCGAGGTCTCGCCGGGCAGGGCCGGGTCGAAGTGTGTCAGCGCGCCGGGCAGGCCGTAGCGCACCTTTGCCAGCGGCAACATACTCTCGGATTCCATCATCATTGGTTCCGCGGTTATCGGCTGGCAACCGGCCAACAGAATCGCGAAAATGGCTACCGCGAAAATGAATAATTTGGGCTTTTTGGCATCCATCTCCTGACCTCCGTGTGAAAAGTGTGGTTGATAGTGCACGGTTCGCGGCCGGTACGAAATGCGGCCGCCGACCGCTACCGACTACTCCGCCACCTGAACGGGGCGGTTCGTCTTCAGAGATTCGACCGCGGCCTCGACGAGAAGCTGCGAACGATAGCCGTCCTCGACGCTGACCATGGGCGTGCGGCCGGTCTCGAGCGACTCGACGAAGTGGTTCATCTCGCTCGGATAGGCCTCGGCGTATTTGTGGAAGTAGAACTGCGAACCGTCGGGGGGACCGGAGAGCAGCCTGTCGTGCAGCGCGCCTGCAGCAGAATAGCGGACGAGGCTGGTTTCGGGGCGGTTCTCGGCGCGCAGCATCCCCTTGGCGCCATGCACTTCGAGCCGCTGGTCGTAGCCGTAGGTCGTGTGCCAGATGTTGTTGATGTTGCAGAGCGCGCCGCGAGCGGTCTTGAGCGTCGTCAACGCGGTGTCGACCTCGCCCAACTCGGCCAGCTCCGGTTCGACCAGACATGAAGCCGCGACGTAGACTTCCACGGGCTCGTCGTCGAGCAGAGCGCGTGCCAGGTCGAAGTCATGCACGGTCGATTCGCGCAGCAGCGTGTAGGGCGCGGTCTTGTAGGTCTCGCGGCTGAGTTCGAGCAGGGTTACCTTTGGATCGCGGTTGGTGAGCATGACCAGTTCGACATCGCCGACCTCGCCGGCCTTAACAGCCTGGATCAGCGCCAGATGGCCGGGCTCGAAACGCTTCATGAAGCCCATGAAGCTGGGCACGCCGGCCCTCCTGACCTCTTCGACCGCGGCGCGGGCGCCGGGGATGTCCTCGGCCAGCGGTTTTTCGCAGAATACCGCCTTGCCCGCGCGCGCAGCTGCGACCACCAGCTGCGCGTGGGAGCTGGCCGGCGTCGTGATGACGACCGCGTCGACCGACGGGTCGGCCAGGGCGCTGTCGCTTTTGTGCACGGCCAAGGCGCCGTACTGCGCGGCCAGTTCGTCGGCGGCGTGCGGCAGAAGGTCGCAGACGCTGTGGATCGCCGCCCTGGGATGCTCCGCCAGCGTACGGGCGTGGCGTTTCCCCATCTGGCCGGCGCCGAAGATGCAGAATCGGACCATCTCACAGTTCCAGTGGCTAGGGGCCGGTGGCGCGTAACCCGCCAGGCTTCACTTGTCACCGACCACCGTTGGCCTACCAGGCGCTGTCGGGCTGGATCGCTCCCCAGGTGGCGAGCTCGTCCCGGATTTCGGGCAGCGTACTCCAACCGGCGCCGATCGCCCAGAAGAGACTGAGCACCTCATCGCCGTCGTTGGATACGGAGTGCTCGTGGCCTTTGGGCACGAAGACGACGTCGCCGGCCTCCATGCGGTGCTCGACGCCCTCCATGTGCAGTACGCCTCGCCCCGAGATGATGTAGTAGACTTCATCCTGTGCCGGATGCACATCGGAGTGGCCGTGCGTGCCTGGTCGTACCCAGAAGAGGCCTGCGGTGTACTGGTCCGATCCGCAGGTGTCTTCCGTGATCATGACGCTGTCGCGCATCGTGCCGTCGGGCGACTGGATCAGGGGAACGTCGGTTACCTTGAACACATACCTCATGCCGTCTGCCATGGCAATCTTCTCCTTTCGAGTTGAATGTTGGGTCGATGACCGATTGATGAATGATCTTGCGGTTTAAGCAGCCTACTGTGGGCCGCTTTGATTGGAAGCGCTGTCAGACTGGGCAAGCAGACGCCGGACTTCGGGCATCCGCTCGATTGTTTCGTGGTCGAATGGCGCGCGCAGGCTGAGCAGAATGTGCTTGAACCCGATATCGGCGTGCGCCCGAAATGCCCGGGCAACCGTGTCAGGCGGTCCCGCGGCCAGGATAGACGGTTCGTAGCTCTCCAGACCGTGATGGCGTAACGAGGCCTCCAGCTCGCGCTGCGCCACGCCGGGATCGTCCCGAATTGTAACCCACTTGCTCGCCAAACGCTCAATGGTGTCCGGATCCCGCCCTACGGCCTCGCAATGGGCACGCAGGACAGCGTCGCTGGCCTGGATCTGCTCGAGCGAGCCGAGCTGAGTGTGCCACATATCGGCGTACATTGCGACTGTGCGCAACGTCTTGCGCCGGCCCTGGCCCCCAATCAGAATGGGCACCCGTTTTTGCAGCGGCCGCGGGAACTGCTCCGCCGCCTGCATATTGTAATAGCGGCCGCTGTGGGTCACTTTCTCGCCGTCGAGCAGGCGGCGAATCAGTGGTACGGCTTCGTGGAGCCGGTCCAGCCGCTCGCCGGCGCCGGCGGCGAAGTCGATTCCGAACATATGGTGCTCGTGCTCATGCCAGGCCCCGCCCAGACCGAGCACGGCCCGCCCGGCGGTGATGTGGTCAACCGTCGTAGCCAGTTTCGCCACCAGGCCGGGGTTGCGGAAGGTGATCGCGCCGACCAGCGTGCCGATGGTCGCGCGTTCGGTCAGCGCGCCGAGGCCGGCGACTGTCGCCCAGGCTTCGTAGATCGGATTGCGCCACGGGCCAACCGGGCAGATGAGATGGTCAGATACCCAGAGAGAGTCGAATCCGGCCCGGTCGGCCGCGACTGCGGCGCTGCGCAGGGCCGGCCATTCGGTCTGCTGCGCCCAGAGCAGGGCGCCGATTTTCACCTACATCTCCTCCCTCGAAACAAGCGACCGTGAACGGCGGGGCGGCCGGCGTTTGTGTCAGGCGATGCCCGCGGCCGGCGCCGCCTGCAACTCGGCAAAGTGGCAGGCGCTCGGATGGCCATGGTCAAAGCGATCGACCAGTTGCGGCCGGTCCTGGCTGCAGACCGCCTCGGCCTTCCAGCAGCGGGTGCGAAACGTGCAACCCGACGGTGGGTCCACCGGACTCGGCAGCTCACCCTCGAGCACGATGCGCTGCCTCTCTTTGCGGCCGACCGGATTGGGCACCGGAACGGCCGAGAGCAGGGCCTGGGTATAGGGGTGCGTTGGCCGCACGTAGATCTCTTCCTCGCCGCCGACCTCGACGATGCGGCCCAGGTGCATGACTGCGACGCGGTCGGAGATCTGCCGTACAACTGCCAGATCGTGGGCGATGAAAATGTAGGAGAGTCCCAGGTCGGCCTGGAGTTCGGCCAGCAGATTGATGACCTGGGCCTGCACGGAAACGTCGAGCGCGGAGACCGGCTCGTCGCAGATGATCAACTCGGGCTGCAGGGCGAGGGCGCGGGCGATGCCGATGCGCTGGCGCTGGCCGCCGGAAAACTCGTGGGGATAGCGGCGGGCGTCGGTTGGCAGCAGCCCGACGCGCTCGAGCAGCGCGCGGACTCTCTCGCCCTGTTCTTCCTTGGGTACGATGCCCGGATGCACGACCCAGGGCTCGGCGATGATCTGGCCCACCTCCATGCGCGGATTCAGCGATGCGAAAGGGTCCTGGAAGACCATCTGAATCTCGCGGCGCAGGGCCTGCACAGCGGCTTTCGACAGGGTGAAGAGATCGCGGCCTTTGAAATAGGCGGCGCCGCCTGTCGGTTCCTCCAGGCGCATCAGTGTCCTGGCAATGGTGGACTTGCCGCAGCCGGTCTCGCCGACAAGCCCTAGCGTTTCGCCGGGGTGCAGGTTGAAGCTTACGCCGTCCACCGCCTTGATCGTTCCCCGCCCGGCGCGCAGAAAGCCCTTCCGCTCGGTGGGATAGTGTTTTACCAGATCCTTGACGACGAGCAGAGGCTGCTCTGGCTGCTCTGGCTCCTCCAGAGAGCCGGGGGCCGCCGCGGTGCTGTCAGTTGGCATGCAAGAGGTCCTCGAAACGGTGGCAGGCGGCGCTACGCTCCTGCGATACTTCGTAAAGCGGCGGCGGTTCGTCCGAGCAGCGGTCGATCACGTAGGCGCAGCGCGGATGGAAGGGACAGCCCGACGGGATTAAGCGCAGATTGGGCGGCGCGCCGCTAATCTGCTGCAGAGACTCCATCTTTTCATCGACGCGCGGCACGGATTCCAAGAGCCCCTTTGTGTAGGGGTGAGCCGGACGGGTGTAGATTTCTTCGATCGGGCCGGTCTCAACAATTTGGCCAGCATACATCACGGCCACCTTATCGGCAACGTCGGCGACGACGCCCAGATCGTGGGTGATGAGGATCAGACCCATGCCCGTCTCCTCCTGAAGCTCGGCCAGCAGCTCCATAATCTGGGCCTGGATCGTAACGTCCAGAGCGGTCGTGGGCTCGTCGGCGATGAGCAGATCGGGGTCCAAAGCAATGGCGGAGGCGATCATCACGCGCTGGCGCATACCGCCGGAGAACTGGTGCGGGTAGTCGTTCACACGTTCGGGCGCGGATGGAATGCGCACGCGGTCCATCAGTTCGATGGCCTTGGCGGTGGCTTCACGCTTGGATGTTCCGCGATGCTCCTGGAACATGGCGGCGATCTGTGAGCCGACCGTGTAGGCCGGGTTCAATGCGCTCAATGGGTCCTGGAAGATCATTGCGATCCTCTCGCCGCAGAGGCGCCGGCGCCGCGCCGGTTTGACCTGAAGCAGGTCGACGCCGTCGAAGTGGACCGAGCCGCCGGTCACGAAGGCGGGCGGGCTGTCGAGAATACCGATGACGGCTTCAGCGCTCACCGTCTTGCCCGAGCCCGACTCGCCCAGAATGGCGAGCGTTTGACCCCGGTCCAGCGTGTAGCTGATTCCATTCACGGCGTTGAGCATGCCTTCGGGTGTGCGGAAGTTGACGCGCAGGTCGTTCACTTCGAGCAGATGATGGCCGTTGGCGGCGGACGTGTGCGCCGGTTCGGACATTTCGATGCTGCCACTGTACACAGGGGCAATCTGCGCGTCGGTTGCGCGGCCCGGCTCAGGCGGACTGGCGAACCAGCGCCAGCGCTGCACGGGATCGCTGACCATGCGCAGCCAGGCCGAGGAGAGATTGAGCGAAAGGGCCGTCAGCAGAATGGCGAGGCCGGGAAAAGTGATCAGCCACGGTGCGCTGGTAATGTAGTCGCGGCCCTCGGCGACCATGCGGCCCCAGGTGGGTGCGGGCGGCTGGATTCCCATGCCCAAGAAACTCAGGCCGGCCTCGGCGAGGATCACGATTGCGACTTCGAGTGTCGCCAGCACCAGGATCGGCGATGCCAGATTGGGCAGGATGTGGTGGAAAATGATGCGGCTGTCGCTGCAGCCGATCGTCTGCGCGCCCTCGACGAAGGGCTGCTCGCGAAACGAAAGCGTGAGGCCGCGGGTCACGCGCGCGTAGATCATCCAGCGCGTCAGTGCAAAGACGATGACCAGGTTCCAGAAGCCGGTGCCGACGAGGAAGAGGATGAAGAGCGCCAGGAGCAGACCGGGAATGCCCATGAGAACGTCGACGCCGCGCATGACAAGGTCGTCAAGCCAGCCGCGATGGTAGCCGGCCATCAGGCCCAGCAGGACGCCGAGCGTGCCCGAGGCCAGAACGCTGGCAAGGCCGACCGCGAGCGAAACGCGCGCGCCGTGTATTAAGCGGCTGAGCAGGTCGCGGCCGAGCGGATCAGCGCCGAGGATGTATCGAAAACCTTCTGCCTCGGCGGCGGACATGGACATCGGCGGCAGGTTGCGCGAGCGCAGATTCTGGTCGAGGGGATCGTGGGGCGCGAGAAAGTCGGCTCCCACTGCAGCCACGAAGAGCGCAGCAAGGAAGATGAGCGGGAAGAGCATCAGCTTGTCGCGCCAGAGCGCGCGCAGCAGCTTGCGCGCGGTTATGCCGCGCGCAGCTTCAAGTGGGTCTGGCACCGCGGGGCCGTCGCCGGCGGTCATCTGATTCGAAGCTGTCACTCGTATCCTTCTTTAGCCGAAGCGCACCTTCGGGTCCAGGTAGGAGTAGGTAAGGTCAACCAATAGATTGGTCACGATAATCATGACCGCCACGACAAAGACCAACGCCTCGATGAGCGGCAGGTCGCGATTTGTCACGGCCGAGACGATGAGAAGGCCCAGGCCGGGCCAGGCGAAAACGGTCTCGACCACGACCGCGCCGTTGAGCGTGGAGATTGCTTCGTCGCCGGACAGGGTGATAATCGGAATGAATGCGTTCTTGAGCGCCTGGCCCAGGACGATCTTACGCTCTCTGAAACCCTTGGCGCGCGCGGTCTTTATGTATGGCTTGCTCAACTGATCGAGCATGGCGCTGCGCGTTACCTGTGCAACCCGGCCAAGCGGCCTGAGCGACAGGGTCAGGGCAGGCAGGATAATGAACTTCAGCGAGCCGGAGCCGGACGTTGGCAGCAATCGCAGCTGAACGGCGAAGAGGAGGATCAGCATCAGCCCAATCCAGAAGTCGACGGCGGAGGCGCCGGTCAGAGAGATGACGTTGACGGCTTTGTCCACGGGTGAACCGGGCCTCCAGGCGGCCAGCGAGCCCAGCAGCATGGCCAGCGGCAGCGCGAACAGCATCGTCACGCCGGCGAGCTTGAGGGTGGCGGGCAGCCGTTCCAACGCCATCGGCAGCGCCGGTCTGAGCTGCCACCATGAGTTGCCGAAATCGCCGGAGAGGACGCCGCGTGCATAGCGCCCGAACTGGACGAGGGGCGGCTGGTCGTAGCCGAAGCGCTTCTCCAGCGTTTTGACATCATCGGCGCGCGCTTCCGGGCCCAGGATCAGGACGGCCGGATTGCCGATGACGCGTCCTGCAAAGAAGACGAGGGTCAGGACAATCACGAGGACGAAGAGCGACTGGACCAGTCGACGTGCCACGTAGCGGGCCATTCAGACACTCCTTACAAATCAGGAGAGAAGGAAGAGGAGAGAGGAGAGAGAACTGCCTGTTGCCTCTTTCTCACTCCTCTCTTGACGATCGGTGGACAGTGGAGGCCGCTCACCCCGAAGTCAGAAGATCCGAGCGAACGGCTTCCACATTTTGCAGTACAACTTTTTCCAATTCTGAGTTTGTCGTACGCGGCTCTCAGTCGCAGGTATTGTCCATGTCCTTCGCCAGCGCGCGATGGCCTAGCGGAACGACCCAGTTCAGGCAATCGCTGACAGCATAGGAGAGGTCCAGGTGCGCGACCGCGCCGGAATAGACCTGATCATGGACATACTGGGCGATATCCTGCAGGGCCTGGTCGCGCTCTGCGCCGATCAGCGGTTCGGCGGCTTCGCGCATCACATCCAACTCAGGGAAGCAGCCGGTCGCGAACGGGCTTTCGCAGGAGAGATGGCCCTTGAGTGAGAGGGCGTAGTCGTACAGCTCATTGCCGTGCGGCCCTACGAAGAAGTAGCGGCCGCGTCCTGGCGGGGGCCGCTTGCCGACCTTCTCAATGAAGGGTTCCAGTTCGGACACCTCGAGCACGACATTGAGACCGAGCTCCAGCAAGTAGCCGTTGACGGCCTGGTGCAGTTCTTCGCTGCGTGAAAACCAGCCGATCAGACTGACGTTGACGAACTCGGTCTCATAGACGGGCACGCCGTCAGCCGCGGCCTCGTCCAGAAGCTGCTTGGCGCGCTCCGGATCATAGCCGTACGGCTCGATGCTCTCGTTGTGCCCGGTGGCGGAGGGGCCGACCATCTGACGGGCAATGGTCGCCTGGCCGCCCAAAATCGTGTCGAGAATGGTATCGTAGTCGACCCCCAGCTGGAATGCCAGCCTGACCCGCTGGTCGCCGAAGGCGGTGCCTTCGCGCGGGGGTTCGAGGTCCATGCGCATAAACAGGGTTTCGACGCTGACCTCACTGCGGCAGCCGATACCCTCGGTGGCTTCAGCCTCCAGGCAGCTCTCGGCCGAAATCCACTGAGCGATGTCGACCTCACCGGTCTTCACCTGCGCCAGCCGGACGGCGTCCTCGGGGCGATAAAGAAAGACAACCTCGTCGAAGTTGATCGCCCCGCGCGCGCCCTGGTCAGGGTCGAGCCCCCACCAGTCGTGATTGGCTTCGAGGATCAGCGCGTCGCCGGCGATGAAATCCTTGAACTTATACGGGCCGGTGCCGATGGGAACGAGCGCATACTGGTCGGGCTCCTCGAGAAGCTGCTTCATCGATGAGATGCCCTGAAGGTGCATGCGGTTGGGGAGGATCGGATCGGGGGAGGCGGTCATCACGTGGACGGTGAATTCGTCGACGGCCTCGGCCGTGATCTGCGGCCCCATAAAGCCGCGCACCTGGAAGGCGTTCTCCTCGCTCCACTGATGGTTGACGGCGTAGGCGACGGCCTCGGCGTTCAGGGGCGAGCCATCGTGGAAGCTGACGCCTTCGCGAATTGTGAAGGCCCATGTGAGCTCATCGAGCTGCTCGAAGGAGGTGGCAAGTTCGGGGACCAGCTCGTTCGAGACAGGATCGCGGTCCAACAGCACTTCGATTACATTGCGCAGGCCGGGCGACTGTACCTCGTCATAGGCATTGAACGCCTCCATGGTGCGCCACTCTCTGATGGCGGCGTAGGTGAAGGTCTTCTTCTCGGCGGCCATTTCGCCGTCCGAGGCGGGCGCTGCGGCAGGCTGGCAGGCGCCCAGTAGAAGGACGAATGCCAGGAGCCCACACACGAGATACCGTCCTTTGGTCTGAGTCATTGCTCTGATCCTCCTTGATTTGGTGAGTGCTGCACGAAAACGTTGGCAACGATTAGCCGCTTAAACCGACGATCGAACGAGCAAACTCTTGGAATCTCGGCCTACTGACTCGACAGAGTACAACCCTGTCCGGAACCATTTCTGTTGACGCGATCAGCGACCCGCGGGGCGCCGAGCACGCTGCGAACAAGCGGACAGTCTTTTGTCGTGGGGCTCCTTTCACCCAGGCGTGCAGACGGCACAGCTGCCCTGAGCGGCCGCGTTTTGCACAATTTACCAGCAGGTATAGCCGCCGTCAATGACCATGATGTTGCCGGTCATATAGCTGGAGGCGTCGGATGCCAGGTAGACGACCGCACCCTGCAGCTCGGGCGGTTCGCCGGCGCGGCCCATCGGCACCCTGGTCATCCAGTGCGCCCACATTTCGGGGTCCTCGGCGCGCATCTTGATCACCGGCGGCGTGATCATGTAGCCCGGCGCCAGCGCATTGACGCGGATGCCGTGCCCGGCCCATTCCGACGCCAGCGACTTGGTCATCATGATAACCGCGGCCTTGGCCGAATTGTAGTGCGTATGCTTCTGCGGATTGGGGGCGCTGATGCCGGCCATGCTGGCGATGTTGATGATGTTGCCGCGCCCCTGGCGCGACATCGGGCCGAATGCGGCCTTGGCGAAGAGAAACACCCCTTTCACATCGACATCGAAGACATACTGAAAGCTATCCAGGGGGAGCGTTTCCGCCGGTTCCACGGTCGCAATGCCGGCGTTGTTGAGCAGAATATCGAGACTGCCCAGGGCCTCGACGGTCGCGTTGACCGTCCGCTGCGCGTCCTCCTCGCTGCGGACGTCACCTTGCATGGCCACCGTTTGCACGCCCAGGGCCTTGAGCTCCTCGGCAGTGCTTTGCGCCGTCTCCATGTCGATATCGACGATGGCGATATTGGCCCCATATTGCGCCAACCCTGTGGCCATCGCCTTGCCCAGCCCGCGGCCCCCGCCGGTGACGAGCGCATTCCGTCCTGTGAGGTCGAACATATCACCATTCGCCATTGGAGTTACAGCGCTCCTTTCGAACTGGGGTGGTCAGAGGTTGGTGGTTAGTGGCCGGCGGCTGGATCGACCGCTGGCGAATGGCAGCGAACCACAAGTAGTTTTTGCGTGAATGTGGGCACCTGTGACGATGCATCTTACCCCACAAAAGTGGTATTTCCAAATCGCTATTTTTGCGTCCAGACGGCGGCGTTTCGGTGCATAGGACGCCGCCTGAAACCAGCAGGAGCGGTGCCGCAGGCCCAAGAACTCAGTAGTAGGGAAAGGCGCCACCGGTTACGTCGAAGACCGAGCCGACGGAATAGTCGGCGTCGGTGGAGCAGAGGAAGGCGACCATATTGGCGACCTTCTGCGGCGACTGAAAGTAGCCGAGCGGGACCGATTCGCGCGCGCGCTCGCGGACTTCGTGCTGCGGCTTGCCTTCGAGACGGGCGATCTCGGCGTGAATGAAGTCGAGCATCTCGGATTCGACGATACCGGGGAATACACAGTTCACCAGAATGTTGTAGCGGGCCAGCTCGAGCGCCATCTGCTTGGTCAGCCCGACGGCGGCGTGTTTGCTGGCGACGTATCCGGCGATGGGGGCGTCTTTGCCGGCCGGAATCTTACCGGCGGTGGAGGCGATGGTGATGATGCGCCCGCCTTCGCCCTGGTCGATCATGCGGCGGGCGGCGGCCTGTGAGCAGTAGAGCACGCCTTTTGCGTTGACGTTCATCTGCCAGTCCCAGGCTTTGTCGTCCAGCTCCAGCACGGGGGTGACGGCCAGGACGCCGGCGTTGTTGACCATGATGTCGAGGCGGCCGAACTTGCCGGCGCCTTCGCTGACCATGCGCTCGGTATTGGTGCGGCTGGTGACGTCGACCTCCAGGGCGAGGGCGGCGCCGCCCTGCGCCTCGATCTCGGCGGCAACGCGGGCGGCGGACTCGAGGTTGATGTCGGCCGCGACAACGCTGGCGCCTTCATCCGCCAGGCGATGGGCGATGGCGCGCCCCATTCCCTGACCGGCGCCGCTGACGATGGCAACCTGATTGGAAAGCTCGTACGCAGGCATCGTTTGCCTCCTCGTGTGGCGCCGGTTCGCGGCGAGGGTCGGGCATCCCGTTACCAAATTGCCTGCATGGTAGTGAAAACGCCGCCCGCTGTCAACCGGGGCGCGTATGGGGTGCAGCCCTCCATTGGGGTGGGAATCGTCTGGCGGGGACTTCATACCAAAGGTGGAAGGAAGTGTTTACCGGTTTTGGGGAGAGGCACAGGGCAGGCACAAGGCCTGCCCCTACCGTGGACGCGGCGTTCGCTGAATTGGGGGCGGCGCGTTGGGCCGCGGGCGGCACAGGGCTGCATTGGCGCCACACTCGGCGCGGGGCGTACATCAGGGGGGCGTTGCGGGGGGAGTCCCCCCGCACAAGGGAGGGCCGCAGGCCCGACCGCCCAAAGGGAATCAGGAATGCGTTTTCCTCCACTTTGCCAGGGAATGGAGAGCGGACCGGCCATGAAATCGTTGCAACCCGAGGTATTGGAATCTGTGTCCCATTTTGGACTGCACCCGCGTAAGCGCCTTGCCGGAGGCGCGCTGGGTGGATTTTGACCTGTAGACGGCTCCCTGGCAGGCGTAGTATACTTCGCCGGCAAAGGTGCAGCGGCAACGTTTGGAAAACCCTGCAGATGGACCGGACGGAAAGGAGGTGATACACGGCGAACAGGTTTTTGCACTGCTTCAGTCGATTCGGACAAGAATCAGAGACAAGGAGGGGAACCTGACCATGAAGGCGAAAAATCTGTGGAAACTCGTCATTCTGGGGGTGATTCTCGCCCTCGTAGCCACCCAGTGCGCGCCGCCGACCCAGGACAGCGCGGCGCTTGAGGAGGCCAGGGCTGAAGTCGCGGCCGCGCAGGCTACGGCAGAGGCGGCACTGGCAGAAGCCGAAGCCGCAAAGGCGGCGGCCGGCGGGGAGGAGATGCCAGCCGAGGCCGGGGACAAGCCGAAGCCTTATGAGGGCACGGTGCTGCGCATGCTGGCCCCGTACGAGCCGGTCAGCTGGGTCATTCCAGACATGGTGAATGAGTTCTACAAGGAGACCGGCATCCGCGTTGCGGTCGATCTGCTGCCAGGCGGCGCGATGCTGCAGAAGATGGTCTCGGAATTCCAGGCCGAGACCGGGTTCTACGATGTCTTCCGCGAGTCGCCCAGTTGGATCCCCGATCACACTGCCGCCGGCTGGCTGGAGCCGGTCAACGACCTGATCGAGCGCGATCGCGACGAAATCGACGTCGATGATTTCATTTCCTCTGTGTGGGGTACGCACACCATGGTGGGGCTCTTTCCCGATCAGGTCTGGGGGCTGCCTCTCAATGTGACCACGCGTATCCTTGTCTATGACAGGCAGCTCTTCGAGGACCCGGACGAGCAGGCCGCTTTCAAAGAGAAGTACGGTTACGACCTGGCGCCGCCAAAGACCACGCAGGAGTGGTTGGACATGGCGGAGTTCTTCACGCGCGACACCGACGGCGATGGTGAAATCGACCTGTGGGGCCACATTTCGCCGCAGAAACAGGGCTTTCCCGCAGCCACGTGGGGCGGACAGATGCTGGCCTGGACCTTCGGCTGCGAGACGTACGACGAAAACTTCAACGCCTCTCTCGACGACCCCCGCTGCCTCGAATCCTGGAAGTTCGGCCTTGAACTGAACCAGTACATGCCGGACGCGGTGCACGCGATGGAGTTCTATGACCACTTCACGTGGGCGCTCGACGGCAGGATGGCGATGGGCGAATTCCTCGATTCGTGGGTGCAGAAGCTGTGGGACCCGAACGAGACGGGTGAGCCGGGCCGCTTCGGCGCCGCGCTGATGCCCTACTACCCGGAGAACGGGCGCGGCTATGTGGCCGGCCAGTCGAACCTGGCGGGCGGCCTGATCGCGATGAACGCCCATAGTAAAAACAAAGAGGCGACGTGGGAGTTCATGAAGTGGATCACGAGCAAGGAGACGGCCCGCCGTTTCGCTACTGAGCACGGCATCCTCTTCGCGCGCAAGTCGATCCTCGAGGACCCAAATGTCCTGCAGGTACATCCGGCGATGCCGGAGCTGTTGCCGGTGATGTCGGAAGCCTGGGAAGTGACGGGCAAGGCCGCGCCCAACGTTCCGGGCGCCGGGGCCATCCTGGGTGTCCTGGGCGACACCTGGTCCCAGGTAGCGGCTGGGGGCGCTGATCCCGAGCAGGCCCTGCTGGATGCGAATGACGAGATCAACCGCATCCTCGAAGAACAAGGCGTGAAGGAGTAGTTGGTGCGTTTCCAAGACAAGCACGTCCTTGTCACGGGCGGTGGCGCGGGCATCGGCCGCGCCACCGCTTTGCTCTTCGCTAAAGAAGGCGCAACCGTGATCGTGGCCGACCGCAACGCGCCGAACGGGCGCGCCACTGTCTCGGCGACCGAGGAGGCCGGCGGCAGCGCCACTTTCATCGAGTGTAATGTCTCCAACGCAGAGCAGGTGCGGCGCATGTGCGCTGCGGTCGCGTCCGATTTCGACGGCCTCGACGTGCTGGTCAACAACGCCGGCATGCAGATTGTCGGCAAGAGCGTGGAAGAGACGAGCGAAGACGAATGGGAGCAGATGCACGGCACGAACCTGAAGGGCGTCTTCTTGGTCAGCAAGTACGCGATTCCGCAGCTGAGGCGGCGCGGTGGCTGCATCGTAAATGTGGCGTCGCTCAATGCGCAGGTCACGATGGCGGGATTCGCAGTGTACGCCGCGTCCAAGGCCGGTGTTGTTGGACTGACGCGGGGGATGGCGCTCGACCTGCTGCCGCAAGGAATTCGCGTCAATGCGGTCCTGCCCGGCGCAGTTGACACGCCGATGGCGCGCACCTACTTCGATGAGCATGACCTGCCATTCGACGAAGCCGCACTGAAAAAGCAGACGCGCATTGGGCGATTTTCGGACGGCAGAGAGATCGCGGATGTGATCGCCTACCTGGCGTCAGACGCCGCACGCTTTATCGTCGGCGCGGCGGTGGTGGCCGACGGCGGTCTGCACGCGATGGCCGGCTTCAGTCCTGACTGACCGGCAACAACCGAGGGAATTCAGGTGGAACTCTGGGGAAGACAGTTCAGCAAGCAGGAGATTCTGCAGCGGGTGGGGGATATCTCGCAGATTGGCGGCGTGCGCAGCGTCGAGCTGCGCGAGGGCAGCGAGGCCGGCGTCGCCGCGATCGACTTCAGCAGCGGGTCCGGCCTCGACTTTACGGTGTTGCCGGCGCGCGGCATGGACATTGCGCGGCTGGAGTTCAAAGAGATTCCACTCGCCTGGCGCTCGTCGACGGGGGAAGTGGGACCCTGGTACTATGAATTTACGCCGGCCGGTTGGTCGAGGGGCTTTTTCGGCGGCCTGCTGGCGACGTGCGGCCTGGCCGCGGCGGGACATGCCAGCGTGGACGAGGGGCAGGAGTTTTCGCTGCACGGCAGGGCGAGTTACATCCCGGCGCGCAACGTCATGTCGGACGGCTACTGGGACGGCGACGACTATGTAATGTGGGCGCAGGGGAGAGTGCGCGAGAGCGTTCCGCTGGGGGAAAACCTGAGTCTGACGCGCAAGGTGTGGTGCAGGATGGGCGAGAAGGCGCTGCACATCCGGGACACGGTGGAGAACCTGGGCTTTGCGCCGGCCGCGCATATGCTGGTCTACCACATGAATTTCGGCTTTCCGCTGCTGGACGCGGAGACGGAGCTGGTTGCGCCGGCGCGCGCTGTTATCCCCTGGGATATCACCTGGGACCAGATGCTGGGCGCGGAGATGAGCCGGGCGATCCATGAGGCGTCGACGGAGGAGATCGAGCGCTATCATCGCTTCGGCACGCCGCAGAAGCCGCAGTATGTCAATCGCGTATACAATCTCGTGATGGGGGCGGACGAGAACGGCGACGTAACCGTGGCGCTGCTGAACCGCGGGTTTCCACAGGGTGACGGCATCGGTCTGTACCTGAAGTACAGCGGCAGGACGCTGCCCGAATTCACGCTGTGGAAGGTGCTGGAGCAGCAATCTTACGTCGTCGGCCTGGAGCCGGGGAACTGCCGGCAGGGCGGCAGGGCGGCGGAGCGGGCACAGGGCCGGTTGAAGGTACTCGAACCGGCTGAAACTGTAACTTACGAGTTGGAGGTCGGCGTGTTGGAGACGGAGGCCGAGTTTCAGGCAGTTGAAGAGCAAATCGCGGCTGTCCGTAGAGGCGTAAATTGAAGTCAACAGCGAGGAACCGTTTCCTTTCCGCCTAAGCGCGTAGCGCACAATGATGTCCGTAACATTTAAGCCCCATACAGGTCTGTCTCGACCAGTGCTTCATCCCCGCCGCCCTTCAGATTATCTGATTGCGTATTCGGTTGGCCGCCACCACGTTGGAAAAGCCGCACTGCAGGAATGACGACGTACCTTCGGTGAGCGATGGTTTTGGAGGGGGGCGTTGCGGGGGGAGTCCCCCCGCACAAGGGAGGGCCGCAGGCCCGACCGTCCAAAAAGCAAGGAGAGAGCTAAAAGGAGTGAGGAGAGAGAAAACAGTTTCGCTCGCCTCATTCGGGGTCGCAGACTGATTGCAGCTGAGTAGTCACTGATGTCCGAAATACAGTCGGAGACATTGAAGGAAATTGTAGACCGGCTGGTACGGGGGATGGAGCCGGACAGTATCTATCTGTTTGGCTCGCAGGCCCGTGGGCAGACCGATCCGGGAAGCGACATTGACCTGTTGCTTGTCCTGCCGGACTCTGATTTGCCTCGCCACAAGCGCGAATCGCTCTCGTACGATCTTCTATGGGGCTTAACGACCCCGGTTGATGTAATTGTTCTGACGAGGGCCGAGTTTCAGCGCGGCTGTCAGGTGAAATCTTCGTTGCCATCCAGGGTAAGGGCTGAAGGTAAGCTGCTCTATGGATGAAGCCGAGGCCGACGCGGTTCGAGCTTGGCTGCTCAAGGGGCGGCATGATCTCGAATCGGCCGAGTGGTTGCTGGCGCGACCTGAGCCGTTGTGCGACGCAGCCGGTTTTCATAGTCAGCAAGCAAGCGAAAAAGCCCTGAAAGCATTTCTGACCTGGCACGATGAACCGATCGAGAGAACGCATTCGCTTGTTGCTTTGCTTGCAATGTGTTTGCCATTTGATACATCCTTCAACACACTCCGCCGTGCAGCGATTGCGTTGACACCTATGCAGTCGCGATTCGCTATCCGGGCGAACTGCCAGGGTTGACGGAAGAGGAAGCACAAGAGGCACTGGCATTGGCCCAAGAAGTTTGGGTATTCGTACAGGAACGCTTGCCGCCGGAATTATGGATTTTTCGAGTGCAGAGTCAGGCGAAACTACAGGATCTTGGATCCAGGAGATGACAAGTGAAAGAGAGACGTGTTGAGCCGGAGGTTGCGGTACGCGTTGAGGCGATTGTGGGCGAAGGGGCGATCTGGGACGCGGACAAGGGCGTGCTTTACTGGCTGGATATCCTCGGGAGCCAGTTGTACGTGTTCGACCCGAAGACGGGGCACAACCGCGCCATTGACGTCGGCCAGACGGTCGGTACTGTGGTGCCGAGGGCCAGCGGCGGCGTGATGGTGGCGCTGCACAACGGCTTTTCCGCGTTGGACCTGGAGACCGAGAAGCTGACGCCGATCGCCGACCCGGAGCGTGATATTCCCGCCAACCGCTTCAACGACGGCAAATGCGATCCCGGCGGACGCTTCTGGGCCGGCACGATGGAGTTCAACGGTGAGGCGGACCGCGGCGCGCTCTACTGCCTGGAGACCGACCACTCGGTGTCGCGCAAGGTCGAGCCGGTTACGATCGCTAACGGCATCGTCTGGAGCCTCGACAACCGCATGATGTACTACATCGACACGGCGCGCGGCAATGTGAGGGCTTGGGACTACGACCTGGAGAGCGGCGACATCAGGAACGAGCGCGTCGTCATAGAAAACGACGGGCCGGGGCACTTTGACGGCATGACAATCGACGAGGAGGGCATGGTCTGGATTGCCGTTTTCGGGGGATGGGGCGTGCGGCGCTACGATCCGCAGAGCGGCGCGCTGCTTGAGACGGTGCTCTTGCCGGTCGAGCAGATTACCTCCTGCTGGTTCGGCGGCGAAAACCTGGATGAGCTCTACATCACCTCGTGCCGCTTTCTGATGGATGAGCAGGCGCTGCGCGAGCAGCCTCTGGCCGGTTCACTGCTGCGGGTGAAGGTGGATGTGCGCGGGGCGCCGGCTTACGCGTACGGTGGTTGAGCGCAGTTGTGGGCGGGCCGCCCGCTGAAGTGCGACCGGTGTCGAATTCAGGAGAAGCGGGTAGACGATATGAAGGCAGACTCAGACAAGGAGAGGTCAAGATGACGATGAAGGCCGCAGTGGTTACCCGCCCGCAGCATATCGAGGTGCAGATGCGCCCGGTCCCGCAGCCGAAGGAGAAAGACGCCGTCATCAATATTGAGATGTGCGGCATTTGCGGCACCGACGTGCATCTCTTTTATACGCCGGAATCGTTCCCCCTGCCGATGAAGATGCCCTATGTGCTCGGCCATGAGTATGTGGGCACGATCGTCGAGAAGGGCAGCCGCTTCCCGACGGTCGACCACCTGGGAAACAGCATCGGCCTCGGCGACCGGGTCGTCTATATCAATCTCAACTGCGGACAGTGTTACGCCTGCCGCACGCTGCTGGCGCCCTGGCTGTGCATGGGCGGCGTGTTCGATGATCCCGGCGAAGAGGGGATGGGCGCGTTCGCGGAGCGTTTCTACATCAAGGGAGATGGGTTGATCTACCGCGTGCCCGACGAGGTGCCGACCGAGGTCGCGGTGCTGGTGGACCCGATTGCGATCGCCCTGGCCGCGGTGCAGCGGGCGCACCGGCCGGGGACGCCGGACCGGCTGGACGGCCTTGGGCTGGGGCAGACGGTCGTGGTGCAGGGCGCGGGCGCGATCGGCGCAAGCGCGGCTGCGCTGGCGAAACTGTCGGGCGCGACACAGGTGATCGTGATCGGCGCGCCGCAGGGGCGTCTTGAAATCTGCAAACGGCTCGGCGCGGACCATGTGATCAATATCGACGACGTGACCGACCCGGCGGAGCGGCTGGAGGCTGTGAGGGCGCTGACCCCGCATCAACTGGGCGCGGATGTTGTCATCGAGGCGGCGGGCATTCCGCAGGCCTTTGGCGAAGCGCTGGAGCTGGCAAGGCGCGGCGGCACGATCGTCGAGGTCGGCTCCTTTACACGGCAGGGCACGATCGAGTTCGACCCCAGTCTGCTCTGTTACAAGCACCTGAACATCCACGGTTCGTGGACGCTGCCGCCGGCTACGTTTGGCACGGTGCTTGAGGTCATGCGCTCCTTCCACAAAACGGTGCCCTTCTCCGAGATGATCACACACCGCTTTGATCTGGAGGGCGTGCGCGAGGGCTTGGAGACGAGCCGGCGGCTGGAGGCACTCAAAGCGGTCGTCATCCCCTGAACTGCATAGGCCCGTGAAGCGTGATGGGTGGTCTGCAGCGCCGACCACTCTCATCCGCAATTGGAGGAACGCGTGTCCAAGCAGAAGCAGCCGCTCTATTTTGTGGCGCCCCTGGTCGTCGTTCTCGCCATCGTCTATGTCTATCCGGTCTATTTTGCGATCCGGGTCAGCTTCTTCAAGTGGCTATTCACGCGGCCCGACCTGATCGGGTTCAACGGGCTGGAAAACTACGCCCGCGCCCTGACGGACAAGACGCTGCTGGACTCCCTTATAACCACAACGGTCTACACGCTCGCCAGCATCCTGATCGTCGTTGTCTGGGGATTTCTGATCGCCTACGTGCTCAACCGCAGGCGGCGCGGCAGGGAGTTGATTCGCGGCAAGCCGATCATCCTCACCGTTCTCACCTGCTCGGCCATCATCGCGCCGGCCGTGATTGGCGGCGTGTTTCGCGTTTTTATCTGGGATCCGGCCTACGGCCTGGCGAACTACGTGCTTTCGCTGGCCGGCCTTTCCCCGCTGGGCTGGCTGGTGGATACGAACACGGCGCTGATGGCGGTTGTGCTGACCGAAGCCTGGCTACGCGTGCCGCTGGCTGTCCTGATCCTGGACGCCGGCATCCGGCGCGTTCCGCCCGAACCGTTTGAAGCTGCAAAGATCGAAGGTGCGTCGGCGTTGGACGAGGTCAGATTCATCCTGGTCCCGTTGATCAAACCGCAGCTGTTCACGGTCGTCCTGTTTCAACTTACCTTCGCCTTCCGGCAGTTCGACCTGGTTTTCATGTTGACCGGAGGAGGACCGGCCAACGCAACGAACCTGGTCAGCATCTACATCTACAAGATGTTTTCGCAGCACACCAATCTCGGCTATGCCAGCGCAATGGCAGTGGTCGTTACCCTGGTGCTGGTGGTCCTGGGGTTGATCATTCTGGCGCTGAGCGGCCGCCCCGAGGAACGGCTGGTGGAGACATAATGCACAGCAGAGACCCGCGCGCCTGGATCGCGGACGTAGTCTCGTACGCTTTTATCGCGATCACGCTCATCCTGACGGTCACACCGATCGTGTGGACGTTTCTGTCCTCGTTCAAATTCGCGACCGACATTGCGACGGTTCCGCCCAAGTTGCTGTTCACGCCGACGCTGGAGAACTACCGCATCGTGATCGAACAGGGCAGCCTGTTGCCCGGTTTGCGTTCGAGCGTGATAGTTACGCTGGGCGCGACGATTCTGTCGCTCCTGATCGGCGCGCCGGCAGCCTACTACCTGGCGCGCTCGGGGGGCATCGTGTCGGTCGGACTGGGTGGAATCGTAATGTCGACACGATTTATTCCAGTGATCGTTCTGCTGATTCCGCTCCTGATCGCGTTCCGCTCGCTCCGTTTGACCGGCTCATTTTACGGCCTGATGATCGCGTACCAGCTGGCGACGCTGCCGTTCGTCATTCTCGTGCTGTGGGCCGCGTTCACCCAGATCCCACGCGAGCTGGATGAGGCGGTCCTGATCGACGGCGGGACACCGTTCACCGCCTTCTTAAGAGTCAATCTCCCCCTTGCCGCGCCCAGTGTCGGCGCGGCCACGATTCTGGCAGCGCTGTTCTCCTGGAACCAGTTCATCATACCGGTCATTATCGGCAGCGGGGGCGGCGCGCCGCTTGCGATCATGGGATTTGCCCGCTACGCCGGTGGCGAGGAGGCACTGGCCGATTGGGGCCCGCTCTCGGCCTGGGCCAGTATTCTGATGCTGCCTATGATCGCGGGCGCATTCGTCGTGCAGCGGCATCTGATTGCTGCCTTCGGCGGCGAGGCGCCTAGCAACAGTAGTTAGAAGGGACTAATTCGTAGCTGCATTGACCGCCACCTCACGCTCTGCCCAAGGAACAAGGAGAAATGATGAGCGACCGATTGAGAATTCTGTTTCTGCCCCATTACACCGGGCCGGAGATGACCAGACCGTGGCAGAAAGATTTGGAGGCCGCCATTGATGACCGTCACGACCTGCGGATTTACGATGCCAGCGAGCCGCTGGCGCCGCAGTTCGAAGGCGTCGACGTGGTGCTGGACCTCGGCGGCTCGACGGACACAAAGGAGATGGCCGATGCCGCGGCTGGACATGTGCGCCTATGGCAGATTCAGGGCACAGGGATCGATCATTTTGACCTGGAGTACTGGCGGGCGCGAGGCATCGCGGTGGCGAACTGTCCCGGTCAGTTCAGCAGCGTGGCGCTGGCGGAGTGCGCCATGATGTACATCCTGATGCTGACGCGACAGTACGCCGAGACCCAAGCCAACTTTGGGCAGGGAGTCTTCTACCGACCGATGGGGCTGACGCTTGATGGGCTGTCGCTGGCGATTGTCGGATTCGGTGCGAGCGGTCAGGAGCTGGCGCGGCGGGCGTCCTCGTTCGGTATGAGGATTTCGGCGATCGATATTCGGGATGTGTCAGAGGAGGAGACAGGTCGCTTCAACCTGGAGTTTGTTGGCAAACCGGACGAGCTGGACCGGGTCATCGCCGCCTGCGACGTACTGTCTGTGCATTTGCATCTGACCGCGCAGACGCGACACATCATCGACGCGCGGCGGCTGGGCTTGTTGAAGCCGACCGCGCTGTTGATCAATGTCGCGCGCGGGGAGCTGGTTGACGAAGAGGCGCTGAGCGAGGCGCTGGCGGAGGGCCGCCTGGCCGGTGCCGGCCTGGACACTTTTTCGCAGGAGCCGCCGGACCTGGAGGAGCCGATCTTCAGCATGCCGAACGTGGTGAAGACCCCGCACATCGCCGGCGTTACCGACGGCACGTCGCGCAACCGCGCCGGGGCCGGCGCGGAAAACATCGAGCGGGTTGCGGCGGGGCTGGAGCCGCTGTATCGCGTCGATTGAAGCGGGAAGGACCGGCGCGCACGCGGACGGCAGGCCGGCTGCAATTCAGATCAGGCGGCTGAGGAGACCATGCGCTCGGCGGCGGCGATATTGTCCTGCAGCGCGGCCATCTGTTCCATCTGCTTCATGAAGCTGATCGAACTGTTGACCAGCGTCTTCCAGTCGGGCTTGGCCGGCACGGCGTCGAGCGACAGGTAACCGCTGTAGCCGACCGAGTTCAGCGTTCTGATGACCTGCAGGAAGTCGATGTGGCCGGTGCCGGGCGCTTGGCGGTTGTTGTCGGCGAGATGGATGCACATGAGCCTGTCGGCCGCGTGGCGCAGCGTGTCGGTCAGGGCGGCGTCCTCGATATTGACATGGAAGAAGTCGGCGAGAACGCCGAGATTGTCGGCGCCCACCTCGTCGGCGATGCTTTTGGCCTCGACAATCGAGTTGAGGAAGCCGGCGTAGCCCTCGAAGCGGTTGATCGGCTCGATGGCGACGCCGACACCGCGCGGCGCGGCGTAGTCGGCGAGTTCACGCGCCGATTTGGCGAAGTTGCGCCGCAGGTCGGCGCGCGGCACGCTCGTGACCGGGTATTCGCTCACGGGCGGGACCGCGGCGATCTCGAGGAGGGGCGGATCATTAAATCCGGCGGCAATGTCGATGCACTTTTGGGCGTAACGGACGGCATAGCTGCGGACCGATTCATCGCTGGAGGCCAGGTCGCGGACCTCCCCGGCGTGCCAGCCGCCCCAGGCGCAGATGAGGGCCGGCACCTTCAGCCCCAAAGAGGCGGCCATCGAGGCCACCTGGTTGAACTGCTGCGGGTCGATCCGGTCCGGCTCGGCATCGAGGTCGACACCGTCGTAGCCGGCTGCTGCCACGGTCTCCAGGACCTCTTGCGGTTTTTCCCAGACGTTGCCGCCGTCGCCGGCCAGCGTGACGAGGATGACGGAGTATTTGTGCCCCATGGCGCGGCTCTCCTTCTTCGCTTAACAGATCGACGAGTTGACTAGCCCGAATCGGGCGTGTCGGTTGGCGTCGGCGTTACCGTCGGTGTGTCGGTCGGTGTCGGCGTCGGCGTCGGTGTCGGCGTGTCGGTTGGGGTCGGTGTGTCGGTCGGCGTTGGCGTAATGGTTGGCGTATCGGTCGGTGTCGGTGTGTCGGTCGGCAGCGGTGTTTCGGTCGGCGTCGGTGTAATCGTCGGTGTCGGCGTGGGCGCGAGCTGCCACCAGAAGCTGATGAGAGCGCGGTCGGAATTCTCGAAGTACTCGACCTGTATGGCGCGTTCACCGGCGGGCAGATCGACATCGACGCTGACGGTACGGTCGGCGCCGTCGCGCCATTCGTCAATCACGATCTGGTTGTCGATGAAGACGCGGGCGCCGTCATCGACGCGCAGGAAGAAGCTGTAGACGCCGGCTTCGAAGTTGATGCGCCGCTGCCAGCGAGCGGAGAAGTGGTCAACCGGCAGGTTGACGGCGGGGCTGCCCACCTCCCAGGAGAAGTCGATCGTCGGCTCGTCGCGGATGAGGACGGGGTTGCCCTGCAGTTCGCGATTGCCGAAGTATTCGCCCTTCCAGCCGCTGAAAGTCTCCTTGCGGTCCCACCAGAAACGCATGAGCGCGATGCCGGTGCGCTCGAAGTAGTCGATCTGGATCGAGTGGCTGCCCGCGCTGAGGGGGACATCGACCGAATACGTACGCGTGGCGCCCTCTACCCATTCATCGAGGACAAGAACGCCGTCGATGAAGAGGCGGAAGCCGTCGTCGACTTCGATGTTGAAGCGATAGATGCCGGCATCGAAGTTGAGAGTGCGGCTCCAGCGGACACTGTAATGATCGAAGCCGAGGCCGGTTGCGGGCGCGCCTTCGCCCCAATTGAAGAAGATGACCAGGTCGTTGCGTGTCAGGAGGGGCGGGCCGGCCAAGTTCGGGTTGTTCCAGTATTCGCCGCGCCAGTCGGTGATGATCAGCGGCGTGGGGGTTGGCACCGGTGTGATCGTAGGCGTGGCCGAGGGCAGAGGCGTTGAGGTAGGCGTGAGCGTGGAGGTTGGGGTGGCGGTCGGCGCTTGCGTTGCAGTTGCCGCGGGGGCTGTCGGGGTCTCCGTCGCGGCTGCGGTGTCGGTCAATTCAACGGTATCGTCGGATTCGCCGGTGCGGAAGAGCGCGGTTGCCTCCATGCGGCCGTCGGAGGTGTAGGCGAGTATGGTATGATCGCCGTCCTCAAGCCAGCGCGGGCTGATAGGGTAAAGGAAGCCGGTGCTGATGTTGCCATCAGTGTCGGCGGTGCTGGCGGCCAGGATGCCGCTGCGGCCGCGCTCGTCGCGCAGGGCGATCAAGACGAGGCTGCTGGTGGGCCAACCTTCGCCGACGACCTGCACATAGACGCCGGCGGCGCCTGATTCAGGAGAGATTGCGATGGCCGGTTCACTGCTGGTCCGCTCGACAGGCGGGCGGGTGGGTACGCCGACTGCGGGGCTGAAGGAGGTCCCGGTACAGGCGCTGAAAGCCAACAGAAAGAGAGCAATAGCGGCGAACCTGGCGATACGGGGCGTGCGGCTGGCGATCCGGCGGGTGAACTGTGGGAGGCGATTGTGAGTCTTCATCCTGGCTTTACTCCAGCGGTATGATGTGAGGAGCAGACCAAAAATATAGGAGCATAGTACGTCGAAGAAACGAGCGTGCGCGGGAATGCGTTCCCGAGTCCGTCGTATTGTGGGCTACCGCGGCGGCAAAGAGGCGGGCGGTAACCAAGTGGAGGGATTATACCACTAAACTACAGATAGAAGACATTCGCGACAGTTCAGGTGCTTCTTGAATTGGGGTTGAGCGACCGGCTGCGACCGGGAAGCAGTTCGGCTTGACCGCGATCGGTGAGGCGAGAGGCATCCCACCGCTTATGGGAGTAGGCTCGGGTCAACTTGCATGAGCGTTTACGAGCGTTTGCAAGCGTTTGGGGAAGAAAAATCCTTCCGGGTGTGCCTGGATGGAGGCAAGCGCCAGGGCACTGGTCGGCTGGGGCATACCGTGAATTGCGCGCCGCGGCCGATGTGCCGGCAAGTGCACGCCGGGTAAGAGAGTTCATTTATATGAAATTATCTGGAGAAAATAACTCTTCCTTTTTCCTCGCTGAAACGCGGGCGGGCAGAATCGAACCGACTCTCGCCTTGGCGCACCTGAAGAACTTATCACAACTGATCGAATCCATCGATAATCTCGAACGAGACGCTTCCGCCAATTCCCGTGAACGAACCATCGGCTTTGTCTAAGACTGACGGCGAGCTTGTGCGCCGCGCACTGGAGGGCGAGCGGCGGGCATTCGATGAACTGATCGAGCGGCATCAACCGATCGCGCTCTCACTGGCGACTCGTATTGTGGGTGAACGGGAGTGGGGACTGGAGTTGACGCAGGAGGCGGTCCTGCAGGCCTATCTCTCGCTCGAGCGGTTGCGCGAGCCAAACAGTTTTCGCGCCTGGCTGTGCGGGATCGTCGTCAATCTGTGCAGGAATCAGCTGCGCAGACCGCGCGTTGACACACTGTCACTCGACCTGCTCAGCGGGGGAGGCAGCTTCGACTCACTGCCCTTTTCGGTCAAGGCGCCGCAACCGGACGAAGTGGCACAGGCGAGGGAAACACATCGCCTTGTCCTGGAAGCGGTCGCGCAGCTTTCAACGGCCAACCGCGAGGCGGTCCTTCTCTACTACTTTGAACAGTTGAGCGTACGCGAGGTCGCGTCAATTCTGCAGATCAGCGAAGTCGCGGTGAAAGGTCGTCTTCACAAGTCGCGCGGCCGGTTACGAGCGCGGTTGCGTTCTACTTTCCCTGAAATGCTGAAAGGAAAAGCCGTTAACGGACAAACAAGGAGCAAAGAGATGATTCCCGTTTCCGTGCTCGACGTTACGATTCCGGATCCGGAGAAGGACCACCGGATTCTGGTTTTGATGGATGAGGGCGAACGCCGCCTGCTGGCGATCTGGATTGGGCCATACGAGGCGGAGAACATCGCCCTGAATCTGCGGGAGATAAGGGTCGGCCGCCCGGTGACCTACGGTCTGATGGCCGACTTGCTGGACAAAGCGGGCGTGCAGATCGAATCGGTGGCGGTATCAGCGCTGGAGAAAGAGTGCTTCTACGCGACGATTGAGGCGCGGAACGGCGAAAACGCGTTTGCCGTGGATGCGCGGCCCAGCGACGCAGTTGCGCTGGCGTTGCACACCAGCAGCCCGATCTTCGTCGCCGCAGCTGTGATGGAAGCCGCGGGTGAAGAGATCCCGGAGGATATGGAGGTCGCGGCGCCGGGCCAGGGACTGGACGGGGTCCTCAAAGCCGGCGGGCCCGCCGTGAGCCGGGAGGAGCAGGAGGCGTGGCAGAGCAAGTCTCCGGAGCAACGGCGTGAAGAAAACCGCAGGAAACTGTTTGCTTACCTGGCTGGAGCGGGCAGCCTGAACCAAAGTGCAGGGACCTCACAGGAATAGACCGCGTGGTCGTTGCCGTCGTCTTGCAGGCTGGGAGCGATCAGGAGGTGGAAGCGGGCGAGCCGGAAGAGGCCTTCACCCGGGCGGCGTGGAATTCATGCACGGTCTGGGCGAAGCGGGCGAAGAGCAGGTCGGCGTCGTGCGGGCCGGGGCTGGCTTCGGGGTGATATTGCACGCAGAATACGGGCCGGTCGGTCAGGCGCATGCCCTCAAGGGTGCCGTCATTGAGATTGAGATGCGTGATTTCGACGTTGGGGGGCAGCGACTCCTGGTCGACGGCGTAGTTGTGGTTCTGTGCGGTGATCTGAATGTTAGCGCTGTCGACATCGCTGACGGGCTGGTTGCCGCCGTGGTGCCCGAACTTGAGCTTGAAGGTCTGCGCGCCGAGGGCGAGGCCGATAATCTGGTGGCCCAGGCAGATGCCGAACATGGGCAGACTGCTTTCGAGCAGAGCGGCAACTGCGCTGGCCGCGTAGGGGACGCCGGTGGGGTCGCCGGGGCCGTTGCTGAGAAAGATCCCGTCGGGGTCCAGCTGCAGGACTTCAGCGGCGGGCGTATTTGCGGGAACGACGGCGACGCGCAGGTTGTGGCTTGCCAGGCGGCGCAATATGTTGTGCTTCATGCCGAAATCGTAGGCGACGATGAGCGGGGCGGCGTGCTCGCCGCTTGCCTGCCAGGCGCCGTAATCGTCGCTGCCCGACGCGACCGGGGTCCACTCGCCTTTCGTTTCGGCGTTCCAGAAGTATGGCTCATCGCAGGTGACCTCCTGGACCAGGTCGCGGCCATCCAGCCCCTTCCAGCTGCGGGCAAGCTCGACCAGCTCGGCGGACGAATGGCTGCCGTCGGTGCAGAGGGCGCCATGGAGCACGCCCTGCTCGCGCAGCAGCCGCGTCAGCGCGCGCGTGTCGACCTGGCTGATGCCGGGGATGGCGTGGCGGCTGAGATAGCTCTCCAGGTTTTCGTTGGCGCGCCAGTTGGAGACGACGGGGCTGACCTCGCGCACGATGAAGGCGGTCACCTGCGGCCGGTCGCTCTCGACGTCTTCGCGGTTGACGCCGGTGTTGCCGACGTGGGGCACTGTCATACAGACCATCTGCCCGCGATAGGACGGATCGGTCAGCACCTCCTGGTAGCCGGTGAGGCTGGTGTTAAAGACTACCTCGCCGACGACCGTTTTCCGGGCGCCGAAGGCTTCGCCCTCGAAGACGCGGCCGTTGGCCAGCGCAAGAATGGCCCTCACTCTGCGCCCTCCTCGCGCCGCTCGGCGTCGTCCAGTGGAATTGGTCTGGTGTCGCCTGCGGAGCGGGCCGCTGCCGGTTCGTTATGCGGGCGGCGGTAGGCCAGCTTCAACGGCTGCCAAGCCTGCCATTTGAGCAGCGGCGCGGCGGCGGCCTGTGCATTGTCCGCCTTCTCGAGCGGCCTGTCGGTAAGGTTGCGGGCCACGGCTACCTCGTCGCAGTGGTGAAATTTGGGACAGTAGATGCAGTCCTGCCAGAGTTTGGGGCTGATGCTCCAGCGGTCGACAACGTCAAAGCCGAGTTTTTCGAAGAAGGATTCCTGCAAGGTGAGCGCGCAGATCTGCGCGTAGCCGCGCGCGGTCGCGACCTGCACGAGTTCCTCAACAATGCGCCGCCCGATGCCCTGACCCTGGCCGGCGGGGGCGACGGCAAGCGAGCGAATCTCGACGAGTTGCTCGGTCAGTGCGACGAGGGAGCCGCATCCGAGCAGTTGCGGGCAGCCGCGCCGAGGCGCGGGATTGGGCTCGGCGGGATTGGGTTCGGGACGCGCCAGCGCGACGAGCCAGTCGGGCAGTGACTGGAGAATGCTCTCCTCGGTGCGCGGCAGCATCAGATTTTGGGCCGCGAAGCCGTTGACGAGCGCGGCGATAGCAGAGACTTCCTCTTCGGTTGCCGGTTGCAGTTGAATCTCGCTCATAGCCTCATTGGCCGGTGACCAGGGATCAGTGGTCAGTGGCCGGGAACTCGATGGTTTGCGCGGTTCCCGGCCACTGAACGGGAGCGCTACAGTTCCTGGAGGATTGCGCCCAGTTTCGAGACGGCGAGGGCCAGCTCCTCCTTGCTGATTGTCAAGGGCGGAACGAAGCGCACGATCTTTTCGCCCGCGCTGAGGAGCAGCATACCGGCCTCGTAGCCCTTCTCCACGATGGGATTGGCGTCGATGTCCAGTTCGATGCCGACGATCAGACCTGCGCCGCGAATTTCAAGGATATGGGGGCTGTTCAGTTCGGCGAGCAGTTCCATCAGATACTGGCCCTTTTCCTTTACGTCGGCCAGGAATGACGGATGCGAGACCCGGTCCACGACTGTGCAGGCGACATGCGTGGTGAAGGGGTTGCCGGCGAATGTGCTGGCGTGGTCACCGGGATGGATGGTGTCGGCAACTTTCTGCTTCATGAGGATGGCGCCCATGGGCAGGCCGCCGGCGAGGGGCTTGGCCGCGCTCAGGATATCCGGCTCGACGCCGTAGCCCTGGTAGGCCCACAGGTCGCCGCTGCGCCCGAGGCCGCACTGGACCTCATCGAAGATGAGGAGCGCGCCGTACTCATCGGCGAGCGCGCGCAGGCCGCTGAGGAACTCGGGCGTGGCCGGGTTGATGCCGCCTTCACCCTGAATCGGCTCGACGATGATGGCGCAGACCTTGTCGCTCATCTTGGCGCGGGCGTCGTCGAGGTCGTTGAAGTCGGCGAAGCGGACGCCGGGCATGAGCGGTTCGAACGGCTGCTGGTACTTCTCACGCGGGGTGGCCGCGAGCGCGCCGAAGAGCCGCCCGTGGAAGGCGTCGCTGAAGGCGAGGATTTCCCACTTGTCCTCGTGACCGTGTTCGCGCGCGTAGCGGCGGGCGAATTTGAAGGCCCCCTCGTTGGCGCTTGCGCCGCAGAGGCAGTAATGCACCTTGTCGGCGAAGCTGGTCTCGCACAGCTTTTTGGCCAGCTTGGTATGCGGCTCGGTGTGGTAGAGGTTGCTGGTGTGGAACATGCCGGTGGAGGCGGCCTCATTGATCGCCTGCTCGACTTCGGCGTCGCCGTAGCCGAGCACATTTACTGCGATACCGGCGACCAGGTCGAGATAGCTCTTGCCGGCGCTGTCATAGACCGTGCTGCCCTTGCCCTCGGTCAGCACGAAGGGCGGCCGCCCGAATACGCCGAGCACGTAGTCCTTTTCGTTTTGAATAATTTCCTCTGCGTTCACTTTCTCCTCCTGAAAACTGTTATTTCGTTTCGAGCTTCGCGTGGAAGCACAACTTCCCGTTGCGTGTTCCGATCCTGACTGGCGGAGAGACCACTGGATTACGCTGATGCAATGATACCGGTGCCGCCGTCCTCCTGAACGCCGGCGAGATTGGTGATCACGGCCTGGGTTACGCCGCGCCTGAGGGCGTCGACCGCGCTCCTGACCTTGGGCACCATGCCGCCGCTGATGCTGCCGTCTGCGATCCACTCTTCGCACTGGTCGGCGGTGATGCCGCGCACGACGCGCCCGGCAATGAGGACGCCGGGAACATTGCTGACGAAGATCAGCTTGATGGCGGCGACTGCGGCCGCGATGGCGGCGGCGACGTGGTCGGCGTTGACGTTGTAGCTGAGGCCGTCGAAGGCGCCGATGCTGATGGGGCTGACGACCGGCACGATTCCGGCGTCGAGCAGGGCGTTCAGCAGCCCGGTGTCGACGTCCTGCACTTCGCCGACACGGCCGAGGTCGCCGTGCGGGTGCCACATCTTTTCGACGTATACAGTGCCGTCGTCGATGCCGCTGATGCCGATGGCGCGCACGTCTTGATTGACGAGCTGGCGTACGATGCGTTTGTTCATCAGGCCGCTCAGCACCATCTCGGCCACGTCCAGGCTTGCTTCATCGGTCACGCGCAGACCCTCGATGAAGCGGGTCTCCAACCCGAGCCGCTGCTGGTAGTCGGCGATCGTTTTGCCGCCGCCATGCACGATAATCGGGTATTTGCCGTCCTGCTGCAAACTCTTGACAGCCTGCACCAATCCGAACAGAAAATCGTCATCGTCGAGTTCATTGCCGCCGATTTTCAAGATGATGACAAACCGACTGCTTGCAGGCGGGTCGGCGGCAGACCGTGGATCAGATTCGCTCGACTTCATAAGGTTGCCTCGTGCGAGATGGTGGTCGGTTGCCAGTAGCCTGTGGCTGGCTTTCTTGTACTATGGGACGACGCGATTGCGGCCGGCGTTGTGCGAAACTTTTCGCTGGCGCATCACCTCGTAGGCCAGCGCGGCGGCGGCGGCTGTTGTGCCGAGAGACGGCGCAAAGTCGTCCCTGTCGTAGGGAATCTGCAGGGACAGGTCGGCCTGCTTGATGAACGAGCGGGTCACGCCCCGCTTTTCGCCGCCGACCAGGAGAAGGAGCGGGGCCGTCAGGTCGGCCTGATCGACAGGAACTGCGTTCTCCTTCTGCGCGCAGGCTACGGTCAGCCCCTGCTGGCGGCAAAAGTGCGCGGCCGCGTCGACGGTCTCGGCAACTGCGATCGGGATCAGCTCCGATGCGCCTGCGGAGGCCTTCGCCACGGTTGCTGCCGCGCTCATCCAGTTGCGCGGGCGCAGCACCAGCCCGTGCGCGCCCATGGCATAGAGCGCGCGCAGCGCGTGCCCGAAGTTGAAGGGGTCCTCGATGCCGTCCAACATGACGACAAAGGCGGACGCGTTTCCTTGCGGCAGCAGCGATGCCATACCGACGAACCGGCGTTGCCCAGCCACCGCGGCCACGCCGCCGTGCGAGTTCCCCTGGGTGACGGCGTCGATCTCGGCCGCGGCGACCTGCTCGACCGGCACGTTGGCCTCGTGCGCGCGGTGTTGCAGCCAGCGCAGCGACCGGTCCTGCCGGCCGGCGCGCAACAGGACGCGGTGGACGGTGCGATAGGGCGAACGCAGCGCGGCCGCCACCGATATTCTGCCCTCCAGCAAGGTGGTCGCGGACTCCTGTTCGCTGGTTTCCCGGCTCGGTCCCATTGGTTCCTGCCTTCTGACAAGGCGACACTCTCGAAAAGCTCCAAACCGGCAACCAGCGAACGCGGTTAGGTGAGGCCCGCGGTCTCGTCCAGGCCGGCGGCGATGTTGTAGTTCTGGATCGCTTGCCCGCTGCCGCCTTTGACCAGATTGTCAATCGAGGCGGAGATAACATATTCGCTTCCATCGGGCTGTGACGGGTCGGCTTGTGTGATTGCGATGGCGCAGCGATTGGTGCCGGCGGTGTGGGCGAGGCTGGCCTGCTCGCCGGCAGGCAGCAGATGGATGAACGGCTCGCCGGCGTAGCTTTCTGCGTACAGCTCGCGGATGCGTTCCTCGGTGACACCGGCGGGCACGTCGACGTACATTGTGCTGAGAATGCCTCGATTGACCGGAAGCAGATGCGGCGTGAACAGGAAACGCAAGGAACGACCGTTCGCGCCGCCGTTGGCCGCGCCGAGAACCTGCTCCATCTCGGCGATGTGCCGGTGGCGGTGGCCGACGTTGTACGGGGTGATGTTTTCGTTGGCCTCGACGAACTGGTAGGTCAGGTTGGTCTTGCGGCCCGCGCCGGAAATGCCGCTCTTGCTGTCGACGATGACGCGTTCGCCCAGCCAGCCGGCTTTGGCGAGCGGGTACAGGCCGAGGTTGACGCTGGTGGGATAGCAGCCGGGGTTGGCGATAAGCCTGGCGCCGCTCAGTTGGCCGCGGAAGAGCTCGGACAGGCCGTAGCGGGCTTCGGCGCATAGTTGCGGCGCGGTGTGCTCGGCGCCGTACCAGCGCTTGTAGGTTTCGACGTCCTTGAGGCGAAAATCGGCGCTGAGATCGATCACGCGGGCGCCGGCTGCGTAAAAGCGTTTGACGGCTTCCATCGACTCGGCGTGGGGCAGACAGAGGAAGACGACATCGACCTCATCGGTGCGCAGGTAGGCATCGGCCAGGGAAATCAGTGGGTAGTCCCACGGCGTGCTGAATACCTGGTTGAAGCGCTTGCCGGCATTGCGCTCGCTCGTCAGCCAGGCGATTTCGAGGCTTGGATGGCGATGAATCAGCGTGATCAGTTCGTAGCCGATGTAGCCGGTTGCGCCGGCGATGCCTGCCTTTTGCATTGTTCGACTCCTCAAGTCTCCAATTGCTTTGCCAATTGCTCGCTTCCGGTTGGCGCCCATTCGGGAACCGATGCCTGCTTCAGGCAGGATTCACGCCTTCTCTCTCTGCCAAAAGGCTGTCACGGCGCCGGAAAACAGCGGTACAAAAAAAGCCCCCCGTCCAGGGAGCTTTGCAATCGGGTGATTTCCTACCAGGGAATCCGGCCCACGCGCAAATGCCCAGACGG
>CATOTS010000017.1 GCA_951813625.1 uncultured Caldilineaceae bacterium | reverse complement strand
GGGGAGCCCGCGCTCGCGGCGGGGGCCTGCAGATCGAGGGCGCCAAATTCGGAGCACCCGGCGACCAGCGCCGCCGCAACGAGTAGCGCGAGGGTAGAAAAGCGCATAGGCTATTGTTCCCAGGGCCTAACCCTTGACTCCAGTCAGGGAGATGCCCTCGATGAAGGTACGCTGGGCAAGGAAGAAAGTGAGAATGACGGGGAGGGCGACAATCGTGCTGACGGCCATCAGGTAGGGGAGACCGTTGCTGAAGTTACCAATGTCATTGGCACGTCTGCTGAGGATCTCTATTCCCAGCGCCAGGGGGTAGCGATCCTCGTCGCGCAGGTAGATCAGCGGACCGAGATAGTCGTTCCAAGCCCAGAGAAAGCGGAAGAGCGCGACTACAGCCAGGGCAGGCTTGGTCAGCGGCAAGATGATGCGGAAGAGAATACCGAATTCGCTGGCGCCGTCGATACGGGCGGCGTCGGAGAGCTCCTCGGGCAGCGTCAGAAAGAACTGGCGCAGCAGGAATATCATGTAGGGATGGCCGAAGAGGGCGGGCACCACGAGCGGGCGGTAGGTATCCAGCCAGCCCAGCGCTTTGAAAGTAATGAAGAGGGGCACCATCGTTACCGCCCACGGCAGCATCATCGTCATCACCACAACCCAGAAGAGCGTGTCCCTTCCCGGCCAGCGAATACGGGCAAAACCGTAGGCGACGATGGTTGAAGACAGTAACGTAAAGAGGACAACCGGACCCGTATAGAGAAAGACGGAGTTTACTGCGTACTTGGTAAAGGGCAGAATCTGCCAGGCATCGACGAAGTTCTCGGGATGGGCCGGAATCGGAACCAGAATCGGCGGTACCGTGAATATCTGCGCATCTACCTTGAGCGCCGAGCTGACCATCCAGTAGAGGGGGAATGCGAAACTGAAGGTCAGGGGAACCAGTACGAAGTATTTGATGAATTCGATGGCGAAATCGACCAGGCGCCTCTTGCCCACGCCGTAGTGCCTGGGTACGGGTCTTACCTGCTGTTGGGAGGCTGCGGTGCTCACTTTTCGCCTCCGTAGTAGACCCAGCGTGCCGAGGAGCGGAAAACTATCATGGTAAAGACGACAATGATGAGGAGGAGAATCCAGGCGAGTGCAGACGCCTTACCCATGCGCAGATAGGCAAAGGCGTTGCGGTACAGGTGCACCAGGTAGAACTCGGTCGAATTCATGGGCCCGCCCTGAGTAAGAATCCAAGGGATCGTAAACTCCTGGAAGGCGACGATCAACCCCATGATCAGGTTGAACAGGATGATGGGTGATGTAATTGGAATCGTAACGTTTCGAAAACGGTGCCACATGTTGGCCCCATCGACGGTGGCGGCTTCGTAGAGCGCGCGCGGCACATCCTGCAGTGAGGCGAGAAAGATCACGACGGCGGCGCCATTGGCCCAAACGGCAACAAGGATCAGCGATGGCTTGGACCATGCAGGATTCGACAGGAAGGGGATAATTGGTAGGCCGAAAGAGCGCAGGAGACCGTTGATTGCACCCCACTGGACGTTCATGAGGAAGTCCCACACCATTGCCGAGGCGACTGCGGGCACAATCGAGGGAATGTAGATAATGCCGCGGAAAAAGGTGCGGGCGACGACGCGCGAGTTGAGCATATTGGCGATGATGAAGGCCGAGCCTACGCCGAGCGGGACGCTGAATCCGACATAGTAGATGGTGTTGCCCATCACGTTCCAGAAGTGGGGATCGTCGAAGAAGAGGATTGTGTAGTTCTTGAGGCCGAGGAAGACGGGGGGCCTGAGCAGATCGTAGCGGGTCAGGCTGTAGTAGAGCGATGCGATCAGCGGATAGATAGTGAAGACCAAGAAACCCAAAACCCAGGGCGAGACGAATAGCAGGCCCAGGCGCAGGTTGCGCCATTCACCCGGGGTAAAACGGCTGACACTTTGTGTACTCTCGGCTTGTGCACGTGCGGCCATGAAGTCACCCTGGAAGGGTAGCAGACGGCCGGCGACCGGATACAGCTGGACCGGTCGCCGGCGTGCGACTACGAAAGTCCCTGCGCCTCCCATTCGGCCTCGGCGCGTTTCTGCATCTCCGCCACAGCCTCTTCGGCGGTCATAAAGTCACGATAGACCTGCTCGCGCAGCTCGTTTACCTGTGCGAACAGGTACCAGTGGATCGGGCAGCGGCGGCCGATAAGCCAATCGGTCACCTCATCAAGGCTATCGAGGTAGAAGCGCAGACCGGGATATGTATCGGGGTCTATGGTCGCAATAAAGGACTTGACACTCATGATCCAGCCGACGGAATCGAAAATGATGTTCATCGGCTCATGGGTGTGCATAATTTCGGCAAATTTGAACATGCCGTCCGGATTATTGGCCTCCTTGAAGATCTGGATCATATGGGCGCCGGTCGCCTGGATTTTGGCGCCTTCGCGGAAGGCGGGCACCGGCGGCCAGGTGGAGCGGTTGAATGGCGCGAGCTCCGGTTTCTCACCTACGGTTTCGCCGCAGTGCCAGTAGCCGTCCATTATCATCGACTGCACCTCTGCGTTGTAGGAGCCGCCCCACCTTCCCTGACCCTCGACGGAGCGCAGGCCGGCAAAGTTATCGGGGCCAATGTGACGGAAGAACTCGGCCTGGGTTTCGATGCCCAGGGCCATAAGTTCATGGTCAAAATCGAAGGTCTGCTCCTCGTCGTTCCACCAGGCATGGCCGAAGGAGTGGGAGATGAAATCCGGCTCGGCCGCCATGGCATCCACAGGGTCGAAGCCCATGCGGAGGACGTTGCCGCCTTCGTCGAACTTGGACAGCTCCACATGCCACTCCATGACAGCCTCCCAAGTCAGGGGCGGGTCGTCGACATCGAGGCCCACCTCTTCGACGTGCTTGGCATTGTAGTTCAATCCATACCACGTGAAGCCCTCGACGGAGGGCACACCGATCAGATTGCTGCCATAGACGGCGGCATTCCAAGAAGGTTCGAGCACGTCTGACGGGTCGATGATATCGCTGCCATTGACGTAGTCATTGCAGTCAATTACGATGCCGCGCGCCCAGTGACCGGGGTAGTCAATGTTTGAGCCACCGTCGGGCGTATCACCGGCTGCGAGGGCAGCGGCAAGGTCCTCCAGGCCAACAAGGCGAACATTGAATTCTGTATCTTCGCCGGCGAGGGCCTTGAAGCTTTCCAGCTGGGCGATCTGCTCAAACGGCTCCACGGCGCTCCCCCAGCCCGAGACAAATTCGATGGACTCGGGTTCGGCGGCCATTGAGTCGTCACCCGCGCCAGCAGGTTCGGCGCCGGGCACGGCGCAGGCAGCCAGGGCGGCGCCGCCAGCAACGAGGCCGGTGGTGCGCAGGAAGGCGCGGCGGTTGACGGTCTGTTCGTTCATTCGGTCTACCTCCTTGGGTTGAGTTTCGGGGGCTTTATCGATGGGATTGGCAGTCGTTGAAGTTGGTCGGACCGTGCGGCCTTCGCGCGTGCGGCCGGGCGGAAGACAGGCCGGGCAGCTCGGGCCCACTCGACTCTGGGAGCTGCAACCCGGGGCGGCCTCACGGCGCAGGCGACAGGCAAAGTATATCAAACTGGCCGTTCAAATAGAAAATCTTGTGTTCATGTAACTGAATCCAGTTATGCCGCAGATGCTGTTTCACACGGACGGCGATTGGCGATAAAATAAAGGACTTCTCTTGACAATGTTAAATCCGAAGGCCGCGGTCGACCCCGGTCCAACTCCAACGCACGTCCTACTCTAAGAAAAGGCAGCAAGACCATGTTCACCGTCATCGGCACCGCTACCGTCGATCTCTTCGTCTCCAATCTGGACGCCTTGCCCCACAGCGAGGGCGACGAATTCACCGTCGACAGCCTCGTATTCCACGACGATCCGCTGCGCAGTTCACTGGGCGGCAACGGCGCCAATTCCGCCTATGCCCTGGCGCGTCTCGGCGCGCCGGTCGCATTGGTTGGCGGCCTCGGCGAGGACCACCTGGGCGACTGGATGGCGGGGCAACTGGCCGGCGCCGGCGTGGAGATGGCGGGCGTCAGGCGATTTGCGGGCATGGGCACGGCCACAACGCTGATTCTGAGCGACGCGCAGCAGAACCGCATCGCCTTCCATCACCCCGGCGCCAACAATGCAGTTGCCGGCGACGCCATTGACGACGCGCTCTTGCAGCGGTCGCATACGCTGCTGCTGACCAGCTATTCGATTATGCCCGGCCTGCGCCCCGACGGCGCGGTCGATCTTTTCAGAAGGGCCCGCCGCAGCGGCACGCTCACCGCCGCCGACATAGGACCGGCGATCGGCGACCCGCCGCGGCTGGAAGAGCTGCGTCCGCTGCTGGCCTACACCGATTTCTTCATCTGCAACGAGCATGAACTGGGCGTCTGCACGCACGAGGAAGACCTGGCAAAGGCAATGACTGAAATCGTGGAGGGCGGCACGGGCTGCGTTGTCATCAAGCAGGGCGCGGACGGCGCAACCGTCCTGCAGCGAGGCGAGATGGAAGGGCCAACGGCAGTGCCCGGTTTCGCCGTAGACGTCCAGACCACCGTCGGCGCCGGCGACTCGTTCAACGCCGGATTTCTGCTCGCTATCGGCGAGGGAGCAACGCCTGTACAGGCGGCCCGCTTCGGAAACGCGACCGCGGCAATCGTCATCTCGACGCCGGACCTCCCGCTCGACGCTTTGTCGCGGGCGGCGGTCGCCTACTTCAGCGACTCGTCACCGCGCCGTTGACAGACTTCTGCAGTGTGCAACGCTCGCCGGCGCGCAACGCACGCACCGGCTGCCCCAGCCCAGCGGCCGCGGCGATGAACTCTTCCGGCGACTCGGTGTTGAAGGTGAACATCTCGTAGTGGCAGGGGACCGCTAACTGCGCGTTGATGGCGCGGGCGAGCCCGGCGGCCTCACTTCCGCTGAGGTTGCCCGCCACCCTGCGCTCCGGACGGCTGCCGTTGATCGGCAGCATCGCAACGTCGATGTTGTAGGGTTTCAGCCGCTCCACCAGCCCAGTGTAGTTGACAGTATCTCCACTGTGATAGACAGTCCACGGGCCGCAGCGCACGATGTAGCCCAGGAATCTGTGCCGGCCCTGCGCGTCGGTCTCCAGCGCCTCGTGGGCGGCGGCGATGCCGGTGAATTCGAAGTCGCCTACCTGCGCTCTCACCCCGTCGTCCAGGCCGACTGGCATCTCCGGATCGCAGCCCAGCCGGTCAGCGACAAATGCCCGATTCGCCTCCGCAATGACCAGCCGCAAGCCGCGATTTTCGGCCAGCAGCGAGCCCAGCGTTGCCGCGTCGAGGTGGTCGGTATGGTTGTGGCTGGAGGTTGCCACATCGATGAAACCGAGCTTCTCCGGCGCGACTACGCGTTCGGTCATGCGGATATGCGGTTTGTCGGTCGCGGCGTACTTTGTGGTGAGCGAGTCGGATAGGTAGGGGTCAAGAAGCAGGTGGCGCCCCCGCCATTGGAGGAGGAAGCCGCTCTGGCCCAGCCACCAGATGTGCAAGGCGCCTGCATCGGCGGCGGCATCCTGCACATCCTGGAGGAAAGCCTCATCCTGCAGGAGGGGTTGAATCAGGGACATGGGAAACGCTACGTGTTCTCGATGATTTCCTGGCTGATCTCGCCCGTCTCATCGTTCCTCATGATGACCTTGACCTGCCCGCCCGGCATTCGTTCCCGCTTGATAATTGTCAGGCCGGCTGCGGCGGCGAGGGTTTCGGCCGGGTCGGTTTCGGCAGACGCGGCTGCGGCAGCCCGACCGCGGCTATCGCGAATGAGGGGAACATTTTCGCGCCCGCGCCAGACTTCCAGGTCGACCGGCTCCCACTGCCGCGAGGAGGCCGAACGGTAGCAGGCGTCAATGACGGCATTGACCACGTATCCGTCGTAGAAGGTCTCGCGCGGCTCGCGCCCCTCGTCGAGCGAGTCGAACATATCGTCGAACATATCGCTGTAGCCCAGCTCGACCACCTCGTCGCCGACGGGGAAGAGCCAGCCGCTCTCAGCCTCGGCCTTCTCGGCCACGTAGCCGGCGCCGGCGCCGCTGGTGTACATCTCATAGCCGGTGCGCAGGAAGTGATTCAGCCAGATGGTGCCCTCGGTGCCCGCGACCTCGTCGCGCAGGTCCATGCCGCCGCGAAAAGTCCAACTCACCTCGAACTGACCGATTGCGCCGTTCTCGAAACGGATCAGCGCGATGCCGTTGTCCTCGGCATCGATCGGATGCACGAGCGTGTCGGCCCAGCACATCACCTCGACCGGGCGGATGTCCTTGCCGATGAAGCTGCGCACGATCTCGATACAGTGGCAACCCAGGTCGACAATGGCGCCACCGCCGGCCTGTTCCAGGTCCCAGAACCAGTCGCTGTGCGGACCGGGATGCGTTTCGCGCGAGCAGGCCCAGGTGACATCGCCGAGCGCGCCGTTTTCAACCGAGGCGATTGCCTTCAGCGTCTTGGGCGTATAGCACAGGTCCTCCAGGTAGCCGCCGAAAACGCCGGTCGCTTCGACCTTGTCCATCATCCGTTTGGCCTCGGCTGCAGTGCGGCCGAGCGGCTTGGTGCAGAGGATGGCCTTGCCGGCGCCTGCCGCCAGGTCCACACACTCTTCGTGGATATGGTTGGGCAGCCCGATGACGACGGTGTCGATTGCGTCGGAGGTACAAGCTTCGGTCAGATCGGTCGTCGACTGGGGAATGCCCCACTCGTCGGCGAAGGCGCTTGCCCGCTCTTCCGTGCGGGAGTAGACAAGCTGCACCCGGTCCTTGCCCCTGCCGCCGTTGAGCGACATTGTGTAGAACATCCCGATCAGGCCGGTACCCAGCATGGATATTTTGTGTTCCTGCACGTCGGTGACTCCTTCCATTGGTGTTGAACGGCCGCTTGATTTCAGCTAATGATATTCACGCCGCAAATCTGCGTCAATCTCGATACCCGCCCCGCGCCGTGCAAGTGATGGCCGTACGCGTCTCTAGCGCGCTTCCGCCACGTCGAGGGCCGCCTGCGCCGCGGCGGGAATGCGCGGCCCAAATGCAGCAAAGCGCCTGTCCTGCGTCTGGCCGCGCACATAGCGAACGTAAATCTGGGCGATGATCACCGTCACGCGATAGAGGCTGAGCGCATGGTAGAAACGGATCGCGGACAGGTCGCGCCCGCTGTATTCGGCGTAGTGCGCGATCAGCTCGTCTCTGGAAAAAAAGCGGTCGTCCAGGGGCATCATCGCCATCGCCCGAAAGTGGGGCGGGTCTTCGGGCCGGCACCACCAGGCCAGCAGCGCGCCGACGTCCGAGAGCGGATCGCCGAGCGTACACATGTCCCAGTCAAAGACGGCGACGATTCGCCCGGGATCGTCGCGGTCGAGCATCACGTTGTCCAGCTTGTAGTCGTTGTGGACGAGCGAGGCCGCGCCCTCCGGGGGTTCGTTGCTGCGCAGCCAGTCGTAGACCGCGTTCATGGCCGGCAGCTCTTCCAGTTTGGCCGCCTGCCAGCGCCGCCACCAGCCCTCGATCTGCCGGCGAATGAAACCGGCCGGACGCCCCAGGTCTGCCAGGCCGACTGGCCCGAAGTCGACGGCATGGAGGTCGGCCAGCGTTTCTATCAACGCCCTGCTCATGCGCGCGGGCGCGTCGGGAAATCCGGCGTAAGCGCGTGGAATCGAACTGCGCACGACGATGCCATGCCGGCGCTCCATCACGAAGAAGGGCGCGCCGACAATCGACTCGTCGTCGCTGAAGAGGAAGGCCCGCGGCGCGCATGGGAAGGCCTTCCACAACCGTAGGAGCACCTTCGATTCGCGCGCCATGTCGTGGGCTGAAGGGGCCACAGGGCCCAACGGCGGGCGGCGCAGCACGTACTGATTGCTTCCGTAGTCGAGCAAATAGGTTAGATTTGCCGCGCCCCCGCCAAACTGTCGAATGCTAAGCTTATGCTCCGTTCCGGGCAGCTTGCCGCGCAGAAAATCGGCGACCTGGTCTTCGCCGATGCGCTCATCGGCGCGGACTTCGATGGTATCGGAAAGGGATGGCGAGGCCATGGGAACTGGTCGCGATGTCTCTGTAATCTTCCTGACTGGCTGCGGCGCGCGGCGCCGCCCGCTTGCGGGCGATTATAGCGCAACTCTGTCGTAATGTCTGCAACCAGGCAAAGCCCGGGGGACATCCCACAATTGGGGTGGGAATCGTCTGGCAGGGAAATCATGCCGGCGGCGGCTGAAATTGTTTAGCGGGTTTAGGAGAGGTACAGGGCAGGCAGAGGGCTGGCAGAGGGCTGGCACAGGGCCTGCCCCTACGGTGGTGGCGGCGTGAAGGGCCGCAGGCGGCACAGGGTCGCAATGACGCCACACTCGGCGGTTGGAGAACATCAGGGGGGCGTTGCGGGGGGAGTCCCCCCGCACAAGGGAGGGCCGCAGGCCCGACCGCCCAAAAGAATTCGGGAATGCGTATTCCTCCACTCCATCCAGAGAATGCGCAACGGGCCGGCCATGACTCCGTTGTTATTTGAGGTAAGGGTATCTGTACCCAAATTTTGGACTGCATTCGCAAAGCAGCTCAGCGCGGAGGCAGGCTATCCTTAGGCGGCCGGATCTGCTTTGACAATGCGGCCGTTTTCAAGTATGTTCTGGTGGCGAATCTGGTCTGCAGCGGGTCCCGGCCCTTGCCGGCGTTTTGGACCTGACCAGATCTTCGACCAGCAAGGAATCCACCGCGATGAAGATCACCGATATTCGTGCGGTACGCGTCAACTTTCCCGCACCGTCCGCGGGCACGAAGCCGCGCCGCAAGTCCTGGGCTGAGACCGCGGAAGTTGCCAATCCGATGTCCTGGTATCCAAGGGTCAAACGGCACCGCAGCCTCTGGACGCCGAATCGCTGGGGGTCGACCTGGTGTAAGGTGACGCTTGAGGACGGCACGTGGGGCCTGGGGCTGACCGACAATGGCCGCGTCTCGGCGGCGATCATCGATGATCACATCGCGCCCAACCTGATCGGCGAAGACGGGCTGGCGATCGAACGCTTGGCCGACATGATGTTCCGCTTGACCAAGCCCTACGGCTCGGTCGGCCTGGCCGCGTACGCGGTCAGCGCGGTCGACCTGGCGCTCTGGGACGCCAAGGGAAAGCTGCTGGGCCAGCCGGTCTATAGCCTGATCGGCGGCGCGCAGAAGGAGCGGCAGTTCTGCTACTCGACCGGCAATGACCTCGATTGGTTCAAGGAGCTCGGATTCCGCGCCTTCAAGATTGCCTGCCCTTACGGCCCGGCAGACGGACTGGACGGCCTGCGCAAAAACGAAGAGATGGTGGCGGAGGCCCGCGAGCTGGTCGGCGACGAGACTGAGCTGATGCTCGACTGCTGGATGGCGCTTGACATCGAGTACACGGTCCGCCTGGCCGAAACGTTGCGCCCCTACCGCCTCAAGTGGATGGAAGAGTGCCTGTTGTCGGAAGATTTGGACGGGCACGTCGAGGTGCGGCAGCGCATCCCCTGGCAGACGCTGAGCACGGGGGAGCACTGGTATACGCACATGCCGTTCCAGTGGGCGCTGCGGCACAACGTCGTCGACATTCTCCAGCCCGATATCAACTGGTGCGGCGGACTGTCCACCTGTCTGAAGATCGCGGCCGCCGCCGACGCCGCCGGCAAAAAGGTGATTCTGCACGGCGGCGGACGCAATCCGTTCGGCCAGCACTTCACACACGCGATCGCCTGCGCGCCCTGGCTGGAATACTACATCGCAACCGCGCCCGGCGTGCCCCTGAGCGAGGCGACCGGCATCCCCGGCAACGCCTTCGCAGAGGACGGATGGCTCATCCCCAGCGACGCGCCCGGATTCGGCCTTGAAATCCCCGAAGAGTGGATCGAATCGTACTTTTGAGAGATAATGGTCTGGACAAGAATACATAGCGCGCCGAGCCGCTAAATCAAAAGGAGTAACGTCATGCTGACCAGAGAACAGATTGATTTCTATCACGAGAACGGCTATCTTGGCGTTGAAGGCGTCCTGTCGGCAGACGAAGTTGCGGAGCTGCGGCAGGTGACCGACGAGTTCGTACAGTTGAGCGCAAGCGTCACCGAGCACACCCCGGTCTTCGACCTCGAACCTGGCCACACGCCCGAATCGCCCAAGCTGCGGCGGCTCAAGGACCCGATTGATCAGCACGAAGTCTATATGAAGAACCTCCATCACCCCGGCATCGTTGCCATCGTCGCCCAGCTGATCGGGCCGAACCTGCGCTCAAATGGCAACAAACTGAACATGAAATCGCCCGAATACGGCAGCCCCGTCGAGTGGCACCAGGACTGGGCCTTCTATCCCCATACCAATGACGACATCCTGGCCGTCGGCGTCTCCATGGACGACATGAAGTACGAGAACGGCTGCCTGCTGGTGATTCCCGGCTCGCACAAGGGCCCGGTCCTGACGCATCACCAGAACGGCCGCTTCGCCGGCGCCGTCACCGAGGAGGTGACCGACGCCGACAAGGCCGTGCCGATCGAGTTGAAGGCCGGCGGCATCTCCATCCACCACGTAAGAACGCTGCATGCCTCAGCCCGCAACGTCTCGCCCAATCCGCGTCGGCTGCTGCTCTACCAATATTGCGCCGCCGACGCCTGGTCCATTATGGGCTACGGCAACTGGCAGGAATACCTGGATACGATGGTGTGCGGCGAGCCGACAAAACGGCCCCGCATGCTCGACGCTCCCATCGAGATACCGCTGCCGGAGGCCGAGCGCGGCGGCTCCATTTACGAAACCCAGACCATCCTGGAGAAACCGGTTTTTGCCGAGGCGGCCTGACACAGTCATGATCATCGACAGCCACTGCCACGCCTGGGAGCGCTGGCCCTACGAGCCGCCGGTGCCCGACTTCCACGGCAAAGGGCGCTTTGAGCAGCTGCTGCACGAAATGGACGTCAACGGCGTAGACCAGGCCTTTCTGGTCTGCGCCGGCGTCGAGCATAACCCGCACAACAACGACTATATCGCCCGTATGTGCAGCCTCTATCCCGGGCGCATCCTGCAGGTGGCCGACGTCGACTGCAGTTTCTCGGACACCTACCACACGCCGGGCGCGGCCGATCGATTGCGCGCGGCCGCCGCGCGCTGGCCGCTGACCGCCTTCACCCACTACGTGAAGAATGAGGACGACGGCAGCTGGTTCTACTCCGAGGAGGGGCTGGCTTTCTTCGGGGCCGCTGCTTCTCTGGGGCTGATCGCCAGCATCGCCTGCTCGCCCCACCAGCACGCCGCCCTGCAACAGGTAGCGGAGCGGCTGCCGCAGCTGCCGATACTGGTCCACCACCTCGGCCATCCAGGCGTAGGCAAGGCCGAGAGGCTGGCGCAAGTTCTGGCCTCGGCGCGTTTTCCGAATATCGGCATTAAGGTATCGGGGTTCTACTACTCGACGCAGCAGCCGTTCTGGGACTTCCCTTTCGCCGACTCGATCCAGCAGGTCGTGCGGCCGCTGTACGACACGTTCGGCCCCAGTCGGCTCTACTGGGGCTCCGACTACCCCGTCTGCCTGCGCAACATGACCTATCCCCAGGCAATCGAGTGCTTTCGCAGCCACTGCGACTTCATCCCCGAGGCAGACAAGGCCCTGATCCTGGGGGAAAACCTGCACCGGCTTGTCACCTCAGACCGAAACGGCTAGTGGGCGGGCCGCTGAGGCCCAGTCCAACCGCTGCTCCGCCGCCGGTTCTTCGGCATCCAGGTGCGACTGTACAGAGTTGAGATGACGGTAGATCCCGTCGAGCGCCATCAGCTCGTCGTGGCTGCCCTGTTCTGCAATCCTCTCATCCTGCAGGACGACGATCTGGTCGGCATTGCGAATCGTCGAGAGCCGGTGCGCAATCATCAGGGTCGTCCGGCCGGTCATCAGCCGCTCAAGCGCCTGCTGGATCAGCAGCTCCGTCTCCGTGTCCACCGACGATGTCGCCTCATCCAGGATCAGGACGGGCGCGTCCTTAAGCACCGCGCGCGCAATCGCCAGTCGCTGCTTCTGGCCGCCGGACAGCTTGACGCCGCGTTCGCCGATTACCGTGTCGTAACCCTCGGGCAGCTTGTCGATGAACTCGACCGCGTTGGCCACGCGCGCCGCCTCCTGCATCTCCGGCTCCGTCGCGCCCGGCCTCCCGAAAAGGATGTTCTCGCGCACGCTGCCGTGGAAGAGAAATACGTCCTGCAGGACAATGCTGATCTGCCGGCGCAGACTCTCGACCTTCAACTCGCGGATATCGTGCCCGTCCACTGTGATTCGCCCTTCATTCACGTCATAGAAGCGCGGAACGAGGCTGGCCAGGGTCGACTTGCCCACACCCGTGGGGCCTACCAGGGCAACGACCGAGCCCGCCGGAATGTCCAGGTCAATGCTTCTTAGAATCGGGCGGTCGGTCAGATAGGAAAAGCTGACGTTCTCGAATCGAATCGCGCCGCGGGCGCGACCGCGGTAGTCATGAGCCCCTGGCAGATCGACAATCTCCGGCTCCTCGAGCAGTAACTCGCTCACCCGCTCGGCGCCGGCCAGCGCCTCCTGGATCGCCTCCCACGCGTGACTCAAATGCCGCACCGGCTGGTAAAACAGCTCCAGGTAGAGGAAGAAGGCGACCAGGTCCTCGATGGGCAGCGCACCTCCCACGGCCAGCCTGCCGCCGAAGTAGATGACCACGACGACGCCCAGCGCCGACGCGAAATGGACGAACGGTTCAAAGGTGGCCAGCAGTCTGAGCGCATGTAGAAGCGAACGCTTGTAGTTTTCGATGCGCACTCCGATGCGCTCGGATTCCATGCGCTCGCGCGTAAACGTTTTGATTTCACGAATGCCGGACAGATTGTCCTGCAGGATGGCGTTGAGCTCGCCCAATTCGGCCTGGCGCTCGCGGAACGCCGGCCGCACGTACCTGGCAAAGCCGCGCATCGCCAGCACGATCAGCGGAATCGGCACAAGCGTCAGCAGCGTCAGCTGCGCGTTCATGGTCAGCAACATCGCGCTCACGCCGACCAGGGTCAACACGTTTACCAGAACATCCGGGACGGCATGCGCGATCAACTTCTCCAGCAGGTCTGAGTCGTTGACCATCCGCGACATCAGCTGGCCGGTCTGCTTGTCCTCGTAATAGTGGAGGGAAAGCCGCTGCAGGTGCCGGTACAGGGCGACGCGAACATCGGCCACGACGCCCCAACCGGCCACGTGGGCCAGGTAGCTGCGCAGGAACTCCAGGCCGGCTCGGGCCGCGTAGATAGCCAGCGCGAACAGGGCCAGGCGCGTGATCAGGCCGGAGGAGAGCGCATCCGTCTCACCGGTACGGACAGCGGCAATGAGGGCGCGAATGAACCAGGGGGCAAAAAGCTGCACGCCCACAAGCAGGAACATGCTGAATACGGTGATCAGCAGGGGCTTGCGATAGGGGAGGGCAAACTGGAAAAAAGTCCTGGAAAAACTCATCGGGAATCTGTGTCGAAGGGGAGTTGCAGGCGGTTTGATTTCAGGCAGGGTAGCTGCCGATTGACACAAGGTAGGCGGCGGACTGCTTCACAAGTCAAGTGTCGCTCTGTGTGCGGGAAGTCCGCCCTACTGATTTGTGCGAAGTTCAACAAACGTTGTCCCGCCGGCCTGAACGGTGATATCCAGTCCGACTTTCTCACCGTTGACGTTGGCGGTTACGTGATAGCTGCCCGCAGGGACGTGACCCAAAGCGCCGTTTTCCCCCCACGCGGGGTCCGGTCCGATGCTCTCCAGTTCGGGATAGGTCTCGATAACACGGTACCAGCGTGCGCCGCCCTCTTCGTAGCGGAAGAGAGACAACTGGGCGCCCGGCCACGTGCGCCCGTTTTCCGAAAGCAGCCGCACCACGATTGTGCCGGCATAGGCGGCAGGGCGCATCCAAAGGGCCGGGTTGACGGTGTGCAGATAGCTGTTCTGGCCGACGCGCACCTCCAGATGCAGATGGGGCCCGATTGCGATTCCGGTCATACCCACGCCGCCCAAAAAGTCGCCCGCGCCTACCCATTGGCCTTCCTGGACTTCAACGCTCACAAGGTGGCCGTAGAGGATATAGACCTCCTCCTCCCCGCGCGCCGTCGTCAGCTTGCGGTCGAGCCGAATCACGACCGAGTTCCCGTAAAAGTCATTGTAAGGCCCCAGCAAGTTGGGGTTGTCCGGTCCTGCGTGGACGACGACGCCCGACGCGCTGGCGAGTACAGGCGTTCCGACGGGATTGCCGATGTCGATCCCGTGGTGGATGCGATAGCGGCCGCCGCCGGTGCTGCCGAACTGGTAACCGGGGCTGTAGAGCTGGTTGAAGCCGCCTGGGAAGGGAGGCTCCAGCCAGAAATGTTCGCCGCTGGCCGGATGCGGCGCCTCGAACGTCGGCCACAAGCTGCCGGGCTCGCCCACGGGACGCGTGGGAATGCCCGTTTCCGCCCCGCCATCAACCTGGAAGGACTGTGAGGCGCGCGCTTTGTCGATCTCCTCGCGCAGGACCTCCAGGCCGCCCATCGGCGGGCGCGAAGCAAACCGCGGCGAGGCGCCCAGCGTGGGTACCGGTGTACTCAATGCAGCCGGCTGCATCCCGTCCGCGGCGAACATCGGCGGGCGCGAGACGAACTCGTTGCCGATCGTGGGGTTGAGCGCATCCACGTACTGTTCAAGCGAAGTCGCATTCTCAGCGCCTTGCGACCGGGTGGTGTCGGGCAGGAACTGATAGATTGGGTCGATCGCAGCGGCCGCGGCGGCGCGGCCCGATGCAGTCGAGTAGGGCATAGGATAGGCCTGCGAATGGGCATTGACAACAGGCACGGCCGTTCCGCTGCTCTCCAAGGCGCCGTAGGCTGCCGGCGCGAGCTGGGCAGTAGGAGGACTCTGGGGCTGGACGTTGGAAGTGGGCGCCAACCGCGATTCGAGGGCGTTGCCCGGCGTGGCCGCCGGCTGGGGCGCCCGGAGCTGCGAGTCGGGAAGCTGAAGCACGATTGCCGAAGCAGGCGCCGGCACCGGCACGGGCACCGGCCTGAAGCCCGGCATGGCCACCGGCGAAGTCAGTCGTCGCGGCAGGTAGAGGCAGCCGACCAGCACGACCGTCAGCGCGATGATGAACTGCGATCGGTAGGTCGCACGCCGCTGCCGCATGCGCGCCAGCCAGCCACCGCCTGTTGACACTTCGACTGTCTGCAGTTCCTGGGGTTGTGCTAAAATGGAGCCCGCGCTCCATCGCCAGAACTGCGTCCAACGACTCGGCCCCTGATTGCGGAAGCCTTCATCCACCACCGAGTCCGCCATGCGCCGCAACAAAGCCAGCCCGATCGCGGACAGCAGGTAATCAAATCCCGATGTCAGGTGATGCGTAAAGAAACCAAAAACGAAACCCAAAAAGCCTGCGTTCAAGAGAAGGCTCCACGCACGATCCACTTCGACGTGTTTACGCTGTTTCCGCGCATTTTTGACGGACCGCTCTCAGAAAGTATTCTCGCTCGAGCACAAAAAAACGGCATTCTTCAGGTCCTGCTGCACAATATTCGCGACTACACGACTGATCGCCACAACGTCTGCGACGGCTATCCTTACGGCGGCGGCGGCGGCATGATCATGCGGCCCGAACCGGTTGCACGCGCCGTCGAGTCGGTCCTGCAGCGACCTCCCGGCTGGCAACTGCCGCCCGGCGCGGCTCACCTCGACTTGCCGGCGTGGGACCCGGAAGTTGCGGCGACTCTGCCCAACACAACGCCGGTAATCCTTCTCACGCCCCAGGGCAGACGTTTCGACCAGGACATCGCCGAAGCGCTCAGCAGTCACACCCGGTTGGCCCTTGTGTGCGGGCGCTATGAGGGTGTCGATGAACGTATCCGCTCGCAACTGATAACCGAGGAACTCAGCATCGGTGACTTTGTCCTCAGTGGCGGCGAACTCGCTGCCCTTACGGTGATCGATGCTGTAACTCGTCTCTTACCCGGCGTATTGGGGGATGACTCGGGCGCCGAGCATGACAGCTTTTCCACCGGTATCTCAGGTCTTCTGGAAGGGCCGCAATATACACGCCCGCCTGGATTCCGCGGGGAGCATGTGCCCGATGTCCTCGTTAGCGGCCACCATGCCAATGTCGAGCGCTGGCGCCGCCAGCAATCGCTGCTGCGAACGCTTGAGCGTCGTCCGGACTTGCTCGTACGCGCCAGTGGCGCCGGACAACTTTCCCGCGAGGACCGTGACTTCCTCACCTTGCACGGGTGGCACGCCCCTCCAGACCCGGCAGGCGAGTCAACCGCGTGACACGGAATCAGTACCTCTGCCGCGCCCGTTCCGACCCCAAGGCCAATGCAACCAGATAGTGTTCGCCAGACTGGAAATCGCGCCGGAATCTCAAGGCATTCCTTCAGGGTCAGGGGCATTCTACCACTGGAGAACGTCCCATTCCAAATATAGAACATACGCGCCTTGCCCACAGTTTGTCTACGAACGCAACGGGCGCGCTACGCGACGCGGGCGAAGTCAAGATTGTGGCGCGGTGGCGTGAAACCAGGGTGCAGTCCAATAGTGGCGTACAGGTCCCTATACCTCATATAGCAACGAATTCATGGCCGTTCCACCGTCTACCGCCCCCGGCAGCTCCTGGAAACTGGCAACTGTCCACTGGCCCCTGCAGTTCTGGACGGTCGGGCCTGCGGCCCTCCCTTGTGCGGGGGGACTCCCCCCGCAACGCCCCCCTGACACCCCTCCACCCGCCGAGTGTGGGTTCTTATGTGGCCCCGCGCAACCCGCGGCCCAGCGCCCGCCCACCGTGCGCGCGCGATTCCAGCGTGTCGCCAACGCGCCCCGCGCCTTTACGGCCGTGTATGCGCGTCCCCCGCCGATCGCGCGCTCGACCGCCAGGCACCTCCCCCCGCAGTTCCTGACCCCTATCCCCTATCCCCTATCCCCTGACCCCTATCCCCTGACCCCTATCCCCTGACCCCTATCCCCTGACCCCTATCCCCTGACCCCTATCCCCTGCAGTTTGACGGTCGGGCCTGCGGCCCTCCCTTGTGCGGGGGGACTCCCCCCGCAACGCCCCCCTGACACCCCTCCACCCGCCGAGTGTGGGTTCTTATGTGGCCCCGCGCAACCCGCGGCCCAGCGCCCGCCCACCGTGCGCGCGCGATTCCAGCGTGTCGCCAACGCGCCCCGCGCCTTTACGGCCGTGTATGCGCGTCCCCCGCCGATCGCGCGCTCGACCGCCAGGCACCTCCCCCCGCAGTTCCTGACCCCTATCCCCTATCCCCTGACCCCTGCAGTTCCGGCATGAATTCCACGCCAAACGATTCCCACTCCGAGAGTGGCCCGCAGCCTGAATTTAGAGTGGTGGACAAACCAAACGAAAGAAGGCATACTAGGCGGCATCGGATCTATATGCCACTGCAAAGCGCCACTGTCGTTGATCGAGAAAGAAGGTTTGAAATCGTGGAGAGGATCGTATTGGCGGTCAGAGGCAGATAACCCCCTGAAATTCTCCAGGCTTCAAAATCGACCGGAACGGTTACGCGGTACGCGGAAGGGTGGAGCATCGGTAAGGGGAGGAATTCAGATGTCGAAGCGCATCTATGTGGGCAACCTGCCATACTCGGCGACAGAGGAGGAGGTCCGGGACCTGTTTTCACCGCACGGCGAGATTATCAGCGTTGCCATGATCACCGACCGGGAAACCGGGCGCTTTCGCGGTTTTTGTTTCGTCGAGATGGAGGACGCAGGGGCGGATGCAGCCATCGCCGCGCTCAACGAACAGGATATGGGGGGACGGCCCCTTCGGGTCAATGAGGCGCGGCCGCGCGAGGAACGAGGAAGGGGCGGCGGGTACCAGGACAGGGGTGGGCGCTGGTAGCTGCCTTAGCATACGTCCGAGCTCCATCCCTCCTGGTAAAGCCGTCTAAATCGCATGTCAAGAGACGGCTTTTTGTTTCGGTTCGGACACCCAACCTATCGCAACCGCCGTAATTGGTTCACCCACGCCACCTACATTTCCGCTTCGGGTTAGCGGTCCGATAGCGGTTCGGGCCCCAGTTCCCGTTGTCCTTTGGGAAGCGCGTGGCCGGTTCGATTCGAACTCCGACCCAGATGATGTTGTAATTGACGGTCTTCGCAGCTTCCAAACATTTGGCTGTTCCCATCTTTTGCGCGACCGTCGTTTCACTGCTAAAATGTCATACTTTCTGTCATTGACGGGTCTCCACCCGGAGCCGAAGACAGAAACGCCGCTTCTGCCGTCCCAGTGCGATGGAGCGCAACTGTGGATGACCGCCTGGTCTTGGACGCCAATGCCGGCGCCGGCACCCCAGCAACTCTGGCCGAAATCCGCGCCGGCGCCTACTACGATTCCGTTGTCTTGATGCAGCTCCAGCGCGCGCTGGCGGCCTTGCCCGGCGTTTTCGATGCCGGCGTTGTCATGGGTACGCCGGCAAACAAAGAGCTGCTCCTCCAGAGCAATCTGCTGACCGGCGAAGTCGAGCAGGCCGCGCCCGAGGACCTCATTCTTATCGTCCGCGCCCAGTCGATTACGCACGCACAGGACGCGCTGGGCAAAGTAGACGAACTCCTCTCAGCCAGACGTTCCCAGCACGCCAAAGGGTATCAACCGAAGACCCTTGCAGCAGCCGCACGCATGGCCCCCGAGTCGGATTGGGTCCTGGTCTCGGTCCCAGGCCGGTACGCGGCCGCGGTCGCGCGCGAGGCAATCGAGCGGGGCAAGAACGTATTCCTCTACAGCGATAACGTCGCGTTGGAAGACGAACTGTCACTGAAGAAAACTGCCGCCATAGAGGGCCTGCTGATGATGGGGCCGGACTGCGGCACTGCACGCGTAGACGGCGTCGGCCTGGGCTTTGCGAATCGCGTTCGCAGCGGCAGGATCGGGATTGTGGCCGCATCGGGCACGGGGCTGCAGACCGTCATGGCCGCCGTACACCGTTTGGGCGGCGGCGTCTCGCAGGCCTACGGAACCGGTGGACGTGACCTCTCAGCAGAAGTTCAGGCAATGACATCCACGCATTGCCTGGAAAGGCTGGCGGAGGACGTAGCGACCGAGACTATCGTGATCGTCTCCAAGCCGCCGGCGCCGGCGGTTGCGCAGGCGTTGCTGGCAACGGCTGCCCGCTGCGCCAAACCGGTTGTCGTAAACTTTATCGGCTACGCGGGCGTGGGCAGCGAGGAGGAAGGCCCCGAGGGCATTCACTTTGCTCGCACTTTGGACGAATGCGCCGCGCTGGCCGTCAAGCTGACGGGCTCCGCTGACACCACAGAACGAGGAACCAGCACGACTTCCCTATCGCCTGCGCACAAACCAAAAGCCCGGTCCATCGCGCCAGCGCAGCCGCAGACCTGCCTGCGGGCGCTCTATTCCGGTGGAACACTGGCATCAGAAGCGCTCTTCATCCTGCAGGATCGTCTGGCTGACCTGAGATCGAACACACCATTACCCGGCGGCTTGCATCTGGACGACGCCCACGCCAGCCACGGACACACGGTGATCGACCTGGGAGGCGACGAGTTCACCGTGGGTCGGCTGCACCCCATGCTGGACAACGAACTGCGAATCCGCCGCCTGCAGCAGGAAGCCGCCGACCCTCAGACTGGCCTCCTCCTGCTCGACGTCGTCCTCGGGGACGGCGCGCATCCCGACCCGACCGAAGAGCTCGCCCCTGCCATCGCCGAGGCGATCGCGGTTGCAGCCGACGCAGGCAGGCGCCTGCCTGTCGTCGCGGCGGTCATCGGCACCGACGAAGACCCGCAGGGCCTTGATAGACAGATCGAACGGCTGGAGAAGGCAGGTGCAATCGTATTCACCAGGCATGACCAAGCAGTGCAGGCTGTGGCAGATGCCTTTTGCGGTCAATCAGGCAACGTCTCCATTGAGAATCGGGAAGCTGCCCAGGCGGTCCGGCCACCCGCAGGAAAAGTTGCCCCCAACGCTCCTTTCACTGCGATCAACGTTGGCCTGGAGTCATTCAGCGATAGCCTGCGCGCCCAGGGTGCAGAGGCCATTCAGCTCGATTGGCGCCCGCCCGCGGGCGGCGACGAGAAGTTGGCAAACCTGCTGGCACGCCTGAGATAGCCATTCCTTTGACCGGCTCAAAATGAAGAGATATATCTTACTCGACACATTTTCACCGAACCAAATCGATTCCCCAACGGAACACAGAAACTCTGCCCGATGGCGGCGGCGAAACGTCGATGAATCAAGGCTATCCCTTCTATACGAACTTGTAGTCTGAAGACAGTCCCGTGAGAAAACCAAGGACTAACAACCAAAACTGAACTGGAAACGTGTAATCGCCTGCAAGAGCCGTCTGCACAGGCTACACTACCACCATGGCCGGCCGGACGCTTCCCAAACCGAAGCGCCGCCAGCCTGGAGGGACGTCGCCAATAACTGCCAAAACGTGCGGCAAGCGACCAAAAGCGACGAAGAAAATCGAAAACCCGGGCAAGAAGTCCCAGCCCATGCTATGCTCACAACAACATGTACAACAAGCTGAACCAACATCGAACGATCAAGGAAAAGCGACAGGCAGGGATCCAGAAACGCCAGACTGGAGACGAAGCGACCAGGACCGAACGTAAGAATCCAGTGATTCATAATCGAAAGCCATCCGTGCGAGGCCTTCGTGTGAATTCGTGTTCTTCGTGGATATTCGTGGATAATTGAGCAGTTACAGGCTCAATGGACAGGACACTTGGCAACAAGAAAACGCCAATTTCGAGCCAATTTCGAAAAGAGGCATGGTAGTGACAAGAAAAATAATTGGACGACATTGGCTGTCATTGGTCGACATAAGTCGACTTTGGTCGACCTGGCAAGGCGAAATACGGGTCTCAGCGCACTATCCAGAACGACCAGATCCCGACCATACCAAGAGATAAGCTTTGCGCGACTTTCCCATGACTCTTGAGACCTTTCAAGATGGTCCGAGGCAAGCAGTGTCAAGAAAGGACAGGCGGCCTTTGTTCTAATGGCACGGGATAACTGGCTGCGAACTGTCTTCTTCGTGAAAGTTCGTACAGATTCGTGGATAGATTTTAGAGGTTGAGAATACCGAAACTCTCGCTCTCATAGGAGAACTGCATAAGTTTCCGCCAAAACCGCGTCCTGCAGGGAGACGAAATGCCACTCGACATCGACAATGCCAACGCCGAAGCCGTCAAGCGCATGGTCGAGGCGCGCCCGGTTCTCACCGGGCTGGGCAGAGCGCTCGACCTGATTCCCGGCATGCACGAGGACCTGCTGCTGCACGCCGGCCCGCCCATCTCCTGGGAGCAGGCCTCGGGGCCGTTGCGCGGTGCCCTGATCGGCGCCCTGATATTCGAGGGCAGGGCGGCGAACGAGGAACAGGCTACCAGTTTGATCGTGGGCGGCGAGATCAGCCTTTCGCCATGCCACCATCACAGCGCGGTCGGACCGATGGCCGGCGTGATCTCACCATCGATGGCCGTCTATACCGTCGAAAACAAGACCCACGGCAACCGCGCCTTTTCCAATTTGAACGAAGGCTACGGCAAGGTCTTGCGCTACGGCGCGTTCAGCGAGGAGGTGCAGGACAGGCTGCGCTGGATGCACGAGGTGATGGCGCCCGTGCTGGGCGCGGCGATCGAAGCCAGCGGCGGGCTGGATGTGCGGGCGCTACTGGCCGAGGCGTTGCACATGGGCGACGAGGGCCACAATCGCAACAAAGCCGGCTCAATAATCTATACGAAGCATCTCGCCCCTCACATTGCCCAAGCCGCAACCGACCCTGCGACTGCAGCCGCCGTCATTCAGGCACTGGGCGACAACGCCCTGAGCGTGCTCAACCCGGTCATGGCGGCCTGCAAGGCGATGGCGGACGCTGCGCACGATGTCGAGGGCAGCACGCTCGTGACGACGATGGCGCGCAACGGTACCGAGTTCGGCGTTCGTGTCAGCGGGCTGGGCGAACGTTGGTTCACAGCGCCCTGCCCCCAGCCTGTTGGCCTCTACTTTCCCGGCTTCGGCGCCGAAGACGGCAACCCCGACATCGGCGACAGCACGATCACCGAGACCGCCGGGTTGGGCGCCTTCGCCATGGCGGCCGCGCCGGCCATCGTCACCTTTGTCAGCGGCACACCCCAGGACGCGCTCAACGCCACCCTGGAGATGTACGAAATTACCGCAGGCGAACACGCCAGCTTTACCATCCCGCAACTCGACTTTCGCGGTACGCCCGTGGGCATCGACCTGCGCGCCGTCGTCGAAACCGGCATTACGCCCAGGGTCAACACCGGAATCGCCCACAAGGAGGCCGGCGTCGGCCAGATCGGCGCCGGCCTCGTGCGGCCGCCGTTGGATCTCTTCACAGAGGCGCTGATTGCCTTTGCCAATGAATATGGACTGTAGCAACAGGCACAGTCCCGCCTTATGATCGAAAAAGCACCGCTCAGGAGACATTCGCAATGAAACCGTATGATCTGTCCCAGCCCCTCAACGCCGACTGTTCGTTCTGGCCCTTCTATCCGCCGTTCGAAGTCAAATACTTCAAGCGCAAGTCAGAGCACGGCGTCAACGCGCAATATATCCAGACGTCGAATCACATGGGCACCCACCTGGACGCCCCGCGCCACTTCGTCACCAACGGCAAAACGATCGACCAGCTGCCGCTGGACTGGCTCTACGGCGACGGCGTAATCGTCGACCTGAGCGATATGCTCGATGAGCTCGATATCTTTCGTCCTGAGGACATCGAAGAGCGGGTCGAGGTGCGCAACGGTGACATTCTCATTATCAACACGGGCTGGCATCGATACTCCTTCCTGGCCGAGGAGGGCGACGAAGAGAAGTACATCCAACGCCATCCCGGGCCGCATCACAGCATCTGCCAGTGGCTGATCGATAAAGAGATTCACGTCTGGGGCGTGGACATGATCTCGACCGACCACCCGATGAACCTGCCGATCGGCCGTTTTCTGGGCAAGGGCGGCCTGGAACACTGGCAGCGCGTGCGCCAGCAGTGCGAAGAGAAGTTTGGCGGGTCCGACGCGGTCGACGAACTCTTCCCGGAGGAGGCCTATCAGCTCACCCACAACGCGCTCTTCCCGCACGACTGCGTCCACGTCGAAAACATGGGCGGCCAGATCGGCGCGCCCGAGCTGCAGAATCGTCGGCTGACAATAGGAGTCTTTCCCTGGCTCTTCAAGGGTGGAGAAGCTGCCTTCTGTCGCGCGGTCGCGTTCGTGGAAGAATAATTGGGACTGAACATTGGCATTCCCGCAGCACATACGGACGGTGCCTGCGGGCAGGAACACGAGCTTTCGAGCCATGAAACCGGCAGTCTTTGACTACCATGCTCCCCGAACGGTTGACGAGGCGCTCGGGTTGCTCGCGCAATATGGCGGCGATGCCAAGCCGCTCGCCGGCGGCCAGAGCCTTGTGCCGACGATGAACTTCCGTCTCGCCCAGCCGGCCGCGCTGGTCGACCTCAACGGCATCGACGAGCTGTTCTACCTGCGCCAGGGTGAGGGCGGCCTGCGCTGCGGCGCCATGACAAGACAGCGCAGCGTGGAGAACAGCACGCTGGCACAGCGACTGTCGCCGCTGCTGCACGAAGCGATGCCCCACATCGCCCACACGCAGATTCGCAACCGCGGCACGATCGGCGGCAGCCTCGCCCACGCCGACCCGGCCGCGGAGCTGCCCGCCCTGGCCCTGGCGCTCGACGCGCGCTTCTATGTGCGCAGCCTTACAGACGGGCGCTGGATCGCTGCGCGAGACTACTACACTGGGCTGTTTACGACCGCGATGCAGCCCGAAGAAATGCTGGTTGAGGCGGTGTTCCCCGCCTTGCCCGCGGGGAGCGGCTGGGCGTTTGACGAAGTGGCCCGCCAGCATGGCAACTACGCACTGTGCGGCGCAGCCGCAATCATCACGCAGGGGGAGGATGGCCTGGTCAAGAATGCAAAGCTTGTCTTCCTCAGCGTAGGCGAAGGTCCGGTCGAGGCCTTCCAGGCTGCGAACATGCTCGTTGGCGAACGCCCGACGCCCGAAGCCGTGCGCGCGGCGGCGGACACGGCCGCGACGCAGGAGATCGACCCGGTCGGCGATATCCATGCCGGTCCGGCCTTCCGCCGCCATCTGGCCCGCGTTGTTGCCCAGCGTGTGCTGACAAGGGCCGCCGCGCGGGCAAGCGCGGAAGTCAGCGTGTAGCAAGAGGACCCGCGCCTTGAAACATACGTTCACCCTAACGGTAAATGGTCGCAACTACGAGCGCGAGGTCGAACCGCGGCTGCTGCTGAGTGATTTTCTGCGCCACGACCTGGGCTTGACCGGCACCCACGTTGGCTGCGAGCACGGCGTCTGTGGCGCCTGCACCGTACTGTTGGACGGCGAGGCGGTCCGCTCCTGCCTGCTCTTCGCCGTGCAGGCCAGCGGTCGGGAAGTGGAGACCGTTGAGAGTTTGGACAGCGGCCCGCAGAATCTGCACCCTTTGCAGCACGGCTTTTGGGAGGCGCACGGCCTCCAGTGCGGCTACTGCACGCCCGGTATCCTGATGTCGCTCGTCCCTTTTCTGCGCGAGAATCCAAATCCAACCGAAAGCGAGATTCGCGACCTGCTTTCGGGCAACATCTGCCGCTGCACCGGCTACCAGAAGATCGTTGAGGCGGTGCAGTTGGGCGCTGAGCTGATACAGGAGAAATCCACGTGAGTTCCTTGTTCTTGCAGGGATTGACCTTTACCACCCTCGTCATCGGTGTCCTGGCCTTTCTGGGCTGGTGGCTCTATTTCTCTCCCTTGAAGCAGACCGAGGGCCGCGTTCGAGCCGCTGGCAACATGGCGGTCGCATCGTCGGCCAGACTTTCCTTTACGCTCGCTCTGCTGATTGGGGTCGGCTCTCTCCTGAACGTCTTTGGTGGATATTGGGACCTGAGCGAGCACCTGATCACCGGCATCGTGCCGGGCGGTGAAGACTTCCTTTGGCCCCCCCATCTTATGGTTTATGCAGGGTTCCTGCTCGCCTTTGTCGTCGCCGTCAGCGGGCTGGTCGCCATCGCCATCCCTAACCTGAGACAGGGAATCAAGGACCCGCGCCGCTGGGTACGGCGCAATCCTTACGTCGGCGCGGTCGTGCTCATGGCCGGGTACGGTCTCCTCTCGATTCCCGGCGACGCAATCTGGCACGAACTGTATGGCATCGATTTGACGGCCTGGAGTCCTCCCCATGTTTTCCTTACCATCTCAGCAGTCAGCCTGACAGTTTTCGCCGCCGGATTGTTCCAGAAGGGCGAAAGCAGGATGAATGTCCGGTCTCAGGAGTCGTCGCGCCGCGAGAGCGATGGTTCGGAAGACCCGAAGGGCGTTCGCCTCAATGCCGGGAAGAAACTCGGCGAATTCGCCTCCAGCGTAGACGCGCTCAGCTTTGTTAGACTCTTCTACATGGCGAACGCTCTGCTGCTGCTTGTCTTCATCGGTGTCGTCGAGTGGGAAGTGGAATCGGTAAACAGGATAGTAGCCGGGCGCCCGATCTGGCTTTACCCCACCATAATCGGCGTCTCTTCGTTTTTCCTGTCGATTGTGGCAAAGCGGCTCGTGCCCGGCCCGTGGACCGCGACCATTGTTGCGCTTTTCTACTTCGGCCTGCGCCTCGCCGTTTCTGCCTTCGCCGACGTAATGAGCGGCGCCCCTCCGCGCATGACGCTCGTTTTCATCCTCGGCGCAATCCTGCTGGACCTGACAAGCCAGTGGATGGAACGCTTCGGCTTCAAGGCCGGAGACTGGCAGGTAAGACTGGCTAATGCGGGCGCCTTCATGGTTGGCTACACACTGGTCGCCCAGCCCACGATCGAATACTACCTCCTGCAGTTCCTGCCGTCTTTCACCATCACGGACCACCTTCTCACTGCCCTGTTTACTTTCCTGGTCTCGGCCGCGATCTACCCGGTGCCGCTGGCGATTGGAAGCTGGCTGAGTCGGTCTGCTAAAGGTGAAGAACCGGCAGCGGAGGAGCTGCCGGACGCGGTCACTGCAACGGCGCACGGCTGAATTTCCTGCGCCGGGGAGTAGTTCTGCCGGCGCCATCCATATTTTGACAGCTTCTCAATGTCTACACGCCATTTCGGTCAACCGATCAAACGCAATGAGGACCCCCGGCTGCTGACCGGCCGCGCCCTCTTCACCGACGACGTGCAGATGGCCGGGATGCTGCACGTCGCCTTTCTGCGCAGCGACCTCGCCCACGCCCGTATCCGTGAAATAGACCTCGGCGGTGTACAGGAGCGCCCCGGGGTGGCCGCCGTATACACCGCCGACGACCTGGGCGACTTCTGGCAACCTGGACCCCTTCTCGTGCCCCCGCCGCCGGTGGAGCAGATCGAATTCCACCAACGCACGCAGGTGCCCCTGGCAAAGGAGAAGGTGCGCCACGCCGGTGAAGCGATCGTCATGGTCGTGGCCGAAAGCCGGTACATCGCCGAAGACGCGCTTGACGACATCTACGTGGACTACGAACCGCTCGACGCCGTCGTCGACCTCGAAGCGGCCCTGGCTGACGACGCGCCCCTCGTCCACGACGACCTTGAACGCAATGTCAGCGCCAGCGTCGTGCAGTCCAAGGGCAACTGGGCGCAGGCCGAGGCTGAAGCCGACACCGTTATCCGCCGCCGCCTCCTCTACGATCGCGGTACGGCTGCGGCCATGGAAAACCGGGGCATCGTGGCCAGCTGGGACGAAAAGAGCCAGCAGCTGACCATCTGGGACACCACCCAGGCGCCGATCGCGATCCGCAACGGCCTCGCTGCCATGCTCGGCCTGTCGGAACACCAGGTGCGCGTCATCGCCCCGTTTATCGGCGGCGGCTTCGGTCCCAAGATCATGATGTTCTACCCGGAGGAGGTGCTGCTCGCCTGGGCCGCGTTGCAGCTGGGCCGGCCGTTGAAGTGGATCGAAGACCGCGAGGAGAACTTCTACGCCACGACGCAGGAGCGCGGCCAGGTGCACGACGCGGCCATCGCCCTCAAGCGCGACGGTACGGTTCTGGGCGTGAAGGACGCATTTCTCCACGACGCCGGGGCCTACGCGCCCTACGGTCTGACCGTTCCGATCAGCAGCCAGTGCACCATCCTCGGCCCCTATGTAATCCCGAATTACCACTCCGAGTTCGTCAGCGTCTTCACCAACAAACCGATCGTCACGCCCTATCGCGGCGCCGGTCGGCAGCACGGCGTTTTTGTGATTGAGCGGCTTCTCGACATCGCCGCCAGGGAGATGTCGCTCGATACAATGGAGGTCCGGCGCCGCAATTTCATCAGGCCGGACCAATTCCCCTACGCAAACGAGATCATCTTCCAGGACTTCACATCGCTTGTCTACGATAGCGGCAATTACGAACCGGCGCTTGACCGCGCGCTGGAGCTGATTGGCTATGAAGCGTTCACGCGCGAGGAACAGCCGCGCCGCGAGGCTGCCGGGGAGCGCGTCGGCATCGCCGTCGTCAACTATGTCGAGGGTACCGGCATTGGCCCGTATGAGGGCGCGCGCGTGAACGTCACAGCCAGCGGCAAGGTGAGCGTGGCCACCGGCGTTGGCACACAGGGCCAGGGCCACTTCACCAGCTTCGCCCAGATTGTGGCCGACCAGGTGGGCGCGGCCATCGAGGACGTCCACGTCGTTACCGGCGATACCGACCTCTTCTACTGGGGCGCGGGCACCTTCGCCAGCCGCGGCGCGGTGGTCGCCGGAAACGCCATGCACGCGGCCGCGGCCAAAGTGCGCGCCAAAATCCTCAAGCTGGCAGGCGATAGACTGGAAGCCGCCGAGGAGGACCTAGAGCTGGTCGACGGGCAGGTACGGGTCAAGGGCGTTCCCGAGACATCGATCTCGCTCGGAGAGCTGGCGCTGGAGGCCAACCCGATGCGCGGCGGGGTCAAGCCTGGGACGGAGCCGGGGCTGGAGGCGACCGAATATTTCGGACCGGAGCGCGGCGCCACCGCGTCCGGCGTCCACGCCATAATCCTCAAGGTTGATCCTGAGACATTCCTGCTCGAAATCGAAAAGTATGTCGTCGTCCACGACTGCGGAACCGTGATCAACCCCCTCATTCTCGATGGCCAGATCCAGGGCGGCGTCGCCCAGGGCATCGGCAACGCGTTCTACGAGCAGCTGCATTTCGACGAGAACGGCGCGCTGCGCAACGCTTCGCTGATGGACTATTTGCTGCCGACCGCCACCGACGTGCCCAACATTGTGAGCGATCACGTGGTGACGCCATCGCCGCTGAATCCACTCGGTGTGAAAGGGGCGGGCGAGGCCGGCGCGATCCCGGTGGGCGCGCTCTTCGCGCAGGCGCTCGACAACGCCTTCCGCGACATCGGCCTGGAGGTGCGCGAGATCCCGCTCAGCCCCAACCGGCTGTTCGAGCTGGTTTCGGAGGCTGTGGCCGAGGGCGCCCGATGACCACGGCGCAGAGCCGCTACATCGACGCCCTGGCAGCCGGAGCCGAAGACGACCCGCGCGTGCTCGCCGCCTGGCTGTCGGGAAGTTTTGGCAAGGGCAAAGGGGACCGCTGGAGCGACGTTGACGCCCATCTGCTGATCGAGCCCTCGGCACTGGACGGGTTCAGCAAAGAGGCGGAGGCGTGGCTGGCGCAGGTCCGCCCGCTCGTCTTCGCGCGGCGCATGTTCGACGGGCGCATGGTCAACGCCATGACCGACGAGGCGATGCGGCTGGACGTCTGGCTGCACGGCGACGCGCCCGCCGAAGTAACCGAAGGCGAGACGCGCGTGCTCTACGCCGAAGAGGATACCCTGGCGTGGCAGCCCCACCCGGGCGAAGAGCTGACGCCCGAAGCCGCGGCCGCCGAGCTGAATCGTGCGGTCCCCGAGTTCTGGCGCTGCGTTTCGATGCTGCCTGTGCCTCTGGGGCGCGACGAGAAGCTGGTCTGCGCGGCCGGCAACTTTCTGATCCTGATGCTGCTCGCCGACGTCCTCAGCGTCGCCGGCGGCCGCCGCCGCGATCGCGGCGTCAAGGCGCTCAACGACTTCCTTCCCGCCCGCTTTCGCCGGCTGGCGGAAAACGCGGCCCATCTGAACGAACTTACTCTCGAAGAGCTGGCCCGTTTTCAGCTGCGGCTCGCCCGCATCATGCAGAAGCACGGGCCCGCCATCTGCGCGCAGTGGAACGTGGAGTACCCGCACGCGATGGAGGAGGCCGTTCTTCGATACGTGGGGCAGGAGTTGCGATACCTCTGGCTCGCCGCCCCGCTCGAGGAACTCCGGTAGCACCCTGTAGCCCCAAGCGACCGACGCCAAATGCAACTGCCTGGTCTCGCGTTCTGGTCTCGTCGTCGCCAATAGTGCAAGCTTCAGCGGGCCGGAATTCCTCGTGCAAGGATGGCCCCGCTATTCAATCTCTACTGGGAACAGGTCTTCGATCCCCTCAATCGCATCCAGGTTGCATTCGACCAGGAAGTCGTCAGGGTTATCCATGAGTACCATGAACAGCGGCATCAGAGCGGCAAACGCCTCCGTCACCGATTTGTCCTCGATGCCACGCAGCGGCTCCAGGTTTTCGACAACGCAACTGAGAACCGGTTGAATCTCTTCGTACACCGGAGAGGGCGTGCTGATGAGACTGTGTGCGTCATGGAACTTGAACAGCATGTCCAGCACCTCGGACAGTCCCGCAAACGTTTTCATGGGATCGTCAGATTCAAACAGCTCCTCCAGCCCTGCCGCACGCTCTTCGAAGCGCAGCATCTCCTGCTCCAGCCAGACGATGTACTCCTCCTCGGTCATCGAGACGGCCTCTCCCGAGCCGGTCGCGGGCGCCGTCTCGGGCGGCTCTGTCAGTTCGGCAACCAGAATTTCGAGTTGGGCGATGCGTTCCTCATAGGCCTCGACCTTCTCCAGGCGAACAAGGATATCCACGACTTGCGCCCTGATGTCGGGCAGCTCCTCGGCAGCAAAGACGGGAACGGCTGCGCACAGCACAACCAGGATTGCGGTAAGGACCCACTGCTTCTTCATCGATCGGCTCCCTTGAGTGTGAAAGAAACGGCCAGGGCTCGTTCCGGCCATTTTCAGGCTTGACGCATAGATTCGATTTCCGGAACCAAAACAGGCACAGTACAGCGCAATACGCCGGTGAAAAGTAATTGTATCACGAGGTTATCCGAGTGGCAGGAGCGCCAAAAGCAGAGAAAGATGCGAAATTCCCGATCGGCCCAATGCTCTGCTACAATCCCAGACATGAGACGCCGGCACCGATTGGAACGACAGGAGGACCGTCTATGACCCGCATCGTACGCGCCGCCCTGCTGCAGGCTTCGTGGACCGGCGACCAGGAGTCGATGATCGAGAAGCACGAAATGTACGCCCGCCAGGCCGCGGAACAGGGCGCGCAGGTCTTCTGCTTCCAGGAGCTCTTCCACGGTCCCTACTTCTGCCAGGTGCAGGACCCGCATTGGTACGCCATGGCCGAGCGCATCCCCGACGGTCCGACCACCGGCCGCATGCAGGAGCTGGCCGCCGAGACGAAGATGGTGCTGGTCGTGCCTCTGTACGAAGAGGAGCAGCCCGGCCTCTACTACAACACCGCCGCCGTCATCGACGCCGACGGCAGCTACCTCGGCAAGTACCGCAAAACCCATCTGCCGCACCTGCCCGGCTTCTGGGAAAAGTTCTACTTCCGGCCAGGCAACCTCGGCTACCCTGTCTTCGACACAGCGGTCGGCAAGGTGGGCGTCTACATCTGCTACGACCGCCACTTCCCCGAAGGCGCGCGCATGCTGGGCCTGAACGGCGCCGAGATCGTCTTCATTCCGTCGGCCACCTCACGCGGGCTGTCGCAGCATCTGTGGCGCATCGAGCAGACCAGCCACGCCATAGCAAACGGCTACTTCGTCGGCACGATCAACCGGGTCGGCGTCGAATCGGAGCTGGGAGAGAACGACTTCTACGGTCAGAGCTACTTCTGCACGCCGCGCGGTGAGTTCGTCACAGCGCTGGGCGGGCGCGACGATCTGCCCGGACAGGGGGATCCCTACGCCGAGGATCTGATCGTCCGCGACCTGGACCTGGGCCTGATCCAGGAGGTGCGCGACACCTGGCAGTTCCTGCGCGATCGCCGGCCCGACATGTACGGGAAGATCGCGGCTGCCTGAACGCCTGCGTATGGAGTCGCCGCAATCGGTTTAAGCTCTGCGCTCGCCAGGGCCGCGCCGAAATAGAGGAAAGAAAGATGCCCACCCTGATCAAGAACGGAACGATCGTGACCGCCGCCGACACGATTCAGGCCGACCTCCTCATCGACGGCGAACAGATTGCGCTGATGGGGCGCGATCTGCCGGAAGAGGGCGCACGGGTGATCGACGCGGCGGGCAAACTGCTGCTGCCCGGCGGCATCGACGTCCACACACACCTCGAGCTGCCCTTCGGCGGCACAGTCTCCTCGGACGACTTCTTTACCGGCCATCGCGCGGCCGCCTTTGGCGCGACCACGACTCATCTCGATTTCGTGATCCAGCCGGTGGGCGGTTCGCTCAAGCAGGGTATCGACGAGTGGCACGCCAAGTCCGGGCACAAGGCCGCGATCGACTACGGCTTTCACGTCGCCATCACCGACCTGCGCGACGACGTGATGGCCGAGATCCCGTCGGTCATCGATGAAGGCATTACCAGCCTCAAACTGTTCATGGCCTACAAGGGCCTCTTTCAAATCGACGACACGACGCTCTTTCGCGCCATGCAGGTCGCGGCCGAGCACGGCCTGCTGATTATGGTCCACGCCGAGAACGGCGACGTTATCGCCGAGCTGACGAAACAGCTGCTCGACGAGGGCAAGACCGAACCGAAGTACCACGCGGTTGCCCACCCTGCGATCGCCGAGGCAGAGGCGACCGGCCGCGCAGTCGCGCTCGCGGGCATCAGCGGCGCATCGCTCTACGTCGTCCACGTCACCTGCGAAGAGGCAGTCGAGCAGATTGCACTGGGCCGCGCCAAGGGCTTCCCGGTCATGGGCGAGACCTGCACCCAGTACCTGTTCGTCTTCGAAGAGGACCTCGCCCGGCCCGGCTACGAAGGCGCGAAATACGTCTGCTCGCCGCCGGTGCGCCAGCCCAAGGATGCCGTTGTCCTCTGGAAATCGCTGGCCGGCGGCGACCTGCAGGCGATCTCGACCGACCACTGCCCCTTCTGGTACCAAGGCGGCGTGGAAGGGCGCATCGCCGGCAAGGAGCTGGGGCGCGAGGCATTCCACCAGATTCCCAACGGCATGCCCGGCATCGAAGACCGCATGGCGGTGATGTGGCACGCCGGAGTGGGCGGCGGTCACTACAGCGCCAACCGCTTTGTTGAGATCGCGAGCACGAACCCGGCCAAGATCTTCGGCCTCTACCCGCGCAAGGGTACGATCGCGGTCGGCTCAGACGCCGACATCGTCATCTGGGATGCCGACCGAGAGCACACAATCTCGGCGGCCACGCACCACATGAACACCGACTACAACGTCTACGAGGGCATGCGCGTGCGCGGCTGGCCCGAAAAAGTCCTCCTGCGCGGACACGTGATCGTCGACGGCGATGAGTGGCTGGGCTCCGCCGGCGGTGGCAAGTTTCTGCGGCGCAAACCGTTTGGGGAAGTGTTGTGAGAATCGGCAAGGCGGGATCGTTGCGAGCCGTCGGTTACTTCTTCGTCATCCTTCTGCTGCTGACGCTGTTCTGGGAGATGTACAAGCTCCTGGGCGCGCCGGGCGGGGCCTATCTGCGTGGAACTGTGCCGGTTTTGGCGGAGGAAGGGAAACCGGCCGGCGCGCTCTGCGCCGCTGTGGGCTTATGCGAAATTGAGCTGCCGATACGCGCCGATGACCGCGCCATGCCCCACGTGTGGGAGATCCTGGGGACGATCTTTGAGCCGCCGCGGCGCGGCAGCGACACGATTCTACTGACCATTCTGTTGAGCGCGTCGCTCTTTACGCTGCAGGAAGCGGTGGCCGGCTTTCTCATCGGCGGCCTGCTTGGATTCGTTCTGGGCATAGCCTTCGCCCACTCCGGCCTGCTCGAGCGCGGCCTGCTGCCCTACGTGGTGGCGTCGCAAACCGTCCCGCTGCTGGCGATCGCGCCGATGGTGGTAATCTGGCTCGGCGGCAGCTGGTTTTCGGTTGCGGTCATCGCCGCCTACCTGACCTTCTTCCCCGTCACGATCAACACACTGCAGGGGTTGCGCTCGCCCGAACCGACTGCGGTCGAGCTGATGCACTCCTACGCAGCCTCCTCTTGGGACATCCTGTGGAAGTTGCGGGTCCCCGCGGCGCTGCCCTATATCTTCACTGCGCTCAAGGTTTCGGCGACCGCCAGCGTAGTCGGCGCGATCATCGGCGAGCTGCCCAGCGGCATCGCGGACGGCCTTGGACGCGTCATCCTCAATTTCAACCAATACTACGCCACCGGCCCGGAAAAGCTGTGGGCGGCGATCCTCTTCGCCTCGCTGACCGGCATGCTCTTCTTCATCGTCATCACGCTGCTCGAACGCGTTATTGTCCACAAGCAGCCCTCGGAAACGTGAGTGCGGCGAATTCCGCCCACCTCACAGCCGCTGGTCCGGCTTCTGCGGCACGACATCGCTTGTCTCCACGTACCAGTCCAGCATCCGCTCCTTGAGAGCTGCCAGCACGCCGCTATATGCCGGTTCCTCGATCAGGTTGTGCGTCTCGCGCGGGTCCGCCTGCAGGTCGTAGAGTTCGTCCTGTTCATAGTAGCGCCGGACATACTTGTGATCAGCCGTGCGGCACATCACCGCCTTCGTATGCTCCTGCCCCTCGGAAATTTGCAAGCGCAGGCGCGGCCAGTAGAGAGAGTCCTGGCCGTTCCAGCTTTCCAGCTCCATACACTGGCGTTCGCCGCGCCGGCGCCCGCCCTCGCAGAAGACCGCGTCGCGGTGCTTACCGGTCTCTCCCGCGAGCAGGGGCAAAAGCGAACGCCCGAAGTGATCGTAGCCGGGGTCGATGCCGGTGAGCGCATAGACGGTCGCGGGAAAGTCGATCAACTCGACCAGCGCATCCGAAACGCGCGGCTTGACCGGCGTCCCTTGCGGCGGCTTCACCAGCAGCGGCACGCGCGTCAGGCAGTCCTGAAACGTATTTTGCGTCTTTTCAACCAGCCCGTAGTCGCCGGTGAAGTCACCATGATCGGAGAAGAAGAAAGTTAGGGTATCATCGTAGATTCCGGCCCTCTTCAGCGCGTCCAGGACCATGCCGAACTGGTGGTCCACGCGCGCACACATGCCGTAGTATGTTCGCCGCAGCTCGCGCAGCCGCTCCTCAGACCAGTCCTGCATCCCCTGGCCTTCGTAAATGCCCTTCATCAGGCTGGGATAGCCATCCCAACCACTTTCCGGTGTGGGTGTGCGTTCGGGGATCAGCGACGGATCAATCAGGCTGTACCACGGGTCCTCCACCAGGTAGGGTGGATGCGGGTAAAACAGCGGCAGGTAGATACAGAGCGGCTGGTCCGGCGGCGCGCTGCCGATCTGCTCGATCGCGCCTTCGACCATCGCCCAATCCGAGTCATAGGCCACAGTCTCCCCTGCAGGGATCTCGCGCCGTCCCGCGTAGAACGAGTAATAGTTGTCGCCGTCGGGATCGCCCCGCCATTCCATCAACGAGTGTGGATCCGGCAGGAGCCGCTCCGGGTCGGGCTCAGCAAACTTCACATCACAGTAGTCTTCAAAACCGTTCTGCGCCGGCACCGCGTCGTTTTTGCCGCCCCACCAGACGAAGTAGCCATTCTGCCGCAACGTTCGCAGAAGCATCGGCTCATCAGGGCTCAGCATGTGGTACATCGTGCGGTGGCCGCGCACGTGCGGATACCAGCCGGTCATGAAGGAGCAGCGGCTGGGGGTGCAGACCGGGTTCTGGCAGAAGGCGTTGGCGAAGGAGACACCTTCGGTTTGGGCAAAGCTGTCCAGCGTTGGGGTCGCCGCGCCGGCGTTCCCCATGTGGCCGAGCACGTCGCCGCGCCACTGGTCCGGGTTGAAAATCAGAATGTGCGGCAGTCGGTCCGACATGGCTCGTCTCCGTGTTATGAGTGTGTCCATTCGGCGGTGGCTTACGCCGCAAGATGCAGTTTCCGCATCTTACCAGAGAGTCTGACCGCGCAAAACCCTTGCGCTGGGCCTGCGCCGCGACCTCCATCGTAATTCCGTTTTGCTCAACGGAAGTAAAGCTGCTATCCTTTCTTTTTTTGGCGCGCCTGTGCTAGAATCGGCGCCATAAACCGGGTCAGCGCCCCACAGTCTGATCCGGGCCGCCCTGGACATGAAGCCCGAGCCCCCAGAAGCAATGGAATTGTAGTAGCGAACGCGATTTCGCTGCTGAAGTGTGACCTCTCATGACCGGTCCCGTCGTTTCTCTCGAAAAGATCGACATGACATTCGGGGAAGGCGCCTCCGACCAGGTCCACGCGCTCAAAGAGATCAACCTTCAGGTCGAGGAAAACGATTTCATCTCGCTGATCGGCCCGTCCGGCTGCGGCAAGTCGACGTTGCTGCGCGTGGTCGGAGATCTGATCGAGCCTTCCGCCGGGGTGGCGACTGTGAACGGCAAGAGCGCCCGCCAGGCCCGTCTCGACCAGGACTACGGCATCGTCTTTCAGGCAGCAACACTATACGACTGGCGCACGGTCGCCAGGAACGTGCAGCTTCCCCTTGAGCTTATGAGTTTCAGCCGTGCCGACAAGGAGCAGCGCACGCAGACGATGCTGGAGCTTGTGGAGCTCTCCGACTTCGCCGCCCACTACCCTTGGCAGCTCTCCGGCGGAATGCAGCAGCGCGTGGCCATCGCCCGTGCGCTCGCATTCGAACCGTCCATTCTGCTGATGGACGAGCCGTTCGGCGCGCTCGACGAGATGACCAGGGAGAGACTCAATCTTGAGCTGCTCAACATCTGGCGCAAGACCAATACGACGGTGCTCTTCGTCACCCACAGCATCACCGAGGCGGTCTTCCTGTCGACGCGCGTGATAGTCATGTCGGCTCGCCCGGGCCGCATCACACAGGACATCGCCATCGATCTTCCCCAGCCGCGAGATGCCGAGACGCGCAGCAGCGTGGGCTTTTTCGAACTGGAGACGACAGTTCGAGAGGCGCTGCGTCTCAGCGAGGCTGCGCAGGAATCCGAGGAACCGTCCAAGTGAGCGAGCGCAGACAGCGCATTTGGGCGCCGGTCTTCATCCTGATCGTGCTCGTGCTCCTGTGGGAGGGGCTGGTGACGGCCTTTGAAATCCAGCAGTTCCTGTTGCCCAAGCCGTCGGCAATCGTTGGTAACCTGGTACAGGTCGTGGTGATAGACGCGTCGGCGCAGGTTGGGGAGGCGATAACGGAAGAAAAGACCTCGATTGGCAACCGGCTTCTTGTCTTTCTGACGGCCGCGCACTCTCCCGAGGTACAGGCGGAACTGGACGATGCCCTTCTGTTCCGGATTCCGCTGGGAGGCCGCAGCGTTTCCGTTTTGCGGGGCGGCAACCTGTCCCCGATACTGGCCGCGAGCTGGTTCACGATCAAAGAGGCGCTGGGCGGGCTGGCGCTGGGCACCTTGGCAGGAATCTCCGTAGCCCTGGCCACGACGCGTTGGGCTGCCTCGCGAGAGGCGCTGCTGCCCTTCGCCATCGCCGCCAATTCGATGCCGATCATCGCCTTCGCGCCGATTATGAACAACTGGTTCGGCATCGACAACCCGTTCTCAAAGATGGCGATTGTAACGATCATGATCTTCTTTCCCATCATGATCAATACCGTGCGCGGGCTGATTTCGGTCGATCACCGTTCGCTTGAGCTGATGCGCTCGTACGCGGCCAGCGACTCCGAGATACTATTAAAGCTGCGCATTCCCAACGCGCTGCCCTCGCTCTTCAGCGGGTTAAAGGTTGCCGGCGCTCTCGCCATGATCGGCGCGATTGTGGGCGAGTACTTCGGCGGTCCTCGCATCGCGCTCGGTGTTTTCATCACCCAGGAGGCTGCGTTGTTCCGTTTTGCTTCGGCCTGGGCCGCGATACTTGTCGCCTGTCTCTTGGGCATCGCGCTTTATCTCATCATTCTGACGGCGGAACGGCTGGCAATGCCCTGGCATCAGACCTTCCGCCCCTAGCTTGACAACTCTTATCAGTTTAGCTTCTTCTCAGGAGGAGACCATGAAGACTCGAACCACATTCTTGCTGACAGTGGGCGCGCTGCTGGTCCTTGTGTTGGGCGCTTGCGTTGCGCCTGCTGTTCCCGCGGCGGATTCCGGCGCTGAGGAGGCGCCCATGGACGACATGGGCTGCGCCGAACTCACGCCGGTCAAGCTCCAGCTGCAGTGGGTGACACAGTCCCAGTTCGCAGGGTACTTTGCCGCGGTTGACCAGGGTTTCTACGCCGACCAGTGCCTCGACGTGACGATTCTTGAGGGCGCGGTCGACATCGTGCCGCAGCAGGTTGTTGCCTCGGGCCAGGCAGAGTTCGGGCTGGCGTGGGTGCCGAAGGTACTGGCTTCGCGCGCCGAGGGCGCCGACCTGGTGAACATCGCCCAGGTCTTCCAGCGCAGCGGCACGCTCGAGGTCTCATGGGCCGACGCGCCGGTCACAACCATCGCCGACATGGCGGGCAAGAGAGTCGGAACGTGGGGATTCGGCAATGAGCACGAGCTGTTCGTCGCGATGCGCGCCGAGGGCATCGATCCCAACAACCCGGACGATGTGACCATCATCCAGCAGAGCTTCGACATGCTGGCGCTGCTCAACCGCGAGCTGGACGCTGCCCAGGCGATGACCTACAACGAGTACGCCCAGGTGCTGGAGGCGATCAACCCTGAGACGGGCGAACTCTACCAGCCGTCTGACCTGGTCGTAATCGACTTCAACGACGTCGGCACGGCCATGCTGCAGGACCACGTCTTCGCCCGCGAGGCCTGGCTGGCGGAAGAGGGCAACGAGGATATCGCAGTGCGCTTCCTGGCAGCCAGCTTCCAAGGTTGGCAGTTCTGCCGCGACAGCTTCGACGCCTGCGTCCAGGTCGTACTCGACAACGGGCCCACCCTCGGACTCAGCCACATGAGCTGGCAGTTGAACGAGATCAACCAGCTGATCTGGCCCTCCCCGGGTGGAATCGGTGTGATGGACCAGGCGCTGTGGGACCAGACGGTACAGGTATCCGTGGACGGCGGCGTCATCGCTGAAGCACCCAGCGACGGCGCGTTCCGCAGCGACTTGGCTGAGGCGGCCCAAGGGCTGCTGGAAGGCGACGCGACGGGAGAAAGCTACTCGCCTATCGAGGTAGAATTGGTCGAGGGCGGCGAATAACAGATCCCGCCCAAATGTGTGGCTGGTGGCCGGTTCCCCGGGCCGGTCACCGGCCGCCGCGTCAAGGAAATGGAGGGGCGAATGCGGCGCATGCGCGAATCCCGAACAGTCACATACGCTGCGCAGACGGAGCAGTCTCCGGTCCAGGGGCAGTGGACCTACGACGACTACGCCCGCCTCCCCGACGACAGTATGCGCTACGAAGTGATACGGGGAGAACTGTTCATGTCGCCAGCCCCGCGACCCTTGCATCAACGAGTAATTCTTCGTCTATCCTACCTATTGAACGCCTTTCTGTTGCAGCACGATTCCGGTGAGGTCTTGACTGCTCCAATAGACGTACTCCTCCCGGAAAGAGTAGCCGACCCTGTCCAACCGGACATCGTTGTCATTGCAAAGGAACGCCTACAGATCGTCGGCGAACTCAACATCCAAGGAGCGCCCGACCTGGTGATGGAGGTCGTCTCGCCGTCCAACCCGGAATATGACCGCACGCTGAAATACGAGATTTATGCCGAAGCTGGCGTGCCAGAGTACTGGATCATCGACCCGCACGAACGGACGGTAGAGGTTTTCGTTCTGCGCGGGGGCGTCTACGAACCGCTCGGACGCTGCGGCGAAGGTGAAACGGCCCGTTCAGAGATGTTGGAAGGCTTCACAGCGGCGATAGACGAGATCATCCCCGCATGATCCTGGTAACCGGAGCGGGCGGGAAGACCGGCAAGGCCGTCATCAATGCCCTCGTCCAGGCTGGCCAGCCGGTTCGCGCGTGGCTGCGCCGCCCCGAACAGGCTGAAGAGATACCCGATGTCGACCATATTGTAGGTGACATGGAGGACGCCAGCCTGTGGCGCCGGGCCTGCCGCGACGTGCAAGCGCTCTACCTCATTTGCCCCAATATGCACAGCCGAGAAATGGAGATAGGCCAGCGGGCGTTGCGGGCGGCGCAGGCGGCCGGTGTCGGTCGCTTCGTCTACCATTCGGTGCTTCACCCACAGACCGAGGAAATGCCCCACCACTGGCAGAAACTGCGCGTTGAAGAAATGATCTTCCGCAGTGGGCTGCCATTCACCATCCTCCAGCCCTGCGCATACATGCAGAACATCCTGGCATTGCAGGATACGATTGCTGCGACCGGCACATACCGTGTGCCCTATAATGTCCTCGCCCGCTTTGCCCTTGTCGACCTGGACGATGTCGCACAGGCCGCCGCGTGCGTGCTTGCCGAACCCGGTCACGAGGGCGCGATCTACGAGTTGGCGGGGCCGGACAATCTGTCCTCCGCCGAGATGGCGCAGCAGCTGGCCGACCACTTGCAGCGAACTGTCCAGGCCGTTCAAACGCCCTTGGCGCAGTGGAAGAAGACGGCTGAAGAGAGCGGATTGCCAGCCGCTACAATCGAATCCCTGGCAGCGATGTTCCGCTACTATTGCGCCTACGGCTTGGCCGGCAACGGGAACGTTTTGGGCTGGCTGTTGGGCCGCCGCCCGAGGTCACTGGCGCAGTTCGTGAAGCGGGCCTTTCCCGTCTGACGCGAGCGCTTCTGTCAATTGCAGGTGCTCTCGTCGGCCTCGACCTTGGACCGTTTCCAGCAGGAGTTCCCTTCATGCAGTTCATCCTGTCAACTGGCTCCCTTTACAATTACAGCGTTGACCGCGTGTTCGCGTTCGCCGCCGAGGCCGGCTTTGACGGCATCGAAATGATGGTGGACGAGCGCTTGGACACGCGCCAGGCCGACTATCTCAAGCAGGTCGCCAGCCACCATGCCCTGCCCATCCACGCAGTCCATAGTCCGTTCAACCGCAACTGTCGCGGCTGGGGCGAGACCGAGTTCGCCGCAATTGCGCGCACGGTCGAACTGGCTGCAGAACTTGGCGCGCAGGTCGTCGTCCACCACCTTCCGATGCGCGTGGGGTTGGCCTTTCTGCAGACAAGCAGCCGCACAATTCGGCTGCCCAATCTCTTCGACGGCGGTCACCGTGACTATGTTGACTGGCTCAACGGGAGTTATCAGGCGCTTCAGGCTTCGACAGGAGTCCTGCTGTGCATCGAAAACATGCCGGCTGCGCGCGTTCTCGGCATGCGCTTCAACCCGACTATCTGGAACGCGCGCAGCCGCGCCACGCTCGACCAGATCGCCCGCTTCCCCCACATCACCCTCGACACGACGCACCTGGGCACGTGGGGTCTTGACCCGTTGGAGGCCTACAAACAGTGGGGCGAGCGCGTGAAGCACATCCATCTGAGCAACTTTGACGGCAGGGAACATCGCCGGCCCGAGGATGGGTCGCTGCGGCTGGACGCGTTTCTGGCGCGGCTGGCCGCGGACCGGTATCGCTACTCGATCTCCCTTGAGTTGCAGCCAGACGCGCTCGAGGCCGGCGCGCCGGATGAGAAGGTAGTCGCTTTGCTGCGGGGAAGCCTCGAATACTGCCGCCGGGCTGCGGGCGAGGCAGAAAGCGCGGCGTCTTGAGGAGGAACTCCGGGCTGAACCGGCCCTCTACACCTCTTCCATCGGATAGCGCAAGCCCCAGTCGGCGCGCAGGCCGTCCATCAGGCGAGTGATCGCCAGCGACTCATCCAGGGGCATCAGCGGGTGTTCGGTCAGGCCTTGGCGCAGACAGCGGCCGCACTCGCGGGCCTGGTAGTTCCAGCCGTTGCCGACGATGTCGGGCCGGACCGTCTCCGCGGCGTGCCCGTCGCGGCTGATGCTGAAGCCGGATGGACGCCACCAGCCCTCGGCGGCGACGATCTCCCCCTCCGTTCCGCTGATGACGAGCGAGTGCGGCGTGTTTGCCCTGACCGCCGCCGACATCACCGCCAGCGCGCCGCCGTCGAACTGGAACAGAATGCCCACCTGCTCATCCACCTCAGTGACGCCCAGATGGGCGAGGGAGGCGATACGGGACGGTTCACCTATCAGGTGATGGGCCAGCGCGATCGGATATATGCCAATGTCGAGCAACGCACCGCCGCCCAACGCGGGGTTGAGCGTACGCAGTCCGGGGTCCAACGGGGCGCGGTAGCAGAAATCGGCCAGCATCAACCGGATGTCGCCAATCTGGCCATCTTCAATGCGGCGCTTCATCTCACGAATATGGGGTAGAAAACGCGTCCACATCGCCTCCATCAGAAAGCGGCCGTGTGTGCGCGCGCAATCGATCATCTCCTGCACTTCACCGCTGTTCATTGCGAACGGCTTTTCACACAGCACCGCCTTGCCCGCGCGCAGACAGGTGATCGTGTTCTCCTTGTGCAGCGGGTGCGGCGTGGCAATATAGATGATGTCCACGTCGGGATCGGCAGCGAGCGCGTCGTAGGTAGGGTGACGATTGGGAATGTCGAATCGTTGCGCGAAGGCGTCGGCGGTTTCCTGCGCCCGCGAACCGACGGCAACAATCTCGGCATCTTCCTCCGCGCCGAGCCCGGTCGCAAAGTCACCGGCGATGCGGCCCGTGCCCAGAATCCCCCAGCGGATCTTCTCCATTTTCAAGACTCCTGAACTGTGTTTGTGGCTGGTCGAAGCGGTTGCAAAAGTAAATCACGACTGCATCAGACTGTCAACCGCGCGGCCTTATGTTATACTTGACCCGTTCTCAGACCGCCGCTCATTTGGGGGCGCTTCCGCTGTTGAAACGCACACTATGGACAGAATCTTAAGCTATCCGATACTCTTTGCCCTGCTGCTGAGCGGTTGCGGTCGCCTCGACTGGCGCTTCGGCCCGCTGCTGCGCGACGTGGTCGTCGCGCCCGACCGGATATCCCCCAACGCCGACGGCGATACCGACGTCACGCAGATCCGCTACAGCCTCAGCCGCTCCGCCTACGTCAGCATCTTCTTCGAAGACGAAGACGGCGACCGCTTCTACTTCCGCAAGGACCGCCGCCGTTCGCCCGGCAGCTACAGCGTGTTGTGGGGCGGCGTGATGGACGAGCCGGAAGTAGAGGCGCTTGAGAATGGAACCCACGAGATCCTGAGCCAGGTCCTGGAGGACGGCAGATACAGCTGGGTCGTGCAGGCCACCGACGACAACGCGGTCACCGAAAGCGTCAACGGCACCATCTTGCTTGAAGACGGGGACACGGTTATGCCGCGACTGGACAACTTCGCGGTCGTACCCCTGGTTTTTCGACCCAATCTGGACGGCCTGCGCGATGACTGGGTCAGCGTCACATACGACCTGTCGAAAGAGGTGGAGAACATCCAGGTCTATCTGCTCGATGCGGAGAATCCCGGAACCAAGATTCACATCGCCGAGGGGCCGAACACAATCGAGCGCGAGGAGCCGGGCAACCATTCGTACAAGTACTACGGCGGCGTCGACCTGAACGCGGAGCCGCCCCCGGACGGCCCCTATCTGGTCGTCGGCGAGGCCAACGATCAGGCCGGCAATCGCGTGCGCGTTACCCGCAATCTGACGATCGAGGGCGGCGGCGTCCCGCGTGCCGACGTCGTTCAGGGCGAGATCGACTGGGTCGCAGTCATCGACGGGGAAGAGTTCGAGGAGGTGAATCGCGTCGTTAGCGTCCCCATCGGTCAGAGGCTCTGCTTTTCTGCCGTTGTCAAGAACGAGGGCGAAGTTCCCATCCGCACCACTGGCCCCTGGCCCGGCCAGGAATACGTCGTTCACGAGGACTGGACCAACGAAAACTTTACAGTCATGGCCAGGGAGGCTGCCGGCCGCAACGAATTCTGGTTCGAGCGGGGAGGTACCTTTCGCTTCGGCCTCCACTTCAGCACTGCCGGCACCGTCTACCCCTTCCGCTGGGCGGTCGGAGGCCAGGAAGATCTGCAGCTGCTCGAATTCGAGGAGGAGTCGGCCTGGTATCTGATGCCCGGCAGATCGGGAGAAGTAAGCGGTTGCATTCGCTTTGACGGCCCGCCCCCCGGGCCTAACGTCCTCTGGTGGGGCGGCCTGATCCACGAAGCCTACGGTCATCCCAATGAATACATCGACCGCATCACGGTCAACGTCGGCGTGGACTGAGGACAATCGGGCTCTTACTCCGGTATCCCCCCTGCTAACAGAACATCTCTGCAACCATGCGCCTATCCGTCATCATCGTCTCTTACAACGTATGCGATCTTCTGCGCCGCTGTCTGCAAAGCGTTGACGCCTCTTCCCAGCTCACTTCTGATTGGCTTTCGGTCGACGTTACCGTCGTAGACAACGCCAGCAGCGATGGCAGCGCACAGATGGTCGCGGCCGAGTTCCCACACGTTTGTCTTGTCGACTCCCCCGACAATTTGGGCTTCCCGCGCGCCAACAACCTTGCACTCAAAAGGTTGGGTTTTGATGATGAGGGAGACGGGCGACCATCGCCAGATTTTGTAATGCTGCTCAACCCGGACACGGAAATCGTGGACGACGCGCTGGGCAAGATGGCCGAATTCCTGCGAGACCACCCTCACGCAGGCGCTTGCGGCCCGCGCCTGCACTACGCAGACGGCAGCCTGCAGCACGCTGCCTTTGCCTTCCCCGGTCTGGCGCAGCTCCTGTTGGATCTCTTTCCGCTCGCCGATGTGCCGGTTGTGCGGCGCCTGCTCCACCGCCTGCTGGACAGCCGGCTCAACGGACGTTATCCCCGGCGGCAGTGGCTGGGTGTGAAACCGTTTTCGGTCGGATTCGCGCTCGGTGCGGCGCTCATGGCACGCGCCGAAAGCGTGCAAAAGACAGGACTGCTGGACGAAGGCTACTTCATGTACTGCGAGGAGATGGACTGGTGCCTGCGCATGCAGGCGGCGGGCCTGCCGGTTTTCGCCGTTCCCACCGCGCAAATCATCCATCACGAGGGCCGCAGCAGCCGTCAGGTCCGCTGGAAGTCTTTCGAGCGGCTGTGGGCCAGCCGCTTCCGCTTCTTCCGCCTGCACGACCGCCTCTACCCGGCCGGATTCCACCTTTGCCTGCGGATCCTGCTGCACCTAGGCCTGACCTGGAACGGCCTGATTGCCCGCCGCCGTTTCGCCCAGGGCCTTTTGAGCGGCGACCGGCTTGGCGAGCAGCTTGACACCTATGCGAGGGTGATGAAGCTCTGCGGTTAGCCGCTCGCTGCCATGGTACGCATGGAATCCAATGCCGCTGCATCTCACGGCCGTCATCATCACCAGAAATGAGGCCCACAACATCGCAGACTGTATCGCGGCCCTGCGCGACTGGACCGACGCGGTCGTCGTGTGGGACTCGTGCAGCCAGGACGAAACGCGGCAGATTGCCCAAGAGGCCGGGGCTCGCGTTGTTGCGCGCCCATTCGACGACTACGCCCGCCAGCGTCAGGCCGCCCTCGACAGCATCGACAGCGACTGGGTCCTCTTTATCGACGCCGACGAACGAGCGACCCCGACCCTCGCACAGGAGGTGATCGAGGCCAGCCGCGAGGCGAGCTGCGCCGGCTACTCGATTCCTAGGCGCAACTTCATCGTCGGCCGCGAGATGCGCGGAGGCGGCTTTACGCCCGACTATCAGCTGCGGCTCCTAAGGCGGCGCTGCGCCCGTTACGATCTCAGCCGCGAAGTTCACGAAGTCGTCATACTCGACGGCGAGGAGGGCAGGCTGTGCGAACCACTGATACACTACAATTATGCCGACTGGCCCCAGTTTCACAGTAAGCAGCGGGTGTACGCCCGTTATGAGGCGCGCATTCTCGCTGAAAGGGGCACCCGCGCACGACCGCACAACTTGATCCTCCAGCCGGTGCGTGAACTGCGCCGCCGCTTTTTCAAATTGCAGGGTTGGCGCGACGGCATCCACGGGCTGCGCATGGCCCTCCTGCTCGCGTGGTACTACGGATTCGTCCCCTATTGGCTGCTTTTGCGAGCAAGAGAGAAGAAAATTTAGGGCGCCAATTCCCGGTTGAAGACGGGCTTCTGACCGGCTCCCCTACTCATCTCGCCTTTCAAAGGCGGCGCGGTGCGCTTCCCGCACTGCGTTGTCCTCTAATTTGGCGTAGATGCGGGTTGTATTGGGGCTGGCGTGGCCAAGCGCAGTCTGTGTGACCGCCAGGTCGTGCGTGGTCTGGTAGATACGGGTCGCAAAGTAGTGACGCAGCGCGTGCGGCGTGATGCCCTTGGCGGCCAGGCCGGCCCGCTCGGCGAGGCGGCGGATCGTATTTTGGATGGTCTGCGTCGAGAGCGGCAATACCTGGGAACCAGCCCGCCTGTCATGGCGCGCGAAGACCGGCAGTTCGGAAAGCGGTCGCCGCGTCGCGCCGTCGAACTTCTGCCTCTCTTGCAGGTAGCGATGGATCGCATCCCATGACCGTGCATCGAAGAAGACTCTGCGGACCTTGCTGCGCTTGCCCACGACCCACGCGGCCCGCTCTTCATCCTCCAACTGCTTGCGGGTAATGCTGACCAGCTCACCCACGCGCATGCCCGAACATCGCAGCGTCTCTACGATGGCAATATCCCGTAGGCGGGCCAGTTGTTCGCGCACATCGTCGGGGCGGCGCAGCGAGGTCTCGCGCGCGGCCGTGACCAGCGCCTCCATCTCCTCCACGCGCGGCGGATAGGGCAGCAGCTCGGGCGGACGCTGGTTGCGGCGTATGCGCTTGACGCCGTCTTGCAGCCGCGCCAGCTCCTGGGAATTGAACGGCAGCCAGCCCCGCACCTGCAGATAGCTCACCCATCCTACCAACGCGGCCAGGTAGGTATGCAGCGTGCGCTGGCCAATGCCGCCCCTGTCCAGCAGCCACGTGGCAAAGGCCAGCAGGCGGTCCACGTCCAGGTCATCCAGGTCTTTTGTCTCCGGCGGGAGCCCAACCTCCTCCAGGTATTCCTTGAAGAGATTCAAGGCCGTGCGGTAGGTCCGCCGCGTATAGGGCGTCCCGGTTTCGGCATTGCCCAGATAACTTTCGATGGAGTCAGAAATAAGCATCAGGCGGTCACAGTAGTTGGGCGGACAGGCAGTCTAGTCTGCGCGCCCCGGTCCGCTAACGATTCGACCCGGCAAGGCGCCGGTGTGCGCGCCGTTGGCGTAGACGCGTTCGCCGTTTACCCACACGTCGCGCACGCCGACCGAGAGCTGATGCGGCTCGGCGAATGTGGCCCGGTCACCGACCGTCTCCGGATGGAAGATCACGACGTCGGCATAGAAACCCTCGCGCAGCTGTCCCCGGTCGCGCAGACCGAGCCGGTCGCAAAGGGCCGAAGACATCTTGCGCACCGCGTCCTCCAGCGAAATGATCTTCTCTTCGCGCACGAACTTGCCCAACACGCGTGCATATGTGCCGTAGGCGCGCGGGTGGTAGGGCCCCGTTTCCGCGGCCCAGGCTGGGTCCATACCTCCGGCGTCGGTTGAGATCATGATCCACGGCTGCTGCAGTTTCCGGCGCAGATTCTCTTCGCTCATGACAAAGTAGAAGCAACTGATGCGCTGCTCCTCCGACGCCAGCAGATCCATGGCCGCGTCGGGCCAGTCCACGCCCATCTCCGCTGCGATCTCCGACAGCCGCATGCCGACATAGCGCAGATTTTCTTTTTTCAGAAAGCCGACCGGCATCACGCCCTGCGGGCCGGCCAGATCGGCCATTGCTTCCCACTCGCCGTTGGGATGCAGCGCCGCCTCTTTGATCCTGGCGCGCATCGCCGGGTCGGCCAGATTCTCGTATAGTTTGTCGCCCGCGGCAGCCCAAGGAGGCAGGACGGAGGTCAGGCCGGTGCCCGCAGCAGGATAGCTGTACATATCAGCGGTTACGTCGATTCCCTGCGAGCGGGCCTCCGTGATCCGCTCCATCGCCGAGGCCAGTTTGTGCCAGTTGCGCGTGCCTGCAGCCTTCAGGTGGTAGATCTGAACCGGCACGCCGGCCTCGCGGCCGACTGTCAGCGCCTCTTCCAGCCCTTCCAGGAAGGCGTCCGCCTCCGAACGCAGATGCGTGATATAGATGCCGTGATAGGGGCGCATCGCCTTGGCGATGGCTACGATCTCTTCGGTGTCGGCGTAGCTGCTTGGCGGGTAGATCAACGCGAACGAGACGCCGAACGCGCCGTCCTCCATCGCTTCAGCAGTAACGCGCGTCATTACCGCCAGTTCGTCGTCGGTCGGCGGACGCATGTCCATGCCCATGGCGTACTTGCGCAGTGTACCGCCGCCCAGGAATGAGCCGATGTTAGGCGACACGCCCTGCTCGATCATTGCCTCCGGCCAGTCCCGGAACCGGCTCCACGTGGGCATTCTTTCGGACCAGGCCGGGTCCAGCAGCTGCGAAAACTGATGCGTGGGCAGCTCCGGGCTGATTCTGCCGCCGACCGGCGCGGGCGTCCACCCTTCGCCCATTACCTCGGTTGTCACGCCCTGCGAAATTTTGGAGAGGCTGCGGCCGTCCACCATCAGCGAGAGGATCGAGTGGCTGAGAATGTCGACGAAGCCGGGACTAACAACCTGTCCGCCGGCGTCGACCACTTCGGCGCAGCTGTCGACCGGAATCGCGCCTGGCGGGGCCACCGCTGCGATGCGGTCACCGGCCAGCATGACGTCGCCGTACCGCCACGGCGAACCGGATCCGTCAACTATGCGAGCTTTGCGGATCAGTGTCGTTTCGTTTGACATATCAACCTTTTCTGTGCGGGCAGATTCCCTCTTACAACTTAGATTTTACCATATGATATAATCATTCTGTTCCCGGGCAGCTTTGCCGGGCTGTCGAAAATTCTGTCCTCGACAGGAATCTTTCTCACTTAAATCCCATTCGGATGGCGTTAGGGTACCGGCGCCTCCCCGCGGCGGCTTCATGGTTCAAAACTCTCGCGTCCGTTCCGTTCTCATCTGCCTTTTACTCCTTCTGCTCCACACTCTCGCAGCTTCCTGTGTAGGCGATGCGCAAGCTCCCCGACTGATCCGGCGGCAAGAGACCTACGTTTCAGGCCGCATCCTGATCAAATACCGCCCTGGCGCAACCACCTTGTCTCTGCCTGCGAAGGCAGAGGAGTTCGATCTGCAGCCGTCGGACGTAAGCTGCGCCTCGGTCCACGTCTACCGCGTCCGCCCCGGATCCGAACTGGAAGCCGCCGCCACTTTGACGCTAGACCCCTCAGTAGAATATGCCGAGCCCGACTACCTCATTTTTGCCGCCGGCTCGATTGCAAACTCTGCTCCGCTTTCCCTACGGGCCCTCAACTCGGGCCGTGCTTATGCCAAGAACCGGACTCTTTCGTCGTCCGAATGGGATGCAGACGCGCCCAACGATCCACTCTATGATAAACAGTGGGCGCTGGCCAAAATCAAAGCTGAAGGCGCTTGGAAGATCGCCGGCGGCAACGACGTAACGATTGCCGTCATAGACTCAGGGACCGATCTGGACCACCCGGAGTTTGCCGACCGGATCGTCGATGGACATGACTTTGTCAATGGAGACGACGAACCGGACGATGATTACGGTCACGGGACGCAGGTGGCAGGCGTCGCGGCAGCGGCCGCCAACAATGAACTTGGCATTGCCGGGCTGGCCTGGGATGCGAAGATCTTGCCGGTGAAAGTGCTGGACAACCGCGGGCGGGGCATGAGCAGCAACCTCACCTGCGCACTCTACTGGGTGGCGGACAAGGGCGCCCATGTTGTCAACATAAGCATTATCAGCTTCGGCCCGTCGTTGGGGATGCAGAGCGCCATCAACTACGCAGTCGAAGAAGATGTCCTCATCTTCGCGGCTGCCGGCAACCTCTTTGAGGACGGCAACCCACTCACATATCCTGCCGCCCATGAAGGCGTCGTCGCGGTCGCGGCCAGCGACAAAGACGATGGACACGCATGGTTTTCCAGCGCAGGGAGTTTTGTGGACATCGCGGCGCCCGGCGTAAGCGTATACAGCCCGTTTCCTCCCAGCCACGAGGAGTACCGGTCAGTATACGGCACGAGCCTGGCGTCACCGCACGGCGCAGGTCTGGCCGCTCTCATTCTTTCGGTCGCGCCCAGTCTGCAGCCTCAGGAAGTGGGAGAGATCATCCAGGAGAGCGCGGCCGACTTGGGCGATACGGGCCGCGACGACAAGTTCGGTCATGGGCGTATCGACGCGCAGGCGGCAATGACACTTACGATCTCCTCGCTGCCCGAGCAGATATTCGTGCCTTCCGCGCGGTTCCCCTCGCCAACGCCGACGGATACACCGACACCTACAGGCACACCTTCGGAGACCACCACGGGCACGCCGACGCCGACGGGCACACCATCAGAAACCGCCACGGGCACGCCGACGCCCACGCCCTCTTCGACCCCATTGCCGACACCCGAATCCAGCGGCTAGCATCGCCGCGACGAGAAGCACTGCCATTGCAGGTGTGCTGACTGGCTATACGCCGATGCGCCGCAGGAATCGGTACATTCTCTCCAGGGCGACCTCCAGCTTCGACATCTCGACCGGATAGGCACAGCGGACGTGGCCCGCGCCCCCGGCGCCGAAACCGCTGCCAGGGATCACCGCCACCCTTTCTTCGCGCAGAAGTCTCTCGGAAAACTCAAACTCATCCATGCCTGTGCGACGGACGCTGGGGAAGGCGTAAAAGGCGCCTTTCGGCTCGAAGCAATCGAGGCCGATCTCGTTCAACCCATCGACGAGAAACCTGCGGCGCTCACCGTAGCTGGCGACCATCTCCTGCACGGCAACTTCCGCGGCGGGGTCGCTCAACGCATGCAGCGCGGCGGCCTGTCCGCCGGTCGGCGCCGACATGATCAAGTACTGGTGTATTCGACGCATCGCGCCGAGAAGCTCAGCCGGACCTGCAGCATAGCCGATGCGCCAGCCCGTCATTGCGTAGTCCTTGCTCATGCCGCCCAGGTGTATCGTTCTCTCAGCCATGCCGGGCAGACTGGCGAACATCACGTGCTCGTGATCATCATAGACCAGCCGGTCATAGATCTCATCCGAGATTACGACCAGGTCATGCTTGTGGGCAACGCGTGCGATCTCGGAAAGCTCTTCGCGGTTCATCACGGCGCCGGTCGGATTGCAAGGATAGCCGATCAGGAGCACCTTTGTACGGGGCGTAATCGCTGACTCGATCTGCGCGGGCGTCAACACAAAATTGTCGGCGGCATGGGTGGGGATATCCACGACCGTGCCCCCAGCCAGGATGACATCTGCCGTGTACGACACGAAGCAGGGCTGGGGCACGAGCACTTCGTCCCCTTCTTCGATAAGCGCCTGCATCGCCAGGTACATCGCCTCGCTGACGCCCACTGTGATCAGTACTTCCGTCTCGGCGTCATAGCCCGGCGCGTCGTACAGCTCCGTCAGCTTGCGCGCCACGCCTTCGCGCAGTTCCAGCATGCCGGCGTTGGACGTATACGACGTATTGCCTTCGCGCAGGCTCTGCGTCCCCGCGTTCAGAATAGGCGGCGGCGTCACGTAGTCCGGCTCGCCGATGCCGAGGCTAATTACGTTGTCCATCGTCGTGGCAAGGTCGAAGAAGCGCCGGATGGGGGAAGGGGGCACCCGCCTAACGCGGCTGCTGAGGCGGCTCTCCAGCGAGCGTCTCAAGCCGCTTGTCACGGCAGCATCTTCATCGTTCGTCATTGACCGGGGGACAGTCAGTGGTTCTGGGGATCTCATAGGGTTTGAACTCATTTCTTGTCAAGCGTGTCCGGCCTGCGCCGGTTGGAAAACCTTCCAAGTCGTCCTTCTGCTCCGTCCTCCCTCAATCCGAGAGGAAGCCTATGCTGCCGAATCCACAACGGCCGGCGACTCAACCGGGCCGTTGCCGGCAGGTTGCGCCGGCTGCTGCCCGATTGCTATACGCGGGGAAAAGTATTGATTCCCGCAAGTTCAGTTGGCAGTCGAAAGTCACAGCTTCGGTCTCCGCAGATGCCAGTCGGTGCTCTGCTCATAGGCGTACGCGGCCCGCAGAATGACCTCTTCGCCCAGCGAAGGTCCGAGCAGCTGCAGGCCGATCGGTAGTCCTTCGCCATCGAAGCCACAGGGAATGCTGATTCCGCACAAACCGCACAGATTGGCGGTGGTTGTGAAAATATCGGTAAGAATCATCGCGAGCGGGTCGTCCACCTTTTCGCCGATGCGAAACGCGGTTGTCGGCGATGTCGGCGAAAGGACGACGTCGACTTCGGCGAAGGCCTGTTCAAATTCCTGCCGGATCAGCGTACGCACCTGCTGCGCCTTGAGATAGTAGGCGTCGTAGTAGCCTGCACTCAGGGCGTAGGTGCCAAGCATGATGCGGCGCTTCACTTCAGGGCCGAAACCTGCGCCGCGCGTTTGGCGGAAATGGTCGAAAATCGTCTCGCCTTCGACGCTCAGGCCGAACCGTATGCCATCGTAGCGCGCCAAATTGGCGCTGGCTTCCGCGGTCACGACCAGGTAGTAGACCGGAAGCGCCAACTCCGTGCTGGGCAGTTGAATCGGCACGATCTCGGCGCCCAGGGTCGCAAACTGCTCGATCGCGGTTCGAATCGCGGCCTCAACTTCCGGCTGTATGCCTTGCACGAAGTACTCTTGCGGAATCCCAATGCGCATGCCCCCGATCTCCCCGGACAGCGCCGCCGCGTAGTTGGGCACGTCGGCAGGCAAGGTGGTGCTGTCGTGCGCGTCTGCCCCGGCGATTACCTGCAGCAGCAGCGCGGCGTCGACGACGGTCTTCGTGATCGGCCCGATCTGATCGAGGCTGCTGCCGTAGGCAATCAGGCCGTAACGGCTGACACGGCCGTAGGAAGGCTTCAGGCCGACGACGCCGCATAGGGCTGCCGGTTGACGCACGCTTCCGCCGGTATCGCTACCCAGCGCGGCCGGCGCCTCATCCGCAGCCACCGCTGCCGCCGATCCTCCGCTGCTTCCGCCCGGCACACGTTCAGCATCCCACGGGTTTCTGGTCACGCCGTAGCCGCTGTTCTCGGTGCTCGACCCCATGGCGAACTCGTCGGTGTTTGTCTTGCCCAGTAGGATTGCGCCGGCCGCCTCCAGCTTTTTGACCGCGGTCGCAGTATAGGGCGGCACAAATCCTTCGAGAATGCGACTTCCTGCTGTCGTCTCTACTCCTTCGGTCATCAATACGTCTTTGATCGCCACCGGAACGCCCAGCAGGGGGCGGCCGTCGCCGCCGGCGCGCAAGCGATCGGCATCGGCGGCCGCTTCCAGGGCCTGCGCCGGCTTCGTGTGCAGAAAGGCGTGGAGGGCGCCGTCGACATCCTCGATCCGCCGCAGAAACGCCTGTGTCAGTTCCACCGAGCTGAACCGGCCGTCGGCCAGCCCGGCGCTCGCATCCGCCACGCCCAAAGAGGTCAACTGTTTCTTCGCATTCTGACCGCACATTGCGCTTACCAGTCCCCGCACCCCAACTGAAACCGCACCGCCGCCTTCCTCAACCTGCGCCAACTACTTCCCCGCATCATCAAATACGGCGATCACACGAAAGTAGCCGTCGTCTGCATCCGGGGCGTTTTCGACCGCCTGAGCGACCGAAAGGCCCGCCTGTGGCGCATCCTCCGCCAGCACATTGGTGAGAGGGAGAACCTGAGGCGTTGGGGGCACGTCGCTCGTGTCCACCGACTGGACCTGCTGCGCATAGGTCAGAATCTGCCCCAACTGACCGGCATACGCCTCCAGTTCGGCTTCGGTCAATTGCAGTCTTGCCAGTTCAGCAACGTGGCGGACTTCATCCTTCGTCAGTTTCACATCGACCTCTCTGCTGGATGTCGGGACTATGCGGCCACAAAAAAACGCCGTGGGGCGATTCCACGGCGTATCCGAGCGTTCCCTTGCGCCGTGACCCCATTTCGGTGCCTACGGCGCAGCGTAACCGAAGCTACTTGCTACCGCAGCACGCGTGTTGCTGCGTAAGCTGCTGCACAGGTAGCTAATCTCTTTGAGTGGTCTGTCTGCCTGGAAGAATCCATTTTCATTGCGGAAAGTATACCGTTCGCTGAAGAAAATGTCAAGTGTCCGGCAACTTCGAGCAGGTCAATCGCATCTAGATTTGCAGACCAATTCCGCCGGGATTTCGAACAAGAAAATGTGAATATGAGTGGGAATCGCTGTCAGTCTGCCAAACAGTAGCGTGAATCCGCCACAACAAGGGCTGTCTGTCGTCAAATTCAGTCAGCTTCTAGTCCTGGGAGCCACCAAATTCTACAGTTTTTGGGCCTCTGTACCCGACCGGAGTGAGAGTGCGGCATCATTTCGATGCTTTAACCCAATTTAGAGGCAATTGCCCTGGGTATGGTCCACATTTGGCCCGGACGGCGACCGGTTTTTTTCCAAAGCAGGCGCCGATTCGGGGAAAGGTAGGGTATCAAAAGGGTATCGGATGGCCTGATTTGTCCTGAATGGCCTGATTTGTCCTGAATGGCCTGATATTAATAAAATTTTTGTAACTACTAAGCCTGAGAGGTGTGAGGGATAAAGGGTTGGTCAAGAAAGGCGTTGTAGATGGCATCAATGGCGTTGAGGCCATGTTTACGAGCTGTAGAGATATAGGAACGTATTGCACAGAAGAGATGAGCACCGTCTGGCGTACGGAAGCAGCCGGAGACTTTCTGTTGGACCTTAATCATGCGCACGTCGCGTTCGGCGAGGTTGTTGTCGAAGGGGATGCGGAAGTCATACATGAAGGCTAAGACGCCGGCCTTATGTTTGTGTAAGCGGTCGAGCAGGTTTTTGGGCGGCGACTGTTTGGGTCGGCCGACCGGTCTGGGTTTGGTCTTTGCTGCGCAGGGGTTGGCGGCAAAGCCTTGGTCAATGAGCGCATCGTACTGTGTCGCGTAGTCGGCCAAGCGGTCTGGTGGCAAGGCAGAATGCAGTGCTGAAGTCGATGCGACTTCGGCTTTGATGTCCAACAACAAACGTTCCATCTTTGCCGCCCATGCTTGCTCGTATTGCTCGGCCACAAAGCGCAGTTCGCGCAGATGATGGACATTGCAGAAACTATGCTGACAGTCGGTAAACTTGAGGTAGGAGCGCCAGTGGTCATGCAGAGCAACGCCCTTGAAGTGGGGCAGGATGCCTCCGCCTTGCATAGCGACATGCCCCCGTTTGTCGTGGACGTGGTAGTGGGTCAGCTTCTCTGTGCTGGCCACGTGCAACCATTGCAAGCAACCATCGACACGCAAGCCACTCTCGTCGAAATGGACGACAGGAGCAGCGACCAGTTGTTGGCGAATCTGTTCCAGGCTTGCGTGCGTGCGGCTGGCAAGTTGGTGGCGGCGGCGAGAACGACCGGCTCCGAAGGCGCATGACCGTAGAGCGCAGTCAGCAACTCTCTGATGCGCGCCAAGGGGATGAACTGTTGACTGTACAGGTAGCAAGCGAGTGCTTTCAGACGGGGACCATACTGGGTGGGTTGGGTCACGTGGGCGGGAAACGCGCCCTTCACGCACGTTCCACAGCCAGGACACTGCTTCACCTCCGCCTGATGCTCTGTCACTTCGATGCTGGCCGGTGGGACATCGAATACCTGCCGTTTCATATGCCCCTGAACCGCTACGTCGGTCAGCTCTGTCTGGCAGTGCGGGCAACCCGTCAGCCCATGCACGACGACATACTCCGGCTCCGCCACCTGCATCAAGGTGCGCCCTTTGTGCCCGCGTTGTCCACCACGCGGCCGCTGGCCAGACTTGCGCAAACTCTTGCGTCTGCCTTTCTTCAGCCCATCGCTGCTCGGCGGCTTGCCGCTATTGTGACTGTCTTTCGTCAGTTGATCCTGCAACTTCTGAATCAACGCCTGCTGGGCAGCTATCTGTTCCTGCAGTCCCTGGATCAATGCCTGTTGCCCAGCCACCTGCTGACGCAACGCCTCGATCAACGCAAGGCTCTCTTGATATAGCTGCTCTATTTGCTCACGACTTAGTCTTATGCAATCACTCATACCATTTACTCTACTACATCCAAGAGAAATGGCTTAGTAGTTACAAATTTTTCGGGCTCTCGTGACAGGATGTGTTGGCTGAATCTTGTGACAGGAGAGGGATGTTGTCGTTTTATGAACCTTTTTGGTGCATTTGCGCCCGTTGACTGTGCAAATGAGGTCGCAGTGGCAGGACAGCTGGCCCGTTTTGGAGGGTGCGGCGGACTCTTCGTGACAGGACATAGATCTGTGTATATCCGGCGTCGGCATGGGCGGCGGCCTGAAAATTTCTCGGGATGGGTATGCGCGGGCGCTGCGTTCAGTTGTGTGATGGCAGCATAGCACGTTTCCGGGGTTCTTGCCCGGAAAGGGGAATTTCGTCACTTCAGGGGCCGGTGGCTAGGGGCCGGTTGGCGGCTATGCCAGGCGGGCGCGGGTTGGCTCGCGGGGAGAGAGGGGCTGCGCGGCGGGCCGCAGGCGGCACAGGGCCGCATTGGCCCCAAGACCGGCGGGGGGAGAACATCAGGGGGGCGTTGCGGGGGGAGTCCCCCCGCACAAGGGAGGGCCGCAGGCCCGAACGTCAAACTGCAGGGGTCAGGGGATAGGGGTCAGGGACTGCCGGGGGCGGGGGACTGTGGGCGGTTGCGGGCGCCATGTTTCGAGCACGGCGCGGCGGGGGTGGAGTGGTGTCAGGGGGGCGTTGCGGGGGGAGTCCCCCCGCACAAGGGAGGGCCGCAGGCCCGAACGTCAAACTGCAGGGGTCAGGGGATAGGGGGTAGGGGGCAGGAACTGCCGGGGGCGGGGGACTGTGGGCGGTGACGGGCGTCATGTTTCGAGCACGGCGAGGCGTGCGTGGAGAGGTGTCAGGGGGGCGTTGCGGGGGGAGTCCCCCCGCACAAGGGAGGGCCGCAGGCCCGACCGTCCAAAAGGATACGGGAAAGCGTATTCCTCCCATCTGCCGGAGGGTGGACCGTGGCCTGGCCATGACTCCATTGCTACGCGACGTATAGGAATTTGTACCTCTAGGTTGGACTGTGCCCGCAACTTCATGGCCGGACGGAGCGGATTCTGTTCAAGCCTGCCATTTGGCTTCTCTCTTGAACTCGCCTCAAACGCCATTGCGCGACGGCCGTCTTCGATTGACAGATAAAACCCTGTGGGATACAACGGGAAGGTCTTGTCCGGACTAAATTGCGCGGATGCCGACCCCATACGGAAAACACATGGAAGACACACTGACGCGAACGAAGATTGCCGCAGCCTTGCGTGCGCTTGGGCTGGCGCCCGGCGCTGCTGTATTTGTTCACAGCGCGATGAGCAGCATGGGACACGTTGCGGGCGGCGCCGCTGCCGTCGTCGATGCCCTTATCGACGTCCTCGGGCCGGCGGGCACACTTGTCGTACCAACATTTACCTTCATCCATGGCAGGAGCGACAACCCTGTGTTCGACCCGGCGGGCGATCCCTCGGAAATGGGCCGTATCACCGAGGAGACACGGACAAGAGCAGGGGCGCGGCGGAGCTGCCATCTGCTCCACTCGGTTGCCGCCCTGGGCGTTCACGCTGAGGAGATCGCTGCCTTTCACGGGCCGTCGGCGTGGGCAGCCGACGGTCCATTCTGGAAGCTGCATGATCTGGATGCCCACATATTGTTGTTGGGCGTACCTTACCTGCGTTGCACCTACTTCCATCTGCTGGAGCAGCTTGTACAGGTCCGTTACCGCAGCTGGCGCAATGTAGAGGCGCGCGTCCGCGAGCAGGATGGATCAATTCGTCCGCTGCCCACGTTCGTCTACAGCCCCGGACCGAGCTTCGTCGGCAACGACTTCAACAAGCTGGGGAATCTGCTTGAAGAACGCGGACTTGTACGAGTGGGCAATGTCGGAAACGCCGTTGCGCGCCTCTTCCGTGCACGCGACGCCTTCGACTTGCTTGGCGCAATACCGACAAGATCCGCGCCTGTTCCTCTTGACAAGCGATCGCTGCATGCCGCTGCGCGACGGCATCCTGACCGACGAACTCAACAACGAAAAGTCGGTCCTGGATCCGGCACTGATCTACGGCCGGCGATGAGAATCGCTCGGGCTCCCAAGTTCGCAGATTGATTGTCGCGGGCGTGTCCAGATGCTATACTGGGTGCGACTTCCCATTCCAGGAACGAACTTTCCTTGACGGCAGGCCTCGCCGGGAGCGATCAGTTGACCCAACTTCCCAGTTTCGATCTGACGGGCAAAGTCGCCGTAGTCACCGGGGCTTCGAGGGGCATCGGCGCAGCCATCGCCCGTTGCTACGCCGCGATGGGCGCGGCCGTCGTTCTCGGCAGCCGCAAGCAGGAGGCGCTCGACGAGGTGGCCGGCTCAATCCGGTCCGGTGGCGGCAGCGCGCTGGCCGTGGCCGCACATACCGGCGACAGTGGCGCCATAGACGCACTCATTCAACAGGCCGTCGGAGCCTTCGGCGGCATCGACATCCTCGTCAACAATGCCGCCACCAACCCCCACTTCGGTCCGATCCTCTCCGCCGAGGAAAGCCACTGGCACAAGATCCTCGATGTCAACCTGTCGGCTACTTCCGCGTGGCAAAGCCTGCAGCGCGGAGATGATCAGACGCGGCGGCGGCAGGATTATCAACGTAGCTTCCATCGCCGGCAAGCGACCCCAACCCGGCATGGGCGTCTACGGTGTCAGCAAAGCCGCTGTCCTGATGTTGACCGAAGTGCTGGCCGCGGAGCTGGCCAATGACGGCATCCAGGTAAACGCGATCGCGCCCGGCTATGTGAAAACCGCCTTCAGCCGCGCCGTTTGGCAAGACGCCGCCTTAAACAAGGCGGTGTTGCGCACGATTCCCCAAAAACGGATTGCGGAGAGCAGCGAACTCACCGGCATCGCGCTCTACCTCGCCTCGGACGCCAGCAGTTTCACGACCGGAGGCACATTTCTGGTGGACGGCGGCCAGTGGGTCGATGCAGGGCTGGGCGCGTAGCGATGCCTGGGCGGGTCCGGCCGCACACTTCCGGGATAAGCTTCAGGCCGAACAGTTACGGACAGCGGAAAAGGGGAGCGCCCAATGACGACCGACAGACTTTCCAATCTCTTGCCCCGGGTACGTCAACTCATCGACGCCGAGGTCATCCGATGGAGAAGCTGCTGATCAGCAGCCCCTGGGCCGAGGTTGAGCCGCTCTTCAATCAGAAGCGAGAGGTCGTCAAGGAGGCCGGCTTGTGGGGGCTGGCGCTGCCGGAGGCGTATGGGGGGCAGGGGCTGACACTGGCCGAGTTCGGACGCGTCAGCGAAGTCCTGGGCCGGACACCCGGCGGGCACTACGTCTTCGGCTGCCAAGCGCCCGACATGGGAAACATGGAGCTGCTTGTTCATGCGGGAACCGAGGCCCAGCGGGAGCGCTTTCTGCAGCCTCTCGCCCGCGGCGAGGTCCGTTCCTGTTTTGCCATGACCGAACCGGAGCACGCCGGCTCCAACCCGACCTGGATGAGCACAACTGCGGCGCGCGAAGGCAACGAGTACGTGATAAACGGCCACAAGTGGTTCATCACGGCCGCGGAAGGGGCAGCCTTTGCCGTCGTCATGGCAGTTACAGATCCTGATGCCGAAAGCCGCCATGCGCGCGCCAGCCAGATCATCGTGCCGTTGGACACGCCGGGCTTCCATATCGAGCGCAACATTTCCGTCATGGGCGAGGCGCACGGCGGCTGGAACAGCCACGCCGAGGTCTGGTTCGAAGATGTGCGCGTGCCGGTGGAGAATCTGATCGGCGAGGAGGGCAAGGGGTTCGCCCTTGCGCAATTGCGGCTCGGCCCCGGCCGCATCCACCACTGCATGCGCTGGATCGGCATCTGTGAACGCGCCTTCGACATCATGTGCAGCCGCGCCGCGCGGCGCGAAGTCGCGCCGGGCCGTCACCTCGGCGGCCAGGGGATGGTGCAGGCGTGGATCGCCGAGTCCCGCGCGGAGATCAACGCCGCGCGCCTGATGGTGCTCGAAACCGCCCACAAAATCGACAACGAGGGCATCTACGCTGCCAGAGATGAGATCTCGCTGATCAAGTTCTTCGCGGCCGAGGTCCTGATGCGCGTGTTGGACAGGGCCTTGCAGACGCTCGGCGGCCTGGGGATGAGCGACGACACGCCCATCGCATACTGGTATCGCCACGAGCGCGCTTCCCGCATCTATGACGGCCCCGACGAGGTCCACAAGATGAGCGTCGCACGCCGCATCCTGCGGCGTTATCAGTAGAACTGTCTTGACTGGGATTGCCCGCGTCGACGGCCAGGTGTCTGCACGCGAGGAATCCCTGAGCGCGAACTCCTCTACCGACGAGAAGTCGAGTATCTTGCCCCCAAAGAGCCCAAAGTAGAGCAGACCCTCCGCTTACCAGAGGGCGCAGCCATAGGAGCCAAGCCTGTGGCCGGGGTTGAGAAAGAGCACGAATGGCGTACCCAGAGCAATGATGCCCACCGCGATCGCGCCGGCGTTCCCTAGCGGGCTGACGCAGGGACGCTCGATCGCCGGAAACCGTTGCCGCAACCGCATGAGTGCAATCACTTGCAAAACGTAGGCGGTCATTGCGCCGAATGCCGCCATGTTCAACAGCATCGCCCCGACAGGCGCCTCTTCACCAAACCAGCCCTTTCCAAACGCGTTCAGCAGTGCCACGCAGTAGCCAATTGCCACGCAGTAGCCAAATGCCGCGCCGTCGATCAAAGCTACATGGAACGTCTGGCGACCGGGCAGCGTAACTGAAACCACTGCGGGAAGTAGCCAGAACGAGAGAGCGAGCCTATGTTGCGGCCTTATCTTATGCGTAGGCGATTGTGCGAAGGCTGGCCACCAGACCGCCCTCAGCAGCCAGCGCCAGCACTGACGTCCCAATTCCTTCCCCGAATACTATCGCGAAAGGTAACTGCCAAGCGACATACAGCCTCTGTCTCGACCAGTCTTCCATCCCCGCCGCCGTTCAGATTATCTGAGGGTGTATTCGGTTGGCAGCCGCCACGTTGGCCGGGCCGCACTGTTGGGAACACTGTTGGGAACACTTTTGGGAATACGACGCAACGTCGGTGAGTGCTGGTTTTGGAGGGGGGCGTTGCGGGGGGAGTCCCCCCGCACAAGGGAGGGCCGCAGGCCCGACCGTCCAACAAGCAAGGAGAGAGAAGGCGCCTTCGCGCGCCTCATACAGGGTCGCAGACTGATTGCGGCCGAGTAGTTACATTGCCACAATGAATGTGGCGATCGCCAACCCGCCGAACCCGTCCACAGACAGACCGAAGTTCCAGCCGAAAAGTCCCCGGAGATTACCGCGCCAGCGCCCAGCGCACAGAGAGACCATTCGCCGGCGCACCGTCTTAGAGCCCTCCTCTGGAAATACCCTCTGCCTACATCCAGTTCCTTCACGGCGCATGCCTAGCGTCCGTGGATTTCGAACCGGCCGACGCGGGGGAAACGTCAGTCCATTGCGCCGGGTCAGAATTGCAGCTGATTCGGATGCCTGGCTGGGCGCGTTTCCAGGACAGCTTTTCACTCGGGACAAATGGGCTGCAAGCTGACTGTGCATCCGGATAAAGACACCAAAGCGGTGAAGAAAGCGCCCGATATTCGGCCTGCATTCCTAGAGGGCAAAATTGCATCGCGCTCTCTATTTGGGCATATTGTACAAAATCCTGGAGAGAAAGTGCTGGATTTCCACGATGAGTTCGCAACCATCGCGGAAGATCAGAGGATATTTGTGCGTTTCGCACATAAAACGCGTTCCGGTTTTGGCTAACTTGGCAGTTTCGCCCGTTTCGATGCTGCCATATCCTTGCATCGTACGAATCGGAATTCCACCGAAGAGGGAGTTGGATCCAGTGACGAAAACAACTGCAAACGGTGCAATGCCCGGCCCGCCTGCTTCCTTGCGAAACAACGGAAAAGGCAGCACAAACGGCAGGCCCAAACTGAACAAAGTTGAACTTCTCAAACTCAAAAAGAGTCCCCTCAGCCTCATTCACGACATCTACCGCTGGGCGGATGAAGGCTTCGAGGCCATCCCACCCGAATACTACGACCTCTTCAAGTGGCATGGATTCTTTTACCGGAAGCAGACGCCCGGCTACTTCATGCTGCGGTTGCGCATCTCAAACGGAATCATCAATTCAACCCAGCTGCGCGCAATCGCCGCTCTCGCACGCGACTATGGTCGCGGCGTGGGCGACTTCACCACGCGCCAGAATATACAAATGCGCTGGATCACAATTGAATCGATGCCCAAGATCATCGAGACTTTGCAATCGGTCGGGCTCGGCGCCGAACAGACCGGAATGGACAACTTCCGCAATGTGACCGGCTGCCCGCTGACCGGCCTTACCCGCCACGAGCTGCTTGCCACCGGTCAGTTGACAACGGCGACGGCGCTTTCACTCCTTGGACCGGCGTTTGAAAACATTCCCCGCAAATTCAACATTTCGATAAACGGCTGCCGGCTGGACTGCACGCACGCCCAGAGCAACGACATCGGCATGACGCCGGCCATTGGACGGATGGGCGGCCGCCCTGTGCCCGGATTCAATGTCGTCGTTGGCGGCCACATGGGGAGCCGAAATCCACATCTCGCGGTCCCGCTCGACGCATTCGTGCGCCCCTCGCAGGTTACGCCGCTCTGCCGCGCCATTCTAGCCGTCTTCCGCGACCACGGAGACCGTTCGGTCCGCGGCAAAGCGCGCATGTGGTACCTGATCGACAGGTGGGGTATGGCGCGATTCCGCGACGAAGTGACGACTGCCCTTGGCGAGGCTCTTCCGTCTGCGGGCGACTGCCGGCTCTACGCCGAACCCGATCCACTCGAGCAGGACCACGTGGGCGTCCATCCCCAGGTCCAGGACGGCTTGAGCTATGTCGGATTGGTCGTGCCCACAGGGCGCGTCACGGCCGAACAGCTCTTTGCGCTCGCCAGTCTTGCCGAAAAATACGGCAGCCGCGAAGTGCGCCTTACAAACGATCAGAACGCGATCATCCCCAACGTGCCCAATCAGAAGCTCAGCGGACTTCTGGCCGAGCCGTTGCTCGAAGAGTGGAGCCCGGAGCCATCCGGTGTCGTGCGCGGCCTGGTCACATGTACCGGAATCGACCACTGCCACTTCGCGCTCAACGACACCAAGGGCATCTCCCTGGCAATCGCACGCAAGTTGGAGCAGCGGCTGCCCGACCGCGACAAAGTTGTGCGCCTCAACGTCTCTGGCTGCGTTCACGCCTGTGGCCGCCACCGGCTGTCCGAAATCGGGCTGGAGGCCACTCGTCTGCGCCAGGACGGATCTGTGATCGACGGGTTCAACATTTTCGGCGGCGGCCGTGCGGGTGAGAATGCCAGGCTGGGCGATGAGATCCATAGCAAGGCCAGCATTGAAGAGACAGCCGAACTTCTGGCGGAGGCCATCGCCTCTCGCTACGGCGCAAAAACGCCTCTGGCCGCACCGGCAATCTAGCCCGGGTTCCGGACCAGCCGTAAGGAGACTCTCCACGTGGATTTCAAAAACAAGGCGACCAAGATCGATCTCTTCTGCTTCAACACGCCCCAGATGCGGGCCTTTCACGTCTCCTGGTTTGCGTTCTTCCTCTGCTTCTTTGGCTGGTTTGGCGTCGTTCCGCTGATGAAAGGAGACAATGGAGCGATTGCCGCGCTCGGACTGACCCCCGCCCACGTGGGGAACTCCGTCATCGCCGCCGTCTCCTTGACGATCGTCGCCCGCCTTCTGATCGGCCCGATGTGCGCCCGCTTCGGCGCGCGCAAAGTTTACACGGTGCTGCTCCTGCTGGGCTCGGCGCCGGTAATGAGCATCGGCCTGGCGCAGACCCCCACCCAGTTCATCATCGCTCGCGTCTTGATCGGCACGATCGGCGCCTCCTTTGTCATCACCCAGTACCACACCAGCGTCATGTTTGCCCCCAATGTCGTCGGCACGGCCAACGCTACGACCGCGGGCTGGGGCAATCTTGGGGGCGGCGTGACCCAGGCCGTGATGCCCCTGGTCCTTGCCGCCGCGCTGTCCTTTGTCCCCGCGGCCTTGGGCTGGCGCGTTGCAATGGTGCTGCCGGGTCTTGCCATGCTCGTCACCGCGGCCGCCTACTGGTTCCTGACTCAGGACGCGCCCAATGGCAACTACACTGAACTACGAGCACGCGGCGAAATGCCCCCGGCGAGTGATACACGCGGCACCTTCAAGGAGGCGATCAGAGATCCGCGCGTGATAGCGCTATTCTTCATCTACGCTGCCTGCTTCGGCATCGAACTGACGATCAACGGTACGGCTGCCCTCTACTTTTTCAATCGCTTCGAGTTGAACCTGGCAACCGCCGGTCTGATCGCCAGCCTGTTCGGCCTGATGAACCTCTTTGCCCGCTCGATGGGCGGTGTATTCAGTGACTTTATCAACCGCAGCGGCGGTCTGAGAGGACGGGTTCTGTTCCTCTTTGTCTGCCTCATTCTCGAAGGTGTGGCGCTGGTACTCTTCGCCTCGATGGGAGTCCTCGCGCTGGCGATTCCCGCGCTGATCATCTTCAGCCTCTTTGTCCAGATGTCCGAAGGGGCGACCTTCGCAATCGTTCCCTTCATCAATAAACGGGCGTTGGGCGCCACAGCCGGGATTGTCGGCGCCGGCGGCAACTTTGGCGCGATGTTGGCCGGCTTCCTCTTCAGACGCGAAGCGGCCCTGTACGGCCAGTCCTACCTGATCCTCGGCATTCTGGTAGTGGCCTGCGCCTTCATGGCGTTCATGGTTCGATTCTCCGAACGCGAGGAGAAGGCCGCTGCCGAGGAGGTCGCCGGCCGTCTGGCCGTGGCCGGCGATTCCGTCCTTTCAGGCGCTAACTGATCACATGCGCCACTCGCCGGTCTGATTCCTTAGTCGTCACCGGATCCCTTCCTTGGACGGCGCCCAGGAGAGGCCGGCAACAACATACGAGACGCCCATGACCACTCGAAAGGTCACTACCCGAAATAGCACAGCCAGCGCCCGGATCGACCGCTGGCACAACACATACTGCCCGTATTGCGGGGTCGGCTGCGGCTTGCGTGTCGGCACCCAAGACGGCAAGGTTGCCAAGGTCCTGGGCGATCCAGATCACCCCTCTTCCCTGGGTGATCTCTGCCTCAAGCCGATCCACCTGCCGGCCGCGCTCGACACCGCGGACCGCATCCGCGAGCCGATGATGCGGACGCCGGCAAGCAACAACGGCGCGCCCCCTGCCGGCAACGAGTTAGAAAGCGTTCCGTGGGATCGTGCTACATCCCACATCGCGGAAAGCCTCACGCGAATTGTCCGGCAGCATGGCCCCGAATCGGTGGCGTTTTACGGCTCCGGCCAGTTCACAACCGAAGACTACTACATTGCCAACAAGCTGCTCAAAGGCTTCATCGGCTCCAACAATTTCGACGCCAATTCCCGCCTCTGCATGGCCTCCGCCGTCGTGGGCTACGTCTCCGCGCTTGGCTCGGATGGCCCGCCGCCGGCCTACGAGGACATCGACCGCGCCGACCTCTTCTTCCTGATCGGCACCAACACAGCCGATTGCCATCCGGTCCTCTTCAATCGGATAAAACGCCGCAAGAAACGGGACCCCGACAGCGTCAAGGTGATCGTGGTCGACCCCAGAGAAACACGAACGGCGGCCATCGCCGATCTCTTTCTGCCAATTCGGCCTGGCACCGATGTTGTGCTGCTCAACGCGATGCTGTCACTCTTGGACAGCGAAGAGAGAATCGACCGCGAATTCATCTCAGAGCATACCAACGGGTACGGTCCTCTGCTGAACGCGGCCCGCCAGGTTTCGACCGCAGACGCGGCCCGGGTCTGCGACGTCCCCGAGAGTGACCTAATCGAGGCGGCACGGCTGTTTGGGGCGGCAAAAGGCGCGCTCTCCTTCTGGAGCATGGGACTGAACCAGAGTGTTAACGGCGTGGCCAAGAACCAGGCGGTCATCAATCTGCACCTCGCCACCGGACAGATCGGCCGCCCGGGTAGCGGACCCTTTTCTCTAACCGGCCAGCCGAACGCCATGGGAGGGCGTGAAGCCGGCGGACTTTCCCACCTGCTGCCCGGTTATCGCTCAATCGCCAACCGGCAGCAACGACGGGAGGTCGAACGCTTCTGGCAGACGCCGCCGGGCCGCATCGCCGCCAGACCCGGTCTGGCCGCAGTCGACATGTTCGAAGCCGCGGCCAGGGGCGAGATAAAGGCGATGTGGATCATGTGTACGAATCCCCTCGTTTCCATGCCGAATATCGACGTTGTCGAAGCCGCGATGAAAAAGCTCGATCTGCTGATTGTGACCGACGCCTACCACCCGACCGACACAACCCGCTATGCCCACGTGCTCCTGCCGGCCGCCCAGTGGTCCGAACGCGAAGGAGTGATGACCAATTCGGAGCGTCGCATCACGTACCTGCCGCGCATTGTGGACCCCGTCGGTCAGGCAAAGCCGGATTGGCGAATTCTGGCCGATGTGGCCGCGGCAATGGGCTTTGCGGAAGATTTCGCCTACGAGTCATCCGCTGCGGTCTTCGACGAGTTTACACAGTTGACCAGGGGACGCATGTGCGACTACAGCGGTGTCAACTACCAACGTCTGCGGACGGAAGGGCCGCTTCAGTGGCCGGTCCCCAATTGCGAACATCCGGGCACCGTCAGACTCTACTCAGGTCTACACGAAGACCAGTCCAGCTCGACTGAGGCGTCCTCGCGTGGCTCCGATAGCGGTTTCGAAGGGGTTGATGCGACAGTCGACGGTGGTGAAGACCGCAAGACTTTTGCCACCGCTGATGGCAAAGCAACGTTTCACGCGCCTGAGTTCGTGCCGCCCGCCGAACTGCCTAACAGAAGATTCCCCCTGCTCCTGACCACCGGCCGCGTGCGCAACCAGTGGCACACGATGACGCGCACGGGCAAATCGGAAAGCCTGCTCAAAGGCGCACGCGAACCATTTCTGGAGATTCACCCAATCGATGCGGTGCGGCGTCAGATTGAAAACGAGGATGTGGTGGAGATTCGCTCACGCAGAGGCGCCGTCTGGGCCAAAGCGCGTGTTACAGACAAGATCCGCCCGGGCGCCTGCTTCATGCCCTTTCATTGGGGACGCATGGCGGGCCCGCTAAGCGCTGCCAACAACCTTACGCTCGCCGCAGTCGATCCCCTCTCACTCGAGCCCGAACTCAAGGCCTGCGCGGTCGAGGTTAGCCTGCGCCCTGGCTACAGGGCCATGGGGGCCTCGAAGCTCTTCCAGAAATTGGCGGCGTTTCTCAAACGCTGAACGCGACGCGCTGCCTTTGCAGGCTGTCAAGACAGCGACTCGGCCTCAGGCTGTGTCCGTCAACTGTGTAACCCGGACTCCTACCGGTTTTCGCGCTTCAATCAGATAGTTCATCGCCTTGAACGCCAGCTGACCCTGCGCGTCAAGCTGCAGCTGCAGCCTGTTAAGGCCGTCGAGATGCGTGTCCACCGAGAAGCCGGGTACGAGCCAGGGAACTGCCTTCAGGTAGTAGACGACGGCTCCAACATCGGTAAACACAAGCTTGCCGGACCACTCGCGCAGGTCGAGCAGCTCGAGTCCAACTCTTCTCAGCCAAGGCACATATTTCTGCGGCGACGCATCCGGCCACTGCGGGTATGCGCCGAAGATGGCAAGCAGGTCGTGCGCCCACATGCCATGTACTTGCCGCGTCAAGAGAGTGCCGCCATCGGCCAGAATGCGCCCGATCTCATCGAGATGAAGGGCCGCATGGCGGTTGATGACCAGGTCAAACTCGCCGTCAGCGAACGCCATAGGACTGATTTCATCGCTGTCGGCTTCCACGACCCGCGCACCAAGCGGCTCGAGCCGCGTAGACGCCAATGCAATGTTGGGAGGATACCCCTCGGTCGCCACGACCTTCGCGGGCCAGCTGTCCTGCATTTCGAGCAGCCGTTCCCCGCCGCCCGTTGCAATATCCAACAAAGACGACGCCCGCCGCATCAGTTTTTTGGCGCGAGACGTGTATGACCAGGGCGGCGGATCCAGCAGCATCCGCCCATCCACATAGGAGAAATCCCAACCTGTGAAAGGCATCTTCTCTTCAGCCTTCCACAGTTCCGGCAAACTGGATGCGTCCTGCAATAATACCTCCGAGGGTCAACGGTTGAGGAGATTCATAAGCAGCGTAAGCGCGATGCTCAACAACAGCATTGACGTGATCGGAACGAAGATCTTGACCGAACCTGACTTGACGTTGATGTCGCCGGGTAGCTTTCCGAACCAGGCGAACAGCCACGGCGCAAACTGCAGTGCCGCGCCAACGACAAGTAGGATAATTCCGGCAATAATCAGCCACTTCGCCATGTGTCCACCTGAGGGCAAAATCCAGAGCGGAATCTGATTCGGAACTGCCGCCTACATTATAGCAGACGGTCTCGCACCGCTACCTTCAGACGCTCCGGCGCCTGTTTTTGCGTGCGGCAGACGGTGCAATTCGATTCGTAGATGCATCGTAGGGAACTTGCCCAAATGAATCGTTTTGCCTCCTGCAGCGCTTAACCAGCCCGTCATTCGCCCTCTCCAGTGTAAATAGCAGGATTTCTGCCGGGAATCAGCCCCTTCTTGTTGAAAGCCCGGAAGCGGGCCGCCTTTGACTTGCGATTCCAGACATAGCAGAATGGCAAAGAAGGATCGCGGACAGGCTTCTGGTCTGGCACGTAAGCCCTAATCCAAATAGGAAATGCAGATGAGCTCACATACTTCGCCTCTCGCCCGGACCCGTCATGCGCTGTTTATTGCAGTTACGGCAATGATGCTGCTTGCTCTGTTGCCGCGGGGAATCGGCGCCGCCGTAGTCGAAACGATAGAACAGGCGCCTGGTACCGATTGCGCCAGCAATCATACGGTCCAGGCGGGAGAGATGCTCTCGGCGATCGCCGAAGACGCCGGTGTCTCGGTCGCGGCCCTGACCCAGGCCAACAACATTACCGACCCCAACCATATTCTTGTGGGACAGGTGCTCTGTATCCCTCATTCTCAGATCATTGCGGCCCAGGCGGCGCCCTCCACGCCGGACCCTGCGCCTTCAACACGAGAAGCAACGCAGCCAACCGGCACGGCCGCCAGTTGGACGGGAAAATACTACAGCGGCCAGGAGTTGAGCGGTGACCCACTCCTGACCCGCGAAGACGCGGCCGTCGATTTCGACTGGGAGTCAGGCAGCCCGGACACCACCGTCGCAAGCGACAGTTTCAGCGTTTCGTGGACGGCCTCTGTCGATTTTGCCGCCGGCACCTACCGCTTCTCCGCGCGCTCCGATGACGGCGTACGCATCTACGTTGACGACACAGCAATCCTCGAAGACTGGAATGTTCATCCGGCTACCACGACCGTCAGCGATACCGCGCTGACCGCGGGCAGTCACACGGTGCGGGTCGAATACTTCGAGTCGTCTGGGGATGCCTCCATTGTTGTCTGGTGGGAGCTGCAGGAAGAGGAGGAGCCGGACTGTGATATTCAGCCTCACGACGACTTGAAACCGCACTGGTCGCATAGCGCGGTCGGCTGCGCGACTGCTGCGGCAGAAACGATTTGGTCAGCCTGGCAGCGCTTCGAAAAGGGCCACATGATCTGGCACCTGGGCAATGGTTCGCTCTATGTGTATGTAGAGGACGGGAGCTGGAGCACATACACCGACAGCTGGGACGAAGAGGACCTGAACGGTCGTGGGACGCCGCCTTCCGGGCTGCATTCCCCCGTTCGCGGGTTCGGCTACCTTTGGGAAACAAATGACGATGTCTATGCCGACCTTGGCTGGGCAAAAAACGATGAAAAAGGCTTTTGCGCTCTCGTCCAGGAATTTGAAGATGGCAGATTGCTCGTCGCTGACACAGTCAATACATGCCACGACGGCCAGCACAATTTTGCCACAGATACACCTTTCTACCGGGGCTTGCTGCAGGCGTTGACTGCCGGCACGTGGGAGCGGGTCTGCAAAAGCGACCCCGACAGCGCAATCGCCCCCTTCTGGGACCAGCCCGCCCACGGATGCGCCACCGGGACAGCATCAGTCAGGTGGACCTCCTTGCAACCCTTCCAGAAGGGCCACATGTTCTGGCAATCCAACCAGGATTCCATCTACGTCTTTGTCAACGACGGAGCGTGGACCGAGTTCTCGGATGATTGGGACGAACAGGACCTCACCGACGTCCGCGGCACGCCGCCCGAGGGCTTGCAGTCCCCCGTGCGCGGATTCGGCTATCTTTGGGAGACCGACGACGACGTTTACGCTGACCTGGGCTGGGCCTCGGACGAAGAAAAGGGTCTGTGCGCCTCAATTCAAGTGTTCGAAAACGGTACGATCCTCGCAAAAGAACCCAGCGGCGACTGCTCCCACGTGGGAGACGATCTTGAATCCGAGGAAACACTCCTCGGCGACGAAGCCCTCTTGATGAGAAGTGACAGCGGCTGGAGCATCCTCTGTCCTTACGCGACGCACGACAAGCTGGACCACCTCTGGAGCTATGCGGAACACGGCTGCCCAACCGCAGAGGGCGGTATTGTCTGGGCGGCGTGGCAGCCATTCCAGACGGGCCACATGATTTGGAAACAACACGATGACGCCATCTTCGTTTTCGCCAGTGACGGAGACTGGACCCGCTTTGACGACGACTGGGACGACCAGACGCTCACAGGCGGCCGCGGCGACCCGCCCGAGGGCATGCAGTCGCCCGTGCGCGGCTTCGGCTATCTCTGGGAAGGCGACGACGACGTTTACGGCGACCTGGGCTGGGCGACTGCCGAAGAGCGGGGCTTCTGTGCCGCACACCAGGAGTTCGACAACGGATTCCTGCTCTTGAGCGATCCCATCGAATCCTGCCTGGAAGGCCACCACAACGAGGCCACCGAGCTCGACTTTGCCCTGCATTCACTGGAGGCGATGGACGGGGGCGAATGGACCCTAAAATAGACTGAATCGAACGGTGGAGAGGGACGGGGTATCGACCCCGCCCTTTCCACGCCCGCTTCGCTGGCCCTCCCGGCGATTTTCTGGGCCCTTCGATGTCCCGCACACCGCACCTGGTACGCTCCTCTTTCCTCGTCTTCTTCATCTTCGGGCTGGACAAAATCACAGGCTTTGTGAAGCTGCTGGCAACGACCCGGCTCTTCGGCACCGGCCCCGAAATGGATGCCTTTGCCACTGCCAATCAGCTGCCTGAACTCCTGCTGGCGTTGCTGGCCGCAGGCGCCCTTTCCGCGGCCTTCATCCCCGTCTACTCAGGTTATCTCACGCAGTCCCGCGGGCAGGAGGCCGCCTCGCTCGCCAGTACCGTCCTCACCCTGACGATGATCGTCATGGGCGCAGCCTGTCTGCTCGCCATCGCGGCCGCGCCCTGGCTCATCCGCGTGGTTCTCGCGCCCCACTTTCCAGCCGCAACGCAGCAGCTCAGCGCGCAGATGATGCGCATCTTCCTGCTTGCCGCGCTGCTGATCAGCGTTTCCGGCGTCTTCGGCAGCCTGCTCCACGCCCACCAGCACTTTCTGACGCCGGCGTTGGGGCGCGTCCTGATCGACAGCGGCCAGATATTCGGCCTCTTCGCGCTGGTCCCTCTCTGGGGCGTCTACGGCATGGCCTGGGGCAGCGTGCTCGGCGCGCTGCTGACCGTCCTCGTGCAGATCCCCGCGCTGGCGCGAAACCGAATCCGCCTCCGCCTGCGGATCGACCTGCATCTGCACGGAGTGCGCGAAGTGATCCGGTTGATGGGGCCGCGCATCGTGACGCTCGGTGCATTTCAGGCCGTCGACCTGGTCTTCATCCGCCTGGCGTCGTCCCTGCCAGCCGGCAGCATCGCCGCCTTCTACTACGCCATGCTGGCGATGCTGTCGATGCCCAAGTCCCTCTTCGCCGCTGCGGTTTCGCAGGTCATCTTCCCGACAATGGCAGAGCAGCACATCGCCGGCGACGGCCGCCAGCTGCGCCTGACCGTCACACAGGGATTGCGCGCGACCTGGCTGCTCCTGCTACCGGCCGCGGTCGGCCTGTTGGCGCTGGGGCGGCCTGCGGTCTCCTTCCTTTTCGAACGCGGCGCCTTCGGGCCGGAATCAAGCGCGCTGGTCTTCCTGCTGATGGCAATCTTTTCGGTGCGCTTGCTCGGTGAGGCCTCTTACGATGTGCTGGCGCTGACGTTTTTCGCCAGGCACAACACACACGTGCCGATGTGGGCGACGCTGGGGTGGATGGTAGTCAACGTGGGGTTGAGCCTGCTTCTCGTGGGGCGGTTCGGCATTGCGGGGCTGGCTTGGGCTACGTCGATCGCGGCAGTAGCCCTCGGGTCGGCGATGCTGGCGCTCAATCTACGCGTTGGCGGCGTGGCCTTGCCTCTGCTCGGCGCGGCACTGGGTCGCGCGCTGGCGGGCAGCCTGGGAATGTACGCCGTCGTCCTGCTGTTTCACCAGTTGCGGCTGCCGGCGCCGCTTTTCATCCTCGCCAGCGCGAGCGGCGGCGGCCTGGCATTCTTCGGTATCTATCTTGCTCTGGGCGGCACCGAGGTGCTCACCGCGCTCAAGATCGTGGGGCGCGCCCTGCGCCCGGCCGGTGACCGGAACGCCTGAGGCAACGCCCCCTATACTATACATCCAGAATCGTTCGCTGCGCTTCGCTGAGGCGGGCGGCCGTCTCCGGTCGGAAAAGTGCACGCTGGTCGGTCTGTTGCGGGACATTGCGCCAGCAGTAGTAGCAGTGAACCGCGCGGCGGGGTTCGCTTGATCGGTTGAGCGTGCCGCCATGCCACGTCTGCGCGTTGAAGACAAAGACCGTGCCCGCTTCGCCCAGGACCAGGATCTCGTCCGGGTGCGGCGCCTGCGGATCGTCCAGGTGTTTGCGGGGGTCCAGCCCCAGTTTGTGAGAACCGGGCACCAGCCGTGTGGGGCCGTTTTCGGGCGTGAAATCGTTCAGAAGCCAGATCGAGTTGCAGGCATAGTAGCGTTTGCGGCTATCCTCAGGCGAGGGCGCGATGCCGGGAATCTGCTGGGCGCCGTCGGTGTGGAGCGCCTGCAGGCCTTCACCCGGCAACGCGGCTCGCGAGTTGAGCGACGAGAGGCGCAAATCGCCGTGCAGCACATGGGACATCGCCGCCAACACCTTGGGATGCGTCCAGACCAGGTCGAAGATCGGCCCTTTATTGACCAGGTTCGCGAGCCGGGCGGTGCCGGCCTCCTGGTGGACCTCCTTGCCCGCCTCGCTACCCTCTTCCTCTTCCAGCGCCTGCAGTCGCGCCCGCAATGCCTGCACCTGATCCGGATTCAAGATACCCGGCAGCGGCAAAAAGCCGTTCTCGTCGAGCGCTTCCTTCTCTGCAGCTGATAGCGTCTTCTCGCGGACGCCCAGGGCGCGCAGTGCATTCCCAATCTCCATCGTCCTCACCGCTTTCCCTACTCAAGCCTGGCCCAGACGCCAGGATTCCGTATCGACAAGCTCCAAACTTCCGCTCTCAGCCGAGCGCAAGCCGGCGTCGAGGATCGCCATCACCTCGAGGTTGAACTCCAGTTCAAGCGTCTCGTGCAAAGGTTCGCCGGACTCCAGCCGGTGGATGAACTCCTGCGCAATGTCGGTGCGGCCCGGCGGCAACGGACTGCACTCGTGGTACTCGGTATCCCCACCGCCCCTCTCGATCCGCACGCGGACTGGCTCGCCTGCCGGCTCCTTGTCCACGACCAACGTACCCTCCGTGCCGTAGACGATCGGCCCGGGAGGCACGCCGTGGTCGCGAGTCGTCCAGGACGCTTCGCACAACGCCATTGCCTGCGGGAAACGGATGAGCATGGCCGCGTTGTCCTCGGCATCACCCCACTGGCTGTTCAGGTTGGCCCGCATCCCCATCACGGCAGTGGCCTGCCCGCCTACCAGCCAGCGCGCCACGAGCGAGCCGTAACAGCAGTAGTCGAGCATCGCGCCTCCACCGGCCGCGCGCTGATGCCACCAGGTAGCCGCCCTTTCCGCGCCGCTCAGCTCGGGCGGGAGGCTTTGACTGCCATCGTCGCCGCCGGGATGGGAGACGCGCGCGCCCAGCGGTCCCAGATGGCCGCCGCGCCACTTGACGGTCAGGACGCGACCGATGGCGCCGCCGTCAATCAGCTCCTTAGCCTTATGCGAGGCCGGCTGCCACGTGATCGGCCAGTTGACGACCAGCTCGATGCCGGCTGCCCGCGCCGAACGCGCCATGCGCAGACCGTCTGCCAGCGAGGAGGCCATCGGCTTTTCGATGATTGCGTGAACGCCCTGCCGCGCGCAAGCCTCGACAACCGCTGGATGTTGTTCGTTCTCAGAACAGACGACGACAATATCGAGACTCTCCTGCGCCAGCATCGCACGATAGTCGTCATACGCCTTCGGCATCCCCAGGTTTTCGAGCGCGTGACGCAGGTTCCAGGCGCGCGTATAGTGGGCCGCGCGCCGCTCCGGCACCAGCGGCGTCGTGTCGGCGCAGGCGGCCAGCTCCGCCTGCGGATGCGCGGCAAAGCGCTCCAGCAGATGGTTGATATGCATGTGGGCAAAGCCGATTGCGCCGATGCGATAGGTCTTAGTCATACAGTCTCTTTCACGAAAATACTCTTCGAGCTTGCCGTGCCGGACCGACGGTTAGAATGTCGTACGCAACTGCTGCGCCTGGCCTGTCTCAGCCGAACGGTACGCGGCGTCGAAGACCTCGATGACATGGCGCGCGTGTTCCGCCGTCGACGTCGTCGGATTATCCTCGCGAATCCAATCGACCAGCTGCATCACATCCTCGTAGACGTGCGCTTCTTCCATATCCCGGTGCGCGCCGACCACGTGCGGCAGCGCGGTCTGCGTGCCGTAGGCGTCATCGATTTCCCGGCCCGGATAGTCGTACGGTTCGCCGTTGAGCATGCCGCCGTTGATGACCCCTTTCGTGCCGAAAATCAGGGGGCGGTCCGTGCCGGGCAGTCCGCCCGCGGCGACACCGTAGACAAACGCGAGCAGGTTTTCGCCAAAGTCGAGGACCATCAACGTGTTGTCATCCATGTCGGTCTGCAGCATCTCGCCGTAAAACTCGCGTTCTTTGACGCGCACGCCTGAAAAGGCTGTGACCGCCTTTGCCGGCCCGAGAATCCCCGTCATCGAGTGCAGGCCGTAGACCGTCATGTCGTAGAGCGGACCGCCGCCCGGCTTGCGGAAATACCAGGCCGGGTTGACATTGGTGAGCGGGTCACTGCCGCCGCGCACCCGTTCCTCCTCGTGGTAGCGGCCAAACGCCGCCCCCGTAACAGCCCATGTCAGCGTCCCCAGCACGCCCTCTTCGATCATCTCTTTGACGCGTTGATGGCGCGGCCGCAACATCTCCCCGGGGCACGATACCAGCTTGACCCCCTTGGTCGAGGCCGCCTCGATCACCGCGTCGGCCTCGTCCACCGTCGTCGTCATCGACTTGTTGAAGTGAACGTGCATGCCGGCTTCCACGCACTGCATTCCCTGCTCGAAATGGAAGCCGATCGGCGAGGCGATCGAGACTGCGTCGACCGTGCCCGAGTCCAGAAGCTCCTCCGCGCTGGCGTAAAAGTGGGGCACGCCGAACCTGGCCGCGGCCGCCTCCGCCCGCTCGACCACCGGGTCGCACACCGCGGTGACATTGACCCGGTCCTGCACGTCTTCCATCGTCAAATGCGGCAGCAGTCCGCGAATCGAGATGCTGCCGGTGCCGATGATGCCCAGCCTTACGATATCGCTCATTGCAGATTTCCTGTGTGAGTGAGTTGGGTCAGGCGTCGGCGGCAACAGAAAGCAGCTTGCGATCAGCGACACGGCTGTCATCTGCCCCATTCTCCAGCAGATGACGGACCAGCTCAGTTCGCCTGAACCTCAGCCGGACCGGATAACGCGATTGTAACATGGCGCCATTTGGCGAACAACAGGAGCCGCCGGCTCAGGACAGGCCCATATTCGCCAGATTGCGGTAGCTGGTGGCCAGACTCTCGAAAGGATCGCCCGGGCAGATGTCCTGCTCTACCGCATACCATTCAACATTTGCTTCGCGGCAGGCTTCGAGGATGCCCGGCCAGTTCAGATTGCCCTCGCCGACCTCCTTCATCACCTGCTCGCGCCAGCTTACCGTCGCCATATCCTTCAGATGCACGACCGGCATGCGGTCCTTTACGCGCAGAATCCAATCGCGCACGTCGCCGCCCCCGAACTGGATCCAATAGGTATCCAGCTCTGCCTGGACGTAGCGGGGATCGGTCTCGTCGAACAAGATCTCCAGCCCGTTCCTGTCGCCGTAGCGAATAAACTCGAAGCTGTGGTTGTGGTAGCTGAAGGTCATTCCGGCCTCGTACAACGTCCGGCCCACCGCGGTCGCCTCAGATGCGAACTGGCGGATGCCCGCTTCACCGTCCTCGATGAAATGGCGCGGCATACTGCCCACCGCCACGTGCCTGCACTCCCACAGACGATGCTCCTCGATCACCGCGTTTATATCCTCCTGCAGACGCGGCCAGGCGATATGCGTGTTCACAATCGTGATGCCGTGGTCGTCGCATATCCGTTTGACGTCCGCCGGCGCGATCGGGCCGATCGCCGACACCTGCGCCGCCTTGTATCCGATCGCGCTGATCTTGGCAATCGACTCGGCGAATCCTTCCTCAGTTTGCGTATGGTCGCGCACGGTAAACAGCTGCGCGGCAAGCACGGACCGCTCCATTCCTCTTCTCCTCTTTTGTTCCGGTAGTTTGGTATTCGGTTCCAAGGGTCAAGTAAACAATGGACTACGCTTAGCGCGCAAGTTTCCGGGTTGCCACCACATGGAAAGGATGCAGTCCGGAATTGGGGTGCAAGTTCCTATGCCCCGGGTAGCAATGGCGCCGCGGCCAGTCCACGGTCCCTTCAATGGCAGAGTGGAGGAATACCCTTTCCTGTATCCTTTTGGACGGTCGGGCCTTCGGCCCTCCCTTGTGCGGGGGGACTCCCCCCGCAACGCCCCCCTGACACCACTCCTCCCGCGCCGTGTCGTGCTCGAAACACGACGCCGGTCACCGCCTACTGTCCCCCGCCCACCGACAGTTCCTGGCCGCCGGCATCTGGCATATGGCATCTGCCGTTCTGGACGGTCGGGCCTTCGGCCCTCCCTTGTGCGGGGGGACTCCCCCCGCAACGCCCCCCTGATGTGCTCCCATCCGCCGGGTGTGGGGAAAATGCAGCCCAGAGCTACCTGCGGCGCGCCGCACCGCCCCCAATTCGGCGAACGCCGCCGGCGACGTAGGGGCAGGCCCCGCGCCTGCCCCGTGCCTCTCCCAGATGCCGCTAAGCAATTTCGGCGACTGGAGACCGGTTTTTCAGCCGAAAACGAATGACCATTGGTAGGGGCACCCCTTGTGGGTGCCCTTTGTGGGTTATTTTGGCGCCCAGATTCAGGTGCGATTGCCCTGGCTTCGTCTGGCGTGACATAGGCCCTGTGGTAAAATTCTTCAGATACCCCTGAATACGCGAAATATGGAATTCAAAAGGGTTGAAACGCTGAGATGACCGACAATTTTGTTGACGAAATGCTCGATGCGGTTCGTCAACGGCAGATGATTATGCCCGCGCTTCTCTTCGTCGCCGGACATCGACCTCTCGCTTTTCTCCTGGGGCAGACTCTACTGGTAATACAGCCGCTCGCCGCGCTGCTTGGCCTCGACAGTCTCGGACCCTGGGGCAACCTGCTCTCGCAGCCGAACGGGCCTGCCAACCTGACCGCAAGACTGGCTGCCCTGCAGGAAGGTGAGGTGCGGCCGGGCCGGCGGCGGGGAGCAGACGCGTGATCTTCCAACCAGACCCAAAACGTCTTGCCGCGGCGTGGCGCCGCCTGGCAGATACGGCCGTTGAGCACGGACAGACGCCGACGCTGGCGCTTGGCCTCGGCACTTTGTTCCGGCACAGCGGCCTTGGCCTGCTCGCCCTGGGCGGGGTCGCCCGTCAACACCTGGGGCCGCAGAACCCGCTTGTAATCGCCGGCGGGGACGGCTGGCTGTGGCTGCAGGCGACGCTCGTATGGCGGCCCGCTACGAGCCATGACGCAGCACTCGGAAAAAGCGCCGGTGATCTGGCCCAAGGAGTCGACGGCGCCTCGCGCCTGGTCCTGTATGGTGGAGCAGACAGCGCCCTCTATGCCGCATCCCACAACATTTCCGCGCTCGACAGCGACGCCGCCGCGCCGCCGCCGGGGTTGGACTGGACCACCTCGCCCACGGCACTTCCCGGGGCCCAGGGCTCCGAGGGTGAACTGCTCGCGCAGACCCTGATCCCGGAAAGCCATGCGCCCGCCGGCCTCGGACCGGATGCGCAAGACTGGCTCCATAAGGTGGGAAGTTGGGCAGGCGGACTGTTGGCGCTCGGTCTGCTGGCAGCCGGTCTCTTCGGGTAGCCGACGGTGTTCTCTTCTCGCTCGGGCTGGTCAAACCGAATCGGCCTGCTGGTCGCGCTGGCGTGTGCGTTTGTGGTGATCTCTGCGCGCTTCGAGCTGGAGATCACGCCAGCTGCGCTGGCAACGACCCTTTACAGCTGGGCGCTGCTGCTGGGGGCGTTCGCGCTACTCCTGGGCGTCCTCAACGCCCTCTGGTATCACCTGCTGCGCGTGCAGCGCGGGCAGAAGGAGTGGCTATTGAGCCTTTTGCTCCTAATTGCCTTCGCGCTCGTGTTCGGAGCCGGCGTCACATCGCCAAAGGGGTCGGCCGCGCCGGTAGCCGAATGGGTATTCGACGCAATCCTGGCGCCGGGGCAGGCGACCCTCTTCGCGCTGACCGGCTTCTTCCTGCTGAGCGCGGCCTTTCACTACCTGCGCTTCACCCGCCCCGGCGGCCTCTGGATACTTGCCGGCGCCCTACTGATGCTGCTGGTGCAGACGCCGGCCTCCCACCAGCTCATGCCAGTGGCCTTGGTCGATCTTTTCAACTGGCTGCTGAATTGGCCGGTGATGGCCGCCATGCGCGGCGTTCTGCTTGGAGGCGTGCTCGGCCTGCTGATAATCAGCATCCGCCTCGTTGCACGCAGCGCAAAGTAGATCGAAGAATTCAAGAAGCCGCCTTCTCAGAGGGCTGGCGCGGCCGATTGCCCACTTCATCCTGACCTGGAACCTGCTACGACGATGCAGATGTTCGACTGCCCACACTGCGGTTACAGCAACACGGACCTGGCCCGCTTCTGCGAGCAATGCGGCACAGTCCTGACGCGCATACCGCCGCCCGAACCTGTGGACCCGGCTCCCTTGGGGCCGGACGCCGCGGCCGGCGGCCAGGGACCGGAGACGAAGCCGGAGGCCGGCGAGCGTGCCGCCCCGGAAGAGGAACAAGGGTCAGGCGAACCGGTTTTCGGACACAGTTGGTCCCTTCCGCCGTCTGCTGGCGACGAAGCCGGAGAGGACGCCGAATCCGACCCGTCGACCACGCAGAATGACGCACAACCGGAGCCCCTTCTGGGTGAACTTCCGGGCCTGCTCGAACCGGCAGACCCGCTGGAGTTCGCCACTGCCGGCTCCAGGATTTCAGAGCTGCGGAACGAGGTGCAGCCGCCGCCGGAAACCGTGGATGAAGAAGAACGCCGCCGTCTGCGCGAACTCTTTTCCGCCGAGTTCCCTCTCGATGCAGGGGTGGCGGCGGGCACAACCCGCGCTGCCGGCGCCCACCCACAGGTCGGGCGCGGTATGCAAAGGCGCTTTCAGCTCGAGTGGCTCCTGCTGCTTGTCCTGGTCGTGGCGTATCTGCGCGCAACGCCTGCTCCGCCGGGCGGGCCGGGACCGCATCCGCTGCCCGGTCTCCCGCAGGCACACCGACAGATCTCAACATTGCCCCCCGACAGTCTTGTCCTCGTGAACTGGGCCTACGACCCCGCTACCGCCGGCGAAATGGACCGCGTCGCACAGCCGGTCATCGAACATTTGCTGCTGCGGGGGGCAAATCTGATCGTTGTCAGCCAGCTGCCCGCGGGCCTTGCCTCGGCGCGGCGGCTGATCGCGAAGGCTGAAGATGCCGTCCGCCAGCCGGGCCGCTCGCAGATGGAGACCAATGTCGTCATCGAAGCTGGCTTTCTTCCCGGCGGGGCCGCTTCCCTGCCGCTGCTGGGCGTCGCACCGGCCCAGACGCTGCCGCTCGACCCCGGCTGGCTCGACCTCAAAGGACGCTTCACCGTTGCCGGTCTGGATAAGACAGGCCCCGTCCTCAACCTGATTGTCGCCGCCCGCAGCGAGGATGTCCGGCACTGGCTGGAGCAGGTCCAGCCGCTCAACGCGGGGGCGGTTGTTGCCGTCACCAGCGCCGCAACCGACATTCCATTGCGTCCCTTCCTGCAGAGTGGGCAGCTCGCTGGCCTGGTCAGCGGCTGGGACGGCGGCAGCGCATACCGGCTCCGCTCCGAGCGGGCCGCCGGCCCCGAGGAGAAGGCGGTCGCAGGACGGCTGGTCAGCGGTCAGAATTGGGGCTTCGCCATCCTGCTGGCCGCTATCCTTCTTGGCAATCTGGCCGGCATTGCCGAACGGAGGCAGCGTTGAGTTCCTTCAGCGGCGGTCTGCCCGGTTCGCTGCACGATGCCGGCCTGTTACTCGGTCTTCTCATCTCGCTGGCCATTGGCAGCTGCCTGATCCGCGATAACGTCCTCGCGCGCCTCGCCCAGTACATCCTCGTTGGCGCCGGATTGGGCTACATGGCGGTTGTCGTTTGGAGCAATGTCCTGTGGCCGCAGCTGTTCGCGCCCCTCCTGGCAGACCCGGCGTCGTGGCTCGCCGCCACCGGGCCGGAAGATCTGCAAAGCCATTTGCCGCTCCTGCTCGGGCTGGTGATGTGGCTGGGCGGCCTGGACCTGCTGTTCAAGCCGCCGGGGAAGTGGAGCGGACGGCGCCTGCTGCGGCTGCTGGCGGTGATCCCGGCCGCCATTCTCGCCGGCGCGGGCCTGGGCGTCGGCCTGAGCGGCGCGCTGCAGGGCACTTTTTGGCCGCAGCTCGCCGCCGCGGTCGAACTCCCCCAAGTGAACAGCCCCGCTACTCCCGACGTGTCCGCCGGCGGCGGGCAGCTGATGTGGCCGCTCCGGCTCCTCACCCTGGTGATCACAGGCGGCGTCCTCATTCACCTGCGTTTGGGCCGTTCGGCCGGCGGCGATGGCGAGCGCCCCGCATCCGCCCCAGCATCGCGCGGCTTCGCTTCAATCGTCCCCCAAGCGGGACCGGGCTCTCTTTCACGGGCCGCTTTCGGCAAAGTCCTGGCCGTCTGGGAAGGCATCGGGCGCCGGGCCCTGTGGCTGGCTGCCGGCATGATTTTCGCCCGCCTGATCGCGGCCCGCTTCACCCTTATCCTGGCCCGGCTGGAATACTTCCTATTCGAACTTCCCCGCAGCGACCTGTGGCAGATCCTGTGGGCGGCAGCCCGTGGAGCCGGACAGTGAGCCCATCCGGCGCCCAACCGCTTCCCGTGGCCGGCCGCGGCGGCGCGGCGGCCTCGCTGGCAGACTTCGCGCCCAAAAACATTCTCGTCCTGGGCGCTGAGCCCCAACGTGTAACCGCAGCGTTGATCGAACCCGTCGAAGAAATCTACCGCCTGATAGGGTGGCAAACCGCCGAGCTGCCGGCGGGCGCAGGTCCCGGTCAAAGCGCCGCCGCGCTGGTTCAAGCGGTCAACCGCCTGGAGAGCCAGTTCAACATCTCTCTTTGGAACGAGGAGGAGGACCGGCCGCGGCTGCACACCTACGACCAGGCCCTTGTGGAAGGCGTCGGCCAAGCGGTGGCCGTTGCCGACCTGCTCCCGCCGCTGCGCGTTTGGATGGCTGGGCTTTCCGGCGGCACAAGCCTGATCGCCGGAAAGGAAGCGCTCGCGGGCGCCCTCTGCAATCACGTCGCCACCTACCGCTTCAACGCCTGGCGCAGCACGGACGAGCTCGCGGCTGAGCTGGAACTCCTGTATCCCGACGTGATTCTGGCCGTCGGCGGTTACGAAGAGACTGACCGTCGCGGCCAGGAGCAGGTATTGGCCTTGTGCCGCCACGTCATCGACGCCGCCGTGAAGCTTCCTTCCGAGAACCGCCCTCTATTCTGCTTTGCCGGAAACCGTCAATCAGCGGAGGCTGCGTTTGCCTATTGGCAAGAGCGCACGGGAGGGAGCGAGTTCGCGCTGGCCGCCAATGTGCTGGCGCAGGGCGCAGGACAGGGTGCAGGACAGGGCGACGCAACGCTGGCCAAAGTGCTGGAACGGTACCATTGGCGGCGCTCTCAGGAGTTGCCCGCCATGCGCAGGATCGCCGGCTGGCCGAACCACCCTGCCGAGCTCCGCAGCACGCAATGGGCGTTCGTTCAGGCCGTCCGCCTCTGGTCGCGGCGCCATCGACTCACCTCATTGCACGGCCTGCACGCGGCGGCAGACCGCTGGCTGCACGTATGGACGTCCGACCCCTCAGTTGATGGGGCCCAGGCCGTTTCGGGCCGGTCGATTCAGACGTTCGCGCCGGAGGCCGGAAATCTGCGAATTTGTTATGTCCGGCCCGGTGAGCGCCCGGACTTCCTGGCCGACTGGCCGCCGCTCCGCCTGGTGAGCGGTCCCTGGCCCGATAATTGGCCGCGCCCCGCCAGCCACTGGTGGGATCCGCTGGGCCTTGTGCCGGCCGTCGCCGGCGCAGGCCAGGTCGCGCCGGAGGCCGCTTTGCAGGTGCTTGCGGCCGATATTCTGGAAGAAACCGGCCCTCGCCTCGGTCACGCTTGACGCAAAGGCGCAAGACGCGGAAAATGGGGGCAGCCACGCGCAGAAGAATCTATCTGACCCCATACACCGCATCGATCTTGGGGGAACCATGTCAGTTGCACTACGTCTGTCCGACGGCAGCTACATGCGAAAGTTGGACATTGAACACATCATCCGAATGCTCTCCACCGCCCGCTGCGTGGAGGTAACAGGCTTCAGCAACGTCGGCAAGTCCTCCTTGATGCGCTTGCTCGCCCAGGCCGACGTCTGGCTTCACCATCTGGGCGAGGAGGGCGGCTCCTTTCTTCCGGTCTACGTCGACTGCAACCGCATTCTGGATATGTCGGACCAGGGCTTCTACGAGCTTGTACTCCGCTGTCTGCGCGAGAGCATCCCCGCCCTGGCCGGGAACGTTGCGCTGCAGACCGCCTACGATGGCCTCGTCGCGCCGGCAAACGCCTTTCAGGTGCCGCTCAATTTCAGCAACGGACTGACCGCCGCGCTCCAAAACAGTAGCTACAGTCTCATCCTGCTCTTTGACGAGTTCGACGAGCCATTCCAGGAAATCGATCCGCGCGTCTTTCTCAACCTGCGCGCCAAAAAGGACCTTTTCGGCAACCGGCTCGTTTACGTTACGGCAACAGTGTGGCCTCTCGCCGAACTGTGGCCCGGCGAACACAGCGGGGAATTCGGAGAACTCTTTTCCCATCAGCCCTGGCACCTCGGCCCTCTCCCCCACCATGACGTCGAGCACTACATTCGCAGTTTCGCTGAGCACAACGACGTCGAACTCTCCCCGCAGGACGTCGACTTTGCCTACCACTGGACCGGCGGCCACCCCGGCTATCTGGAAGGGGTCAGCAAAATGCTGGGCGTCGCGGCCGCCGAACTTGAAGGGCAAGGCGCCGATGAGAAGGGGCGCTGGGCGCTGCACCGCGACCTGGCCGACCAGCTTCGCAACGACCCTACTCTACACACCGAGAGCGAAAAGATCTGGCACAGCTGCATGCCGGACCACCAGGAGGCCCTCAGGAGCCTCTTTTCCGGCAAGGACGGCGAAAGCACCAGCCTGGCCCATCTGATGAAGCACCACATCCTGAAGCTTGTGAAGGAGGAAAGGCGGGTCTTCAGCCGTCTTTTTGCCGAGTATGTTCTCGAATTTCAGACCGACACCGGCGCCTCCGAAAGGCCACTGGTCGAATTCAAGGATGGAGAGTTCCACGTCGACGGGCGGCAGATCGAACTCTCCAGGCTGGAGATTCTACTCATGACGCTGCTCTTCGAAAAGAGGAACAGGACCGTCGAGAAATTTGCCATCGTCATGGATGTCTGGGGAGAAAATTATCTGGACGAAGTGGACGACGCCCGCATTGAGAAGCTGGTCAGCCGCCTGCGCCAGAAAGTGGAGCCGGACCCGGCCAATCCGGTCCTGATTGTCACAATTCGCGGTCGCGGGTACAGGCTGCAGACCGGCCCTGGAAATCCTTGAGGCCCAGCCTGCAAAATCGAATGTGCGCCGGCCTGCATCCTCCGACTCGCAGGCGGCCGGCAGATTTTGTTCGCTCCGCCCTACGGTCTATACTATACGCGAAACTTTGCGCGAACTTGCCGGCGCGGCACGACCGCGGCCGCGGCGCATAAGACTGAACAATTTTGCACAGAATTGCACAAAGTAGAGTGGCACAATGGCTGAATCCACGCACGCAGGCGAAGCACAGGAACGGCTGGTTTTCAGAGGACGGCCGAAGTCGATGGTATCAGCGGCCGCGCTGCTGATTGCCGGAATCCTGACGTTCTCGATGGGCATCAACCGCCTTTTCTTCGTAGAGGCCATCGCCTGGACCTTCCTTATCTGGGGCGCGCTCCTCATGTACGGCCACATGATCGACATGGGAACGGTCTTCGCGGTCACCGATGACGCCTTCGAGTTGAGGAGCCCGCTGCGCTTCTGGGCGATGTCCCGCAAGTGGGATTGGGGCCACATCACCCACATCGATCTAATCGTGAGCAGGATAGAAGCCGCCGAAGGCGACGTCGAAATGCAGGTCCACTACACGCCCGAAGGCTCGACCGTTCTCTATCGCGAAGACATTCCCTACATTCCCGCCCTCGCCGAGGAGATCGCCGCCCGCGCCGGCCTGACGCCCGAGGGCCGACAGGCGATGCAGTCCTTCGACTCGATTCCCCAGGAAGAAAAAGGGACCTATACCTGGAACTAGCGTTCAGGTTGCCTGATCCCGTTTATCAGAAAAAATAAGAGAGTTCAGCCCTGCCGCTACTCCCTCTGGTGGGCCGAGACGTCGAGCAGGTAGACCTGGCGGCCGTTGCCGCCGTGCGCTGAGTCGATTGTAACCAGCTTCCCATCCGGGCTTGAACGCGGGTGCAGGTCGCAGCGCCACTCGCCCGTGTAGGCAGGAAAAGCGGCAAACTCGCCCAGCTCGATTCGTTCGCCCCTCTCAACATTGAACAGATACAGCTCCTGCACTTTCGCTTCGCCACGCGCGACCGGATAGGTGTCATTCAGGATCCAGTTCGTGTCGGCAAGGTAGGTGCAGTGCCCGTTCAGTTTCATCACCCCTTTGCCGATCACCTCCACCTCCTGCGTTCCATCGCGGTACACGTAGAAGGCGTCGCCGTGCGAAGGATGCCTGGCCCAGGCCAGGATATGCTCGGGGTCGCGCCAGATGAAGTGGGACGTGTGGCCGTACTCGTCAACCGGATAGATCTCGGAGCCGTCAACCGCCGCGGTCATCATGCGCGTGCCGAAGCCCGGCCCGCCGAGACGCCAGCGGTGCAGGAAGATAAAGCGCGAACCGTCGGTGTTGAACAGCAGATGGTTGAAATAGTGCCGCGCCGAGCTGAGGTCCTGATGAGGATACGGGATCGCAGCCACCTGAGCGATCGAGATCAGGAACTCCGCTTCGCCGGTGGCCAAATCAACCCGGTAGACGCCGGCGTCGTCCGGCGCCAGCTTATCGAAGTTCGGATCGGGGATGCCGGCGTAGCCGTAGCCCGGGCGCATGTGGTTGATGCGGCGGAAGTCGGCGCCGATCGCCGTGCGGCCGTCCGGTGAGAGCGTGTAGACCGGGTAGCCGATCGTCCGCCTTTTGCCTGATTTCACATCCAGCACGTGGCAGACGAAGCGGTCGCCCTCGCGGTCATTCCAGACGACCTCGCTCTCCGAGCCGGGAACCCATTGCAGCATGCAGCCCTGCTGCCAGCACCACGCGCGCGTCTCCCCCAGCTCGATCCAGCGGTCGCCGTCGGCCAGGTCGATCATCCCGACGCCGATCACGTCCCCGGCTGCCGGCGAACGGTGCTCGAAATCGACCTCCATCGCCAGCACATAGCGGCCGGTTGGATCGAACTGCAGCTTGTCGTAGTAGCCAAACCAGTGATGCTTTGGTCCGGACGTGATTGGACGCGCAATCGTCATCGTACTCTCCCGGAATTGGGCCGTTCTCGTTCAGGCCGCGTCCGCGCCGGCCAGGTCGAGCTCTTCGGCAAAGTGGCAGGCGACAAACCGGCCGCCGGCAACGCCCCGCAGCTCCGGCGTCTCCTCCCGGCGGCGCTCCTGGACGTAACGGCGGCGCGGATGGAAGTAGCAGCCCGGCGGTGGATTGGACGGATCGGCCCCCTAGCCCTCCAGCACAATGCGCTCGCGCTGGCTGTGGGCGGGGCCAGCAGTGTGGACGGCAGTGTGGACGGCAGTGTGGACGGCAGTGTGGACGGCAGTGTGGACGGCGGAAAGGAGCGCTTCGGTATAGGGATGGAGCGGATTGCGCTAGAGGTCGTCGGCCTCGGCCAGCTCGACCAACCTGTCCACGTACATGACCGCAACGCGGTCGCTGATGTGTTTGACTACGTCCAGATCATGGGCGATGAAGAGATAGGTCAGGTCCGGCTTGCGCTGCAGGAATTTCTACAGGTTCAGGATCTGGGCCTGCACTGAAACGTCGAGCGCCGAGACCGGCTCATCGGCGATCGCCAGCGCTGGGTTGAGGATGAGCGCGCGGGCGAAGAGGTTATTTGTTCTATAGCCCCTCACACTGAGATTCGAATCTTTCGCAACGCCCGGCGGATGCGGATTCGGGCGACGGAGGGAAGCAATCGTGAGGATGTAGCCGGCGGCAACTTCTGGAAGGGAGGCGGACGGTGCCCGCCCTAACCCGTTTGCTCTCCGGAAAAATCCACAGAGGAGTCCAGGACGGTCATCATGACCCATTCCATCATGCCCTGCCAATACTCGTAGCGCTCCTCGGTCGCGCCTTGCAGGACGACCGAATACAGATACTGGCCTTGGCAAAAGAGTCGCGCGCGCCGCCGGCGGGTGATCCCATCCTGCACAAATGTGCAGACCCACTCCTGGCACCAGTCGCCTGCGTCCTCCAGGGTCTCCAGCCGTTCAACCTGGCAGGCCTCGAGTTTCTCCAGACCTTCCTGCACGCCCTCCGCCAGCAGCGCACTCTCTTCCGCCGCCAGCGGCTCTCCCATATCCTGAACCGTGATCGAGACAAACGTTGCCTCTTCCGACGGCTCAGGGTAGATGCTGACCGCGGGATCGGGTTCCTCAGCCTCCAACAGCCGCCATTCCGGCGGATACCAGAAGGACAGACTCCTGGAAGCGTGCTTGTACAGCTTGATGCTGGTAAATCGCGGCCCGATGGGCGGCTCTGACGAACTCATGGCAGAATAGGCCGAAGTTGTGGAAAACAGGAGAGCATGACTGTCCGGCCTCGTCTGATTGGTAGACCGGCTTCGCAGACCTGCCTCTGCACTGTCTGAAGATTACGGAATTTTCGCATCCAGCACTCCGGCGAAGCGACCGGCATTCGGATACTGGCCCGCCCTTTAGTTTCGGCTGAACCCATTGGGCCGACCTCAGTGGTTCGCTGCATTCTAAAGGGAAAAACGCGCCCGTCAAAATCTAAGCGACGGCTTGTGCGGAGGGGCAAGTTGGTACAGCGCCGGCTCCAGGTTCGGGTAAACGGTCAAGGCCAATCGCCGAGAGCTTTTCTTACGTCGTCATTTGTAATGGGTTCTGAAGTAGGTGAGACGCGGAAGACCGGGTAGCAGTCGCTGTCCTTGATCGAGTCCCATCCCTTGATCCCTCGCCTGGCCAGCTCTGAAACCGCACTGCCTAGACTGCACGCGTTGCGCTCCGCCAGCGCCCTCGCGACCACCAGCACATCGTCATCAATGTTCAATGTAGTTCGCATATTGACCTCGTGCGACCGAAATATCATCACGTCCAACGCAAGGTTAACTCGCAAGTTCCTTACGCCGCAACAATCTCCCCCAGCTTGAAGAGATACATCTGCCGCCCATGGCCGCCGTGCGTCGAATCGATCACGATCTCGCTGCCGTCCGGGCTGGAGCGCGGGTGCAGGTCGCAGCGCAGCGTGTCCGTACAGGCGGGCGGCGCGTGGAAGCGGCCAAGATCGACGCGCCGGTCGCTGGGCACATGGTAGAGGTAGAGGTCATGCAGCCGTTCGTCTCCTTGCGGGTAGGTATCGTTCAGGACCCAGCTGTTGTCGAACAGGTAGGTGCAGTGTCCGTTGAGCGGCATCCGTTCCTTGCCCACAATCTGGTCCGGCCCGCAGGAGCCGTCCTCGGCGTTCGGGAACGGGTAATTCGCGTCGCCGTGCGACGGCCGCCTCGACCAGGCCAGGATCTGCCTGTCGTCGCGCCAGGTCAGGTGGGAGGTGAAGCCGGAATGGTCCGCAACCGTTAGCCCGGAGCCGTCGGCCCGCGCCGTGAGCATGCGCGTATGAAAGCCGCCCCCGCCGAAGCGCCAGCGGTGCAGAAAGAGAAAATGGCTGCCGCTTGGGTTGAAAATGAGAACGTTGAATAAGTGCTTCGCCGCGCTGATGTCGCCGCGCGGGTAGGGGATTGCCGCCGCCTCGGCCAGGCTGACGATCAACTCGCCCGCGCCGGTGCTCAGGTCAACCGCGTGGTTGCCCGTCTCACGCGGCGCCAGGACATCGCGCCAGGGATCCTGAATTCCCATGTAGCCGTAACCGGGCCGCATATCCTCAAGGCGGAGGAAGTCGATCGCCAGCGCGCTGACGCCGTCGCGGCTGAGCGTGAAGACCGGGTGCCCCAGCGTACGCCGCTGACCCGTCCCTACGTTCAGGCTATGGGTGACAAACCGGCCGTCCACCCTGTCATTCCAGACAATCTCACTATCGGAGCGCGGCAGCCACCGCAGCATGAGGCCCGCCTGCCAGCCCCACGCGCGGCTCTCGCCCAGCTCGATCCAACGGTCGCCGTCGCACAGGTCGACCATCCCGACGTCGACCCGGTCCTCCGGCGTCGGCGGTCGATGCTCAAAACCGACCTCCATACCCAGCGCATAGCGGGCGGACGGATCAAAAATGGAGTTTGTCATAGTAACCGAACCGGTGATGCTGCGGCCCGGCGGTGATCGGTCGCGAATCTATCAAAGGCCTTTCTCAAGATTGTACACGCCTGCCGCGAACGCCGCTTTGCAGGCCGCGCTGCGCGCGTTCTCCTTTTGCAACCTACTCCCGCCGCTCCTCGCGTCTCGGCCTGACAGTGTCCGGCGGCCCGTCCGCCGCGTCGACCCACTCGACGTCGAAGGCCCCCCTGTAGCCGAACAGCGGCCCCCAAGTCTTGTTTATAACCTTCACCTCGATTCCGAATCGTCCGCTCGCATCGTCAAACCACTCACAAACGTCAGCCACGCCGGAAAAGAAAAGTGGAAAACGGAATGCAAGCGGCCTTTCGTAGAAACGCTGCTCCCCGGAGCGCAGCCGCAGGCCGCCGTTGTCGGCAACCGAGAGATCCAGGTCCACGGCCAGGTGCTGGCGCGTGCCGAGATAGTCGACGATTCGCTGCCTCTGTTCGCTGTAGATCATGTAGGCGTCAAACCGCCGCCGCCGCCCCGTGCTGAACGTGCGCAGCCAGGTTACCGTTTCCCGTCCGTACGAATCGCGGTAGGCCCAGTTTTCAATCGTGAACGGGATGTTCTGACCCCGTTCGGGAAACATGATGTTTCGCCACGTGCCGACATAGAGGAAGGGCAGCGTGTAGAACCTCCCGTGCCAGACATTCTCCATCGTCCCCTTCCCGACGGCGGCGCGCCCGTCGGCGCTGGTAATGCCGAAACGCGCCTGGATCTCCGGATGTAGCCGGCTGAAATCGGATCCGAGCGCACGCTGGTAGATCGAAGTCACGGGGCGGTCTCCTTGGATGCGTCGCCGGGCGGACGGCGCTGACAGCGTCGAGCCGACGGCAGGCCGCGCAACGACAGCAGGCCGATGGCGGCAAGAACGACAAGCAACAGATTGAGGACGAACGGGCTGAAAGGCCCCGCGAGTTTCTCAGGCGCCGCGGCCGTCACGGCAGCCAGCGCAAACACCATCATGCCGATGTTCAGCAGCCACGGCCAGCGGCGACGCGCCCACAGCAAAAAGGCGAAGCCGAACAGGACTTCTCCCGCGCCGAGCAGCCGCGCCGCAGCAGGCCCCCACTGCTCCGGCACGCCCGAGGCAACGATTAGGGCCAGCTCTTCGGGGTGCGGCCCGGCCAGCTTGGGCACAGTTCCCTGCCAGATCCAGACCAGCGCGATCGTCGCCGCCGCTAGCGCATGGATCAAGGCCCGGCGCGCCCCTTCTTCCGGCTCCCGCCCCTCCTCGATCCACAGCCGCAGCCGGTCGAAACTCCAGGCCGTTGCCCAGCCAAGCAGGGGACGAAACAGCATACGGTCGATAGCTCGCCCCAACAGACCCCAGCGAACGTCGTAGTCGTAGCCGGTGACGAAGCGCACTTCCTCACCAATCTGCTCGTATTTCCAATATCCGGAACCGGCCCTGATCAGCGAGCGTCGATCATCGGAACCGAACTTGAGCGCAGAAGTGCGGGTGTTGGCGTCCAGCCGCTCGCCGACCGTTTCCCCCCAGCCCTCGATCTCCTTGCCGAACCCAATGCGCGTGGCATAGCGGAACTGCTGGGCGGCGGAGCCGTCAGCCCGTTCCAGATACTCTATCGACGTGAAGCGCAGGTCCCAGCGTTCGTGCAGCTCGGGAACCTGCGTTCGCCGCCATAGTTCGTCAAGGTTGCCGCGAATGGAGATTTCGACGTAGATGGACAAGATCGCTACTGCCTGGGCGTTCGAGACCTTGTTTGGGCAGGTAGGTGGTCGGGGGAAGGGGCTTGCGTTCGGTTCGCGGCCCACTTGGACCGTTTCGACTGCGCCGGCGCGGATGGCTGACTTCAACGGGCGCGGCATCGGCGAACTGAGCGACAGGGACTGCGTGGAGACGTTGGGCCGAGACAACCGCGGTGCGAGCAAATTTGGTTACCGCCAACAGCATCTTAGCGACGATCGGCGGCAACCAAACTGCCATCCGCCCTTGATGCAGTCACGTTGCACTCGGACGGATCCCAATCCCTCGTCCCTAAGCGTATCACAAGCTCAATCACGGGACAAGCGACCTTTTTTTGGCGGGTCCATCCCATAATTGGGGCACGTTTTCCAATACGCACGCTGGCAAGGAAGTCATTGCCGGTCCACGGTCCCTTCTCCGGCAGAGTGGAGGTATTCGCTTTCCTGTATTCTTTTGGACGGTCGGGCCTTCGGCCCTCCCTTGTGCGGGGGGACTCCCCCCGCAACGCCCCCCTGAAGTTCTCCTCCCGCCGCGTGAGGGGGTCAATGCAGCCCGGTACTCCCCGCGGCCCAACGGCCCGCCCCCAAATCAGCGAACGCCGCCACCGCCGGAGGGGCAGGCCCATTTCTCGCCCTGCGGCTGCCCTGCGACTGCCCTGTGCCTCTCTCAAAGCCGGCTACAATTCCAGCTATCGCAGGCATGGATTCGCCGCCAGACGATTCCAACGCCAAATGTGGGATGCACCCTTTGGGCTCTGCCGGCGCCCCTTGCGCTGCCGGCACCCCTTGCGCTGCCGCCGCGCTACCAGGAGCGGCCCGAAGGATCCTGGCAGTTCACAACCAGCGCCGGCCCCAACTGTTCGATCTCGAGCCGGATCGTGTCCCCGTCCTGGACAGGCTCGAGGCCGAAGTGATGCGTCCCGGTCGAGACGACATCCCCCGGTTCGAGCGGCAGCACATTCGTCACCTCGGCCAGCAGCTCCGGGATGTGACGGTCCATGTCGGCGGTCGTGATGTCGTGCCGCTGCTCGTCGTTGACCCAGAGCCGCACGCCTAAATCGTTAGCGTTCGGAATCTCATCGCGCGTCACCAGCAGCGGGCCCATCGGCCCAAACGTGTGCCACGACTTTCCCAGGAAGAAGCCGCCGGGCAGCCCCCTGGCCGACACATCCATGAACTGCGTGTAGCCGAAGACGTGGTCCATCGCATCCTCGGCCGCGATGCGGCTGGCCTGCTTGCCGATGACCAGCGCCAGCTCCGGCTCAAAATGGAATACACTCGCCTCGGCGTCGGGCAACACGACCGTCCCGCCGTGGCCGAGCGCCGAGTTGGGCGACTTGAGGAAGGCGTTGAACAGGCCTCTCTCCGGCTTCTGCGGTTCCAGGAAGTTCCCCGCCAGGCAGACCAGCTGACCCGGCCTGGGTAGGGGCGGCCGGCATTGCACGTCCTCCAATGCGATGCCTTGCGCGGAACTGATCGCGTCGCGAATGCGCGGCTCGACGTTCGGCCAGTCGCCGATCACCATCTCCATCATCTCCTGGGGCGAGTGATGCCCGCAGCCGGCGACCGCCGCCGACGCATCCAGGACCTGTTGGCCGTCCCAAACACCCAGTTTGTCGTCATCGAAAAGCAGAAGTCGCATAGCAGCAGTCCTTGTGTTTTGAGCTGGAGATTCCGGCGGCGCAGACCGGCCTGAATCGGCTGAAGTTTCACCGCTTGGCCAGGAGTGCAGCGCCAGGCAGTTGACCGATTGACCAGGCAACGATGAAGGATTTAACGCCGCCCACAGTGATGACCATTGTACCAAAGTGAACAAGCGTGGAAAATAACCGCGTATTGCGCGAAGAAATATCTCATGACACCCATAGCTGGCATTCGGCGGCAAAACGCAGTACAATTTTGCAATGCCTGCGACAGTTCTGCTCCTGAAAATGGCGGCGGCAGCTCGTGCCGGGATATTGAATTTCGCTTTCGAATATGAACTAAGTTTCGGCGGACCGCTTCCATGAAAATCACCGATCTCAAGTGCGCAATCCTGGGCGGCAGCCCGGTGGTCCGCATCGCGACCGACGCCGGCATTGAAGGCTACGGCCAGGCCGAACATTTCAAGGCTTACCTCAAGCCGCACGTGCTCTTCTACCGCGACTATATCCTCGGACAGGACCCGACCGACGTCGAACGCGTGATGTTGCGCATTCGCCGTCTCGGCAGCTTCAAGCCCTGGGGAAGCGCGGTCAGCGCCATCGAGATGGCGCTCTGGGACATCGCAGGCCAGGCCGCCGGCCTGCCGGTGTACAAGTTGCTGGGCGGCAAAGTGCGCGACAAGGTGCGCGTCTACAACGGCGCCATCCGCTTCCCGCTGGCCGGCCAGGAACCGCAGCACTACGCCGAGAATATGGCCCGCATGGCCGAGCTGCCCGAAGGCTTCTCGATCATCAAGCAGGGGATCGGCTTCCACAGCGCCATGCCCGATGAACTGGACGGCTACTTCTACGGCGAGCGGCTCGACGTCCATCACCAGACCGAGCGCGGCCTGCTGACGCCCAAGGGCCTGAAACACACCGTAGCCTGCGTCGAGGCGATGCAGGAGGTGCTGGGCGACGAAATCGGCCTCGCTCTCGACTGCGGGCCCGGCTGGACCGTGCCCGACGCCATCCGCCTGGCCAAAGCGCTGGAGGGAACGCATGTCCTCTGGCTCGAGGACCTGATCACCGGCGACTACACGCCCTTTGTGCTCGCCGAACAGTACCGCGAGCTGACGCGCAGCACCTCCACACCAATCCACACCGGCGAGCAGATCTATCTGCGGCAGAACTTCAAGGCGCTGTTCGAGATGCAGGCCGTCAACATTGTCGGACCGGACCCGGCAGACATTGGCGGCATCGCCGAGCTCAAATGGGTGGCCGAGTACGCCGACCTGCACGGCATCCTGATGGCGCCGCACGGAACAGGCGACGGGCTGATCGGCCTCGCCGCGCTCGTGCAGGTCGCCGCAGCCCTGCCCCGCAACTACATCGCCTTCGAATATACGGTAGGACAGCCGGCCTGGTGGTATGATATTGTCGACGGTCTGCCCGATCCCATCGTCGAGAACAGCTATATCACCGTCTGGGACCGGCCCGGCCTCGGCGTAAGCATGAACAAGAACGCCGCCCGCAAGTTCCTGGCGGAGGACGACAAGGACTTCTTCAACTGATACAAGGAGTGAAGCGCAATGTCCAGTTCCGACATCTATGAATCGCTCGGAATCAAACCGATCATCAACGCCGCCGGCCACATGACGATTCTGGGCGGCTCGATGCTTTCGCAGGAGGTACGGGACGCGATGGAGTCGGCCAACACGGCCTACACCCTGATGGAGGACGTCTTCGACGGCGCCAGCAGGGCCATCGGCGAGATGCTCGGCACCGGCGGCGGGTTGGTCACCTCCGGTTGCTACGCCGCGCTCGTGCAGGGCGCCGCCGCCATTCTCGCCGGCACCGACCCGGAACGCATCCGCCGCTTGCCCGACACCACCGGTATCAAGAACGAGTTCCTCATCCAGAAAGCGACCCGCTACCGCTACGATCGCAGCGTGACAACGCCGGGCGGCAAACTGATCGAGGTCGGTGACGACGACAGCTGCACGCCCCAACAGCTGCGCGACGCCATCGGTCCGCAGACAGCCGGCCTGCTCTATTTCGCCGCCGGCGAGCGCTTCCCCAACACAGTCTCTCTGCCCGACGCCGTCGAAATCGCGCATTCCGCCGGCATCCCGGTCCTGGTTGACGCCGCCGCCGAGATCTACCCTCTCGAGCGCATGCGCCGCGTCGCCACCAGCGGCGCCGATCTCGTCTGCTTCGGCGGCAAATACCTCGGCTCGGGCAACTCAACCGGCATTCTCTGCGGGCAGGGCGATATGGTCAGCGCCGCCCGCCTCAACGGCTTCACCGGCTTCGAGACCGGAAACAACAGCGTCGGCCGCGGTTACAAGGTCGACCGCCAGGAGGTCGTCGGGACGACGATCGCCCTGCGCCACTGGCTGGATGCCGACCACGAGCAACGTCTCCAGGTCCAATCCGAGCGCATCGCCCAGATTTCCGCCGGCCTGTCCGGGCTCACGCACGTCAAGGCGGACAACTTGTGGGAGCAGGAGGGCGCCGGTCCCTGGATGCGGGTGCGCGTCCACTGGGATGAGCAGGCCAGCGGTCGGACCGCCGAACAGGTGGCCGAGGCGCTGGAAGCAGGCGAGCCTGCAATCTTCTGTCGCGCCGAGGGCGGCGGCCTCAACCTCGCGGTCCATACCCTGCGCGAAGGCGAAACCGAAATCGTGCTGCGCCGCCTGCAAGAGGAGTTGGCCTAGCTTTTCCCTCCCCCGAGGGCGCTTACCATGTTTACCTATACAGCAGGACGCCACTTTCTCCAGATACCCGGGCCGACCAACCTGCCCGAACGCGTCGCACGCGCCCTCTCCCGCTCCACAATCGATCACCGCGGACCGGAGTTCAGCCGCCTGACGCTTTCCATTCTTGAGCGCCTGCAAACAGTCTTCAAGACGAGCAACCCGGTGGTCATCTATCCTTCCTCGGGTTCCGGCGCGTGGGAGGCGTCGCTGGCAAATACGCTGTCGCCGGGGGACCGCGTTCTGTTCGGCGACAACGGCCAGTTCGCGGCCAACTGGCAGAAAGTGGCCGCCGGACTCGGACTCACCGTCGAGACGCTGCCGGGCAGCTGGCGCTGCCCTCTCGACGTCGCCGCCCTGGAGAACCGTCTGGCCGCCGATCGCGGGCGCGACATCCGCGCCGTCGCCATGGTCCACAATGAGACGTCGACCGGTGTTGTCAACGATGTGGCCGCCGCGCGCGCCGCGCTCGACCGCAGCGGCCACGACGCGCTCCTGCTCGTCGACGTCGTCTCCTCGATCGGCGCGATCGACTACCGTCACGACGAGTGGGGCGTCGACGTGACCGTAGCGGGTTCGCAAAAGGGACTGATGGTCCCGCCCGGCCTCGGCTTTAACGCGGTCAGCGATAAGGCGCTCGCTGCCGCGGACTCGGCCAGCCTGCCCCGCTCCTATTGGAACTGGGCGCCCATACTGGAGTTCAACCAGAACGGCTTCTTCCCTTACACGCCGGCGATCAATCTGCTGTTTGCCCTCGATGAAGCGCTCTCGATGCTGCTCGAGGAAGGGCTGCCGCAGGCCTTTGCCCGCCATGCGCGTTTCGGTGAGGCAACGCGGCAGGCAGCGCGCGGCTGGGGCCTGGACCTGTTCTGCCAGGACCCGCGCGCCTACTCCCCGTCCCTCACCGCCGTCGCCATGCCCGAGGGCTTTGACGCCGACGAGTTGAGGCGGGTCATACTTGAACGCTTCGACATGTCGCTGGGGACCGGGCTCGGCAAGGTCAAGGGCAAGCTCTTCCGCATCGGCCACCTCGGCGATCTCAACGAGCTGACGCTGGCCGGCACACTGTGCGGCGTCGAGATGGGTTTGGCAGCCCTCGGTGTGCCCCACACCAGCGGGGGCGTCAGCCGCGCGCTCGAATTCCTGGCAAGCGACGGTGCGGAAGTCTCCGTCGTCCCCGTTGTCGCGTAGAGACAGTTCTCCAGTCGGTTGGGCGAGGAGGAGACCATTATAGGCGGGAGCGTTGATCTGCGGAGCCTCGCGCACGAGCTGCGCGCCGCGCTCAGCGGCGACGTGAATTTCGACGGCGCCAGCCGGGCAATGCACGCCACCGACGCCAGCGTCTACCAGATTCTTCCCCTCGGCGTCGTTACCCCCCGCAGCCGCGAAGATGTCGTCAAGGTCGTAAACATCTGCCGGCAGCACGGCGTCTCCATAACCGCGCGCGGCGGCGGAACCTCGCAGGCCGGCCAGGCGATCGGCGCCGGCATCTCGCTCGACTTTTCCCGCTATATGAATCGGGTCCTCGTCCTCGACGCCGGCGGCCGGAAGATAACGGTCGAGCCGGGTATGGTTCTCGATGAGCTGAACGAGCTGCTCAAACCGCACGGCCTCCAACTACCTCTCGATCTCTCCACCTCCAATCGCGCCACCATCGGCGGCATGATCGCCAACAACTCGGCCGGAACGCGCTCGGTCATCTACGGCAAGACGCTGGATTACGTGGAGTCGCTGGAGGTTGTCCTCTCCGACGGCAACACGGTCCAACTCGGCCCGCTGACCAGTTCCGAACTGCGGGCCAGGCTGGCGCAGGAAAACGTCGAGGGCGCTGCCTACCGCACGGTTCAGCGACTCGGCAGCGAGCTGGAACCCGAGATCCGGCGGCGATACCCTCGCATCCTGCGCCGCGTCGGCGGCTACAACCTGGACGAGTTCATCGCGCACGATTGGGAGGACCCCGACGCGCCCGCGGCCGCTCCGTTCAACCTGGCGCGCATCCTGGTCGGCTCCGAAGGCACGCTCGGCCTGACCGTCGCCGCCACATTGCGCCTGGTCCCTCTGCCGCCCGACCGCGCTCTCTGCAGCATTCAGTTCGATGACCTGTTGGAGGCGATGAGCGCGACCCCGGTTATTCTCGAACACGGACCCTCCGCCGTTGAGCTGATCGACCGCTTCATGCTCGACAAAACGAGCGGCCGCGTCGAATTCGAGCCGATGCGCGGCTTCATCCACGGCGACCCCGGCGCTGTCCTGCTGGTCGAGTTCTTCGGCCAATCGCCCGATGAGCTGCGCGCCAAAATCGACAGCCTGGCGTCCGACCTCGATGCACGCGGCCACGGCAACTACATGCACCTTGCGTTCGAACCGGCCGAACAGGCCCGCATCTGGGAGCTGCGGCGCGCCGCGCTCGGCCTGACGATGTCACAGACCGGCGACCCCAAGGCGGTTTCCTTCGTCGAAGACACCGCCGTCGCGCCCGAACGGCTGCGCGACTACATTAAGAACTTTCGCGCGATTCTGGCAAAGTACGAGACCGAGGCCGGCTTCTACGCCCACGCCTCGGTCGGCTTGCTGCATATTCGCCCTGTGGTCAATATGAAATCGGCGCAGGGCGTGCAGCGGTTCGAGGCCATTGCCGCCGAAGTGGCCGACCTCGTGCTCGAATACGGCGGCGCCCTCTCCGGCGAACACGGTGACGGCCTTGTGCGCGCCCCGTTTCAGGAGAAGATGTTCGGGCCGGCGCTTTACGATGCCTTCTGCCAGGTTAAAGCGGCCTTCGACCCGATCAACCTGCTCAACCCCGGCAAGATCGTCCACGCGCCCGCGCTAACCGCAAACCTCCGCTTCGGACCGGAATACGAGACGCCCGACCACGCGACCGCCTTTGACTTTTCCGACTTCGGCGGGCTGCTGCGGGCGACAGAACAGTGCAGCGGCGTAGGCGCCTGCCGCAAGACGCTGACCGGCACCATGTGCCCCTCTTACATGGCGACGCGCAATGAAATCGACAGCACGCGCGGCCGCGCCAACGCCCTGCGCATGGCTCTCGCCGGCGGCCTCGAAGCGACCGGCTTCGACGATGAAGAGCTGCTGCCCGTCCTCAACCTCTGCCTCGAATGCAAGGCGTGCAAACGCGAATGCCCTACCGGTGTGGACATGGCACGCCTCAAGAGCGAGTTCCTGCACCAGCATCATGCGCGCCGCGGCGCGCGCCTCAAAGATCGCCTGCTTTCCCGCACCGACCGCATCGCGCGCTGGGGCAGCCGTCTCGCGCCGCTTTCGAACTGGCTGGCCGGCGCAGGCGCCGTGCGCTGGCTCAATCAGCCGCTCCTTGGGCTCGACCGGCGCCGTCCCTTGCCTTCCTTCGCCGCCCGGCCCTTTACCCGGAGCTGGCGCAACGGCAGCAGTCCGCACGCGGCGACCCCGGTCGCGCTCTTCGCCGACACCTTCAACAACTACTTTGAACCAAACCATCTCGAAAGCGCGGTCCGCGTGCTGGAGCGTTGCGGCGCCGCGGTAACCGTTGCGCCCGAAGTCTGCTGCGGGCGCCCCCTCATCTCCAAGGGGTTCCTCGACGCAGCCGCGCGCCAGGCAAGGGCCGTAACCGCCGCGCTTCTGCCCCAGGCGCGTGCAGGAACACCGATTCTCTTCTGCGAACCGAGCTGCTACTCGGCCGTGCAGGACGACCACCCGCGCCTATTGCGCGCCGCCGAACAGGCAGACGCCCAGGAGGTTGCCGACGCATGCCAGCTCTTCGAAGAATGGGCCGGTCCGCGCATGCCGGCGACGCAGGAAGGACCCGGGCGGGTGATGGTCCACGGCCATTGCCATCAGAAGGCGCTCGTCGGCATGCAGCCGTTACAGCAGCTGCTTAGCGCCATCCCCAACTGCGAATTGACGTTGCTGGACAGCGGCTGCTGCGGACTTGCCGGCCTGTTCGGCTACGAGAACTATGAAGTTTCCCGCGCCATCGGCGAGCGCCGCCTCCTGCCCGCGGCACGCTCCCTGGGCGCCGACGAGGCGCTCGTCAGCCCGGGCTTCTCCTGCCGCCAGCAGGTCAAACATTTCACAGCTGTGAATGCCCATTCACCGATGTCCCTGCTCGCCGATCTGCTCTGATAATTCGCAATTCGACTGAAGCCGGACCTCCTTCCAGGACTCCAGTCAATGCAATCCGCCCAAAGAATCTTAGGCATTGCCGAAATAGTGGATCAACGCGACTGTAGTATACTTACCCCGGCAGACAGCGCCGTCTCGCCCGATTCGCCCGCATCTCCAAATCCTACGCCAAATATGGAAGGATGCCCGTGAAGTCCTGGTCACGTCTCCCCTTGTTGTTTCGACGCACCCCGCACGGAACTGCGAAGCCAGAGTCGGAGAAACAGCCCCCCATACCCTTTGAGGCCCCCCCGGGCCCGCGCAGTCTACTGTACGCAACCACCGTTCTCACAATTGCTCTGATCGCCATTTTCTCAAGCGGCTGTGTCGCCGAGGGCGGGCCCGCCGAGACGCCCACACCCACCAAGACCCCGGCAGCGCAGGCTGTGCCGCCGACGGCAACGCTGACACCGCCGCCGCCGCCGCCCACGGCAACGCCGGTGCCTGCCAACCTGGCGCCCTATACCGGTCTGCCGCTGGCCGACCCCTCGCTAAAGAATGTGGTTCCGATCTTCGTCTGCCTCAACAACGATACAGTCAGCCGCTCCAGTCACTTCGGTCTGAACGAAGCCGACATAACATACGAGTACATCGTGGACGGCTTCCACCTGACCCGCATCACCAGCATGTACCAGAGCGTCCCGGCCAGAGAAATCGGCCCTGTGCGCAGCGCCCGCTGGCCCAACATCCACACCACCTACATGTTTGACGGCCTACTGGTCTGCTCGGGCGGCAGCGATGAAATCCGCTACATGCTCAGAAATGAAGTCGGATTCCCCTATCTCGACGCCGACATCGAAGATGAGTTCAGCACGACCTACTTCTACAGCGTCGGAGACAACTACCGCACCCGCCTGCGCACGAGCGTCGAGCGCATCCGCCGCTGGGTCGACGACAAGATCCACACCTGCAGCGTGTCGCCGCTTCTGCCCTACTGCCTTGAGATCTTCAATCCCTGGCTGGAGTCGCAGCGCCACAACCCGCGGCCCCAGGAACAGGCGAGCCTGTCATTCAGCGACATCCCGCCGGACTTTTCGGCCGCCGATGCCGCGACGATCAACATCCCCTATCCCGATGGCAACGGTGTCGAGTGGCGATTCGACGCCGCCAGCGGACGCTACCTGCGCTTCCAGAGCGGCGCGCCGCACATCGATCAGGCGACCGGCCAGCAGATTAGCGCAGAGAACGTAATCGTACTTTTTGCCGAACACGAGCTGACCAACATCGTCGAAGACAGCCTGGGGACGCGCAGCGTCAAAATTCACCTCTACGGCTTCGGCGACGTGCGCGTCTTTCGCGATGCCAGGGTCTACGAAGGCACGTGGCGCGCCAACGACCAGAGTCCGCCGCGCTGGTTCGGGCCGGGCGAACAACCGATTACCCTCAAGCCCGGGCGCACCTGGATTCAGGTCGTGCGCACGAACGACAGGATCAGTTTCCAGTGAGTCAGCCCGTCGCCAAGGCCGCCGGATTTGCCCTGGGCAGCTGCGGCACGCATGAGTGGACCAAGCGCCATGTCTGACGCCATGTCTGACGCCCCGATCAGAGATGCGGAAACCCAGAGATTGCGGGTGAAGGTCGTCTGCACGATTGGGCCGGCCAGTACCGAGGGCGATATCCTCGCCAGGATGATCGATGCCGGCATGAATGTTGCCCGCATCAATATGAGCCACGGCGACCACGAATTCCACGCGCGCAACATCCACACCATCCGCGAGATCTCGCAGGCCCGCAATCAGCCGGTCGCAATTCTCGTCGATCTCCAGGGCCCGAAGCTGCGAGTCGGCAGGATGGAGCCGGGCGGCGTGCCCCTGCTGGCAGGAGAAGAGCTGATCCTGACCACCGAAGAGATCACCGGCGGACCGGGGCGCGTCCCGATACAGAACCACGAAGTGCCCGCCAGTATGCGGCCTCACGAGCGCATCCTGCTCGATGACGGGCTACTCGAACTCGAAGTCATTGATGCGACTGAGACGACAGTGCGCACGCGCGTCATCGTCGGCGGCGTCCTCCACGACCGCAAGGGCATGAACATGCCCCAGACGAATCTCTTCATCCCTTCGATGACCGATAAGGACCAGGTCGACGTCGAGTTCGCGCTGCAGCACCAGGCCGACTGGATCGCGCTCAGTTTTGTTCGCGCCGCGGCCGATATCGACGCGCTTCGCAAAGTGGTCCACAGCCGCGCGCCGATGGGGCGCGACACGCCCATCATCTCCAAGATCGAAAAACCGGAAGCGGTCGAGAACATCGAGGAGGTCATCCAGGCGTCCGACGGCATCATGGTGGCACGCGGCGACCTCGGCATCGAGACCAGCCCCGAAGCCGTGCCGATGATCCAGAAGATGATCATCGCCCGCTGCATCGAGACCGACAAACCGGTCATCACCGCCACCCAGATGCTCGACTCGATGATCCGCAACCCGCGCCCCACCCGCGCCGAGGCCAGCGACGTCGCCAACGCCGTGCTCGACGGCAGCGACGCCATCATGCTCTCCGGCGAGACTGCCGCCGGCAGCTACCCGGTCCGTTCCGTGCAGACGATGGTGAAGATCGCCCACGAAGCCGAACGCGTCCGCAGGGCGACGCGCAGCAGCTACCCCACGGCGCAGCGTGCGGCGGCCGGCGTCTACGCGCCGAGCGAAAAGCCTGTATCGGTCGAAGAGAAAGGTAGCGGCCAGTCGCTTTCGGTCGCCGATGCCGTCAGCCAGGCAACTGTGGACACGGCCCAGAACGTCGCCGCAGCCGCCATCATCGCGCCCACCGCCCGCGGCGCAACGGCAAAAAAACTGGCTCGCTTCCGCCCCTCCGTGCCAATCATCGCCGTCACGCCCAACCACCTTGTTTATCGCCAGCTCGCCATGTTCTGGGGCGTCTATCCGCTCATGGGCCAGCGCATGAATACCATCGACGAAATGTTGGAGGACGCTGTCCGTATCGCCCTGCGCGCCGGCTTCGTCGAGCAGGGCGACGTCACAGTCGTAACCGGCGGCGTCGTCGGTGGCGTGCCCGGCGCAACCAACCTGATGACCGTACGCCGCATCGCCAAGGTCCTGATGAACGGCCAGGGCGTCGGCAACCGCCGCATGAGCGGCCGCGTCGTGCGCCTCAAACCCGGCCAGTCTCGCACTGACCAATACCGAACGCTGACCACACAGGACATCATCGTGGCCGAGGAGCTCGACCAGGCCAGCACCGAGCTTGTCTACCATGCCGGCGGGCTCATTACCGCCGAGTCCGCGCCCGACAGCATCGCCGCGCTCGCAGCAGTCGAGCTGGGCATCCCCGCAATCCTGAAAGCGAAAGGAAACTGGGACGAGCTCGTCGACGGTCAGACGATCGTCATCGACGCCAGGACCGGCAACGTATACGAATGGGACCTGTGAGGGTTCTTCCTGCTCTTGGGGTGTCGTCGAAACCGGTCGTGGTCGTTCGGACCCCCGCGCGCGATAAGCCGCGTCCCGCGGCCACCAATAGCTAGAAACTCATTACGTAACAAACCCGAATTCGGAGTTAAATCTAGAGTCGGCATGGAAGCCAAATCCTTGTTAGAGAGATGGAGAGAAAGCTTCTTCGTTTGCCTGGTGAATGCAAGCAGACCGGCGATGAGATTGACAATAGAACATATCGCGTTTCGGTGATGGGTTATGTTTTAGCTGTGCCTTACTTTCGTGTTGGTCGAAGATGGTCTCCATGGCGGAGCGCTCCGGCTGCGCGGGAAAGGTAGCTAATTCCTGGCCATTTCGAAATTGGCACAATTGTTGACATGATGTTGTATAACTTTTAGACAAATACCACAAAAATGGTTGCCTTTTGCTGTATTGACAGTGTATGCTGTGTCTGCGCAACTGAGTTCAGAGTTCGATTATAGGCGGCAAGAGAGCCATGTCGTTGTCGGAGAGACGGAGGGAACGCTTCCTGGATTTCCCAATGCAGGCAATCAGACTGGCAATGGAATTGACGGCAGCACTGCTATTGCCCTTGAAAAGACGCTTCCCTACTCCGAATTCAGGTTAGTTACTCTGGGAGGAAAGACACCAATGAAACGTAGGCTGAGTCGTAAGTTCTGGTTCGTCATTATGGTGTCGTTTTGGATAACCGTAGTGGTGACTGCCTCTACCATGCTATGGCAGCGGGCTTTCAACCGGTCAGAATTCTTGGAACTCGGCCTTGTATTGGTTTCGGCCCTGACGATAACCGTGGTTTGGTGGATGTCGAAAGACGACAAAACGGATTAGGATCCACCGCATCAAGGAAGGGCGTTTGTACTACAACCGCAATTCACGAATCTGTAGTTTTTCCGGCGAAAATGAGGGTGCGAAAGCGCATTCTGAACAACCACGGAACTGAATGAACGGCCCAAATGCAGCCGCTTCTGCGCCTCCTTTTGCACTTTCGGTCTTCGGCCAGCTAGAGTGCGGTTGTAGTATTAGGGTGGGTAACGTATTGCCGTGTGCTGAACGGAGTAGGACCGCTGCTGCGCGACCGTTTCCGTGCCGTCTAGGAAGAGCGCATAGGTTTCGCCGTCCGGCTTCTCCGGCGCCGGTCCGACGCGCAGGATGTCATGTTCTTCCAGCAGAATGCGCAACAGACTGGGCGTTTTGGCCCGTACGGTAAAGTCACAGACCGGCCGCATGATAACCGATGCCAGCGCGCCTTCATCACGCATTCCCATGGTCCCGCCAAACTCCTCAATCAGCACGTCGTGAAAGGCGACCACTTCGACAATATCCGGGTAGTCGAAACTCATTCGGCCAGCAACTCCATCAGCCGTCGATTTCGCTCCACGCTGGTCCGGAAATGCGCCATCAACTCAGGCTGCGGCCTCTCCCGATTCCGGTCTGCAATATACGCCTCCAACGCCTCTGCCATCACCGCCTGGAACTGCCGCCCCTCACTGCGCGCAATCTCCCGCATTGCAGACAGCAACTTCGGCGCAGCCTAGCTGGAATACGTTACCCTCTCCCTACCGATCACTTATCCTCCCTTGCACGGTTTTCTCCGTAATTGCAAGGAGTGGCAAGCCTGTCAAGATTCATCTTGACAAATCTGAGCCGTGAGCCCCCACTTCCGTCCCCCTCGAGGCTACGACGAATCGGGAAGCTGCTGCAAGCGCTCTTCCAGGCGGTCAAGCGCCTGCCGGACTGTACGAAGTTCCCGCAGGCTTTCTTCCCTCGATGCCGGCGCTTCCAGCGGTCCCGGCTGCCCGCGTTGCCGTATGCTTTCCTCCAGGTTCTTGATTACGACGGCTACGAATAGATTGGCAATGATATATCCGCTGAGTATCATAAAGCTGACAAAATAGACCCAGGCCATCGGCTCTACCTTAATGACGCTGTGCATGATGTTGCTCCAGCCATCCATCGTTACGATTTGAATCAGCGACAAAACCGAAACGCCTAGATCTCCCCAGTGTGCCGGATCATGCTCTCTGAAATTAGACCACCCGACAAAAGCATACGCATAGAGAATAATGCCCAGCAAAACCATGATGTTTCCCACGCTCGGCACGGAACGAATCAGTGTCGACAGGATTAAGCGCAACTCCTGAACCGTTGAAAGGCTTCGCAGAAGTCGCAGCAAGCGCACCAACATGATGAGTATTGCGTAGTCGGGGCCGGGAGAGGTCGGACCGAAGATCATATTGATTATTAAACTGATGGTCAGGAAATTAATTGCCAGGAAATCGAAGACGTTCCAACCATCCCTGAAGTACCGGTCGACCCTTGGCAGAAGTGCAATCATCTTGAGAAGCACTTCCAAAACGAGCACGAGAATCGCCAGGATCCAGAACATCCCCATCAATGCCCCGTACCGGTCAGCCAAATGTTCAGAAGTTCCCACACCCAATAAGGCGGCGCTCCCGATGATCAGTACGACGAGAAGGTATTCGAATTTCCGCGCGTGTACAATACGGTTCGCTAACCCTTGCATCTCCTGGTTTCTCCTCTCTGGAAAACTGCCGCCGTCTTGCTATCTATTCCAATTGGCCAAAGCCCCCCAAAACGACTGCCCTGGGCCCGTCTTCCAGCAGTTGCCGTTTCCAGGCCCGTATCAGGTTGGCATGAACCTCGTGTTCACTCGATAACTGGCTAATCGTCTTGCTGCCTTCAACCGCTTCCAGCGCAACCAGAAACCTGTAGGCCGCTGTGTGTCGACGTCGTTTCCTGACCATTGAACTGCCCCTCCACAGGCTGGGTGAACTGCTCCATTATACACCTTAGCTTGTGGTCCAGTTTTTGGGGCCAAGCTCACTCTTGCCGGCCCTTGTCTAACTCCGAATTCAGGTTAACAACTAAGCCACATACAGCATTGGCCGCGACCAGTCTTCCATCCCCGCCGCCATTCAGATTGTCTGATCGCGTATTCGATTGGCCGCCGCCGCGTTGGATAAGCCGCACCGCAGGGAATAGGTCGTACTGTCGGTGAGCGCTGGTTTTGGAGGGGGGCGTTGCGGGGGGAGTCCCCCCGCACAAGGGAGGGCCGAAGGCCCGACCGTCCAAAAGGCAACGAAAGAGTAATGAGGAGTGAGGAGAGAGAACACCTTCGCTCGCCTTCTTCATGGTCGCAGACTGATAGCGGCTGAGTAGTTACCTCAAAACTGAAAACTCTCCTCAAACAACCGCCGGCGGCTCGTTCCCTGATTCAACGATTGCCCGCCGCACGTCCACGCGCAGCAGCAGGAACATCCCGACGACAAAGAAGAAGATGATAGAGAAGATTGCCGGGCGCAGGCTGCCGATAAACTGGTTGACCCAGCCAAAAGTCAGCGGCCCCAGCCACGACGTTCCGCGCTCGCTCACTTCGTAGATCGAGAAGAACTCGGCCTCTTTGCCTGCTGGAATCATGTTGGCGAACAGGCTGCGGCTCACCGCCTGCGTGCCCCCCATCACGACCGCGATGCAGGCCGCCATAATCCAGAACTCGATCACGCGGCTCTCTCCGCGCAGGCCGACATAGGCGTAGACCACCACCACCGTCCACACCGCCAGCCCGATCATCAGCGCCTTCTTCGCTCCGATCCGGGTCGCCACCCGGCCGAAAAGAAGCGCGCCGGCAAACGCCACGAACTGGATCATCAACACGATCATCGTCAGCATGCCCTGGTCGATCTCCAGCCCCCCGTTTGCGATCGGCGCGGTGGCAAACACCGCCGCGGCGCTGAATACGGTCTGGATGCCATCGTTGTAGAGCAGATAGGCTATAAGATAGCGGATCGTATGCGGATAGTTCGCCGCCTCCTTGACCGTCTGCACCAGCTGCTTGATGCCGGTCGAAAAATAGCCCTCCTCGGAGGGAAGCGCGCTGACCGTGTCCCGCGAACGCAGCAGGCGCCAGGTCACGAACGACCAGGCGAACCACCACAGCCCGCCGGAAAACAGGTTGATGCGGATGGCCAGCCCGGTATCAATGCCCAGAGTTTCGCGCAGCTGGTATAGAGCGAGATTGAGGACCAGCAAAATGCCGCCGCCCAGGTAACCCATCGCCCAGCCGACCGACGAGACGCGATCGCGGTCATCCGGCTCGGCAATATCCGGCAGGAAGGCGTTGTAGAAGACGATCGCCGCCCCAAAAGAGAGGTTGGCAAGAATGAACAGCAGGCCCCCGAGTGTCCACGTCTCCTCCGTTACAAAGAACAGGAGCATCGTCGCGAGCGCGCCGGAGACCGCGAAGAACTGCATCAGCTTCTTGCGCAGGTTCGAATAATCGGCAATCGCGCCGAGAAGAGGTAGAAACACAAACTGCAAAATGACCGAAATCGTAAAGCAGTAGAATACGAATGAGTGGGGGGCTACGGAAACACCCAGCACCAGCGCCGTCCCGTCCTCGCCTGCCGCCTGTAGCGCAAGCTCGGAAACGTACGGCCCCAGAAAGACCGCGGCGACCGTTGTCGAAAAGGCCGAGTTGGCCCAATCGTAGAAATACCAGCCGACCTGCTCGCGGCGGTTGCCCCGCTCCAGCTTCCTCGCGGTGCTCTGCGGAGGCTCAGCAGTCGATTCTTGCGGCATGGCGCGCTCCCGAACGAATCGTGGTTTGAAACTGAGGGAAACTGCCGGACGGTCTCTCGCTTGCGCTCCAACCCGCGCCGCTCTCAGGAGCTTGGGTCTGCTGAAGCAATCGTGGACGCGGGGAAAAGTGAAATTTACAAGAGCGCTCGTCCAGGGCTAGCGATACCCTGGAGAGAATGGACAGTGCCATGAAAGGTCTCGCCGTGGACCTCTTCCAGGCACACCTGCGTGATTCGGTTGCCGAGGTCGATGCCGGTCGGCGCGCTGCCGGCAACGCGCAGGTAGTTGTCGGTCAAGCCGCTCCACAGCAGCGTTCCCGGATCGTCGGCCAGCGGCTCTCCACTGCCCTCCCACAGGACCGGGCGCGTCGAGCCGATGAAGCGCTCCCGCTCCAGCCGCCCCGTACGCGCGACCACCTCGTGCATGCGCCGCGAGCGTTCCTTCTTGACCGCATTGGCTACCTGTCCGTCGAAGCTGGCCGCGGCCGTGCCCGTGCGTGCGCTGAAGGGAAAGATATGCGCGTGGGCGAAATGCATCTCTTCGACGAAGAGCAACCCCTCTTCAAAGTCGGCCTCGCTCTCCCCCGGGAACCCGACGATCAGATCGGTGGTGATGACTAGGTCCGGGATCGCTTTCCTCGCTTCAACCGCAAGCCCGCGAAAACTGTCGACGGTGCAACGCCGCGCCATCCGCCGCAGCTGCGCGTCGGTACCGGCCTGCAGCGGCAGATGCAGGTGCGGGCACAGCCGCCCGGGCCAGCGCTGCCACAGGTCAAAAAAGCCGTCGGCCAGCTCCCACGGTTCCAGGCTGCTCAGCCGCAGCCGCGGTATGTCCGTTTCCGTCAGGATAGCCGCCGCCAGCGCTTTGAGATCGCTGCGCCCGCTGCCGGGAAGGTCCCGCCCGTACGCGCCCAGATGCACGCCAGTCAGCACTGCTTCCTGGAAGCCACCCGCCGCCAGCCCCTGCACCTCGTGCACCACGTCGGCGACGGCGCGGCTGCGGCTCTCCCCGCGCAGCACAGTTACGATGCAGAACGTACACCGGTTCTGGCAGCCGTCCTGCACCTTGACGAACGCGCGCGTGCGCCCGCCCTCTACCTGGCCGCGCGGTGTCGCAAACGGCGTGCCGTGCGGCTGGATACGCGCCAGGTCGTCGGGATCGGAGAATGCCGCGCTCCACGGCTCCAGCAGCGTGTGCAGCATCTCCTTGCTACCGTTGTCCGCCACCAGCTCGACGCCCGGCAGGCGCGCGCTCTCCTCCGGCGCCAGCGTCGCGTAGCAGCCTGTCATCGCGATGCGGGCGGCCGGATTGCGCTTGTGCAGGTGGCGCGCGGCCTGTCGGCTCTTGCGCGCCGCCTGCGCCGTCACCGCGCACGTGTTGAGCACGATCACGTGGGCGTCCTCGGGACGGCCAACGATCCGGTGCCCCGCCGCGCCGAGCCGACCCGCCAAGGTATCGTTTTCGCTGAAGTTGAGCCGGCAGCCCAACTGATCGAGGAATACGCGCATGATCAACAAATGAATGCAGATTTTCTTCGTTCGGCACAGAATAACACAGACATCCGCTTACCATTCAATCCCATTTCGGGTATACTCAGGGCCATGAAACTGTCTCTATCGGTACGCGTCGCCGAAAGTTTCGGCAACAAACGGGTCACCGCCATCCCGCTCGATGAGCTGGCCGCCATCGCATCCGCCGCCGGCTACGACGCCCTTTGCATGCGCGCCTCGGTCGTCGGCGTCCACAGTGAGCCGGGCGCGGCTGAAAACGTGCGGCGAACAACCGCCGCGCACGGTCTGACCGTTTCGATGGTTACGGCCGACTTTGCCGTGCCCGAAAACAGCGCCGAAGGCCCGGACAGCCTGCGCAACATCACGCCCTCGCTCGACCTGGCTGCAGCGCTTGGCGCCGACCTGATCCGCATCTGCATGAAGAAAGAAGAGGACATCGAACACGCGCAGTGCGCCGCCGACGAGGCGCGCGAACGCGGCATCCGCCTGGCCCACCAGAGCCATACGCGCAGCCTATTCGAGACGGTCGAAGGGTCGGTCGCCGTCCTCAAGGCTGTGGACCGCGCCAACTTCGGCATCATCTACGAGCCGGCCAACCTGGCGCTGTGCGGCGAGCCCTACGGCGAGTCCACCCTGCGCGCCTATCAGCCCTGGCTCTTCAACGTCTACCTGCAGAACCACACGCCCGACCCCGCCGGTACGCATCCGATGGATACCTGGACGCGCGGCGCGGTCATGTCGACCCTCCGCCCGCTCGACGCGCCCGGCGGCATCGACTTCCCCGCCATCTTCGACGCCCTGCGCGCCATCGGCTACGACGGTTGCGTCACCATGCACCAGGCCTTCGGCGGCGACATGACGCCCGACGAAGCCACTCGCCGAACGGCGTCCTTTCTGCGCGGGCTCATCTAGGCCGACGCCTTCCCTCCGCCAACCGAGAGACTCTAGACCAAACTGTATCTCTCATGTGACAGAGAGCTTCGGTCTTCTCAAACTCTCAGATCCGCCCACCAAAGAAAAAGGAAGGGACACGAAGGAAACCTTCGATGTAACTTCGCGTCCTTCGAGACTCTCACTATCCTGGGCGGGCAATCGTCCATATGTCGCCGCTACTGCCCAGCGGCGGACCCAGCCGGCGGCTGCCCTGCAACAAACACCGCATAGTCGCGCCTGATCTCACTCTGAAAGCTCTCCGGCAACCGCGCCCAATCGCGCGCCTCCACCAGGAACGGGATCGTGGACTCGCGCAGCGCCTCCTCAAAGTCCAACAGCCTGGCAAGCGGAATCTTCTCCAAACCGGGGCCGCGTAGGACCAGGTCCAGGTCGCTGCCCCCGTGGCTCTCTCCACTGACCCGGCTGCCGTACGCCCACACCTCCACCTCGGGAAGATGCTCGCGCAGGATCTCCTCCAGCTTCCGGCGATGCCGCGCCTTAAGATGCAGCACTTTCACCCACCTCCGCCCTCCTCGACAACCCCGACCAACGCCTCGGCGTCGACGATAAATCGCGGCAGCAGCGCCAAAGTCCGCTCCGCGTAATGCTCTCCGCATTCATGCGCAGTCTCGTTGCGGCAGGCGCGGTACGCCAGCCACCGTTCGCAGGCCAGATCGTCGATCAGACTGTGCTTGGAGGCGTAACGGAAGATGTCATTGAAGTAGAGCTCGTCTGCCTGCCGGTTGCTGGCAAAGAAAGGCCGCAACCGCCTTTTCAGCAGTCTGCCGC
>CATOTS010000016.1 GCA_951813625.1 uncultured Caldilineaceae bacterium | reverse complement strand
CTCCATGATGGCTCATGTTTGGCTCGCCTGGCTTCGTCGCAGACGCAACCAGTAAAAGGGGGGCGTTGAACCCTTTCTGGCCGAGTTGACCGTGCCTGAAGTAAGACGTTTACTCGAAATCGCCTTGCCCTTGCCATCGCGCTCGCCCGCCGCCCGTCTCGCCTGGTCACTCTGGCGCCGCACCAAACGCAAACAGGCTCGTCAATCGCACTATGGCCGCCAATTTGCCCTATCTCTCCTCCCGCCACGACCGCAACCACCCCAAATGCGGCTGTAGTACTAATTACCATTCGGCAATTGAATTGGTGAAGCAATCCCACTGTGCCCCTGTCTATGAAACATGATGGAGGAAGGTAACAGCCCGCCATCTACATCACTGACGGACTGTTACAACTTTTATGTGTTCGCGTCGAGTCTTTGTCATTCGTCTCGAGTATCGTCATCGCTGTGGCCGTGCTGATCGAAAATCCAGTCCATATAGGATTTCAGGTGCCAGTCGCAGCTTGCCATATCAGTTTCCTGTCTGTCTTCTGCAAGCGCTGACATGTAGGCCCATCGCATCCAGAAATTATTGTCGGCTGATATGCCGGCCTCCTCAATGGGTGCGGTATATTTGTCGATCAGTTCGAGGGTTTCCGCCATTGACAGGCCACACTTCTCGGCTGCTTCATTCAATACTGGGGCCCTTTCACTGGCCATCTCATCCAGTTCCCTCTGGTTGTAATAATGGGGATGGCCTCCGGCTCCAAGTATGTCATTTTTTACTGATGTGAGAATCAGTTCCCAATCCTCATCCGATACGTGTACCGGGGTTGGAGTCACGGTGGGAATTGTGGTCGGTGTAAGCGTGGGTGAAGGCAGAGGCGTAGGCGTTCGTACGACACTTACGACGCGGGTGTTTATGGCTGTGACGTATTCGGAAGGCACCCAGGCAAGCGTGCCATTGTAATCAATCTGCCACCAGGACGCGTCAATGTTGCGGCCTATGATTTTGAAGGCGCTGCCAACCTCTGCCGTTGCGATTACGGCATGATTGGCTCCTGGTCCTCTTCGCAACTGCAGTCTTCTTTCGAGAGTCACCATGGCTTGCCGCAGTCTCGTGGCGCTGGGACTGGGACCTGGCTTAGGTGTGGATATAGGGATGCGCGTTGGTCTGGGAGTGTTCGTTGGAGGAGAGGATAAGAGCAGGAGTGTCGGTGTGTCGGTTGGCGTTGCCGGGACAAGGGTTGGCGTAGAAATGGGCGTGGGAGTGGCGGGTTACTACTTGGACCACTGTCTGCTTAGACGATGCAGCGACAGCTGTTTCCAGTGCTGCTATTCTGTGGGTCAAATAGGTTTGGCCGGAGAAAAGGACTTCAATTCTTCCGGCCAGTTGTTCAAGGGTTAACCCTGCTTGCTGAGCGTAGATGGGGATCGAGCCCAGCACAATCATAATTGAGACCGCAGCGAGGCGGACAAGCAGATATTTCATGGCGGTGCTCCCTTGGTGGTAAGGGTAGATTGTTGCTACCACAGAGTCCACGAATCGGGGAGTTAGCTAGGGGGCGCAATGTGCCCAGTTCTCCACTTGCCCAATTTCGGACGCCATGGTCGCGACTCGCTACGATATCCATCCGCTCACATGAAAATTGATACAATTAACATATGGTCATTGTGCTACTACTACATCTCTCTTGTCCACTCCCCGCGCCGCCCTCTCCTGGCAGGTCAGGGACCGGTGCTTGGCGCAACGAACTGCTCGATCTGCTTGACGCGCGCCATCAAGGCCGTCAGCCGTTCAGAGTGTCCTTCGAACGTAATTCAAGTTTAGGCTTGGTGTCGTCAATCGCCGGCCGCGGAGAGGAGAACAACAGTGTCCGCGCGGCAATTCTACATTTGAGTGCATCGCGGTGCCCCCTTGATGGATAGAGATGAATGGTTGCCGCCACAGCAGACACATTCAGAGCTTCGTAACCAACAAGGGAGCGCAATGCGCCCACTCATCCGTATCGCACAAGTAGCGAAGCTCTTTGTCTGCTGTGGCACTGCCCAACCTACCATAAAGCCCCATTAGAAACAACCCGGTGGTCCTTGCCCGCGCCCTAACCGTTTTCTCCGGTTGACCGCACCTTCTGTCATTGACCGGCTCACGGAGACGCGACGGCGCGCGGCAGACGATGAGCTAGGCTGCCGCGCGCCGGTCCTGATCCTCTCCCGCGCTGGCCGGACGGATCGTGTAGTGAGAAGAAAAACGGAAAAAAAGTACCGCAAGCGCGAGGGTGCGCCTCGAACAAATTATTTGTGTATTATTGGGGGGGGGGGGGGGGGGGGGTGAACGTTTGTGCTAGGCCACTGTAGAAATAGGTCTTACACGCGGTCTCGGCGACGGCGGGCAGAGCTAATGTTGCGCAAATTTGTCGAAGTTGCCGCTCGTCGCAAGCCAAACGAAACTCTCTCCGTCTGCGAACCGGTCTGCTGGTAATTCCTCAATCCCTTATTTTAGGGAATTATTACTACAACCGCACTCTTGTTGGCCGAAGACCGAAAGAGTAAAAAGAGGCGCAGAAATGGTTGCATTTGGGCCGTTTATGCAGTTCCGTGGTTGTTCAAAATGCGCTTTTGCACCCTCACTTTCGCCGGAAAAACTTCAGATTCGTGAATTGCGGTTGTAGTATTATATAGTTGATTAAAGGAACTATATACGAAAATACACATTTCGATTGAAGGTGGCCTATTTATTCCTCGTAAGAAACGAATAGAACAAACAGACTCTTAACACACCCTATCTCCTCAACACTCAAAGTAAATTCTTCTTGAGCGGCCCCGCGCAAAAGAAATTCGAGCAGATCGGAGGGACTATAGTCATAAGTCTCCGCGCCCAGAAAAGCCAACATTGCCAACACATCTGAAATCGGCTCATAGTCATTGCGCGGCTCAACCCATTGACCACAATTCAACTGTGCTTGAACAAAAAGCGGGTAAATCTCTTTCTCAAGTCTCTCGAGTTCGGTTTCAGTCGAGTCTGCCAATTCACCGTCCATGCCAGACGTGATGATCATAAGAGAATGAAGATAACTCCACGCCGTGCAATCGGTATCAGGCAGAGAAGGAGATGGACCAAAACATGCCCCTGTTTCCCCAGGAGCCAATGGGGGCGTACCTGCTTCGCTACCTCCTATAGGCTCCATAGTTGGAAGAGGCCCATCAGGTCTAGGACCGTCAAACGGAACGCAACCTGACAGGCATAACAAGAAGAAGATTGCCAACGTCATTCTGATAGTGAAAATCAACATGGTCAAAACCTTTGTCGATGCCGTTTCCGTAACGACACCGATCGCATAAACGGTCTATTCAGCTTTGTGGCCCCAGTTCCTCCACGTGTTTCTCCATGATTAGGGATCTATATAGCCAGCTATATAGATCCCTAATTTTACATCATCTATATGTAACCGGCGCGTCATTCTTGTCCATTTATGTTGCAATATCGTGTCAATATTGCAACAAGTCGTCTCCAACCCGGCAGTGTAGGAACCGGGCCCGCCCCAACGCCCGCCCCTCTTCCCGTTGACGCGCCGGACCCGGGATCGTCACGCAAGGCTGTTGGAAAGCGAAGGCGCAGTGGACGTGATACGCGATCAGAGGAAGCGGCCGGACTTGCGCAGAACAGAAATTCTCCGGCTGCTTCCGTTCTGTCGATGGCGCCCATGCCTCCTATGCGATACGTACGCCAAAAGCCACCGCCAGGAAAGATGGATCAGCTCCCCGCGCGCACCTCAATCCAAACCGGGACTCGGCCAGGGAGCCAGCGATAGCGCCTGGCCGTTCTTGCCCGCCACTTCCTGGAAAAGAACGGTCGTGACCCGGTCCTGCGGCACAAAGGTGGAAAGATACAGCTCGCCGTACGCGCTGAGGCTGGTGTTGGTAAACACCGTGTACGCCACCGGCCCATGCGCTCCGTGTCGGTAGGAATAGCTGCGCAGAAGGCTGTAATCGTCATGACCGTCCCCGTGGCTGTCCGCCCAGAACCTCTGAAAGTCGGGATACGCGCACAAAGCGGTGAAGAGCTGCCGGAAGTGGGGCGTGTGCCGGTAACGCAGCGTCATGGCCCGCCATTGCTGCACATTGGCGCGCGCGATCGGCCCCCAGCCGCGCCCCAACATCTGACGCAAACGCGCATCCGGAGCCAGCAGCAGGACGATGTTGTTCGCGCCCCCGCCAGCTGTCCGGGCAGCCCTCAGTTGGGCCAGGCTCAAGTCGTGAAAGGCGAGCAGGGCGCGGTTGGCGCCGATGATGTCGGCGAAAGGGTCCATAAGAAAAGCGGGCGCACACAGGGTGTCCAACAATCTCCAGACCTGCCTAAAAACACCTTCATCGCCCAAAGTCGCACGCACGAGCCCCGCCTCCGTCACCTCGCTGGCCATGGCGAAAAACTCGCGGCGCTCGAAAGATGTGAGTTCGAATGCCCGCGCCAGCCCCTGCAGGATCTCCCCGTCCAGCCGCGCTTGCTCGCCCCGCTCTATCTTGCCCACAATGCGCACGGTCAACCCCGTCTCTTCGGCCAGCTTCTGCTGACTCCAGCTGTGACCGCTGGCAAAGTCGATCTGCTCCCGGCGCAGCGCGGCAACGATCTTGCCGAAGGTCTTGTGTTCCACCCCTTCCTCCCCGTTGCCTGTGCTCCGCGGCCAGGCAGAAACACTGTGGAAGACGGTGTTACCCCCGGTCTGCTGGTAATTCCTCAGTCCTTTATCTTACATCATCCATATGTAACCAGCGTGTCATTTCCGCCCGTTTATGTAGCAATGTCGTGGCAATATTGCAACAAACCGTCTCCAACCCGACAGGGTAGGGACCGGGCGCGCCTCAACGCCTGTCCCTGAGCAGGTCGACGCGCCGGGGCCCGAGATCATCGCGCAAGGCTGTTGGAAAGCGAAAGCGCAGTGGACGTTATACGCGGTCAGAGGAAGCCGCCGGACCAAAAACGTCGCAGGAGCCGTTCTAAGCGCTTCCTTCAGGGATTCAGGTCTCCTCGGCGACCTTGCCGTTCGTAGCGGCAGCCACGCACGGCCCAGGGACCGTAGGAGAGGAATCAGACACAGCCGCTAGGTCATAACGCCCGCGCAGCGCATGCCGGCCCGGTATCAATGCCGGCAGCGCAGCGACGATCTTGCCGAAGGTCCTGTGTTCCACCCCCGCCTCCCCGTTGCCAGTGCTCCGCGACCAGGCGGGAACTGCGAGCCGCTGGCGCCTCCATCAAGAGATACGCTGTCAAGCAATATACCGATTTCGGCACGTCGAAAGTTCCGCAATCGGTATACCTGGGCTGGACAAACCCCGCTGAAAACGCGTACGCTATTCCATAAAAACATACAATCCCTTTTGCCTGGACGCCATCGCCAAAAGAGAGAAGGACAGTTCGCTATCTACCGTTTCCTTCGGGGGATGACCTGTCTTCGGAGGCCGCCGGGGTTCTCGTCACAACGAGAGAACGGGGAAGACAAGGAGACATACAATGCCTCACACCAATCCATTCAGAATGGCGGTTGACCTCGGTATGATACTGGGATTCACGCTGACCGCTCTCTTCGCACTGTCCTCTGCAGCGACAACTGCCGTGGCCGGCGCACAGCCTCCGGCCCCGACAGGCTCGCGCTCCATCACAGCCGCGGGCAACGGGACCGCCGTCATCGAACCGGATACGGCAACGGCTGCCATAGAGCTGGAAGTGCTGCGCCCAACCGTGAAGGAAGCCTCTTCAGCCGCCCAAGCCGTGCTGGCGGATGTATGGGCGGCGCTCGTCGCCCACAACATCGACGAATCGGACATCCGTACCAGTCACCTCAGCATCTTTGCCGGAGGCTTTGGCCCGGGCGGCCTGCGCAATGAAGATGAGATGCGCTACCACGCCAGCAACACCCTCTTCATCACGATCCGGGATCTGGACAGCATCGACGCCGTGCTCGATGCTGCGATTGCCGCCGGCGCCAACAACGTCTACAGCGTCGACTTCAGCCTCTCTGATCCGGTCCCGCTGCCGTTGAGTCCGAGACGCGCGCAGGCGGTGGCCGACTGACGACCGCGCCCAGGCTGACAAGCCGGCGCAACTGCCCGGGTCAGTGTCGCTGACGTATCGAACGTCAGCCCAAATCATGGGCCCCGGCGGCGGCCGCCGCGACTCGCCCCGTCACGCTCTTCGCGACGCTCTTAAGACAGAAGCGGGGCAAACGAACAGGAACGCGGGAGGAGATCGCATCATGGCCAAAGACTTCAAGCGGATGACGCGTATCGAGTTGGAATCCGAACTGTCTGCCGAGCGCGCCGCGATACGGCGCAGCTATGCCGTGATTGTCATGATGGCTGTGCTGGCCGTGCTGGGATTCATGCTGGCCGTGCTGGGGGCGACTGGCAATCTGGTCCCGCCCGCCGGTTGAAGCCGGTGACGCCGCTTCAACGAACCCGCCGCGCCCCATCGGCCGCCCGAACCGCGCAACGCGCCGTCGCGCCGCGACTTCACCAGGCGCAATCCTGGCCGCCATGCCCCGGTTCGTTGTCAGCCAGGTGGCGCATTCACAAAGGAGACGGAGAATGAAAGCCAAAACAGTTGTCGTCTTATGCCTGCTCGCGCTCCTGCTCGTGCCCGCAATCGGTTACGGCGCATCGTCCGTCGACGAAGGAGCGACCATGACCACGCTGGGGTACGGCGCCGCCTCAGCGCCCCCCGACAGCGTGCGCGTCGACCTCTACGTCGGCGAAGAACCCTCCTACGGACCGGGCGGTCCCGAGCTTACCTTTGTCCAACCGGACGACCTGGAGGAAGTGCAGGAACTCCTGATCGAGCAGGGGATCGACGGGGAGACCATCGAGATTGATATCTTCAGCAGCGACTACGCCTACAGCAGCAGTAAGTCAGGAAAGGTCAGTTTCACCTATTCCGATGTTGCCGGTCTGCGCACAATGCTGCAAGCCGTGCTGGACGAGATGGAGAGCAGAAGAGGCCCCAACATTCAGGCGGCAAGCTTAATCTTCATGCTGGAGGACTGTGCCGCGCTCGAGAAAGAGGCCATGCAGGCTGCGCTAAACGACGCACGCGCACGCGCCGCGCGCATGGCCGCGCCGCTCGATATGACGCCGGGCCCGATTATGACCGTCTCCGAAGACATTTCGTCGCCCGGGGTAGGCGCTCTGGGAGGAGGATGCATTGCCCACGAAAGCCTGGAATCTTCCCGCGGCTACGGCTTTTCCTACAACGCTGGTTCCGCAGCAGCCAATAACATGAACGAAGTAGAAGTCGCCATCTCGCTGAATGCGTCATTCGCCCTCGAGCCGGCCAGATAGAAAGGCGGACTCCCGGGGGCTGCTCGACCCCCGGGAACGGCCCGAGTCCGGTGGCGCCGGCGCATGGAGTCGCTCGCATGTCCTCTCCCAACATCCTCTTCCTCATGACTGACCAGATGCAGGGCCGCGTGCTCGAGCCCGCCAACCCCTGCCAGACGCCCAACCTGGATCAACTGGCGGCCAGAGGCGTACGCTTCCGCCGCGCCTACACGCCCAACCCCGTCTGCTCGCCCGCGCACGCAAGCCTGATGACCGGCCTGCTGCCCCACAACCACGGCGTGCTCTTTGTCGAACATACGATTGACCCGGACCAGGCAAGGCTGCGCACGCCCTATTTCCACTGGGCGGACCAGCTGACGGCAGCCGGCTACGACACCGGCTACTTCGGAAAATGGCATGTAGAGCGTTCCAACAACCTCTCCCGCTTCGGCTGGCGGCAACAGGCCGCCCTCTTCGATCGCACCGACTGGAACGCCGCCAACTTTTCGCTGGAACGCTACCTGGACAGCCCGCCCGGCTACCGTCCCAACCGCTTCTACGGCGTCTGCGATCTGCCCGCCGCCGAACGGGGCATGGGCAAAAAGACCGACGCCGCGCTGGCCTATCTGGACACGGTCCTGGCCGAAAACGCACCCTGGTGCTGCTTTGTCAGCTTCACCGAACCCCACGACCCCTTCTACTGCCACGAAGACGCCTTCGCACAGTACGATGTGGACTCGATACCGCTGCAGCCAAACCTTCACCACGACCTGCGCGGCCAGCCCAACCTCTACAAGCGGGCCGCGCAGGTGTGGCGCGACTGGTCCGACCGCGAACACCGCGAGGCCGCCGCCTGCTACTACGCCTCCATCAGCGAGATCGACCGGCAGTTCGGACGTCTGCTCGCGCGGGTGGAGCGCGCTGGGAAGCTCGAAAACACCGTCGTGGTGATGACGTCGGATCACGGCGACCTTCTCGGCGCGCACGGGCTCTACTGCAAGAACGTCGGCGCCTTTGAAGAAGCATACAACATTCCCCTTGTCATGGCCGGACCCGAAGTAACCGGACCGGCGGCGAGCGACGCGCGCGTCGGCCTGCAGGATGTCGGCCAGACACTCCTGGAACTGGCCGGCGCGCAGCCGCTGGATAACATCGACGGCAGATCCTTCGCGCCCGTGCTCGCCACTCCGCACGACACCTCCGCTTACCGGCAGGGCTTCGCCGAATACTACGGCGGGCGCTATCTCGTCACCCAGCGAATCCTGTGGGATGGAGATTGGAAGTTCATCCACAACGGCTTCGATTATGACGAGCCCTATAACCTGGCCGCAGATCCCTGCGAGATGAACAACCTGGCGCAGAATCCGGCCTGTGTCCAAAAAATCCAGGCGATGACCCGGCAGATGTGGCAGATCGTCGTTGAATCACACGACCACAGCCTCAGCAACACCCACGACCCGCCAATGCGTATTGCTACCGCCGGGCCGGGATAGAGCGCGTTGACATGAGACCTAACACGGGAGTTGAACTGATGGAGCAGGCGCAGGATAAGGAGAAAGAGGGCGATGTTGCGCTCGAACGCATGCAGCGCAAATATTCGCTCCTGCAGAAGGAGATGGAAGCGCTGAGCGAGTCGCTGGAGATCTCAAGGTCCTGGACATGGATATGGTTCGTTGCCTTTGCCGTGCTCCTGGTCGTCGAGCTTGTCAGGCTGGGCCGCTGGATTGGCGCTTAGATTGACGGCCCGTGATGGAAAGGAAATTGGGATGAACAAGAAAACCGTATTGACACTCGCGCCATTTGCAGGAATGGCGATCGGCTTGATCTGGGCAGGAACAATGTCATATGTCGCCATTGCCGTCATTCTGACAACTGCTCTCCTTCTCCACATCCTGATACCGGCCAAATACAATGGACACTTCGCTACGTTTGTAATTATGTCCTTTGGCGGCTATCTGTTGTCAGTCCTGGTAGAAAACATGTTTGACGAGATTCCAGCTTGGACGGTTTGGACATGGCTGGCGCTTTCACTCACCGTCAGTGTGTTTCTTCCTGTCCCCGATCTCACCCGCAGAAACAAGAGCAATGAACTACCGCCAATCCTGAAATCCCGCACCTCTTAGCCCTGGAACAGGAAGCGCCAGTGGCATCGCAATCACCCGCGCCCTCTACCTGGACGTGACCCGGCCCGGCGGTGACCGGCGGCGGGAGGCCCGTCCGAAGGAGCAATCCCATGCGTGTACAACCGCAACCAGGGTCGGATTCACCCCTGCCCCTGACAGGCCCGCTCACGGCCGGCGATCTGATCGACCGCGCCTTCCGCCTCTACCGCTCCCGTTTCGCGCTCTTCCTGCTGACGGGCGCCGTCCTGCTCATCCCCATCTCAATCGTCTTCGGTATCTTCCTCGAGCGGTTCTTTGCCAACTATATGCAGACCGTCGAGGTATTGACGCGGGAGCCATCGGGGACGGAGTTCGATCCGTTTGCGTTCTTCCCCGGCCTCCTTGGTGACTTGGCGGGCGTGATACCCCTGATCCTGCTGATCGCAGCCGCCGGAGCGATCGTCTATCTGTCGTTGACCGCGCAGGCCGCCGAGGCGCTGCGCGACGGCTCGCTCCCGCTCATGGCTGGCCTTCGCTGCGGCGTGCGCCGCTTCCTGCCCTATGTCGGCATGGCGATTGTGCAGTTCGCGGCCATCGCCGCTGCCGCAATCGTGGTTCTGGCTCCTCTGGTCCTGGTCGGCGTCGCCCTGTTCCGCTTGGCGCTGTCGGAGAGCGCCCCCGCCGGCGAGGGCGACATCTTCCCCGCTCTCGGTATCGCCGGGCTGGCCGTCTGTGGATACGCTCTTGCCTTCGTTCTCCTGCTGGCCCCGACCACCTACCTCGCCGCGCGCTGGCTTGTCGCCCCCACCGTGCTGGTCGTAGAGGGGGCAGGCCCCATCGATGCCCTCCGTCGCAGCTGGCGCCTGAGCCAGGACAACGCGTTGCGCATGGTCGGCTATCTGGTCCTGCTTTACATACTTGAAACGATCTTCACGTCTGTGCCCATGGTTGCGCTGCAATATGCCACTATGCTGAGGCCGTCGTCGACCGGCGCCATTGGGCTGATAACGAGCCTGTCCACGATATCCTCCTCCCTCATTTCGGTCATCTTCCTGCCCTTCTTCGTCGCCACGGTGGTGTTGCTCTACTACGACCTGCGCATGCGCGCGAACGGCTACGCCCTGAAACCGTGAAGCGGGCCCCAAAAACTGGACCGCGAGCTTAAGTGTATGATGAAACAGTTCACCAAGCCTGTGGAGGGACAGTACGATGGTCAAGAAACGGCGGCGACTCGTGCCGAATCCGGTGCGCGGCGATATCGATTGATAGCTGTACCTCTAACCGGTGAGTGCCGCGGCCAGGATAACGAAACTTTCACATTGACAAGGGGTCTTCACCATGCGCATTCTGTACAGGATCGTCGGCTTTGGCGCGTTGTTGGTCTTGCTGCCCCTGGTTGGCGCGTGCGTCGGCGCGTTACAACCCACGGCGTGCTCTGCTGGTGCGGCAGCGGGAGACTGGATAGGCGAAGATTTCTGGGTTCGCGCTGACTTGGCCCGCGTTCAGCGCGAGTTGGCCTGCGGCGGCTCTAGAAAAAACGCTTGTGCCGTTTTTCGGGCGTGTGCTAGAGTGGAGAACGCTCACAAAGAGAAGCGCCCGGCGCGGAGTTTCAGCCTCCTCGCCGGGCAGTCCACGCGAGGATGACGCACGGATAGCCCGGATCTTAGCGCAACCTCTTGAGGGTACAAACGGAGATTCTGCCTGGCGCAGTTGCGGTCCGGCGCGCTGGCGCTGGCGCCGCGCCGCGTTTGCCGGAGAGGAGCGTACGATGGCAATGATGAGTGCGCAGAACTTGGACCTGGCCTTGCGGCAAGGCGCGTCGCTGGAGGCGCCGGAGAGGTGGATCCTGGAGGCGCTGTGCGCGGCCGGGGATCAGTTTGTGACCTTTTCGGCGCTGCAGAGTGTGAGCGGCGTCAGGGACGGCCACTTCTACCGGACCTGGGGTGCCTTGTTGCAGCGCCTTTACGCCGCCTGCGGCTGCCGCATCTGCAGGAGCAAGAGCAGGGACAAGGTCTACCACGTCTTCGACGGCCTGCGGCTGGCGGAGGCCGATGAGTGGTCGTTCCGGCTGCCGGGTCCGTTGCGGGAAGTGGTAGCGGAGTGGCTGGCGGACGAAATCGCGAAGGAGGCGCAGCTGCAACTGTAAGATTCTCCGGCCAGCCCCCTGTGCGCATACGCGTTCAACCCGGGACCCCTGGTCTCACTCAGCATGAACCACCTCGGTCCACGCGGAACGGAGGGCGGCCGGACTTGCAGAGAAGGAGACGGTGAAAGAAGACATCCTGGACCTCCTGATGCTGACGCTGTTCGTATCCCCCGTCCTGGCCGGCATTCCCGGCCTGCTGTTCAAAAAATCGAACGGAATACTGAAACACTATCTGCCCGTATCGCTTGCCGTGCTGCCCGTCGTGATCTTTATCGACGCATCGGTGTCAGTCCGGGGATGAGACCGTTGTTCCGCATTCTCGCAGCGCTGGCGCTGTTTGCCGCCATCCTGCTGACCGCCTACTGGTCGCTGTCCCAGGCGCTCGCCAACGTCGAATGCGACAGCGCGCGGTACGCCGCCTGCGAGACCGCCTGCGACCTCAAAGGCTGGCTAGGGTTGCTGCTGCGCGGCGCGGGCTTGTGGATTCTTCTCGCCGCAGTCCTCTCCAGTGTCGTCCTGGCCAGAAAAATTTGGACGGCCACAAAGCGACGCAAAACAGCCGTCGAAACAGAGAAGGAAACAGCATGGACCGCCCCGACAGGCCCGTCTCTACCGTCGCAGTAATGGTGGCGGGCTGCGCCGGTGCTACTTTGCAAGCGTTGACTACAACCAACGAGCAGGCCTAACCCTGAGCGAAGCATTGCGCCAGACGATCATTGACCTGAAAAAAATCATGGAGTTCATCCTAGGGGACGCCCCGCCCCTTCTGCCCGGCCCCTGGCAGGAAGGACATTCCCATGTTCGATTCAATCCAAGACTTCAACGCATTCATTCTCCTGGCCGTCATCCTCATTGTCACGACCGGATATATAGATCGCAAGGCCAGAAAGTGGCTCAGGAGGAAAAGACGCCGGCAGTACCGAAACCTCACCAGGCCAAGCGCGGTCACCCACGACGCGAGCAATGAAGTCGGCGACGAGCCTCAGTGAACAATCAGACCCGCCCGCAGCTCCTCTTTCTCCTCTTTCTCCTCTTTCTCTCCTTTCGGCTCTCCAGGCAACTTCATCTCTTCCCTTGCCCCGCGCCGGGCCGCGCCGCTCGACGCAGCGCTTGACCCAGTGGCTGGACAGCGGGCCCACTTCGAGCCTAGTCCGGCGCAGATCGACTCCATTCGACAATTTCTGAAAAATTGACACAATCTTTCCACAACGCAAGCCCGCAATAACATGAAAATGACATTTTGAACTGGTAAACTTGGGCGTGTGTAGTGCAAAAGGTCAGAACCGGAGGGTGAACATGCAAAAAATCCTTGCGGGGGCGATGCCAGTTGTCAGACAGCAACGGCCCGGCATGGATCTGTTTTCTGCTAAACCCGGCAGTTGCCATTTGCAGGTGCGGACCAAGTGGGCCTGGATTCCGCTTTCACATGATTGCTTGCAGTTATCTTTCCGTCAAAAACCTGCAGGGCAACGTGGAACTTGAAGTCAGAGGCATGCCGGCGTCGTTTCCTGGCTATCGAACTGCCCCTCCACTCACACCTCATTCCACGTGGAACGGGGGGGGGCGGCTAGGTTTGTCCAAAAAGGAAGCCGGCATCGAGCGGGAAAATCTGCCCCGAGGACGCAAGGCAGTGCGCCTTGAAGACCCTCATCAAACTTGCAGAAAACGCCACCTGCGTAGTCATGCTCACCGCCACCCAGGTCCTGCTCGACTTCGCCCGCGCAGGAACGAATAAGAACGCCGCTGCGCCCGGCCTCCAGCCCCCTGTGCGCCGTCAGGCGTCAAAACCCGGTCAGCACTGGCAATCGCATCACCCTCCTCAAATACAAGCTCGTGGAACGAAGGGCGGCCGGACTTACACAGGAGCGCAAGACGAATGAACAAACTCATTCCACCCACCTTGTTCAATATCATTACAATTGTGGCGATGCTGCTCTCACTGTTCCAACTGCTGACGGAGACGGCAATACGTACGACACCAACGATGGTCGAGGCCATTCAGATTCTCGAAGAGATCGGCGAAAAGGGCGCGTCGGGCGAAGAAATGGGCCAGAGGCTAAGTGCGCGCCTTTTGACCGACCAGGAGCAACGCCAGTGGTTCATCAATGGCATGATAGCGGCAATCATTGTCGCAATCATCTCCAATGTCATTGCGAATTTTCTGGGCAGGGGAAGACAGCGCGCAAATGCTGCCCGAATTCATGAACTTGAAGCAGAGTTGCGCAACGCAATGAGACCAAAGGAGAACGCAGAATGAAAGGTATATTCGGCCATCCTGTAGTTTTCAACATAATCACGATCATTGCGATGCTGCTTTCCCTGTTTCAAATGGTGATGGTGTCGCAGAGAACGGCCACCTCAGAGGCCATCTCCCTGTTTGAGGATCTCGCTGAAGAAAATGATGCGGTGGATGCAACCCTGAGCGTCCGTCTCGAAGCTGAACGGGAGCAGCGCCTGCGGTTGGCCAACTTCATCCTGGTGACAATGATGCTCGCCATCCTGGCCAATGTAGTTGCCAACTACATTGGCCGCGGACGACATTACACCAACACCGCCCGAATCCGTGAACTGGAAGCGGAACTACGCGGTATGCAGAGAACAATGTGAACTGCGTATGCAACTGACCTGAACCCGATCATCCCGGCCAACCCCCTGTGCGCGCAAGCGTTAACCTTGGGTCCGCGCTGGTAATCGCGTCTGTCTACCCGATGCCTGAGGAACGGGAGGCGGCCGGGCTTGAGGAGAACGCCGGATGGAAGCATACGCAGGCCTCACATTCATTACCGGCGAAACATGCCGCCTGACCGGCCTCTACCGTGCCCGCTGCCACCCTGCCGTGCTGCTCGAGCTCGACGAAGGTGCCGTTTTCCCGCCCTGCAAAGGCGACGGTTGCGAGCATACCGCCGTGTGGGAATACGTCTGCTCGCCGTGAGGAACGCGTATCGGCAACAACAGCCATGAAGACGATGAAATGGGTAGCGCAGGCGGCCTTGTTGGCGCTGACGCTCTTCTTCACGGACTAGATTGTACGCACACTGGCGACGCGGGACGCATCCGGACCGCGACCGGCCCCGCCTGGATCTACCGCCCCTACGCTCAGTTCGCAGGCCGTGCCGCAAACGTTGCTGTCGTTGCCGCGCCACCTCCACCGACGCCGACGACCGCCCACTAGCGCCCCTGGCCACTAGCCTGGCGAGATGTCCGTCCTGGTTTGATGGAGGAGGGGGGGAACCTCTCCCGAAGAGGATATAGGGAGAGATTCACCTGGTCTGCGGCTTCCTACCAGCTGATATGGGTCACAGTGTTGTCGTCGCTTACCGTAAAGACGTAGGCCTTGTCGGTGTCGTACTCGGTGTTGGGATAGTAGGTGCTCACCTTCAGGTGGTTCGAACCGTCGGTTCTGTACTCGATGACAACCGACTTGCCAGTCATCGGATTGGTGCCGCTGTACAGCTGCACGGCAGGTGAGCCGGCGGACGGGCGGGTGATGATGGGCCCTTCGGCGGAGCTGCCGTCGGCGCCGATGTGGTAGTACTGGAAGCTGTTGGTGCCTTCGAGGGGGCAGAGCTGGGCCGGGGTGGCGGCGTGGGCGACGAGACAGTCGGCTTCCTGGTGGTGACCGTCGCCGTCGCCGCCGCTGTCTCGGTGGCCGCCGCCGTCGTCATGCCGATGACGGTTGTTATACTGTTCGGGGGTGTAATCCGAACAAGCGACGTGGACGTGTGTGCCATCGGAAAAAACACACCAATCTCCGGCGAAAACAGTGGCTGGGCTTACGAGGTCGGCAATGAGGACTGCGAGGGCGGCGCAAAGGCGTACCTACATCATGATAGTGTCTCCTTTGTTTCCCCGTCTGCACGAGTGAACTGGTTTCCGGGGCTACATTGGTGACGCTGCGCACGCAGGGCATGTTTCGTTTTGCCATGATAATGACGCGAAAAAACTTAAATTGACACAATACTGACACCCCCCCCCCCCCCCATGATGGGAGATGCAGACTGCAGCCGGCTGCCGCAAGCGCTTGCCCGCTTTGCCGGCGGAGCAGAACATTCTCGGTGCCAAGGTCTGTCTAGCATAGTTCCCCCGCACACGCGGGGATAGACCTCAACTTAGCCACTGGCCGCTAACCACCAGCCACCAATTGCAGTTGCCCCCACGCCGGGGTAGACCGCAGGCGACGCGTCCCCAACGCCAACTTGGCTGGATAGCGCCTGAGCCGGGCGAAAAACATCACAGAAGCCGCTCTAAGCGCTTTCCCCCAAGTCTCAAGTTACCCGAGACCTTCCCGTCCGTAGCGGCCAACACGGCCGCCCCAGCCGGCGATGAGGAGGAATCTGTTGCAGCCGCCAGGTCAAATCGTAGGCAAAATCGTAGCCCTCCCCCGATATCACGACCGCAGCCGTCAGACATCAGACCCGCAAGAACTGTCGGGAACGACATGCGGGACCAACCAATCCCCGCTTAAGACGGGCAATGAGTTTGGGAACGAGACGGTGGCCGTCCGCCCCTCATCGTCAAACACGCGGACGGCACTGCTTCAATCGAGCCATGCCCTCTCTACCATGGATGCTGCCGGGCTGCTCCAATGATGCGCTGACGGGGCGGGTGAACTTTTCGGCTCCGGGCCAGCCGAGCGCGACGGCGGCTGGGGGGCGGCATAGGGGACTGAAGGAGGGCGCAGGAGCTGTCGGGCAGTTCGGACGCGCCCTAGGCCTGCCATATCTCTTCAAGGGTTTCGACCCGTTCGAAGAGTTCGGCGAGCTGGTCGCTGAGAGTGTCGTCGTCCTGGGCGGCGTGGAGGGCGGCGGGCGGCTAGAAGGTGTTGATCATGCCGAGGACGATGGCAATCGACACTTTGATTTTGGCGCTCACCGGGTGGGTCTCCTGCGTAGGGATGAAGGAGGCCGAGAACACCCTGCAGAAGGATTAGGCAAATCCCAGATTGAATGCTGTCCCCAGAGAAGGCTGAAGGGTCACTCCAATTACGCTCTTCACATATTGTGGGTCGTCTTGTGGGGCAGGAGCTGCGGCCCATAGGGTATCTGTCTCCACCTTAAAGGAAGTGATGAGAGCGTCGTCTTCAAGCAAACAGAAAAACGGCTTCTCATCGCGGGCTGGATTTTCAATTCCCTTCAATTCCTGGAGTGCCGGCATTCTTAGAGCGTCAACCAAAGTCTTTACTCGGTTGTCGAGGTCTCCTGTGGGAGGGCCTGGTCGAGTCCCAGTTAACAGTAGAATATCGAATGAACATTGAAGCCGAAAACACTTACAGACTAATGGCACAAACTTGTAGTCATCCCTCCAGAAACATGAATATTCAGAAATGACGCGGTTAAGCGGTCTGAGTTGATTCTTCTCTGGAGCCAACCGAGCAAAAAAATCAGATGGTGTGCTCATCATGTCGAAGTTCTCTTCTAATGTTCCAGCCACTTTGAGCACGGATAGTAGAGGGTGATTCTCCCACATATTTTTCAATTGTGGGTGGAAACTCTTTCGTATGCAGTGCTTGTGCTTTTTCTTGTCACTTGTGTTTTGGGAAGCATACAAAATCCCTTCATACGTTAAACGAAATCTCATGGATTCCTCCTTCAGAGTATGCCTTCGGCTTTGAGTTTGGCGATGAGTCGGGCCTGGGTGCCGGCACCTTTCTTGCTGTTGCACGCGTTGCAGAGGAACTGCAGGTTGTCTATGTGGTGGCTGCCGCCATCGGCGCGGTGTAGTTGCGGTTGGAGTTGAAGGGCAGGTCGAGGTAGATGAGGTCGACGGACGCAGCGTTCATGCCCCGCATGCTGTCGAGGTTGTCGCCGGTCCACATAATGCGGTTGGCCCAGTGGGGGGCCGTCACGGATTAGTCCTCTGCTGGGCGGGGCGCATGACCGATAATGGGTGTCATGTCGAGGATTTGCGCAATTTGCTTACAAAGACGCTGCTTGACGCCTCCTCGATGATGATTATGCCAAAAATGCCTCCACTCCCCGTCCTCCCGTATATTCACCCCTGTATTGCAGTAAATGCAGAAGCAGTAGACGCCGGGGGCGGCTTGTTCCCAGACGTAAATGACCCTCGGGTCGCCTCTGAGAGATTCTGGCTTCCCGTCCCTCACCGCTTGCACGATTCGAGCGGCAATCTCTTGGCGGTCAGACAAAGGTGTCTCTGGCGAGCGCAGTGCATAGTGCATTTCTGCCTTTCCTATCGCTTGTAGCCCGGCCGCCCCCCGTTCCACGGGGAGGAATGGAGATCTGATACCAGGACACCCGGGTTGAACGCTTGCGCGCACAGGGAGCTGGCCGGGCGGGTGGGAGGCTCCTGTTCGTCTCTGTTATTCTGCTCCTGGGCGCAATCCAGCAAGGTCTGGGCGGCGGTGAGCATGGTCTCAGGGGTGAAGCTTTCGCCAATCTTCATGGGGTTTCCAAGGCACAGCCTCTTGCGTCCTCGCGGTGGAGTTTTTCCACTCAACTGCATTCTCTTTGCCGGCCGCGGTGGTTGCCGTCAGCTGGGGTTGCCCCGCACGATGGCGGATTCCCGAGAATCTCTTATGCACGGCCGGGGCAGGGGGTCTGGGTCGGTCCGTATGACGCAGGCCTAGCCGTTGGGGTGTTTGGCCATGAGGCGCTCGGCGTAGCAGTAGATGCAGACTTCGATCCATTCGACGCTGCCGTCGTCGCCGACATAGTCGGAGGCAATCTGGACCCGCTGCCATGCGTGGCCGCTGCCGGGAAATTGTGCCAAAACTCTGTCTCCTGTTGATAGAACCTGGCCGCCCCCCGTTCCACTGGGTGAGATGCTGTTGCTCGAGGAAACCATAAGGCCCGGGTTGAACGCTTGCGCGCACAGGGGGCTGGCCAGCGTGATTTCAAGTTTACGAGCGGGATCTGCTACGCTCGCGGTCCAGTCACGGTAACCTCCACTTCCTGACTCGTGCCGGTGCTGTTCACGCAGCAACCGGCTCTGTTGCGCGGTGAGGCCATAATTAGGAGGAAGAAGGTGTACTGGTCATATGACCCTCCTAAGACCTCTTCCCTGTTCAGTTCAACAACTGTCGCCTGCAGGAGGGTCGCCAGCTCAGCGAAAGTGGCGATTCGCTTCAGCGTGAAGGAGATGCCTCCCAATCCAGCCATCTCATACCGCCAACTGGTACGCATTTGCCCAGGTTCACAGAGATGCTCCCGCCAATCCCTGATAGGCTCTTCGAGCTTCGCACAGCACCCGGTCGGGATCATGCTCGTATTCGTTCCAAATCTTCTCAGTCAGTTTGGTCAGTTTGGCTGCGTTACTCAACCCTTTCCAAGGAACTGCAGGATCCAATGAATCGAAATTGGCTTTGCGCATGTAGATGGACTCTATACTACGATTCATTCCTTTGGCGAGAGCGAAGACGGCTGGAAAATTCTGAAAACGCCTCAACTCGTCTCCATACGCAATCTTGAGATATAGGACTGCCAGGTCCTGCTCCCGGGTCCAGGGTTGGCAGCTCATCCTCTTCTCCGTGTGTGTCGTCCGGCCGTCCTCCGTTCCACCCCTACATTCTTGCTGACCGTAAACCGAATCAGGTGATTGACGCTTGCGCGCACAGAGGGCGGGCCGGATTGGATATCGAGCAGGACTCGTATGAAATGCAATCGTGTCCGAGCTGAATATCGATGGCATTGAACCATTTGGCTGAGTTTTCCGTCTCCTACCGCATGAACGACCCGCCGGTGACGGGAAGAGAAAGCCCGGTGAGAAAATCGGCGCCGTCCGATGCCAGAAACGAGACGGCGTGGGCAAGGTCGTCGGTCTGCGCGAGGCGGCCAATCGGCGTACTCCCGGCGGCCCCGGACAGAAGTGCGTCCGTCGCTTCCTTCACTTCGAGCTGAGGGTTTTCGAACAGGTTGACCATGTGGCCGACCCGCTCGGTGGGGGTCAGGCTGGGGCAGATGGCGTTGACAGTGATCCCGTGCGGAGCCAACTCCTGGGCGAGCGCCTGTGTCAGTCCTACGATACCGAATTTGGAAGAGCAGTAGGCGGCGAAGCGGGCAATTCCGCGCAGTCCCAAAACCGACGAAACGCTGATGATGCGGCCGCCGCCGCGGGCCATCATGTGACGCGCCGCTCCCCGGCTGCAGACAAAGGTCCCCTTCAGATTGACGGCCATGACGCGGTCCCACTCGTAGTCCGGCAGGTCGACGACGGGCACACGGTCTCCGCCGCCGCGCGCCGCCGCGTTGTTGACCAGGATATCGACCTGTCCAAAGGCCTCTGCGGTACGTTGCATGGCGGCCTCAACCGAAGAGGCATTGGTCACGTCGCAGGTCAACGCCAGAGAGCGGCGCCCCATCGCTTCGATCTCCGCCTTTAGGGCCGGCAGACCGCTCCATTCGGCTTCAGGATACGGTTTCTCGACGATATCAGTTACAGCGACGTCCGCTCCATCTTCTGCGAGCCGGAGTGCGATTGCACGTCCAATTCCGTGTTCACCCCCTGCCCCGGTGACAAACACAGCTTTTCCCTGCAGATTATACATTTCACACCCCTCTAAAGTAGGCAGTGCCCATCTAGAACCGTCGAAAAGCCTGTGCGCGCGCCTTAATTTGGGACGCGTGTGACCAGGACGGGCCCAATCCTACCACTTATTGGTATATTGACACAATACTGACGCGAGAAAGTAAGCAATTATCACGTTATTGACATTTTGGTGCTGTATTATTTGAAGACTACGGCCCGTCAACAGAGACGGACGCGCAAGCGGGCCATTCTCCCGGCGCTGCCATCGACAACGTTTACGACAGTGCCGGCAGGGCAACGACCCCAAAATGGAGATGCAAACCGCACGGGCAAAACGCGCGGCTGCGAAAAAGGAAGCAGAACGAAGACAGAGTATGAGGCGGCGCCCGGCCAGCTCTCTGTGCGCGCAAGCGTCCCAACCCATTTCCCATTTACCTGCAGCACACTGGTTTGGCGTGCAAATGTGGAACGGGGAGCGGCCAGTTTTTGTGGCATATATCGAGGAGGAAAGACAGGGCACGCAAAGGCAGTACCAAATAGAGAAATCGCCCCGTCAACGGGCGGGACCGCTGTGCGAATCTCTGCAACCCGAACAACGCCGCTTCGCGCGCGACGCACAACAAACGGGCCGCTCAGCCGCATTCCATCCCCATCGTCCTGCCTGTCACAGGTCCTTGGGAGGACAATGGTGGCAAGAAGGAGACCCCCGGCCAGCCCTTTGGACACGCAAGCGCCGTTCCCGGAAGCCCTGTCCGGTCTGCGCCGCTCCCCGTTCCGGGGAACGAAAGTGACCGGGTTTGCATCGATTCAACCGGCACCGTCTGGAATCCGGCCAGCCCTGTGTGCGCCTTCGGGCGTCAACCTGCACTCCTAATTCTTCGGACATAGTCCACCGGCAAAAGATAACTTGTGTGGAACGGAGGGCGGCCGGACGCCTGCCGAAGGAGGGGATCTGAACCGCCGCCCAGGTCACTTGATCATAAGAAGCGGCTCAAACTAGAAGAAGGTCCGACCGCCTCGACCTGATTCAATTCCATCGCAAAAGATACAGAAAGGCTGCTGCGTCGATGCCGCGGCGCTACCGTGTGGCAGCAGTGGCACTGCCCGTTCTGGAGGAGATACGTGTAGCAATGAGATGCGGGGAAGCTCGCTCGGTGCAACGGTTGAAGCGCTAGGAATGTGTAGCGTCAGAGTTGCTCCGGTCGCCAGCGGCCAGCGGCATCGCGCACGAGGAACAAAACTTTGACCTTTTCACCGCGAACGATGGCAACGCACGAATGGACCGTGAAGCGTAGTCACAAATATGAAAACGGCATGGCAGAACAAATCGAGCACTGCGAATGTGGCGCGCGGCGGCGGCGCTGGCTGACCACCAAGGGCGGACAAGTCATCAGAGATGTTGTCGTCTTTACCGATCCCGATCCGCTTCCGGACTGCCAGCGCCATAGCGACGGAGCAGGTTGATTGGAGCCTTATTCGCTGGAAGGCACGTCGTGGATGCCGGCATGCCGCCGGCCTCGGTGCCGTAGGTCCGGAGCTACACCAGCCCCAACTCTCTGGCGCGCAAAACAGCCTGCGTCCGATCGCGCGCATTGAGTTTCCCCATCAGCACCGAAACGTAGTTCTTCACCGTCCCTTCAGCCAGATGGAGTTGCGCGGCGATCTCCTGGTTGCGGCAACCGTTCCTCAACAGACGCAGAATCTCTATTTCCCGTTCGCTCAACGGCTCCGCCAGCCCGGAAGCTTTGTAGGCGGGCGCCGGCCGACGCACAAATTCATTGACGATCTTGCGCGCCACCGATGCGTCCAGCCAGGAATCGCCCTGATAGGCCGTGCGCACGGCCTTGGCCAGATAATCGCTCGACGTCGCCTTCAACGTGTAGTTCAGCGCGCCGGCCCGGATCCCCTCAAATATATACTCGTCGTTATCGAAGGTCGTCAGAATGATGATCCTCGCCGTCGGATCGCGCCGGCAGATAAACCGGATCGCATCGATGCCGTTCAACACCGGCATCTGCACATCCATCAACACCACGTCCGGCCGCAGTTCGTCATACAGGCTGATCGCCTCCTGACCGTTCCCCGCCTCGCCGACAACGACCATGTCCTCTTCCAGATTCAGGATGATCCGCATCCCATCGCGCAAAAGCTCCTGATCGTCCACCAGCAATAGTGAGATCTTCTCAAACATGCTCCGCTTCCGTCTCCTTGTGATGCAGGCAGATCGTCTTCAGAACGCCGCAGGGTTTGCGCGGCCCCTCCCCGTATCCCGGCATACTTCAGACCTACGCATCTTCGCCAATATTCAAGAACAGTCAGCACATCACGGCCTGGTCGCGCCATTGCCCACCCCTGCGCGCAAATCGGTGCGCGCCGGCACTGCCGCGAACATTCACAACCACATCCGCGCGCCTGAGATGTCGGCCCTGCTCTCGGTCACAGGGAAGAGCTCTGACCATTCGACCACACCCTCTCTCGGGCCCTCGCCCCGACAGGCAGCGTGAAGATCACCAGGACCTCGTCCTGCGCCGGTTTCGTCACCTCCAGCGCCCCACCGATTTGAAGCGCCCGCTCCTGCATCCCCGGCAGTCCGAAGCCGTAGCCGATCGACGGGTCAAACTCCTGTCCGTCCTGCCGCATCGTTAGAACCATCGTATCATCCCCAACGTCCAAGCTCAGCCATATGTTCACGGGCTGGGAATGCTCTCTCATATTCGTCAGCCCCTCCTGCACCGCCCGGTACACCGTCAGGCACTCCGACTCGGACACAAAACCGGGGACATCCATCAGTTGGACATGAAGAGCGATGCCGGAGTCCCCGGAAAACTCACTGATGTACTGTCGCAGCGCCGGCGCCAGATTGTCGGCGTTGATCTCAGGTGTGCTCAACGCCTTTATCGTATCCCGCAACTCATTCAGCCCGGCCGTGAGCTGCCCATGCACCGTCTTGAGCATCGTGTCCGCCTGCGATGGATCCTTCTCCATCAGCCGGCCCGCGCCCTCCACCTGCACGATCGCGACCGTAAGCCTGTGCCCCAGGGAGTTGTGCAGCTCGCGCGCGAGCCGGTTGTGATCCTCCACCACAGCTAGAAATCTGCTCTGCCCGATGTACTCCCGCAAACGCGCATTCGCTTCCGATATCTCCGTCAGCAGACCTCGGATATCCTGCTTAACCCGCCTCTCGTACGCGATCCTGTTGCTCAATATACCGCTGAAAATGAAGCCGACAGCCACCAGAATCGCTCTGACCGCAGGCAGTAACGGCCCGCCGGTATGATGAAGTAACGTCCCCCACACCGCAATCGCACTGTACACGCCAATCCAGAACAGGGCGGGTCTGATTTTGAATAGTAATACCGCCTGCCCGACCAGAAGCAGAAACAGATAGATGAAAAGAAACTCCTGGACAAATCCCAGGAAGGCAATCACTGTCTGCCCCGCCAGATGCAGCTGGTTGCGCCGGAAATCGCCTGTCGGCACACGCCAGAACAAAATGCTGAAAAGCAGCGCGCCAATCAGATAAACCGGCTCCGGCAGTGAACCGTACTGGAGCCGCCAGTGAACCACCATGAGACCGACGACCACCTGTGCCAAGCAATGGATTGGGAAATTCTCCCAGCGATAGGCTCGAGTCCTTTCCCGGAATCTGTCGCCTATCCATCTGCCGAGCGCGCGGCCGTTGAAAAAGTGCCCCATCGAGCGATCTTCCTCTGGAACAGCGTTCTGAATAAAACGATTCATGGAACGAAGAGAAACCGGGGGAACGGTCCCGCCGCAAAACCGTGCCTCCTTGCCCGCCCAGCTCATCTGACCCCGCTCTCGACTTCATATTGGATCAGCCGCGGCTCGGCCGCGTCCTTCTCACGCGCCCCGTCTCCGATAGGCAGGGCAAAAAGCACCAACATGCCCCCCTCCGCCGGCGTGATCACGCGCAGAGCGCCGCCCAACTGCACCGCCCGCTCCCGCATTCCCTGTAACCCGTACCCGTTGCCGCTCGACGGGTCGAAGTCCCGGCCGTCATTGCGTACGCGCAAGGTCAACCAATCCTCGCCCATTTCCAGGTCCACCCAGATATTCAGTGCCCCGGCGTGCTTCTGCACGTTGGTCAGCGTCTCCTGAACGATCCGGTATATCGCGGTGCACTGCTCATCAGACAACGACGCATGCAGCATCTCGGGTAGTTGCCGGTGGCACGCAATCCCGGTGACGTTTTCGAACTCGTCAACGATCTGTTGCAAAGAGTGCATCAGTTTGTCGCGGTTGACACCGCGCCCGCGCAGCGCCAGAAGGGTCTGCCGCAGCTCCTCCAGCCCCGTCGTGAGTTGCGAACGCACCGCCTCGATCATCCCCGCCACCCGCCGTGGCTCCAGATCTATCAGCCGGTTCGCGCCCTCCAGCTGCACCACCGACACCGTCAACCTGTGCCCAAGCGTGTCGTGCAGATCCCTCGCGATCCGCTCGCGCTCGGCTGCCGCAGCCAGGAATTCGGTCTGCCTGGCATACCGCTGCAACTGTGCATGGGCCCCGCTCAACTCCGTCAGCAATCCTTCAATCCTCTCCTTGTCCCGGCTAGCCTTCGCCATGCTGCTGCTCACGATGCCGGATATGGCCATCAGCACAACGACGACAACCGCCCTGCTCCCAGGCGTAAACATCTCGTCTCCAGGATGACGCCAGTTTGCCGCCAGTACGATCAAATACAATACCGCAACCCAGATCAGGCCTGTCCGGGTCTTGAACATCGCCACTGCCTGTCCGGCGAGAACCATGAACAGACAGGTGAATGTAATGTCCTGGAACACCACCACGGTGGAAATCACACTCTGTATCGCCATGTAGAAATGCGTCTGCACGAACGCGTCGATCCACTGCCTGCGCCAGAAAAAAGCGCTGAAAAGAAACAACCCGGCCAGAGGCACCGGCTCCGGCAGGGCGCCCCTCTGCATGCCTGCGTAGAGCATCGGGATCAGAAGAAACGCCTGCCCGGCGAGACGCAATAGGAAATATCGATCGCGATAGAACCGTTTCCTATCCGACAATGTGTGCTTCAGCCGCCGCACAGTCATTCGCTGTCTCTCCAATTTTGGCGCAGTACACGGCCTGCCGGCATGACCAGGGCGTCCACGGCGCGGCGAACGCCGCGCCTTCCCCCTCACCTCTCCTCGCTGTCCACCCCCAGCCCTGCCTCGGTCTCCTCGACCGGCGCCGCATCCAATTGGTCAGACTGACGTAGCTCCTCAAACGTTTTGCGCAACTCCTCCAGACCGGTACCGAGCTGCGCCCGCGCAGTCTCGACCATCCCCGCCGCTCGCCGCGGCTCCTCCTCCATCAGTCGGCTCGCGCCCTCCAACTGCACAATCGACGCCGTCAGCCTCTGTCCCAGAACACCGTGTAGCTCTCTGGCAAGACGGTCGCGCTCGTGCGCCACAGCCAACCGTCTCGACTGCACAGCCAGCGCCTGCAGCTGCTCATAAGCCTCAGACAGCTCTGCCAGCAAATTCTGCACCCTGTCCTGCGTCCGCCTTGCCCGCGCCATACTGCTGCCCATGGCGCCGGTGATGACCACCCCGGCAGTGACCAGAAGCGTCCTGATCGCAGGCGCTAACAGGCCGTCTCCAGGATGAAGCCAGTTGGCAGCCAGCGCTATCAAATACAATGTCACAGCCCAGATCAGACCGCTCCGCACGCCAAACATGAGCACCGACTGCCCGACCAGAACCAGAAAAAGATAAGCAAAAATAAACTCTTGGAACACCATCAGGCCCGCAATTGCCGCCTGTGTCCCCATATACAAATGCCGCTGCGCCAACGTGTAACCAACTGTCCTGCGCCAAAATAAAACGCTGAATAGCAACACCCCAACCAGAAGCAGCGGCGCCGGCAGCGAACCCTTCTGCAAATAAATATGGAGCACCCCAATAAAAACAAGGCTCTGCCCGGCAAGACGCAATATGAAATTTCGATCGCGATAGAGCCGTATCTCCTCCAGAAATCTGTCGTACAGCCGCCTCACAATCATTCACATTTCTCCCGCCCGCCCCATTGCGAGCCCGCCCGCCGGTATGAAAAGGGCGCCTGCCGCCCAAAGCATACTGCAGAAACTTCCAAGCCTTGTTAAGACCGGAGCTTCCCCTCAACCAATTCACGCAAAACCCCTTGCCGCCCGCGCAACGAGGACAGTCGAATGCAGATCTCCTCCCATGTCGCCTGTCCATCCGCCCGGCTCCTTGGCGTCTCCGGAGCCGCCTTTCGGCGCAAATTGTCGCCGGAATGCCCCCTCCCGTCAACTATAACTCACCTCGTAACGCCAACAACCTGCATCGGAGTTCACGCCTCCTCTCAGCGCATCCCCGCCTTCGACGTCCCTGCCCGTGCCTTCAACCGCCTGTTGCACGACCGGCGCAGCGCGCAGAAAGCTTGGCCCGCAGCTGAAGAGAGGAAATGTGGTGAATGCGAAGGGTGTGCCTGAACTGTAATTCCGACTATTGATCAGCTGCCGCCGCTCTCTACCGAAATCGAATTGCCGCGCGGAGTTCGCCGGCGTCCCTCGCCCGCAACCTGTGCTGTGCATCCAGGCACGATGATGTAAACGACTACTGCTGACAGAACGGCAACCCCAGAACGGCAAAGTCGTTCAACGGCACGTTTCGCAACGAAGCGGGCACGCATCCTGTCAGCGGGTTGCCCGCGAGGTACAGGGCCGCCAGGTTGCTCAGGTCGCCCAACGCCGCCGGAATCGTCCCCTCCAGCCGGTTGTTCTGCAAAAACAACCCGGTGATCCGACCCTCAGCGTCCGTCACCACGCCATGCCACTCACCAAGCGGCCGGTCGCTCAGCCAGTTCGTCCTCACCGTCCAGTTGGCCCCGTCCGTCGCACTATTGTAGAGCGCCTCCAGCACGGCCCTGTCCGGCATCGGCGTCGGCGTGGCTGTCGGCTCGCTCGACCCGGGCGTTGCCGTCGGCTCAGATGAGACCATCTGTTTGCTTCTTAAACCGGGCGTTGCTGTCGGTGGCTCGGACGTGGCTGTCGACATCGGTGTGGCTGTCGACGTCGGTGTGGCCGTCGGCGGCTCGGACGTGGCTGTCGACGTCGGTGTGGCCGTCGACGGCTCGGACGTGGCTGTCGACGTCGGTGTGGCCGTCGACGGCTCGGACGTGGCTGTCGACATCGGCGTAGCTGTCGGCGGCTCGGACGTGGCTGTCGACATCGGCGTAGCTGTCGGCGGCTCGGACGTGGCTGTCGACGTCGGTGTGGCCGTCGACGGCTCGGACGTGGCTGTCGACGTCGGTGTGGCCGTCGGCGGCTCGGACGTGGCTGTCGACGTCGGTGTGGCCGTCGGCGGCTCGGACGTGGCTGTCGACGTCGGTGTGGCCGTCGGCGGCTCGGACGTGGCTGTCGACGTCGGTGTGGCCGTCGGCGGCTCGGACGTGGCTGTCGACGTCGGTGTGGCCGTCGGCGGCTCGGACGTGGCTGTCGACGTCGGTGTGACCGTCGGCGGCTCGGGTGTAGGCGTCGGCAGCTCGGGTGTAGGCGTCGGCAGCTCGGGTTTGGAGGGCTCGTCCCCTGGATCACTGTGAAATGGCTGCTCTTCGGGGTCTTGCCGCTCGGGCGTAGGCGTAGGTGGCTCGGGTGTGGCCGTCGGCAGCTCGGGTGTGGCCGTCGGCAGCTCGGGTTTGAAGGGCTCGTCCCCTGGATCACTGTGAAATGGCTGCTCTTCGGGGTCTGGCGTCTCGGACGTAGGCGTAGGCAGCTCAGGCGTCGGCGTCGGCAGCTCAGGCGTAGGCGTCGGCAGCTCAGGCGTAGGCGTCGGCAGCTCAGGCGGCGGCGGCTCGGACGTCGGCGTCGGCAGCTCAGGCGTAGGCGTGGGCGGCTCAGGCGTAGGCGTTGGCAGCTCAGGCGTGGCCGTCGGCAGCTCAGGCGTGGCCGTCGGCAGCTCAGGCGTAGGCGTGGGCGGCTCAGGCGTAGGCGTTGGCAGCTCAGGCGTGGCCGTCGGCAGCTCAGGCGTGGCCGTCGGCAGCTCAGGCGTAGGCGTGGGCGGCTCGGACGTCGGCGTCGGCAGCTCAGGCGTAGGCGTAGGCAGCTCAGGCGTAGGCGTCGGCAGCTCGGACGTCGGCGTCGGCAGCTCAGGCGTAGGCGTCGGCAGCTCAGGCGTAGGCGTCGGCAGCTCAGGCGTAGGCGTGGGCGGCTCAGGCGTAGGCGTGGGCGGCTCAGGCGTAGGCGTTGGCAGCTCAGGCGTGGCCGTCGGCAGCTCAGGCGTGGCCGTCGGCAGCTCAGGTTTGAAGGGCTTCTCCCCTGGATCACCGGGAAATGGCTGCTCTTCGAGGTCTGGCCGCTCGGGTATGGGTATTGTGAAGGGATTCTCCCCTGGATCAGCGGGCAATAGCTGCTCTTCGGGGTCTGGCGGCACTACCTTGCTGTTCTCCCGGGCATAAACACTGCGAACGCCGGCCGAAGAGATGGACGAAGGCAGGATTCCACCCACTTCCAACAATAAGGTCAGTGTCATCAGGACGATCACGATCTTCTTCGATCGCCGCGTTCGAATCCGCCTCATAGACTTTCCTCAGTTCTAGATATTTTTGCGAGGAACCAGGCATTTTCGCCACCTGTCACCTTCTCGACTTCTTCTTGCCTGAGTAACTTACCCGTCAAACAGTCACGCCGGTCAGTGCCAATCGTCACCCAACCGTCACATGGCTTTCGCCGGATTCCCCTCCGGGGCCGGACGCCCCTGATCGCGGCCGCCACCCCTCTGGTACAAAGCGCTGTCGCCTGCCCAGCGCCAGTACGCTCGACCATACGCCTGTTCGTGACGAAGTAATATGACCTGCCGGACAATCACCCTTGCCCGTGTTGATTGCCGCAAAAACGTACATGACTATCGGCAGGTGATAGTCATATTGCCTTCGACAGTCGCGCTTCGAAGCGACCGCGGGTTGCCGCGCAGAACCAGGCCCGTTCCGATAGGGCCGCCGGCGCACGCCAAAATCGATGTCGCAAAATTTGGGGGGGAGATTGCAACCGCGTGCCGCGATCAAGTCGCGGCTTAACAGAAAGTATGGAACGCCCTGGGAAGGCGCTTCATAAGTTGCGCAGCTGCAAGTAAGAGGAACTGCGCCGTCCGGGGCGTTCGAAACGACGGGGACCAGGTACAGGAGCTATCTGGGACCCAGTGGGGCCGTCAGCGATCTAATCCGAGAACCAAACGAGCCGTCGCGGCATGTACGACCTGCCACCGGCTGGAGCCTGCAGCCCCATCGGATCGCCCGGTTCCAATTGGCCCTTGACTCCGGTCCGGAATGAACTCTTTCGCTCAAGGCCGCCGTACTTATGACCGCTTGCAGCCGCTCCAAGCGTCCTTACAGGGCTCTGGGTACCGGCAGGCAACACAATCCGTAGCAGCCAGCCCACAGTGGTCCAGCCGCCCGGGCAGGGATCTCGCGAATACAACGCCGCTTGTTCGTACGATACAGGCGCGCAAGTTGCTGCCCAACTCTCCTCTTTCGCCCTTGCAACGCCATCCCGCACATGCATCTACGCTGTACCCCCGTCGCGCTTAACCAGTACATGAGCGGATAAACGCAAAATGCTAATATATCCATCTACATATATGTTTATATCCATTTCACTAGCATTCTTGCCATCGCCTGTAACATCCGCCCCCGGCTACGCATGTCAGGTAATGTGCATGGGCGCTGCATGCCGCGGCCTCTCTGTGCACACCCAACCTGATACAGGACGGACGGCAAAATGACGCCGCCCGCCGCAAGCGGTTCAAGCACTTTCCGCCGACGCGAACCGAATTGCTGCCAGTGACAACAGTACGAGTTGCTGTACCTGTCGCCGGCGAAAGAGCGGAAAGCGTTTGAATCCCGTAATGAAGATCCCTTGCCAGAGCCGGCCCTACCTGCTGCCGGCCGGTCGTTGGTCGGGGGCAGGGCAGGACAAGGGGACGATGGCGGCGGATTCGTGCAACTGAGGAGCGACAAGGGGAGACAAAGTATACTGAATTCGCTTGCCCTTCACAGTGAGCGCTCTGCCAAATGACAGACTCCGAAGAGCGTAGCCGGTTCCCATCGAAAGTAGCACATACTATATTGAATCCCTATCAAAATTCCCACTTGATCACTTTCCCAATCTATGCTATTGATCCATATTGAGCCCGATCACGCACGACGTACAGCGAATGCAGATACTCTGGAAGGAAAACGTCAATGCAAAACGAAAGTAGCACACACAATCCAAAAGTCTTACAAAATCCAAGAGTTAGTCAGTCGGCCGACTACAGAAAGACGGCCCAGATTTCGGTCGGCGTAACCGCCAACGAAAAGCGCCGGCTTATCGCCGCCGCAGAAGCGAGCGAGAAACGATTTTCCGATTTCGTGAGAGATGCGCTGCTGCATGCGGCCGCACGGGTCGAGGAACAGGAGAGCAAAGGATAGTCCACCCAGGCATCCGCCCGGGTAAAGTTGACCATGGTCTGCGGCAGAAAAGTAAAGACCCCGATCCGGGGGACAGCCGGAGCGGGGCCCAATCAGCATTTGAGACCCTGATGATCTCGCCCACAAGCATAACACACATGAACGCACTCCTAAACCGCATCCCGATTGCCACCGCAGCCGAAGTAGCCGCCAGGCTGCCTTACCCCGTTACCACTGCCGGCGGATGGTACCGGACATCGACCGCGCTCTGTCACGGTGGCGACAGCAAGAACGCCCTCGCATTCCGTGACGGCGAACACGCGGGCGACGCCCCCCTGCGCGTCTATTGCCACAGCCACAACTGCGACGCCAACGCCATCCGCCACGCCCTGCAACAAGCGACCGGCCTATGGGCATGCCGCTGCGATGCCTGTTTCGCAGCCTTCCGCGCCGGCCAGCCGCCCCCGGGCGCGAACGCAACGCCGCTACACGGCGCAAGGAACGCCCAGAACGGCCCCAGACGCACTGATCGGCACTTTAACCCGCAGAACAGCCAAAACGATGCACAGAGCCGCTCAGCACCGCTCCAGAGTAAAAATACGAACGCCTACGCCGCCGAACTGTGGGCCGCCGCGCAGCCATCCACCTCAGGACCGGCCACCAACCATCCGGCCGCGCAGTGGCTGGCGCAACGCGGCCTGTGGCCCGCCGGTGAGCCGCTGCCTGACGCAGTACGCTGGCTCGCCCGCAGCCATCCCAAATTCCCCTGCGGCCAACCCGGTAGCACAGCCGCCGGCGCGCTGGCGATGGCAATGCGTCCGCTCGACAACCCGGCAGCGCACCCGCGCAAAGTGCAGCTGGTCGCCATCGACCAGGCCGGCCGCAAAGCACACCACTGGCCGGACGAGAAGGACAAACGTACATACGGCACAGGGCCAGCCTACGGCCTCCTCTGGCGCGACCAGTTACAGGTCGCAGCCTACGAGCTGCACATCTGCGAGGGCCTCGCCGACGGCCTGCGCATCCTGCGCTACGCCGACGAGCCCGCGCTTGTCGCCGTCTGCGCCGGTACCAGCTACGGCCGCATCCAACCCGGCCACTTCAACGCAATTACCCTCTGGCCCGACGCCGACGAAGCAGGCGCACAGCCGGCATATGCGGCGGCGCAGCGCTGGGCCGACCTGGGCTACAACGTAACCGTCCAAAAACTGCCGGCCGGCCACGATCCGGCGTCGGCCCCCACGACCGAAGCGAGCGCTTGAACATGCATGAGAGAAGCAACGGACGTATACAGATCGCTGCCGAGTCCGAACACATCCAACCCGATCCCGTAGCCGCGGCATACGACGACCTGCGCGCGGCCATAGCAGCCGGCAAAGACGATCCCGCCGCCAGGGCCGTCCTCCAAGACGCGCTCTCCACCAGTGACGATCTCTCCTCTCCGGCGCGGACCGGCGCGGACATCGCCGCAGGCCTGCGATCAGAAGCGACGGCTCACCAGGAGCAGGCCTGGACAGAAATCAGGCAGCTGATCGACCAACGAATCGTCATTCCGAACAGAGCCCTGATTAGCAACTGGAAGCCGGAGGAACTGCGCGTATCGCGTCCGTTCATCCTCGAAAACTGGTTGCCGTCAGGCCGCCCCGCGATCCTGTTCGCCGACGGCGGTGTGGGCAAGACCTGGCTGGGGCTGGCGCTCTGCACAGGCATCGCCCACCCGCCCGCTCTGGGGTCGAAGGATTGGCTCCATAGCAGGGAGAACACCGACGTGGGCGTTCCAGCTATCGGGGAGGAATTTCAACGCGGCGCGCCGGTTCTGTTCGCAACGTATGAAGACGAGATGCCGGACATATTCTATCGACTCTCCGCGATCCGCTTCGGCGGAACCGCCGCACAGAAAGGCGACTGGCGCAACTGGGAGTTGTCCAATGACATGCCGAATCTGCAGGTGCTGGACATGGTTGGTCTGGGCCTGGGCCCGTGTTGGGGAACGCCGGCGGGTGAACTGACCAACCGGCGCAACGAGCTCCTGCCCGCGGGAGAGGCGGTGCGCAAGGTGGCCGAGGACCACGGTGCACAGCTGGTGGTGATCGACAGCCTGGCGGCCTGCTATGCCAGCAACGAGAACGAGCGCGGCTCTGTCCATGAGTTCCTGCGCTCCTGGGATGAATGGGGGCGTTCTCGGGACTGCGCCACCCTCTTTATCGCCCACACCAACAAGGCCGGCGAGTTTTCAGGATCCACCGCCTGGCACAATGCGGTCCGCACTCGTTGGCATATTGGATATGAGAAAATCGGGGAGAAGCCGAAGAACAATCAGCCCGATTTGCGCGCAAGCGTACCTGTACTGACCTGCGAGAAAGTGAATTACGGCGAAAAGCCGGAACATGGCGTCTATCTCGCCCGCGGGAAAGGCGGCCGCTGGGAAGCAATTGCCAGACCGACGACGGAAAGCGCAGCCCAGAACACCCCGCCCGCCCCGGGGGCGGACCCGAACAGCCGTAATAGGACAGGGAAGGCGCAGCCAAACGCAACGGCAACGGACGCTCCTCGCGACGAAAACAGGCTGCAGAAACTGGGAGGATGATGAAGGGATGAACTTCAACCAGTGGTGGACTGAATACGTAGATGCGGCCGGCGGCGGAGACTGCCAAATTGCAGACCTGGCTGTCGCGCTGGACAGGGCAGAACACTGGTTGAACGAAAGTGTGGAAGAGTTCATCGCCCGGGCCGAAGCGCTGCTTGAAGCGCTGGACCCGGAGGGCGGCAAAAAGGCGCTCGTCGCCGAACTGAAGGAATCCTCCATAGGCATAGACGAGGTCGTGGATCTGTTGTGGGCGCAGCAAACTCTTCTAACCGTCGTCAGGAGAACGCCGCAAAAATTTACTTTGATGACCCTTAAGGAAGAACAAACGGAAGAGGGGCCTCTTGCTTCCTGGAGCGGTGACCCTGTAAGACTGGAAGAGTTGGCGCCTGAAGGCCTGGAAGCCCTTCACATAATCTGGTTGGCCGTAGGCCGAAAGGCCGGCCTAAAACACCCCGTCGCCCCCCTGATCGAAGCATGGCTCCATCGCCCGGAACAGATCAGACCAGACCTGGAAAAGAACGGACGGCCCCGCAAGAACGGCATCATGCCCAGCGGACTCTTCACGCAGCAGCCGGCGACCGTGCCCGCACAACTCGCATTTACCCTCGACAACGGAGACCCGACTCTTGGACGCGTGGAAAGCCCCCAGGCCCAGCTACCGTTGTTCGCCGATCTTCTGACCGAGGAGGACATTCCAGTTACGCCGCTTCTGCTGGCAAACGCCGCCGGCTTCCGCGGCCTGCAGCCGGGGCGCGGCGCACGCCTAGACAAACGTCTGCTCATCTTCTCACTTCTGTCGATGCCCCTCGATCAACGGCGGCCAGGCGGCCGCTATGAGTGGCGACCGTCGCTGAAGGAGCTCCGCGATCTGCTCTGGCCCTCCCGTTCCAAAATCGTCAACGGCCGCCGCTGGGAAGTTTCCAGTTACCGCCCTGGCAAACATGCCCGTTCGCTCTACTCCGCGTTGCAAGCCATCAACCTTGCCGAAGTCGTGATGCCTGACAGTTACCATTGGCGCCCGACCATCGTGCGCGGCTATCCCTCCTTCGATAACCTGGACTCCATTGTGATTGTCCAGATCGAGCTCCCCAGCGGCTCGGATCACGGCCCGGCTGTCGACAAGCCCAGCCTGATCGAAGCCGGCACCGTTAGCGACCCAGCCTTCGACCTGGAGTTGGGCCTGGCCTATCTGTGGGATGAGGCCAAACGGCGCAACGGCGGATACCGTATCCACGCCACGCGGCCCGAAGTCCTGCGCAACGACCAGGGTCACATCGTAGACACAAAAGACAACGTGAAATCTGAGCGTAACGGCAAGCCGTCAACGCGCTGGGACCACGCCGAGGCTGTGTTGACCGGAGGCCAGGAACGTCACCCCCAAGCCAACAAAGTCCGCGTACTGACGCGTGCTGAACGCCACCGACTCGCCTACGGCATAATCGGCGACAAGCACACGAGTCAGATCAGAAACGAACAGTCCGCGACAGATCGACTGTTGACATCATTGGAAAAAAACGGCCGTATCGTGATCGAACGGGACGCCGTTGAACCCGGCACTGGCAAACGCGGATGGCGGATATTGGAAGCGTGGTCCGCCTGATTGCATGTTCTACCCTATTGCACTTTACGTTCTACCCTGTTGCACTTTACGTTCTACCCTGTTGCACGGTATGTTCTACCCTGTTGCAAAATACGCCCATTACCAGAGAAAGAATAAGCTGGAACAAGTGGGTCAGAACAGTAGGAACAGTAGCAACAGAGTTGCTGTTCCTACCGGCAACGTTGTTGCGCCTGGGGCGCAACGTTGCCGGAAAAATCGTTAATCCCGTCATCGTCTCCGATAAGTGTGTGTGTTTTTTTGTGATACCGGGCAAGCGGCAAATTTGCCGCTTGCTTGAATGTGATCCGATCGGCAATGGGCCGTCTGCGGGTCGCTCCTCCCCAGGCAGCTCTGCTCAACATTCCTCGATGGCGGCCTCCATCTGCGCAGTCTATACCAGCAAGCAGCGCCAGCGTAACCTTAAGAACTTAGCTTGCCCGGGTTCATGTTCTACCCTATTGCAGAATGACCGTCTTACCAGAGGGAGGGCCGCACTGGAACAAAAGCAAGTCTTTGGGTGAAAATGGATCGGGATGACAACCCTGAGAAGGGCGGTTATATCGAGTACGGACAGGTACTGCTACCGAGGTATTCTTACAAACCTGCCTGGCAGGTCGCATGTTCTACCCTGTTGCAAGATGTCAATCGCACCAGAGAGAAAGGAGAACCAGAACAGAAGGCATGAGAGTGCGCAGGGTTTACGACAACTGACCGTGCTGAGATCGATCGGAATGCTTCCGAACTCCGCTCGAACAAGCAGGTTCAACGCATCTTAGACACCCGGGCCGCTCGTTGAAGGCTATGCCATGTCGATCTGCATGTTCTACCCTATTGCAAAGTTCCGATCTCACCAGAGGGGAAAGGGAATCAGAACAGAATGCAAGTTTGCTGCCGGAACCGGCTCAGGTTGACCGGCCTCGACGGGAAAGCGCAGCCGGTGCATTCTGAGGATCCTGCTCAGCAGGATGCATGTTCTACCCTGTTGCAAAGTATCAACCGTACCAGAACCAATATCGCATCAGTGTAGTGGCAACAGCGCCTTCAACGAGCCCTAACCCCTATTCCCCAGGTTCCCCCTGCGTCCATACTGGCAGATTTTGATACCAGCCGGAACCGAAAATCAGACCATCGTGCCGTACCACCCAGGAATGTTTCCATTCCTGGGTGCCGGTGACAGAATTGAGGAAGAAATAATCGACCCACATTCCTTCCTCGGTGGCGCCGGCTATCGCTTCGCCGTGCCGGTAGCCGGTGAAATCCACCCCTACATCGCCCCGCAAGTCCTCACCTAGCGTATCCGGGTTTACCGCAAGGGCGATCAGCTTTTCGTTCTCATCAAAGATGAATACATACCACTCGCCGTCCACACTCTCCGGTGAATTGTAGTATTCCACCGTCGCCTCCCGCCCCTGGGCGTCGTACAGTCGCATCGCTCTCTCCACCATCGCCACCGTGTAGCCCGCACGGTCCGCCTTGGAAACCTGACGGCACGGCACGATGACCGAATCATCCATCTTTGGATGAAACGTCAAATGGTGATAGCAGCCGGACACAAAAAAGGCGGCGGCCGTCAGGACGACTGTCAATCTACTCAGAATTAGACGCTTACACATTTTCCTCCTCCTGGAGCCTGCTTCAGTGAAGGTCGACGCAACTCGGCCGACCGGTTTGATAGGCAGATTCCCTTCCTTAAGCGAACCCTTCCCATTTCTGGCTGACCGCGGCCAAATTTTCACACGGCCGCCCTATCGTCAAGGCGAACAGCGCAACAATAATGCGCCAGCCATCTCCAAGACCACCATATTGACAGGACAACGCCCGCCGCCAAGGCCGCCGCCGGTCCCGGTCGACAAGACTCTGTCCGTCGCGTGGGTGGGGCGTGAACTTCCAGATGCCACCTGCAGTCAAGGATCTGGGCACACGCGGCACACGGAAATTCTGACGATTATGATCAACCGCATACAATGTTCGGATTTTTCTCTCTCTCTTAGTACTACAACCGCACTCTTGTTGGCCGAAGACCGAAAGAGTAAAAAGAGGCGCAGAAGTGGTTGCATTTGGGCCGTTTATGCAGTTCCGTGGTTGTTCAAAATGCGCTTTTGCACCCTCATTTTCGCCGGAAAAACATCAGATTCGTGAATTGCGGTTGTAGTATAAGGGACCTCCGCCCCAATTACCCCATAAGGGTATGGGGCGGATGAGGAGATTCCCAGAGAAATGGAGGTCGCGGCGAGGGCCAAGGGCGGGATGACGTGCTCAAGGTCGGCGCGCCTGCTGTGAACCGGGAGGAGCAGGATGAGTGGCAAAGCAAGACTCCCGAGTAGCGGCGTGAGAAGAACCGACAAGAACTGCTGGCAAATATGACCGGAGCTGGCAGGCTGGTTCGAAGGAAAGCAGCTGTGGACGAGATGGCTGCATCGCCCTTAGTGTCGGTTTGCGAGTAAGGAACGGTCAGGACCGGTTTCCGGACTCCTTGCAATTGGCCGCGAAATGCTCAAGCGCTGCAAGGCGTTCAATGAGCTTCTTTCAGGGGTTCAAGTACTACAACACCTTGCAATCCGGCGCGGTTTCTCTGCTCTGCTGAGGGCTGCTGGCGTTTGGATACGGAGCGCGCCAATACCCAGGATGGAGGGTACGCTGCGTGGGCGGAGATCGCTATTTGGGAGCAGGGCAAGCGGCAAATTTGCCGCTTGCTCGGAGGAGGTCCTGTCAAGCGCGCCTCTTGCTCGTGCCGTTGTTGTAAGCACGCAGATCGCGTGCGAAATTGATCCACGCCTCTTTGGCCTTGCGGTTGGCATGTCGCTCATCTGTGGGCAATTCTGCCCACCATTCAGCGATGGCGGCGTCCATCTGAGCGGCCGGAATTGAGGTCAGTGCGTGGCTCAGGCTGCGCGAGGCCTCAAGAACGTCGGTGCCCACTCTTTTGAAAAACTCACTCCAGGGAATCTCGGAGGGTTGCAGTACGGTGTGTGGGCCGTTCTGACGCCGGCGCTGTGGGGCCTCTGTTTGGGCGCCCGAAGAGTGTTGTAACGCCCCGTGCTGTGGCGTGGTGTCCGGAGCTTCGGCAGCGGTGCGGCACTCGGGACATACACCTTGCTCGAGTAGAGCGGCATCGGCGCGTTGGCCGCATTGCGCACAGTAGCCAGCGGATGGATCGAGTTCGGGCAGATCGGCCGTCGACCGCTTCCCATCTATATCCTTCGCGACCGCGCGCGCTGATCGGGGCTCCGGCTTGCCGATCGTCTTGATGGCGGCGTTTAACGAGATGTCGCCGGCTCGCATCGCGTCGAGGACTTCGGGGTCGGCCCGGGCCTGGATTTTGCGCGCCTGGCGCACGCTGCGCTCACTGACATTCAACGCGGCGGCGGCTTCGCGCTGCGTGGGGGACGCCTCGTCTTGGGCCTGGTCGCTGCGGTCGCCGCCGTGCTGACCGGTCGCCATTTCAGCCGCGATCAGGGCGCGCTGCGCGACGCTGAGATGGCGGCGGTGCAGGTTCTGTGCGAGAACATAGGCACGCAGCTCCTTGCCGACGCCTGAGAAGGTCTCAAATTTGGGCTCAAGCTCCAACTCTATGCAGGCGGCCAAGCGGTGGACGCCATCAAGAACGAGATCGCCAAACCGCATGATCGGCTGTTGTTGGCCGTCCTGGGCCAGAGAGGTTTTGAGGCCCTCGTATTCGTCCGGCTTCATGGGAGGAAAAAGACAGGCCAGGACGTGAAGGTCGTAACCGGCGGCCTCGACAATGGCTGTGTAGGGGTGGCTGCCGTTAAACACGGCGGCCGGCGGATCCGCGTTTGAATCGAGCGTAGGTTTTGGGGAGTGGTTGGAACGGCCCATGGGTGCCTCCTTTCCTAGCCCAGGCCCGGGGGCCGACAGTCCGCTGGGTCTCTTTTGAATGGTAAGCTTTCATGCTATCAAGACCGTGATGGACCGTCAAACGCTTTGGAGATCGGACCGGTTTGGGGGCGACGGAGACCCAAAACCTCAGCGGAATCAGGACAGTCGCTTCGGGGCGCAGCCTGCATTTTCCGCCCAAGTATTGACAACGACCATTAACAACCCGCCGCCCACTTCTCCCTCCGTGTGAGCCCGACAGGCACCGACGCGAGCCTGTGCAGCCCAAATGCATCCATCGCCCGGTTATCTTCTGTGACGTCGCACATGTTGGGCTTTCCATTTCAGTAGAGGTTGGGCTTGAATCCGTTTCTGCAGCGCTTCATCCGAAATCAGAAGCGTAGGGTCAATCTCCCCCCTGTCGAGCAGAAGGTCCAGGAAAGCAAGCTCCGACTCCGCAAATGGAAGCAGCTTGGACAGCGCCGCCCGGCTCTCTTCTGCAAGCGCCTTGCCGTAGCTAGTCGCTTCAAGACCCTGGTTGGCCTCAAGCCGTAGCGAAGGCACGAGCTGGCTGGACAGTTCCGACGCGTCAAATGATGCGTCCTCGATCGATACCGTGCGCCAGTCCTTGCGAGCCATCGCACCGTAAACGACAAAGGCGGTTCTGAGCCTTGCAAGATCAAGATCATCGATGGAGAAAAGCAGGCAGCTGTCGAACAGATCCCTGGCTCGTCGTCGGTCCAGTAACGCTGTGAGTTTCCCCGCAGCCAGTTCATGAATATCCACCACCGGTATGTCGAATACCCGCCAGCTGCCAAGAGGACGGGAGTCCATCATGGTGACGGGCCACAGGGGCACGCGATACATGTAGTTGATATCAACGTCGATCCTTCCGCTCTGCCCCGAAGCCGCCGCATAGCGGAGCGACCATTTGCCCCCCGCGTGCTCTTGGGGGATACGCCTGACGTTTAAATCCTCCCGGCTGAAGACGGCGAGCATCGCCTCCTCAATTCTAAGGCGTTCCTCAAGCATCGTCTCTCTGCTTTCGCTGCCCACATAGTTCAGGTCGATATCGACTGACAACCTCGGTACGTCGAATACGAAAAGATTCAGTGCCGTCCCACCCTTGAGCGCAAGTTTTCCCTTTAAAGATGGATGGCTCTGCATGACGTCAAGCAGTCCCAGTAGTTGGATCGCTTTCTCCAGCATATCCGGGCGAAATCCTGTCGCCGCCGCATCTGCAGCCAGCCTCTCGGCTGAAACCCTCATCGTAACTCCTCCCAGGACCGCTCGACTACCTCTGTTGGGACGACCAGGTTCCATGCGGCCACCAAAATTCCGCTCCCTCTGCTTCTCCGGTCGACGTAGTGGGGCTGACGGGGACGCTTCTCTCGTAGCTCCGTGAGGTGGCGCTCCTCGGCCATCAGTGCTTCGCGATGCTTCTCCAGGTAGAACCCCACTTTCGCGGCTGTGGTCGCATTCGCGAGCAGAAGGACGTACTCCACGGCTCTGTCAAGATCGAGAAACTCAATCGACTCCAGAGAGCGCCACACCTCCTCCCAGCCTCCAGAAAACTGCGGACGATCCAGAACATCCACGAAAGTGCGTTCAAGACTCGTGACCTTCAATGACATACCGCCACGCTCCGCCGTCGACACGCCGAAACTCTCCACGCCCGAACGCACAAGAGTTTCCGGAAATTTGGTTCCCCGAAAAACTTGGGAGCGGAACGTAAACGTGTCCAAGGGACGCGCCGCCAGATATGTGAACCGATGCCAGAGTGAGTAGGCACGCCCGTGAAACTCCAGCGCTGTGTGATGGGACAGTACCGAGTCCGCCGTTAGCTTGGACGTCACCAGGTAGGGGTCTATGGGATAGGTATCGCCGTCGGCTTCCGGCGGGATAACGGCGAACAGCCCGCGTCGGACACGAACCAGGCGTCCAGTCCTGGTATGGTATGCAAGCAGAGATTCCTGCAACCGTTTCCCGACCCGGCCGCTGGCGGTGAGATGATCAGCCAACTCTTCGCCCCTGAACACCGGATGCTTGCGGAAAAACGCGTCGTGTCTCACAGCTGGTGCTGCTGCCTTTCTGTCAAGTTACACAGAGTTGTACGATCTGTATCGCCGCCGACTGTCAACTACTGAAAGTAATTTACTTGATATCCCAACGACAAACACATAATTATACTACGGGTTATATGTACTACGATCAAGTCAGGAAGGACTTGGTTTCACCCACACCGCCAACAGATCTCGTCTTTCATCTTTGTTGAGACTCCGCCTACGGCTGAGAACTCAACTGTTGCATCTCCCCCCCTTGCCCCCTTGATAGGCACAACCGCTTTTCCGCATGGTGCAATCGAATTGCTGGCCGGTTCGCCGCGCTTAGACCCGTGTGCACGCGCTCAGCACTTTTGTATATATGTTCATTATGATAAAATATTAATAGATGCATTATAGTAAATACTAGTATAGATATGATATACAGGAGAGAAAACGAAATAAGAAGAGGCAATGAGTAGATGGAGGCGGGAATGACATTTAGTCCGCTAACATGAGGAGTGCCATACCCGATAGAGAAGCTCCCTAGATCACCCGTTTCTGGTATCACCGCCGACCTAGCAGCCGGCTTAGAGCCGTTCGGAGGCGCTCAGAGCCGTCCAGCAGCCGGATCAGGTATCTGTACCCCCAGAGCCCTGAAACCGCAGCCACGCAGGCCCCCACGCCGAGAGAACCCTTTTATTTAGGAGACCGCTGCCGCAGCACTGACCTTTTGAAAAATTTCAGAATCCCGCCGACACATGACTCGATGTAGCCAATCCCCCCGGAACTGATCCAAACGCGCAGCCCGCAGACCACCCTCCATCCCCTCAAGGAGGTGCGGCCAGGCACAAGAAAGCCTGGCCATGCCAGCAGACGCCAAGGCAGCGCCGGCCTGTCCCAACCCCGAGCCAACGTCCAGCTCGAAGGCAGGCCCGCCATGCCCCCGGCCGGAGGCCCGCAATACGAGTGGCGGCACATGCTCCCGCCCCACACGCCGTAGGCCGCACTAACGACTGACAAGCCGGGCCCATCAGCGCCCCCATCAGAACCGTCGCCGCCAGTCGTGCAGACGACCACCTGCCGGCACCAGCTGAACGCAGTACCCCCCTGTCCTGGGCCATGCCGCGGCCACTGCATCCGGCCCCGGTCCCGACATCTTGCCCAAGATCATCCCCCACTCTTTGCGCGCGTGTGGGCCTACGCCTACACGCGGCCGCGGCGTGCCCGGATTGCAAGGCCTTGCATGCAGATTGCCCAGTCCAACACCGAACACCGCCTTCGATAGAAGCGTAAACGCCTGAGCAAGCCCAGCCGGTTCAGGGCCCGCCCGCCGCCCTCCCCGTAGCCGGTCCAAGCCGGGGCGGCGGGCGGACGAGAGGGGTTCTCCCCTCTCGTGCTCTCCCCCACAGAGCCGCCGCTACACGCGGACGCCGGCATCCGACGCTCACGAACGGAACCGGTCCCGCGTTCAGCATCGCGATCAGCCGCCCGGATGGTCATGCGCTTGTCGACTTTTCGGCAGCGGCCGTGGCCGTTGTTCTGTCTGTTCGCCGGCCACCCAACTCCTGCAGAAGGGCATTGCGCGAGTTCCAGTGGAGGTCAGGCGCCAGGCGCCAGGCCGGCCGGCGTGCGTCACCGCCAGGGCCGGCGTGCCGGCCTCAAGCCGGCCCGCAACCGGAGGAATCAGCGTTTCCGCCCCGAGAGCTGGTACCAAGACGCCACAGGAAGCGCTCTGAGCGCCTTTCCCAGGCCTTCAGGCGCCATGAGACCTTACAATCCCCAAGCGCTTGCCCCAGCCCGCCACAGGCGGCAGGGCGTCGAAAGCGCCCGCCGGCCTTGCTGAGCCCATGCGTTGCGCCTGGCAGATACAATCGTGCATCGCCGCGGTTGTGTAGTTGCATCGTGCGCCGGCGTCTCCTGGCGAGCCAAGCGCGCCTGCAGACGCGGGCGCGTGGACCTGCCGCCAGCTGTCGGCAAGGGGTGCGTTCCGCCGCCCCCTTTCATCCCCCCACAGGCCCTCCCGCCGCCGCTCCGCTCCCCCTGAGCCTGCCGGCGTGCACACACCACGCCCGCAACTAGGCCGGCCCTTCCGCCCATCGGGGGCGCTGCCCCCGCCAGCGTTGCGCCGCTGGACCACGCAGGTCGAAGAGGCCCGCCCGCCCCGCTTCGCTCCCCCAACCACCGGGGGACTGTCGCGAAAATTTTGGAAATTCCCACAGAGCGATCGCACTCGGCCGCGGCGCCCGCAGCCGGCACAGAAACCGTCACCACGCGCGTAACGTTTCCCAACCCCGACCCCCACCGGAACAAGGACCGACGGAAGAGCTCCGCAACCCGCCCGCCCAACCCACACGCGACAGCCGAGACGACACACCACCTACCACGCGCCCAACGCCGGCCAGACATCCAACCACGCACGCGCCACTACGACAAGCACAGTACGCCGGCACACACGCACGTCCGAACGCACGCCCACGCACAACGCCGCCCACGCCCTGCAACCAGGAAAGGGCCGGCCTTCTCTTTTGGGAAAAGAGGATTCAGTCGATTCAGGCCATTCAGCGATTCAGGCCATAATCGAAAACGGCTGCCGGCTTTTCAATCGAATGTGGGCCGTCCGCCGCCGCCGGGAACACCCCGGAAACTGCTCGGACAGGCTGCGCCTGGCTTCTTTTTTCGCTGCTATTCCGGCAAAGCGTCATCGCACGGAGTACCGTGCGCAGTGCCGCTATGCCGGGCAGCGAGCAAAGAGAGGGGGGCGCCGAGCGCCCCCCTCTCTGCACTCTCCCCCCCCAACGTCAAGGTCAAAGTCGGGACGAACCAAAGAGGCCCGCCCGCCCCGCTCCGCTCCCCCAACCGCCGGGGGACTATCGCGAGCCTCCAGGACCAAAGAGTCAGACGCACAAAATTTCCAGAACGCGCCCGCAGCCGGCACGAAACCTTCACCCCACGCGTAACGAAACCCAACCCCGACACCACAGGAATACAGACACACACAGCAGCTCCGCAACCCGCCCACCCGACAACCAGGCGCTCCGAGACAACGCCGGACCAACCACGCGCCCCACGCCGAAATCGCAACGCGACGCACGCAAGCCCAACGCCGGCCAGACAACGCCACGCGCGCAAGACAACCACAAAATACAAGATCACGTGCGCACACATACGCACGCGCCCACACGCCCACATGCACACGCGCCGGCCACGCCATGCTCACAGCCAGGAGCCGGCCTTCTGTTCTGGAAAAAGAGGATTTAAGCAATTCAGTCGATTTAGGAGATTTAGACTTTCACAATTCAGGATTTAACGAACACAACCCGATTCGACCACCACGGATGAAAGACAAAAGAGGACATGCGGCACATGAGCGGCGCCTCACGGCTCGTTCCTCACACGCTCGGCGCACGCACACAGATCACGAGCGATGGATTGCCCCGCGCCGAACAGGGCCGCACAGCCAAGCCGGGCGTCATCATTTTCCCTTCGCCTCGGCGCCGTCGCAAGCTCCGGCGCGCGAGTCTCCGGCCCTATAACGTTGACGTTATACAAAGTGCGCCGCCAGATCACGACAAAGAACCGGGGCCACAAAAAGCGGCTGCACCAGGGGGCGCGAGATTCCGCGCCCCCTTCTTTGTATAACGCGGCATTATAGGGAATGATTCCGCCCGGGAAAGGCCGACGCCCAATACCCTTGCCGCTCAATAGCCAACCCCCCAAAACGCCGGCGCCCCACCACCGCAACCGCACCTGCAACGAGACTCGACCGCGACCGCGTACGCACCCGCATACGGTCCCGCGAACGCGCCGGCCGGCTGGCCATGCGACCCTGACTGGCATCGACTCGGCGCCCGCGCCTGTGCCGAAAGCAGCCCCGAAAACAAGCCAAATCCGCACGGCGACGAAGCCCCAACCCAACCAGCGTTGCGACGGCGGGCTATCGCCCGTGGGCCAGCGAGGAGTACCTCGCCGTCCCTGCGCCCTGGCGTGCGCCCGTCGCAACCCCGCGTCCGCGTCCGCCCATATGACTGGCCCGGCCCCTCTCCGTGCCTGCACCCTGGCCGGCTCGGTCCTTCGCTGCCGCGATCGGACTCGCGTGCGTGTGTGCGTCTGGCCCCGCCCTCATCCTGTGTCGTTCCCGTGTCCGGCGCCGGCTTCGTCCTTGTTCCACGCATGGGTTTGTGCGGGTCTGCCTGCGCGCGGCAATGCCGCGCGCAGGCGCGCCGCGAAGCGCGCACAAAGCCGCACGCAGAACGCCCGGGGCCGCGGCGCCCTTCGGCCCTGTTTCCGGCTCGCCGGGTCTCGCCGGAAGGGCCTTTCGTGCGCTTGCTGCCCCGGGTCCGGACCCCCCGCGGGCGCGTATGCGAGACGCAAGGTATAACAGTTCAGACGATGCCGCATTCGCGCCGATTCTCACCAGAGGTAGAAAGGCGCAAAAAAACTTTTGATGCTGCGCGCGCACTCAGGAACATGCAAGCAGTTGCCGCCTGAATGCCAACAACTGCCGTTGTTTTCGCCGCGACCCCATCCAAGCCGCGGCTGACCGACATTCGCTGCTTCCACCACTGGTCAGCCGGCCCAAAGGCGGCAGCTCGCATGCGCCCATGCCGCCCCATGTTTGAACGGCATAGTAGCGGCGCATGGATTCGCGCAAAAACAAGCGCGCGGGGAGCCAAAAACGGGCCCGGTCGGGAGGACGCTTTCTGATGTGCATATTTATCTGTTACCATATGTTAATATATGCTGCAATTGCAGGAGGTTACAGACCCTGCTCTTCTCGCGGAGTCCGCCGCAACCAAGTCTTGCTGACACATTGCCGTCGAGTGCTTTGGCGGATTCTTACTTCGTGTAGTCATCAAAAGACTACTCATAACCACACAAAGTAAACGCACACATGCTCCCATCACCAATACCCTCTACAACCGGCAAACGAACGCCAGCCCCGGCAAAGGCCGAACGCCTCACCGCCAATGGCGATATCTCCGCTCATGGATCCGTGTTGATCCATGACAGCATTGAGGTCCTCTGGAGCATCCGGCAATGACCGTACTCGCTTTTCTCAACCAGAAAGGAGGCACCGGCAAGACCACCCTGTCGCTCAACGTGGCCTACGGTCTCGCCCAGGTCGGCGAGCGCGTCCTGCTCATTGACGCCGACCAGCAGGCCTCCGCCAACGCCTGGTCCTCTCTGCGCGAGGACCAGCCCTTCTCCGTCTTTGCAGTGCCGCGCAAGAACCTGCACAAGGAGGTCGATCGCCAACGGGAGATATACGACTGGATCGTCATCGACGGTACACCGCGCGACGACGCAATCACCCGCTCTTGCCTGATTGCCGCCGACCTGGTTGTCATCCCCATCGAACCCTCTGCCTTGTCGGCCTGGGCCTCCGACCGTACAGTCGGACAAGTGGAAGAGGCCCGCATCTTTCGCCCGGAGTTGCGCGCCTACTTCGTTGTTTCCCGCAAAATCGCCGGCACCATCCTTGGGCGGGAGATGCGGCTGCTGGAGATGCCCCTGCCGGTGCTGGAGACCGAAATCACACAGCGAGTGGCCTTTGCCGAGTCGATGCTCCAGGCCCAGAGCATCCAGGAGTACGCGCCGGACAGCCCGGCCGCTCTCGAAATTGCCGAACTGATCAAGGAGCTGCGCCATGTCTGAAACCCGATTCAACCTGCGTCGGCCGCAACCCGAACCGGCTGCCGACGTCGAGTCTTACATCGACCACGGCACAGCCGCTTTGCCGGGGGAGGAGGAAACATCCGTTGAGGACCCCCCCGAGAAGATACGCCGCCTTGTCGTCCTTCTGCCCAACAGCACCCACCGTAAGTTCAAGCAGCTGGCCGCGGCACAGGAGACAACCATGTCCGACCTCTGCCGCACCTGGATCGAAGAGACGCTTGAAAGCCACTTCAGCTAGCAGTTGCAGGGTGGACGGACAAGGGCCATGCACTATTATTTCGGTGCTCAGGGACCCGCCGGCTCCGCTCTCTCCGCTCTTTTCATACGGTAACCGACGCGAGGTTCGGTGAAGATGTATTCGGGGTTGTGAGCATTGTCGCCCAGCTTATGGCGGAGTCTCTTCACGACAGTTCGGACCAACCCCGCGTCACCGGAATGCCCCTCACCCCAAACCCGTCGCAGCAGTTGGCTGTGGGTCATCACCAGACCGGCATTTGTCGAGAGTTCAAAGAGCAGCGAATACTCTGTGGCGGTCAGCACGACCGGACGTCCGGCTACAGAAACGTTGCGTTCGGCATAGTTGATGGCCAGGTTCCCCAGTTGATAGACCTCAGCCTGCATGAACATGCCTGCTCCAGCGTGCCTGCGCAGGGCGGCCCTGATCCTCGCGGCCAGCTCCGTGGGCGCGAAGGGTTTCACCACGTAATCGGTGGCGCCCATGTCGAAGGCCTTGGCGATCACCCTCTCCTGTCCGTAGGCGGACAGGAAGATGACCGGCAGTCCACTCCTTTTCAGGATACTTTTCATCAGCTCGACCCCGTCGATTCCCGGCAGCATCATGTCTAACAGGACCAGACGAGGGCCTTTCTCCTCAATCAGGCGGTCGACCTCCTCCGGTTCCCCGGTCACTATCGGCTCATAGCCTGATTTGGCGAGAGCGTCCCGGATGTATCTGAGCGCATGCGGATCGTCGTCCACTACCAGAATGCGCGTCCGCCCTTTTTCTGCTTTCCCGGTTCCTGCGCCTAACGGCACGGGCTCGGCCGCGCCTCCAACATCTTCCCTCTCGACGACCGGAACGGTGAATATGAACCGCGCGCCCTGGCCGAGTCCGTCGCTTTCGGCCCAGATACGGCCCCCATGCGCCTCCACGATACCCCTGCAGATCGCGAGGCCCAGTCCCGCCCCTGCAAGGTCTTCCTGCTGGTCCTCACTGTCGATGCGGGAGAACTTCCGAAACAGTTGCGGCAGGCGCTCGGCCGGTATGCCCTTACCCTCATCGGCGACCGAGACGACCATCTGAAACTGTTCCTGCATTGCGCTCACCCTGATGGTAGACTGCTCGTCCGAATGCCGGGCAGCATTGGCGAGCAGGTTGCTGAGCACCTGAACGAAGCGGCGTCTGTCCGCCATGACCCGGGGCAGGTCGGGTGCGACGTCAATCTGAATGCTGTGCCTGTAGCCCGTGCTCACGAACATGATTCGAGCTTCGTCAACCAGGGCGGCTGTATCCGAGGACTCCGGGGAGACCGACAGCGTGCCCGTCTCGATGCGAGCCATGTCAAGCAGGTCGCTGATCAGGCTGCGCATGTGGTCGGCCTGCTTGGAGATGATGCGGTGGAACTGGCGCATTTCGGCGGAGTCCAAAGAGGATGCCTCTTCCAGGAGGGTGGTTGCCGAGCCTTTGATGGAGGTCAAAGGCGTTCGCAACTCGTGACTAACCATGCCCATGAATTCAGCGCGCAGCCGCTCGATCTCCTCCAGCGGTGTCATGTCCTGCATCGTCACGACGACGCTATCGATTTCGTCCTCATCCGAGAAGATCGGCGTGGCGTTGATCAGCGTGGTCACGCTGCGGCCATCGGGGACCTGCAGGACAATCTCTTCGAGGCGGACCGTCTCGCCGATGCTCAGCATCCGCGCCAGCGGGATCTCGTCCAGGGAGATCTCGCGCCCGTCCGCGCGGCGGAAGGTTATCACTTCGAGGAGTTCCTCCAGGGAGCGCCCCGGCATTTTCAAGTGGCTGACGATACGTCTGGCCTCTTTGTTTAACGAGAGCGGGACACCGAGCCTCGCATCAAAGACCACCACGCCCACCGGCGAGGTATTGATCAGGGTTTCCAGATTGTCTCGCGCCCGTTGCTCGTCGCGGTATCTGCGCGCGTTGGCGATGACGAGCGCGGCCTGGCATGCAAACATGACCAGGGTCTCTTCATCTTCAGAAGTGAATTCCCGGTCGGCGCCCGTCACGGCCAGGAAGATGTTGCCGACCCGCTCTCCTCCGTGCTGGATGGGCGCGGCCAGGAAGGAGACCGGAGAGGTAACCACCGCAGGCAGTTCCGGCTCGGGCAGGCCCATAGACCTGATCTGGCCGATCAAGTCCTGAATGCGTAAGGGTTCAGGGATGGCGCCCAAGTATGCGAAGAGCGTCATCGCATTGGGCAGATCCCATAGGCGTTGGGCCTCTTCAGGCGTCATGCCGGAGGAGAGAAAGTCGGCCGCTTGTCCCGTTTCGTCGAGCAGCGTGAGCACGCCGCAGCGGGCGCCGGTCAGCGAGCAAGAGGAGTCGAGGACGCTCTGCAGAACGGCATCAAAGTCGAGACTTTCGTTGATCTGCAGGCTGGCCTTGCTCAGCCGCGACAGGCGGTCTCGTAGAGCTTCATTTTCTCGTTTCAAAATATCTGGTTGCTTCATCTCATCTCCCCTTATCAAAACTAGTGCGCGGCGGCTGGATGCAAGCCCTGATAGGCGGGGCGAATGCCTCAGCCCGTCTCCATTCTACCCAATATATTCAAGTTGACATAATACTGGCATAAGGTTGACCCTAAATGACATTCTAATGACATTTGGGGACTGTATACTTAACGTTTCACGGTCTGTGAATGAAGATGGACACGCACGTGAATCATCTTCTCGGCAACGCTATCGGCGGCGTTAGCAGTAACGACAACGCCGGCAGGACAGAACGCCCAAGAGCAACGAATCCACTGTGTGACAGCCGCAAGACCAGATGAAGCCTGCAACCGACGGAATGAGATAGGACATGAAGAAACGCGTTTTGAACTTTCCACCCAAGATGATGCGGCACATCTACACCGACAAACAGATAGCACAATCCTTACAGATCTTGAGCGGACTCAGCAATGAACAGCAGGCATCGGAGAAGGCGGGCGTTCCTCGCAGTACTCTGAACCAATGGCGGACTCGGTACCAGGTCGAAGAAGAGTTTGCGGACCGCATAGACAAATTTCTGGCAGACGGCGGGGGTCCGCCATCTGCTCTTGATGATTGAGCCCCATTTTGCAGAACTGCAGGCCAATGTGGTTGCCAACCGCCAGCACAAACGCTGCGCATGGCGATAGGGAATCAAGGATGAACTTATGTGCAAATGGAAATCTGTACATATCTGCTCTTAGCGGGGCCTCTGATTTCCATCCCTTGGTAAGTGAAACGCAGTAGAAGACAGGAATCGCAACAGCACGCAGGTGGCCATCTGCAAACGAATATCTATCAAATTGCCGACCCGGCCCCCTCACCGGCAGTGTGCCGCGAATGGCGCGAGGCAGGAACAGTTTTTCCACGAAGACGGAACAGGTCCACTGTTGTTAGAGGCTTTCGAGATGTTCCAGCGTATGCCAGGGGTTGTTCGAACTACTTTGACCCCGATAGCGAAGAGGGCCCTGCTTGCCTGGGAAAGGCTGGAGTCGGGAGTCAGCTACGACCTGGCCTCCCGTACGGTCATGGCCGATCCATATATCCTGTATGAGAAGCTGCGCCTAAAGGACCCCATTCACCGCATGAGGCTGATCGACGCGTGGGTGCTGACCGAATACGAGGACGCCGAGAGGGTCCTTCTGGACCACAAACGCTTTTCCAGCGGAGAAAACCGTTTCGACTACACACCGTACAGGACGATGCTCGATCTCGACCCACCAGACCACACCAGGCTGCGGTCGCTTGTTTCCAAGGCCTTTACCCCGCGGGCCGTCGCCGAACTGGCTCCGCGTATCCATCAGATCATTGACGAACTTCTGGGCGCAGTTGCCGGTAGAGACCGCATCGATCTGATCAGAGACTTTGCATTCCCGCTTCCAATCATCGTCATCGCCGAGATGTTGGGCATACCGGCAGAGGACAGGGAGCGGTTCAAAACCTGGTCGGACGATGTCGCGCTCTCCATCGAGCCGGTCCTTACTGAGGAACAGATCGATCGCGTCCATCGATCGACGGCAGAGGTCTTCGACTACTTCGAAGAGATCATCGGGCAGAGACGACGGGCGCCGCAAGATGATCTGCTCAGCGCCCTGTTGGCTGCGGAGGAGGAGGGCGACCGGCTCACCCACGAGGAACTGCTGTCAACGCTCTTGCTGCTGTTGGTGGCCGGCAACGAAACCACGCGTAATCTGATCGGCAACGGCATGCTGGCATTGCTCAGACATCCCGACCAGCTTCAGCGGCTCAGAAACAGACCTGATTTTATGGACTCGGCCATTGACGAGTTGCTGCGGTATGACAGCCCCGTACAGTTCAACATACGCGTGGTTCGTGTAGACACCGAGTACAAGGGCAGACGGTTTCGCGCCGGGCAGCGGGTAATCGCCTTGATCGGCGCCGCGAATCGCGATCCTAAAATTTTTCCCAACCCCAACGTTCTCGATATCGCTCGCAAGGACAAGAGCCACATATCCTTCGGCCGCGGCATCCATTACTGTCTTGGCGCGCCCTTGGCGCTGCTGGAAGCGCGCATCGCCTTTGCCAGCCTGCTTTCACGCTTCAAATCCATTCGCTTACTCGCAGAGCCCGGACCGCGCTATCAGGTTGTGTTGCGGGGCGTTGCAGACCTGTGGGTAGAGGTAGATTCTTAATGACCGGCCAGCCCCCTGTGCGCGCAAGCGTTCAACCTGGGAACATCCTGGCTAACGCCAAACTGCATTCGCATTGACACCTGTGGAACGGGGGGCGGCCGGATTGGTTCACACAATGAGAAAGCTGATGAAGATTCGTATCACCCTGGCGCTTACCTTTGGTTTCATGTCACTGTTTGTCTCGATGCCTGCGTTCGCCGTTGACACCGGTTGGGCTGCCCTCGGATGTACCAGTCGCGCCCACTGTTGTGCCACTTGCGTACCACACAACGACTGCCACTTGTGGTGCCCAGTCGGCGAGAACGGCAACGGCTTCCTCAGCGAACCGCTCCCGCCCGGCGTGTTGCAGGTCGTTACGCATTTTGCGACGCCGATCCGGATATACGCGCTGGAGGAAGGGCTGGACTGCTACTACGTCGGGCAAGGGCAATCGCATTCAGCGGGCCTGCTGCCCACGGTTGCGAGCCTGGCCACCCGGTACCCGCCCGGCACGCCGCCCGTCGTGTTGGAGGAGAGCTTCAACCCGGCGGTAGGGCAGCCGGTGTATGTAACATATCTGCCCACCGAGCAGCGCATTCAATTCAGGACGGCTTACGCCAATGGCAAGCCATATGTCTTCCGCATTGACGCGGGGAATCAGGTCGAGTATCTGGACTGGTAGTCGCAAGCAGCGAAAGATTCGATGGCAGCCGACAACCGGGTGGGCCGTACGATGTTGACGGGAGGCGGCCGTTCATTCCAAAGAGCCGGCCAGCCCCCCGTGCGCGCAAGCGTTGACCCCGGAAGCCCTGACACGGCATTGGCTTATCTCCATCCTGTGGAACGGGGGGCGGCTGGACCTATGTCTATAAACGGAAGGACTGCTCTTCCATGCCCTTTCCCAACTGATTTTGGCGTAAGACTCCATGTGGATTCTCGTTGAATCCGACCGACGGCCAGCTATTGCTTGAAATTGGTGTGGGAGCTCGTTACACGGAAGGGCTATGAGTTCATCAAAAGCCCCTATTGCAAGCAGGGGAATTAGGACCGTACACTCTCACCGGAGACACGACAGTGCAAGAACTCCCGCGCCTGAATATGGACTTCCTCAAAAATCTCGGCATCGTAGTAACGGCGCTCATAGTATTCGCCGCCATTTTGGGGATAGTCAACACTTTCGAACCCAACGAGGAAAGCGTCGGGCCTTCTGTGAACACGGTACCGACATACAGGCAAAATCCCACTGCAACCAGGCCGCCCACCGCCCCCTCCGCCTTGGTCGAAGTGGCAACACCGACCGACACGCCTAGGCCCTCGCCGACCGACACGCCCAGACCCACACCGACCGCCATGCAGGTTCCCCCAACCCCATCGCCTACAGATACGCCACTGCCCTATCCGGTCGCCAGCCTCACAGCGTATACCTACCTGTACAGCGGACCAGGCGCCGACTACACTATCGTCGACAAGGCCCTAACCGGGAACACGTTCCGCATCAGCGGCAAGAACGCAGCCGGCGACTGGTTGCAGATCGAGATTGCCATCGGTTCTGTCTGGATTTACGCCCCTTTCGTTCAGGTCGAGGGCCCTATTGACAGCATCGGCGTTATAGGCGCGTACGCGTCGACGCCGACACCTTTCCCGACATTTGCGTACAGCTACTCATCGGCCGACGCGCAGGCTCCCCCAATCCAATCCTCCACAGAAACGCAGTCGTCCTATCCGGTCGCCAGGCTCACAGCGGATATGAACCTGCGCAGCGGACCCGGCATCGACTTTCCCATCGTAGGGGCAGCTGCAGCTGGAAATACATTCCGCATCACCGGGAGGATTCCAGCCGACGACTGGTGGCAGATCGAGGCCGTCGCCGGCACTGCCTGGGTTTACGCCCTTTTTGTTCAGGTCGAGGGCCCCATCGAAAGCCTCGGCTACACCGCCGTGCTCCCGCCCCCGCCCCCACCCGTGTCGACGTCGACACCATTTCCAACACTATCTCCGACACTGCCATCCCACTGCCCCATAAACTGCTTCGATGCCCATGAAATGAGATTGAGCAATATGACGCAAGATCATCAATGCTATCGCACCGAACTCGATTACGACGACAACGGAATCGCATGTGAAAGAAGAAGATAGACCTTGTCTCTGCATGAGGAGAAGCACCGCACCCGGTCTGTCAGGCATCACGTAGAAGCCCGCAGGCTTCGATATCCCAAGGAGCGTTGAGCGAGGACGAGGCGGCCAGATACGCCCTATAGCTCCAAAAAATCTCGTCCCCTGACGACATGCACGAGGACGATTCCGTGTCCTGCCCTCCACTGTAGGAGAGACCTGACCCATGACCACGAACACCCGCTTCATCATCCTTGCCTCCCTCTTGTTTGCTGCTGCCGCTCTCATATTTGTCGACATTCCTGTCAGGGCGCACGGCGAAAGCAACGGCGAAAACTTGATCATATTGCTCGCCGAGCGCGTGGACGAACTCTTCGGCCGCGTCGAGACCCTCGAGGCCATCTACGACGGGCCGGGCGCGCGGGACCGCGACGAGGGTCGCACTTGCCTCCTTGCCGAGACCGGCGCGTTTGGCGGCGGCAGCACGCTTCAGAATGAATCGATCGTCAAGTTCGTGGGCGAGTTCGATCAGGTTCCGACCGAACACCGCCTTGTTTCCGCGCGCGTTGAAAAGGAAAGCGGACAGATTCTGGTTCTCTACGTAGCGCGTCATGCCGACGGCTGGGCCTACGTTTTCGAGGGCTGGAACGGCTGCGAGTTCAACGGCAGCTCCGACTGGAAGCCCGCCGAAGGGTAAGCCGCAGGCAAGGGCTCAAGCGTCCTTTTCGAAAGGAGAGACAACATGTAACTCATCAGCCGCATCCCCGTCGCAGCCGACCACTCTGCTGGCGTAAGAGGAGCTTACGCCGGACATCGTGGCCAGGACACCGAACGACAACAAGGGTGCAAATTCACAGGCGCAACCATTGAAAAGGCGTTCCAATTCAATTGAAAGGAGCCCGTTCCATGACCGCCAAATCCCGAACAATCGCAATCTTCGTCGCCATTATTCTTATCATTTTCTCTATCTATCTCAGCGCCCCACTTCACGCCGAAGACGATGAAAACCTGGCCGTCCGGCTGGCCGCGCAGGTCGAAAACTTGACACGTCGGGTTGAATTGCTGGAGGAAATAAGGGAAGCGCAGGGAGCGCACAACTTGCCAGACGGCTCCTGCAGTCTTCTGCAGATGGACCCTGCCGGTCGATTCGCGCTACTGCAAAAGCCGACAATGCTACACCATTTAAGGCAGTTCGACGCCTTCCCGGTTGCACACAAGTTGCGTCATGTTCGACACGATCCTGAATCCGGGCTGACCTACTATAGTGTACGAAATCTGGCATGACGGTTCGGCATACTATGCCCTCGAAGGCTGGCGCGGCTGTGATTTTGAAGAGGGTACAGAGTGGATTAGGACAAGCGGATAGGAAGGAGAAGCGCATAATTCAAGAGAAATGTGAGGACAGCCGGGCAATTGGGCTTGTCGCGGCCGTCCTCAGTCTTGGGGCAGTCGTGTTGGGTAGGAGCGCCGCCACGGATTTCTCCATAACGGTAGGTGAGGGCTTGGGGTACTCTTGTTTCGGTCCTGTAGAAAAGTTGCCTGTACAGGCGTTCACTAGAGTCCACCAACCGGCGGCAAGGGAAGCAACGCTGTGGAGATCATACTCCTTATTTGGTGGTGCATGTGTGGCCAGGTTCCGCCTGAAGCGCTGGCCAGGAAGGAGATTCTGAGCGGTGTGACCGCTTAGCGCAAAGAGGCAATTATGTTGAAGAGGCTGTTGGGATGGGTGCGCAGTAGCGGCGCGCAGCCGAAGGCCCAGCAACAGCAGGGCGTGATGCCAAAACGGGCTCATGGCTGGCAGACCGTGCGCCCCGTCAACGAGATCGGCGAAAATGGCGAAGTCCTGCGGGTCGAGATCTGCATCGGCTGCAATGCGCAGCGCCGCACGGCTCGCTACAGCGACGGCCAGCTCCATGTGCTCGCTACCGATCCCGATCCCCTGCCGCCGTTCTGCGCCAAACGTTTCGATACCCCGGATTAGCTTTTCCAGCATAAGACCGCGCCGGGTGAACAGCCAGGCCCTTGCCTGCAGCGCAATGCCGCCGGGACCGACCCCGCTACGGGAGAGCGATGACTATCCCCGGTGACTCCCACACGATCTGGGATGGGCCGCCAGACAAGAGGCAACCGCCCGCCTCCGCGCGGGTTTCCCCGAACGCGCGGATGTGGACTCCCTGCCACCGTGGTCGAAGGTGTTCGCGGCCCCGTCTTCCTTCGGAATCCGTGGACGTCCATCCGGAATACCGTAGTTGGCCATGAGCGTCCGCAGAAGGCGTGAGCGAATGAGCGAAGTGAAAGACAACAATACGTTTCGCACGAAAAGATACAGGGCGCCTGTTCACTATGGCAAGAAAAATACTCCTCCGCCGTGACAAACAAAGAAGGGTGTACAGCAATGCCCGTATCGCTCACACCCTTCAATTTTTGAGTAGACCGGATATGACCATCACCCGCGCGTCCGAGCAGTTGAGTATCCCGCGCAGCACACTCAGTCAGTGGAAAATTCGGTATCTCACTGACGACGAATTTGCTGAACTGATCGACAGATTTGTCGACGAATCGGAAATGAGTTCAAGTTGATGCGGAGATAGGGCGGTGGGGTTGCGATCTGATGTATCATCATCAGTCAAGACCAGCAACGACAAGCCGCTTTCCACCCAGCACAAGACATCCGGAGAGTGGTCCCATGTTGTAAAGCGAGGACACCCCTTGTTCGAGTCCAAATGAACCAGCTGCTGCGCTACGCGCTGAGACCATCCCGGCCAGCCCCCTGTGCGCACATGCGTTCACCCCGGGGCCTTGACAATCTCATTGGTCGACTCTCCCCAGCGGAACGGGGGGCGGCCGGATTAAAGAGACGACAAGCGCAATGAAGTTTCCTTGGTCCCTGCACAGGCCAAAACAGCCGAAGGAGACCGAGGCATGCCAATGGACTCGAAGACATGACCCGAAGACACCTATACGAGCGCGCCGAAACCTACGCCAGTCATCTCGCCGCCAACTACCTGCAAGGCTACCGCGACGGTCTCGAAGGCGAGCCATTCAACATGTCAGTTATCAGCCTCCAGGGCCGCCGGCACCTCTTAGGCTACGCCTTTATGGTAGGCTGGCATGACGGCAACCAAGACCGCATCCGGCGCGGCCCCCCAGGGGCCGAATTGAGCGCACACATGGGAAGCTGAACCAGGAAAGCCGTACGAAAGTATCGCAGATGTCGAATTCCAGCTTTGTGCGCCAAACGTGATGATGGAATGGTCACCTTGATTCGGTGTCCCGAATGCCAAAATGAACTCAAGGGGGATCATGCCAACAAATTATATCAGGCTGAGGTTCGTCATTTTGCAGTAAAAGTAGGCCATCAGACCCTTTCCGTTGATTTCAAGCCCAGGCATGTCAAGGTAAAACCTGGACCAGCACTGAACAATCTTAGAGGAGCGTTCTTCTTGGAGGTCAGGAAAAACTGAGGTCTAACCACCCATGACCTCTCCCAACTGGGCCAACCGCACCATGTAGACCGGCGACAATCTCGACATCATGCGCGGCATGAACTCCGAGTCCGTCGACCCCAATTACTGGACCCGCCCTTCAACTCCAACCGCAACTACGCTGCGCTGACCGGCAGCGAAGCCGCCGGAGCCGGGGCCGGGCAAATCTCGAGCGGCCCTGCCGACAGACCGAGCGCGATTGGGCTTTGCCCCACAAACCCCCTACAGAGGAGTGGAAGAACTGATCATGGCTGCCGGCTACCGTACCTTTGCCCGGGCGATTGTCGCGATCTCTGCCCTCCTGCTCACCGCCTGCCTTCCCGCTCCTGCCCAATCAGAACTGTCGGTCAGCACTCCCGCGCCCGCGGCGCCGCTGCTATCGATCCACAACCCATTGGCGCTCCCTGCTGCAGACACGCCCCTGTCTTCTGGGGAACCGTTTCAGGGCTGGGCCGAAGTCGAAGTCGAACGGCACGGCCTCAAGATTTTCTATCCGCATGGATGGCTCTTCGCATCCTCACACGAGGAGCTCCTCTCGCTGCGTCCGCAGCTGGGGGCCGCCGCCGCCGCCGATGCCTTCCTCGAGGAGAGAAAAAGCTACGTCGATTCGCTGACGCCGCCAGGCCGGGAAAAACTCTTCGCCGGCGCGGGCTTCCCCTTCGATCCGGACGCCCCGCCACTGCAGACCAACGGCTTTCATCTCCTTGCCGTCCCCAGCCGGGGCCGGACGCTGGCGGCCTACGCGCGCGAGCTGGCCGGCCGGCTGCAAGCGTCCAGGCTTGCCTGGCCGCTGCGCATCGAAATCGGCCCCGGTCTGCGGCCCTGGAGCGGGCAGGCCGCGTTGATTCAATATCGGATCGACGGATCGAGGGCTTTTGGCGACCGGGTTGTCACCATCCCCGACGCGCTTGTCAGCGGCCGCCAGGTCGTCCTGCCCTCTCCGGACGGCAAGACCTTTCTGACGGTTACCTTCGACCTTTGGGGCGACGATTCCGAATCGTTGGAACCATTGCTGTTTGAGGTCGTGCGCCGCCTCCAATGGGTCGACGACCCTGCCAACCAGCCCCGCGCCGCGCCGCTCGTGACCCTCAACCGCAACATGAACGTGCGTGCGCGGCCGGGCACCCGCCACCCGGCCATCGGCGGAGCGGCAGATGGGGAGGCGTACGCCGCCATCAGCAGGAATGCCGCTGGCGACTGGTGGCAGATCGAGTTCGACGGCCGCCTGGCCTGGCTGCACCGCGACTTCGTGACCCCGTCCGCGGCTGCGGAAGACGCGCCCTGGTCCGACAGCTCCGGTTGGCTGACCTATTACGATGAAGCGCGTAAAATGTCGCTCTCCTTGCCGCAAAGTTGGCGCTACTTCGACCCGGCGCGGCCCACCCGGGCCGATTTGGCCCTCCTCGCCGCGGCCCAAAAGTACGACGGCGAACAGTTCGACGTCGCGGGGTTGGGCCGGGTGGTGGCGGCCATGAGCAACCGCCGCGACGATGGCGTGATCGGGCTTGGCCTGGCCGCTGGCCCCGCGGACAGCGCGGCCGGCAACTTCATGCTCCTCTTCTCGTTCGCGGCCAATGGCCAGAGCCTCGAAGGCTACGCGCAGGCGGCCGCCGCGCACGCATACGCGGCCGAGCCCGCCCGCGTCGAGCTGCTACAGATCCTCAGGCCGTCGGGCGAAAGAGCAGTATCGATCCGTTATTCCGAGGACGAAACCAACAGCCAGGTATGGCAGGTCTGGCTCCTGTCGCCCGACGGCGAAACGTTGCTCGCGCTTGCCTTCAGCGTTCACAGCGACGAGTTCGCCGCGCTGCAACCGCTGCTGCGTCAGATCGTGCGGCGCGTGCGCTGGATCAACGTCTGAGCGGGGCAACCGCTCTTCGAAACAGTCGGTGGTTCGACCGTGGGGCCGTGCAAATCCCGTTTGCCTTCATTCGCTTGCAGCGCATCCATGACTGCTCCGCAACGCTATGCAGAAATCAACCTGGCCAGCCCCCTGTACGCGCGTCTACCCGGGGCGAGGCATCCATCAACACACCGATTGGGCCCCAGTGGAACGGGGGACGGCCAGGCTGTTCAAGAAAGCATCGATTTTGGAGGGCCATCTATGAAGAAACGCATCCAGGCAGCGGCGCTTATCGTCCAACCCTTGGCCTGCCAACATCCAAAAAGTCGCCTGTTCGGCCAAAAGCGCGCCAATTGTAAAGAGGGGCGGATATCCGCCCCTCTCTTTCCCTGCCTTGCCATGCCTTGCCACACCAGGCCGAGCCACGCGCTGCCCCGCCATGCCAATCCATGCCCGGCCGAGCCTGGCCTGGCCGCGGTTTCCCTGCCTAGCCCTGCAATGCCGCGTCAGGCTGTGCCGCGTCCGCTCCCTCATGCCCGCACTCTGCAACCTCCTCGAAAAGCTCTACGTTGAAGCGGCCAAACTCCCCGCTCTTCTCGGGACGCCAGTCGCCCAGGCCGACCTGCCGCCCCGCAATCTCAAGCCACTCCAGCAGCTGCTCCCGGTCGATCAGCTCCTCGTCGACGTCCACGGTGACCGTGCAGCGCCACGGCGGGTCGAACTTCGCCCTGGTGCGGTTGACCCTGCTGCGGTTAACGACGACGGGCACGGTGTACTGGGCCTTGCTGCCGATCTCTTCCAGCGTAGCGCCGTATCTTTCACGGTCGTATGCGAAAACGGTCTTCAGGACGATTAACCCGCCCCGGACTAGCGGCCCCTGCTTCCTCCGTCTGGCCCCGGTTTCGATGGCCGCTCTAACAGCTGCTGCCGGGATCGCAGGCGCTCCGCCCGCGTCGAGCCAAAGGGAGCGTTGGCACTCGAGTTCATGGAGCCGCTCCTCGTCGGTCTCCGTTCTGTTTCCGCCGCGCTTGGCCGCGATCGCTGCGATCTCACGGCTGACAGGGCTTCGGGTGTCAAGCCCGGCTGCCCCGTTGTGCATGAGGAGGGCGCTGATGCCGGAAATTCTGAAGCGGTTCTGCATGATGCTATACTCCTTGTGATGTTGTGGACGATCTCGAACCGGTTGCCGCCTGCTCGAAGGGTTCGCCGCAATGTCGTTGCGACCTCGTGGCACAGACTGCACAGCGCCACGAGGTCGTCTGCCGTTACATCCTCGCCGCACGGGTAGTCGTCGAACGCCCAGTGATGGGCGTCGGTCGCCTGCGCGTTCCCGCACAGCTGGCAGGTTCCGCCCGATCGGGCGAAGGCCTGCGCTCGTGCCAGCTTGAAGTTCCCGCCGTATGGGTCTCGTGCCATGCTTCCTCCTTTTTCTGCCTGGTGGTTGTGGAATGCCCCCTGCCGCGCCAGGCCAGGCCGCGCCTCGCCCTGCCGAGCCCTTTTCGAGCGCGCGTTGAACCGGCGCCGGGTGGCGCTGAGGTGTGCTTTTCGCTGTCGTGGGATATACTGCGCTGGCTGCGCTCTCAAGGGCCTAATCCTTGTTAGCCGTGGCTGCCCTGGCTGTGACCGCAGCCGGGGCACTTCTTTTTACGACGGTCTCATCATATCATAGGTCGCCGAAAGGCCGCAAATTCAGAACACCGGTTCGCCACACAAGCGATTTTAGGGAGATAGAGGAACGCAAGGGGATGGCGCCGCGGTCTGTGTGTCCAGTCAAGATCCATGCCCTTTGAAGGGGTCCACATACGAAAACAGCACGCGAATCCCCTCGCGGGAATTGAAACTGTTACTGGCTTCTCCTACGAACGGGCACTCGCAGGACGACACAGCGGCCCTAGGCCAGCCACTTGGCCGCCCGCCCCGCTTCCTCCGCCCGCGTGTAGACCTCCACCATCCTCGCCGTCTTCCAGCGTCCCTGCGCCATGATCTCATGCGTCGGCGCGCCGGCCGCGGCCATGCGCCTAGCCATGCCCACGCGGCCCGAATGGCCCGAAAAGCCCGAGCCCAGGCCAGCCGTCGCGGCCGCGGCGCGAATGCGGCGCGCGATCGAGGGCGCGGACAGTCCGAACACCGAAGTCCCCCCGCCCCCGTCTGCCGGCCGGATCTTCCCCAAAGCCTCCACCGCGGCTGGCGTCAGGTAGACGGTGCGCTCTTCGGCGTCGGTCTTCGACCGCCCCACCGTCAGCCGGCCCGAGCCGTCATCCCAGACCGCCACGTCGTCCCACACCAGCGCGGCCGCCTCGGAGCGGCGCAGCCCCGCGTCCGACAGCACCCGGCACAGCGCGATGTCGACCAGCCCCCGCCGCCGCGCCTGCCCGGGTGACTCCGGCCGGCCGCCCCGGCCCACGCGCGGCTGGCACGCGGTCGCAGTAACAACCGCCAGCGCCTCCGCTGTCAGCGCGAACGCCTGCCGCGGGGGCGGGGCCTGCCGCGCCAGCCCGCTGATCGTATCGGTCACGACCTGGTCGTGCGCGGTCGGCTCGACGCCGGCAAGCGTCTGCATCTTGCGCAGCGCGGCCACCGCCAGGCGCAGCGACGAGATGCCGGCGCCGGCTGTGGCACGCTCCTGTAGATAGGCTCGCAGCGCGAACGGAGGCGGGCAGAACAGGTGGACGCCCAACAGCGCGGCCCACCGTCCCCAGGCCTCCAGCGCGCTGCCGTAGGCGCGGCGCGTGTTGGGGGAAAGCGCTTCCAGCGCGGCCTGGAGGCGGGTCGAGTATTCGAAGTCAGGAGGCCTGACGAGGCCGGGCGCGGCCGTCTGCGGGTTGAACAGGAGGGCCTCGCCCGCGTTGGACGGCGCGCCATTATCTGCCAGTTGTTCATTCATCCGCTCAATCCCTGCGCGCGGCGTGGGTTACGAGGAAGAAGAGGACGAGCGCGCTCGCGAGCGCCGCGGCGAAGAGGATCAGTCCGATCGCCACCGCGCCACCGTTCCTTTCCGGGTTCGAAAGACCGCCCCTGCCGCTCCATGCCTGGGGCCCCATTCCTTAGTCTCCGTCACGCATTGCCTCGATGTACGAAGCCGGCCCGGGGCAGTATGCCAGAGGGTCGGGGTCGGTGTAGAAGATGTCGGTCACCACCTCGCCGTCCGCGAATGTGATGACGCGCTGCCGCACGGCAGCGCAGTTCGGATGCCTGCACGCCTCGGTCCGCCTCTCAACTTCGCTGTCGCCGCGGACGCGCTTCAACGTCCAGTCGTGCGAATCGGCCGCCCGCTGCGAATAGCCGCCCATGCCTTTCATCCACTTCCTCCGCTGAGAACTGTGCCTGCTCCGGCGTCGCGCCCCGGATTCCGGCGGCCGCCTTCTCCGCAACGTATCGTCGGGCTGGCCGAACGCCCGCAGGCCGCATAGCGGTCCCGGCCGGTCGCCAGCCGCGCCCGATACGGCTACAGGGCTGTCATTTTTGCCGACGGGCGCGGCTGCAGGCGGCGGGCATCGGGTCGGGATCGCTGTAGAGGAGCTTCACTTCGCCGTCCGCCCGGACCAGCATGCGCAACCAGCCATCGCAGCGGGCGCAGCGCAGAACGACCGCGCGGCCGGCCGCGGCTCTGTCGTAAACGCGGACTGTCAGCCAGTCGTGCTCGGCCTCGGTGCGCTCCCGCACGTCGATCTAGCCAATTCCGTCCTGTGGTCCATGGCCGCGCCCGCCGTCGCCTGATCGTGCGCTCGCTCCGGGCCGCTGCCGCTGCCGCGACGTTGAATTTGCTCTTGATTCCTAAAAGCGCGCTAATTTCGTTTAACGCGCACTTATGTAGGCCACAAACGTACCACAACAGCCGCCCGATACCAAGCGCTCGCGGAGCCCGACTCACCTGAGTTCACGCCATCGCCTGGAACAACTGTACCGCAGGAAGACACCCGCGTGCGCAATGCCCAGGCCAGGCGCCGCGCGAGCCGGTCCGATCAACCTGTCCAACTGCCGCCGTCGTCTCGCACGGCAGCCGTCCAACTCCACTTGCTCACCTAACAACACAATGTTATAGTTGTGTTGTGGCGCCGGAATTCGAGCCCGGCGGCAACCTGCCCCCAGGTGTCCACCAGGCCACCTGGAGTGAACTCTATGACCGGTTCGGCACAACACGCTGGCGCCGCCGGCTGCTCGTTGGACTGCGAGCCGCTTTGGAGAACCTGCAGAGCGCCGGCTGTCTTACGGCGTACGTCGACGGCAGCTTCGTCTCCTCCAAGTCGGAACCCGGCGACTTCGACGCCTGCTGGGAGGAAGCGGGCGTGGACCTCGACCGGCTCGACCCTGTGCTTCTGACATTCGATGCCGGCCGCGCCGCGCAGAAGGCTAAGTACGGCGGCGAGTTCTTTCCCGCATCCGCAGTAGCCGGTTTGGGAGAAGGTATCTTCTTGAGCTTCTTTCAGACCGATAAGGGTACAGGCGCCCGCAAAGGCATCGTAGCCCTGAATCTAGGAAGTCTTACATGATCAAGAATGAAAGGCAATATCGCATCACCAGGGCCCAGGCAGACCGGTTTTCTGAGGCACTGCGTCACCTTGATGCCGACGGGGCAGATCAATCCGAATCCCACCCGCGTTTGCGCACCCTGCAGAAAGAGGCGCTGCAGAGTCAGCTTTCCGACCTTGAGGCGGATATCCGGGAGTATGAGGCTCTCAAGGCCGGCAACTTTGCGTTTGAGCAACTGGCGAGCATTTCACAACTCCCCAAACTCTTGATCCGGGCGCGCATTGCCAGCGGCCTCAGTCAACGGGGCCTGGCTGACCGCCTCGGCCTGAAGGAGCAGCAAATTCAGCGCTATGAGGCGAGCGACTACGCTTCTGCAAGCTTTGCCAGAATTAAGGGCGTGGTGTCTGCTCTAGGCATAAAGCTGGACGGGGATCTCGTCTAGCTATGCAATCAGCTTCGCTCGCGACCCGCACAAAAGGCCTGACACACCCCGGGCACGCCAGGCGCCGGGTCAAGCCGAAGTACAAAAAGACAAGCGCTCCTCCCGTCAGGATCGACACAACGACATGCCAGCTGCTCGCCGGCGCCGCAAAAGCGCCCGGCTCTGTCGGATATGACCCCACGCCCGCTCGCGCCCGCGAGCAACTTTACACGTCAGGCCCGCCGCGCCGCGCACTCTCCTACGGGTCGGCCATACAGTATTCCTGCAGCTCTGTCAGCAGGCTCAGGAGATGAGGGGCCCCTGGCTCCTCTGAGTCTTCGCTTGCGTGCTGGCCAATCAACATCGAGAGGCCGATCCAATGTAAAGCCGCCTTCTGACCGGACGTGTACGATTCGCTCGTCTCCGCAAAAAGCTCGTCCGCCATGCAGTCCTGGATCTTGAGGATGGCGGCCGCGTAAAGTTCGGGATCGGTCCCGTCGCCGTCGAATTCCGCGAAGGCGAAGGCAAAGTCGTACAGGCCGGCCTGCAAAGGCTCCCGTTCAGGCGCAGAGAACGGCGTCGGACCACTGGTTGATATGATGGACTCCACAGCCAACGGATGGCAGGCGGCCACCAACAGGGCGGCGATCGTAACAGTCGACCGGGCAAACATGTAGTGCATGGCAGTCATGAGCGTCCTCCGTTCACGCTTCGCAGTTCTCTCGGACACCCATCAATCGACCCGAATGCGGTATGAAGCAGCCATGCCCTGACGTGCGAACGAGCTTCGGCCGGTTCAACCATGTACCTCTCTCCATCCTGGAAGGCGCCGGTCGGAACGTGCTGCAGTCGTCAGCTGGCTGGGGGCGGATATCGATTTTGCCCGACGAATGGGGTCCACGTGCGCGGTCCAGCTTTCTTTGCAGACCGCCGTTCTGAAATGATACAACCCCGGGATGTCATCGATATGTCTTCCGGCCACTTTTTTCGTGGCAATATCATGGCAGTTTGCCCGTGGACCGCGGAATCGAGATCGTCGGGCCATACGCGTCTCCGGTCGGGGCCCGCGTCCTGCCCGCTGCGCCCTCTCTTCTTCGAACGAGAGAGGCAGGAACCCGCAATACCGGCACGCGAAAGCGAAGCTCTGAACAGCCGCCGCCGCCGGACGGGCAGGATCAACCTGCGCATCAATGAAAACCTTGTCTTTGACTCCGTTCTGCAGAGCTTCATGGGCCCCGGCTGTGATGGAAGGGACCCACCCATCGCTTCCGGAATTGCAAGCGGAAAACCGGTGGACGTCGTCATCGATGCTTCAGTTTGTTTTGGAGGTGGGGATAAAGAGGTTTGGTAAGTTAACTGGTGATGACTACACGAAGAAAATCTGTCCTTCAACGAAAAAACCACCTGCCATCTCGACTGTTTGCCGCATTTCAACCACCTCGAGGAGGTGTGCCGCGAATGTCTGCCGGCACGACAAGCTGTGATGCTCCCACCGTGAATTTGCGCCGGCGCACCCCCCCAAGCGCCGGATCAGGCCGCAATGCCCGAATCAGTCGGTCTTGCCCGCCTTCAATCCAATTAGAACAAATATTCAGTTCTGTAGGGTCCGTAGAGCGCTCAAAATCGTTCGGGCGTACCTGCCGCTGGTCCACGGCCCCTTCAAAGGGACTGCAGCCTCTGACGAAGTATTGATAGGCCGCGCCGGGGACTGGCTGGGCTTGTCCACGAGGCTTAGTCCACGTCTCCTCTGCAAAAGTCCACTGACAAAATCAAGAGCTGATATTGCTGTCTCTCGAATTCCACTCCGTCCTCTTGTTCATAGTCCAGCTGGAACATAATTCCCATCATGAATGTTGACACGGTGTGCATGACCAGGACCACAGTCTCCTCGTCGGTAAACTCCTTCTCAAATTCGTTCCCCTCGTTCTCCCATGCCTCTAGGATGCACGCCTCGAATTCGAGCAGAAGAGCCAGGTATTCGGATGAGTCGTCTTGCTGGTCCATAGCCGCAAAGACGCGTGCAAGCTCCGCCAACCCGCCTTTGGCCTCGGTTCCGGCGCATGCAGATCGTCGGGTTGAATAGGGACGCAGGCCGTGAGTGAGAATATGACGATCAGAATGACTATCCGTTTCATCTTCTCCTCCTCTATGTCCTCGATTCAAAACAATGTGCGAGAAGCCATCAGGCTTGGTGCATCGGTCCGGAATCATCTCATTTGATACGTAGGCAATTCCCACATAACCCTCATTTGACAGGTCGCTGTCTCCTCAAATTATACAGCCCTGTTTATGTTATTAACGCGTCGTTCAACCCATCACTTATGGCAATATAGTGTCAATTTAGCCAGTAACGGTCGATCTGCGCGGGCTCGAGCTCCCCAAGAGGAACATCCCCTCTCCTGGGGCCGTCTCCAATACACACGGCTCATTATCTCAACCTCAGGAGACCTGCCATGAAGCGACTGATCGCCCTTGTAGTGGCAATCGGCGTAATCCTGCTCATAACCGCCGTCGAAGATGCCGCCGCGCAGAACCACCAATTCTGCAGCGACTGTCACATTCACGGTGACTGCGAACGCTATAACTGTGTCTTCGGTCCACCCCCAGTGCCCCCGCTCTCCGGTCTCGTGCAGCACCACTCCACCCCACTCAGGGTCTTCGACCATGCTGAAGGCCTCAAGTTCTACCTGGTCGGCAACGGCGGCGTGCAGGAAGGGCCGGTCATCCCCCACATCAAAGAATTCACCAACTGGCCCGTCGGCATGCCCGACAAGGAATTCGTCCTCTCCACCTTCGTAAACGAGCTGACCGACATGCCCGTCACCATCACCTACGACCCGGCCGGCGAGTTCCTGCGCGTCGTCACCTGCTACCAGGACGGCAAACAGTACGTCTTCACCATCGATGTCGACAACCAGGTCCAGCACGAGGTCTGGTAGTGCGGCCGCGAAACCGGGCAGGCCCGGCCCGCCCTCCGGCTGCTCCTCTACCCCGTTCAGCGGGCGGTGCACCCCCTGTCCCTGCAGATAAGGGAAGGTCAGCCGGGCCCCGTCAAGAGTTCCTCCCTTACAGGCTAGGATGCAAACAACCGCCTGGCCCGCCTAGGCGCGACAAAGCGCCGGATAAGGCTGAAATGCCCGAATCCGGCGCTTTTTGTCTGTTTTCAGCCAAATCGGAACAAATTTTCCCGCCCAGGAAGCCCGTAGAGAGCCTGAAATCAACAAAGGGTACTGGGCATACCTTGCAACCCCAAGCGTCCGCCCTGCATCGCTTACAGTGGACAGACGCAAATCTATGTATTGATCAGGGCCGAATGTATTATACTACGGCTGACTCGGCGACTTCCTTTTCAGACCCACTCAACCCATGCCCACCCTCAACCTCAAATCCACCCACAAACCAATCAAGTCCTACTACGCCGCCCTCGACCAGTTCGCCAACCTCGGCGTCACCCACGAGACCGCCGTCCGCGCCGCCTTCCAGGACCTCCTCCAGCACTGCGCCCGCCAGGCCGGCTGGACCCTCGTGCCCGAACACGCCGTCAACCCCCGCCGCGGCCGCCGCATCATCGTCGACGGCGCCCTCATCGACGACTTCCGCCTCACCCACGGCTACTGGGAAGCCAAAGACATCCACGACGACCTGCCCGCCGAAGTCGAGCGTAAATTCGCCGCCGGCTACCCGCGCGACAATATCCTCTTCCAGACCCCCCAACGAGCCATCCTCTGGCAGAACGGCCGCATGCTCCTCGACAACGACCTCACCGACCCCGCCCGGCTCATTGAGACCCTCCAAGCCTTCTTCGCCTACCGCCCCCAGGAGTACGCCGCCTGGGAAGAGGCCGTCGCCCAGTTCAAGGACAGGGTCGCCGACATCGGCCAGGGCCTGGCCGGGCTGATCCAGCAGGAACGAAAGAGCAACCAACTCTTTACCACCGCCTTCGCCGCCTTTTTGGAAAAATGCCGCCAATCCATCAACCCGAACCTGTCCGAAGCCGCGGTCGAGGAGATGCTGATCCAGCACCTGCTCACCGAGCGCCTCTTTCGCACCGTCTTCAACCGGCCCGCCTTCACCCGCCGTAACGTCATCGCCTTCGAGATCGAAAACGTCATCGACGCGCTCACCTCCCACGCCTTCAGCCGCGACGAGTTCTTGGGAAAACTGGACCGCTTCTACGCCGCCATCGAGCGCACCGCCGCCACCATCAGCGATTTTTCCCAAAAACAGCACTTCCTCAACACAGTCTACGAGCAGTTCTTCCAGGGTTTTTCCGTCAAGGTCGCCGACACCCACGGCATCGTCTACACCCCCCAGCCCATCGTCGACTTCATGGTGCGCAGCGTCGCCGCCATCCTCGAGCGCGAGTTCGGCCGTTCCCTCGCCGACGAGGGCGTGCACATCATCGACCCCTTCGTCGGCACCGGCAACTTCATCGTGCGCATGATGCGCGAGATCCCGCGCACCGCCCTCGAGCGCAAGTACAAGGAGGAGCTGCACTGCAACGAGGTCATGCTGTTGCCCTACTACATCGCCGGCATGAACATCGAGCACGAGTACTACGACGCCACCGGCGTCTACGAACCCTTCGCGGGCATCTGCCTCGTCGACACCTTCGATCTGGCCGAGGATCGACAGCTACCGCTCTTCGCGCCGGAGAACACGCAGCGCGTCGAGAGCCAGAAGAAGACGCCCATGTTCGTGGTGATCGGCAACCCGCCCTACAACGTCGGGCAGGTCAACGAGAACGACAACAACAAGAACCGCAAGTATCCGACGATAGACAAGCGCGTGCAAGAGACCTATGTAAAGGAATCCACGGCAACGCTCAAAAATAAGTTGTCCGACCCCTACGTGAAGGCGATCCGTTGGGCATCGGACCGCATTGGCGAAGAAGGGGTGGTCGCCTTCGTGACAAACGGCAGCTTTCTTGACGGCGTGTCGTTCGATGGAATGAGGAAGTGCCTAGCGGAAGATTTTGACACGATTTACGCCTTGGATCTGGGCGGAAATGTGCGAAAAAATCCTAAGTTATCAGGCACAACTCACAATGTTTTTGGCATCCAGGTCAGCGTCAGTATCAACTGCTTGGTCAAAAGGAAGGACAAGGCAGGTTCCCAGGCTCTAATACACTATGCACGCGTAGACGAATTTTGGCGCAAGGAAGAGAAGTATCGTTATCTCGATGAAAAAGAAGAATATGGCAGAATCGATTGGAAACGGATGACGCCGGACAAGAAACACACATGGCTGACCGAGGGTCAACGTGCCGAATATGAGTCTTTTGTCCCGTTGGGAAGCAAAGAAGCAAAGGCGGAAAAGAGTGAGGCAGAGGATGTAGTGTTTCACCTATATAGCAACGGCGTCAAGACCAATCGCGATGGATGGACATATAACTTTGCCCCCAACGCGCTCACAGAGAATATGGAACGGATGATAGATTTCTATAATGAACAAGTTTTTAAATGGGAACGACAACCTACTCGCCCTGCTAACATCGATGATTTCGTGGTTAATGATGACGAGAAGATCAAGTGGAGTTCAACCCTTAAGCAGAAATTGAAAAGTGGGCAGATGGCAGAATTTTCTGAGGAGAAAATCCGACTGTCTCTTTATCGTCCGTTTGTACAGTCGAACCTCTTCTTTGACCGAGTGATGAACGATAGGGTCCTCGCGTTTCCGTTCATATTTCCTATACCGGAAACAGAAATGGAAAATCGAGTGATCGTTGTGCCAGGTGCTGGAGGACGGGCTTCCTATTGGTGCTTTTGCACAGGAATGATTCCAAATCTCACGCTGACATCCCTTGACAGCTCCCAATGCTTTCCCTTCTACGCCTACGACGAGGACGGCACCAACCGCCGCGAAAACATCACCGACTGGGCGCTCGACCGCTTCCGCGCCCACTACCGCGACGACACCATCACCAAGTGGGACATCTTCCACTACGTCTACGGCCTCCTCCACCATCCCACCTACCGCGACCGCTACCAGGCCAACCTCAAGCGCGAACTCCCCCGCATCCCCTTCGCCCCTGACTTCCGCGCCTTCGCCAGCGCCGGCGCCCGCCTCGCCCACATCCACGTCCACTACGAAGAACAGCCCCAATACCCCCTCGCCCAACTCGAAACGCCCGACGCCCCCCTCGACTGGCGCGTCGAAAAAATGCGCCTCTCCAAAAACAAGACCCAACTCACCTACAACCGCTTCCTCACCCTCGACGGCATCCCCGCCGAAGCCTTCAACTACCGCCTCGGCAACCGCTCCGCCCTCGAATGGGTCATCGACCAGTACCGCGTCAAAACCGACAAACGCAGCGGCATCGTCAACGACCCCAACCGCCCCGACGACCCGCAATACATCCTCCGCCTCCTCGCCAAAGTCATCAGCGTCAGCCTGGAGACGGTGAAGATTGTGGAAGGGTTACCGAAGTTGGGGATTGAAAAAGCAGATCCTGCTGCAGATGCGACGAGATTTTCCTAACCAACAATTGGGGTGAGGGGACCTAACTTTTTCCCACAGTACACCCTAGTACTACAACCGCAATTCACGAATCTGAAGTTTTTCCGGCGAAAGTGAGGGTGCAAAAGCGCATTTTGAACAACCACGGAACTGCATAAACGGCCCAAATGCAACCACTTCTGCGCCTCTTTTTACTCTTTCGGTCTTCTGCGAACAAGAGTGCGGTTGTAGTACTAGCTGGTGATCCAAATTCCTGGGGCCCACTTCACCAAGCTCACAAAGGCAATATCATGAGTATCCAACTTGACGAGATTTACATAATCGAACCTATCAAGACAAGGATATGTGCAATTAGGTTACTCAATGACGGAGAAGAGATTTTCTTTGGGACAAAAGGAAATATATCTCTAGTCGACTTTTTCGGTTCCGGAGGGAGGGGATTCGACTTTACGATCCACATTCAGACTGCCGAGGGCAAAGTTGAACTTCCCGTTGAGAGGAACACGTCATATCTGACCGAAGACAGCATCACACTGAGTGTGCCATTAGAGGAACGCCAAATCCTGAAGAACATTGAAAAGGGAACAAGGTTTATCGTCGCTTTTACTCGGCCTGTGGGTAACGAGTAAGAAAGTTTTGAATCCGGCCCCACTGCAAGGTCACAATCGTTTCGGTACCACCATTTGGCTTAAGAATGATACGCCTTGGTCACGTATTGGGTTTGTGGTCTAGTTCTTGGCCAACCTAGGTCTTCGCACTGGTGTCGAGGAAAGGTTCAACACGATCAGCAAGTGAACTCACTACTGACTCTACAGGTAAGACATGGGTAAAGTGCCCCGAGGAGTCGCGTTGCCGGAGGACGAAGTACCATTTGGGACGACTCCTGACGACTCGATACTTATCCCAAGTAAACGAATGCCCGCAATTGAAGGCTTCTTTCGAGTACCTGCAATTTGGGTCGATCACAAACCGGATCCAGTTTCGGTGAGGGAATTGAATCTACCTATTCACCATGCGGTTGTCCTTGAGACAGAACTAGACTCCGGAATCACCGTGCGCGTCCAGCGTGATGGAACATTTCTGTTTGACTTCACCAACTGGAGCCTTGCACCTCAAGTCGTGATTCCAGGATACAAACCTCCCGGGCAAGGTATTCCCCATAGGCTACCTGCTGAGACCGACAAAGCCCTTCAGTCCGCTGAAATCTTTGCTATCGATCGGGCCAAAGTCATGAATGTCCAACAGGCCTGCTTAGCTACCTCGGAACAGTCGCTCAGAAGCCGTACAGAACTGATGGGATTCCCCGTTGATGCTCAATCAACCTTAAAGGGTCAGACCTTTGAAGACGCTGTCAGCTACAATGAAAATGCGACAGATGTTCATTCCTTAGCACGAAACACCGCAAATAACAGATACACGGTTTCGCCAAATAGACTGCTTCCCCGACGAGTAGTTGAACTCGAAGTCGTGGAGAACTCGCTTACGCTACTTGACCGGATACTTCTAGACAATGACCTTACTCTCATTCACATGGTTGACTCGCTATATGGAGCAGCACGAAGATACACTGAAAGAAGGTCGGGTGAAGCAGTAGTCGTGGCCTGGACGGTATGTGAGCAACTATTGTCATTCGCCTGGGACGCGCTTCTTGACGATGCAAAATCAGCTGGCCGGATGTCTGGAAAGCGAAGGAAAAAGCTTGTGGGAAGAGACTATACGGCATCAGTAATGGCTGAAATGCTGGAAATAACAAATAATATCGATTTCAGTTTGTACAGTCGACTAGATGTCGCTAGGAAGTCTCGAAATGATTGGGTTCATAGTTCTAGGGAGCCAAACTATTCGGAAGTTTTTACGACTTTTGATGCTGCGCTATGCCTTTTGAGCAAGTTCAAAGGAATACGTCTATTTCTGGCATTGACGGACCCTGGGCCAGGAGTACCAGGTTGGTACAGTATGGTTGGCCCCAATCACTAGACCACAAAATGGGAAAAACAAAGGGCATCAACGACGGAAGACGATTTGTCGCATATACTGACAGATTTGCCACAAGATAGCGCCATACCAACCGAATCGACTGACACCGCATCCAACAAAGAAATGGACGAAGCACAAGAGATCGTAGATGCCTTGAGAGCTTTCGGCCGAGATGAGCTTGCCGCCAGAATTGCCCAATTGCAGGAGTTGCTTGCAGCCGATCCGGATGCGCCGGACTTGATTCTTGAATCATTGCAGTCATTTGCCTCCTTCTTCACGCATGAAGACCGCCTGCCCGTTCCCGAGGTCGGCGCAGGCCCCGAAGGGTTCCTGGAAGCCGAATGGCAAATTCCCGCAAACGGTGGGAGCATGCCAGCTCCGGACGGTCGCCATTGGGGAAGCGGCGACGGCATTCTCGCCATCAAGTTTCTGTCCGCCGGGCTGGTTCAGTTTGCCGCCACGTCTGGACCAGCCGGGCAAGGGAAAGAGCGGCTGAGAGCTGGCGGAATTCTACCCAAGAAGGACATCATGTCCGCCGTGCAACCGTTCGTTTTCCGTTTGACTATTCCATAAGCGAGAGTGTCCTGCCGTCCCAGCATCATGTTGCCCGCTGCCAAAACCCACTCCCACATCGGCATCACCAACGACCCTAACCGCCCCAAGCTCTCCCCTTGTACATGTCAGCCACCAAAGAGCCGCGTCACTGGTCACTGGCCGCTGCAGGCGCAGGCCTGATGCCCTCCCGCCAAACAAACGAACGCACTCCGGCACGTTCAGAGCAGCAGGCCGAGAGACATCAACAGACTGTAGATGAGCGAGAGTTGAGCTGTCGCGGCCAGCAAGGCGTTGAGCGCCGTTCCCGTCGCTCGGAAGAGGGTACGGACCCTTTTGACCGCCAGCGGCAGGCTGAGTAGAGGGAGCAAAATGGCCGCCCCGCGTTCGAAACCAAGCCAGAGAACAAAAGGCGCCGCGTAGGCCAGGACAAGTAGAAACACGTACTGAAACCGCGTCTTGCGCGCCCCGATCAGCACCGCCAGCGTTCGCTTGCCCGCCCTGGCGTCGGTAGCAATATCGCGCAGATTGTTGACGACCAGGATCGCGGTGACCAGCGCCCCAACCGGCGCCGCCGCAACAAAAACCTCACCCGCAAGCCCGCCTGCTTGCACGAAGTAGGTTCCTGCCACGGCAACCAGTCCAAAGAAGACAAACACAAACAGGTCGCCCAGGCCGTGATAGCCGAACGGGAACGGCCCGCCCGTATAGAGAACGGCCGCCGCCAGCGACGCCAGTCCTACAGCGAGAATCGGCCACCCGCCAATCAGGACCAGGTAAATGCCGTCCACCACCGTCAGGGCGACGACGAGGGCCATGCCCCTGCGCATCGCCTGCGGCGACAGCAGACCGGCCGCCATCACCCGCGTCGGCCCTAACCGCTCACTGGTATCCGCGCCCTTGGCATAGTCAAAGTAATCGTTGGCGAAATTGGAGAGGATCTGCAGCAGGAGCGCGCCCGCCACCGCCGCGAGTGCGGGAAACAGGGAGAAATGACCGTCCGCCCAGGCCATCGCCGTCCCCACCAGCACAGGTGAAATAGCAGCAGGCAACGTCTTCGGCCGCACGGCCAGCAACCAGGCGGACCACCGATTGTTGGATGCCATGTGATGTGGGCCCCTTTTACCTCGACCGCCTTGCCCGGCGTTCACGCATATTCCCTATGAATATGACTGTGTATTCCCTCTCTCTGGATCATCCAGTACCATGAACTCGCAACGCGTAAGAAATACAAATCCTCTCCCAGATTCAAACAGGGATCTTCGCCGACCTTTATCAAATCGCACTCCTACGCCCGCGGCGCGCGCCGCTGATTTCGGAAGCGATCCTAGAGCACGGCTGCGAAGCGCAGGAGCAGAGGAACGCATTCGCGGACCTGGAGCAGGCCGAGCTCCTCGAATTGCTTTTGACCCTCCGCGTAAATGGCGCCGCGAAGTAGACGGCCGCTGATCCCCCCAATAGAATTAAGGCGCCACAGCGTTCGAACTGGATGATTTGTGTAAGCGGGAAAGTGGGCGCATTGCGTCCCCTTTCTGGTCATCTGGTTCATGGACGCTGTGGTGGCAACCATCCACCCGTCTCCACCAAGGGGACACCACCATGGTCCGTGTTTTCGGAACGTTTCTGGTCTCCACAGGCACAGCTATGAATCTACCGACAACGGTTCTGGCCTGTACCATCACTGCAGCCCTCTACGCCATTTCAGTTCTTGTCTTTCTCGGGGGATTGCCGTGGTCTTTTCTCGGCTTTGCTCTCTTGAATCCCAACCTTTTCATCTGATCTTGCTATGCTGACAAGGTCAACTCGCGTATGCTCCCATACAGTGCTGAAGACTCTTTGTTTGCTGCGCTAACGACGTACTTCCCAAATTATTGGCCTTCTCGACGATTTCCCCCAAATCCTTTTCCAGATTCATAGTCTTCACTCCTGTCCAAGTTGTCCCCCGGACCACATCGTCCGGTTCACCCAGTTCACCCCGGTCATGCATTTCAAGTCAAACAACGTGCGGTCTGCTCCCGCTCCAGCGCTGCAATGATGACCACCTCTTGCATACTCATTCCTGGGCGCGCCGGACAGGGGCATACGCTGAAGCTATGCAGTCTCCAGCCTGCTTCCTTGTTCAGATGCTCCTCGAGCGACGCTCCATTGCTAACCTCAATAACCCTGTACCTCTCTTCTGTGTTCTTACCCGCCGTTTGCATCTCCCTTTTGACATCCACGTACTGCGCCAGTTTTAGACCATGTCTAAGGATGGCTCCGAGATTGGCGTGTCCCGTTCCCTGTTCGGCAAGGTCGTCAATGGTCACATCTGCCAACTCACGGGCGTATTTGATGCCGAACACATGAATCGCCACCATCCTTTCCCCTTCAGAGGCGGCCTCGTACATTTTCTTTAGCTCATCCGCCAATTCGTCAAAACTCATCATCTCCCGCCCCCTTTCCTCGTGTCGGCCGCCCTGCGAAGCTGGCGGGATCAGTTCGGTTGGCCGCTTTAGTGGCGCGTCGCCGGGAACAAATTTCCGATAGGCAATCCGAGCTTGGGCCAGCACCCGGTCGCGATCCTGCTCGTACTCACGCCAGATCCTTTTGAATAGTTCGTTCCCCGTCCCCCCTGTCAACCCGCGCCCGGAGTACGCAGGATCCAGCGAATTGAAATTGCCTATGCGCATGGAAATGGAAGCGACAGTGCGCTTCATTGCTTCGGCCAAGACCCGGACGGCTTCATGATTCTGGGGGCTCACCAATTCGTCTTTATACAGAATCTTAAGATACAGGACTGCAAGATGCTCTTCACGGCTCCAGGGCCTGCCTTTCATCGTTGCCCCCCTTGCTGGTGTAGTACCCAACCGCGTCCTCACGCCCAGCTGCGGTACTCCGCCTTTATCTCCACGTATTCCGCCAGATTCCGTCCCCTGCCGATCTCCCGCCCCATACTCTGCTTGCTCCCCCCCAGCTCGGCGATATACGCCAACTCATACAGCCGCATCCCGCTCATTTCGTCGGCATACAGGATCCCGAACAGATGATGGATCGTGCTCGCCCTGCCCACCGGCGCCCGCTCCAACATCGCGTGCAACTTCCCGGCCAGCTCGCGATGGCGCCCATCCCCCGGTTCAGCCATTTTCTCCTTCCCCTCTGCACGCCCGGATGCCCTCGACTCTCGGAGCATCGATCAAGATCCGAGAACCAGAACAACGGCCGGGTTTCGACGATCTGGAAGCGTTAGCATTCTTCCATCATCCAGCCCGAGGATTCCCTCCTCTCTGAGTCTTAGGACGGCCAATCGTAACCGGTCGAAGAACAGCTCCTCTCGCAGTCTCATTACGTGTAGATGGGAAAGTGCCCTCGTGTTCCAAAAGTTCGCCTCATCGAAAGGTAGTAAATTCAAAGCCGTCCGAATCTGTTCAGCCAGTTCCCTTGTCGAAGCAGGTCGCCCCATAGCATCTAACGCTCTAATCACGGGTACAGCTAAATCCCTGTAGCTAGCCGGAAAGAAATCTGTACCAAAAGCCTCTATCATGATTCATTGCTTGCCAGCCCGGCCGCCCCCCGTTCCACTGGGGCCCCCTGAATCCCCGGGGTTACGCTCGCGCGCACAGAGGGCTGGCCGGGTGTACAATTCTATGACCCTGCTTCGAATCCCTCGCAGCCTGCCCCGGCCAGCAGCAGGCTCTGATACCAACCCCTCTCGCCCGACAAAGCCTCCTCCTCGCCCAATGCCTCGCTCCTGATCGCCTCGTTCCATTCGAATATTCTGGCCCCCATCAGTGCGCCAAGGGCGTAAATGGTCATGGCCACGCTCTCTTCCTCAGACAGCGCCGGAGACGCATCCCCCTCCCCCTCCAGCACCTCCCTTACACAAACATCGAGTGCCAGCACGAGTTCCAGATATTCAGTCGGATCGGGATGCTCGTCCAACTTGGCAAGCGCATTTGCCAGGTCTGAAAATCCATCCATCGGTTCCGGCTGAATCGGAACGCAGGCGCAAAGGAGCAGCCCTGCCAGCATGATAAGCAGCGTCCTTCCCATGACAAGGTCTCCTCCGAATATTGCCAATCAAGGCAAAACGCCCGTGAAGGCGCTCTTGTCCGGCCGCCCCCCGTTCCACTGGGTGAGACCTATGCGAATGCGCTCAGTTTGTCCCCGGGTACACGCTCGCGCGCACAGAGGGCTGGCCGGATTATCCTTGTGCAAAAAATGACAACCGTTTCCTTCATCCTTGAAGTTGAAAGCCTAGCCACTGCAAGACATCACAATCAGGACGGCTAAGAGGAGCTCAAAGACCAACCAAATCCCCATCCAACGCAACTTCCCCGGCAACTCTCGCAACGCCTTGATCTCGAACTGGAGGAATGCATGCTTGTGCCGCCTGCCTTCTGTCCCCATACTGACCTCCTAGCATTCCGCTATCCCGACACTGTACGCTCCCTACAACCGTGTACGGCTCCTGTCGGTGAACCGTTTCCGGCGGCGTCCCAGATCGAGTGTGACCGCCCCCCTGCGTTCAGTTGTGACACGCTCAATGCGAGCAAGGCCGCGGCGAGTACTGGCACTGCGATTCGTCGGTGTCGCATGTCAGTCTCCTCTCTCTGTTGACTGATAAACGAGCTGCGGTTGTGGTAGCCGCTCAAAGAATAGAATATCCTGTAAGCAGTTTCCGCTTGGTTGGGGAGCGACAAGCTTGCCGTCTTCAGTAGGCCAGCCATGCCACCGGGCTGCGATCTTTGGCGTTGGCTCGTGAGGCCTGTAGGCGCATGTCCAAACGTCCTCAGGCACATCTGGATAAGGACAAGGGTATAGTACCGGCTCTATCCCAACGTACAGGACGTAGGTAAAGTACTGTCGTCCCAGAATCCAACCGAACACAAGACTGAGTATCCCCGCCGCGAGCAGGATGCGAACTCTTATCACTGTTGCTCACCGCGTAACCATCCTGCGGGGAATGGATCATGATAGAAAGAATCGAAGACACATGCCCTCTGCGGCTGGTAGCGAATATGGGTGGGGTCCATAGAAGGATATCCATACAACCATACCGACGCCTCGGGAGGGGGTTCGTTTGGATCTTCCATGCATGTGCCCGAGTTGCCCGGGTAGGGACAAGGGTAGACAATCGGCTCGACGATGGCGTACCAGTTAAAGCTGAGCGAGAAGCTTGCGTAGGCGCTAATGCTTGTACACACAACGATGAGAGCCGCCACAGAGACTGCGAACGAGACTCGACCCATCCCCCCTTCTCCTCGATTCTCTAAAATCAGCTCGACACCGAAAAACTGGACCGCCAGCTGTGCCGCACATGGCAGCAGTTCCCCCAGCCTGCAGGTAGACAGACTCTGGCCAAGAATTGCCGGCGAAACACGCCAGCCGGCCACTTCCGTCCGCACCCACCTGGCCCTTCCCTGCGCAGCTGCCCTGTCTACCCTTCCCGCACACGCGCCAGGCTCAACAGCTCTTCGAACTCCGCCTCAAACGCCGCAACGATGGTGTCCGGATCCGGCGCAAGCCCGCGGTCGGTGATCAGCCCGATATTTACCTGCCCGCCATAGCTGAATATGCTGATCCCCACCCCGATCGAGCCCGACTGTGGCACCCAGAAGACGATCGTGTCGAGAAGCTTGCCGGCAAAATAGAGCTTCTGGGACGGACCGGGCACATTTGTCAGGACCACGCTCACCTTGTCGGCATAATAGCTGCGAACGCCCCGGGCGATCCTGTCCGACACCATGCCCAAGCCGGCGATAGCCTGATAGGTCACCAGCGCTTCAGGCGATCGTTTGATGGCATCCATGTGGCGCTTTGTCGCAAAAAGCCGCTCGATCGGATCGGCGATGCCGATCGGCAGCGGGAGATAGACCAGGGCGAACCGGTTCGTCAGCTTCGTGTCCTCGGGCCCGCGGATGTCCACCGGCACCATCGCCCGAATCGTCTTGCCCTCCGCATCGTCGCCGCGCGCTGCGACATACCGGCGCAAAGCGCCCGCCATCGCCGCGACCAGCACATCATTGACCGTTGCCCCCATCCTGTTTTTCACGAACTTCACATCATCCAAGGGAATCCCCCTGGACCAGGCAACCGCCTTGCCGACCCCAACCGCGCCTTTGAATGCCGTCTTGTCGTCCGTCCTCATCAGCGCCAGCTTCGCCAACACAGCCGCGGTCTTCCCAGCCAGCTGTCTGCCCCTTGCCGCCAGAGACAGCAGATGGGCCGGCTGTCTGACCCCCTTGCGGCCTTCCGGCAATATCGCCGTCCCTGGACGCGGCGCGGCGCGGGCCAAGGTCCGAGGCGGATTCATCTTCTGAGGAAGCCCGTCCGCCGTCACCGGCGCGCGCTGCGCGCCCTCCGCAGTCTCATCAACCAGCGAGAGCAGCACCTTGACCAGTGCTGCTCCGTCGCCAATACAGTGGTGAATACGCCCGAAAAAGACGCTGCCGCCTCCGTAGCCTTCGATGAGCGTGAACCGCCACAGAGGCCGGTTCAAATCCAAAGGAGCAACGAGCAGGCGAGCTACCGCTTCGTTGAGGGCCTTCTTATCCCCCGGCGAAGGCAGGACGATGCGCCCAACGTGTGCCCGCAGATCGAACGCCGGATCGACTTCCCAATAGGCGCGGGTCCTGAGCGCGCCCCGACGCTCCACCACGCGCTGCCGAAATCGCGCGTGAATCAGAAGACGCTCCTCCAGCACAGCCAGCACTTGCTCATATTGCAGCGGCTCCTCAAAGATCCAGAAGCCGTTGATCACCATCGGATTGGTCGGGTCGTCCATCATGAGCCAGGCCCGATCTACGTTGGACATCGGTTCGCGTCCGACCATTGGCATGCCCTCCACGACGGTCATCAGGGGCCTTTGAATCTCTCTTCGCGCCCGATCAGACGAGGTCTCGATAACGCCTGTCGAGTTTCGTCCAATACGGAAATCTCAGCAAAGCTCTTGCAGAGGCTACACTGGAGATCAAGCAGAATCCTCACGAATATATCTCCCTTTATCTAGCGACATGCCGTCGCGCAGCTTCATGGCCTCTTCTCTGACTTCCGGGTCGACTTTTGAGCCGGCAATCCTGTTCAAAACTTCCCACGCGTGGCCGGCCCTGATGATTCTCCGTGCGTTTGCGACTCGGCTAACAGTGGCGGTCTCCTTGTAGCAGTTTTCCTTCATCAGCAGATCGATCAAATCCTTTTTGGGAACCGACACATCCGCAAAAGCAGGAAAGTATTTGACGAAGCATTCCATCCCCACGTTGCGAAGTGCATTTTCCAGTTGTTCATTGTTCATTCTCTATCCCCTCCTTGTTCGTACTCATCCTGCAGCCCTTCGGTCCCGCTCATTTCTTCCGCCCGCAAGAGACGGGACCTCTTCTCCAGCCCTAGCCAGTCGGAATTCATCCACTTGGATTCCAGCGCGACGATCACGTAAGCGAGCAGCGCGCCAAACAAGACAGCCAGGACGCCAAACAGGCCGGGCCAGCCCAAGTTGCGCCAGTCGACGATCAACGCGGCTATGACCAGCCCGGCCGTGTTGGCCACCACCAGGGCCAGGTATCTCAAGGAGCTTCATCCCCTGCAGGGCCTGCCGTTGGGCCGTTTGCCCATCAGCCGCTCGGCTCGGCAATAAATGCAGACTTCATGCCATTCGACGCCGTTCTCTTCGCTGATGCAATCCGTTGCATCGATCTTCTGCCGGGTATGGCCGCGACCGACCGGCGGTTGGCATGTCATCGCCGCATCATTGCAGAAAAGCCCGGCTGCCCCCCGTTCCACACCAAGGAGTGTCGAGATGCTGAGACGCTAGGCAGGTACACGCCTTTCGGCGCACAGGAGGCTGGCCGGATGGGTCAGTCGAGTATCTCTGTCACCCAGCCGCACGTGCCCAAGGCGAACAGAAGAGTCGTGCCAAACCATATCCATGTGAAGGCCTGTGATTTTTCGAGATCTTCCCGCAGACCTCCGATTTCGCTCTGCAGCAGCGTATTCCTGCGCTGCTGCAGCTCGTTCTCCCTCGCAAGGTTCTGTGCATCCATCTTCTCCTGACGCGCCATTGCATCGACCCTGTTCATGCCACCCCCCTCGGTTGTCCTATGTCCGGCTCGGCCATGCCAGGAGAATGATCCCCGCGATGAACAGAAGGGGCACGCTGCAGAGAGCCTGCAGTGTAGAGGCCGTCGCAAACTGCTTCATAGCGGTAGAAGGACTCTCCACTTGCCTCGACAGACGCTTTACAGATCGCGTTCATGCGTGCAAGGTCAAGAAAACGCAAGATGGCATTGACAGCGACAACCGGAAGCAGAAAGAGACCGGCCCGGCTGACTGCGCTGCCCCCCTCCCGAGGATAAGTGGGGGGATGAGAATCAACGCCAAGGTCAGAAGAATCAACGCGGGAAAGAGGTAGTAGGCTGGCGCCCAATCCCCAAACTCGGCCAGGTAGAAGCCGGGCTCGTGCAGTTTGACCAGCAGCCAGCGCAGCAGGACCGCCAGCCAGATGATGATGACAACGCGCAAGAGTTGGGATGTGAGTCTGTTCGCTTGCTGGCTTGTGTTGAACTGGGGGGCATCCATGAACTGTCACCTCATCGACCAACTGGCGCAGAACTCCCATTCCGACCCGGCCAAGACCAAATCGTAGACTGAGACGCGCAGCAGCCCACAAGGATCGGAACTAGCCCTATCACCTGGACCCCTGGCATCAGACCGTCCCCTGCCCCGACATTGACCGCGTCGCATGTGGTCTAACCTTCAAGTATACCGTCAGGAAATGTCATCCGTATGTCGTTTTTGGCCTTGTTGGTGTCAATATCATGTTGATCTGCCCCTACATATTGGATTTGGTTGTGAAAGATAGATCGGAAGGAGAGTCTCTGCGCCATTCGCGCGCTCGGCATCACCTCGGCCGCCGTTTACTGTGGGGATGCCTGCTACGACGGCTGCAACCACTGCCAAGATGAAAACAGGAAGCGCTGGCGCAACAACGCCGATCTTCACTGAAACGAAGGTGGGCTGGATTCCAGGCTGCTATGATCGCAACGCGCCCTTCTTCGCCTACATTGCCACCAACGCGCCGCACGAGCCCCCTGTGAGCGCCCACACGCTTCCGGAAGCCCGCCCCAAAGGCATCTGCCGCGACCAGGACAGCCTCTCCGCCATGCTCACCGGCATCGACGAGCACTCGGCGCGGCTTGAGAGGTTCCTGCTTGCGCATGAGGACGCGACAACACGCACATCCCCCGTAAGACCGATACAGTGGCCGCTCGTTTGGAGATAGCGGGGACGCAAGAGGGCTACATCTGGGCCGAGAGCGAAGGGGGCCGGAACTCGGCACGGCTTCCGAATTTCCACCCCCCTCGGCGGGCGCAGTGCGGGGCCCACAGCGGGGCTCTGAAAAACGCGGGGGCGTCGTCGCGGTGGAGGACGCCCCCAGACCTTAGTATCGCAGACACAGTCACGCGCCGGTGGTGACCGGGAACCTACAGAAACCGCTCCGCCCCGTGCACAGGGAGAACCCCCAGCTGGCGCTGCTGAGACCTCTTGCTTCCCAGGATCATCGGCATTATGCTGATGGAAAGCATCGTGAGAACCACGGACCTGCCGGTCTTCTTCCTATCTGCCCCCGGGCGGGAGGCCCTCATTGCCAAGGTCAGAAAAGAAAACGATGAGGCAAAAGCAAGAAACGTCGCGCGCGTCACCAACTGCATCTGATTCATCTCCAACCGTCCCACGATCCTACAGCGCGGATCACCTGAAACTGCACCAATGCCTTCATCAGGGCGGTTCTTCTGGTTTGGTAGTCGAATCAACCCTCCGCCTCACTACAGGCCGCCCGCTCCCAACACCTGGAATAGGGGGCAAAATGTCCCAGACCCCCCCGGCCATGTACGCGACCGGACCCTGCCGTTCAGCGGGCTGGGCCTTCTCCCGCGCGTGCTGCAGCCACCGCTCCCTGTCAGGATCGGTCGGACGGTAGACGGGCACCACGAAGCCGCCGTTCTGCTCGCGGATCGTCTTCCGTCCCACGCGCCGCAGGTAGCCGCACTGCTCCATGTGAGCAATGTCGCGAGTGATGGTCTTGCGGCAACGCTTGTGATGCTCAGCCAGCGTCTGCTGCAGTACACTGACGGTTAGCCTCCCGCCTTTCCCCGGCTTCGCAATCGCCGACAGGATGCTGTGTGTTTCGAATTGGCGCCTGTTCAGGTGTGGATGGTCCCATTCGTCCACCTTCGGCTTCGACAGCCGAAGCCCGCACCACCCCTTCCATCCGTGCTGCTTGGCCAGCCAGAACAAGGTCCCCAGTGTCCGCCCGCCGTCAGGGTCGAATCCCCGCCACTTGGCTGCGCATTCGCCGACCCTGTAACGGGCCGGGTCGGTTGCCGACCAGCTGCGCCACAACTCCAGCCCGTCATCCACGCAGCCGTAATGCTCGCCGCAATGCAGCGCCATGCCAACCGCAAGCCAGTCATCGTAAGAGAGTTCAGCGCACGCAAGGGAGTGCAGGGCCGACCTCACCCGCGCCGTCTGGTCCGGCGCCGCATGAACCGGTGCCGGACCCTGGACGGCAACCCGGTTGATCGGCCAGCGCGACACATCGACCGGCTCGGCCTCCAACAGATCCTCGAGCGCCGCCAGAACGGCATCCTCGTCCCACAGCACCACTTGGCCCTTCGCGCAGCGGATTTCCCCCCCTTCCACTTGCGGTTGCCGACGGGCCGGTCACACCGGTAGTAGAGGTGAAGGCCCCCCGAACGCGTCCTCACCTCAAACAGCGGCGGCCCCAGCGACTCCGCCACCGCCTCGCGCCACCACCAGACGGGCCTCCCGCGGTCGGTGTCGATGTCCACCACCAGCAGGCCGGATCTGTGCGGCACGTGGCCGAGCAGAAGATAGGGCTCGGAGCGCGCGGCCGCGGCATCCGCGGTAGACGCGGGGTGTCTGAGCCAGCCGGCCTTCAATGGCTTCTTGTCGCCGGAATCGACCACAACGTAGTGCAGGCCGCCTGCCTGCAGGTCGGCTACCGCAGCCGTATAGGCGCCGCCCATGGTTGCCCCCGTGGCCTACGGGCCACAGGGCAGGCAAGCAGACAGCGCACCGGTATTCGATTGTGGTGATGCCGTGGGTTGTCGCGCTTCATACAGAAGTTGTCCGGGAAGATAGCCGCCTGCCAAGCAGCTAAGGAATACTGTGAATCAACATATGCGGGCGTGGCAGTCAGCCACTTCTAGGCAAACTGGCACATTTTTGCCACGAAAAAGACCTCAAAAGGCACGAAAATGACATTTTTGGACTGTATGATTAAAAGACAGCAGTTTCGAACAAGATCGAGTCAGCTGCATGAGTCTGATACACGACGCGAACAAGACAGGGTCGCCCCTCGGCAATTTACGAAACAAGCCGGGCCGGGCAAGCCGTCGAATGCAGGGCAACCCGTTGAACAGCACCCTGCTCCCATTCCGTTCCCGGCCGGGAGGACGATTCCGTCTCGCGAGCGCCTTCACCTGTCTGCTCCTGCTCGCCCTGCTTCTGGCCGGCTGCCGCAACAGACGCGACCAACCTACGCTCGCCAGTCAACCCGCGTCAGCTAACACGTTAGGGGCCGCTGCGAATGTTGCTCCAACCCCCATCGCCCCGACGCCGGTCCCGACCCGGCAACCACCGGTAACATCTCCACCGCAGACCCCGCGTCCGTCCGCGTCCGCAGAGCCGCTCGCGCCGGCATCTACCCTCGAACAAGCCGACTACCTCCACCGTATTGGCGACTACAACAAGGAGCAACGCCTGTTGGAAACGGCGCTGGCCGCTATCCAAACGGCGCCCGCCCAACCGCAGGAGACGCCCCCCGCCGCCCTCTTGCAGGAACGCAGCGCCCTGCTCTATCATCTGGCGCTCGCTTATCTGGCCGGCGGCCAACCCGCTGCGGCGCTGGACGCGCTCGGGCAGCTCCGACGCTTGGGCGACCTGCTGCCGGCAGACGGTACCGGCTCCCAGCCCGCAGACGACGATGCCGTCGCCCAGCGCATGATCGACAGCATCTTCCTGCGCGCCGAAGCGCTGGCCGGCGTGGGCCGTTCCGCCGAAGCAGTTGCCACCTACCGCGCATTCCTGGAAAAACGCCCCCAGCTCATCGATGTCGTCGAGGAGTCTATCGCCGATGCCTGGCTCGCCGCCGGTGAACTGTCGCAGGCCGCCAGTGCACTGCGCCAGGCAGCCAATCACGCCATGAACAGGCGCGAAGAAATCAGGCTGCTCGACCGGCTGGCCGGCGTCCTCGAAAGCATGGACCGCTACGTTGAGGCCGGCTCTGTCTACGATGAAATCCTCAACAACCCCGACTCTGGAAGAGAAGGTCCGGACCCGGATACTCCATATCCCGCCAGTGACGGCGGCGATCTCCCCGGCTTCGGCCAGTGGCCCATCTACCGCGCCGGTTATCTCTACCGCGCCGGCATCGCCTATGCCACAGCCGGCGACGAAGAAACCGCCGGCGCCCGCTGGAAGTCGGCCCTGACCGCAGAACCGGTCAGCGAAGCCGCCTACTTCTCGCTCGTCCAGCTGGTGAACAGAAACGTGCCCGTCGACCTCTTCCTGCGCGGCGAAGTCAGCCTCTTCGCCCAAGCCTACCTGCCGGCCACCTATGCCTTTGAACGCCTTCTTGAGGAGTCGCCGCAGGACGCCCGCGCCGGGGAGGCCTGGCTGGGTATCGCCCGCGCCCAGATGGGGTTGCAACAGTGGACAGCCGCCCGTTTCGCCATCGAACAGGTGCTGGAAAACCACCCGGACTGCGCCTGTTTCGGCGATGGCTGGCTGGCGCTCGCCCAGCTCGCCTTCGCCGAGGGCGCGCCCGCGGAGGGCCGCCGCATCTACCGCGCCTTCGCCCGCGAATACCCCGCCGATCCCCTCGCCCCGCAAGCCCTCTGGCTCAGCGCGCGCTCCGCACTCGAAGCCGGCGCCGACCATGCCGGCCTCGCCCCCGACCTCTTCGACGAGGCCGTCGCCGATCTGCTCAGGCTCGCCAGCGCCTTCCCCAGCAGCGGGCGCGCCGACGACGGGCTGGCCGTCGCCGGCATCGGTGCCTTCGAGCGCGGGCGCTATACACAGGCCGCCAACACCTTCAGGCGGCTGCTCACCCACTATCCCACCGCGCAACCCGACTTCGCCACCTACTGGCTGGGCCGCGCCCGGCATGCCCAGGGCGAGATCGCCGCCGCCCGCTCCCTCTGGCAGGCGCTCGCCGCCCGCGCGCCCGAAACCTATTACGGTGTCCTGGCCGCTTCGGAAGTGGACGCCCCGCAACCCGGCCAGGACTTCGTCCCCCGCATCGACGCCGCTATCAGGCATACAGCGGCCCTCCCCGGCGACAACGGCAGCCGCGCCTTCGCCGAAAACTGGCTGCGCGGCCCGCATGGCTTCCCGGCCGACCAGTGGGACCAGTCCCGGACTGTGACCAGCGACCCCATCCTCATCAAAGGCGAGCTGCTGGTCAGACTGGGCCGCCGCGCCGAAGGACTCTACCTGCTCGAACTCGTCTACTGGCGTTATCTCAACGATCCGGCCGCCCTCTACGCCCTCATCCTGCGCTTCGATGAACTGGGCGCCAACCGTCTCGCCATCTCCGCCGCCAACCGTCTCATCGAGCTCAGCCCCGCCGAGCGCATCGCCGCGGCCCCGCTCTTCCTCCAGCGCATCGCCTACCCCAGACACTTCGCCCGCCTCGTCGAGACGAACGCCTCAGACTTTGGACTCGACCCCCGCCTCCTCTACAGCCTCATCCTGCAGGAGAGCCTCTTCGAACCGCAGGCACGCTCCTACGCCGGTGCCCTCGGCCTCGCCCAGATCATCCCCGGCACCGGCGCCGAGATCGCCCAACGCCTCAACTACCCCAACTATTCCACCGAGCTTCTCAACTTCCCTATCGTCAACATCCGCTTCGGCGCATACTACCTGCGCTGGGTGCGCGACGTCGCCCACAACAACGATGTCGTCGCCCTCGTCGGCTACAACGCCGGCCCCGGCAACGCCTACACCTGGTTCCACTACACCGCGCCCGACGAAGCCCTCTTCATCTACAAACTCCCCTACACCGAAACCGGCCGCTACCTCAGGCGTATCCTTACCCACTACTATCACTACACCCGCCTCTACCCGCGCTGAGACAAGCCGGCGACCGGCGTATCTCCACGCGCGCAGATCGGGGCCGCCATACGAAACGAGATGACGGTCGCTGAAAGTGTCAGGTGGGCGGTGAATTCGCGGTCGGCGAGGAAAGCGGAGCAGGCCGCCAAGGGGGCGCGCTGCCCCCGACGGCCTTTGTCAGCGACGAATTGGTAAGTTCACAGCGCTGTGGTCCATCGATGCCACCACAGCATTGAAGCAGGTAAGATGAACCATCGTCCGGATCGGCGTGACCCTGGACCGAGCTTCAATAAAGCCATGACTCTTCAGCCAGCCCTAAACTGCTGGAAGGTCAGTCAGCCGCCTTCGCCAGCGACGGCTCCGGCGTCGACTCTAGATCCGCATATCCTTGTGCGCTGGTCTTCGCGTTCAGTTCAGTCAGAGAAAGGTCCGCCAGCGCAGCAACCTGCCCGGAAACATGGGCGAGGTCCAACTTTCCGGCCACGCCGCAAGCATAGTCCGGATCGGCCTTGTAGAAGTGGACAAGCTGACGCACCTGGATGCGTTCCGGCACGCCATCCATCGCTTCGGCAATGTTGCTGAACAGCTGCTCCTTCTGGTCGTCGCTCATCAGGCGGAACAGAATGCCCGGCTGGGTATAGTCGTCGTTGCCAACGCGGTGGTCGTAGCGGTCTGCGTCCCCGGACACCTTGAGTGGCGGCTCGAGGGCACGGGAATCCTCGACCGGGCCTCCCATGCTGTTCGGCTCATAGTTGACCGCGCCGCCGCAGTTGCCGTCAAAACGCAGGTTGCCGTCACGGTGGTAGGTGTGGACCGGACATTGGGGGTTGTTGGCCGGGAGGGAAGCGTAGTTGACCCCGATGCGGTAGCGGTGGGCATCGGCGTAGGACATGATCCGCGCCTGCAGCATCTTGTCCGGCGAGAAGCTGATGCCGGGCACAATGTTGGAGGGCTCGAACGCGGCCTGCTCGATGTCGGCAAAATAGTTCTCGGGGTTGCGATTGAGTTCCATGATGCCGATCTCGATCAGCGGGTAGTCGCCATGGGGCCACACCTTGGTCAGGTCGAAGGGGTTGATCTGGCAGGTCTCGGCCTCCGCCTCCGGCATCACCTGCACACAGACGCGCCATTTCGGGTACTCTTTCCTCGCAATCGCGTCGAACAGGTCGCGTTGCGAACTCTCACGATCCCGCCCGACAATCTCGGCCGCCTGCGCATTGGTCCAGGTCCTGATGCCCTGCATCGTCTTGAAGTGGAACTTGATCCAGAACCGTTCGGCGGCGGCGTTGATGAAGCTGTAGGTGTGGCTGCTGTAGCCGTTGACAAAGCGATAGCCCTGGGGCAGACCGCGATCGCTCATCAGGATCGTGACCTGGTGCAGGCTCTCGGGGGAAAGTGACCAGAAGTCCCACATCGCTGTGCTCGAGCGCATGTTCGTCTTGGGATCGCGTTTCTGCGTATGGATGAAGTCGCCGAACTTGTAGGGATCGCGCACGAAGAAGACCGGCGTGTTGTTGCCGACCATGTCCCAGTTGCCCTCTTCAGTGTAGAACTTGACCGCGAAGCCGCGTACGTCGCGTTCAGCGTCCGCCGCGCCGCGCTCCCCCGCGACCGTCGAAAAGCGGAGCAGACAGTCGGTCTGTTTGCCGATGTCAGAAAAAATCTTCGCCTTGGTGTAGCGGGTAACGTCATTCGTAACCGTAAAGGTGCCGTAGGCCCCCGAGCCTTTGGCATGCACCACCCGTTCCGGGACCCGTTCGCGGTTAAAGGTAGCCATCTTCTCCAGCAGCTGATAGTCCTGCATCAGCAGCGGCCCGCGCGGGCCTGCAGTCAATGAGTTCTGGTTGTCTCCAACCGGCGCTCCGTGCGCCGTTGTCAGTTGCTCGCGTTCAGCCATCATCATCTCCTTTGTTTTCTGACAATCCGAGCGAAATCCTGCCCGATCGCCTGTTCTTACGCGCGACGGATACCGCGCCCTGTTGAAATTCTCGCGCCTATGCAGCCAGACAACAATGCACGCCGCGAACGCGAGGCCTGGGCCTCGCTCGCCACCGCAAGCCGGCGCCGCGGCCAGCCGCATCAACGGCCTCGCCATCGTGCTCGCCGCGCTCACCTTCTGGCAGCGCGCCGCCGGCCAGCCGCTGACCGCCGCCGACCCCATGGTCGGGCACTGCCTTAAACGCCTGCGCCGAAACGCGCCCGCACCCCGCCAGGCGGCTGCCCTGGGCGCGCACGAACTGGCGCAGATCCGGGCGACCGCGCTCAAGCCGCGCCGCGGCCGCCTGGGACGATGGGAGGAGCGCCTGGAGGTGCAGCTGCGCGCCCAGGTCGACGTCGCCCTCTGCCACCTGGCGTCGGACGCCGGCAGCGGCCGCCTGCGCATCGCGCCCTCCAAGGGCCACGAAGAGCAGGTGGGCTACATCACGCCGCTCGCGACCGCCTACCTGCGCGACCTGCGCACGATGCAGGCGGTCCTCGACGACGGCGCGCCCGAGTTCGGCCTGATGCGGCCGGCGCGCACGACCGGGCCCGACGTCAAGCCGTTCGAAAACAGGGCGCTCATCTTCCGCCTCAGCGCGGCGCAGATCGGAAAACGCATCCGACAGGCCTGCCAACAGGCCGGCCTCGTCGGACCCTACAGCGGCCACTCGGGCCGCGTCGGCATGGCGCAGCGCATGGTGCGGGCCGGCGCGCCCCTGCCCGCGATGCAGCGCCAGGGCCGCTGGAAGTCGCCGGCCATGCCGGCCAGGTACACGCGCAACGAGGACGCCGGCCAGGCCGCACGCTGGCTGACTTAGCAGTGCAATGAGAAAAAACCGCCCGGGCGCAGAACCAGCAGCCGCCGCGCGGCCGTGCGCGTGGCGCGCAGCCCGGAGCGCACGGCCGAACCGCGCCGGCAGCGACGAAGTCGCGCACCGGCTGCACAAAAAATCGACGATCTCGCCAAGAACGCCGCGGCGCCGCACGCTGCGGCCGGCTCCCGTGGGCGTGCTCATATGGGCCACTATCCATTGACTCGTTCAACCCTCCGGACGCCCCGCTGTCGGTGTACCGCGCGTTAACGTAGCTTTCACCGTTAATGACCCTTCTATCGTTACCGCGGCGCGCAGATCCATCACCTGGCGCGTTCGCTCCAACTCCGCTGCCAACAACCCCTCGTCGGGCAAGGCGATTCGGTACTCCGCAGCCATCACCTCGTTTGCCAACCCCTCAAGCGCATACCGCGCCAGCGTCTCATCCTTCTCGGAACAGAGAATCAGTCCAACCGGTGGGTTCTCCCCCTCCCGGACCCAATGCTCCCGCGCATAGTTCAGGTAAAAGTTCATCTGCCCCGCGTCCGCGTGGGTAAAGCTGCCGATCTTCAAGTCGATAACCACCAGACACCGCAGGCGCCGGTTAAAAAGTAGTAAGTCGACCCGGTACCATTCATGACCGACGCGCAGGCGTTTCTGCCTGCTTATGAAGCAGAAATCATCCCCCATCTCCAGGAGGAAATTTCCCAGATGAACGATCAGGGCCTCCTCCAGATCACTTTCTGAGTACTCATCCTTCAGGTCGAGAAACTCCAGAACGAACGGGTCCTTGATCGCCTCCTGGGGGAGTAGGCGGTCCTCCACCCGGGGCTCTCCCCCCCTCGCCAACATGGCCGCCCTGTTCTTCGACAGCGCGGTGCGCTCGTAAGACTGGGAACCGATTTGCCGGGTGAGCTGGCGAACCGTCCATCCTCCTCGCAGCGCCTCCGCCGCATAGAATTCACGCGCACGCACGTTTTTGACCGATAACAGCCGTACATAGGCAGACCAGGGTAGCGGAAAAACAGAAAGAAGCGCTCCCAAGCGCGCTTCAATCGAATCGCCGTCAGATTTGCCAGACACCGTCTGGCGAATCTTGGCAGGCGGATAGGCCAGGTAAAATAGACGCATGTTCTGGAGATTCTGACGCGAGAAGCCGCGTCCAAACCGCTGGGTCAAGTCAGCCGCCAATCTCTCGATGAGCGCACTCCCGTACGCAGCCCGCTCCTCCCCTGACTGCTCAAACTCGACGATGCGATGCCCGATCAACCAATACGCGGCAGTCATGGCGGCATTCACCGCACGCGTCGCCGACTCCCTGGCGGCATCGATAATCCCCGACACATCGCCAAAGATCACGCCGTACGAAGTCTCATGCTCGTTGGCCTTGACTGTCTTCCTCTCCACGACCCGCTCCTTCCCCCTGTTCGGATCATTCACAATCTCGCTGCGCCTGTCCTCCCTCACCCGGTACTGAACGATCACTCACTCCAGCGGCGACCGGTTCCCCGGTTGGCAATTAAACGCTTTCGCCAGGAGCGCCCCCCAGCGTCAGGAAACCGTTTTGCGCAGCTACGTCCTGTCCTTCGTCAACCGCTTCCTCTCCACCCGCCAATCCAGCGCCTGGCCCAACGCATGGCCGCAGCCTGTGCCCCCGCCCAAGCTGCCATGGTGCAGGGGCGACGGGGAAGCGAAGGAACAATGGCCCGCTACACAAAGGCGCTCGCCGCAGGCACTGCCCTCCACGGGCTTTGACCGCCGTGAGCTTCACGCTTCCCATTCCGCTTTTTCTCCTCACTGGCTTTTGGCGTCTACGCGGCGCAGAACCGATCGGGCTGCTGACTTTCCGCCCTTCGTGTATAGAGACCGTGTTTCGTATTCTCAAGCTCTTACATATTTCCATCTTCTATGGCATTGGGCTTTTCGCTTATGTCGCCGACATGAACGCTCCGTAAGTCGATCGAGCCCGAACAGCCCCGTATTTACAACTCGCCGCCTTCGTACAAGATACACAAGTTGGACCGTTCCTGCAGGGCCCGCGCAGCGGCAGACCCGGGCCCCGAAGAGCTGCCGCGGGCAGACCCTCATCATGCACACTGCACAAGTCTGCTCCCCCCAGACGCCATAAACGCCGGAGCAGGTCAAAATGCCCGAATCCGGCGTTCTTTCCCCTTTTCAGCCCGATTAGAACAAATTTTCCGCGCGATAAGGTCCGCAGAGCGCCTGAATTCGCCTGAGGGTACCTGGGATACCTCCCGATTCAGCCGGCGCGCCTTGAACGTCCGAACGGCGGACAGGAGCGCAGACGGAGCGGCTGGCAGCGCAAAAGCCTGCCTGCTATGCTGCTCACGCCTTGCCTCGCGAGACCGGAGGACCTCTCTCCCAAGGCCTTCGGGGGACGCGGGGCAAGGCATTCAGATAACTCCCTCCCATCTGCGACATTCAACTGCCGGCCCCCCCCATTCCACAGGCGCTAATGGCGTTCGCAGCGCGATCTGCCCGGGTGAACGCTTGCGCGCACAAGGGGCTGGCCGGGCTGGCCCGAAGGGTCAGTCCAGCTCTCTGCAAAAATCCACGGACAAAGTCAAGAGGTGATATTGCTGTCGCTTGAACTCCACTTCGGCCTCTTGTTCATAGTCCTCCGGGAACATAATGCCCGTCATAAATGTTGACACGGTGTACATGACCAGGACCGCCATCTCTTCGTCAGAAAACTCCTTCTCAATTTCGTTCCCTGAATTCTCCCACAACAACAAGATGCACGTCTCGAAGTCGAGCAGAAGAGCCAGGTACTCGGATGGGGCGTCCTGCTGGTCCATCTTGGCAAAGACGCCTGCAAGCTCCTCCAAACCGCCCTTGGCCCTCGGTTCCGGCGCCTGTGGATCGTCGGGCTGAATAGGGACGCAGGCTGCGAGCGCGAAAACGGCGATCAGAATGGCAATCCGTTTCATCCACCCGTCCTCCGTGTCTTCGCTCAAAGACTATGTGTGAGTACTCATTGTGGTGGAAGACTCGGTCCCCGACATGAAGAGCTCATCCATTCGCGATAAATCCACAGCCCGCTCAGCGCAGTTGCTGCAATCTTCATCCGCGGGCAAGGGTGTAGGGGGAGCGATGGGAATGTCGTGCCCGGTGAGCGGGCGGAGATGGGAAGCGCAACAACAAGTGGACCTGCCGGGTGTTTCATCCGGCTTCTCTGAGGCGGGCCGGTCCAACCAGCAGTCTCCAGCCTTTGAGGGCCAGAAACAGGACAGCCAGCAATGTTGGGGCCGCGAGTATACCCGCCTGAACGGCCCACTCAATGCAGACCGAATCGGCGTCGTCGAAGTCATTCTCAGTGCAGGTCAAGAGAAAGAATTCTGCGACGCGCAACAGGGCATTCGCAGCGACCGGCGCCATGATGAGGACGGCAGCGAGTGCAATCTGATCTCGCTTCTCTGCGAGGAACCTGAACGGGATGACGGCCAGCAGGAAAGCCGCCAGCATCAGTACGGGCATCACGAAGAAGCCCATGTCGCAAACGAATCCGCGGTTCCACTGAATGTACGGGGCCGAGTAGCAGTCGAGCTTGTCAAGCTCCAGGACTACGACCCTGAGGGCCGCGGCGAGAACGACGATCACGGCGATCTGCAGAGAAATCCTCTTTCCGAATGCGTTCGATCCCATCACCTGTACCTCCTGTTATGTGATGATTCCGTACCGTTTCAGGTCCGCAGACCCGCTCCCATTGGGAGCGGAATAGGCAAGTACTCGGATGGGTCGTCTCGATTTAATTCGTGGATAAATCCGAGAAGCCGGGCGTATCGAGACTCTCGAATTCATTAGGGAAACACTTTAGACCGACGTTTCATAGCTTTCCTGCACTTTGCCGCTACTCTCATATGACTTGAACGAAATGTCAACGAGATCTAGTACTTTCGGTAAACCTGTAGCTTGCTGGATACGGAGGAACTGCGTGATTTTTCAAAGTGAGTGCGCACCTGCCCCGTTGCATCATCGCTATTTGGGGCGAGTTCTTGGAGATACTTGTAGATTCGCTGACCTTCCTCATAAATGCGTTCCTCCATAATGCTATTCTTGACAGTGACTTCGCCACCTGCGATCACCTTTTTTTCAAATCCAGCGGGTTTGGCTATTTGGTCCACCCAATCGCATATCTGAGGATATTTTCCTCCCTTGCCGCCGAGAACTACAACAACAGAACCAGGATTCGCATCATGAAGAATTTCAACAAGGTTTTGTTCAAGTCTTGCTACCATATCGACGGTAGTCAGAAAATTACTGAAAACAATAAGTCGATAACGATGTAGCGATTGAGCTATGTCGTGGGCTTCGTTTTCCCAGTAGACGGGGTCTGAAGTCCACCAGCCAGCCTCTTCGTCGTAATATTCTTCTTCTTCGTAACGCAAGGTCTCAAATAGTTTCTTACGTTCTTGTGTTGGCATGATTTCGCGAAAATCTCGCAGATAACCTGTCATTGCGAGTACGCTCTCGGATGCTCTCATAGACTGCACATATAGGATCTCAGCCAAGAGATGTCGTAGATGATTTGTGTTGCGATCGCATTCGACACAAAAAATACGCGCGGGCTGTCGCCAATTCGTATTTGACGTCAACTCGGCAAACTCAATCATAGCCGAATAGAAATCGTTAACTGCGAACGCTGATGGGCCGGGGCCTGTCCCCACATCTAGAGAACGCACTCCGTATCTCGCCATTGGGAGGCAATGTGCGGCTACGAGCTCTTTCAAAGCAAACCAAGTTCGAACATAGCGTTCTAGAAGGTACAGCCAGGCGTATGCCCAGGCAGTGCCCGGCCTTTCATAAGTAGCTGGACAGTCGAGGCAATGCAAAACTGCTGGGACAGCCTCCCAAACTTCGGTAGCGTCCTGAGAGGTACTAACCTGCCATTGAAATAATGACCCCAGTGCTGCCGCCAGCGCATCAAACTTTTTCGTTAATATCCCACTTCTCTCAGTCCATTCGAGAAAGTTAGAACCTTCGTCTCGCAAAAAACCTGTCCACCCTTTTCTCTGTGAACTCATAAATGCATATACCCCCATATCACACAGTCGTTTACGCCTATCCGATTGGCTCCGGAGCACCTATCTAAGATCACTTAATGATGGTTCCCCGCGACTAGACCACGAAAGGATACTTTAGCCCCTACCGGTGAACAAATGTCACTTTAGCTTCTTCCAGGACAGAGTAGGGATCTTGATGATAGGGGCTCCCTACCGAGATGTGTAAGGAGCGCTTGAGCAGCAGGAATTCAGTGTCCGCACCACTTTCGCCTTCCGGAATGGGCTTTGGTAATGTGATTGCAAATGGGAGAACTGATATGGCCAGCATAACTGTGCGTAACCTCGAAGAAGAGCTGAAACGCCGGCTGCGCGTCCAGGTAGCTGAGAACGGTCGTTCCATGGAAGAGGAAGTCCGCGTCATCTTGAGAACGGCGCTCTACTGCCAGCCCCTGGCCCCGCAGGACCTGGCGGCCGCCATTGGCGCCAGATTTGCCCCCCTGGGCAGGGTCAAGCTGGACATCCCTCCTCGCTCACCCATGCGCCAGCCGCCTCGAAGCGCATCCTGGAGCGCATGGCCAAATCGCGTTGGTATGGACGAAAACGGACGCCAGCAGCACAAGAGAGAAATCGACGATCTCGAAAAGGTGTTCGCGGCGATGCGTCATGCCCGAACTATTTCGCAGCCCCGCAATACGCAGCCGTTAAGATCATCTATCGCACATCTATAGAAGACAGCATTCACCCGCAATAGCGGCTTGCAAACGATTGATTGACCCCGCAAAAACGCTTGCGGAAAATGGCAATTAATGGTAGATTGAAGGATCGCTGCCAGCAACTCGAACAGCCTCCAATCAGGAGCATCGTTATGACGAGTCAACAGCCTCAATTCCTGTCGCAGAACGCAGACGCTGCAAGAGACAATTCGGGTAGCCTGACCGGCACCCGAATCAGAAAAGCCGTGAGCGCTTTGAGGATGGAGATAATCAATCCCGCGCCAACGACGGATTCCCACTGACCACGGCTCCAGAAATTATTGGTGACGCTCGCTATTGAGAACGATGGCTCACAAGCTTATGAAAATACTTCCCACCACTCACACCGAAGGAGATAAGTTAATGGCACTCGACTACAGGAAGATTCGTAAGGACAAGGAGAAGGAATACGGCACGAAGGTCGGGAATTACGGCCGGCTGCTTGCATCCCTATACAGTGACAGAGCGCACTTCATATTTGAATTGCTTCAGAATGCAGAGGACGCACTGAGAGAACGGGGGTCAGAATGGGAAGGATCAAAGGCAGTCTCATTTAAGTTGACAAAGAACGAGCTACGGTTCAGTCACTTTGGCCGCCCATTCAATGAAGCCGATGTCCGAGGGATATGTGAAATAGCTGAGTCAGTCAAAGCAGACGACCTTACAGCGATCGGCCGTTTTGGCATTGGATTCAAATCTGTTTACGCCGTTACTGATCGCCCTGAGATTCATTCCGGTCCTGAGGATTTCGCTATCGAGAACTACGTCCTGCCTGTGGCGACTCCGACGATCGAGAGAGGTGTGGACGACACTGTTTTTCTACTTCCACTAAAGTCAAACGAAGAATCAACGTACGACGACATAGTCACGGGGCTTATAGGGCTTGGAGCTTCTTCCTTGTTATTCTTGCGCCAGATTGACGAGGTCGAGTGGCATATTGAGGATGGGCGCAGCGGCCACTACTTGCGGGAATCTAAGTCTCTCGACGAGGGCATTCGGCAAGTAACGGTGATTGGACAGATGTTCGGCGCGCAGGACGTCAGCTCAGAGTGGCTTGTCTTTTCACGCACTGTGACCCGTAATGAGGGCAGTCCCGCCGGTCATGTTGAAATAGCTTTCTTACTTGATTCCGACAAACAGAATATTCAACCGGTGAATGACTCCCGATTGGTTGTCTTCTTTCCCACCACTCTGGAAACACATCTCGGTTTTCTTATGCAGGGACCTTACCAGACTACTCCAAGCCGAGATAACGTACCACCGCATGTACCTTGGAACAATCACCTCGTGGAAGAAACTTCTATCCTGCTCCTACAGGCCCTGCGTTGGCTCAGAGATAGAGGGGATCTGATCACAGACGTACTTCGCTGTCTGCCACTCAATTCGCAACGCTTCGGGGCCGCTTCTGATTCAGATTTCAAAATCCCGAGCGCATCCCCAATCCATGCCAACATGTTCGCCCCTCTCTTCACAGTCACGAAGCAGGCACTCTCGTCGGAGCCTCTCTTGCCATGCATGAACTCGGGCTACACTTCAGCCGCGGACGCACTACTCGGGAGAGGTGAAGAGATTAGACAACTATTTTCCGGTGAGCAGCTCTCAGCCATCTATGGAAAAGGTAACGAGGTGTCATGGCTCAGCGCGGACATTACTCAGGCTCTCACGCCTCAAATTCGAGAATATCTGATGAGTGAGTTAAACGTTGAGGAAGTTGACCCTGAGAGGATTACTCGACGCCTTACAGGCGATTTCTTGGAAGGACAGCCAGATAGTTGGATACGGACGCTTTATGAGTTCCTCAACGGGCAGCGCGCCATCATTCGACTGCTCACCGGCCGGTCCCCTCGTTCCCCGGACCTGAACATACCATTGATTCGATTGACAGACGGCAGACACGTCCCTTTGGGGCAGCCACAGGCGTTCCTGCCTGGCGTAGAGCAGACGGACTTTCCCACAGTGAGGCCCTCTGTATGTGAAACCGCCGAAGCAAGGTCCTTCCTTGAGACTCTAGGGCTTAGAGAGCCCGACCTGGTGGATGATGTCCTGCAGAACGTAGTCCCAAAGTATCGAATACACGGGCCAGTGGTTGACGATGACGAGTATGAAAGCGATATCTCTCGTATGGTACGAGCTTTTGCCTCCGACTCGACTTCGCAACGGAAACGGCTTGTCAAGCAATTGCGTGGAACTCCGTTTGTCCGATCAGTGGGGTCCGGATCTTCCGAGAGGTCGTATGACACGCCAAGAGATCTATACCTGCCCACGAAGAAATTGAAACAATTATTCGAAGGCATTGATACCGTCAGATTCATCGATGATAGCTATGACTGCTTACGTAGGGAGGAAGTGCAAGATTTGTTGGAGTCATGCGGTGCAACTTCCTACCTGAAACCTATTCGGGACGATACTGCCCTTACCTGGGAAGAGAAATGGCAAATACGGCGGGGGGATGGTTCGACCAGAGAGGAAGAAATCAACAATTGGAGTCTGCTGGGTCTAGACGCGCTCTTGGAAAAGCTTCCATTTCTGGCTGGTGACCAGCGGAGTGAAAGGGCCGAAATGCTCTGGCAGTCCCTAACTGAGCTCGTACATAGGGGACCGCATGAATGCTTTCGGGGCACATACGAATATCACTATTATGCTTGGCAAAGTCGCACATTCCCCTCGCAGTTCGTCAAGCGATTGAACGAATCGCCTTGGATACCGAACGAAGATAGCAATTTGAGTTTGCCCAGATCCGTCTCATTCACTGAACTGGGCTGGGAGGCAGACGACTTCCTTCTTTCGCAGATTGAATTCATGCCACCGCGTTCCCCTACCGTTGCTAATTTGGCTAGAGAATATGGAATTGAACCCGAGATTCTCGACCTTATTAGGGACAAAAAGATTACACCAGAGAGGTTGCGGGAATGGCTGACAACTGAAGGAGTTGAGTCCGCAGATGCTGCCACCCTGGAGGATGACGGGCTGAGTCAGGTAAGCCTAGAAGACTCGTTTGCCAAGCATTTTCATGGTGCCCAGACTACTTCGCCATTTCCAGCTAGCGACAACTTGGCTGTGCTACCAGCAGGAGGGCCGAAGACTTCACAATCGGCTATCGACTCAACAGTCAGGTCAGTCCATGTGGGGCGGACAGAACGCCACGAACTGAAATTGGTCGCAAGAACCGAACTTGGACCGGAAGGCCAGGCGCTCGAAGAGGAGTTTAGGAGCATGGTAGAGGGCGACTACGGAAAGCGTTGCCAGATCTGCAGCAGGACTTTCACCACAACCGGCGGCGGATGGTTGGTGAATGTAGTTCACGTCGTACCTCCGAGGAAGGGCTATCAGACCAACCACTTTGGCGACCTGCTTGGACTGTGCGGCTGGCACTACAACCTGCTGCGATACGGTGAGTGGGCCTTTTTGGATCCCAACAACAACCGACCCTTCGAGGACATGGATGGAACACGGGGATGGGAACGTATGCGGACGTTCATCTTGAACTGCGACCAGGACACCGATGATCTGGGCAATCTTTACGTTGGCCTGCCGATCCGGTTTTCCAATGTCTACCTGAAGTGGCAAGCCGAGCCGACTCCCATCACAGAGGAGATCCGGTACAGCATTCCGCACTGGACATTCCTGTGCAGTCTCCTCAAGACATAAGGGAACCATCATGGGCACGGTCCAACCGGAAATGAAAGTGAGATACAGGTCCGCTCCCGGCACGGCGGGCTGGGTGATAGCCGTTTCGGGCGAGACGGCCAGGGTGTTCATAGGCGAGACTGCCAAGCTTGTTCCTATAGAAGAGCTCGAACCCGTACCGGGAATCACCGAGCTGACTCCTGAAGACCTCAGAGTCGTGCTGACGCAGCGCAGGCTCGAACATCCGGCTACCGACCAGTTTCTATCGTACAAGGCATCCAAAACAAGGCTGCTGTACCACCAGTTCCTGCCGGTGAAGAAGATGCTGGAATCCCCTGATCAACGGCTCCTCATCGCTGACGAAGTCGGCACAGGAAAGACTATCGAAGCTGGTCTCATCTGGGCTGAACTGGAGTCCCGGTCAGCGCGCGGTCTTGAAAACGTATGGATCGTCTGCCCAAAGTCCCTGGTGGGAAAGTGGCGCGAAGAGATGCTCCAGCGATTCGATCTGCGCCTTGAGGTGCTGTCGTCCGAAAATATCCGGCAGGCGCTTGTCTCCTTGGACCGGGACGGCGTTTTGCCTCCCAGGTTTGCGAGGTCAGTCGTCAACCTGGAACTGATCCGCATGGAGGCTCACGTGCTGCGCCTGGCGCAGTCACCCATCGCGTGGGACCTGACCATATTCGACGAGGCACATCACCTGCGCAACACCGACACGCTGTCGCACATGGTGGCGCAGTTCATCTGCGAGCGCTCAAAGGCAGCGGTGTTCCTGACCGCCACACCGCTTCAGACCAATCTGAGCGATATCGTTCACCTGATGGAGGTCCTGGGCGTGGACGTGGCCGAGGACCCGGCGCTCCTGGAGGAGCAGCTTCACTGGGACATGCAGCTGAACGACTGGATCAGCCTGGTGAGGCGAAGGCCGCCGGGATGGAGGCACGAGGCCGACCATGCACTCCACAGGCTGGAAACATCCGGAGGTCTCTCACGTCCGGGCTGGAGTCGGTTCCGACAGCTCGTGGCCGCATCGGACATCGAGGGGAGCAGGCAGCGGTCGGTCGTCGTCGACTCGGCGCGCGACCTCCAGGCGCTGAGCCCGTACATGACGCGCACGCTTCGATCAGAGGTCGATGAACATCGGCCCACCAGGGATGCTGCGACCAGGATAGTGACCTTCAGCCCGGAGGAGGAAGCGTTTTACAACGAAGTGTATCGGCTCTGTTTGGCGCGCGCGCTTGCCCGGGGCGTGCCGCCCGGATTCGCCACCCAGATGCCGGAGAGAAGGACCGCCAGCTGCGTCCCGGCGGTGGCGTCGGAGATACTGAGGCACGCGACCGAGGATGAGGACGACGAGCACGAGGCCCGCTTCACGCTCGCCGAAATCAAAGCATTGGAGCCGCTCGCCCGCGCCGCGCTTCGGTCCCAGGACCAGAAAATCGATGCCCTTCTCGAGATGCTCGCGCAGGCCTTCGGAGAACTCAAGACTGACCGGGTCATGATCTTCTCCACGTTCAGGGGCACGCTCAGATACCTTGCCGAGAAGCTCTCCGAAAGGGGCTATTCTCTGGAGCTGATGTACGGTCCTACGCCCGCAAGGGACGAGGACTGCCGGCGAGGAGAGAAGAGCAGGGAGCGGATCGCGGCCGAGTTCAGGCGCGGCGAATTCCAGATTCTACTTGCCAGCGAGGTCGCCGGAGAAGGACTGGACTTCGAGCACTGCCACGTTGTAGTAAACTACGACCTCCCGTGGAACCCGATGCGTGTCGAGCAGCGGATCGGGCGATGCGACCGGATCGGGCAGACTTCCGACAAGGTCCACGTTCGCAGCCTCGCCAGCCAAGGCACGATCGAGGCAAGAATCCTGTCACGGCTCTACCAAAGGCTTGGCATATTTGAACGCGCCTTGGGTGAACTGGAGGTGGTGCTTGGTGAAACCATCGCCTCCTTCGAACGGGACCTGTTCAAGCGAGGTCTCACACCACGGCAGCAGGAGGAGCGGCTCGAGCGGGCTGCGCAAGCGATAGAAAACAACGAGCAACACCGGGAGCTGATAAGCAGGGCGAGCGTCATTTCCGAGCAGGGCCGCCATCTGATCGAGTCCGAACAACAGGAAATAAGAGAATCCGAATCCAGATTCCTGTCGTCCGCGGAACTGGCCGAGTTCTTGCTGGCCGCTTTCGCCCGCCACCTGCCGAACAGCATAAATGCGACGGCGGTTGACGGTCAGTTCGATGCAAAGAACAGCCAAGAACTGAAGGACTCCCTCCAGGAACTGTTGATGTCGTACCCGGCGACGCATCATGCGAGGATCGAGATAGTCCGGTTCCGCAACCGCATGGATCAGCGACGGAGGCTGAGGGTATCTTTTGCCGCCGAGAGCGAAGGGGTCGAATTCGTCCACACCCGGCACCCCCTGATGCTCCTGGCCCGACATCTTGAGCGGAGGCAGCTGTCCGACACGCCGTGGTGTCTCGCCGCAGTCCCGCCGGATATGCTGGACAGCCCCGCGACGCTGGCATGGGCGATCGGTTCGCTGGATGGATACGCAACCAGGGCGGAGCTGCTGTGCGCCGCTGTAGACAACGCCACGCAGAAGGTCGGTCCGATGACGGTTGAGCGCGCGCAGAAGCTGCTCCAGGCCATGTCAGCGCCCCACGACGGGCTATCATCCGACGGTTTCGACGTGGAGGCCCTCATAACAAGGGCAGAGCAGTTTCTGCTGTCAGAGTTCAATGGCGTTGCCACCGCCTTTAGTGATCGCAACAGACTGCTGACCGAGAAGGCGGAGCGAGCAGTCCGCTCCCACGCCAGGCGCCAGATCGACAGAAACCAGCGTCAGCTCGCGAAGGACGAACTGAATGCAAATTTGAGGAACATGTACCTCGGCTGGAACCGTAGAATCGAGGGTGAGACCGAATCCAGGCTGGCTGAGATCAGTCGCAAGAGTGGAATCCGGTCATCGCTCGAGATCATCGGAATGGCAATCCTGTTGCCTTTGAACGGATCATCCAGCCACTGACTTGGCAGATGCTGCAGAAACGATACACAGGCCAACGACTGGCACGACCAGGTTAAGTGGCTTGCTCGAACACATCGACGCAGACCAGGCCTGCACTTATCTGTAGAGGTGCCGGATCCCCCCCCCAACGCGACAAAGCGCCGGACCAAGCCGCAATGCCCGAATCCGACGCTTTTGCCCGTTTTCAGCTCGATAAGAACAAATTGTCCCCGCTGTAAGGCCCGTAGAGCGCCTGAAACCGCATAAGGGTACCTGGGATACCTCTCGATTCAGCCAGCGCGCCTTGAACGTACGGACGGCGGACAGAAGCGCGTACAGAGCGGCTGGCATCGCAAACGCCTGTCTACCATGCTGCACGCGCCTTGCCGCACGAGGCCGTAGAACCTCTCTCCCAAGGCCTTCGGAGGACGCGAGGCAAGGCGTTCAGATAACTCCCTTCCATCTACGACATTCAGTCACCAGCCGGCCGCCCCCCGTTCCACAGGTGCTAATGGCGTTCGCAACGCTGTATACCCGGGTGAACGCTTGCGCGCACAGGGAACTGGCCGGTTATCGAGAGAGTATATTGCCCCCTCCCTCGATGTACAATTTTCGGTAGTGGTCACAAGGTAAGTGGTTAGGTCAAGGAGTACATTGACAGGTTGTGGTCAATGATAAACCAGTTGGTGACCATATGGTGGTAAGCATCGCTCTTGGAGAATGAGAGTGTTTTGCGAACATAGCGTGCCTGCCTTTGGCGCAATGTACAATACCAACGCTCCATATGGGAGAGTTCTCCGCTCTCTTTGCCGACTGCGCAATGGTTCTCTTTGGGCAGCGCTTGATACGCGTTCCAGAAGTCGCTATAGGAGAGACATCGGCGGTACGTAAACGGGACCTTGGCCCATAGGCGGCGACAACTCTGTTGGCTACGGTCACCGATCACAAAAGCCACGATCTGACGCGTTCGACGACACATGACGGTCCACAGCCAGCGTTTGTTGCGCCGTGTGCGCACGAAACTCCAGGCCTCATCGATTTCGAGCAGGTCATCGGGCTGGGCGGGCAACAAAGTTGCTCGGAGCGGCGGCAAGGATGCCACATGCGCTCGAATCCAGCGGGCAATCGTGTGACGATGAACAGCAAACAACCGACTCAGTCCGCGCAGGCTGATGCGTTCCTGGTAGGCTCTTAGGATGAGGCGCTTCTCTTTTTTTTCGCCTCTCGCTTGGATTCCAAAACCCGATACGCATTGCACTCTTTACAGTGATATTGCTGCTGACCAAGCCGGTTGCTCCCATTCTTGACGATATTCGTGCTCCCGCACACGCGACAACTGTAGGTGATCGTTTTCTGTATCATGCAACAATTCTACCATCACTTACTATTCGACCACTACCCAATTTTCAATCCTCCCTCTCCTGCACGTATACCGGCCAGAATCGCCCACTTTCGCCCCTACACGGCCTCGAAGTCAAAGGGCAAATGTCCCCTATGCACCAGGGCCGGCCACCCTGACCTTGTCATAAGTAGCCGCGAAAACCGTCTCAGAGAGCCAGTGACGGAACGACTCGTTGTCGCTGAACTGCTTGAACAACTCCGTCTGATCGGCCAGCAGCTCGGTCTTCACCTTTTCCAGCGCCCTGTCATGCTCGATGCGCGCGTTCTGCTTGTCCGAGTTGGCTATCGCGTTTCGGTACGCGTCGTCTTCGCCAACTTTCGTCGGCAGCTCCTTAGCGATGATCCGTTCGATCTTGTTCTGGCCCTTCCACTCGATGCTGCCGAACCGATCGTTGAATTCCCTCAGAATGTTGGACAACCGGCCCATCTCCTCCTCCGGCCTCTGCCCGCCGCTGCCGGTCGGCACCAGCCCGATCTCAGCGTGCGCGGCCGGCAACTGGAGGGCTGACTGCTGATCGAGTGGCGCGCGGGCCGGCGCGCGGAGCGCATCGACACGGCCGCGGTGCGGCGGCAGTACCCGCAGACGCAGCGGCCCGACCTGTGGAGGACGGTCGAGCGCGGCGAGAGCGTGGTGATTACGCTGCTGCCGCGTGCGGCGCGCAAGGAGGGGGAGGCGGGTTAGGCGGGAGGCCGGCGGGGGGTCGGTCTCCCGCTTTTTTTGTGTGGGGGGGGGGGTGGCCTGCGGGCAAGGCGAGGCGGCTGAATTGTACGACAGCATTAACAATGGCAGAATCACCTGCGCCGAGACCCGAGCGCACGGGATCGCGTCTACCGATATATGAACGACCGTGACAACGACAGCGTCGTGTGTGAGTGAGGTGGCAGGGAGGATGACCGTCGTCAACTGAGGGGGCTGGTCGCTGCACACGGGGGCGGCGTGACGGCGGCTAACGGCCATGGGAGGGGCAGAACCGGAATGACGCGCAACTGCAGAAATTGCCATTTCATGGCATCTGATTTGAATAGACACGGGACAATCCCTAAGACTTTGAGCAAGGAACAACGGGAGCTCTTAGAGCCGGAAAGGGGGTCCACCTGGGGATGCTATAAAAGGATCTGGAATACTGGAAATCTGCCTCAAGATCACAGCATCGGTGCTGCAGAAAAGGGGGCCTTTAAGGTCAAAATGCTAGAGAACAGGCGGGAAAGCTGTTTTTTTGTTGAATATCAGGAAGGGATGGAATGGCCGGCAGCTGAAGATTTGCAGCGTCTGCAATATGAAAATCGAAATCTAAAAAAGAGTTTTCAAAATGCCAAGTGGGCTTTGTGGGTCGCGTTTGCCGGGCTTGTGTTTAATGCTCTTGTTGGGATTGCGAATCTTCTCTTCAAATGAAAGGCCGTTTCCGGCCTAGTCGACGCGCTGAGAGGCCCTCTAACGTTTTCAAGATGCTACAGCTTGGCTCCAAAGGGCTGACTTGGGCCGTTCTGATCCGCATGACAACCAATTGTACAAAGCAAAAAGCGAGGGTAATACGGGGAGATCATGAAAACGGAATACCGAATCCAGTTTGAAGGTAGGTTATTGGAAGACGGCGTGTTCTGGCACGTTGTGCGCTGGACCCTGCTCGTTGTCGTGACGGGGGGGGGTGCACTTGTCTTTTACCCCATCTATTTCGTCAGGTTCATAGCAAATAGGATCACAATCATTCAGGTGACAGAGGAAGAAAAAGCAATGGAACTACAGGGGCAGGCGAAGGAAATGGCATTGGAAGCGAGTGCGCAGGACCAACAGGCGGAAACGGCTGAAAATGGCGACACTGCCGCTTGATCGGGAGGCAATGCCTGGACGCCGCGCCCTAGCCGCCGCCGCGGGCCGGTCAGGGCGGGGCAGCGGCTGATTTACGACTAACTTTTCGAAATATGCGTAACACAGGGATCACGTCTGCTCCGGCTTCAGCCGTTGTGAGCCACTGATCTCGTCAAACTCATACCTGGCGTCGCGGACAAAATTCTCGCACTGCTGCAGCACACAATCCAGAGAGTATCGTCCCGGTCCCCTCAGTGCACATTCCCACACCGTCAACACCCGCCACCCCTGATCCTGGAGGCGGGAAAGAGCGGTCCGGTCGCGGTCTGCGTTCCTGGTGATCTTCTCCCGCCAGAACTCCTCTCGGGTTTGTGGCCACTTGAACATCGGGCAGTCGTGCGCGTGCCAGAAACATCCGTGCACAAAGATCACCGCTCGATATTTCGGAAACACAATGTCCGGCCGTCCAGGGAGCTCTTTGCAGTGGAGGAGAAACCGTAGACCGCGTGCATGAAGCCCACGCCGGATCGTCATCTCGGGTTTTGTATCACGTCCCCGCACGCGCGACATGTTCAGCCGGCGCTGTTCCGTTGTGAGAACGTCGGGCAACGGATTATTCCTCGTCTTCATCCGGCCAGGTGAGATCGATCTCTTCCCCAAACATTGCTTCGTCTGGACGGATCGTCACGCTATTGGCCTTCACTCCCTCAGGAAGGTGTGAGAGCGCTTTGAGAACAGACTTGCCAAAGTCTCGGAGTTGTCGGGCATATCGCAGTTTTGCGCCATCCTTGGATGCCTGGTAAACCCGGCCAATCGAGTACTCTTCCTCTCCATTGGCCATATCACGGAGTTCGTTGATCGAGATATAAAACTCCCGACCGAAATCCTTGGCTGTCGTCTTGATCTCCAGCTTCTTCCAAGCGCCGGCTTTCTTGACCCGGAAGTCATACGGCGAGATAGCGTTGATATCGGAAGTCCATTCGTAGGCAGTTATTTCACCAGCCTCCAGGCGTTCGCGCAGGTGACTGTCAATCAATGCCTCGCCGAGGCGACCAATCTTCTCTGCTTCTTGTCTCGCTGCCTGCAATTCGTCAGCCGAAAGTTTCGCGTACCCCGGCCGGGTCAATAATCGTTCTACCGACGGGGCCTGACCTGCTGCGGCTTCCAAAAGGTCCTCGTCTGCCAAAAGGGCCTCGTCCCTGACCACTAGCCATACGGGATGTTCCGGATTCACACCCCGTTGTCTGCACATATCACCGAGGGCATCACCTTCAAGAGCTGTCATGGGGCTGTTGTCGAGGATGTTGTTCAGGCCCTCGAACAGGACTTGGTCTTCCTCTGCCTTCTTCGCGACCAGGAGTAAAGTTATGCTGTGCGGGTACAGTTCCCCTTCAAACCCGAGCAGCGCAATGTCATCGGGCTCAAGAATGTCGAATCGCTCAGGCGTATCCTCCGGATTGTGAACGACCTCGCCGTCGAGACGCCAGTTTTTGTAGCGTTCACCCTTGATGATTTTGCGCTGGAGGTTGTGCGGCTCCGCTGCCGCAGGGCCTGTAATCCACAGATCAATGCCCAGCTTATTCTGGCGATGTCTGGCGATAGTGTCGAGCTCAGGATAGAGTTTCCCCGTCAACACATTCGCATTCAGATTGACAGCCTTTTGGTTTCCTGCAGGTCTATTTTTGTTGTGCCATGCAAAGAATGTAAGGTCTGATTTTGTGAGACGTTTGAGCGCTAATTTCTTTATCATTTTGGCAACCGCAATGCTTTGATCATTTCTTCTGCCAGTGCCTTCGCCAGCAAAGGAGGGACTGCATTGCCGATCTGCTTGAAGGCCGGGTTCATCGTCCCGCAAAACCTGAACCCGTCGGGAAACGATTGCAGTCTTGCGGCCTCGCGGACGGAAATCGTACGGGCTTGTTCGTCGTCATAGTGGATGTGGCTGTAGCCGTCCTTGCCGAGATGGGCCATCAGCGTCCGAGCCGGCTGGTCAGGCCACATTTTACGCCACTTGTTGGGGAACTTTCCTGCATCGTATGGTGGAATCGTTTCCTTCATCAGCAGCTGGTATTCAGCTGATTCCGGGTGAAGGGGATTTCCCCTCTGCTGTTCTCCGCTCAACCGTTCCTTGAACATTTCCTGCGCGTGCCGGTAGGCCTCCGGGTATTGATCTCCGTGGTTCATTCGGGCAAACAACTCGAAATCGCGCGGCAGGTAACGAATCACATGATCGTAAAGGGCGTCTGGCGCTTCGAAGTCCCTCCAGGATTTCATCAGCGCGGCATATGGGGACACCGATCGGCGATTGTCGTAAGGAAGAGGGACATCGAATCTGCGTGCGCCGCGTCGCAATGTGCCTGCCTCCAGTTCGACCGGAGCATAGATGGGCGGCAGGTCAGCAATCGCCTCCGCTACGGTAACCGTCGGGGGTAAGGCATTGCGTGGCTCCGGCGGGTAAATGTATCTGTGCGCTTCGCCGGACCGATCGTGTCGGCGAATCAGCTTGAGCGCGACCGCCCTCGACCCTTCGTATCCTGACGGCAGATCGGCCCAGTGTGTAGGTTCAGGAAAATTGACCTCATTGGCAATCTCACGCCGATAGCCTATCAGGAACATCCGCTCCCGCATCTGTGGCACACCGTAGAAAGATGCATTCAGCAACGTGTAGGCGCAGATGTACCCTTTGTCTTCCAAGACCTCACAAGTATCTTCCGCGATGTTCTGGCCTCCATGGTTCAGCACATCCGGCACGTTTTCCATCAATACGGCAAGTGGCTGGCAGGTCTCGATATAGTGCAGCCACTCCAGGTACAGGCGTGCACGCGGGTCTTGCAGGAAGGCCTGCGGGTGGGCGTCGATCTCGCGCAGCTTCGGACGACCGACGCGGGCAAACGCCTGGCAGGGGGGGCCGCCAACAATAACGTCGAACGCGTCCATGGCCGGCCCGAGCTCGAGATCTGCGGTGAGGACCTCTGGTGGCGTAGAGACATCACGCGCCTTAGTATGTCTTTCAGTACCGTTATGGAAGTTAACCCCGTGGGACAGCGCCGCGTTTGGCTCGTACTCGATCGCCGCTTCGATAGTGAAACCGGCCGCCAGAAAACCGAGAGACAGACCGCCACACCCCGCGAACATGTCCAGGACACGCGGCCGCTTTCCTCTTCGAAGGCGCTCAATCTTCCGTGTGACCGCTGACTTTCCTGTCGGCACACTCGCATTGGCGCAATCTGATTGGCTTCGGTTCTTGTCCGGCGAATCAGTAGCCATTTTCCATCAACGTGCAGGCAGTCGACTGTCGTCTTTGGGGCCCGCTTTTGATTGCCAGATCAGGGTTTGGTACAATCGAAGTATCCATGAGCTCGCTCTCGTGGATCACGCCGGTGCGGTTCGCCCCGCGACCGGCTTTTCTTATGCCCCCAGTGTGTCACAGATTCTGCAGCCCGCGGAAATTTCGGTGCTCTCTGTCGTAAACCGTTCTTCCAGGAAGGTCCGCCCTACTCACAGGCATAGCCGTCGCGATCTCTGTCCCGCCCTAACGAGTAATTCACGTGCCCCCTGGGCCAGCCTCCCTCCGGGACAAGTCCCTGTTCCTTCAACGACGCACAGCTGCCGCTCAAGAAACCCTCTCCGTCTGACGGAGCAGCCGTTGGCGGCGAGGACTGCGCCGGAGGCGGCGGCGGCGGTTGCGGCGCACTCACAACGGGCACCTGGTCCAGCCCGGTGACGGTCGTGAGCGATGCGTACACCCAGGCTTGACCCGCGCTCGAATCGAACCGCAGCCAGTCGCCGGCCTGATTCCGTCCGTTCGGAATAAATGTCTGGCCCCTGGTGACCGTGCCGACGACCGGGTAGTTCGTTCCGGGGCCGGACCGCGCGTTGACCCTGTCGGTCGCCACAGTGAAGCTGGGCCCCGCGGCAACCGTCGGCCTGGGCGTCGAAGGGGGTCTGCGCGTGGGCGTTGCCGTCGGTCTGGGCGTCGCCGTAGGCCTGGGCGTCAATGTCCGTGTAGGGGTCTTTGTCGGTGTAAAGGTGTCGGTCGCCGTCGGCCTGGGCGTTGAGGTCGCCGTCGGTGTGTTCGTGGGCGTCGACGTCGGCCACACCATTGCGCCGCCGATCACCGCGGCGACGCTGCACTCCTTGATCAGGAGGTCGTCATCTCCAAAGAGGTTTCGGTCCAGTTCCACCAGACCGTAGACCACGTAGGTATCGCCAATCGACCTGCCCTGAAGGGTCGCAAGCGCGGAGGCGGGCAGGCGGCAGACCAGGTCCAGCCCGGAGCCGTCGAACTCGATCTGGTAGCCGTCTCCTCTCTCGGTGAGTTTGGCGAGCTGACCCTCGATGTAGCCGAACTGATCCTCGAACTTGACCTCCGGTATGATCCGCGAGGCCCTGTGCTCCTCCACCAGTTCACTGAACTCGAAAACCGTAACCGCCGGCGTCGGCGTAGCGGCCGGGGTCGCCATCCGCGTAGGCGTTGGCCTTCTTGTGGGTCTTGACGTATTCGTGGGGCTGGGCGTTTCCGTCGGCTCCGGCGTACTCGTCGCCGTCGCTGTTTCCGCGGCCTCCGGCGGTTCCGTCGGCTCCGGCGTGGGGATGTTCAGCTCTTTCTCAATGGCCGCCAGGCGCTTCTCCAGCTCATCCTGACGCTGCATCATCGCGGAGAAGGCGGCGGCCAAGCTCTCCAGCGTGATCTCGCCGGTGGCGCTCAGGTTCGAGGCAGCGGCGACAACCAGAATCAGGGCAACGAAGACGACAGCCTGCTTGCGGCGCATACGCGGCTCTCTTTGGCGGAATCAGACACAACAAAGGAACGGACGGCACCTTTCTGTCCGGCGTAGGATACCGTTTCGAGCCGTCGAAGCCAAGAACTGCAGGCCGGCGGCTCTCTAAAGGGGCGGCAGGTCCGCCATTGTGATCTGGGGGTGGCGCTGGCTGCTGTCAGCGGCCACCTGCGCCGCTCGAATAATGATCTCCTTGACAGCTTTTTTCAGAAATCGCTTCTCTTGCCTTGTAAACTCAACGCCAAAGCCTTCAGCTTTGCGTGCATCCTCCCCGCCCTTTTTTGCCGCCAATTCGCTAACTCTGTTGAGGATTCTTTTGCTGATTCCACATTGCCTGGCAGCCTCAGAGAGGGACCCATATTTTTCCATAAAACACGTCACGCAAAAATTTGCTGTTTCCGGCAGTGCTGTCCGCCCCAAACGGTATTTTTCATATTTAGTCTTCATCTTGTCCACGATGCAATCATCGAGGTCAACCGAACCGCCCGCCGGTGGAGGGGGATAGTTTGCCACAACGTGAGTGAGCCTCGCGCTTGCGCTGACGCTGCTTAACACGAGGCCGGCTGGTCTAATTCTTCTTATGCCGCCTCCGGGCGGTGAAGGGTTCCGGTCTCTTATTTCGGCTTCCTTGAAACGCAAACTGAAGCTGTTTGGCCCCCGTTGGATTCCAGCCTCAAACTCCCACTGCAGTATGAACGGTTCGATAGCTTTGCGGGCTTCGGCCACGCTCGCGTAAAACATTGTGAACTCGAACCGGGCGACCTTGTCTTCCACCGTCAGGTCAAACTCCGGTGTCTTGAAATTACGCAAAGGTTTCGCGTCATCGTAGCTAACAGAATTTTTGTGTTCGACGGTGTAGATCAACGCAACAACCTGGGGATCGTTCATCGTTCCTCTCCATTCATTCACACACCACCCCATCCCCATCCCCATCCCGCATAAATTCATACGCCGGATGCCCCCGCGGCACCGGCGCGATGCCGTGGGCCCTGGCCTCGGCGCACGTAATCCGCCCATTGCCGTTGTCGTCGTACAGCTCGAGCGCGTTGCCGCCCGGCTGCGGTTGGGGCGGCGGCGGGGCCGGGGCGGCCGGACCGGCGGTGAAGAGCATGGCCGTCGAGCTGCAGGCGGCCAGGACCGTGCGGGCGGCGTCTCGCTCGGCGCTGTCCATCGTAAGCCTGTACTTGCTCTTGACGATGATGACCTGGGCCACGTACCAGCAGCGGTTGTGGGCGGGCAGCCATTCGGCCAGGTCCTTGGCGACCTTCTGGTGCCTGTTCACGCTGGGGCTGGCCAGGGTAAGGTTGTCGAGGTCGCGGGCGAAATTGCGCCGCGTCTGCAGGTCGGCGGCGCAGAGGCCGCTGTCGTGCGCTTCGCTGCGGGCGACGATGTGTTCGATGTCGGTGTCGCGGATGCTGTCGAAGTACGTGCCGGTGTACGGGCCGTAGATGCGGCCGCCCTGGCGCGCCACGATATGCGGCTCGACGCTTTGCGGGTAGGAGTAGTCGTCGGCGTCGTAGTGCGAGCAGCGGTTCTCGGGCGCGATGACGAGGCCGCTGATTCCGCCCGGGCTGGCTGGCGGCGCTGCCGCCGCCGGTTTCGGCGGCACGGTCGGTGGCGGCGCGGGTGTCGGCGGGGGGGGCCGGGATGTTGGCGGCGACGGCGATCAGGTCGGGCCTGGTTACGACCATGAGCGGCTCGTAGACCCAGCCTGGCTGGCCGTTGAAGTCGAAGGCGAGCCAGTCGCCGGCGCGGTTGCGGCCAGTGGGCTGGAAGGTCTGGCCGCGTTGCACCGAGCCGAGGATGGTGAAATTCGTGCCTGGCCCGGCGCGCACGTTGACGGCGTCGCGGTCGACGGTGAAGCTGGCGGCGGGTCTGGGCGTGCGCGTCGGCCTGGGCGTGCGGGTGGCGCTTCTTTGTGCGCTGCGGCGGGTTGGCGCGGCGGTGAGGGTGGCGCGCGTCTGGGCGACGGTACGGGTGGGCCTGCGCGTGGGCGTGTAGGTTGGCGCGGCGGCGGCGGCGGGCGCGGCTGTACGGGTTGGCGTGGGCGTGCGGGCTTGTGCGCTCGTGGTGTTAAATTGTGCCTGGAGGAAGACGGCGATGAGCAGTGCGATCAGCAGTGCGGCGATGATGAGCGCGATGACGATGGCGACGACGGTGATGCGCGACATGTCCGGGTTTGCGGGTGATGGCTGGCTGGCGCAATTCTAGCACCGGCGGCGCGGGCGGAGCAAGCGGGGGGTGCGGGACGTACAGAGGCGGCTGTTCGCAGACCATGCCGTCGTTGTCGCCGTCCCTCCGCGAGTACTCTTAAGGCAGTGACTCGCATGCGATCCCGTCATTATCGCCATCAAGCCTGTGCGGGTCGCGTGCAGGACCGCCCGCAGCGATGAAGCAAGCCTGCGCTTCTGCCTGGGTGGAAAAGTCGCCGCAATTCCTGTCGGGCGGATAAGAGCATGGAGACGGAGACGGAGACGGAGACGGAAAGCTACAATCCACAAAATCCATTTCCACCGACGTGCAGGTTGCCAGGACTGATCGTGCCGCGTTCGCTTCGGCGGCGTCCCAGGTCAAGCCATACTTGCGCTTCACGAGAATGACCTGGTTGACATACCAGCACTGATTCATGGCCGGCAGCCACTCTGCCAGATCCTTAGCTCCCTTCTCGTGCTGGTTGAGGCCGGGGCTGGCCAGTGTCAAGTTGAGCAGATCGTTGGCGAATGCCCTCCTGGTGGAGTTGTCGGCAGCGCAAAGGCCGCTGTCGTGGGCCTCGCTGCGGGCGACGATGTGTTCTATGTCGGTCTCCCCAGTGTTGGCGAAACACCGGCCGCTATAAGGGCTGTAGATGCGGCCACCTTGCTGAGCTACGATCTGGGCTTCCACACTCTGAGAGTACGAATAGTCGTATCGATCATAGGGTGAGCAGCGGTTCTCAGCGACGACCGTGATTCCTAAGTCATGGCCATTGACAGGTGTGGAGGTGGGCGTGGGGGTGGGCGGCGTTGGAACAATCGGAATCAGATCCTCTCGCACGACAATCATCAGGCGTGCATAGGCCCAGCCCTTTTGGCCGTTGTAATTGAACTCCAGCCAGTAGTTCTCGACTGAATCTCGGCCGCTGGGCTCAAAAATCTCCCCATGCTCAATCGTACCAATTCTCCTATAATTTATTCCCGGGCCCGTTCTTACATTGACGGCGTCGCGGTTGACTGTGAAGGATGCAGCATCAGGCGTAGGTGTCGCGGTCGGCGAGGGCGTGTTGGTGGGCTCAAGGGTAGCCGAAGGAGTGGGGGTAATGATGGGTGTTGGGGTAATCGAAGGCGTGGGGGTGATCGAGGGCGTCTGGGTCGGCGTCGGGGAGTTGGTGGCTGCGGGCGTGACGGTAGGCGTGAAGGTGGGTAAGCGGGATTCCACCGAGGCCAGATGGTTTTCTATCCTGTCGATGCGGCTGATCAACTCTCCACCCAGGATCTGGAACTGAAAGACAGCGAAGCCAATCACAGCACCGGCAAGGACGCCAAGGACGTGAAGAATTGCACCCTTCATCATAAACCTCCGAGGTGACGCTTTCTACCCCTTACTCGTCAAGTACAACGAGAACGCACTTCTTGATGGATGCGCCGATCTCCTACTCTGCCAGCAATGCTGACAGCCAATCGCCATTCAAAAGAACAACCGGCGCGACATACAGGATCTTCAAAACCCCCTACTGCGCCTGCTGCAGCACGCGGCTGCTCTCGGCGTACGGCAGCGTGCTGTTGATAAAGGCAGCCGGGATGCCGTTGGATCTGAGAGCGTCCACCTGATCCTTCATCAACGCAATCAGCGGCGACACGACCAGGGTCAGACCCTCCAAATGCAGC
>CATOTS010000015.1 GCA_951813625.1 uncultured Caldilineaceae bacterium | reverse complement strand
GGTCCTGGGTAGACCCGGATGAGCAGATCGAACAGCTGCGCCCCGGCGTGATTGCGACCTACGAGAACGAATAGACTGTAAGTTAGTGTGGCGTGAGGAGTGGGCCCAGTGCCCGCTCCTCCCTCCTCTCTCTGACCGCTGGGCTTACGCATAAGCTCCTATTCCCACTTCCGGCCTTATGATCGGATTCATCGTTCGCCGTACAGCCGTCTCCATAGCCGTCGTCCTGGGCATCGCCCTGGTCAGTTTCATCGTCATTCAGCTGCCCCCGGGCGACTATGCCGACGGCTACAAGTCCTTTCTTATCGAACAGGGCGGCGCAACCGAAGCCCAGGCCGAAGAGCAGGCAGATCTCTTTCGCCGGCGCTACGGCCTGGACAAACCCTTGCCCTTGCAGTTCGTTGTCTGGATCAGAGACATGGTCACAAAGGGCAGTTTCGGTTTCTCCTTCGCCTACAAGCGGGACGTCGGTGAACTTATCGCCGAGCGCCTGCCGCGCACGCTTCTCCTTGCCGTTCTGGCCCACCTGACGTCAACCGTGGTCGGCATCGTCATCGGCATTTTCGTCGCGCCGCGGCAGTACTCAGTGGTCGACAACCTGGCTGCTTTCTTTGCCTTTATCCTTTCGGCGCTGCCCCGCTTCTGGATCGCGCTTGCCATCATGTTTTTCCTTGTATTTACGCTCGAACAGGAGCACGTGACCGCCTTCCACTCGCCACAGTACGTGGTCGTCCCCTGGGCTTTCGGCAGCATGGAAGAGATACGCCTGTCGGGGGAAAAGTTGGTCGACCTGCTCCAGCACATCTGGCCCGTGGTCTTCATTGCCGGCCTCGGTGGGGTTTGCCCGCAATATGCGCGTCATGCGCGGCAACATGCTCGACGAGCTCAACGCTCAGTATGTTACGACAGCCCGCTCCAAGGGGCTGACCGACGGCCAGGTCATGCGCCGCCATGCCGTGCCCAACGCCCTGCATCCAATCATCATGTACCAGGGCACGGTGTTGCCCTACATGCTCCAGGGCGAGCTGCAGGCCTCGATCGTGATGGGCCTGCCCACCATCGGCACGCTTCTGCTGACCTCGCTGCGCAACGAGGACATCTATATCGCGGCCAGTTGCCTGCTCATTTACGGCGTGCTGCTGGTTGCCGGCAATCTGATCGCCGACATTTCGCTGGCTATTTTGGATCCGCGGGTACGGTTTTCGTAGAATCAATCTTTGGGCAATAGGATCCAAACTCCAATGTTGAACAGAAGAAAAGGCAAATCCGCATTGACTGCCCTTTCGGTTCCTGTCGTGGTGGGCCTTATTCTCAATACTTTCGTTCAGCCGGTGCACGCCTCCTTTGAAAGCGGTCGTTTAGACCCGTGTCCAGGTTCAGTGTTGGCTGTTGGAAAAGACAAGCTGACCGAAGTCTGGGGACACATTGAGAACGTTGGGGAAACAACCGGCTCCTTTGGCGATTTGCCAAGCATAGCCGAGGGGGAGGGAAGCGGAGAGCAAGAAACGACGGTGCAGGGCCAGCGAGCCGAATCGTCAGACAGCAGCTCCAAAGGCAATAGTGGACACCACGTTCAGGAAGTCGAAGACACAACCGAGAATCGATATTCCAACGGAGGAATTAACCAGACCCCGGCAGAGACGGGAATAGCGGGCCCTGAATCAACTTCCACGAATTCAGGTGATAGCCAGGAGGGAACTGGAGTAGCGGGCACGTTAAGAGACTATTGGCGTCAGATCGGCGAACTGCGCTCGGAGATGCCTGAACTCAGCCTGGCGGAAGCCGTGAAAGCCTGGGAGCAAATCCTGAGCCTTCTCAAGGAACTGCCTGACCTGAGTATAGGTGAGGCAAAGAATGTCTGGCGCGAAATTGGCGCGCTGCGACTAGAGATGCCTGACCTGGACTATGACCAAGCCAGAAGAGCTTGGGAGCAAGTGAATGCCTTGCGGATCGAAATGCCTTCCCTGGACTTTGAGGAAGCGCATGAGGCCTGGGAAGAAATACGGGAACTACAATTCGAGTTTCCTGGCTTGTCTATTGATGAGGCGCGGCAGGTCTGGGATCAGATTCGCGCCTTACGCGTCGAGATGCCTGACCTAAGTTTTGAGGGAACAAAGGAGATTTGGGAACAGATACGTGAGCTGCAGGTCGAAGCACCGGAGTTGAGCTTTGATGAGGCGCGGCAGGCTTGGCACCGGATCGGCGATTTGCGCGTCGAGATGCCTGACCTAAGTTTTGAGGGAGCAAAGGAGATTTGGGAACAGATACGTGAGTTGCAGGTCGAAGCGCCCGAAATGAACTTTGATCAGGCGCGGGAAGCTTGGGACTACATTGGCGACTTGCGCGTCGACACGCCTGACCTCACTTTTGAGGAGGCTAAAGAGTTCTGGGAACAGATTAGGGACCTGCAGATTGAGACCCCAGATTTGAGTTTTGACGAGGCGCGGGAAGCATGGGTCCAAATCGGCGATTTGCAGGTCGAGTTTCCTGACCTGGATCTTGCTGGGGCAAAGGAGATTTGGGAACAGATTCGCGATCTGCAGGTCGATTTTCCCGAATTGAACTTTGATGAGGCGCGAGAAGCATGGGGCCAAATCGGAGACTTGCGCCTCGAAATGCTTGACCTGAGTTTAGACGAGGCACGGGAGGTCTGGCTACAGATCCGCAGTCTTCACTCAGAGTTGCCCGACCTCAACTTTGAAAGAGCAAGGGAGCTTTGGCAGAAGATAAGGAACTTGCAGGTAGACTTCCCTGACCTGAGTTTCGATGATGCGAGGGAGGCGTGGGAACACATACAGGCAATCCAGTTCAAGTATCCTGACGTAGATGTTGGAAACGCGCAGGACTTTCTGAGTCAGATGCGAGCCGTGAAGCTTGGCGTGCCAGCAGTCAGTGTTGAGCGGGCAAGAACCATTTGGGTACAGATTCAGCGGCTCAATGAAGATGTAACGACTCAAGGTTTTCCAGAGCTCGAGCAGTTCCTACAGCAGATTCGAGAACTGCAGGCTGAAGTGCCTTCTTTGAGTTTTGAACAGGCCAAAGAAGGCTGGTTCGACGTGCAAAACCTCAGGGCAGAATTACCCGACCTGAGTTTTGAGGAAACTAAGGACTTGTGGCTTCAGATAAGGGAGTTGCAGGTCACGGTTCCTGACATAGTTGGTGTACACGGTTACATCATGCATCGCGCCGAACGCTTTCTGATTGAACTTGGCTTCGAAGAAACGGACGACGAGGGTCTTTTGGCCTGGCCCGAAGGCACTCCACTTGCAGGTAGAGAAGTGGATGTGGAAATCATCATTACCGACGGTGCGGGTATCGCAATAGGGTTGATCCCTGTTGTGGGCGATGCGGTTGACGGCGCCGCATTCCTCATCGGCAAGGACCCTTACACTGGCGAGTGTTTCAGCCAAACGGAGCAGATTCTGGTCGGCCTTGCGATAATACCCTTTCTGCCTATCTCCGTGAAAAGTGTGAAGTTTCTTGGAAGGCAAGTTGACAGTGCAATTCCACTGGTTAATAGGGCTGCAATCAATTGGTTGCCTAATTCATTGCCTTTGCCCGCGCTTTCCCGAATGGCGTCGGACGTAGTTCGTCCCTCCTTCAGAGGAATGCGGAAAATTGCAGGGGAAGGGGCGGCAAGTTCAGATGAGCTTGCATCCTCCCTGGGTGTAGCTGCGTTTTCCGAAAGCAACTATCGCCGGTCCTTGATCAATTTTACGGGGATTAGCGAAGACGCTGCCAAGAGATTTGAAGCACACCACGTCTTGCCAAAGGAATTCGAAGAACAGTTCGTCAATCAAGGTATAGTTACTATCCACGACCCCAGATTGCTGGTCTGGGTTGACCCAGATAATCACAGGCGCTGGAGTGGGGCCTACAGCGATGCATGGGCCGACTTTTTCGAACAGACGCCTAACCCAACCAGTCTGCAAATTCTGGATGAGGCGCGGGAACTTGCAGAGGAATTCGAATATAAGGTGCTCTTCGAAGTTGCAAAGTGAACCCTTTGAGGTGAGCGGCGATCATTCCTTTTTCGGAGAACAACATTTCAAGAGACCATGACTTCCGCCAGAAACCTCACGTACGAATCACTCTTGATGGTGTCCGATCCCATGGCAGTTGAGCCTTATCGTCTGCGCAGCCGCCTCCCCGGTGACGCGAGAGTCAATGTCGTCGATATGAGTGCGCTTTCGCGTGGAAAGTCGCAGCTAGAGGATCCAATTCAATTTGACGTCGCTCAGGGATCAAAGGCGACGGATGTCCTGTGGACCCAGCTCGTAACACCAGTCTGCGTTTCAGAACTGGTCATTCGACTACTTAGCGAATATGAGATCAGCGGTTGGTCAACATACCCTGTAGAAGTCTTCGACCCGGCAGGCAATCTGCTGCTAAACTATCGAGGCCTGGCCGTCACCGGCGCGGTTTGTGACACGGTGCTGCCTTACATGCTCCAAGGCGAGTTGCAGGCCTCGATCGTGATGGGCCTGCCCACCATCGGCACGCTTCTGCTGACCTCGCTGCGCAACGAGGACATCTATATCGCGGCCAGCTGCCTGCTCATTTACGGCGTGTTGCTGGTTGCCGGCAATCTGATCGCCGACATTTCGCTGGCTATTTTGGACCCGCGGGTGAGGTTTTCTTAGACGTTTCTCTCAAGAATTGGTGCCGGATGATGCTGTTTAGAAGATGCAAGCAGGCCGTATCTCTGATAGTTTCGCCGCTGATCATCGCTGCTTTGCTAATAAACTCTGGAGCTTCACCCGCGCGAGCTTCTACTTTGCAGAGTGGCGTCATCGATTCTGGTGAGTGCCCTGATTCGCTCTGGGTCACCGGCACTGAGGAATTGAAAAGGTTTTGGGAGGAGTACGGAGGGACTCTGGAAGGCGACGCAAGTAAGGCTGAAGAACTGAATCCCCAAGCAGTTACGGGATTCTTGTCGGGCCACTCACAAAAGCCTGGCGAGAGCTCAGATTCTGAGGACTGTCACGAGGGCGAGGCACTTTACGAAGCATCTACCAGGACTGATAAGACAGTTCAACAGAATCAGGGTTCAAATCCCCTGCCTCAAGAAAACGAGGAGCAGGGCTTTTGGGCGGACTTGGCTGAGTATTATCAGAAACTGACATTGCAGGCAGAATTCCCAGAATTCGGCCCCGAGAAATTGCAGGACATTTGGGAACAAATCGAGAGACTGCGTTCCTTTTTTCCTGAACTGAGTTTTGAAGAATTGAAGAGGGTATGGTTTCAGATAGGTAGTCTAAGAGTGGAGTTTCCAGAACTAAGTCTTGACGAGGCCACAGTTGCGTGGACCCAGATGAGTGGTCTTAGGGCGGAGTTCCCAGAGATGAAGCTTGCTGAAACTATGGAGGTCTGGCGTCTGATTCGTGAATTGCAAGCGGAACAACCCGGCCTCACATTTGAGGAAGGCTTGGAAGTCTGGTTCTTAGTTTTGACGCTGCTTTCAGAGGTACCACATGTGTGTTTGGAGGAGGTCAAGTCCATCTGGCAGTTAGCACGTAATTTGCAGGGAAAGAAGTCCGAATTGAGTTTTCTTGAGGCTATACTGCTGTCAATTGAGATACACAAGATGAGAATAGTTGTTTTGAGACATATTCCGTTGCCCAGATGCACTACTCTAGTTGGCGTTGTCAAGGACTCCATCAATCCGTTGAATGACCTTCCGACTCTACATGGTATCGAGTTACCGGCAACGAACGAAGTACCGGTAGTTTTCAAGCAACGAGCGAGCTACCTGCTCTCGACACATGGCTTCGAGGATGAGGACGGTGACGGCAAGTTGAATTGGCCGGCTGGCACGCCAGTCGAAGGCCAGAATCTGGATGTGATCTTAGTCCTCAGCGAGACAGCAGGAATGGCAATAGGATTCGTGCCAGTTGGTGGAGACATCTATGACGGTGCCGTACTAGTCTTAGGCAGGGACCCGGTTACGGGGGAGTGCCCTACACGAACAGAGATGATTTTGCTAGCAATTGGCATAATTCTATTGCTCCCAATTCCGGTCAAAACTGTTAGAGTTGTTGCAAAACATTTGGATTCTACGCTCCCTACAATAAAGAAAACTATACTCAATTCTAATCCAGGCCTCTCTGTAGCAGTTCGTCGCTGGCTGCTGGCCGGTTTGGTCGACAATGCCTACCAAGCAATGCGGGCAATCGCCGGAGATGGAGCGAAGACCTCGCAGGAATTAGCGACCAAGCTAGACTATGGTTCGTTTGGAAATAGCAATTACCGACAGGCACTTACCAAATTCACTGGCGTCAGCGACGAAGCTGTCAGAGGCTTTGAAGCACACCACGTCTTGCCAAAGGAATTCGAAGAACAATTCGTCAATCAAGGTATAGATACTATCCACGACCCCAGATTGTTGGTCTGGGTTGACCCAGACAATCACAGGCGCTGGAGTGGGGCCTACAGCGATGCATGGGCTGACTTTTTCGAACAGACGCCTAACCCAACCAGTCTGCAAATTCTGGATGAGGCGCGGGAACTTGCAACGGAATTCGAATTTAAGGTGCTTTTCGAAGTTGCAAAGTGAACCCACTGAGGTGAGCGGCGATCATTCCTTTTTCGGAGAACAACATTTCAAGAGACCATGACTTCCGCCAGAAACCTCACGTACGATTCACTCTTGGTGGTGTCCGATCCCATGGCAGTTGAGCCTTATCGTCTGCGCAGCCGCCTCCCCGGTGACGCGAGAGTCAATGTCGTCGATATTAGTGCGCTTTCGCGTGGCAAATCGCAGCTAGAGGATCCAATTCAGTTTGACGTTGCTCAAGGATCGAAGGCGACGAATGTCCTGTGGACCCAGCTCGTAACACCAGTCTGCGTGTCAGGACGGGTCATACGCATTCTCAGCGACAACGAAGTCAGCGGGTGGTCGACCTACCCTGTAGAGTTATTCGACCCGCAAGGCGGGTTGCTGGCCGACTACCACGGCCTGGCCGTCACCGGCGCCGTCTGCGACGCCGACTACAGTCGCAGTGCCGTGGTCACGAAGCCGCCGCCAGCCCCTCGCGGCAAGAGCTATGATGTGTACAAAGGCCTTTTTTTTGACGAGAATCAATGGGACGGCAGCGACATGTTCTGGGTGGGCGGCGTACGCGTGGTCGTTGACAAAGTGAAAAGGATTTTTGAGCGAAACAAGATCGACAACGTCAAGTTCACACCGCTTTCGGAGCGCGAAATACGTGTCAGGCATGTTAAGCGGAATTGAGCCGCTTCTTCATCCACCCGAACTGTCGGGCAGGTAGGAATGGAAACCGTCACTAGCGACGACAGAACCCTAACAGAAAACCTGGAACAGGACTCCGGCCAGGAACAGCACGAGTCCTACTTTCAGCTCGTGTGGCAGCGCTTCCGCAAGAGCCGCCCGGCCATCGCCGGCGGTCTCATGGTGCTCTCTCTGGTCATCCTGGCCGTTTTCGCCGAATTCTTCGCCCCGGTCGACCCGAGCGACGCCAACCTCCAGGACAGCTTCATCCCGCCGACGCGCATCCGCCTGATCGACGACGAGGGCAACTTTCATCTCCGACCCTTCGTCTACAACCTGGTCGTGACCATCGACCCCAAGACCTTCGAGCCGCTCTGGGAAGAAGACCCGGAGCAGCGCTACGATATCCAGTTCTTTGTCCGCGGCTGGGAATGGAAGATTCTGGGCCTGATTCCCACCCGCTGGCACCTGTTCGGCGTCGGTGAGGGCGGCAAGATCCACCTGATGGGCACCGAGAAACAGGGAAGAGACCTTTGGGGCCGCGCCTGCACCGCCGGGCGTATCTCCCTTTCGCTCAGTATGTTCGCCACCATTGTCAGTATCGTCGTCGGCGCGGTCGTCGGCATCATCTCAGGCTACTACGGCGGCATCACTGACAACATCATCCAGCGCTTCGTCGAGTTCGTGGCGTCGTTTCCGCAGCTTCCTCTCTGGCTGGCGCTTGCAGCCATTATTCCCCGCACCTGGGACTCGCTGCAGGTATTCATCATCATGGTGATCATCTTCTCACTGCTCTCGTGGACGCTATTGGCGCGCGAGGTGCGCGGCAAGGTGCTGGCCTTCCGCGAGACCGATTTCATTCTGGCGGCCAAGGAGATGGGCGCCTCCGACGCCCGTATCATCTTTCTGCATCTCTTCCCCAACTCGATCAGCCACATCATCGTCGTGCTCACGCTCACCATCCCCCAGATTATCCTGGCCGAGGCCTTCCTGAGCTTTTTGGGCATCGGCATCCAGGAGCCGCTGGTCAGCTGGGGCTTTCTCATGCGCGACGCGCAGAACCTGCAGACGCTGGGCACGCACACCTGGATCATGACGCCGGTCATCTTCATTATCGTGGCCGTGCTGGGATTCAACTTTCTGGGCGACGGCCTGCGCGACGCGGCCGACCCCTATTCGATCGTCTGAGGCGCGGCTATTCATGGAGAACTGAGTTGGGCGGTCGCAGAATGTTTCAGGGCGGCTTTAAATTGTCTGGCACACTGGCGCGCCGGCTACTTTTGCTCATTCTCCTGGTCGTTGCGCTGGTTTTGGGTTCCGTCGCCGTCATTTTCGCCTGGCCGCAACCCGCCACTGCCTCGGTCAGCGGCACTGTCAGAGACGCCGATGGACCGGTCGCGGGCGCGCTCGTGCGCGTGCAGACGACAGGCAACCACACCTACACCGCCGCCGATGGCGGATTCACAGTCGAGGGCCTTTCCACCGCGGAGAGCGTTACCCTTGTGGCTTGGGCGGAGGGCTATATTTTCGGCTGGACCGAGGCACGCGGCGGCGACATCGATGTCGATATAGCGCTGCACCCGCACAACACGGTCGACAACGCAGTCTACGACTGGGAGCCGTCGTCCAACTGCGGCGAATGCCACCCATCCTACGCCGAGTGGCAGCGCGACGCCCACAGCCAGGCGGCAGTAAACATCCGATTCCTGACCATGTACAACGGCACCGACGTCGACGGCAACCGCAGCCGCAACAGCAACTACGATACCGGCCTGCCGCGCACGCGCAACCCGGAAGATCCCTACTACGGCCCCGGCTTCAAGGTGGACTTCCCCAAGCGCGACGGCAACTGCGCCGCCTGCCACACGCCGATGGCGTCGAAACTGGACGCCGACGACTCCTGCGGCTGGAACGGATGCCACATGCAGGAGACCAGCGACGCCAGCGACGAGCTCCCGGACGGGGTCAGCCCCAACGAAGCCGTCGGCGTGGCCGCCGAGGGGATTTCCTGCGACTTCTGCCACAAGATCGGCGCCGTCGACTTCTATACCGGTACACTCCTGCCCGACCCGGAGATGCCCGGCATTCTGTCGTTGACGCTCTATCGCCCCAAATCGGGCGAGGACCTGCTCATGGGCACCGTCGACGACGTGTCGCGACCATTGGACAGCTTCAATCAGCTGCACGGCGAGAGCGCCTTCTGCGCCGCCTGCCACTACGGTGTCAACGACACAACCGAAATCTACAACTCATATGGCGAGTGGCTGGAGAGCCCCTACAGCGACGAGGAGACCGGCGAAACCTGCCAGAGCTGCCACATGCCGGCCGCGCCGCGCCTGACATCGCGCATGGAATCGCTTGTTCAGACCGCCGCCTGGCTCGAAAACGCCAGCGGGCGGACCCTTCCCGCCGGGCTGGGCGATCTGGCGGACCGGGCGCAGCGCAGCTACTTTGTCTACCCGGAGAAGGGCGGCCTCTACCGCGAGCTGGACCAGATCCACATCCACGATATGCCCGGCGCCGGCGACGAGCTCTTCCTGCGCAGCGCCATCGCTCTCGAGGTCTCGGCCGAGATCGACGGCGGCGAGCTGGTCGTGAATGCAGAGGTGACAAACACCGGCGCCGGCCATCACTACCCCACCGGCTCGCCGCTGCGGCAGGTGCTGCTGGTCGTGCGCGCGACCGACGGCGACGGCAATGCCCTGCCCCTGCTCGCCGGCGACCTGCTGCCCGTTTGGGCCGGCGATTTCGCCGGCGAAGCCGGTCAAGCCTTCGCCAAAATCCTGCGCGATACGCTCACCGGTGAGGAGCCTACCTACGCCCACTGGCGGCTGGTCGAACTCGTCGAGGATACCCGCATCCCCGCCCTCGCCACGCGCAGCAGCGCCTACCGGTTTGAAGCAACCGGCGGAGGCGATGCTCAGCGTGGAACGAAGGCAACCGTGGAGGTGCAGCTCCTGTTCCGCAGGACCTTCCAGCAGCTGCAGGAGTGGAAGGGCTGGGACGACCCCGATATTCTACTGGCAACCGAAACATTCGAAGTCGAGATTGCGCCCACCGCGCCCTGAAACAGACATATATGGAAGATATCCTGCTCGAAGTCAACGAACTGAAACAGTGGTTCCCAATTCGCCAGGGATTCCTGCAACGCGTCGTCGGGCACGTCAAGGCCGTCGACGGCGTCAGCTTTGTCATCAGCCGCAACGAGGCCCTGGGCCTGGTGGGCGAGAGCGGCTCCGGCAAGACGACCGTCGGCCGTAGCGTGCTCAGGCTCTACGACCCGACTGCCGGCGAAATCTGGTACACAGCCGACGACGGCCGCCGCGTCGACATCGCCAACATCGAACAGGCTGAGATGAAACCGCTGCGCAAAGAAATGCGCATGATCTTCCAGGATCCCTTCAGCTCCCTCAACCCCCGCCTGACCGTCAAAGACCTGATCGGCGAGCCCCTCATCATTCACAAGGAGGCCTCCGGTCGGGTGCTCGAGGATCGCGTTGCCCAGCTGATGCAGTCTGTCGGCCTCGACCCCAACTACATGCGCCGCTACCCCCACGAGTTTTCGGGTGGCCAGCGGCAGCGCATCGGCCTTGCGCGCACGTTGGCGCTAAGCCCGCGCCTGATCATCGCCGACGAACCCGTATCTGCGCTCGATGTCTCGATTCAGGCCCAGGTCCTGAACCTGCTGCAACGGCTGAAGGATGAGCTGGGCCTCACCTACCTCTTCATCGCTCACGACCTGTCCGTCGTCGAGCACATGTGTGATCGCATCGCCGTGATGTATGTCGGCCGCTTGGTCGAAATCGCCGAATCCGACAGACTGCTGCGCCGGCCGCTTCATCCATACACCGAGGCGCTCGTATCCGCGATTCCGCCCGCCGATCCGGAAATCAAACTGAATCGCATCATCCTTGAGGGCGACATTCCCAGCCCCGCCAACCCGCCGTCCGGCTGCGTCTTCCATCCCCGCTGCCTGTACGCACAGGACCCGTGCCGGCAGGAGGAGCCGCACTTGGAAGAGATCGAACCCGGCCATTTCGTCAGCTGCCACTTCGCACGCGAATTGACGCTGCAGGGTATCGGAGAGTCGGAATGAACGAAGACGCCGGCGGCGGCGCCAGGATCAACGTCGACGCTGCCCTGCTCGCTTATCTCATTCCGGTTCTTGGGCCGGCCTACATTCTCTTGCTACGCAAGGAGGACGGCTTCGGCCGCTTTCACGCATTGCAGGGACTGAAGCTCGCGGCTGCGCTGGTCCTGGCGCCGGTCGTCTGGTTTCTGTTCGCAGCTCTTGTCTCCTTCCTTCCCTTCGGCGGCGTCGTCGCGGCCTATGTCTTTGCCCTTGTCGTCGCCGTCTATATGGCCGCGGTCATCGCCTGGGTCGCAGGTATCGTAAACGTGTTGCGCGCGCGGCGCGCCCCTGTGCCCTTCTTTGGCCGCATAATGGGGTGATAAGGCGCCCTTCGCATTGGGAAGACGTCGGTACGGTGCTAGAATTCCAGGCACGGCAGGTCTTACTTTGGGCGTTTTCTTGGGGCCTGGCCGGCCCGCAGTGAACTCCGCCGGCCCGCTACGCGGCCGGAAAAACTGACCCAGGCTTAAGAACTCGAGGTAGACTGATGACAAAGATAACATTCATAGGCGCCGGCAGCTTCGGCTTTACTCGCAAACTGGTCAAGGATGTCCTTACCTTCCCTCTCCTCGAGGACGCCACCATCTGCCTGATGGACATCGACCCGGCCAAACTCGAATACATCGAGCGGGCTGTGCAGCGTATCGTGCGTGAGGGCGGATATCCGGCCAGCGTCGAGACGACAATCAGTCGCGAGGAGGCGCTCGACGGCGCCGACTACGTGATCGTTACGATTCTGGTCGGCCAGACTGATGTGTGGCGCTCTGATATTGAGATCCCCAAACAGTACGGCGTCGACACCAACATCGGCGACACGCGCGGCCCCTCCGGCATCTTCCGCGCCATGCGTACAACGCCTGTCATGCTGGACATCGCGCGCGACATGGAGAGGCTCTGCCCCGGCGCGGTAATGCTCAATTACACAAATCCGATGGTGATCAACTGCCGCGCAATCCAGTCGCAGACCAATATTGTCGCCACCGGCCTCTGCCACAGCGTTCAGGGCACCGCCGATATGCTCGCCCGCTGGATTGGTGCGCCCGCCGACGAGATTACCTTCACCTGCGCCGGTATCAACCACATGGCCTGGTACACCGAGTTCAGCTGGAACGGCGAGGACGCCTACCCGCTCATCCGCCAGGCCATTACCGAGAGGCCCGAGGTCTACAACGAGGAGCAGGTCCGCAACGAGATGTACCTGCACCTCGACTACTATCCGACCGAGTCGAGCGGCCACCACTCGGAGTACAATCCCTGGTTCCGCAAGCGCCCCGACCTGATCGAGAAGTACTGTACACACGGCACCGGCTGGAATCCCGGCGAATACGCCTACGTGCTCAAGCACTATTCGGGACGGGAGGAGACCTGGCGCGAGCAGATCATCGAATGGCTCGAAAACAGTTCGCCGCTGGACCTGTCGCGCGGCTACGAGTACGCAGCCTACATCATCAATGCGCTTGAGGGCGGCGAGCCGTTCCAATTCAATGGCAATGTGCCCAACGGCAGCGGTGAAACGCCCCTCGTCGACAATCTGCCGGTCGGGGCCTGCGTGGAGATTCCAGTCTGGGCAAGCAGGAACGGGCTGGAGAGCGTACGCGTCGGCCCGCTTCCCTCCTCGGTAGCGATGCTGACCGGACTGAGCGCACAGATAGAGGAGATGGCGGTCGAAGGAATCCTCGAAGGCGACCCGCGCAAGATCTTCCAGGCGATTCTGCACGACCCGCTGACCACGGCGGTGCTGACGATGGCCGAGATTCGCGAAATGGTCAACGAGATGTTGCGCGCCAATATCGAGCACCTGCCGACCTTTTCCACCTACGAAGTCGAGGGCGACCGGCCCATGCGCCTGCTGTCCGAGCCGCAGGCAGAGCCGGCCATGGCCGACTGAACTGATTCAACCGCCAACAGACAGGAGCGCGCAGCATGTTATACGAGTATCGAATCTACGAGTGCCGTCCCGGCAAGCGTGCCGAATGGGTCGAATACATGGAAAGCGTCATTATTCCCTTCCAGGTATCGAAAGGAATGGTCATTGCCGGCTCGTTCATCGACGAGCAGGATGAAGACCGCTATATGTGGATGCGCCGTTTCGCTGACGAGGCCGAACGGGAGGCGTTGTACGCGGCAGTCTACGAGTCGAACGAATGGCTGGACCAAATCGCGCCCAGGATTCCCGAATTGATCAATCGCGAGACGATCAAGGTGATGCGGCTTGTGCCTACTGCGAAGTCGGTGATGCAATAGGGGCGGTAGATCGGGAAACCGACAGCCCGGCGGCCGGTCCGGCGTGCAAGCGCCGCACCGGCCGGCTTGTATTCGAGACCGGAGAACCTACTGCTGTTGCTGCTGTTGCTGCTGCTCGTCGTTGTTCAGTTTGACCTCGCTGCTTAGCTCCTCTACATGCTCCCTGGGCGTCCAATGTCCGTTATCGAGCAAATCGGTCGGGATCTCTTCGTCCTCGGTCTCGGAAATGTGGACGCCGACTGTTAGTTCGCTCTTGGCTTCCCCCTTGTAGATGCCCCGGGTCGGCGGCACGTCCTCGTAATCGCGTCCTATCGCGACGCGGACATGCTTGTCTTCGACACGCAAACTGTTTGTAGGGTCCAGGCCGATCCAACCGACGGCCGGCAAGTACGCCTCAACCCAGGCATGAGAGGCGCTAGAAAGGTCCTGCTGCTGTTTTTTCTCCGGTTCCTGAAAAACGTAGCCGCTGATATAGCGGGCCGGTATGCCCCGCTGCCGCAGCAGGGCGATCATTACATGCGTATAGTCCTGGCAGACGCCGCGGCGGTTCTCCAGCGCAATGTCGATCGGCGAATCGACGGCCGTGCTCAGCGGCGTATACTCGAACGCGTTGTGAATACTCTCATTCAGTTGCAGTATGGCAGTCAGCGGGTCCTGTTCGCGGCTGAACCCAACCTCTTCTGAGAATTCGGCGAGCAGCGAAGTCGGGCGTGCGTAATGACTCGGCGCCAGCCAGTCCCACATCCGTCCTGCAGCGGCTGTCTCCAGCAGAGCATCCCATTCCGTTTCGTCCAGGGCGTCCGGCAGGACCGGCCCCTCCTGTACCATGACCAGGCTATGCGCGCGCAGGACCAGCTCGGCGTGGTTCCTGGGAATGTCAAAATAGTGGATCATGTTCTGCACGCAGTCGCCGGTTGTCAGAATCTGGGCATGCGGGCTGATCTCCAGCTGAAAGTTGAGGCAGCGCTGCTGCCGGTCGGTGCGGGGCTGCATCCGCACCTCCATCGTGCTCTCGCTGACCGCGGACTCATAGCGGTAGCGCGTGTGGTGGTGAATCGTGAAGTAGTTCATCTCTCCAGGTAATCTTGAAGGCTGTCAGGCGAATGCCTCTTCTGCCGGATAGTTGATATATGTATCGTAGAGCGCGCCGTGAATCTGGTCGCACGCGCTCAACACCTCTCCCAGATACGCCGCCGGCCCCACTTCGATCACATCTTCGATCTGGCTGTATTGCAGATGGGCCTGCAGCTTGCCTGCCATCCGGTTGAGATCAGCTGCCAGGCGCGTCTCGGTAGCCGCAGCCAGCTGTTCAAGCTGTTGCGAAATCTGCGTAACATTGAACCTGACCGAATTGGGCAGGTCGGGGCTCAGCAGCAGGAATGAGGTCACTTGGCTGATTTCAGGGCGTGGGTCGTAGACGCGGCAGTAGGGTTCAAAGGAGTTGCAAGCCCGCAGAACGCCTATCCCGCTGAGTGGGTCTTCGGTGGCCAGCCTCTTCCCGCCATCGACGCCGAAGTATCGAAAGTGCGCGTCCAGGAGGCTGCAGACCGCCTGCACCCGCTCCAGGTGCGATCCGACCTGGATGAAGTGCCAGCCCTCATCGTGCAAGAGCGAAGAAACAGCGAGACCCTGGAACAGTGACACACTGCTCTCCAGCTCGCGAAAGAAGTTGTCGCGCTCGTCGTGCCAGTTGTGGTGCCCTTGCCACGAGTGCAGGCGAAGATACAGGCGGTTCATGTGCTCCCATACCTGGCTGCTCAGCTGGGAGCGGACAAAACGAGCGTTCTGCCGGGCCAGACTGATGCAGCCCGAAATGGAATGCGGATTGTCGCCGTTGAAGGTGAGATCATGTGCCATCTTCAGCGCCGCCTCTCCGTCCACATACCCTTTCTCGGTCAGGGGCGCGGGCTGGCGCAAGGCGGTGAAGAACTGCTGCCAGCCCTTGTCGTTCCCGGCCTGTCGCGGCCGCGTTTGACCCACCATAAAGTTGAGCCGGACTCTCAGTAGCCGGACCGTGTGTTCAGCCCGCTCCATGTATCGCCCGAGCCAGTAGAGACTGTCAGCAGATCGTGAAAGCATTGGCTAATTCTCTCGCTCCTGTAACTCAGCGTGCTCCAGCACCCACGTGTCCTTGCTGCCGCCGCCCTGTGACGAGTTGACAACCAGCGACCCTTCGCGCAGTGCGACGCGCGTCAGTCCGCCGGGGACGATGACCGTCTCGTCGGGTGAACCGCCGTAGAGAATGAACGGCCGCAGGTCGACGTGGCGGGAGACCACGTTGCCGTCGATATAACAAGGCGCACGCGAAAGGCGCAGCGTTGGCTGCGCGATGTAGTTGCGCGGGTCGGCCTGGATCTGCTGGCGGAACTTCTCGCGTTCGCCCTTCGTACTGAAGGGGCCGATCAGCATGCCGTAACCGCCAGACTCTCCCACCGCCTTTACAACGAGCTTGTCCAGGTTTTCGAGCACGTACTTTCGCTCGCTCTCGCGCCCACACAGATACGTCTCGACATTCTGCAGTATCGGGTCCTCGCCCAGGTAGAAACGGATCATCTCAGGTACGAAAGCGTAGACCGCCTTGTCGTCGGCGATTCCCGTGCCCATCGCGTTGGCAAGCGTTACGTTCCCCGCGCGGTAGGCATTGAAGAGACCCGGAATCCCGAGCACCGAGTCGGTACGGAAGTGCAGCGGGTCGATGAATTCTTCGTCGACGCGGCGGTAGATGACGTCAACCCGTTGCAGACCGCCGGTCGTGCGCATGTAGACGAAACCGTCCCGGATCAGCAGGTCCGCGCCTTCGACCAGCTCAATCCCCATCATGCGCGCCAGGAACGTATGCTCAAAATAGGCGGAGTTGAAGATGCCGGGCGTCAACAGCACAACCGTCGCATCGCGCCCTTTGGGCGTCAGCGCCTGAAGCCGTTCGAGCAGCGCCTGCCCGTAGTGGCCGATCGAACGGATTCCATAGCCCCCGAACATACCCGGAAATACCTGGGTCATCACCTCCCGGTTGGCGAGCATATAGGAGACGCCGCTGGGTACGCGCAGGTTGTCCTCCAGCACGGCAAACTCTCCGTCGGGAAGGCGGACGAGGTCCGTGCCTACAATCGTCGTGTAGACGTCGTTGGCGACATGGAGCCCGCGCATCTCCCGCTGATAGTTCTTGCAGCTGTAGATCAGGTCGAACGGCACGACCTGCTCCTGCAGGATGCGGCCCTCGTGGTATACATCGCGCAGGAAGAGATTGATCGCGTGTATCCGCTGAATCAGGCCGCGCTCTATCGTGTTCCACTCCTGTGCGCTGATGATACGCGGCAATATGTCATAGGGAAAGATCCGCTCGATTGTCGATTCTTCGCCGTATACGGTGAAAGTAATGCCCCGGTTCAAAAAGGTCAGGTCGGCCGCCTGCTGACGCTGCGTCAGCTCGGTCGCCTGCAGCTCGAGGATACTTTGCAGCAGCTTTCGATAAGCGTCGCGCGGCCTACCATCAAGCTGGAACATCTCGTCGAAATAGTCGGTGTCCAGTGCATAGTTGCTGAATAGAGCCAGACCAGGGGGTATTTCTGCTTCCTTTTGGGTTGCCACGCTGGTACCTGCCAGTTCTTGTGAAACATTTTGGATGGCTGCATGAATGGCGGGAGGATGGCCTATCGCAACGCTGCCAAGATTTGAGATTGCGGGTTGGCGGCGCCGCGCTCCTGATGAGCAACCTCAATATAGCTGAGACGCCTTCCGGTTGCCGAGCGCGGCATCGTTCGCAATTCTATACCAAAATCGGTAGACTGAAAAGTCCCAAAATTAATCCTGCTTGCGAATGGTCGCCAATTCCGCGCGAGGCCCGATTCTGGGTTCGCTGCCTTCTTCGCTCGCCTCTTCCCGATGTGACGCGGTCGCAGCGGGCAGTGGCGGGTGCGGTTCAAAAAATGGGGCGCAAATCCCTATACCTCGTGTAACAACCGAATCATAACCGGTCCATGCTCCATCCGCCGGCAAAGTTGCAGAATGTGATTCCCTGCATCCTTCTGGACGGTCGGGCCTGCGGCCCTCCCTTGTGCGGGGGGACTCCCCCCGCAACGCCCCCCTGACACCCCTCCACACGCCGCCGGGTGTGGGTTCCAATGTAGCCCTGCGCAACCAGCGGCCCGTCGCCTGCCACCGTGCGTGCGCCATTCCATCGCGTCCCCAACGAACCGCGTCCCCGTGCCGCCGTGTGTGCGCGTCCCCCGCCGCTCGCGCCTTCGACCGTCAGACACCGCCCCCCGCAGTTTCCTGCCCCCCCAAACCCCTAACCCCTGCCCCCTGCAGTACCGGCCCTCCCTTGTGCGGGGGGACTCCCCCCGCAACGCCCCCCTGACACCCCTCCACCCGCCGCCGGGTGTGGATTCTAATGTAGCCCTGCGCAACCAGCGGCCCGTCGCCCCGCAATCCTGCGTGCGCCATTCCAGCCTGTCGCCAACACGCTCCGCGCCTATACGCCCATATGTGCGCGTCCCCAACCGGGCATCGCCCCCTGCAGTTCCTGGCCACCGGTCACTGCAGTTGCAGTGCTTCGTGGAGATTCGTGCAAATTCTTGGATTGAGCCCTTGACCTTGCCGGCAACTGGCCCCTGACCACTGGCCCCTGCAGCCTGCCCATTGCCCTCAGAGCCGGCAGACGATTCCAGCCACCGCAGGCATGGATTCACCGCCAGACGACTCCCACCACAAGAGTGGGATGCACCCGGCAGTTGCGCTTCACTTGACAATGCCATCCTGCTCGCCTTACCATGTAGCCATACTCTCGCTTTTACTGACAGCCGACGGCTGCGCCGTTACCTAAGGAGCCACCGAATGGCCGATTTATCCCTGCGCGGTGTATTTGCCCCGACCCTGACGCCCGTACGTGAGGACCTCTCCATCGATCTGCCAGCCTATATCGAGTTCTGCCGACGTTTGCTTGAAGGCGGCTGCCATGGCCTGGTGCTCTTTGGGACCAACAGCGAGGCCACCTCCTTTTCCGCAGCTGAGCGCATGGCTGCGGTCGACGCCGTGATCGAAGCCGGCGTTCCCGCGGACAGCCTGGTTATCGGGACCGGCGCAACCGCCATCACTGAGGCGGCGGAGTTATCCCGTCACGCGGTGCAGGCAGGCTGCCGCGGTGTCCTGACGCTGCCGCCCTTCTACTATCCCAATGTTTCCGAAGAGGGACTGTTTCGGTCCTTCGCCGCCATCTTCGACCGCGTCAACGACGACCGGCTGCGAATCTACTTCTACCACATCCCGCAGGTGAGCGGCGTGCCTCTCTCGCCCGCGCTTCTCGAAAGATTGGCCGCGGCCTATCCGCGCCTCGCCGCCGGAGTGAAGGACAGTTCGGGCGATGTCGATACGCTGCACGGCCTGCACGCCGTCGCCCGCCGCTTCCCCGGTTTCGCCGTCTTCTGCGGTTCCGAGGGTCTGCTGCTCAAGAATTTGCAGGGGGGAGGCGGCGGCTGCATCTCGGGCATGGCCAACGTGCTGCCGCATGTCATCCGCGACCTCTATGAGAACTGGCAGGCGCCCGACGCAGAAGAGCGACAGCACCGCACCAACTGGATCCGCAGCGCAATTCTGGACTCCGGTCTCAACATGATCCCGGCGCTGAAGGTGATCGTCGGCGACCAGACCGGCCGTCCCGGTTGGAGCCGCGTACGCCCGCCTCTGGTCGACCTGACCGAAGACGAGCAGGCGCAGCTTCTGGCAAAACTTTCGCAGCCGGTCGCAGCCTGACAACAGGTCCGCCCGCCAGCCTGCCCTACAACTCTGCAAGCCATAGGAGCGCTCGTATGTCGCCGCAAATGCGAATCGGCCTGGGACAGTTCAACGAACTGACCGACGAAAAACTGGCCTTCATCAAGCAGCTTGGCGCCGATGATTTCCTGATGAATACCCCCAGGCTCCCTGGCGACAGGCGGTGGGAGTACGGCGACTTGAAAGCGGCGGTCGAACGGTCAAAGGCGGCCGGTCTGCGCCTGATCTGTCTCGAAAACGTGCCCGTCTCCTTCTACGACAAGGCGATGCTGGGGCTGCCGGGGCGCGACGAGCAGATCGCCCACATGCAGACCACCGTCCGCAACATGGGGCAGGCAGGCATTCCGATCCTCGGCTATCACTGGATGCCCAACTCGGTCTGGCGCACGCAGGAGCCCGCCACGCTGCGCGGCGGCGCACGCGGCACCCGCTTCAACCTCGCCGAACATGACCCGGAAGAATTGACGCACGGCCGGGTCTACGACCACGACGAAATGTGGGCCAACTACGAATACTACCTGGAGCGGCTGTTGCCGGTTGCCGAGGAGGCCGGCGTCACGCTGGCGCTACACCCGGACGACCCGCCGGTGGAGAGCCTCGGTGGCGTGGCGCGCATCTTCCGTAACTTTGAAGGCTTCAAACGGGCCATCGACCGCTTCGACAGCCCCAATCACGGCCTTGACTTCTGCATGGGCTGCTGGTCGGAGATGAACGGGCACGACTACGTGATCGACGCCGTGCGCCACTTCGGCGGGCGGGACCGCATCGTCTACGTCCATTTTCGCGACGTGCAAGGGACCGTGCCCAACTTTAACGAGTGTTTCATCAACGAGGGCAACGTCGACCCATTCGAGGTGATGAAAACGCTGAAAGAAGTGGGATTCACCGGCTTTATGATCACCGATCACGTCCCGCAGATGGTGGACGACAGCGACTGGGGCCACCGCGGCCGCGCCTACGCCATCGGCTACATGACGGCGATGCTCGAGATGGTGAACCGGCTGGCGGCCTAGAAAATGGATGCCATTTCCCTCGTCTGCACGCCCCGGAACTGATCCATGAAATCCACTCCCCTTGATCGGGAAATCCTTGAAGACCGCCTGAACGCGCCCGCCGCGCCGGTGCGCATGGTGCTGGATACCGATGCCTACAACGAGATCGACGACCAGTTCGCCGTCGTTTACTCGTTGCTCTCACCGGCAAGGCTGCGGGTCGAGGCCCTGTACGCGGCGCCGTTCCACAACAGCCGCTCCGCCGGACCCGGCGACGGAATGGAGAGGAGCTACGCGGAGATTCACCGCCTCCTGGCCCGCCTGTCATTCCTTGACCTTCCCCAGACCGGATTCGTCAAGCGCGGCGCCGCGGCCTGGATGCCAGACACCGAAAGTCCGGTCGAAAGCGACAGCACCGCCGACCTGATCGCTAAGGCGCTGGCCTCACCGTTGGACGACCCGCTCTACGTCGTCGCCATCGGCGCGATCACAAACGTCGCCTCTGCGCTCCTGCTGGAGCCGGCCATCCGCGAGCGCATCGTGGTTGTGTGGCTGGGCGGCCACGCGCGCCACTGGCCCGACACGCGCGAATTCAACCTGTACCAGGACCCCGCTGCCAGCAGCGTCGTCCTCGATTGCGGCGTTCCTCTCGTTCGCTTCCCCTGCATGGGCGTCGTCTCCCACCTGCACACAACCCTGCCCGAAATCGCCGCTCACGTGAAAGGCCGGGGCGCGATCGGCGACTATCTCTATGAGATCTATCGCGACTACCACGAAGACCAGTTCGCCTACTCCAAACAGGTCTGGGACATTGCGCCGATCGGCTGGCTCGTAAATCCGCAGTGGGCGCAGATGGAACGGGTAAGCGCGCCGCGTCTGACCGACCAGATGACATGGGCCTTCGACGAGACGCGGCACAGGATCGCTTGCGCCCGTTACGTCGACCGGGACGGCATCTTTCGCGATCTCTTCACCAAGCTGGGCAGGGCCGCATCAAAAGGTTAGGACAAGCATTTTGAAGAAACGTTTGACTCGCAGCGCCCAATGAATTTTTCGCTCTCCCCGGATGAATCGCCCGACGTTTCGCTGCGCCGTATCGTTCACGAACAAATAGACGGCGCCGTCACTCAGCTCGGGCGCGGCAACGACCTGAACGAAGAAATCCACGAAGCGCGTAAACACTTCAAGCGCATACGCGCGGTCCTGCGCTTGGCGCGCGGCGCGTTGCCCGGCAAGACCTACCGCCGCGAAAACACCTTCTTCCGCGACCAGGGCCGCATCTTATCGCCTGTGCGCGAAAGCGCTGTCCATATCGAGACCCTCGAGAAGCTGCAGGGGCGCTACGGCGCGCGCATGACCGGCAGCTCCTTCACCCGGCTGGGCCACGGCCTGGAAAAGGTTCACAGGACGCTCTTGAGCAATTTTGCCCGCGAGCCGCAGCAACTGGCGGCAATTGTGGATTCGCTGCATGAGGCAAGATCCCGCGTCGATTTCTGGAAGTTACGCACAAACGGGTTCGCTCCTTTTGCGCCCGGCCTGCAGAGAACTTACGCCCGCGGACGCGCCGAACTGAGAGTTGCCTCCAAGCGGCCCACGACTCAAAATTTCCATGCCTTCCGCAAGCGGGTCAAATATCTCTGGTACCACACTCAAATTCTGAGGCCTGTCTGGCCGGGCCCGGTCGGCGCCCTGGCGCGCGAATGCGACCGGCTCGCCGACCGGCTGGGCGACGAACACGACCTGGCGATGTTGCAAGAGTCGGAATGCGTACGTGAATTAGCTGCGGAAAGCGGGGAATTTGCCGAGCTGTTCGACACCTTTGTAGCCCGCGAGCGCAGCCACATTCGGCGGACAGCCGCTCTGCAGGCTGCCCGCATCTACCACGAAAGGCCGGCCCGGTTCGCCGGGCGTATCGCAAGCTACTGGCGCGCCTATCGCCGGGCGAGCCTTCCAACCGCCGACTTCAGCCTGCCGAAATCATGACAATGGAAAGCGAAAGACTCGCGCAGCAATTGCAGTTCATTCTCGAAATCGACCGCTTGAAGGGCGTCCTGCGCCGTTCGCTCCTGCTCGAGAGCAAGCGCAGAGAGAACTCCGCCGAGCACTCCTGGCATCTGGCGATGATGGCGCTCGTGCTGGCCGAACATGCCAACGAGTCGGTCGATCTGCTGCATACACTCAAGCTGCTGCTGATCCACGATATCGTAGAGATTGACGCCGGCGACACCTACGCCTACGACGACGACAGCCACGAAGGCAAGATCGACCGCGAGCGGACGGCTGCCATCCGCATATTCGGCCTGCTGCCACCCGACCAGGCCGCGGAGATGACCGCGCTGTGGGAGGAATATGAAGCCCTCGAGACGCCCGAAGCCCGCTTCGCCCTCGCGCTCGACAGGCTCATGCCCTTCTTCCACAACTACCACACCGGCGGAATCACCTGGTGCGAGAATCGTGTCACGCGAGCGCAGGTGGAAGACCGCATGACCCCGGTCGGGCAAGGCTCGCATGCGTTGGGCGACGTTGTTGCCGAGATCGTCGAACAGGCGGCCGCAAGCGGTCTCCTGCCGCTCTCCTGGTCCGAGCGGCCTGAGCAAATCTGACCGGGAATGCGCCCGCTGATCCGCGTTTTCAACGCCCTGGTCCGAGACAATTCCACGGACAAGGTACGCCTCTCGCCCGCAAAGCGGTCAGACCCAGTCCGGCTTGGTCCTGTGACGAAATTGGGGAACCGGGTCCATCCCGATTTCAGCTTTTGGGCCGTGTTTGTTCTCCTCCATGCACTGATCTTTCTTCCAGTCGTCCTGATGGACCGGGAAGGTGGCGCCTTCCTGCCGGCGGTCCAGCTCCAAGGACGCTCCGTCGACCAGGTTTTGCGTCAGCTCTTTCTCTGGCGCCGCGGACCGGATCTGCTGCACTTCAACTCCGAACTCCTGCTCGCCATCGCCCTGTGGACATTGCTTCCTGCCCTGCGCAGGCCCGCCCTTCGCTACGCATTCGTCGCCGCATATCTTGTCGTCTTTGCCTACTATCTCTATGAGGGCGCGTCGCTCACGTTCTTCAACCTCGAGCCCGTCTTTTACAGCCAGTTCCGAATGGCGACCGAAGGATTTTCCTTCTTTCTGCAAAACGCCCCGGGGACTTCCGCATTCCTGGCCGGCATTGTCCTGCTGATCGCAGCCGGCGCCTTCGCTGTCGCACGCCTGGCGCGGCTGGCGCTGCCGCATACCGGGCCATCGCTTCCATCGCGCCTGGTCCTGGGCCTGCTTGCAATTCTTGTCGTCGGGCAGGCGGTCTTCTATCGCCAGAATACGCGCCGGCCGGGCATGGTGTTCAGCAGCCTGGTTGCCAAACTGGGCCACAATCTGTCCGAGTCCCGCCGCGTCTACGCAAATGTGAAACGGTTCGACAGCGCGCAAGTGCGCCTCGTCTACGATTATGGCCGCTACAGCCTCGAAGAGCGGCCGCCGATCTACATCATATTCGTCGAATCTTACGGCAGCGTTCTCTACAAGCGAAACGATTGGCGCGTCCGTTACCGGGAGCTGATGGAGCGGCTGGACAAGAGGCTGGCCGACGCCGGCTGGCACGCGGCGTCGACGCGCAGCCTGGCGCCGACTTGGGGAGGCGGCTCCTGGATGTCCTACACGAGCGCGCTGTTCGGTCTGCACGTCGGCTCAGACCCGCAATACTATGCGCTGGTCGACAAGTACCAATTGGAGGAGTACCCGGACCTGGGTCGGTTCCTCAAAGGGCAGGGCTACCGCTACTACAGATTGACCGCCCTTTCGATGGGGCTGCCGAAATCGGCGTGGAGAAAGTACGTTGACTTCTTCGGCGTGGACCGTTGGCTGCTCTACGAAGACCTGAATTTCGGCGGGCCTGAGTACGGCTGGGGCCCGGCGCCGCCGGACCAATATTCGCTGCAGTTCGCGCGCGAGACGATGCGCCAGGAAAGCGACGGGCCCTACCTGTTTTTCACGATCACGCAGAATTCGCACTACCCCTGGACGCCGCTGCCGCCTCTCGTCGACGACTGGCGCAGCTTGAACGTCCCCGGCCAGCCGCCCCCCGCTTCGTCCGAGCTGATCGAGCACAGCGAGCGGCGCCAGAACTACTGGAACGCAGTCGCGTACCAGTTGGAGATGCTGACCGGGTTCATACTGAGCGAACCGGACGAGGAGGCGATCTTCGTGCTGGTTGGAGACCACCAACCGCCGCGCGTCTCGCGCGGCGAAGACGGCTGGGACACGCCGCTGCACATCATTGCCAAGAACGACAGTTTTGTTGCATCATTTGGTGAATATGGGTTCGAGGAAGGGTTGGCTGTGTGGGAGCTTGAGCCCTCCTTCCGTCACGAAGGCTTCTATTCGCTCTTCGTTCGACAGTTGCTGGCAACATTCGGAGACGGAAGTGCGCTGCCACCCTATCTGCCGGAAGGCGTGCGCTTTGAGGATGAACTTCCGCCGCCGCCTGCGCTTGCACCCTGAAGCCTTCGTCTACGCCACACCGGAGCGGCGCCGGTCGAACCGGCACACTTAAGCGAAAGCGACCTCACTGTATGCGTTCTCGAAATCTGATCGCTTCACTTCTCATCGTAGGGCTGATCGCGGCCGGCTGCGGCAGCCGCGATGGCTCGGCGACGGAGGGCGGGCAGCCGGAACCGTCATCCGGACAGGTGGGCGCCCCGCCGGATGGGACGCTCTCGGACGAGGCGGCTGCCGCCTTCAGCGAACTGCCGCCAGTTGAACTGAGCGAGGGCGGTGGGCTGCGAACCTTCCAGATTGACCCTTCCCTGTCCAAGGCGGCCTATATTGTCGATGAAGAGTTTTTTGCCGGCGCGACGCGCAAATACGGGCTGGACGTCGGCAAATACAAAGTTGCCGGCGAAACGCAAGATGTGGCCGGCATGATTCAGCTCGATCTGTCGGGCGCGGCTGTCGGGCCGAACCGGTTCGCGGTCTACCTGCCTACGCTGCAGACCGACCAGAAGTTGCGCGACGGCTGGATCCGGGAGAATGCGCTTGAGTCGGACAGATTCCCGCTGGCTCTTTTCGTCGCCGAGGAGATCCGCGATGCGCCGCAGGGCTACCAGGAGGGGGACACGGCGCGCTTTCAGCTGGAAGGCGAACTGAACCTGCGCGGAGCCGCGCTGACGGCCGTCTGGGATGTCAGCGCCAGGCTGCAGGACGGCGCGATCGAAGGCAGCATGGAGACGCGCCTGCGAATGACGGACTTGGGCTTCGATCCCCCCAACTTCGCCAACACCCTCACCGTCCAGGACGAGTTCACAATTCACATTGATTTTGTTGCCAGCGAACGCTGAGAGTTATCGATGACGCAAGACCTGATTGAAGGGCGCCGGCCAGCCCGCGAGCGGCCGTTCGCTGCCGCCGGATACGAAGCTTCCCTGCCCGCGTTCGCGGCCCCCATCGACGATGATGCCATCGTCCGCGCCAAGAGTCTGGCCATCGGGCTCAAGAAGCGGCTCCACGCCAGCAGTCAGCCGGCGCCGCTCGTCGAAGCTGCCTACCTCCTGGACGAGAGCCGCAGCCTGAACTGCCCACTGCTCGAACGTGTGCGGATCCTGGGACTGTTCGCCTCGGTCCTGGACCACTATTTCGCCGAACAGGCGCCAGACCTGGCCGACTCCAGCCGGCAGGAGACAACGCTTCAACTGGACCGTCTGCTGGAGCAAGCTCTTGTCGAACTTGACCAGACTCTTCTCCCAGAGATGAAACGGCAGTTCGGCATTCTTATCGGTGATTCCAACTCGCTGGAATCGCCCCAGCGAAGCCACGTGCGCCACTTCTTTCGCCAGCAGCTCTACCCAATGCTGACACCGTTGGCGGTTGACCCGGGGCATCCGTTCCCGTTCATCAGCTCCCACAGTATCAACATCCTCGTCCATCTCAGCAGCCCTGACTTCAGATTCGGACCGCTCTCATACGCCCGCATAAAGGTGCCGCCGCTCATGTCCCGTTTTATAGAAGTGCCTTCGGATGCCGAAGAGCGGCTCTACATCTGGGGCGAAGACGCGGTCGCGGGGTTTCTTGACGAACTATTTCCAGGCATGCGGATCGAGAGCGCATTTCTGTTTCGCGTGCTGCGGGCGTCAAACAGGGCGCGGTCGGGTGACGAGCTGCAGGCCCAGAGCCGCGGGCAGCGCCACCAGCAGCTTGCCTCGCCGGTCGTCCGCCTCGAATACGAGGCGGCAATGCCCGATTCCGTCGTCGAATGGCTTGCCTCCCACCTGCCCGTGCCGGCGGAGTTCTGCTTCCGCAGCGCCGGTCCCCTGGCACTGTTTCAACTGGTCGATCTGGCAAATCTCGCTCTCATTGAGAATTGACAGCCTGCCAGCGCTGTGATATTTTTGCCTGCACATGTGATCAGAATAGCCGCGACTGGGGACCAGGTCCGTCAGCCCGCTCTTTCAGAGAGTTGCCGGCCGCTGCGAGGCAACAGGCGGCAAGCGGTTCAGCGCCCCATAGGCTTTCGGCAGGAAATGGCCGGACGGGCCGCCCCGTTACAGGCGCATTGAGGTAGATGCCTATCCCGTCTGTATCGGAAGCGGGGCATCTGCGAATTCAGGTGGTACCACGGGTCCTCTCGTCCTGAACAGGCGAGGGGATTTCTTTGTCCCGACCAGTGCCCGTCTACGCCGCGGCGCCCTAACCCAGCAGGAGCACGAAATGCTTGACATTCGATGGATGCGAGAGAACCGGCAAGCCCTGGCCGAGGCCATGGTGAAGCTGAACGATCAGGAGGCGCCCTGGGAGCTGGCCCTGGAGTTGGACGAAAGACGGCGTGAGCTCCTGCAACGGAGCGAAGGGCTGCGAGAAGAACGCAACACCGGCTCCAAGCAGATCGGCGCACTCTTCCGCGAGAAGAAGGTGGACGAGGCCAACACGCTCAAACAGAGAATGAGCGACATCGGCGCCGAAATCGCGCAGCTCGATGAACAGCTGCGCAGCGTCGAGACCGAGTTCCGCGACGCTATGATGCGCATTCCCAATCCGCCCGATTCGGACGTGCCCGTCGCGCCCGACGAAGAGGGCAACGTCGTTCTCTCCCAGTGGGGCGAGCTGCCCCAATTCGACTTTTCGCCGCAAGCCCACTGGGACTTGGGGCCGCAGTTGGACATCATCGATTTCGAGCGCGGCGTCGCTGCTTCAGGCAGCCGCTTCTACTTCCTTAAGGGCGCCGGGGCGCGCCTGCAACGGGTCCTTTCGAACTGGTTTCTGGATGTGCACGTCAACGAGCACGGCTACACCGAACTCTATCCGCCGCTGATGGTGCGAGGCCATGCCATGGAGGGCACCGGCAACCTACCCAAATTCGGCGACAACCTCTACCGCGATGCCGAAGAGGACTACTGGTTCATCCCAACGGCGGAGGTGTCGGTCACCAACCTGCATCGAGACGAGATTCTGGAGCCGGGCGCGCTGCCGCTCTATTATGTCGCCTCAACGCCCTGCTTCCGCCGCGAAAAGATGTCGGCAGGCCAGGATGTGCGCGGCATCAAGCGCGTGCACCAGTTTCAAAAGGTTGAAATGGTCAAGTTTGTCGAGCCTTCGACCGGCCGCGACGAACTCGAATCGCTCACGCAGGCGGCAGAGGTACTCCTGCAGCGGCTCGATCTTCCCTACCGTCGCGTTGCCATCGCCACCGGGGACCTCTCGTTCGTGGCGTCGATAAAGTATGACCTGGAAGTGTGGGCCGCCGGATGCCAGGAATGGCTGGAGGTCAGCTCCTGCTCCCTCTTCAGAGATTTTCAGGCGCGCCGTGCAAATATTCGCTACCGGCCGCGCGCTGGCGCCCGGCCCGAGTTCGTTTACACGCTCAACGGTTCCGCGTTGGCGCTGCCGCGAGTTATCATTGCCCTGCTGGAAAACAACCAGCGCGCCGATGGCAGCGTCCTCCTGCCCGAGGTCTTGAGCCCGCTCCTCGGCGGGGATCTGGAGATATTGCCGCCGGGCGCGGCCGGGCCCTAGGCCGTGCCCGCAGCCCCAAGTGCAGTCCACAATTGGGGCCCAAATTCCCATTCCTAGGATTGCAAAGGAGTCATGGCCGGCGCAATGTCCAATCTCTGGCAGAGGGGAAATCGCTTTCCTGCATCCCTTTGGACGGTCGGGCCTGCGGCCCTCCCTTGTGCGGGGGGACTCCCCCCGCAACGCCCCCCTGACACCCCTCCACACGCCAGGTGTGGGTTCTAATGTAGCCCTGCGTAACCGGCCGCCCGTCGCCCCGCCACCGTGCCTGCGCGATTCCAGCGAGTCCCCAACGCGCCGCGCGCCTAAACGGCCGTGTATGCGCGTCCCCCGCCGTTCGCGCGCTCGACCGCCAGGCACCGCACCCGGCAGCTCCTGCCCCCCAACCCCAACCCCTGCCCCCCGGCCCCTGCAGTTCCTGGCAACTGGCCACCGGCCACCGGCCACTGTAGTGACGATTCCCCCCTCCGAGCAAGAACCGCGAAAACGTGCTATGCTGCCATCACAGAACTGAACGCAGCGCCTGCGCATACCCATCCCGGGAACCTTTCAGGCCGCCGCCCATGCCGCCGCCGTACACACAGATCTATGTCCTGTCACGAAGAGTCCACCGCAACCCAAAAAACGGGCCAACTGTCCTGCCACTGCGACGACATTTACACTGTATTTGCACAGTCAACGGGCGCAAATGCGCCAAAACGGTTCACAAAACGACAAGATTGCTTTCCTGTCACAAGATTCAACCAAGACATCCTGTCACGAGAGCCCAAAAGAAAAAATTATTTTCAGGCCGTTCTGGACAAATCATGCCATCCGATACCCTTTCGATACCCTACCTATCCCCGAATCGGCGTCTCATGCGGACGTAACCGGTCGCCGTCCGGGCCAACTGTGGACCATACCCAGGCCAATTGCAACCAAACTGGGTCACAGCATCGAAGTGATGCCGCACTCTCACTCGTTTCGGGTTCAGACACCTTGAACGACACCTAAAACAGTATTGGACACTGTAAAATTGGTGGCTCCCAAGATTAGAAGCTGACCAAAATTGACGACTGACACCCTTTGTTGTGGCGGATTCACGCCTTTATTTGGCAGACTGACAGCGATTCCCACTCATTTTCACATTCTCTTGTTCGAAATCCCGGCGGAATTGGTCAATAGATCGTAACTACTAAGCCACATTCAGCGTCTGTCTCGCCCAGTGCTTCATCCCCGCCGCCATTCAGATTATCTGATCGCGTATTCGGTTGGCCGCCACCGCGTTGGATAAGCCGGACTGCAGGAATGACGCCGTACCGTCGGTGAGCGATGGTTTTGGAGGGGGGCGTTGCGGGGGGAGTCCCCCCGCACAAGGGAGGGCCGCAGGCCCGACCGTCCCAAAAGCAAGGAGAAAGTAAAGCGGAGTGAGGAGAGAGAATACACCTTCGCTCGTCTTATTCAGGGTCGCAGACTGATAGCGGCTGAGCAGTTACTACAAATCTAAGTGCGATTGCCCTGCCTCAGAAGACCGTCTCACTTGACACTGGATCCCCGCCTCGTTTATACTGGTGCGGTCAATGGCTGAAAAGTCCGGAGCAGGGAGGGATGGCCGAGAGGACGAAGGCGGTTGTCTTGAAAACAACTGTGGCAGCAATGTCACCGGGGGTTCGAATCCCTCTCCCTCCGCCTTCTTCAGTCGACACTTGAATTCGGGGAGGTCGCATAGCCTGGTCGAGTGCGCCCGCCTGCTAAGTGGGTAGGGGCAGCAATGTCCCTCGAGGGTTCAAATCCCTCCCTCCCCGCCATATGCGCCAGTAGCTCAGTGGATTAGAGCGTCGCCCTGCGGAGGCGAAGGTCGCAGGTTCGAGTCCTGCCTGGCGCGCCACTTCTCCGAAGCGCCCCGAGCCAGAAGATTGTTCTCGCGGCGTTTCCTATCATTTTCGGCCCCGCCGATGTTCATCAACCGAGCCGCCTTACTCCCGGCTCGTTCCCTACTGCCATTGCGGCGCTACAATCGCGTCCGTATCAGGGCGGGACATCCAGCAATCTCGACTGATCTGCCATGCCGGATGGCTGCCCGCCTTCCCAAACCGGCGGAACATCCCTTCACCCAACTTCTCAGGCACGAAAAATGGAATTGAACTCTGCCGAACTATTGAAGCGGCTGGGCGAGGGCGAGTCGATCGCTTCGTTGTGCGCCACACGCGGCATCTCACGCGCCCAATTCGACAGCTGGTGGCGCGCCGAGTCGCGCCGCCGCGTCCCCGAGGCGGAGGCCCGCCTGGCAGCCGCCGTCAGCGCTGAGACGCGCATCGTCCGCAACCGTTGGGGCATTCCCCATGTTCAGGCGCAAACCGACGAGGACCTCTTTTTCGCGTTTGGCTATGCCATGGCCGAGGACCGCCTCTTCCAACTCGACTACCTGCGGCGCAAGGGACAAGGTCGGCTGGCTGAAATCCTCGGGCCCGACGGGCTGGCGCCGGACACGGTCGCGCGCACAGTCGGGCTTAACCGCGTTGCCCGCGCAGAATGGAAGGAGACGCCGGCAGAGACAAGGGTTCTGGTGCAGAGGTTCAGCGACGGGATCAACGCGCTGATCGACGGGTCGCAAGATAGTCTGCCCATCGAATTCGCCCTGCTCGACTACGAGCCGGAACCGTGGTCGCCTGTTGACTGCCTCGCCATCGCGGCCGAGTTTCGCTACTACCTGACCGTGCGCTTCCCCGTCATCGTCGGGCCGGAACTGGCGCGCCGGGCGCTGAACGACGATGCCCTGTATCGTGCATTTCTTACCGGCGAGGCCGACGAAGAGAGCATCATTCCCGCGGGCGCCTACCCGGCCTCGGCACGAGGAACCGTCCCCGTCGGCGCCAGCATTGGCGACCCGCACGAGGGAGAAGGCAGCAACAACTGGGTCGTCAGCGGCGCCCGCACGCAATCGGGCCTGCCCATGGTTGCAAGCGACCCGCACATCGCCTTCGCAGCCGTTTCCTGCTGGTACGAGGTGCAGTTGACGGGCGGTTCGTTCGACGTGGCCGGCATGGCGTATGCCGGCATGCCGGCAGTGATGTTCGGCCGCAACCGCCGCGTCGCCTGGGGCATCACCAACAACATCTGCTCACAGCGAGACCTCTACCAGGAGCGGACCGACGTGCGGCAACCCGGCTGCTTCCTCTACGACGGCAGATGGGAGCGGGAGAAAGAGGTTGTTGAGACGATCAGCGTACGCGGCGCGCGTCCCATCGACCTGGCCGTCCGCTTCTCGCGCAACGGCCCTATCGTCGACGACATGCTGCCTCCCGAGGCCGCCGGCACAGGCCCTGTTTCGCTGCGCTGGGTAGGTCACACGCAGTGTGGATGGCTCACCTCGCTCCTGGGAATCGACCGCGCCGGCTCCGTAGCCGAGTTTCGCGCAGCGACGCGCACCTGGCGCGCGCCAACCTGGAGCCTTGTCATCGCCGACGTAGAGGGACACATCGGCTACCAGGCCGTCGGTGGGATTCCGTTTCGCAACGTCTGGGAGCGCGGATACCGGCCCGGTTGGGACCCCGCCCACGAGTGGCAAGGTCTGATCCCCTTCGAGCAGATGCCGCGTCTCGAAGACCCGGACCGCGGCTGGATCGCCACCGCCAACAATCGCCTTGCCGCGGACGATTTCCCCTACCCGCTATCGGGCACGTGGGCCACAGGTCATAGGGCGCGGCGCATCCGCCAGATGATCGAGGCGCAAGGGAGTTTTGACCGAAATGCTTTTGCCGAGATGCAGCGCGACACGCGTACGCTGCGCGCCGACGAGGCCATGCCCGCGCTATTGCCACTCCTGACGAATAGCGGCGAACCCGGCCTCAGAGAAGCCGCCCGCTACCTGGCCGCCTGGGACCACAACATGGCGCCCGATTCCGTCGCAGCCTCTATCTTCGAGGTCTTCTTTCACCGCTGGAGTCGACGCGTTGCCGACGAGAGATTTGGCGAGCAGCTGGCCACTGCGCTTGCGGGGTCGTGCGGGGGGCTGGCGGCGGCTCTGCTCCACGATGACGCGGCCGGCTGGTTCGGCGACGCTGATCGCCAGGCCGCGATCGTCGAAACAATGCGCGCCGTTCTGTCGGAACTTGAAGCCCGCCTGGGGAAGGATATGTCGGCCTGGAAGTGGGGCGAGCTGCACAAGGTCCAGCTGCGTCACGTGCTGTCGGGCCGCGGCGACCTCGGCGAACTGCTCGATCGCGGCGATCTGCCGGTGGGCGGGAGCGGCGTAACTGTCTGCAATACCGGCTTCGATCCCAACTGGGGCGCGCTGATGGGCGCAAACTACCGTCTGATCAGCGATCTGGGCGAGGACGGCATGTGGGCGGTGGAATCACAGGGGCAGTCGGGTCATCCCGGGTCCCAGCATTACTGCGACCAACTGAAAGAGTGGCTCGAAGGCCGCTATCACTTCCTCGCGTTCGATTCTGACGACGCCTCTGACGGCCCTGCAACCGTCTTCTCGGTACAACACGCGACATAGACGCGATGCTGAGCCTTTTCGATGCCGTGACCGTGCAGCCTTCAAACCCACTTCAAGCCACATCAAGCCACATCAAGACTCGGCGTCCGGCCACTCCTCTTGCGCGGCGCGAATGTGACCGTGAATCTGGTCGCTGAAGCGGTACTCGCTGTTGTCCTGCGGCTCGTACCCGAGTACCTTGCGCGCATTGACGATGCTCCAAAAAGCCTGCGAATTGCCGCTGATCCCGTAGAAGACCTGAAACGGCACGCCCTCTTCGTCTTCGATGCACGCAGTCTCGATGCTTTTGATAAAAAGTTGCTGAATGTCGCGCTGGCTGATATAGACGCCCAGCGCCCTGTACATGCGCCGCAGGTCACCCGGATCCATTCTTTCCAGGTCGTCTTCCCGCGGTCCCCCGATGCGCACCTGGACATTTTCCAGCGGACGCGTCTCTGACTCTTCACCCTGGAGTCCGTGGTACTGCATCCGCCCGACCGCGAACACGAAGCCCAGGTGCTCGTACGCCTCCTTCGCCCAGCCGTAAAAGTTGTCCGAAAACGGCCGCATCTCCGGCGTGACCACGTCCCACTTCTTGTCCAGAATCAGGCGTTCGTAGTAGTCGGCCGCATGGTTCGAGCTGGCGACGACCACCCTCCGCACGCCCTCCTCCTGTGCGGTCTGGTAGACATTGAAAGCCATCTCCACGTTGGACAGCTCGGCGTAGAAGTCCTGCACCGCGTCCGACTTGTCGTCAGCCCGCGTGAAGCCCAGGTGAACTATCGCATCCGCGCCGCGAAAATGGTGGCGAAAACTGTCCCGGTTGCGCTCGGTAAGGTCGGCAATCTGAACGCCTTCAACCGCGTTGCCCTCGCGGTCGGTCGTGCGTACGTCCAGGAGCGTCAGGTCGTAGCGCTCCCGGAAGGCCGGCAACAGCAATCCGGCTATGTAACCTGAGGCGCCGGTGATAACGACTTTTCTCTTAGCCTTCATTTCCTGCTCCACATCTGCGTGATTGTTTCCCGGTGTTCTGCGTAATGGCCGAAAGTATTGCCTGCGATCAGCCACAGGATCGGTATGTGACCGTCGGGCCTGTTGTCCTGCGGCTGAAAATCATCGAAGGGCCGCATCAGGTCCTCGTCGCTCAACTCGGATATTGCGGCCAGCGCATCCTCGTGAGCGGCGTGCAACTCAGCGAGCACGCTGGCGAGCGGAAGGTCGCGGTTGTTCGCATAGATCGTTTCGTTCATGCGCTCGATTCCTGCCGTGTGCGGACCAGCACCGGCCGCGAGACCCATCGGAGGGTAACGCGGCTGCCTTCGCACCAGGGCGGCCAGTCCCCTGGCCCATGCCGCCAGATGGGCCAGCTCGTCTTTGACCGACCAGCCGCCGGCGCCCGGCTCGGCCATCTCCTCTTCATTGAGAGGGGAAAGCGCTTGCTGCAAGGCTTCCCACTCCTCCTCGGTCCTGCGTATCACTTCTTGCACGCTTGGCGGCGCGCCATCGGGTGTGTCAGACAAAGTAACTCCCCTCCTGTTTGATCGATTCTTCAAATAGTGAAACGCCGATCCGCAAACGAGATCGGCTGGATTCTATGCCTATGTGTTGACTCGCGGGCGAAGGCCTACTGCATCGGCGAGTCAGCGCCGCGCAGCCTTCACGTACTGTTGGGGTCCCTAAAGCCGGCAGTGCGCAATGCGGCAGCAAACGGGCTCAATTCCGACCGGAGCGATGCGAGTCCCGCAGGGCCGGGTCGAGAAGACTGACAAGAATGGACAACATGAGCGCCGCGGCCCAATCGTGCCCCCAGTGGCCCCGAATCTTCGTCTCGTTTTCAGACGCCGCTCAGCTTTTCCAATACGTCCTGCCTGTGCTCCGCGTAGTGGCCATAGGAAATGCCGGCGATTTCATTGAGGATAGGTGTGTCGTCTTCCAGCTCCTCTTCCTGCGGCTGAAACTCACCGTAGGTCCGCATCAGGTCCTCGTCGCTCAATACGGATACCGCAGCCAGCAGGTCATGGTGGGCTTCCAACGCCTCGTCCAGAACCCTTTGGAGCGGGATGTCTCGCCTTGTCTCGTAGATTATCTTGTTCATGCGGTCAAGGTCTACCGAATGCGGCTCGACACCGGGGGCCAGACCCATCGCAGGGTATCGAGGCTGCTTGCGGAGCAGGGCGGCAACGCCACTCGTCCAGGCCGTGAGATGCGCCAGCTCGTCTTTGACCGACCAGCCGTCGGCGCCTGGCGCGGTCATCTGCTCCGCGTCAAGAGGCGATATCGCCTGCTGTAGCGCCTCCCACTCCTGCTCAATCCTGTCGGCCAGTTCTTTCACGCTTGCCGGCGGACCTTCGATCGAATCCATCAATTCGATTCCATTCGCTGCAACCTGCACAAATCCGCGGCCACCGATTCAGTCTGGCCCCCTACACGGCTAACCCGACGTTTCCGCCGCGGCTGTCGGCGTCGGCACGGGCTGCGGAGCGGGCTCCGGCGCGGCGCCGCTGACCTCCATCATTCGTTCCAGGACCTGCTGCAGCGCCTCCAGCTCGGCGCCGTACTCCGCCCAGTTGCCCGCCACGAGCGCGCTCTGCGCCTGGCTATAGCGGCTGTTCGCCTCCAGTATCAGGTCTTCCAACGAAGAACCGCCCAGGTCGACCGTTTCCGCCGGCGTTGACTCAACAGGCAGGTCGGAAAGCGCGCGACCGTTGCCGCTCAGCGCCAGTTCGGCAAGTTTCTCTTCCGAGAGTACGTCTCGCCCAAACTGCTCGACGAGAGCCAGCCCCAGGTTTTCCGCCATGACGACACGCTCCGAGGTGGCGAGAATGACCCGCTTCAACTCGGGGATTTTGCCGGTAGCCGCTTGCAGATAGAGCGGCTCCACATAGAGAAGACTCTCGCCAATCGGGATCACCAGCAGGTTGCCCCGGATTACCTGGCTACCCTGCTGGTTCCACAGGCTGAGCTGCGAACTGATAACAGGGTCCTGGTCGATTCTCGCCTCAATCTGCTTCGGCCCGAATACGAGCGAGTCCTTGCCGAAGCGGTAGACCAGCATTTCACCGTATTTCTCCGGGTCGTTCTGTGCGGCCAGCCACGAAATCATGTTTTCGCGGTTGGCCGGGGTAAAGGGCAAAATCTGAATGAAATCGAGGTCAGTGTTGCCCGGCAGCTGCATCAGCACATAGTAGGGCTCCATCGGCCGCGACTGGTTGTCGAAGATCTCTTCCGGCCACGCCCAGACGTCCTCCCGGTTGTAAAAGTCGGTCGGCTCGGTCATCTGATAGGTGCGGAAGACATCGGCCTGAATGCTGAAGAGGTCGTTGGGATAGCGGATATGCGCCTTCAAATCGAGTGGCATCTCTTCGTAGGAACTGAAGAGAGCCGGGAAGATGCGGGCGTATGCGGCCGCAATCGGTTCGTCCGGCTCGACGAGATAGAATTTCATCTCGCCCGTGTAGGCGTCGATAATCACCTTGACCGGATTGCGAATGTAGTTGAAGCCGGGGGGAAGCGTTCTTGTCCCCATCTCGGTCGGCTCGCTGTATGGAAAGCGCCCGCTTACAGTGTATGCGTCCAGGAACCAGTAGAGGTGCCCGTCCTCGCCAATGACGATGTATGGATCGGAGTCGAAGCGCAGGAATGGGGCAACCTCCCGCGTACGTTCAAGAATATTCCGCCGCCAAAGAAGTTGACTTTCGGAGTTGAGCTCCTGGCTGATGAACAGGTTGACATCGGCAAACTGAATGGCGAAAGCCAACCTGGGAAGAAATCCCCCGATGTCGATGCCGGAGTCACCTTCAAACGTGGTGAAAACGTTGCCACCCTCGCCGCGCGGATAATCGAACTCCTCCGTCTCCGTCTTGACGATGACGTATTCGCCTGCGCGTTCGCCAAAGTAGATCTGGGGCCGCGTAACCTCCAATATCCCTTGAACGGGCAGGTCCTTCAGGACAAATGTCGGCAGGCCGTCAGGCGTGATCTCGGCCACGGGCGATGCAGCCACGCCGTACCCGTGCGTGTAGACCAGCTTGCGATTGACCCAAGTCTGCGCCGGCTGCTCCAACTGGTCCGGTATCAGCTCGCGCGCCGACAACATCAGTTGCCTGCGCTCGCCTCCTACGTCGTAGCGGTCGATGTCGATATCGGTAAACTGGTACTGCTGCCGCAAGGCCTGTACCTGGTTGTATGTCTGAAGCAGCGGCCGGTAGTCCCACAGGCGAATGTTTCGGATCGTGTCCGGCTGGCTCAGAAGTTCTTCGGCGGTCAGCTCGCTGGCTGCGTCGAAATTCTCGTTGACGATGTTGTCCAATCCAAATGCAGCGCGCGTAAAATCGATGTTGTGCGCGATATACTCACGCTCGCGTGTGAACTCGTTCGGGTTTACCTGGAACCTCTGCACCAGGTTGGGATATACGTTTCCAGCCAGCGCTGAGATGGCGACCCAACCGACCAGGACAACAACAATCGCCCGCCAAGCCTGTCGCAGAAATACGTTTACCAGCAGAAGAATGGCCGCAATGATTGTGACAAACACCAAGATGGTGAAGGCCGGGAGCTGTGCGTGAACGTCGGTGTAGCCCGCCCCGAAGACTGCGCCGCGGGTACTGTAAACCAGCTCCAGCGCGTCCAGCCGGTACCTCCAGGCGATCAGCAGCAGGAGTAGAGTGCCCAATATGCTCAAATGAGCGCGCGCCGCAACCGGTACGTTCCAACCGCGCCAGCCGATCCCGCTCGCCAGGGCCGTGCCAATCAAGGTGATAACCACGGTCGTCATGAGCCAGCCGCGCAGGAACTGCCAGATCGGCAACGTAAAGAGGAAAAAGCTGACGTCGCGCCCGAATATCGGGTCAACCCGGCCAAACGGCTGCTGATTGAAGAAGAGCAGCAGCTCCTCCCAGGCAGACGAGGCGCCCGTGCCCATGAAAAATGCGAAGAAGGCGCCGACCAGCACGATGATCGGCGTCAGCTTCACGCCGATCGACTGCACCGCTTCCATCACCGGCGTCTCGGCCAGACCCTGCGGATTCAGCCGCCGGGCCACGATTACATTCACCACGAAAAACAGCCAGAATGCCACAGCCCCTACTGCGAACAGCCCCAGCGAAGCAGAGATGCGCGTAAAGAAGACTGAAGTCAGCGTAATGCTGCTGTACCAGAGCCAATCGGTATAGAATCCAAGTACAGTATTGAACAGGATAAGCGCCAGGAAAGGCAGCAGCATCCACCACAACAGCCGCCCACCGCCTCCCTGCCCGCCGTTCCCGCCGCTGCGACGCGGCGCGGCCGGCCCAGGTGGCCCGTTGTCGTCCTGCCTAAGCTCCTCTTCGATCTGCTCCCAGTCGTCCTCGTCCAGATTCTCCAGCAGTTCGTTAAACGGTTTGCGTTCAGCCATGCGGCGTCCTTGTCAACTGAGCGGGACTGGTCCTGGGGCAATTCCAGGTACTTTTGGTGTCAGCGCGCCTGGTCGGTGTCCCGACGCACCTCATCGTTGCCGGCGCGCTCGAACACCATTATACCAAAAAATGGCCGGATGTACTGGTTCCTCTCAAGCTGGAAATCAAGCAAGCCATTGGTTTTGCGCCAATAAGCGGGTGCAGTCCAAAAATGGGGTACAAATTCCTCAAACTCGGCTAGCAACGGAGTCATGGGCGGTCCACCGTCCCTTTACTGGCAGAGTGGGGGAATACGCCTTCCTGTATCCCTTTGGACGGTCGGGCCTTCGGCCCTCCCTTGTGCGGGGGGACTCCCCCCGCAACGCCCCCCTTATGTATTCCACAGACCGAGTGTTTGGGGAATTGCAGCCCTGTGCTGCCTGCGGCCCATCGCGCCGACCCCATTCAGCGCACGCCGCCGCGCCACCGTAGGGGCAGGCCCCGTGCCTGCCCAGCGCCTGCCCGGTGCCTCTCCCAAAAGCCGGTAAACAATTCGAGCCGCCTCTGGCATGATGTCCTCGCCAGACGATTCCCTCCCCTACAGTGGGATGCACCCCCATCAATCCCCCACGTCGCGGGCGACTGCTCAACTGTGCTATACTTGCCACTAGGCGCTCGATCCTTGTCCTTCTCCCTCTGCTCCGATGAACCTGGCATTCGACCTCGCTCACCTTGATAATCTGCCCCGGCAACGTTCCTTCTTGCATGCGGTCGCCCCCGTTCTGGCCGCCCTTGAACCGATCGACGCAATCCTGCTTGCCGGTTCCCTGGCGCGCCAGGACGCCGACAGCTGGAGCAGCGTTGACATTTGCCTCATTTGGAAAAAGAAGGAAGAAGGCGCGACCATCTCAGGGAGGCGCCGGCATTTGAAGGATGCGCTGGACCGGGCGCTGGGAAAGCGAGGCTATCAGCTCGGGCCTACATCGCGGAAGGATGGCGATGACAGTCTGCTGGGCTTCACCCTGGCGGACGGGCCCCCTGGCGGGACCAACGGTCAGCGCGTTGCGAGTGGGGTGCTCTTCCGATTCTTCTGGGACGCGATTGGGTTCGAAAGCGAGCTGCGCAGCCGCTCCGGCCCTGTCCGCCCGATCTACCTTTCGCCGCAGCTGTCTCCTGAACTAGGGGCCTCTCTGAATAGACGCACCAAAACACCCGGCCCGCCTGATCCGGACGTCATCGGCGCTCAACTGGGCCAGTTCTGGCTGCTGCTGGCGCAGCTCCCCGCGGTCCTGGAGCGCCGAGAGAATCTCGCCGCGCACGCCCTGCTCGCCGAGACCCGCTCGCTCCTTCTCGACCTGGTCGTGGCCTTGAACGGAACCATCCGTCCACAGTCCAACACGCGTATCAATCAGTACCTGGGTCCAAAGCAAAGGGATTCGTTCGAGAAGAGCCTGGGCAAGGACCAAACCCACTCCGGACCGGTCTCACACAGAGCATCCTGGATCGGGCAGGCCGTCGCGCTGGTTGTTCTTTACCGCTGGTACGCCCCACAACTTTCCGAAATCTTTTGCGCGCCATACCCACAACAAGCCGAAGACACAGTCCTCGCTCTTCTGCGTGACCGGATCGACGGCTGGCCAGCCGTGATTGATACAGACTGAAACGCGCCCAGGGTTAGCCGGTGCACAATACGGGAACGCTTCGCGCCCGCCGCAACGCTTCAACCCCACATTCCCCGCCCAGGTCACTCTTCCTCGGCGCGGCGCACGTAGATGGGATTGCTGAAAATCCAGCCTCGCGGCTTGCCCCAGCGATTCTTCCAGACCTCGACCCGGTACACGCTTGGATCGCGCACGTCATAGGAAATTGTGTCCGTATACCCTTGGGCTATGACTCGCCCGTTGCGGAGCAGACGGATTTCGGCCTGATCCGGCGTGCGTACCTGCAAACGGAGACTGCCCGCGGCCGGTAACGTTACCGTGTCTCCCATTATCGCGACCGATTCGTACGTAGCGGCCGCCCCCGAAGGCAGGCTTGCTCCTTCATCGCCCCCGGTCCTCGTCCCTGCTTCCGCCCAAAAGCGAAAACCTTCCGTCCGTCCGGCCAGGTCATACCCAACCCAGCAGTGACCCCGCCGCAATCCCTCCAGGACAAGCTCTCGGTCGTGACGAACGTTCTCGGCTCGGAAACCGGTGTCGCCATTCTCCGGCTGGCCCCGAAAGGGAACTCTGGTCAGCACATGCGTGTTGAGCGCCTTTGCACATTCTACATAGGTCATGAAACGCCGGCTTATCGGGCCGAGACTGTAGACCACCGCGTGCACGTCGGTTCCGCCTAGGGCGACAACCGGGCGCTCCTGCGTCAACTCGTCCCACTTTGCCAGCATCGCCGGCAACGGGCCGACCGTAAACCGGTGCGGCAGCATTGCCACCAGCAGAGCTCGGGCATAGCTTGTCGTGAATCCGCGAAAGCTGGACAGAAAGTTCCAAAGCTCGATGCCGTGGTAGCCGGTTACCTCCCAGTTGTGCCAGGGATACAGCCGTTCGAATAGCTTCGTGCCCTCTTCGATTGGATGGGCGAGAAACGCCAGCCCATTCTGTTCCCGTACCGCGTCGATCAGCCGCTGCGGCTCCTTCGCCTGGTCGCTGACGTCGGTCTCTACGCCCAGGCAGAGCATGTGGTTGCCCGTCACCTCGCGCTCGGTATCGTGCACCTCCTGGCCGACGAGCGTCAGCACGCCGCGGCGATAGCCCTCCTCCTCCTCGCGGACCAGCACGTTGTGGTCGGTTACGAAAACAAAATCCAGGCCCCCCCTCACGGCGCCTTCAATAAGGTCGTCGAACGAACCGCTGCCGTCGCTGTGGGTCGTGTGCATGTGGATGTTGCCAAAATATTCGTGCAGCTGGTCGTCGGGTCCTAGCGGGGCCATAATTTTCCTCTTCGTCCCTTGTGCAAAGTGAGTGCCTTTACCGCCTTCAGAAAGGCATTGGTCAAATGTAGGTTTCGTTGGAACCTGGGTCGGTAACTACTCAGCCGCAATCAGTCTGTGATCCTGAATGAGGCGGGCGAAGGTGTTTTCTCTCTCCTCACTCCGCCTTACTCTCTCCTTGCTGTTTGGACGGTCGGGCCTGCGGCCCTCCCTTGTGCGGGGGGACTCCCCCCGCAACGCCCCCCTCCAAAACCATCGCTCACCGACAGTACGTCGTCATTCTTGCAGCGGGGGTCATCCAACGTGGTGTCTGCCAACCGAATACGCAGTCAGATAATCTGAATGGCGGCGGGGTTGATGCACTGGTCGAGACAGACGCTGTGTGTGGCTTAGTAGCTACCTGGGTCGTAAGATCTAAGGTAGTTTCGGCCTGGGGCGTTTGTTCTCGTCCGAGCCCTCGGCCCGCCTTGACTCCTCCTCGGCGATCCGCTCGTTCAAGGCCTTGCGCGCTTCATACCGCTTTCGCTCTTCTGAGAGCCAGCGCCTCGGCTCAGATGGATCGACCACAGGGCGGGCAGAAATCAGGAATCCTGTATGGCCGACCATGCTGTCGTCTGGTCGCAGTCGGTCAGGCACCGGCTTGTACTTGCGCACGAGTATCTCTTCCACGACGATGTCGGCAAAGCCGCCCTTTTCAAGCTCTAGCAGTAGCCGGCTGACCTGATTCGTTGTTGGGACCAGCGCGGCGAAGAAAGATCCCGGGCGCAGCGCGGCGTGCGCCTTCTCAAGAAAGAGCCAGGGCGTTCGCAGATCCAGCACCAGCGCGTCGACGCCGGCCTGCGCAAACCCGTCCATAATCGACGCGTGGTGCAGTTCAACATACGGCAGCAGTCCCATCTGATCCAGATTCCTGCGCGCCACCCTCACATGCTCTTCGCGAATCTCGTAAGAATAGACCCGACCACCCGGCGCCACCGCCCAGGCCAGCGCGATCGTCAGCCCGCCGCTGCCCGTTCCCGCTTCGATCACGCGCGACCCGGCCCGCAGGCTCAGCCGCTGACCGATCATCGCCGCATCCTTGGGATAGATGATCTGCGTGTTGCGCTTGATGCGTGTAATCCGGTCGTCGAGCGACGGCTCCAGCAGCAGCAACGCGTGCCCCAGGTGGCTGTGCACCGTCGTGCCGTACGGGAGGTCCAGCAGATCGTCATGCCTGGTCGATCCCAAGTGCGAGTGAAATTGGCGTCCCGGCTCGAGCCGCAAAAGGTGTCGCTTCCCTCTGTCGCTGACCAGCAGCACAAGATCGCCGACCTTAGTCAGCTTCGCGCCGGCTCTTGCCGGGACCGCGGAACTGCCCAGTCCGGCAGTCAAGTTTGAACCGTCGATTCCTTCGCCGGCCTCGTTTACGGCTGAATTCACCGGGGAACTGCCTCTTGCTGACACCGCTTTCGCCTCACAGTGGTTAGACTCGGTACCCATTTCTTTGCGCGCTGCCTTGACTGGCACCTGTAACTGGCACCTGTAACTGGCACCTGTGACTGGCATCTGTGACTGGCATATTCCCAGCCTCAATGCTCCAGACAGATTATAGTCACATGGAAGGCAGTTCGGCAAGGAGGCGGGGCTTGCTGTCCGTTTCGTTTCGAAAGTCCCGAGCCACTGTTCGCTGCCTCCAACTTGCTCTCAACCGGTCCAAGCGCGGGAACTGCAATTGACACACTTTATTGGCCTGTGTACAATTCGAGAAGGGTGGCGCATGCAAATCCGCGTCGACACCGATCGCGGATTGTTGAGTTCGGCCGGAATAGCCGTCGGCGCTGCCGATACGTTTAGAGGGGACGGCTGCCCGGGTCTTCCGGTCCTGGCTCCTCCCGAACCTTGTTCTGTCGCCCCGCCCTGACGCGGCGGGCAACGTCAGTCAGATACAGCTGACATCAAAGCAGAGCGGCGACAAATGGGGCCGCAGCTCTTAACTGGATTCTCTTCATTGGGAATCCACCTCAACCACCAGGAGGTCTCGCATGAAGAATCGCGTCACACTTTGGGCTGTGCTCTTGCTCGTCGTCGCGCTCGCTCTTTCAGGCTGCACGCCCAGAGTCGGCGCCGGCTCCGTGGTCGAAAGAGACCCGAATAAGCTCTTCGTTGACCTGCCGGCCCTTGTAGTCGACTACGCATCCGACGGCACCGCTTCCGTCGGCGGCCTGACACACATGGACATCGGCAACACGGAGGCGCCCGGTGGAGTCGTTCTGCCGCCCGGCGTCAGACTGGGCCTCGCTACGGCACTCTACGGCATGTCGCTCGACCCAACTTGGGTCCAATACTTCACCGCCGCCAATATCCAGCACTTGCAGGTAAACAACGGCCCGGACGGCATCTTCCTGATGGTGAACGGGCGCCAGATTCCCTCCCTCGTCTGGGATGGCGGGTCGCTGGTAGCCACTTCCGACGCTATCGACGCAGTCGGCCTGGGCGTCCCCGCCCTAAACAAAGTGCTGCCCCTCGTCCGCAATTTCGGTGTCGGCCTCGTCCTGCGCTTCCCCGTAGCCGAAGATACTGAGTTGGTTCCGTTGACGGGACAACCCGAAAGCGAAGAAGCGATTCGGGCGCGCGTGGCCCAGGAGCAGATGGCCGGCCTGATCGGCGGCCTTCCGGCCATTGACCTCCCGATCGTGTACCACCCAGATGGCAGCTTTACTCTTGCCGATCTGACCGACACCGAGTGGTCGGCACTGACGCTGGTGCCCTTCTGGGCCTTCCGCTTGTCTCCGGGAATAATTTCCAGCCTGTCGGAAGCTGGAATCTCGGTTATCACCCTGCAAACGAATAAGGAAGGAATACACATCGGCGTCAACGAAATCGCCCTTCCCTATTTATCCTGGGGCAGCGGAGAGGTGCAGAATATTCTCGCGATTGTTAAGGAGTCCGGCCTGCTGGAGTCCGTGGAGGAGCTGTTCCCAGGTGGCAGCATTTACGAAATTGTCGGCCTCGCCGAGAGCATGCTGCCATTGATACAAATGACTGATGTCAACATAACAGTCTTTCTCCCAGGCTCCGACATGGGCAACTGATTCTCTCGCGAGCGAACTGGCCTATCCAAGGCGCCTGGCTTCGCGGAGACTATGAGCTCCAAAACGTCCAAGAGCAGGTGTAGTGGACCTACGCCTGCTCTTTTTGTTTGGCTTGTCTGAGATTTGATCGCCGCCAGCGCCCGCAGCCGTTCAAATCATTACCCGTCGCCAGTCTACGACAACGCTAGCGCGTCTCGGTAACTTTGCTCAATCCCCTCGGATGGTCGGGGTCGAAGTCGCGGGCGAGTGCAAGATAGAGGGCGAGCAGCTGCCCCGGCACGACCGCCAGCAACGGCGACAGCCAGTCGGGTACGTGAGGAAAAGGGAAACGGGAACGCCCCGCTTCGAGGACGGCCTCGTCGCTGCTCACGCATAGCAGCTCGGCTTCGAGGCCGCGCAGCTGTTGGACAAGGGCGCGCATGTCCGCGGCGAGAACGCCGCTCGAAGCAACGACGATCGCCGGGAATCCCGGCTCAATCAGGCTGACGGGGCCGTGCAGGAAATCAGCGCTGCTATAGGGCTCGGCCAGCGTATAGGTCAGCTCTTTCAGCTTCAGCGCAATTTCGAACGAAGTCGAATAATTGTACCCGCGGCCGACAACGACACAGTTCCGCATGTATCGATACCGCTCGGCCAGGCGCTCGACTTCGCTGTTCAACGCAAGCGTTTGGCGCAAGAGAGACGGCGCCTGCTGCAGCATTGCAATGCGATCCGCATCCTCCGCCAAGTGCGCCGAAAGGAAGCCGACGGCGTAGAGTTGCGTCGTGTACGTTTTGGTCGCCGCGATCGACCGCTCAAGACCTGCCCCCAGCGCGACGACATGATCGGCCTGCTGCGCCAATGGGGATGCCACCGAATTTGTGATCGCGGCCGTCATACAGCCTTGGCGCCTGCCCTCGGCCAGGACACTGACAATGTCGGGGCTCTTGCCGCTCTGGCTGATGCCGAGCACAAGCGTGTCCGGAGCGAAGATTGGAGGGCGCTGGTAGAGCGTGAAGAGGCTGGGCGTGGTCAGCATCACCGGCAGCCGGTTGTTGGCGCCCAGCAAATATTGGGCGTAACGGGCCGCGTTGTCGCTCGTCCCTCTGGCGGCAACGACGATCTGCCGAATGTCGGCAGCGCGCATCGATGCCGCCAACTCACGCACCGCCCGCTGCCCTTCCTGGGCAAAGCGCGCGATCACATCCGGCTGCTCGTGTATTTCCTGGAAGAGTGTCGAGTCCGAGCCCATCGTCTCCCCTTGTATTGGTCGGCCGGCAAAAATTCCTATAGAGTATAACACTCAGTCAAAGGATTTAACGCCCGGAGAACTGGTTTACACGAGGATCGCTTGCAATGTACGAACTTCCCGAAGATGTCAAGATGCTGCGCGAACTGGCGATCGACTTCACTACCCGTGAAATCATCCCCCGCGCCGAACACTACGATCAGTCCGACAAATGGCCCTGGGACATATTCGACAAAGCGCGCGAGGTCGGCCTCATCAACCTTAATATCCCCGAAGAGTACGGCGGCATGGGCGCCACCGCACTCGAGGAGTGCGTCATCTCGGAAGCAATGGCCTATGGCTGCTCCGGTATCCAGACCGCGCTCATGCTGAACCAGCTGGCCATACTGCCCCTCTTGATCGCAGGCAGCGACGAGCAGAAACGCCGCTACCTGCCCTGGATCGCGGACGAGGGTAAGGTGGCCGCCTACTGCGTGACAGAGCCCGACGCCGGTTCCGATGTGGCAGGGATCAAGGCCGCGGCCGTTCGCCAGGGGGATTCATACCTGCTCAACGGCCTCAAGACGTGGATTACCGACGGCCCGGTCGCCAGCTTCTTTGCCGTCTTCGCCAAGACCGATCCCGAGGCCGGCCACAACGGCATGAGCTGCTTCATTGTCGAACGCGACTGGCCGGGCGTAAGCACCAGCCAGCCGCTCAAGAAAATGGGGCAGCACGCCGCCCAGGCCTGCCAGGTCTTCTTTGAGAATGTCGAGGTGCCGGCCGCCAACCGGCTCGGTGAAGAGGGCGACGGCTTCAGAATCGCCATGCAGGCCTTCGACATTAGCCGCCCCGGCGTCGCCACCGCCGCGGTCGGCGTTGCCTGGCGCGCGCTGGACGAGGCCGTCGGCTACGCCGGCGAGCGCACCGCCTTTGGCCAGCCCATCGCCCAATTTCAAGGAGTCGGCTTTATGCTGGCCGACATGGCAATTCGCGTCGAAGCCGCACGCCTCCTCGCCTACAAAGCCGCCTGGGAGGTCGACCAGGGCGTCCGCAATACTATGTCCGCCTCTATCGCCAAGGCCTACTGCGCTGAGGCCGCCATGAAAAACGCCACCGACGCCGTGCAGGTCTTCGGCGGCAACGGCTACAGCCGCGAATACCCGGTGGAAAAACTCATGCGCGACGCAAAAATCTACCAGATCTACGAAGGCACAACCCAGATCCAGCAGATGATCATCTCACGCGAACTCTACCGCAACCGCTAGAGTCTGCGCCCATCCATCCATTCTGCAACCGGCGCCCGCCCGATTGCAGTTCCTGTCCACTTTCCCCCGCTGTTCCTGGCCACCGGCGCCCGGCCGCGGCAGTCAAGACTCCACGTCCGCTAAGGCGAGCCCAGCCACCCTCCGCCGCCGGGAGTCACGCGCCCATAGAAGGCCGGGCCTGGCGGCTTTGCGCCAAGACTCGAAAAACATGACCTTCCCTGCGGCGCGTCCGCCTGTATTTGCCCCGCAAAAGGAGACACGATTATGACTGTGAGCAAGCTGTCCAGAGGGCCGGTCTGTCTAATCGCACAAGAAAGTCTACGCAGGATACGGCGGCCTATTGAACAGAGGGCCCGGACCGCCTTGTGTACCGCTGTGTTGATCGCCTGGCTCAGCGGTTGCAATGAATACAGCAACGCCAGCAACTTTGTCTTCGATACAACGGATCATCAGCATAATGTAGAGTTGGTAGGCCGCCTGATACTGGAAGAAGATCGCGACGATCATGACATTGCTTCGTCGAAAAGCATGACCTTCTTGAACGACACAACGCTCGCTGTTACAACCGAGAGGGGGGGTGTCCTGTTTGTCGATGTGAGCGACCCGACAGATCTCGCTCTCATCGGAAGGCTTGACCCAGGGGGGCTGCCCAATGAAGCGACTTACGTGTACATCGTTACAATGAATGGATTTGCCTACGTCTCTTTCATTGCTCGCAGGTCCAACAAGCCTGACGACATTGGGTTGATGGTTGTCGACGCCCGGCAACCGGCGGCGCCTGAACTGGCATTCGAGCTGCCATTTGAAGAGGTGTACGGTGAAGTAGTGGCAGCACAAGACAACTATCTCTACATTCGAACGGTCGTCGGCACCATCGAAATCTGGGATGCGACAGATCCGTTCAACCTCACTCCGACAGGCGCCTACACGCCGCCGCAAAGCCGGCTTTTGCCCCGTTCTAAAGACAAGGAGCCGGGATTCACACCGCCAACGCCCCGCCAGCTGGCAGCTGAGAAGGGGATCGGCTCCTTCATGGCCCACAAAGACCCCGAACTGGTTGCCTCCAATTCTTGTACCAGTGCAAGCATCGACGGCGTTGCCGTCGAGAATGGATTCCTTTATCTGCTGGTCAATCAAGGGGGCAGTTTTACCACCGTCTGCGAAGATGGGGGGCTGTGGATTATCGACGTCAGCAGTCTGGAAGAGCCGATGCCGGTCGCATTTCTACCTGCGGCGGAATTCGGCGTCAACTTTCGGCATGGCTACCACGATGTTCCGACGGGGGAAGTACAACCATCGCTTGGTGCAATATTGGCGGTTCCGGGTTACGTTTACCTGACTACCGCGCTTGGAACAACGAACATGGCCATCGTGGATGTGTCCGAACCCGTCAGCCCGGTTATCGTTGGTTGGGAAAACGCGCCGGATTTGGCGAGCACGAAAGCGGTAGAAGACGGGTTGGCCTACGTGTATGAGCTAAACTACTATGCAGGCTGGGCGATGGGCAATACTTATGTCGAGAATCTGCAGGTTTTCGACGTCGCCGATCCGGACAAGCCGGTCCTGATTGGCTATATAAACAAAGATAAGGAAACGGGCGAGCGTATCTGGGGTGTCGCTGATGTCGCTGTACGGAACGGCTACGTCTTTCTTGCTGAAACACAGTTGCATTCTGAAGAGCGCGGCGCCACCGAAAAGACCAAAGTCGTGGTATTACGCCTGATCGATCGGGACGCGCCTCCACTGGGATGGTAGTTTAGTGCACAGGGGAATTGAGTCAGCTTGGCCCCAAAAACTGGACCACAAGCTAAGGTGTATTATGGAGCAGTTCACCCAGCCTGTGGGGGGGCAGAACGATGGTCAAGAAACGGCGGCGCCGCACGGCGGCCTACAAGTTTCGGATTGCGCTGGAAGCGCTTGAAGGCAGCAAGACGATTGGCCAGTTATCGAGTGAGCACGAGGTTCATCCCAACATGATACGGGCCTGGAAGCGGCAACTGCCGGATGGCGGGCCCTGCTTCAAGTGCGAGGACAGTCTTCTCACTCAGTAAGAGACTGCGCGTCAGCTGCATACCGGACTGACCGCCTATTTCGACTTCTACAATCATGAGCGACCGTATCAAAGTCTCAACTATCGAACTCCAGTTCAAAAGCCTTTCGTACTCTGATGGCGGCAGACCGCCCGTTGCCGCTCAGAGCCAGCTGCATCCGCCTGGATGCACTTTATTTGTCCATTTCTGTGGTCCAAACATTGGGACCCACTTCAAGATTCTCATTATCGTATTCGCGTTTCTCTTCATTCTCACCGGCTGCTATGAGTCGCACTTAGCCATTCCCGTAACACCGCCCCCGTCTGCATGTGCTGTGTTTGCGGAGGCCCGCTGGCAAGAGTTTGGCTTCGGCGTCGATTCGCCAGAAGATGTTGCCACCACCGTGGCAAGCCTATGGGGCATCGACAAGGAAGAGGTGCTGATCGACAAGCTAAGCAATTCCGGACGCCAAGTGCGTTGGTGGGACGACAACAATAGATTGGGCTATGTTGCGCAATTTGGAGCAGAACGGCAACTCACATTTGTGAGAGGCAGTTGGAGCATTCCAGAACCTACATCGTTCTTCATAATCGACTGTCTAGGGCCTCCGGATTACTATGAATATAATCCCTGGATCGCACCTGAGGGAGAAGGCGTCAACGTGGGTTTCTGGTATTTGGAAAAGGGATTCGTGGTCGAGAGTTGGGTCACATTATGGTTCTCACAACCGCCGGAAGCCATTACGCCTGGGTTCCGGATGAAGATGTTTCGAGTTGTCGAGCCAGGCACACCTGGGGACAAGGTCCCCAACAAGGATCTAATCGGTGAAGATCCTGATGAACGAGCAAGAGTTCTGTGTCGTCTCAGGCCGTGGCCCGGCTCGCTTGAATCGACTGAATTGGAAGTGAGGGGCGCTACCTGCCACTGGGAATTTGATAAGGAAGGAGAACCGGGCGGAGAGGGTTGAGCAACCGCCCAGACTGAGGCGCACGCTCACTGCATCGACTTTATGACCGCCGCCGCCTGACCAACGCCTAAGGCAGGATCAGCAGCTACGACGCGGCCAATCGACTGACCTCCTTCAACGGTCAGAGCTACGGCGACAGCGGCCTCTTCCACGCGGTTGACCGCATCGCATCGCCGACCGTTTCGACTACGACCGAAGCCTGAGCGCACTCCATCTGGCGGACACTGCGCGCAGGCTGAGCAAACGGCAACATGACCGTGCGCAGCAAGGGCCTCGCCGACCAGCAGACTCTGGTGTGGGACGCGGAGAACCGCCTCTCGCAGGTGCAGGACGACCAAGGCAACCTGCTCGATCGCTACTGGTACGGCGTCAAGGGCACGCGCGTCAAAAAACTAGCGGCAATACCACCACCTATACTTTCTTCGCCCACTACGAGGAGGAGGTCGCTAGAGGCCGCACCACCGCAATAAGCTACTACACTTTCGGCAGCATGCGCATCGCCGTCAAGCGCGGCAACACCCTCTACCACCTGCACGGCGACCACCTCAGCAGCACATCCCTCACCACCCGTAACTCAGCTGAGACCGCCAGCCGCTCCTACTCCGGCTACGGCGTCGAGCGCAGTTCGTCCGACGACCTCAAGACTGACCACACGTTCGCCGGGCAGAAGTCCGACGCGACGGGCCTGATATACGACAATGCCCGCTACTACGAACCCGCGCTCGGCACATTCATCTCGCCGGATTCGATTTTTCCCGATGCCGAAATAGTGATCGATTACAACCGTTTCAATTGCGCCCGCAACAATCCGCTGCGTTTTCAAGACGAATAGGGCCATTTTCCATGGGACATTTCTGACGCTGTGTTTTTGTCATCAGTTTTAGGACCTTTGTAAACCAACCCACCCTGACCAATGCCCTCTATCTGGCAGGCGATTTTGTTGGTCTACTGCCCGGAATTCCCTCTGTCGTCTCGTATATCAGGTATGGCGGCAAAGCCCCTGATATGACTGACGAGGCCATACAGGTGGCAGATGCTGCCTATGAATTTGGGAGGGTCATTGCCAAACATAATCTTCTTAAGTTGGGGTGGAAATACGTGCGCGTCGCGGATATACCCGGGGCGACCAAAATAATGAAGGACTTCAGCAGTATAACTATCAAGAAGACAGGCAAAGCGAACTGGAATCTGGTGAAAGGGCTTGAAGGCGAGCTGGATTATGCAATTCGGTTCAAAGATGAAATAGTTGAGGCTCGACGTCCTGTCGGCAAATACAGGGAGATTGATTTCGTTCTCAAGGGGAACGTGTTTGCAGAGGTCAAGAACTACAATTGGAACAGTCCCTTCTATAGGAGTGAACGTGGCATGAAGATTACAAAAGCGAGGTTGCTTGCTCAGGCAAAGGCATACTTATAGGAGACCGATTCAGTCAAGTTTGTATTCAAGGAGCAAGTGCCTGATGAAGTACGCCAATTCCTGGAGAAACATAAGGTAATGGTTGAAGTCTTCAAATGAAATGATTCGGCCCGACATGTATTTGTAGGTGCAAAATACGGAAACTCCATGGGGCTGTGTGTAGAATGATGCGACAATGTCTTGTATGTGTCTGATGTGAATACTCAAGCCTGCCTCTTGCAATATGAAAGGAGATTCTCTCATGGGCAGCAATCCTGCATCACTGCGATTCTTCGAATGTCCTCGTGTGGGCACTAGCGGCAGTCTGGAACAAATCTTGGATGTGGTACAAGATTCAGGATTTAAGGTTAGTGGCATTATGGCCTGGCGCAACCAAGAGAATGACGTACTCATATCAGAATACTACGATCAGGAAGCTCTTGAAAAGATGAACATCGCTTACGGTTTACGCCATTTAGGATTTTTCGCCCTTGACCGTCACAGTGAAATAGTACTTTATTTTGACATTAACTGGACCCTGTTGGGTGGCGACAAAGTTGAAAAATCGTGGATTCTCGCGACAGCCTTCGAAACAGCTATGTTTACCGCTAAGGACGATGCGGAGCATCACGCGCAACGCTTTTTGCACTTGGGAGAACGACTGTATCAGGCAACGCAGCCGCAGTTCGGTTGGATCGAACGCGGCCCTTATTGGCGGCCTGAGACGACAGGTTATACGACTTGGCATGACGTGGAGAAACTCAAACTTTCCCATGTCTATTGGGCCAACTTTTTCGGACCTGCGTATGTGAACAAGCTGGGCCAGGAATTTCTCATGCAAGCGCCCGGCTGGAAGCATGAGGGACTGGATGACGGGGGTCTGCTCTATGTCCTGACATCCAGCCTGGCGGGGACCGGCCCTGTCGCGGTCGTGCGGGAGGTGCAGAGCTACTTCGGCGTCGAACATGTGCGGCGCAGGCCGAGAAAGGGTCGCAAACGCTCGAAGAAGTAGGAAAAGAAATGCTTCCTATTGCCGGGTTTCTCCACACACTTCCTCTGCCACGGCCTAAGTTTCGCGATTTAGCGCGGCAACTCTCTCTTTCTCTTGCACGGCGATCACCTCGGCGGCACATCTCTCACTGCACTCAGTACAGCCGTAAAGCCCAGTCGCGCCTGCTACGCCGCGGCCCTGATTGCCCAGTGGTCATTTTCGCTCTCTAAAGTATTTCCCTAATGAAACCAAGAGTCTTGCTCCTGGTAGGCAAGATGTGATAGAAGGATCGGACCGACTTCCGTACAAAGGATGGAGGGAAACGATAATTCGACCGGATTTGGCGAAATGGGGCCAGTCTTTGTCCGATTTGCCCATCTTGTCGGTGGAAGCTGAACATGCGCGCAGTCGCGAGCGTTTTCTGGCATTGCTGATGATAGCGAGTGGGCAGACGACGGCCTGTAGCTGGGCTCGAGAGATCGGCCGCAGTGCACTGCACCGCACTTTGTGTGCGGCGCACCTGGGTTGGAAGCTATGCCAAAAACTGCCCAAGAAAACCGACCCGCACAGACGAGTTGACTTTTTGCAACAGTTCCACCAACTGTATGAACAGGTATGGCGGTCGCAGAGACGTCTGATCTATATCGATGAAGCACACATCCATCGCGACATGGACGTAGGCTACACCTGGGCGGCCAAGGGCAAACCAGCCTGGCAACTGAGTGACTCGGCGCCGCTCGTACACCGTATTAACTGGTATGGCGCCTACGACTTTGCTGAGGGTCAGTGCTTCATTTGGAACGAGGGTCCCTGCAACAAAGAGCATACGATTCAGTTCTTGCAGCGCATGGCTGCCTGGCTGGCCGATGCGCCCGGCGCCATCGTCATCATTTGGGGCGGCGCCCCTTGGCCTCGGGCCAACTTCGTACAGGCTGCCGCAGCCAAACTGGACTTCACTCTCATCCCTTTGCCCGCTTACAGTCCCGACCTGAACCCGATCGAAGGTCTCTGGAAATGGATGCGAGAAGAGGTGACACGCAACCACTGCCGCGAATCGATGCGCCACCTCTTTGACGCTTGCAAAGCCTTCATCGATCGCATCAATCGCGACTCAGCCTCCCTGGTATATCGTCTTTGGCCCAAATTCGAACTCGACTCAGATTACGAAAAATTCTTGGTCTCAAATTGAACTCTTTTTAGACTGGAGGAGGCTTAATATGCGTGAGCTGATCGACTTACTTAGGAGCATGTCTGGTAATCCGCAGTGTCAAATGGAAACCCCTGCGAGTCTACCTGAAACTCTGCAGGAGCATGTCCTTCCAGAAGACGTCCAACTCTTTTACCGTCTTTGTGGAGGTCTGACATTGGGCGATGACGAAAACGTCTGGGCGCGCATTGTCTCACCGCATGAGTGTGTACAATCATGGGTCGGAGTTTATCATTACTCTCCAGAAGAATTGGACAAAAAGAGAGATGATCCTTCTTGGGCCTAGTATATCATCGGTCGTGGAGATTCAGCTGGAGCCGAGTATATCTCAATCGACTTGGACCCTTCGAGGCTAGGTCACTGTTACTGGAACTTTTGGGGCTCGCTTGCGGAGCCAGGATTCACCCCTGTGATTGCGACTTCCTTCTCCGAAAAGCTGGAACGAATGTGGGTCACTCGCGGAAAGTGTTTTCAAAAAGGCGAACCGGAGTTCACATCATTCGGCGACTTCTATGAGTTGTTTGGAGACAATTTTCTCGGGTAGCTTGGAAGGCAGTCATAGCAAAACGGTTGTGAGGTATGATTGGCCCCAATCGTCAGACCACGAAATGGGAAAAACAAGGCGCATTCAGGCGAATGCGGCCGGTCCTGATCGGCAACGGGCGGTCTGCCGCCCACGGAGCACGAAGTGCTCTTCCGCCGGCGTGCGATAGTCGGGACCTTGATGCGGTCTCTCATGGATGCAAGAGTCGAATTAGCCTGTCAGCCCGGTATGCAGCTGACGCGCCGTCTCTTACTGAGTGAGAAGGCTGTCCTCACACTTGAAGCAGGGCCCGTCATCCGGCAGTCGCCGTTTCCAGGCCTGTATCATTTTGGGATGAGTCTCGTGCTCACTGTACAGCTGGCCAATCGTCTTGTTGCCTTCAAGCGCTTCCAGCGCAATCCGAAACTTGTAGGCCGCCGTGTGGCGCCGCCGTTTCTTGACCATCGTGCTGCCCCTCCACAGGCCGGGTGAATTGCTCCATTATACCCCTTAGCTTGTGGTCCAGTTTTTGGGGCCAAGCTCAGATAGCCAACCCGACTACGCCAAGGAGTTTCAATATTTTACCCTCCTCGAAGTATTCTGTTTTGGCTACTCGTCTCTTTCCCAATCAGAGCTACCTACAAATTCACAGTCAATCCAGTATTCCCAAGCCCATTCATACCCCCATAAAGTTGTATAGAGAACTGCGATCTTGTTTTCTTCTGGTTGGATAGCGACAGTCTCTATTAGAATGCGGTCCGGGAATTCTTCGAACTGATCGTAATACTTGATGGCGGTCTCCCTTTGTAGTGTTCCCGTCACAATTACGCAACCGCCACCATCTAGGGCGACCGACCCAGGCCCATCCCATAACGATTCTAACGCTTCTACTCGCTGAACAAGTGATACCACCTGCTCTGCCAGTCCTTCAAGTGTAAGCTCGCTCTGAGCAAACACTTGTGAAACACTGAAGGCAACAAGCATCGCTACAAACGCAAGAACGAATAATTGTTTCCGCACGATGGAACCCCCTTGGTGGTTGTAAAGTGAATGGATGCCACTATAGCGATTCCATTTATTTATGTAGCCAACAAGTGGGCGCAATGCGCCCACTCATCACTACAACCTCAACTTGGCTACAAAACACTACAATCGCTATGGTGAACTTAAGGATGACGTATTTTGCCAAGATTGTCAGACTAATCTTGCTGAGTCAAGTATATATAATATGGTTGGCCCCAATCGTCAGACCACGAAAGGGGAAAGACGAGGTGCATTCAGGCGAATGCGGCCGGGTCTGGACAGAGCACGAAGTGCTCTTCCGCCGGCGTGCGATAGTCGGGACTTTGATGTGGTCTCTCATGGTTGTAGAAGTCGAAAAAAGGCGGTCAGCCCAGCGTGCAGCTGATGCACGGTGTCTTACTGGTTGAGATAGACATCTTCGTACTTGACGCTGCGCCATAGGCGTTCGCAGAAGACGTTGTCGAGGGCGCGGCCGCGCCCATCCATGCTGACTTGTATGTTGGCTGCGAGCAGGCAGGCGGTGAAGGCATCGGCCGTGAACTGCGCACCCTGGTCGGTGTTGAAGATCTTGGGTCGACCCTTGACGAGTGCCTGGTGCAGGGCATTGAGACAGAAGCGACCGTCCAGGGTGTTGGAAAGCTGCCAGGCGAGCACAAAGCGGCTGTGCCAGTCGATGACTGCGACCAGGTACATGAAGCCGCGCGGCAGCGGCACATAGGTGATGTCTGCACTCCAGACCTGGTTGACATGCGTAATCGGCAGATTGCGTAACAGGTAGGGATAGCGCTTGTGCCCTTTGCCCGGAGAACTGCTGTTTCTCCTGGGGTAGATGGCTTGAATGCCCATCAGGCGCATCAACCGTCTGACCCGCTTGCTGTTGGCAGCATAGCCCAGGCGACGCAGATACGCGGTCATCTTGGGCCAGCCATAGAAGGGTGTGCGCAAGTACTGCTCGTCAATCAGCCGCATCAGGTCCAGGTTCAATGCCGACTCGGAAGCCGTCTGATAGTAGAAGGAGGCCCGATTTAGCCCCAGCAACTCGCACTTCCGCCGTACGCTCAGGGTCGCCTGCTGGCTATCCACCATACGCCGTCTCTCACGAACCGAAGCGGGCAAATTTTTTTTCAGCCACTCGAGTTCCATCTTGAGCCGACCGAGCCGCTAGGGGCGGGCTGCCGCCATCTGTTCATAGAGTTCTGCTTCCTGCGCCTCCTGCTCCCGTTGCCTGCGCTCGCCATTGCGGGCGAAGACGCTGGGCCCGCCTTCCAGCAGTCGCCGTTTCCAGGCCCGTATCATTTTGGGATTAACCTCGTGCTCACTCGATAGCTGGCCAATCGTCTTGCTGCCTTCCAGCGCTTCCAGCGCAATCCGAAACTTGTAGGCCGCCGTGTGGCGCCGCCGTTTCTTGACCATCGTTCGGCCCCTCCACAGGCTCGGTGAATTGCTCCATTATACACCTTAGCTTGTGGTCCAGTTTTTGGGGCCAAGCTCACTGTTCGTGCCGGCAGAGGTTACTGACCCTCTGACTAATGAAGACTATGACGTAATCGCATACGCCATGTTTGTCTATTGCACTGAACGGTTGCGGGATGATACCGTGCTGGAGGGCGTAGTCTCCTTAGGCGATTTGGAAAAGCCTGAAACCGAATCCCCGTACCACCTTAAAGTGTAGTACAAAGAAGAGACACTTTCTTTCGGGGAGGAAGCATGGCAATTGGACAAATACTTGCGGAAGGAGTTCGCGCAGCGACTTGGTAAACCCTTGGAGACCATGTCGCCCTTGACCCGGGAAACGCCCTATCGACTTCGTTGGCATCTTCGCTGGAATCCCGACTGGGGGCCGAACAGAATTTCTGCTGAATGTTCAGTATCAGGCCAGATCGACCCTCTTGCGTGGTACGAGGACGACGCCTGGCTTCATTTGAATTGCAAGCACGCGATATTGTCTCGCATGAGTTTATTTGCCAGATTGGCGTTCGAGAGTTTCGATCCGAAGGCTATGGCTCGACGTGGATCAATTGTTGTTGCCATCGCACCATAATGACAGACCTTCCTCACACGTCCTCGTTTAGCCACTGCTGCTACGGCGGCCTGCGGATTGTGCAACCGCCCACGACAGCGTGATTCGAGAGACCAGGCACAATGCCGAATGCGTAAGTTTGAGGAGATGTACATACGATGAAATTTCTATGGGAGCATGAAGGTTCTCCCCCTTTTGACGAGGACCCTCCGGATATAGAAGGATGCCACCGTTTCCCTATCTGGACTATGGAAGAAACTGACTGGGACGGCAACTTCGACGTGCCAATTCAGGTCACCGATCCGCTCCTGATCGGTGAAGAAGATGGAGACGCCGCCCTGATGTTGTTTGTCTTCTGCTCGATTCAGTTGGCTGATGGGTCCAAAATGGACGGCGTTGTTTATCTCGACGATGTGGTGGATCCTGAAGTGCGGGGACGGGAATACCATCTTCACGTATTCTGTGAGGGTGGGGAGGCCGAGATCCGTCCAAAGGAATTCAGATGGGGGAGCGCGCTTTCACTGGAGGAGTTTGCACAGCGGCTTGGCAGGCCTCTGGATCAGATCACACCCTTAGCCTGGACAACCGCTTTTCGGATTCGCATACTCGACGATCGATATCCTACCGGTATTTCCACTGAATACCCTCTAGCGGGTCAAATAGACCTCCTTGCTTGGGAATGACATCGAGCGTGGCTTCGAGAGCCGAGCCATGAGCTAAGATGTGCCGTGGAGGAAGGCGCGTAGTCCTTGGCTGGGGAGCACCACGGCCAGACCTGGTTTAGACTGAATTCATTGATTCTTGGTAACTACTAAGCCACATACAGCGTCTGTCTCGACCAGTCTTCCATCCCCGCCGCCATTCAGATTATCTGACTGCGTATACAGTTGGCAGCCACCGCGTTGGATAAGCCGCACTGCAGGAATGACGACGTACCGTCGGTGAGCGATGGTTTTGGAGGGGGGCGTTGCGGGGGGAGTCCCCCCGCACAAGGGAGGGCCGCAGGCCCGACCGTCCAAAAGGCAAGGAGAGAGAAAACAACTTTGCTCGCCTCATTCCGGGTCGCCGACTGATTGCGGCTGAGTAGTTACGTTTCTTGCAGCAAGAGTTTTGGGGAAAGACAGTGATGGATGAGATCAGGCATGAGTTCGAGTTGCTGATCTACAGTCGAAACGCTTTTTACAGGGTAGAGCGGGCCAAAGAGTTAGTCGACTATGTGCTGACGCAGCCGCGATTCGCACCGGACAGAGCAACGACACATGACCTCTATAGCGGCCGGGCTTCCCAGTGGGACGAGCAGATGGACCGCTCCCTTGACAAGCTGGTGCCTAACGTCGAACGGCCCTGGTCGCTGTGCATCTTTGAACGTTCACGCTACCCATCCTGTAAGTTCATAGTAGACTTTGTTCTTTTGCCTTACGAGCCGTTCTCGATAAGCAATTACAGAACGGAAGAGAGATTCGTGCGAAAGGCTGTAGGGTTGGAGGAATGGCTGGACTTCGCATCCGGTCTACTGTACAGACACCAAGCCTGGTATGCAGCTTTTCACTTAAGCGAGGAATGGCATGCAAAGAATTACCTTGCGTGGCGTGCGTTGTATTCGATTGTGCGCGACCGAAAAGAAGCGTTGGAGAGAAAGGCAGTAGTTGGGTCAGAGTTGGAGAAATGTGTGCCAGGTGTCTACTGGGGCAACTTTTTCGGCCCCTTCTATGTCGACTGGTTCGGCAGGGAGAAATTTGAGGATCTGCCCTGTGTTGAGAAACGCTGGCTCGACGGCGGCGGCATCTTCTTCACCACCGCGTCCACACCCTTTGACTGGAACACCAACGAAGCCCGGCAGGTACAGCAGGCCGTGAAGGAGCACCTCGGCCAAAACGCCTTTTTTGATTGCGAAACGGTCTTGGCGCGCGTACGTCAACTGGAACCGATTCCCAGGTACATGGAGCCGGAGCAGTTTCAGTCTCCACGCCGCCTGCCCGACTTTCCTTTCACAATAGACCCAACATATAGCCAGCCTCGACGGCTTGAGGAACAGCTTGCCGATGCCCGCCAAACATTCGAGAGCCAGGGCTACACGCTCATCGAAGAAGACGAATGCACTTTGCTCTTCCGCGATGAGTCGAACGGCATATTGCAGGTGACCGTGGGGGAGGGGGGTTCGATCGAATTCCTGCCGCAACAGTAGCCTCTTGAGGCCAAACCGTCGCCCTACACTTCGAGTGCGGAATCGCGTGATGGCTGCAGAGAGATTTGCAGGCAGGAAAGCGATATTCCATTTGTCGCCGCCCACAATCGATCATCTACTGACCGTATAATGGTCCGTTCCGGTCACTCACAACCGAAAGTCCTCTCTCCAATTTGCTCCGTCCCGCCAGCAGGCGCGCGTCCAACGGCAGCGTCACAACTTGTCACTACAATGGCCTGACCTCGCCGGTCATTGCATCCGGCGAAAGCGACGACGCGCGCTGCATGCTCAGCTGGCGGCAGCAGGACCAGCTCGGCCACACCACCCTCCTGCGCAGCTATGTGCCCGGCGGCGACAAATGGCCGCTCGATTCGGAGATTTCACGCGCCTACGACTTTGGCTATTGCCGGCTACATCTGGTGAACACTTGGCAATGGCCAATCAGCCGACCGTTGGACGCAGACCTACCGCCGCGACGGCGGCCAGGGCCGCCGTCGGCGTTCCAGCAGAATCGGCTGCAACTTCCCAGGCCGCAAGCTGAGTGGGAAGTGTTATCGATGCTGTCCGCGCAACCCGGCCGGCCGCACCTATTGTAGGACGCACCAAGGTTAAGGACTCCTTAAGATGGACGAGGAATGCAAGACTTGAGAATAATAGCGGGGACAGCTCTGAAATCAGTCAAGGCGGTGGGAACAGGACGACGAACTGTCGGCAAGGTCTTTTATGATGGCAGCCCTACTTTGCCAAAGTGGATATAGACCCTTCATCATTGAGCAATTGCCCGCGGCTGCGGGGATTGAGAGAATAGGTGCAATGCCGAATGCACATGCCAAGGGGATATACATGCGATGAAACTGCTTTGGGAGCACGAAGGCTCTCCCCCTTATGGCGAGAACCCTCCGGATATAGAAGGATGCCATCGTTTCCCTATCTGGACTCTGGAAGAAACTGACTGGGACGGCGATTTCTATGTACCGATACAGGCCACCTACCCACTCTTGAGCGGTGAAGAAGATGGCGACGTCATTCTCATGATGTTTGTCTTTTGTACAATCCGGCTGAATGATGGATCTTTCATGGACGGAGTCGTCTATCTATACGATGTGGAAGACTCTGAAGTGCGCGGACGTGAATACGGTCTTCTCGTATTCAATGAAGGTGGAGCAATTTCGATCCCTCCGAAAAAACTCAGAATAGGGCACGAAGTTTCGCCGGAGGAGTTTGCGCAACGGCTTGGCAAGTCTCTGGATCAGATCTCTCCCCTTGCCTGGACAACCCCTTTTTGGATTCGCATGCTTGACGATCGATTCCCCACCGGCATCTTTGCCGAATACCCACTAGCGGGCCAAATAGATCTCCTCACATGGTAATGGCATCATTCTTTGTTCCCATGACCAGGCCATGTGCCTGGGATTGCAGGGGGAAAGACCATCCAGCCGTGGAAGGGCGGTACGACGGTTAGGATTGGCGCATACTGATTTCTTTGACTGTTTAAGCATGGCGAAGTGGACGACCGAAATGCCAAAAACAGGCATAACTTCGAGCTGGTGTTGTAGCTACTCTGCCGCAAACAGACTGTGACCCTGAATGAGGCGAGCGAAGGTGTTCTCTTTCCTCACTCCTTTTAGCTCTCTCCTTGCTTTTTGGACGGTCGGGCCTGCGGCCCTCCCTTGTGCGGGGGGACTCCCCCCGCAACGCCCCCCTGATACCCCTCCACCCGCCGCCGGGTGTGGTGTCATTGCGACCCTGTGCAACCTGCGGCCCAGCCCCCCGCCACCGTGCGTGCGCAAATCCAGCCTGTCGCCAACGCGCCGCGTGCCTATACGGCCGTGTACGCGCGTCGCCAGCCGTTCGCGCGTTCGACCGGAGTGCATCGCCCCCGGCAGTTCCTGCCCCCTAACCCCTGCCCCCTGTCCCCTGCAATTCCGGCCCTCCCTTGTGCGGGGGGACTCCCCCCGCAACGCCCCCCTCCAAAACCAGCGCTCACCGACAGTATGTCGTCATTCCTGCAGTCCGGCTTATCCAACGCGGCGGCGGCCAACCAATTACGCAATCATATAATCTGAACGGCGGCGGGGATGAAGCACCGGTCGAGACAGACGTTGTATGTGGCTTAGTAGTTACCTGCAGCTTTACAACTGAAGCGACCTTGCGAACCGGACGCGGGCCGCAGTTGCCGCGTTGGAACGCTCCGGCCTGTGGCCTTTCGCCGGGCGGGATCGGGCCACGGGCGAAGACCAGGAAAGGGACGCGAACTATCCAACCGCATAGGCGGCGATGGACGCGGCGCAAGAGACCGACTTCATGCAGGCGAAACTACAGAGCGAAAATGGATCGGGCGGATGATCGGCGCATCAAGTTGTCCAGGGCAAGAATGTCCCGAAGATTGAACATACCTGTCAACGCAGCAAGACCAACATTTTCGTCAATCTCATCGCCGGATTGATTGCCTACACTTGACAGGCCAGGAAGCCGTCTCTATATCTCCCCGATACAGATATGGCCTACGTGTCGGCCCCAATCTAACTCCGGTCTCGGGTTAGACTGCTTCCCCAATGAAACCCGGAGATTCCGCCCAACGACCCTGTCGGCGGATCGCCCATGAAGCCAGCCTGCCCCGTCTCTCATTGTCCGTCATAAGAAGAGAGACCCCAATGAGAATCCAGGAACGAATAACCAGAATTGACCAAATGGGTGCAGTCCCGTGCAAGAGCCGGCGGTGCGAGCTATAGTAGGAGCATATCCTGCGCGACATGCGCCGGCAGTAACACAAGAAGCATCATGGCAGGCGCCGCGCCACCCAATTTCGCGCAACTCCGGGCAAGAGAATTGAAACCGTGCTATGCTGTCATGACCATGCCAATTCAACCAAGGGATTCCAGCCAGGATCGGCCCGCAAAAAACTGGATCGACCCGACCTGACCGGACTTAACCGGACCTGACCGGACTTCGCACGACTTTGGCCGCACAAAACAATAGCTAGGGATACCCTATGACCTTGACTGATCTCACACCACCAACACCCAGACGCCGCCAGCCCGACAACACACCCTGATGAACTGCCTAAACGACGCGCTCATGACGAAAAAGGCACGATAGGGCGAAATACAGTGCAAGAGCTCTCCGACCATGCTACTCTATAACCATCAGGCAAAACAGCCCGACCGAGCCGGCCCAATTGGCTCCAATTGGCAGCCGCACAGGACTCCTGCTACAATTCCTGCTACGCTGCAAATTTCATGCAATTCAAACCACCAAATTCTGCTCGAAATACGCTCGAAATACCGCCAATCCCGGTGCCCGACACCCCTCCCTCAAGAAAAAAAATTGGACGACATTGGGCTATATTGGTCGACATTGGCCGACATGAGTCGACGTATTCTGCCAAAACGAGAGGACTTCGCATCCAGCAGATAGTGGAGCCAGACGACCGCCATTTCAGTGCCGCAAACACGCATATTTTGCGACCAACGATCTGACGAACAAGGTTAGTTCTGCCAGGTTGAGAACGTCGAATCGCTCGGTCTTGCCAGGGAAGCTGCTTGGAAACTGGAAACCACCCGATTGAAGCCAAGTGCTTTCACATTCCGCCCCTTAGGATGAGGCGACTGAAATCCCAGGATGCGACTCTTGCCAAAAGTCATGGTGCCAAAAGGGACCCAAAGCAGAATTGTAAGACTGGTGCTCCCATGATTAGAAGCCGGCTGAATTTGACGACTGACAGCCCTTGTTGTGACGGATTCTCGCTATCATTGGGCAGACTGACACCGATTCCCACCTATATTCACATTCTTACATTCGAAATCCCGGCGGAATTGGTCTGCAAATTTTGAATGCGATTGCCCTGCCTCCGTCGCTCTCTTTCGTTGACATTGCCGTCAAAAGAAAGTAAAATAGCATGCGGTTGCCCGCAGCTTCCACCTGCCAGCCAGCGCCTCCGCGCGGCGGGCCGCGACGGGCAATCAAAAGTAGAAATAAACTGAAGAAGATACAATGTTGGTTCCCCCTATGGGGAACGATGTTCAGCGCTGTGAGGAGGATTCATGGCTGAGTTTTCGACCGACAACCTGCGCAATGTTACAGTTCTAGGGCACGGCAGCTCCGGCAAGACCTCTCTCGCCGAAGCGCTTCTCTTCAACGCCGGCGGCTCGAATCGACTCGGACGCGTCGAGGACGGCTCAACCGTTTCTGATTGGGACGATGAGGAGCAGCGGCGTGGCATCTCGATCAACCTCGCCGTCGTCCCGGTTGAAGCCGGAGACACAAAGCTGAATCTGATCGACACGCCCGGCTACCTTGACTTTGTCGGTGAAGTGATCAGCGGCCTCGCCGTCTCCGAAGCCGGCCTCGTCCTGGTCGACTCCGTTGCCGGCGTCGAAGTCGGCACCGAGCTCGCCTGGGAGCAGCTCGACGCCGCCCAGAAGCCCCGCCTCATTTTCATCAATAAGATGGATCGCGAGAACGCCAATTTCGAACGCGCGCTCGCCAGCGTCAACGAGGTCTTTTCCGGCGCCATCCTGCCTTTTCAATTGCCGATCGGTGCAGGCGAAAGCTTTGAGGGCGTGGTCAATCTGGTTGACATGAAGGCCTATTTGGGCTCCGACGCCACCGCCGCCGAGATCCCGGCCGGCATGGAAGAGGCCGCCGAAGAGGCCCGCCAGGCCCTGATCGACGCCGCGGCCGAGACCGACGACGAACTGATTATGAAGTACCTCGAGGGCGAGGAGCTGACCGAAGATGAGGTCCGCCAGGGCCTGCGCCAAGGCGTCAAAGAGGGCCAGATTATCCCCGTATTTTGCGGCAGCGCCATCGCCAACATCGGGCTCCGCAGCCTGGTGCGCGCCATGATTAGCTACGTGCCCTCCCCTGCAGATGTGCTCGCGTCGGCCGCGAACGGCGAGGATGAGCCAGTCGAGCTTGCCGCGGCGGCCGATGGACCGGTGGCGGCCTACGTTTTCAAGACTATCGTCGACCGCTACGTTGGGCGCATGAACTACGTGCGCGTTGTTTCCGGCACGCTCTCGGCCGATTCACAGGTGACGATTCAGAGCACGGGCAAGAGCGAAAAGCTGCAGAATCTCTTCAGCGTCTGCGGTAAAGAGCTTGAAGCGGCCGCGTCGCTCGTCGCCGGAGACATCGGCGTCGTCACCAAAATGGAAGACCTGAGCACGACCGTCACGCTCGGCGAACATGATCTCACCATCGCGCCGCCCCAATATCCCAAGCCGCTCTACTCGGTTTCAGTTCTGCCGGCAACCAAGGCGGACAGCGCCAAAATGGGCCAGGGATTGCAGGCGCTGGCCGAGGAAAACCCCACGCTGCAGATCGAGTACATCAACGCCACCAAGCAGAATATCCTGCAAGGCATGGGCGACACCCACATCGACGTCGCCATCCGCAGCCTGGACAACAAGTTCGGCGTCAAAGTCGAGACGGCCGTGCCCAAAGTCCCCTACCAGGAGACAGTGACCCGCACCGCCAGCGCCCGTTACCGCCACAAGAAACAGACCGGCGGCGCCGGCCAGTTTGCCGATGTCGAGCTGCGCGTCGAACCGCGCGACCGCGGCGACGGTTTCGCCTACGACAGCGAAGTTTTCGGCGGTTCCATACCCAGCGTCTTCATCCCCTCCATCGAGAAGGGGATTCGCCAGATTCTTGACCAAGGCGTGATCGCAGGCTTCCCCATCGTCGACGTCAAAGCCATCGTCTTCGACGGCAAGCACCACCCAGTCGACTCCAAGGACATCGCTTTCCAGACAGCCGGCCGCGAGGTCTTCAAGATCGCCATGCAGGAGGCCCGGCCAGTGCTGCTGGAGCCAATCTACAGCATGAGAGTGACCGTCCCCGACGAATTCATGGGCGACGTCATGGGAGACTTGAACAACCGCCGCGGCCGCGTGCAGGGCATGGAGAATCGCAACAACCGAGCCATCATCAACGCCGAAATCCCACTGGCTGAGATCCTGCGCTACGGTACCGACCTCCGCTCCATGACGCAAGGGCGGGGCATCTACACCATCGAATTCGAACGCTACGAGCCCGTTCCGGGCCACCTCGCCGACCAGGTCGTCACGCAGAGCAAGGAGGCGGAGGCCGAGCAAGAGTAGCCGTTGCAGTCGCCTGTCCAGCCCCCGCACCCAGAGTGGAGACATTCCCGCGCTGGCGACACGCAGCACATGCGGGCAACGGATTTCACCGTTTCAAGAATGATTGGATCGCACAATTTAACCGCTCTCCCAAAGTGATCTATACTGGTTGAGTTTGAAAATGCCGGCGGAGACCGTCGGCGTTTTCATGCAACGCACCAAGAAGGCACAAGCCGCACAGGAGCGCAATTCGTGCCTCAAGCATCGCCGTTGTATTTGCTGCAACTTGTCTATACCATTGGCGCCCTCGGGCTGGCAGCCTACGGAATGCAAGCAATCATTCTCACCTTGCTGCGCATCCGTTCCGACCGTTCATTGGCTGCTGCCGCGAACGACCCCCGGCGCGTCCCCAAGGACGCTACGGGCTACGACGACGCCCGCTGGCCAACCGTCACCGTGCAACTGCCGATATACAATGAGCTCCACGTCGTCAGCCGCCTGGTCGACGCCTGCGCCAGTCTCGACTATCCATCGGACCGCTTGCAGATACACGTGCTGGACGACTCGGACGACGACACCACCGCCCTGGCCCGGCGCCGCGCTGCATTCTGGCAACGGAAAGGAATCGACGTAAGGGTCGTGCGCCGCGCCAGCCGGCACGGCTACAAGGCCGGCGCCTTGCAGGAGGGGCTCGCTTCCGCCGCAGGGGAATTCATCGCCGTTTTTGACGCCGACTTCGTTCCCCGGCCCGACTTCCTCCGCCGCACTATCCCAACTTTTCTGGCGCACACCGGCGCTGACGTCGGCTTCGTGCAGACGCGCTGGGCCCATTTGAACGCGGGCTATTCGGCCCTGACCAGGGCACAGGCGCTTGCCCTCGACGGCCACTTTGTCGTCGAACAGGCCGCCCGCCATTCCGTCGCCCTGCCCTTCGGCTTCAACGGCTCGGCCGGCGTGTGGCGCCGCGTCTGCATCGAAGACGCCGCCGTCGGCGGCTGGCAAGCCGACACGCTCTGCGAGGACTTGGATCTGAGCTACCGCGCCCAGATGGCCGGCTGGCGCGGCCTCTATCTCGACGATGTGGAGGCGCCCGCCGAGCTTCCCCCGCAGCTGCTGGCCTTCAAGCGCCAACAGTTCCGCTGGGCAAAGGGCAGCGTCGCCACCCTCCGCAAACTCTGCGCTCGCATCTGGCGGGGCGGCTGGCCGCTTCTCAAACGCATCGCTGCACTCGTCCACCTGGGCGGCTATCTGATCCACCCGCTGTTGCTGCTGCTCCTCCTTGTCACTCCACTTCTGATTCTCCTTGGCAGCCAGCCCTTCTGGCCGCTTGCCTACCTGAGCCTGGTATCCATCGGCCCGCCCGCGCTCTATGCCCTCGCGCAGCGCCGGCTGAATCCGCGCGATTGGCCCCGCCGCTGGGCCTATCTGCCCTTCCTCATGCTCCTGGGCATGGGGCTTTCGCTCAGCAACTCCGTCGCCGCGGTCCAGGCGCTGTTCGGTCGCAGCGGCGCCTTTCTGCGCACCCCCAAGTTTCGTGTTGAGACCGGCGAAAGCGCCGTCGGCCCCGATGGCGCCTCGAGGCCGGATACCTGGCAACGGAGCGGTTATGCGTTGGGCCTGGAACCGATCGTCGGCGGTGAGATCTTTCTCGCCTCCTATGCCTGCGTTGGCTGTTTCGTCGCCGCCGCCGGCGGCCAGTGGTGGAGTCTGCCCTTCCTCGCCCTCTATGCCGGCGGCTACTCGTTGGTTGCCGTCGTTGGGCTGTACGAGTCATGGGTTGCACGCCCCGGTAGAAAGGCACGCGGGCAAACTGCAGCCCGTCTGTTCCGCGCAAAGAATCTTGTCAAATCCTGATAGCGCCTGTACAATTGCGCTAGGTTGCAAACGGGACCTGCCCAACGCGGCGGCAACGAAACGCCGCGCACTGCAAGGGCCGCGTCCATACCGTTGCCCGATTGCAGGGAGGATTTTCCGGTGGCCAAGCGAAGCTACGACGGCATTACCTGGCTCGAGGACCCGAAGGACGTGATCGTCCTCGCCAACCGCAGCGGCAAGAACTACATTCTCGACCTCCCGACCGGCCACTACCGGCTCGACGCCGGACGCCGCATGCGAACGCTGCGCTCGATTCTCGAAATTGGGCAGATTCGAGACCTTGTTGCCGGCGGTCAACTTGCCGTTGAAGAATGATTGCTCCCGCGAACTGGCAGGCGCCGCACATCCGCCGGCAAGCCCGCTGTTCAGGTCTCCGCTGACAGAAACCAGGACCGTGCCATGGCACCGTTCCAACAGGTGAGCCAACGTGTCGACATTCCTTCTCATTGACGGACACTCGCAGGCATTTCGCGCCTACTTCGGCGTAAGAAATCCGATGAACACCGCCCGCGGCGAGGCAACCGGCGCAGTGTTCGGTTTTGTAAGCAAGTTGTTCAGCGTGCTGCGCGACTACAGGCCCGACGGCGTGGCCGTCGCCTTTGACAAGGGCGACACCTGGCGCCACGCAGAGTTTACCGACTACAAGGCAACACGCGACGCGATGCCCGACGACATGCGCCCCCAGATGGACCGCATCGAGCAGGTCCTGCACGCGCTCCGCATCCCGACCGTGTCGCTCGAAAACTACGAAGCCGATGACGTGCTCGGCGCGCTCGCCCAACAGGCCGCCGCCGATGGACACGATGTCCTGATTCTGACCGGCGATCGCGACCTATTCCAGTTGGCCTCTGAACGCGTCCGCATCCTTTACACGTCGGGAGGGCCTTCGCCTACGACTTCGGTCTACGGCGCCGCCGAAGTCGCCAACCGCTACGGCGGCCTCACGCCGGACCAGTTCCTGGAGATGAAGGCCCTGGTCGGCGACAGCTCAGACAACATACCAGGCGCGCCCGGCGTGGGCGAGAAGACTGCCATCCGCTACCTCCAGGATTACGGCTCGCTCGACGGCCTCTATGCCCATATCGACGAGATCAGGGGCCCTAAGAAGCAACAGAACCTGCGCGACGCCGAGCAGGATGTCCGCCGCAACGTGAGGCTGATGACCATAGTCTGCGATCTGGACGTCACCTTTGACGCCGAGACCTTCCGCCTCTCCGGTTACGACAGAGCCACGGTCGAAGGCCTCTTCGCCGAGCTGGAATTTCGCCGCCTGCAGCGCGAGCTCGACGAACTGGGCGGATTAACCGCGGACGGCCTTGAAGAAGGCGGAGCGCAGCTGCAGTCGGGGCTCTTTCCCGATGCCGCTCCCGCCGATACCACGCCCGTATTGCGCCCGGAAGCGAACGGCCAGCCATTGGCGGAGCGCCCTTACCTCTGCGTACAGGACCAGAACGCCTTGGACAGTGTGGTCGAGGCTCTTGAAGATGCCGAGATCCTCTCCTTTGACGTCGAGACAACCGGCACCGACCCCATGACCGCCGGCCTCGTCGGCCTTGGCATCGCCTGGGCAAAGGGCGAAGGTTGCTACATTCCCGTCGCGCACGACGAGGGCGACCAGCTACCCTGGGATCATGTCAGAAACGCGCTGCAGCCCTACTTCGACCGCGCCGACCTGCCCAAAGTCGCCCACAACGGCAAATATGACCTTGTCGTCTGCCGCCGCCACAACCTCGAAGTCAACGGTCCAATCCACGACACTTTGACAGCCGCCTGGCTGCTGGACTCCGCCAGCCGTTCTCTTGGCCTCAAGGCCCAGGCACAAGCGGTGCTCGATTGGACGATGACCGACATCTCTTCGCTGATCGGCACGGGCCGCAGCCAGATATCGATCGGGCAGGTGGATATCGAGACGGTCACGGCATATTGCGGCGCTGACGTCGACGCTACCATTCAGCTCTGGGAAGCGCTCTCGCCAAAGCTGCACGAAACCGGGATGTGGCAGCTCTACAGCGATATCGAGCTCCCGTTGCTTCCAGTCCTGGCCGATATGGAGATGGCCGGCATTCGGGTGAACACGGATTTCCTCGCCGAGATGTCCGTCAGGCTTGTGGCGCGCCTGGGGCAGATCGACCAACGCCTGAAACAGATCGTCGGCCATGATTTCAATCTGCGCAGCACAAGACAGCTCAGCGAAGTGATGTTCAACGAGATGGGATTCCCGGCCAAGGGGCTGAAAAAGACGCGCACCGGCTTTGTCAGTACCGCCGTCGGAGAGCTGGAAAAACTGAGAAATCCGACCGCCGAGCTGTCATCCGAACAGGGCGAGTTTCTTACCCTGCTTTTTGAGCAGCGCCAGCTGGAAAAACTGCGCGGCACCTATGTCGACGCTCTCGGCGATATGGTGAACGTGCAGACGGGACGCATTCATACCAGCTACAGCCAGAGCGGCTCCTCCACCGGCCGGCTCAGCAGCAACAACCCGAACCTGCAGAACATACCCATCCGTACCGAGCAGGGACGGGAGGTCCGCAAGGCCTTCGAGGCCTCGGAGGGCTGCCTGCTCCTGGCCGCCGACTACAGCCAGGTCGAGCTCCGTATTCTTGCCCATATCGTGCAAGAAGAACTGCTCCTCGAAGCTTTTCGACAGGGGCAGGACATTCATGCCGTCACTGCATCCCGCCTCTTCGACGTGCCGCTCGACCAGGTGTCCTATGACCAGCGCGGCATGGGCAAGACCATCAACTTCGCAACCATCTACGGCGTCAGCGCCTTCGGTCTCAGCAGCCGCACCGACATGGGACCCGCCGAAGCACAGGAGTTTCTCGACCAATACTTCGCCACCTATCCCAGGGTGCGGGAATATATCGACGACACCATCCAACGGGCCAATTCCGACGGCTACGTCACGACGCTCTTGGGACGTAGACGCCGTTTCGACGATCTCCAGGGCCGGCTGCCCTTCAACCGGAGACAGGCGCTGGAACGGCAGGCAATCAACGCGCCGATTCAGGGCACCGCCGCCGACATCACCAAGATCGCTATGTGCCGGCTCCATCAGCGGCTGTGCAGCGAAGGCGTGAAAGCCAAGATGCTTTTGCAGGTCCACGACGAGCTGGTGCTTGAACTACCGCACTCCGAATTGGATTCGGTCGCGCCAATCGTGCGCAACGTTATGGAAAATGCCTACGGCTTGGATGTTCCCCTGCTGGTGGACGTCGAAGCCGGCCCGAATTGGTACGAAATGGAGGAACTGCCGCTTACCGAGGCGCAGCCTCACTGAGCCCGCCCAATTGGACGCGGCTCAACTTGCAACGTGCCGGCGTCAGGCCTTACGCCGCGCGCCGGCGAAGCGGAACATCGATAATGATTCGTGATCAGATTCGGCAGGCGGTCATTGACGCGGTCGCCGCGGCGCAGGCCGCGGGCGATCTGCCCGAGATGGACATTCCCCAGGTCGAAATTCAACGCCCCAATCAACCGGAACACGGCGACTACAGCTCCAATGTCGCCCTGCTCGCCGCCTCAGCTGTCAGGAAGTCGACAGGTGGCAAGGTCAACCCACGTCAGATCGCACAGTCCATCGTCGACCACCTCGCTCCCAACGATTCGAGCGGCAATGGCCGCGCCGACGCCATCGGCAGCGTCGAGCTCGCAGGCCCCGGCTTCATCAACATTCGCCTCGGTGAGCGCTGGCTGCAGGACCAGGTGCCGGCAATTCTCGCCGCCGGCGCCGACTTCGGCGCCATTGACAAAGGAGAGGGGGAGCGCTGGCAGGTCGAATATGTCAGCGCCAACCCGACCGGCCCTCTCCACTACGGCGGCGGGCGCAACGCCGTGCTGGGTGACACCCTCGCCAACCTTTTGGATGCCGCCGGTTACGAGGTCCAGCGGGAGTTCTACGTCAACGACAGCGGCACCCAGTTTCAACTCTTCATCGAGAGCCTCTACGCCTGCTACGTGCAACGCTGTCAGCAGGAAAGCGAAGCCGCCGGCCCCAGTGCAGAGGTACCCGAAGACGGCTATCACGGCGCCTATCTCCATGACTACGCCGGCATCGTATGGGAGCGGGAGGGTGACCGCTACCTGAAAATGGAGAGGGATGCCGCCGTCGCCTCCATGCGCGACATCGGGCGTGAAATCGTCCTGCACGATCTCGAGGATGAGCTGCAAGAGCTGGGCGTATCTTTCGACAGGTGGTTCAGCGAACGCAGCCTCTACGACGAAGGCCTTGTCGATACACTTCTGAAGCAGCTCGCCGCCGACGGCGAAGTCATCGAAAGAGACGGCGCTCACTGGTTCGTCGCCAGCAAATATCCGGGCAACGAGAAGGACGAAGTGGTCATCCGCTCGAGTGGCGCCCCCACATACTTTGCCAGCGACATCGCCTACCATTACGACAAGTTTGTGCGCCGCAAATTTGACAGGGTGATCAACGTCTGGGCCGTCGACCACCAGGGCCATGTCCCCCGCATGGGGGCTGTTATGCGGGCGCTGGACGTCGACCCGGAGCGCCTGGTTATCCTGCTCTACAACCTGGTCAAACTGATTCGGGACGGCAGCGAGGTCAAAATGAGCAAGCGTTCTGGCGACCTGCTCACTGTGCGCGAGGTCGTCGAGGAGGTCGGGCCCGACGCCGTGCGTTTCATGCTTCTTACCACCAGCCCGGAACGCAGCGTTGACTTCGACATGAGCCTGGCCGTCCAGCGCAAGAACGAGAACCGCGTCTACTACGTTCAGTACGGCCACGCCCGCATCTGCTCGCTCCTGCAAAAGGCCGCACAAAACGGATACGAGATCCCGGAAGCTATGCCGGGTGACGCCGCAGACGCTTTGTCGCTCCTCACGCATCCCGCCGAGCTGACTTTGATTCGCAAAATGCTCGAGATGGAGGAACAAATCGAGCTGGCGGTGGAGCGGCTGTCGCCGCACAATCTCACCTACTTTGCCGAGGACCTGACCAAGGCCTTCAGCGCCTTCTATGAGAACTGTCAGGTCCTGCATTCGGACGTGCCGCCCGAACTGGCACGCGCCAGGTTGCTGCTGAGCCTTGCCGCACGGACCGCGCTGTCGCGTGTCCTCCGCCTGATGGGCATGACCACCCCGGAAACGATGTGACAATCCAGCCAGGCTCTTGCAACCTGACCCGGAGTCAATACCCGCTGAGAAATGGTCGAAATGTCAGAAAAGTTCCGCGTTTTGGTAAGCGACAAGCTCTCACAAAGAGGCCTGCAACCGCTTCTGCAAGATGAGGGTGTTTGTGTCGACATCCGTACCGATCTCAGTCCGGCAGCGCTGGAAGCCCTGATTCCCGAATACGATGCCTTGCTCGTTCGCAGCAGTACGCAGGTTACCGCTGCCTTGGTTCGGGCTGGCAAGCGCCTTCAGGCTGTCGGTCGCGCCGGCACGGGCGTGGACAATATCGACGTCGACGCGGCCACCCGCGCCGGGGTTACCGTTGTCAACACGCCTACGGGGAACACGGTCGCCGCCGCCGAGCATACCGTCGCCATGCTGATGGCCATGGCCCGCAACCTGCCGCAAGCCGACCGCGACGTGCGAGCCGGCCAGTGGAACCGCAGCCGCTTCGTCGGCACCGAGGTGCGAGACAAGACGCTCGGCATCGTTGGACTAGGACGCATCGCGCAGGAAGTGCTTCAGGTCGCCTTGAGTCTGGGAATGCGCGTTCTCGCCCATGACCCCTTCGTTAGTGAGGAATACGCCTCGCAGCGGGGTGTAACGCTGCTCCCGCTCGACGAGCTGCTGCCGCAGGTCGACTTTCTTACCGTTCACGTGCCCCTGACCGACGCAACCTACAAGATGATCGACGCGTCGCGCCTGGGACAGCTGAAAGCGGGCGCCCGCGTCATCAACGTCGCCCGCGGTGGGATCATCGACGAATGCGCCCTGGCCGCGGCGGTTGAGGAGGGCCGCGTCGCCGGCGCCGCGCTCGATGTTTTTGAGCGCGAACCCCTGCCGGCAGACAGCTCACTGCGAAACAACGAAAGGATCATCCTCACGCCCCACCTCGGCGCGAGCACCGTGGAAGCGATGGACCGCGTCGCCGAAGAGGTTGCGCTCCAGGTGCTGGACATTCTCAACGGCCGGCCCGCCCGTCACGCCGTAAATGCGCCCATCGTGCCGCCCACCGCGCTGCGGACCGTGGTTCCGTACATCGATCTGGCGGAACGAATGGGCCGCTTTTTGCGTCAGATAGATGAGCAGGGCATCACCCGGCTGGAAATATCCGGGCACGGTCCTGTGACCGCCGTCGACATGGCCTACATCGTTGCGTCTGCCATCCGGGGTCTCTTGTCAGGTGTGGTAGAAGAGCGGGTCAACCTGGTCAACGCCGAGTTGCTGGCCAAAGTTCGCGGCATCGAGATCGTGCAAAGAAAGATGCCCGATCACGAGCGCTACACCAGCATGCTTACTTTGCGCCTGACCAGTGCAAGCGGTGTCAACAAGGTGCTGGGCACGGTCCTGCTCGACGAACCGACAATCGTCGCGATCAACGACCTTTGGGTGGAGTTCCCGGCCGAAGGCAACCTGCTGCTGGCATCGCACACCGATCGACCGGGCATCATCGGCAAAGTGGGTACCCTGCTGGGCCGTTCGGATGTCAATATCAGTTTCATGCACGTGGGCCGTCGCGCGCCTCGCGGCGAAGCTATCATGGTACTGGGCACAGACGAGCAGACGCCGGCTGCGGTCCTGTCCGAGTTGGCCGGAATACAGGACATTCGCTGGCTGAAGGCTGTCGAGCTGTGCGAAGAGTTATGAGCAAAGATCCCTCGCTATCTGGCTGTTGCTGGGACAAAACGGAGAGGGCAAGAGAAGAGGTCAGGCACAGATCCTCCGCTCGCTGCCAACTGGACGCGGCTGCACACGAGGACCGCCCAGGCAATGACGCGATTGCCGGCTCGCCGCCAAGTGCGGCAGACGGCGCAGGGTCTCTACCCCGCCCGCTGCTGGCCCTGGTCGCTCTCAGCCTGGTCTGGGTAGGGCCAATTGTTGCCTGCGGCAGCTTTCAGCCTCGCCCAACGCCGTCACCGCAACCGGTCGTTGCAACCTCCACACCGCTTTCTCCGGCAGCCATTCAACCCCCCGCCACCGCGGCGCCAACCCAGCCTCCTGCACCCACGGCAACCTCTCTGCCTTCGCCAACACCGACCATCACGATCGAGAACCCGCTGAATGTCGGTGACCAGGCCCGCATTGTCGCCGACACAGGCCTCAACATCCGCGAGCAACCCAGCACGAGTGCCCCTGTCGTCGTTCTTCTTGCCCAGGGCAAGCGTGTACTCGTCATGGAGGGCCCGGCCGCCTCGGACGGCTTCATCTGGTGGAAAGTGGATGACAATCAGGGCAATATCGGCTGGATAGCCGGCGGCGACGGCAGAGAGGAATGGATATCGCCCCAAGTCGGAGAGCCCCGACCGGTCAATCGTTCCCCCATCGTTGGCGACCGCGTCGTCGTCACCCTCGCCGGCGAACTGAGCGTACGCGCGCTACCGGGCGTGAGTTCGCCCCTCGTTGCACGCGCGCGCACAAATCAGCAGTTCAACGTGGTGGCAGGTCCGCAGTCGGCTGACAACTACTTCTGGTATCAGATCCGTTCCGACGACGGCCGCGTCGAAGGCTGGGCGGCCGACGGGCGCGATGGAGAGCGCTGGCTCACGCCCCTGGAGTAGATTGGTTGTGGGTGAAGGTCAGGCGGACTGCAAGCTCAGCCGCCGTAGAGCGGATTCGAGCACCAGGACGGCCTGCCAGTATTCGTCCAGCCGGATGTGCTCGTTCGGCGCGTGGTCCAGGCTGCTGTCGCCCGGTCCATATGCCGCAATCGGGCACTTCCAGGCCGGGCCGACTACGTTCATGTCGCTGGTCCCACTCTTGCTGACAAAGCGGGGTCGGTCGGTAGCAACTTCACGGATCGACGCCAGGAAACTGCGCACGAGCGCGTTCTGGCGGTCGCCGCGCCATGCCGGTTCCTGGCCGTGAACGCAAAACTCGAGCGGAGAATCGCCGCTGCCGAACTGAAATCGCCGCGGAGAGGCGTCCTTGCCCTCGATATAGGGCGGGCGGGGCAGCGGTGAACAACCGCCGGCGCGCGCTTGTGCCCACTGCCATACCTCCCCCAAAAACCCATCGACCTTGAAGTCGGGCGGCAGACGGAGTCCGATCTTGATCCACACATGATCGAGCATCGCGTCGTCGGTGCGTGTGTTCACGTCGCGCAAACTGGGCAGAAGCTGGCCGAATGTCTTGGGTATGTCGCGGTTGAACTTCTCTGTGTAGTCGCGGACCAAATTCCACAGGTCGACGGCCAGAGTGGCGATGCCCGGATGAGGTCCAGCGGAGTGGGCCATCGGCTGGGCGGCCTGCATCTCCAGGAGTAGCCTTCCCTTATAGCCTAGCGTGACCCGCGCAACACCGCTCGGCTCACCGATCACACAGTAGTCGGGCACTGGCTCGCGCACGCCGTCAAACCGATCGCGGATGAAGCGTGCGCCCTTGCTCGTCGCAGCCTCCTCCTCCACCGCGCCCACGACGACAATGCGAATGTCGTTCTGCCGCGCCCATTCAGGGCCCAGGCGGGCGGCCGCACAGGCGAAAGTAGCCAGGGGGCCCTTGGCGTCGACGCTTCCCCGGCCGTGTAGCACAGGTCCATCGTCGCGCTCTTCAATGCGTACGGGGATCTCCCCGTGCACAGTGTCGATATGTCCTAGAAGGACGACAGTCCGCGCCGCGTCGACGGCGCCGATCTCGCCGACGGCATTGCCAACGGCGTCAACCTCGCATCTTTCATATCCCAGCGACCGCATCGACTCGACCAGGAAACGGCTCGCCGCGAGCTCGCTTCCGCTCAGAGATGGTATTTCCACCAACCTGGTCAGCAGCCCCACCGCGTCAGGCTGGGAAACGGCGCGCGTCGCCGCGCTTGAAGAAGTCGAGCGAACTGTCAAGATCAGTTCTCCAGATCGTCAAGCAGGTCGCCCAACTCCCGCTCCCAAACATCATCGAGGGGCATGAAGGGTTTCTCGGTGAACTCCTCCTCCAACTTCTGCATATAGGCCTGCACGTCAAGTTGAGGCGCCTGGCGCGCCAGCTCCTCCATCTGTTCTTCCATCGAAGTCGTCAATTCGTCGCTCTGGATCCGCAACTCCGAGAGGTCGATCCCCAGGTGGAACATGAAGTCTGCGCGGCGCATAATGTCGTACCAGGCCTTGACGTCGTCTTCGATGCGCACACTCTGCGCCGGCAGCATCACCTGTCCGAAATCATAGGCTGGCACAAACCCGTGAAAGCAGATGTATTCCGCGTTCCTCTGCCCGGCATGGTAGGCGAGATAGGAGCCAATCGTGGTACCCCCTTCATAGTTCGAATAGCGCACCGCGTACTCATCCATCTCCTTGCGCATCTCCTCCATGCTGAATACACAGGAGATATCCCGGTCCTTGTTGAAAGGCATGGCTCCGTATACACCCCCAACGGCCACGATCCGTTTGACTCCCAATGCTTCGGCGATATCGAGAAAGGCCTCGGCGTATTCCTCCTCGTTGACGTGCGGCTCTTCGCCGAGGAAAATGACGAGCCCCTTTTCGCCGAATTCTGCATAGTGCAGCTCCGACTTGATGACCCGCATCTCCTGGACGACCCCTTCTTTCGTATGCACCTCGGGCCGCAGCAGGTGGTGCGCCCCCGGCATCTGGAAGAGAAAAAAACGGTCGCGGCTGATTTCGCCGATCTTGCGCGCCTCAAGTTTCTGGATCAGATAGGCGGGCAGCCCCGATGAGATCGAACCGGCGTCGGCCCACTGGTGCCAACCGGCGATCATTACCTTCTCCTTTGCCGCCGGCGTCTCCCATAAGTGAACTCGCTCGTCCATTTTGTGACCTCGATTTCGCTACGTGATTTGCGCGATTGGTTTGGTTCACTGTCGCTGCATTCGGAAGACGATCACCGGCGGAATCTCGCTGAAGTTGGGTCCCCAGCCAAGCTCGCGCCTGCCAGGCGGATGCGTAGCAGGAAACGCCCGCTCTTCGATTCCGTTCAAAACAAACCCTGCCCGCAGACCGACGTTCAGCAACATATCGAGCGGCCGGTGAAAATAGGGCTGCGGCGTCGGCTGCCCCTGCAATGCCAGCCCCCGGCGCATCGTTGGCGTCATATAGCGGCTCACGCGTACACCGTACGTCGTGATGAGCTCACCGTCCCGGTCTTCAAATTCGGAGTAGCGTGTGGCGTCCGCCTGGTTAAAACAGGGATGCACCATCGAAAACACGAAACAGCCGCCCGGTTTTAGCAGCGAAAACAGATTGCGGAAGAGCGGCTCGATCTCGGCCATATCAAATAGCGCCATATTGCAGAGCGCGCTGTCGAAATTTGCCCGTCCCAGTGCTCGCAGTCCCTGTTCGTCGCCGGCGTCAAGGACGTGGTACTCGATCTTCCCGTCTGCGGCCGATGTGCGACGCCTCGCCCTTTGAATCATCCCTTCGGCCACGTCGAATGCGACAACCCGAGCGCCCAACCGGCCCAGCCTTCTGCTGGTCAGTCCGTTGCCGCAGGCGATGTCCAACACACTCTGCCCGTGCTCCACTGCCAGCAACTTCTCTGTGACCGGCCAACACAGGACGTTCACGAAGTCATTGCCTTCGCCCATGTAGTCATCCCAGTAGGCCGAATTCTCGTTCCAGACCTGCTCGACCTCGTCTCGGAATTCGGCAAAGGCGCCCTCTTCATATGCCTTGACACCGGCTGTTGGCACGTCGCAGGCCCTTGCCCTGGCGGTCCGCTCGCGGCCGTCAGACTCTGTCACTCGTTCGCTCCTGTGGGGGTCGCTGGCCGTCGCGCCCGCATCCTTTCCGCGGCTCTCGCATCAGACGACCTTTCGCAACATTCTACCACACACCGCGGCGCACCGAACACGGGTCGTTTGTTCGACCTGCAATTCAGATTTCCGATACAAGGCGATTCGCCGGACTGCCCTCCCCGGCAAACTCATTCGCAAAGCCTATTCCGGACCGAGCGGAGTTGGTCTGAAGTCCTTCCTTGATTCCGCCGCGCGTATAAGCCAAGGAGGCCGTGCCGGTAGGGGAATGCAATATGGGCGCTCCCGCGTCATTCAGTCCACCAGGTCCATCAGGTCGAACACAGGACCGTGGACACAGGCACGGGTAAGGCCTCCCCTGCCGGTCGGAACTACGCAGACGAGACAAGCGCCGACACCACACGCCAGGTCTGCATTCACCAGGACTTGGGCAAAGTTTCTATCTGTGCGAAAACGGCTCTCCTCGATCACCCGCTTCATTTCGCTGTAGCGAGAGGCAGGTACGCCGGCGCGCATCTGGTCGGCCCACGCAGCCGTCTGGCGCAGCTGCTCCAACCATTCAAAGTCGTCTGCTGCCGTCCGCACCTCGACCTGCACGGGCAGCCAAGGAATCAACGCCGCCAATTCCCTTTCGTCGGCGGCTCGCAAAAGAATCGTTGCCCGCCCACCGCGGTCAAGTGCCTGTTCGCATAGGAAATAGAGCTGCCAGAACCATGCCGGGTCATCGGCGACGTCGGCCGCGACCAATAGATTGTGCGGTTCGGATGGGACCGAAAAGCCGTTACCGAGCGGCCCCAACAGATTGAGGGGGTCGCCCCGACTGCGTTGCGACAGCCAGTGCGCGGCGGGGTCGATGCCAACCTGCCCTAGACTCTCGTCCGTTGCGCCGGGCCGTCGAACGAAATGGCCGGGGCCTTGGCAAAGCTGCCAGAAATCGCCATCCTCTCGCTCTTGACGGCTGCAAACGAACAGCGGTTGTCGCAGATAAATCGACCAGCCGCTGTCCCGCTCGATGCCAACCTCGCTGCTGCAGCGCCCCAGGAAGTACCGCCCCGGAAGGTCTTGCAATGGCGGAACCGCGCCCTGGGGCAAGCGTAGCTCGAATGGAAAACCTGGTTCGACTGATTCCGCGAATTGCCCCACCAGCGGTCCAGCCGGCCCTCCCTCCATCTCTTTTGATGTCATATGAATTCTCTCGGGGCCAGACGAGCAAATGCCGGTCGGAGCGAAACCCTCCTCGCGTCCATTCATCCAGTCGCCGGACTCAAGTCACTCTTTTTCGCCAGGCGCACCCGCAACTTCCTGCTCGCCGTCCTCCTGTTGGGAACGCCTCTTGCGGGGAAACGGGCGCCTCTTGACCAGCGGGCCGGGCTCGATTATGGCAAAGATTACAACGATTACGATTCCGCCGATCGCAACAGCAGCCAATACCTGCCACAAGAGCTCGCCCAGTTCAAACCAAGAAATGGCGAAATGAATCATAACGAGGGCCGTCCTCTTCGCGCGAGTGACACCGTCTTCAACCGGCCAGCCAGGACTTTCGTGCTTCGATTGCCTGCTGGGAGGTTCCTGGGTGAGCTTCAATTCTATGGTACAATCTGGTCAGTTCTCGCCTGGCAGCCGCGCCGGCAGGTCAGAACTGGATACAAAGTCAGGCGCGTCTCTCGCCCGGACCCGCCGAAGCCTGCGCCCGCACCTCCGAGCCATTGCCGGCGCAGTCCCGGACAATTTTGACATAACTGTCTGCCAGCAGCCAATCGGACCGTGGTCACTGTGACGCCAACCAACAAGGACAGGTCCACAGGTTTGCCGTTGCGCCAACGGTTGCGGCAGGCGTTCGCCCAACTCCTGAATCGAAATCTACCCGCGTCACGGCGCATCGAACTGAGTAACGGATGGCCCCTCTACTTTCTTCCGCTGCTGCTCTTCATGCAATTGCTCGGCCCTAGTCCGGTCTGGATTGCGCTCCTGGTATCCCTGTTAATCGTCTATGGTGTCGGCTACGCCTGGTTGCGCACCCAGGTCCCGCACATTGTATTCGAACGGCGGCGCGAAGGCTCGATGTTGGTCGTGGGCGACGCGTTCCAAGAGCGATTCCTGCTCCAAAACGACAGCTCCCTGCCATTACACTGGCTGGAGTTTGCGGACAGTTCGCGGCTCCCAGGTTACAACCCGCGCCAGGTCGTCAGCTGCGGCCCCGGCAGCACCTACCAGTGGAGGGCCGAAGCCCAGTGCGGCCAGCGGGGCGTCTTTCGACTAGGGCCGCATGTATTGAGAACAGGCGATCCCTTCGGACTCTTCAGCCTGGAGATCGAGGAAGCGCAGTCCGAGACCCTTCTTGTCTATCCCCGCGTGGCGCTAATGCCGGCGCTCGATCTTCCTAAAGGAAACCTTTCAGGACGGGACCGCCGCCGCAAGGCCTACAGCGGCACGGAGCGCGCGCCGGTAGTCCGGGCCTACCGTCCCGGCGACAGCCTGCGCCACGTCCACTGGCCAACCAGCGCCAGGCAGGGAGAACTGATCGTAACCGAAGTAGAGACCGAGCCGAGCGGCGACCTTTGGATCGTTCTCGACGTCAACCGGCGCGTTCAATCGGGAAGAGCCGCGACCAGCACCCTCGAAACCGCCATTGTCCTTGCGGCCAGCGCGGCAGCCGAGTATCTGGCCGGGGGCGAACGTCGCTCCGTCGGTCTCCTTACTGCTCCGGCCCGCCAGTCCGGCTGGGAATCCGATGCTCTGGCAGGGGCTTCGGCCGCATCGGGTCTCGAGGAACTCGCCGCGGAAGGCGGCGAAGGCGGCGCCGATCAGGTGCGCGCAGACGGGTCGGACTCCCATCTTGTAGCCGTGCCGCCTTTGCCCGGCAAGGGCCAGGTCTGGCGCATTCTGGCTGCACTGGCGCCAGTTCAGGCCGGCGACCTTTCCCTGGACAATATGCTCCACCGCAGCCGCGGCGTTTTCAATGCCGGGCAAACTGTCCTGGTTGTCACCTCGGACGTTGGCTTTGAAGGCGCAGACTGGGCGGCGGAACTGCTTCACCTGCGACGCGGCGGCGTGTCGTCAAGTGTTCTCGCGGTGACGCCCCCCGCGCTTCCTGGCAGCTTCGAAACCGTCGAAAGAGTCGCCGGGAGTGGCGATGCTGAGAGTCAGGAACCTCTCCCTTTAGAACCCGTCCCGTCTCAGGCGGAGGAGTCCGATCCCCTCCTTACCCCCGCACTTTTCGACGACAACCAGGAACAATTGGCCGAAATCCTGACCCGCTATGAGATTCCAGTCCAATTCATGGCGGCGGGGACCGCGCTGACACCTGCACTTACCTATCGTCGCACGCGCACTGTCCTCCGCTCCACCCCTTCCGGCGGCGTCGTCGCCCACAAAATCGAGGAGGATGTCGGTTGAGCGCGGAAACGGCGGTTGAAGGCCAGCACGTCGTCTCGAGGCTGTTCCAAAGGGCAGCGGAGCGTTTCCGCCCGCCGCTTGGCTGGTCGGTCTTCGCGGTTACGCTTCTCTTGGCCGTGCTGCCGTCGCTGGCGATACGCGAGGCTCGCTGGATCGACCTGCGCCGCGTTCAGGTCGTCCTTGAATGGGTTCCCTTGATCAGCCTCCTGGCGGGCTGGTGGCTCGTCAACCTCCTGCGCATCCGGTCGGGACAGCAACCGGCTGAATCCGGGCAGACGCCCGGCCCGTACAGCAGGGCAACGTCGCAGCGTCGGCCCGTTCTGCTGCGCAAACCTCTTTTCGTTCTTGGCAGCCTCGGCGCTATCCTGCTCTGGACCATTCTTGGCGTCGTGACCGTTTCGCAGGTGCTTGTACACTGGATTCCCGGCCCACTTGACCTGTGGAGGGCGGTATCCGCCAACGATCCGCTCTCCCTGGCAACGGGGGCTCGGGCCGACCTGGCTGCCCTGGTCTGGCGCTACAGCGACTGGCTGCAGGGCGTACAGGCCGGCGGGGCCTACCAGGACGATTTTGTTTTTCTCTCCTTGTTCGGGGTCATTCTGTGGCTGCTTGGCGGGGCCACGGCGCTGCTTGTCCATTCAACCCGAAACGGCCTGATTGTGGGCGCGCCGGTACTGTGGGCGCTGGCTACGCTCCTTTTTTACGGACGCCAGGGGCGGCAGCTCATCCTGCTTGGTATGGTCACGACCCTGCTTCTGCACGTCCTCCTGGACCAAAAGCGCCTTGAGCGGATCTGGGTCAACCGCGACACTGACTTCAGTCCGATGCTGATAACCGATCGGCTGCTCTCCATCTTTGCGGTCGCCGTACCCATGGTCCTGCTGGCCGGCTTTATGCCCAATGTCGTAATCCGTCCTATCGCCTATAAGGTCTACCAGTCCATGACACCGGTTTACGACTCGGTGGACGATGTGACCGAGCGGATGTTTCCCGACTTGAAGGGGGGAAGACGGGGCATGGGCCGCCTCAGCAGCGGCCTGCCGAACCGCTTTCTGCTCGAAGGCGGCTCAGAGCTCGGTCAATTTGAGGTGATGCGCGTCTCCACAAACACTCCCTTCGGCCCGGTGACCGAACTGGGTCAGTCGCCACCACGCCTGTACATGCGCCGGGGCACGTATGCCGACTACAACGGGCGCGGTTGGAGCAACACCGGTCAAGAAAGGGACGCTTCGTTCGAGGCAAATCGCGCCTGGCGAGCGGAAGAAGAATGGCCGGGCCGGGTGGCGCTTGTACAGAGAGTGCGTCTGACCGCGCCGACCGCAATCCTGCCCGCAGCCGGCGAACCGTCCGAATTCCGCATGGAATACCAGCTGGAGCGGCGTTCGCAGGACGACCTGGTCTCAATCTGGTCCGGCGTTGGGCCGGTCGACCGCTTCGACGTAATTTCCTTCGTGCCGGCGATGTCTGCCGAACTGTTGCGCGCTTTGCCTGCGTGGGACGACTCGCCGCTGCCGCTCCAACCGGAACTCAGCGTTCATCTGCACGTCTCCGAAAGCGTTACGCCGCGCACGCGGCGGCTGGCGGAACAACTGGCGGTCGGGAAAACGGGACCTTTCGAAATCGCGGAGGCAATCGAAGCTTACCTGCGCGGAATAAGCTACAATCTGGAGGTCCCGGCGCCGCCGCCCGACACAGACGTGGCCGACTTCTTCCTGTTTGACCTGCAAGAGGGCTACTGCGACTACTACACGACAGCATTCGCCGTCCTGGCGCGACTGAACGGCATCCCAACACGCTTCGCAACCGGATACATCGGCGGCTACTGGGAATTGGAGACAGGCGAATGGACGATTACCGAGGCCGAGGCCCATTCATGGCCGGAAGTCTACATGCCTGAAATCGGGTGGGTGCCGTTCGAGCCGACCGCAGGGCGGCCATCCCTCCAGAGGCAAAATGTCACACAGTTTGCCACCGATAGGTCGTCCAATTCGCAACCGGCGGCAGATGAAGAGGCAGCCCCGACGCAGGAATGGAACTGGAACTGGCAGACACTCTTCTGGCTACTGCCGCTAGCCGCGCTGCTCTTCGCAGCTTGGAGCTGGCTTGACCGCCGACCGCAGGATCCGTGGCTTGGACTGCTCAAGTGGGGCCGGCGCATCGGGCGTCCCCACCTGTCGACCGAGACGGAACTGGAGTACGGGCGCGGTCTCTCCACCCATCTGAGGGACCACGAGAACGAACCTGAGCGTCGGCGGCGATTGACCAGAAACGTCCTCAGCCTGACCACAGCGATCAGCCAGGAACGCTACGGGAACCTGCCGGCGCGCGCCGGCGCGCTGGCGCGTGCCGTCGAACTGTGGCGGGCCATGCGCCGGGACATCCGCCGCCTTCCCTGGTAACGACAGCTCCGCCTCGCCGCGTGTACGGCAGGCGCCCTACCACTCTTCAACTTCGGCATCCTCTGAATCGTCGTCCAATTCGAGCAAAGACAGATCCGCGGCAAGATCGTCCGGGTCAGTAGCCGCATGCCGCTCCCACAGTTCACTTGCCACCCCGGCTCGAGTCGACCTGGATCCCGTAACGTGCAAAGTAGCGGCACACGCGCGCGACATCTCTGTTCAGAATCGACTGCGCGCTGCGATTTGTGTGCGCATGCACCACCTGCGGGAAATCGATGAACGTGATCTTCCCCTGCCAGTACAGGATGTTGTAGGCCGAAAGGTCGCCATGGACCAGTCCTTTATCCAGCATGACCGCTATGCTTTCGATAATCTGTTCAAAGAAGGAGGAGGCCTCACCAGCTTTCAGCCTGACCTCGTGAAGGGTTGGCGCAGCCCTATCCTTGCTTCCAATGTAGGTCATCAGGATCGCATTCTCGCCCACGCCGTAAGGCTCGGGGACGGAGACGCCGGCGTTATGCAGAATCTGCAAGGCTGTGTATTCGTACATCAGCCAGGATGTGTGCCGAACCTCCACACCGAAAACGCTCTTTTTGCCGACCGCACGCGCGATTCGCTCGTCGCGCGGGTTGACGCTCTTGGGACGCCCATCCTCTGAAGTCAGGAGATGCCGCCCTTCACGATAAACTGCGTCGTTGCTCAGATTTCGAAATTTGCGGGGACGGTAGACCTTGGCCGCGATCCAGTCCACGCCTGACGTCGGGTGGGCCCGGCAGCGATAAACGCTTGCCTCCTTGCCGCCTTTCACCAGCGCGTTCACGTCCACAATCTGGTCTTGCGAATAGAAGGGCTGCAAAGATTCCCGCAGGAACTCCCCTTCGTAGCGCGCCGGCGTGTACGTGGTCGCCCACACATTTTCGAGGCTGGCCACCTCGGCTAGAGACTCAACCTCTGCCCTGTGTTCTATGAAGCGTTGCCATTCATTCTTGGGCGCGCGCTGGACTCGAAACACTCTATCTTGCTGCAGATTGAATCTCTTGTTGTAAAATGCCAGATCCGCTTGCTCTTCCTCCCAGCGAGTGTCCTTCTCCTGTGCTGCCACGTCGTGGGGCAGGTCCTCCTCCCCCGGGTTGGCACTTTCGGCCATTTCGTCTGTGTTCAATTCTGTTGTCTTCCTTCTGCAGGCCATTGCGGTCACTGCATGTCCGGTGTGCCTTCCTCATTGTCACTGATCGCCGGATAGACGGTGAGGGAAGGCGGCTCGATTGGTTTACGAGTCGGTTCTGCGGCCAGGAACTGCGGACATCCGGAATCTGCCGTCGTCTGTCGACGCGTGCGTCTACTTCCGGTGTCTGAGGTGTTCAAGAGACCGAGAGCTGGAAACCACCTACAGCCTGGTGTTCGAGAAGGAGGGGATTTGCGGAGTCTTACTGCGAGCAAGCGTGCGTTCGCCCATCATGGTCAAATGCGATGGGAAAACTGGGACTCATTCAGCTAAAACCGCTCCCCGTGCAGGCGGTCACCCGTTCCGTTTTTCATGCGTTCCTTGAAATCTGACATTAGGAGCCTCCTTTCCCGCTGGGTCGCGGATTTTGGAAACGGCTATGTCGCTACCCGGCGCGTCGCCGGACGACGGAGCTACCCTAGCACGAGATCTCCAAATTGACAAGCTCTCGCTACTGGGCCTGCATCTCGACGAGACGCCCGTCAGGGTCGCGCATATATGCTGACCGGCCCCAAGGGTAGGTGGCCGGATCGATTGCACCAGGGGATTCTCCCAAACCGATTTTCGACCAGACGTCGTCGATCCCCTTGACACCGATTGCAAAGTGGTCCTCGTTGGGAGGACCACTTTCATCGGTGTCGTAGGAGGGATCCGGCGGGTCGCGGTGATGGATCAGAATGTGCACGCCATCCAACTGAAAAAGGGCCATCTGTTCTGAACGGAATGCAGGTTCGCCTCCCAGCAGCCGTTCGTAGAAAGCTGTCAATTCGGCAACATTCTCTGTGAAGAGCGCAAGTTCAACTAGCTGACGCATAGTTCGAAGCTCCGTAGTTTGAAAGTGTAGATGCGCAATCAAAGTCAGCGCAGGCCAAGAAGGATCTCCTTTTGGTTGGGGAAGCGGGCCATGAGCGCGTCGAACTCAGTGGCGTCCGGCATAGAGAAGTCTTCTTCGCTGTACGCTGGGGACAACGAACAGGCCATCAACCCCCACTCGCCTCCAGCCTGAAGACGGGCCCCGAACCAACTCTTTGCCGGTACCACCGCCTGCACTGTCTGGCCCTGCGCTATGCCATGACCCAGCACAACCTTCGTATAGTCATCATCAGAGCCAAAAAGATACAAATCCACAGAATCGCCCAAATAGAAGTGCCACATCTCATCGGTCACCAGTCGGTGTAGACGCGACTTTGAATCGGCAGTCAGAAGGTAGTAGATGACCGACTTTACGGGCCTGTCAGAGACAATCTCAGGCGGCAGGATGTTCGCGGGCACATGAAATTCACCCTTGTACGTCACCCGATAGTATCCCCCCTCCACTGGCAGCGGCGCGAGGTTGAGGATTCGAATCACATCTGCGGCCGTGAGCGAGTGCTTTGGCATTGCCGTTCAGAACGAGGGAGCGACGCTCACGCCGCCATCGACGGTTATTGTCACTCCGGTAATCCAGCGGGCCAGAGGGGAGGCGAGAAAGAGGCAGGCGTCGGCGATGTCTTCCGGGGCGCCCAGACGCGCCAGGGGAACGCGTTCCAGCCAGCGCCCTACGCCATCGGGCCAGTCCTCCTTCAACCCGATGCGGCCGATCAGGCCCGGCGCTACCGCGTTGACCCGGATACCGTGTTCGCCCAATTCCAGTGCTGCGCTGCGCGTGTACTGCTCTACACCCGCCTTGGCTGCGCTATAGTGGCTGTGGCCGAAAGCCGTCGACGCGGCCTCGATCGAGGAAATGTTTATGATCGCCCCGCTGCTTCTTGCCTCTTCTCCATTCTTTGAAAGTTCGATCATTGCCTGCGCGGCCCGCTGCGTGCAGAGATGCGTTCCTGTCAGATTGGCAGCCAGCACCTCCTCCCACTCGCTGTCCGCCAGGTCCTACAGCGGCGAAATGGGATAGATGCCGGCATTGTTGATCAACACGTCCAGCTGTCCGCGCTGTGCCACTGCTCGACGAATCAGCCGATCGACGTCCCCGGCAAGCCGCAAGTCGGCCTGCACCGCCAGCGCGTCGCCGCCATTCGCCCGGACCTGGTCAGCCACTTCCTGCGCGTGCTGTTCCGTTTGAGAGTAGCCGATCACCACGGACGCGCCCGTCTCACCAAAGCGCCGCGCGATCCCCGCGCCGATTCCCCGGCTTCCGCCGGTGATGAGTACGACTCGGTCTGAGAAATCAAGCGCAGTCGCTACATTGGGTATCTTCATGGGCTGAAGACTTTCCGATCCCCTTCCTTGCCGTGTTGCCTCAGCATTCTCTATGATAGTACACGGCCCGTTCAGTATCAAGTAAGGGGTTCCGGTCGGGTGCAGCCCAATCTTGGGGTGGAGATCGTCGGGCGGGGACTTAAAGCCAGTTGTGGTTGGAACGGTCTGTCGGCTTTGGGAGAGGCACAGGGCAGGCCCGGGGCCTGCCCCTTACGTGGTCGAGGCGTTCGCCGAATTGGGGGAGGCGCATCGGGCCGCAGGTAGTGCGGTGCCGCATTAACCCCACACGCGGCGCGAGGCGTACATCAGGGGGGCGTTGCGGGGGGAGTCCCCCCGCACAAGGGAGGGCCGCAGGCCCGACCGTCCAAAAGGAAAGAGGAAATCGTATTCCTCCACTCTGCCAGAGAAAGGAGCGTGGACTGGTCATGACTCCTTGCTACCAGAGGTAGAGCAATTTGTACCCATACTATGGAGTTCACTCCTCCGCTCCTGGCTTTCGTTTAGCCACATTCAGAGGAAGGAGAATTCCTTGAGAATTCCGCACACTCCGGCAAGAGGACGTGCCATGTTCTCGCACTATAGACAAAGGACACTGGACTGGACTTCCTGGCGCCGATCTTGACGACATCAGCCTATTCCTGTACGATTTCGCAGAGTAATATCGCTCTCTACTGTTCCAGGAGGAATTCATGCTCTCACTCGCACAAAAACGTGAGTTTCACGAACAAGGGTACATAAAGGTCTCCGGCGTTGTTCCAAAAGTAATGATCGACGCGGCCCTGCGCGCGGTCAACCATTCCATTGGAGAGGTTGGCTTGGGCGGCGAAGACATGGAAAACAACCGGTCGGCCTTCTTCTGCGCCGAGCTATTGGAAGCGCCGGTAATTCTGGACCTCTATAACAAGACGCCGGTCATCGATATCGCCGAAGATCTGATGGGCAAAGGAAACGTCCTGCCCGTGGTCACCGCAAAGCCCTATCCACGCTTCCCGCTTCCTCCCGGCGAGGATGCGCCCGAACCGCGCGGTCACATCGACGGAATCGGCAGCGGCACCAATGGCATGGCCAAAGGCGTATACCGCAGAGGATTTACCGCATTTGCCGTCATATACCTGGCCGACCTGCTGGAACCGAACGCCGGAAACTTCACCGTCTGGCCAAAGTCCCACCGTGCCTATCAGGACTACTTCCAGGAAGTGGGCCACGAAATCCTGGCGGAGGGGATGCCCAGGATCGATATGCCGGAGGGCCCGGTGATGGTGACGGCTAACGCCGGCGATCTGATTCTTGCCCACCATCAGATGCTGCACACAGGCGGACCAAACGCTTCACCGAATGTGAGGCACGCGGTCATTGCCAGGCTGCGCCACAAAGATGTCGCCGAAATCGAGTACGACGCTTACACAGATATCTGGCGTGAATGGCCTGGTATGTCGGAGGTCGGTCTCGGTCAGACGGAGGCTGCGTAGGCCGAGTGACCTTCCCGCGGCCGGAGACCGCAAAAGGCCTCCGGCCGGGGTGGGCGGGTGATCTAGGGCCGGTACGCTCCGCTTTGAATAGCATTCTGCCGCGCATCTTCCAGGATCGACTGTATCTCCGAGACCTGCATACGCGTGTTTGTTGTGAGAAAGAGCCGCCGCAACACTGTCGTGAATCCTCGCTGCATTTCGTCCGGAAGGACGAGCGTCAGGGGAGGCCGGATGGAATCGGCGCCGCGCACAATCTGCCCACCTTTCTCCGCGGCCGGTGAAAGTAGTTCGCCGTCGATGTTCTGGTGCACGGGCACGTAGCCGGCGTTGCTTTCGTCCTCCCCCATCTGCCTCAATTGCAACTCCTGTGCCTCGGCCGACCCCATGTAGCCCACGAACACCCCAGCCGGTATCCGGTTTATCGCGCCGGCAGGGATGATGAAGCCGAAAACGACGGAGATCTCACCCGTCGCGACGGCGGCGTCGATCTGCGGGAACTGAAAAAAGTCCAGTTCGCTCGCGAAGGCAGGGGGCAGTTCGCCCGCACTGAAATGGGGGGCGAGCGCCATGACAGCCTTTTGCCTGTTCAAAGGAGTCTCGGAGTCCCCGCGAACGATAGCTGTCATGCTGTCCAGGTCGCTTGTGCTGCCGGGCGTCTCGACAAAGTAACCCCGATCCAGCAGCGACAACCACAGTTGCCAGACGCGTGCAACGCGCTCATCGTGATAGCTAACACGCCCGGCCATGAGGTCAGAGTGGAACTCGGGCCCGTTCAGACGCATATTGAGATAGTCGAACCAGAGACTGCTTATGAACGAATTCTGGCCGGCCAGCGAGAGAGGAGTCTCGCCGTTCGCCAGCAGCGAATCGCAGACGCGGATGAACGCCTCCCAGTCTGCGGGCGGCGACAGGCCATAGCTGTCGAAGACCTCGACGTTGTAGTAGATTCCCGTCCAGCTGAAGCCGGCCGGCGTCAGGCGCGGCGTTCCCTCAATCCGGCTCAGATCGTGGAACTGGTCTCCGAACGACTCGGCAAGGTTATTGTCGCTCCATACGTCAGCGAGATCTGAAAGCAGCCCCTGTTCAGCGGCGCTGCGCAGGAGGATCCCATCCCACAGCAGCATCACATCGGGCGGCGGCGTATCGAGCAAGAAGTCGGCCGCGTCGCCGCGTAAGGGCTGCCGGTCGACTTCGATGCCGGGCGCGCGCTCCAGGAACCGCTCGATCGCAACCTGTTCCGTGGCGGCAACGCTCGAAAAGTCCGGAGAAACGTAGGTGATGGTAACCGGGGGGCCCTCAGCCTCGAAAAGGAATTCACTCTCGCGGTCGCGGCCACAACCGGCCATCAGAGCACAAAGAATAGCCAACGCGCCAAAGATCCCATTTGTGCGAGTTCCCGCCGGCAGATAGTTTAGTGACATGTAACATTGCTCTTGAGTAGATGGGTGCGGTGACCTATTCCTACATGCCACTTGATGATTGCCAAAGCTCAGCAGTCTGATGTGCGCAGCCGATCTGACAGCGCTCGAATGTGGTCGAGTCCGATGCCGCAGCAGCCGCCGACCAGCTTTGCACCCTGGTCAACCCATTTCAAGGCCTCATCGGCAAACGTGACCGGCTGAATGATATCGACAAACTGCCAGTGCGGCATCTCGAAGTAACCGCTCTCGGGGTATGCGCCGGCAGGCCCGTCCCAAACGGACTTGATGACCGAAAGCGCATCGCCGATGACGTTCACATCGCTGTGCATGACGGCTGCCAGGGAGCCGCCCTCCGCCATTACTGCGGCCACGCAGCTCTCGAACTCGATTTCATCCGCTATCGCAGGAGCGCCTACCAATCGCCCATCCGGTGTCCGCTTGCAGCTGAAACCCACCCACACCGGCAAACCGGTTGCCGAAGCGGCCTCAAGAGCAGCGCAGCAATACTCGATATCCCGCATCATCTCCAGCATCAACAGATCGACGCCGGAATCGGCGAGCAGTTCGGCCTGCTCTGCGAAGTTTGCCCGCATCTCGGGCAGTGAGGGCCTCGATGAGCGGTCTGGGTCGGCCGCCATCGGCGAAATAGAACCGGCAACCCAGACGTGCTCGGGCACCTTTTCGTCACTTCCCGCTGTACTGGCAGTCGCTTCCCCGGCTTCGTCCCTGGCCTGTCGGGCCACCTGCACAGCCTCGCGATTGATCGCTTCTGTCAAGTCTTCCGCAGCGGCCGCCCGCAGCATATGTCGTCCGCTAGCGAATGTATTCGTGATGATGATTTCGGCGCCGGCCAGAATGTAGTCGAGATGCACCTGGCGCACGACCTCGGGATGGGTCGCTACGGCCAGTCCGCACCACGCGGCCCCGTCCATCGGTACGCCGCGGCGTTGCAGTTCCGTGCCGGTGGCGCCATCGAGCAGGATGGGGCGGTTGTCAGTGAGTCTCTCGCTAAGCGGTTTCAGCATACCAGTCACTCCTGTATCACAACGGCCGCCGAAGCCTGCCGGCGAATCCACTGGCGCCATTGTATCAACACCGGACCGAATCGCGAACTAACGTCAGTTGCTCGACTTGATGTGCAACGCGCCCCGCTTTTGTCGCGGCCAGATTGCGTCCGTCCGACTTTGCCCTTCCGCCGCGGATAGGATAGGCTTTTGGCCATACCTTCGACCAAATTGCAACGAAGGCCCGAGACGACCCAGGAGCACTGCTTCGCCATGTCCACGCCGATTCACGAACGACCGATCGACCTACTACGAACACTGGTCCGCTTCGACACCACGAATCCGCCCGGAAACGAGGCCGAGTGTATCGGCTACCTGGCTGACGTTCTTCGAGAGGCAGGACTCTCGCCTGCGGTCATGGCCAAGGACCCGAAACGGCCCAACCTGGTGGCCCGCTTGCCGGGACGGGGGGAGGCGCCCGGCCTTGTGCTGCAGGGCCACGTGGACGTCGTGACGACAGCCAACCAGAGCTGGCAACGTGACCCCTTTGCCGCCGAACTGCTCGACGGCGTTGTCTGGGGGCGGGGCAGCCTCGATATGAAGAGCGGCGTGACGATGATGACCTGCGCTGTATTGCGGGCCGCGGCCGAGGGTCGCAAGCCCGCCGGAGACATCGTGCTCACGATCATGAGCGATGAGGAGGCCGGCAGCGATTACGGCGCCCGCTTCCTCACCGAAGAGCATCCCGAGCAGTTCGCCGGGGCCGCGTTTGCCATTGGTGAGGGAGGCGGCAGCGCCCAATACTTCGGAGACCAGCGCTTCTACCCTCTGATGGTGGCGGAAAAACAGGTCTGCTGGCTTCGGGCGCGCATTACAGGGCCAGGTGGCCACGGATCGTCGCCGCTGCGCGACGGGGCGATGGCCCGGCTCGGCAGCCTGCTGACGACGCTCAACGGCAACCGCCTGCCCGTGCACATCACGCCGGTGATGGAGCAGATGTTGCCTGCGCTGGCCGAGTGCGCGCCGGACGACCTGGCTGCCTCTGCCCTGTCGCTGCTGGACCCGGCTTGCACCGACGCGACCCTTGATCAGATGGCCGCCGACGGTCTGCACCAGGCTCGCAACTTCGACGCCTTGCTGCACAACACGGTCAATGCAACTGTGGTTGAGGGCGGCATCAAGACAAACGTCATCCCCAGCGAAATCGTCCTGGAACTTGATGGCCGCGTTCTGCCCGGCTTTACCTCCGACGACCTCATCTCCGAGCTGCATGCGCTGCTGGGCGATGACCTGCAATTCGAGATTATCCGCCACGACCCCGGCCGGCCAAGCGTGGACATGGGCCTGTTTCCATTGTTGAAAGAGATCGTGGAAGAGCTCGATCCGGACGGCGCCGTCATCCCTTCAATGGTAGGCGGCTTCACCGACGGGCGCATGTTCTCCCGGCTGGGGATTCAGAACTACGGATTCCTGCCGATGAAACTGCCGCCCGGCACAAATTTTGGCGCGACGGTCCACGCTGCCGACGAGCGCGTGCCGGTGGAGGCGGTCGAATTCGGGCTGCAGGCACTCTCGACGCTATTGGATCGATACGCAGCGGTCCCAGCGTCTTGAACCGGCTCGCAGCAGCTACAAAGGGAATGAGCTAACGAAGTGACTTCAGAAGGCGACGGCGACCTGAAGACCGCGGTACAGCAGCAGTTCGGACGGGTCGCGGCAAAATATCTGACGAGTGCCGTACATGCACAGGGAGAGGACCTGCCGGTCATGGTCAAGGCTGCCAACCTGCATGGCGACGAGCGCGTGCTCGATGCAGGTTGCGGCGCAGGTCACGCCGCCTCCACCTTTGCGCCCCACGCGGCTGAAGTCGTCGCGCTCGACTTCACCGAGTCAATGCTGAGGCAAGTGGAGCTTCTTGCCGAGGCGCGCGGACTCGGCAACATCGGTACGCGGCTCGGCGACGTCGAGTCGCTTCCATTTGATGACAATACTTTCGATCTCGTCGTTTCCCGCTACAGCGCCCATCACTGGCCCAGCCCGGCTCAGGCGCTGCACCAATTTCGCCGCGTCCTGCGCCCCGGCGGGCAGTTCATTCTCAGCGACGTAATCGGTTTCGACAGTCCGGTCTGCGACACCTACTTGAACGCCATTGAGATCCTGCGCGATTCGTCTCACGTGCGAGACTTTACTCTGACGGAATGGCGAAATTTTTTTTCGACAGCAGAATTCAGTGTGGAGGTGGTACTCACCTACCGCATCTACCTGGAGTTCGAAGAGTGGACCAGGCGCATGGAGACGACTGAGGTGAATCGAGCCGCCATCCGGTCGCTCTACGCGGTCGCGCCGTCAGAAGTCAGAGAGGCGCTGCAAATCGACGACGAAGGCCATTCCTTTCTTGCCGTCGTTCTGCGGGGAACGACGGGGGCTAGTTGAAGGGCGCATCCCAGTCGTTGTCTCCAATTGCCTCGTATAGGCCCGGCGCCGGCCAACGTGCGGCCGGCGGCTGTCAGATAGTAGCAAGAAGGCGGCGTACTTGCCATTGTCGTAACCTTATCAGCGAACGCAATCTTGAGGAAAAGAGAGGAGGACGGACGTGACTAAGAAGCCGATCATCTATACCGGTACTGTCGGGCAAAGCGTTTGGCGCAGCCGCGATGGCGGCGAATCCTGGGAAAGGGCCACCCAGGGCATGTTTTCGGAGTCGGACATACGCGCGCTCGCCGTCAGCCCGGACAACGCGGCGGTCCTGCTGGCGGGAACCGAAGCCGGACTTTACCGCACTGAAGACGGCGGCGATACCTGGGCGCACGTCGATTCGCCCATGAACGAGGTGCAGATCTGGGCGCTCGCCATCGACCCGGCGAGCCCGGATACGATCTACGCCGGCACCTGCCCCTCCGCCCTCTACCGCACACGCGACGGGGGAACTAGCTGGCAGAAGCTCGACGTAGAACTTGCGGACGAGTGCGTCGGCGTGCCGATCGTCCCGCGTGTGACCAGCATCGTCATCGACCCCGATGACTCGCAGACGGTCTACGCCGGCATCGAGGTTGACGGTATGCGCATCAGCCGCGACGGCGGCGATACCTGGCGCGAAGGCAGCGACGGGTTATCCAGCCTCGACATTCACGGGCTGGCCGTTGTACCCGGAACGACCAAAACGCTGGTGGCAAGCACCAACAATGATGTCTGTCTCAGCACCGACATGCAGAACTGGACGCCGCTGAACGTGGGGTCACACTATCCCTGGCCCTATTGCCGCGGCGTATTGCATCAGTCCAATGGAGGGAGCAGCATCTGGGTCGGGGCGGGAAACGGCCCGCCCGGGGACCAAGGCGGCCTGTTCCACAGCAGCGACCTGGGAGCAACATGGGAGAGGGCCAATCTAGGCGGCGTCGCCAACAGTACGATCTGGGCGGTCGTCAGCAACCCCGTCCTTCCCGATTGGATCGTCGCCTATAGTGTGGCAGGGCAACTCTATCGCAGCACCGACAGCGGCCACTCGTGGACGAAGCTGGAGCGGGAGTTCGGCGAGGTTCGGGCCGTTGCGCTGGCCGTGTAACAACCCCGAAGGCGCGGGTCTTGCCAGCTCCGAGCGGGCTGAGCAAGGTTTGTGCGTTCGCGCATTGGATGAGAAGTGAATCGCCGCGGCCATGGCCGCGGCGTTCGATTTTGGTGCAGACACCACGGGAATTTTGGCCGCGCCTAGCCCAACTGCTTGAACGCCTCGACCCCCGGGCGCAGCGAGCCCAGCAGTAGCTGATAGTCCGGGCCGTAACCGAGGAAAGTAAAACCCTGGGCGGCGCGCTGGTGCAGCTCTTCGGGGCTGCCCGAGCCGATACCGAGCGCTACGTCGCATCGTTTGGCGACGCTCTGTGCGTGTTCAATAACCTTGTCGATTTCGGGCAAGGGCATGTCGAATGGGTTCAGTCCCAGAGAAAGGCACAGGTCAAAGGCGCCGATGTAAATGACGTCGATGCCCGGCACATTGGCGATCTCCTCCAGATTCTCGACGGCCTCGGCGGTCTCCAGAATCAGCAGGATCAGGATGTTGTCGTTGGCCTGGTCGAAGTAGCCCTCGTAGTCGATCGTGTAATTGGATGCGCGCAACGGCCCGAAACTGCGTGCGCCGTGGGGCGGGTAACGGGACGCGCGCACGATCGCCTTCGCCTCTTCAGCCGTCTTGACCATCGGCACTGCAATCCCCAGCCCGCCAATATCCAGCGACCTCTGAATGAAGACCGGATCGGCCGAAGGGATTCGCACCATCGGGACCGTACCGGTCCCGTTCATCGCCATCAGGATCTGCTCGACTTCGGCCATATCGAGGCCGTTGTGCTCCATTTCGACCACCAGCCATTCGCAGCCGGCGTGCGCCAGCAGTTCCGCCACCATTGTACTGCCCATGCCCATGAAGCAACCGAAGGAACTCTGGCCGCTTCGTATCTTCTGGCGCACTTTGTTCGCCTGCATCCTGCTGTCTCCTTGCGTGAGTTGGGTTTGGCCGAACCTGGCTATGACGGCAGATCTACAGGTCTGCCGCTGCGGATCGACTCGTGGACTGCGTCAATCGTGCGCATGTTGCCCAGACTGAATTCGGGCGGAATGCGGTGGGGCCGGTCCGACGCGAGGCAACTGCACAGGTGACTCAGCTGCAGGTCGAACTGGTTGACCGACGTGAACTTGTATACTTCGGTGTTGAAGTTGTCATGAAAGACCTGAACAGTGGCCGGCAGGTCCTCCTTTTCGACAAACTCCTGCTCGCGTACACTGCGCTGATCGAAGGGCAGCTCCATACGTATCCAGCCGCGCGTTCCCAGAACGTGCGTGGCCTGGCAGTAGCCGTACTCGTAGCTGGAGGTCAGCTGCGCGGTCCGGTGCCCGGGAAACTGGAGCAGGATCGAGGCGGACATCTCGACGTCGGCCCCCTCGATCGGAGGGGTGCCGGCGGCGTATACGCGATGCGGTTCGGCATCGAAGACAAAGCGCGCGAAGTGGATCAGATAGCCGGCAGTGTCGAAAACCGAGCCGCCACCGCGCGCGCGGTCATATCGCCAGTTGTCGGGCGCGGCAAAGCGAGTCAGCGGTGAGGTGAAGCTGCCGTGGACCGACACCGGCCGGCCGATCCTCCCGGCAGCCAGGAGCTCTTCGACGCGCAGATGCTGGGGGTCGTGCCGCCATTTGAACGCCTCGGCCAGAAGGACACCGTTCCGATTGGCGGCTGCGATCATCTCCTCGCATTCGTCGGCGGTGATGCTGATCGGCTTTTCGACCAAGACGGCGCGCACCTTGCCTGAGGCCGCGACAGCAATGGCAAGCTCGGCATGGTAGACGCCCCAGACCGAGATGACGACGATATCCAGCTCCTCCTGGTCCAGCATCTGCGCCAGATCGGTATAGCGCCGGGTTACGTCGAACTCCGTGCCGAAGCGCTCCAGTGCATCCGCCGAAATGTCGCAGATGGCGACCAGTTCGGCCTCTTCTACATTGCGGCAGGCGCGCGCGTGATCGCGCGCGTTTTCACCCGCGCCAACGATGCCGACTCTGAATCTGGCTGGCATTTACCCTCCTTACATCTGTGTGACCGATATTGCAAGCATTGACCGGCAGTTGCCTCAGAACTCTACCATCAGCGAGTTCAGGCCGCGAAAGACGATCTGCTCGCGCCAGTCGACATTTTCGTGCTTGAGCCGCAGCGCGGGAAAGCGTTGCAGCAGCGTTCTGAAGGCGATGTCGGCCTCGATGCGGGCCAGCGGCGCGCCGATACAGAAGTGGATGCCGTATCCGAAGGCAATATGGCGGCCCGAATCGCGCCTGATGTCGAGCCGATCCGGATCGGGGAAGACTTCGGGGTCCCTGTTCGCCGCCCCCAGCATCTGGGCCACCAGCTGGCCGCGCTCAATCTGCTTGCCGCCCAGCTCGACATCCTGGGCCGCAACGCGCCAGTTGCGCTGGAACGGGGTCTCGTAGCGCAGCAGCTCCTCAATTGCCGGCTCCGCCAATGATGGGTCTGCCTGGAGACGGGAGAACTCCTCGGGGTGTAGCAGCAGCGCCAACAGCCCGGTCCCGATCAGGTTCATCGTCGTTTCAAACCCGGCCGTAATCAGTGTCTGATAGTTGGTGATTAACTCTTCTTCGCTAAGGCGGTCGCCCCCGTTTTCAACCTGGACCAGCGCGCTCAGCAGGTCATCCTGCGGATCGCGCCGCCGTTTCTCGATCAGCTCCCTCAGATACGCCCGCATATTCACGAAAATCGGCAGGCCGCGCGCTAAGTTCGCCTCGGTGGTGCGGCCTGTTGCAGTCAGCTCATTGACGCCTTCATTCCAGTAGCGAAACCTGTCGTTGTCCTCCTCCGGAATGCCCAGGATCCGGCTGATGATGGCGACCGGGAGTGGATAGGCCAGCGCGGTCATCACATCCATCTCGCCGTCGCCCTGCACGGCATCGAGCAACCCGTCCACAATCGCCTGCACGCGCGGCCGCAAGCTTTCCATCGCCCTCACTGTGAAGACCTTATTCACCAGGGCCCGCATACGCGTGTGGTCGGGGGGGTCGGCGTGGATCATACCGACCGCGTAGTGCTCATAGATTGGCTTCGCTCTCTTGCGCACTTCCGCGGGGAGACGGTCCAAGGAGAGCGCATGGCGGCCGGCGCTGGAAAACCGGCGGGGATCGCGCATCGTGGCCACGACATCGTCGTAGCGGGTCAACACCCAACTGCCCATGATCTCGCTCCAGTGCACGGGGTCACTGGCGCGCAGTTCATGATAGACGGGGTAGGGGTCGCGGTAGAACTCGGGCTTGTCCAGGAAGTCGTCGAGCTTGACGCGCGTCATCGTTGTATTCTTTAGCTCTTGATCCCGGAATAGGCCATCGTATCGAGCACTCGCCGCTGCATGAAGATGAACAGGACAACGGGGGGAAGCAGCACCAGGAACGCTGCCGCGAAAACAGCGCCATAGCGGGCCACCGTTGTCGCGCCGCTGCCGATCGTCTGCATCGCCAGCGTCAAGGTTTTCATCGACTCGCTGCGCGTGAAGATCAACGGCGTGAAATAGTCGTTCCAGGTCGGGATGAAACTGAAGATCGCCAGCGTTGCCCAGGCCGGGCGGGTCAGGGGCATCATGATCTGCCCGAATATCCGCAGTTCGCTTGCGCCGTCGATGCGCGAGGCCTCCAGCAGTTCCGAGGGCACGCCCTCCATGAACTGCTTCATCAGAAACAGTCCCAGGGGCAAGGCCAGGTTGGGTATTATCAGGGCACCGAAGGTGTCGATCATGCCCAGCTCATTGACGATCAGATAGCGGGGAATCTGGGTCACTTCCGGCGAAAACATCAGCGCCGAGATGACAACCGCAAAAACGAAATTCTTGCCCCAGAGCGGGTACTTGGCCAGAGGATAGGCCGCCAGCGAGCCGATCAGAACCGTTCCCACCATGACGGCAACGCTGGTCACCACCGTGTTGAATATGTTGCGCGAAAAGGGCACCGTCATACTCGAAGTCGCCAGCACAAGCTGCTGGAAATTGTCGGTTGTCGGGCTCTTTGGAAAGAGCGGCGGCGGGAAGAGGAACAACTCCTCCAGCGGCTTGAAGGCGAAGGAGACCGTATAGACCAATGGGATGACCATCGCCATTGCCATTGGCAACATCCAGACATAGGTCCAGTTCACCTGCAGGAATCGGCGGCGGTATCGGGGCTTAGTCGGCGCTAGTTGCGTCATTTCGTAGTCCCTGATCCTTGCATCTCAATCATCAGACGAGAGGAGTCGCACGCTTACGCGCCCCAGCATGAAGGTAAAAGCGAAGAGCAGGACCGCGATCGCCGACGCGTACCCCATCTCAAAGCGCACAAAGGCATAGTCATACAGATGCGTGATGATCACATGGCCCGCGTACAGCGGGCTGGGGAAGCCGACCAGCGCCACCGCCACCTGGAAGACGGCAAACGAGTTGACAATGCTGATGACGGTGCCGAACAGCAGCTGCGGACGCATGATCGGCAGCGTGATCTTGACCAACTCGACCCAAGGATTGGGAATGCCATCCACCTTGCCGGCCTCGTAAAGCTCTTTGGGCACCGTCTGCAGGCCGGCCAGAAAGACAAGGAATCCGGTGCCAAGGCTCATCCACAGCGAGACGACGATGATCGCCGGCATGATATAGGACTGTTCGGCCAGGAACTGGATTGGCTCGTCGAGTATCCCGGTGCTGATCAACGCGTTGTTAAGCGTCCCGTAGCGGTCGCCGCTCAGCAGAATACGCCAGACAAATGATGCTGCGATGGCGCTGCCAATTGACGGTGTGTAGTAGGCGAGGACGTAGAGCGTGCGGAAGCGCATGCGGTTCAGGAGCCAGGCAAGCAGAAACGAGGCAACAAACGAGACTGGGCCGGTGATAAATGCAAAAGAGAGCGTGTTTCCGATCGCGATCAGAAAGATCTCATCATCGACCAGCAGCGACCTGTAGTTGGTCCAGCCGATCCAGCGCGGCGCCTCGAGAATGTTGAAGTAGGTGAAACTGAGATAGATGGCGCTGACGACAGGCCCGACCACAAAGATCAGGAACAGCAGCAGATAGGGCGCCATAAAGGCGTACCCGATCATCTGCCAGCGGCCCTCGCTGCGCCAGCGCTCCTGCAGTTGGTCCATCATTGCTCGATCAGCCCGAACTCTTCCTGTTTCTTGCGCATCTCTTTGTTTATCTCCCGTACCGCCTCTTCCAGCGCGTCACGCGGATGCTCTCCTTGCAGAACGGTCTTGTTCCAGGCGTTGTAGATGTGGCGGGGCGTAAAGTAGCCGCCCAATACGACCGGCGTCTCCTTGAACCAGTGCCACTGCTCGAGGATCGCCTCGATGTCGTGGGCGTCCCAGGGGAGGCGCTGAAGCGCAGCAACGTTGGCCGTGTTCCAGCGCGCCTCTACGCCGAGCAGCGCCTCGACCTCCGACCCGTAGCGGATCTGCGTGTCCTCGTCCGTCCACCACTTCAAGAACTCCCAGGCCTCTTCCGGATGCTCCGTATCGCGGAACATCGCAATCGCCTGGCCGCGGCCGCCGTTGGTGCGGTCGATCCTCCCGTCCGCCAGCGGCGTTCCCGGCATCGGCGCCATCGCCCAGCGGCCGCGCAGCTCGGGCGCCGCCGTCTTGAACCGTACGTAAGTCCAGTAGTTGGAGACGCCCATCGGCATCTGGCCCATGCGGAAGCGGGTGAAGAAATCGGCCTGCAGCGGCAGCCTGTAGCTGATAAACAGGTCGGTCCACGTCTTGAACGCCGCCAGCCCTTCCGGCGTATTCAAAGCAGAGCGGAAGCCGTCCTCCGTGTACCACTCGCCTCCCTCCTGGAACAGAATAGGCATCAGGCCGGCGTCTGTCAGGCCGCCGACCGCAGTCGGCGTCGGCGCCTCGTAGAAGAAGTTGAGACCGAACTGCTGCAGCTCGATGACCGACGTGTAGATCTCCTCCCAGGTTTCGGGCACCGGCAAGTTCAGCTCGCTCAGTATGTCGGTGCGGAAGAAGAGCATATTGAAGTCCTGCGTTTCCGGTAGAGCGAACGTGCCCTCCTGGTACTGGTAGGGGATGAGTGCGCCTGGCCGAAAGCGCTCGACGACCTCGTCAAAGTCTTCAAATTGGCTGAGGTCGATTACGCCGTTGCGGATTGCAAACTCGATCGGCAGATTCGGATTCAGCGCCATCGCCACGTCGGGCGCCTCTCCCGCGGTCATCGCCAGCAGCACGGCGTTGAGGCCGCCCACGTTCATTTGCTCGGCCGGCATCACCCGCACGTTGACCTTGATGCCGGTGCGCGGCGTGAAATCGTCGTCGATCATATCGCGCAGGATCAGCGCCCACTCAAGACCACGTCCCACCCACACCGTCAGCAGTACCTCATCCCCCTTCGCGGTGTAGACACTGCCCACCGAGTTGTAGTCCTGGCTGAACGAGACCAGAAACTGTGAGACCGAACTGATCGTCGCGGCAAACACGCTGTACGGCTTGTCAGAAACCTCCGTGTCCGGCGCCGAGACCGACAGCCAGTCCAGTTCCAGCCACTGCTCCTTCAGGCGGACAACCCAATCGCCGAGCTGACCCTGGCTCCGGCCCAGATCCTCCAGCCGGAAGGGAATCGTGTCCGGCTCCCGCACCAGATCGTGAAGCTGGTCCTGTACAATCTCCAGCGTCGCGACATTGTTCGGGCGCTGTCCCGCCACCTCGGTCAGGTACAGCTTCTGCTCCTCCAATCGGTCCGAAAGGTCCATCAGCCAGCCCAGAAGGTTCGGTATCTTCTGGTCGACTTCGTAGATGACAAATGGATCGGGGCGCGCACCCGTGATCATGACAGTGCGGCGCGAAATCTCAGACAGCTCCAGCAAGACCTCCTCCACCGCCCTCACCGTGGGGCCGAACGAGCCGACGGTAGCCTCCAGCGTGAGAATGTGTTCGCCGCCAGTCAAATGGAAGAGATAGGGCGTCCCTTCGGCGTCGCCGAGCGTAACCGTCTGCCAGTGACGGTCATACCCAACCTGGAACTCGCGCATCTCCGCGAACGGGATCTCGCCGTCGATCCGCAACGTTCGCAAGACTGGCCGCCCGTCGGCAAACGCCTGCCACGCGCGCAGGCTGATGTTATAGAGGCCGTCTTCCGGCACGCTAACCTGCCAAGACGCGCTCTGGCCGGCCTGCCTCCAGCGGTAGCCGCCGAATGTGTTCAGTTTGAAGCCGGTACCCGCGGACGGTTCCACCGTCGTGTCGTAGCTGACCTCGCGGCGAATGGTCGGTTCCGACTTCGCGTACGTGTGTTCCGCCTGCACCCGCACTATCACGTCGCTGGCCTCCTCATAGCCAAGCGCCCGCCACGACGCCAGGCGCTCTTCGTATGTCGGCAGCTCCAAGGGCGACAGAACCCGCAGCGAGGCGATCGCGACCGGCTCGCGGTGGGCGATCAGGCGGATGCGGTTCGCGCCCTCTTCAAAATAGAAGCGAATCGGGTCGAGAAACATGCCGTTGGCGTCCTGCAACCGCCGCGCCTGCCAGCCGCGAATTTCATGCTGCGGCGGCCGCACGTCCCACCCGCGATTGTCTTGCCTCGGCTCGCGCTGGTCGTTCCACGTGCGCGGGAAGAGGAACTGCTTGGCTTCGACAAAGGGGCGTTCGCCGTTGATGTGCACTTCGCGCCACACGGCAGAACGCTTGCCTTCCAGCGCGTAATACTCGATGGCGATCTCGTAGAGGCCGCTACTCGGCGCATCAAACTCCCACTCGACCCAGCCTACCTCCGACTCCCACAGGAGGATCGACCCCGCTTCGCCCTCGAACTCGGCTGCCACGCTCAATCCGGGCGCGTCGGCATCTACGTACTGACCGCCAGGAATCGTGATATCGACGTCGGACACAGGCTGATGTCCGGCCGCGCGGTAGCTTTCAAGCACGTCGGCATAAGTCGTTTCCAGAAAATACTGGACGCCGATGCCCTCCTGTGGCTGCCCTGCCGGCCGCGCCGCGCTATCGCCATTGAACGCACGCGCCGCGCCCGGCGCTGTTCCCAGCAGGAGCGCAAGAACAAGAATCAGCCTCACCCGCCTCAGCTTTTTAGAACGTCCCATTATAGCTACTCCACGAGCCCGGTTCTGTCGATGCTCTGCGTGAAGTACCGCTGCGAGAACAGGTAGATCAGCAGCAGAGGCAGCACGGTCAACGTCACCGCGGCCATGAAGGTGTTTTCCTCCAGCCGCGTATAGGTTGAACCGCTGAAATTATTGAGCAGCGAGTTGAAAATCTCCATCCGCTGTGTCAGCGTGTAGAGGGTGTTGTCGCGCAGGACCAGCCACGGCGTGAAGTTGTCGTTCCAGGTCCATACCAGTGAGAAGAGCATTACCACCAGGATCGCGGGTTTGGCAAGCGGCAGCATGATCTGCCAGAAAGTGCGGAACGGACCGGCGCCGTCAACGTGCGCCGAGTCTTCCAGCTCGTAAGGCAACCCGCGGAAGAACTGGCGGAAGACGATCAGAAGAATCCCACCGCGCACACCGTAGCTCAAAAACGGCGGCAGGATCAGCGGCAAATAGGTATTTGTCCACTTCAGGTCGGTATACAGCATAAACTGCGGCACCATTGTCGTTTGCGGCGGCACTACGATCGTGAACAGCAGCAGGGCAAACAGGAAATCGCGCCCGGGAAAGCGGATTCTGGCGAAACCGTAGGCAACCATGGCGCCGATCAACGTTTGGCCGACGGCCGCCACCACGCTGGTTCCGAGGCTGACACGCACGCCGTCGAAGTACTGCAGCACCTCGAGTGCCAGCAGATAGCCTTCATTCGTCGGTGTGCGCGAAATCCAGTTAACCGCCGGGTTGTTCAGCTCATGCACCGTTTTGATCGACGTCGTGACCATGAAGATTACGGGAAAGAGAAAGATGTAAGCGAAGTCGAGCAGAATGATCCAGCGCAGCAGCGTACCCAGACGCCGCCGGAATACCCGCCACGTATGTTCCCAGTTTCCCATTGGCCGCGCTCGCAGCTGCGCAAGCCGATTTCCGATCGCCGCGGCAAGCCCTTCGTTCATGTTCGCTCTCCAGCATAAAAGACCAGGCCCGACGAAAGCCGCACGAGTAGTACGATCAGTACAAAGACTAGCAGAAAATAGATCCAGCCAAGGGCGGCGCCGTAGTCGAGCCGCAGCGAGGCGCCGATACTCACGTCCATTATGTAATCAACCACCTTGTTGAGTGGATCGGTGAAAGAGTCGACCAGCGTATAGATGGCGGCAACCAGGATCACCGGCGAAAGCATCGGCAGGGTGATTTTCCAGAAGGCTTCCCAGTCGGTCGAGCCGTCGACGTAGGCGGCTTCGTACAGGCTAGGGGGAATGCTGTTCAGGCCGGCCACGAAAAGCAGGATCTGGACGCCTGTGCGCCAAATGATAAGCGTCAGCCGGTCCAGCGTCGCCTGGATCGGTGTTACGATGCCGCCCTCGAGCGGCGATGATTCCGCCGATACAAGAATCGGCTCCATTGTAGACATCATGACCTCGTCGCCGGCGCCGGCCCGCAGCAGCTCCTGGATAACGCCGGCGCTTCCGATCACGACCGGCATGAAGAATATGGCGCGCAGCGTCGTCTGGCCGCGACGTACCCTTGCCAGGAGGATCGCCATGATCAGGGAGAAGATGAGGATCAGCGGCAGATCGAGCGCGAGGTCGCCGAGCGTTTCGGTCAGCACCGGAATCAGGCGCACGTCCTCGCGGAAGGCTTCGCTGTAGTTTGTCAGCCCGGCCCACTCGCTCTTCAGCTGCACGAGCCCTGTGACCCTTTGAAAACTCAACATCAGCGAACGAATCAACGGCCATGCAAACAGCAGCAGCGTGCCCACAATCCAGGGGCTCACGAAAATGTAACCCCAGATGATCTGTTGTTTCCTCAGGCTCAGGCCCAGTCTCATGTCACTCCCCTGCCAGTCCCTGGTTTTTGCCTGCGACGACAAGATACCAAAGAGGTTCAACGCGGATGCCGCTGTCCTCAAACGGCTCGTCCCCGTAGTTTACATAGACGGTGGTGCCGTCCTCGTAGCTCGTTGCAAAGACCTGCGGCGCCAGTTGACGACGCCCAACGATGAACTGGTTGACCGTGTGGCCCAGCTGCCCGATGCTGACCGCATACTCATTCGCGGCCTGCTCGATCCACTCCTCGTACTGCGCACTGTAGAGCTCATTGTACGTCGTCCGGTTCAGCACGATTGGCTGACGGTAGGTCAACTCGTAGGTCGGCAGCATCCCAAATTCCAGCCGCGTCAGAAAGTCGCGCTGCGGGTCCGAATCAAGGTTTGTCGCCTCCCCGTAGAGCCGGACCAGCCCGTGCGTAGCGATCGCATAGAATGGCACCGTCTCGTCCGAAAACAGATAGTCGCTGCGGTAGAGCGGCAGCTGCGTAATCGTGTCGGCCGCCCCGAGTACATAGCCGTTCCCACCCTGGGCCGCGGCCGACCCCAACGTATCTCCGATCAACATCAGCATCTCCCGCCAGGAGGCCGCGAAGTCGGTCCTTTCGAGTGGAAACCTGGGGTTAACGTCCTTCAGCAGCAGCTCCCCCGACCAGCGCAGCTCCATTCCGTCCACACCCAGCCGCGCCAAGCGCGGCGCCTCTCTCTCCAGATAGCGGCCGCGCGCGAAAGTGGGGTTGAGAAAGAAACGGTTTTTGCGCAGCTCGCGCGGCACCTCGACGTTCGCCGCCGAGGCCACCAGGTCGCTCACCGGCAGCAGGTTCGGCTGGATCACCCCGTCCGTCAGGGGAAAGAATCCGCCGTTTTGCAGAAAGGCCAAGGTGTAGTCAGCCTCGACGAAGAGAGGTACATCCAGCCCGTCGAGCTGATTTGCCAGCCGCTCCAAACCGCGCGCCCCGCCCAGCCGCCGGTCTGGCGGCCAGCGCCGCGGCAGATTGCCCTGGTAACCGTCCGCCTCCCAACCCACGAGCACAACGTCCAGATCGGTCATGCCGGCGTCTACGTAGGCGGCCGCGATTTCAGCCGCCTGCGCAAAAGATGTTGCGGTGACGAAGCTGCGCCAGATAAGGCCCGGTTTCTGCGCTCCCAATATCAGCCGCAGCCGCAGCGCCGCACTCTCCTCGGCACCTGCTCCTGCCTCTGACGACGCGCCCAATCTTTCCAGTCCGCGGTACTCGATCAGATGTTGGCGGAACCGCTGCGCCATGCCAACCCAGTTCGCCTCTTCACCGGCCAAAAAGAAGAAGCGCATGCCGCGGTCGCCGGCGACCCGGTCGGTCTCGAAGAAGGCTTTGAACACACCCTTGCGCAGCGGAAACTGCGTCAACCGGCGGTAAATCAGCCGCAGACTCGCGCGGCTGAATGTCATCGGGTCGATGCTGATGCCGGCCTCGATCGAGGTCTCCCCCGCCCCGACCGTGGCAACGCCCATTACGGCGCCCTGTGGATGCGCGATCCCGTACATTGGCAGCGGCGTGCGCTGCTCCGACGGCCGCGCAAACGAATAGCGGTCGGTGCCATAGGAAACCGTGCTGTAGGGCTTGCGATATCCCACCTGCCGGCCGATATAGGTCAGTGCACCCGGCCCGTCCGGCAGAACATAGTAGGCCGGTGTCTCCTCGCCGTGGGGAACTGCCCCCAGGTAGGGCAACAGCTCAACGCCGACGAACAGGTTCTCCTCCGTCTCGACCAGATCGGCCTCGGCGATCGTCACCTCCAGGTAGTCCGGCCCCAGGCGGTAGCGCAACGTCAGCCCAGCGCCCAACGCCTCCATCTCGTAGCGCACCGCGGCCCCATCGGCAGTCTGCTCGATCTCCAGGCTCGAGACCTTGGAGACGCTGTCCTCACGGCGCATCTGCGTGCTCTGGCCGCGAGTGAAAAAGGCGAAAAAGATTGTGTTGAACTTGCCATGCAGGCTCTCCGGCACCGCGTCCCCCGGAGGCAAGGGCGGCGAGCTCAGCCACACTTGCGAAGAGCGCAGATCGCGGATCGCCAGTTGTGCGCTCTGCGGGTGCATATGCAGCTCCAGGTGTTCGCTGCGGGCCGCCAGCTCGTACCCTTCCGGCACCGCTTCCGCCAGCAAACGCGTGCCGCTGAATGGCGAGACATCCTCGGCCGCAACCGGCGTCGACCCCGCCAGCAACAGCCAAAAGACCATTCCCAGTTGCAAAATTAGCCGGCTCGAAGCCGCGAACCTAGATGACCATCCGCATGATCTCAAGAGCGACTTCCCCCAGGAATCCGATGAGTTCTACGCTCAACAGCCCGATCAGCACCAGCGCACCGGCCAGGATCAACATCCCAAACAGCTTCAGAACGCCCACGCCAAGGGTCCGGCCCAGTGGGTAGTTGTGGACCGTCCGTATCTGCACGATCAGCAGGATCAGAATCCAGAAGTAGAGCAGGCTCCACAGGGCCTCGTATAGCCCCCGCTCCTGTACCGTCATCACGTGGCTGAGCAGCGCGATCGGCACGGCGAAAATGATGTACGGGACCAAGCAGCAGGCCGTCGTGCGCGCCACCCCGCGAAACGTTCCTTCGCCGTCGAATAGCGCCGACACGCCGTAGTTCGAGACCGTCCACAGCAGCCAAGGGACTGCGATGCGGGCCGACTCGAACAGCAGGTTCGAGTCCTCCCAGCGGAGTTCCGGCAACAAGTAGGATGCCACCGGGCGATACACGCGCACCCAGTCCAGTATTGAGCCTACCGTCGGCGTCGCGCGCATGTGGAATGCGATCAGCCAAAGGCTGACGATCCGTGCCGCGGCAGCCAGTAACACGAGGGCGACCACCAGCCACCAGGAGCGCCCTATTGCGACGTTCTCCATGGTTTCGATAGGCCGCTTGATTATCCCCCAGGCCAGGTTCAGGCTGCGCTTGAGGAACAAGATGACCGGCCGCGCCGGTCCTAAACGGCCGCCTTCCTCAACATTCTCGCCTGGCAATGCTGCATACCCACCTTCGGCGGGAAGAGAATCGCCGTTGCGCCTTCTTCCCAGCCGCCTAAATTGATGGGAAATTGCAGGCGAGACTACGACACCCGCCATTACAAGAAATACAAACGACACCAGCCAGCCCATGTTTTGCCGCAGCTGGTCCTGCCGGTGCTCATAGAAGGCAAGCGCATAGCCCAGCTGATCGTGCGCCAGCGCGTACTCATGCATCGCCTCCTGCCAGCGCTCCTGGTGATAGAAGGCAGCGGCCATGCCGCTGTGCGCCAGCTCGTAGTTCGACGCCAGTTCCAGCACTCCCTGCCAAGCCGCGGCCGCCTCCGCGTAGCGTCCGTCATATTGCAACGCGCTCGCTTGGTGCACGAGGCCGGCAAATCGTGTTGGCCGCAGCACGTAGACGACCGAGCGCGCCGCATCCAGGATGTAGAGATAACCACGGTTGTCGACTTCGATTTCGCTGGGCAGCCCGAACTCGACCCGCCCGATGCCCATACGTCCGAACGCCATCAGCAGGTTGCGGTCCTGGTCGTACTGGTAGACGCGCCCGCTGCTCTGGTCCAGCACCGTTACCGTTCCCACCTCGTCCACGGTGACCGCGCCAAAACGGTGCGGCGGCTCCCACCCGCGGCGCTTCTCGCCGAAGATGCGGTTCTTGTAAAGTTTCCTCTCCAGGCTCTTCTCTACGAAAATATTCACGCCGACCGGACTTAGTTTCTGCACCTGCCGCGCCGACTCGCCTCCCACCGACGTATAGATGAACCCGTCATTGCCCAAATACATGTCTGAGTGGGCCGTCGGCGTCGAAAGAAGGATTTTCTCCTTCTGCTCCTCCGTAGCCAGGTACCTGGCCCACAGCCAGCGCAGGCTGAACGCCTTGCGATTGGAACCGAAGAAGCCGCGAAAACGGTTCTGCTGGTCCATCACGATCATGCCGGCGCCGGTGCCCTCGAGATAGTAGATATAGCCGCGCTTGTCGATCAGCACCTTGCTCGGCGCGGCCGCGTTGATGCCTGTCAGCACGTCGCTTTGCGGCGCCCCGAACTCCTGCAGCGTCTGCCCTTCCTCGGTGATATTCAAGATGCGCGCGTTGCCCGTGTCCGCTATCCACAAAGTGCCGTCGCGGGGATTGCGAAAGATGCCCTGGGGCCGGTCGAGTCCAAACTCCTCGCCGAGGATGCGAACGATTCCGCCGTCCGTCCCCAGCTCGATGATACGGTTGTTGCCCGTGTCGGCGATGTAGAGGTGCCCGTTTTCCCGGTTCAGGAAAATATCGCGCGGGGTCGACAACTCGTCGAGGTCGGCGCCGATTTTGTCGATTATATGGTCGAGTATGTAGGGATCGGGAATCGGAAGCTGGCGGCCAGCGTGGTCGACAGTGTAGCTGCGGTACTGTTCAATCGTTTCCTGCCCGCGTGCTGTGCCCGCGCCGGCCAGGAGCAGTGTACAGATCAGCAGGACCAGACGGTAAGATCGTTTCATGCCGCCAATCGGGAGGGGCGCCCATCTACACCTGGGGCGCTGTCGAATCGCTAACAAGCTTGCGCGAAGGTTCGGTTTGAAACGCGTTTACAATACCAGCGGCTGCGCCGACGCCAGGGGTCGGTTGCCTCCGGCAAAGCGACAAAGTGAATTCAAGAGTTACAGGGAGCGGGAGACGCGGGGTTCGTCCTGTTCCCCGCTCCCCATACCGGGCCTCAGAAAGCCAGTTTGCCCCGGCTATCACTCAAGGCCGGCGGCCTCTCTCAGCTCGCGGCGTATCCTGGTCGCCTCAGCCTGCCACTCCTCGGCCAGCTGTTGGGGTGTGATCCGGCCATCGAAGATGTGACCCGACCCGCTCTCGCTGCAGCGTTCTTCGCCGCCGTATCTCGAGCCGCAACGGGCCTCGATCCAGTGCATCATATCGCCGTCCATCCAGTCCCAGCCGGAGAAGGTGGGCGGATACTTGATATCTCTGCGGTAATTCGCCACCGAGACGGCGCCCGAATTGTCCTTGGCCGCCAGCTCATCCAGCCACGGGTCGTCTCCGAAACTATTCAGCGCCGAAGGAGGTCCGGCAATTGTCATGATGGCCCGGGCGATTTCCGGCTGAAGCTGCATCGACGCCAGCTCGAAGGCAGCTGCGTGGTTTTCCGGAGGGCTGGTCGCGACGATGCCCGCGCCCCATGTCCCCTCGTAACCGTACTCGTGCGACCCCGGCACCATGCCCGGCATCTCCGAGAACCCGATCAGCTCCACCATGTCGTGCATATCGCTGTCGTAGGCAATCAGGATCGGCCAGGTGAAATGCTGCGCCGCGACCACGCCTTCGAAGAGTCTTTCGTTGCGCGGCACCTCGGGCGTGTTTGCCCTGTCATAGCTGATGCCGTACGTGTAAACCGGGTCCATGTAGAGGGTCTGAATGGTGTCGACCAACTCCTGGGTATTCAAGGTGAACTGACCTGAACCTTCGTCCCACCAGTGGGAACCCTGGTCCAGGACTCCGCCAAGCGCAGGAAAACCCGACCAGCCTGGGCCTATGTGGTCCCAGCCCCAGCGAGTAATGTTGCCGCTGGCATCCTGGACCTGGAGCTTGCTCGTCCACTCCCATAGCTCCGTAAGGCTCTCGAATGCGTCGTGCGTGGGAGGATGCGATATGCCGGCTTCGTCGAGAAAGTCCTTGCGGTAGATGAAGAAGCCGTTGGGAACGCCGTTATGCCAGAAGGGGATCTTCTTGACGTCGCCGAAGAAGGTAAGCGCCTCGGCGTCAGCTGAGATGAAATCGTCCATACTGAAGGTAGCGGCGTCCACAAGGTCGTTCAGCGTCAGGTAGGCGCCTTCGATGTAGAGCGCGGCTGACATCTTGCCCATGTCGTGGACGACATCGGGCGGCGTTCCGGCCGCAATCGCGGGAATCAGCGTTTCGCGGATCGGCCACTGCGCCTCCTGCAGCGTGCCGTTGTGGCCCGTCTGCTCCATGAAGGTGTCAACGATCAGATTGTTGAACTCCGGCCATCCGGTCCCCTTCAAGCTCAAAAGGGTCAGGTCCAGCGCCTGTTCCATCGCGTCGCCTTCGTCGGCGGAGCCGGTGTCGGCGGTGTCGGCTGGCATAGGTGCGGGTGCAGCGCATGCGGCAAGGGCGATCGCTCCGGTCGCCGCCCCGCTCAACTGCAAAAACCTCCGTCTACTCACCACTCTGCGTTCCATCTCCTTCCTCCTTTTGTTGAACCGTGATCCATGCCTTCGTTTCGAATCGGCCAGGGGCCAGCGGCGGATCATAGCTTCTTCCGCCGTACCCGCAACTTCCAATGCGACCATGAGAATTCAGTGTCGAATACTGCAGTCAGACGTGGAACTCAGGGCAAGGTCCTCCCCCTGACGGCCGGGGAGAGGACCCGTGTTGCGCTTCGCCGTTTGGTAACGGCGTAAAGACCGTCATTCGAGGCCAGCGGCCTTTCTCAGCTCGGCGCGCCGGTTGGTGGCCTCAGCCTGCCACTCTTCGGCGACCTGCTGCGCCGTTACGCGGCCGTCGTAGATGTGGCCCAGTCCGCCCTCACCGCAGCGCTCCTCGCCACCCGTGGTCGCGTTACAGCGGTAGTGCGGCCAGGTGAAGTACTCGCCGTCCATCCATTCCCAGCCGGCAAATGTCGGTTCATACTTGACGTCGCGCTGGTAGATGAATACTGCCAGTGAGCCGGCATTGTGCTTGGCCGCCAGCTCATCGAGGAAGGGATCATCCTTGAAGCTCTTCAGCGCCGAAGCAGGCCCGGCAATCTCCATGATCACGCGTGCTACCTCCGGCTGCAGCTGCATCGTCGCCAGCTGGAAGGCGGCTTCGTGATGCTCGGCCGGCGCGGAGGCGACAATGCCGGCGCCCCACGTGCCTTCGTAGCAGTAGTTGTGCTGGCCCGGCGCCATCCCCGGAATCTCGGCGTAGCCCAGGATCTCCACCATGTCCATCATGTCGTTGTCGAGCGCAATCAGGATCGGCCAGTTCATGTGAGAGGCGGCCACGACGCCCTCGAACAGCTTCTCGGTGAAGCCAACGTCGGGCGCATTGGCGTTGTCATAGCTGACGCCATATGTGTACACCGGATCGAAGTAGATCGACTGCAATGCATTGACCACTTCATCTGTGTTCAGCGTGAACTCCTGCGAGCCTTCGTCCCACCAGTGTCCGCCCTGGTCGAGCACGCCACCGAGGACCGAGAAACCGGCCCAAGTCAGCCCGATATGGTCCCAACCCCAGCGGGTAATGTTGCCGCTGGCGTCCTGTACCTGCAAATTCCCAGCCCAATTCCACAGATCGTCGTAAGTCTCCCAGGCATCTTCGGTGGCGGGATGCGACAGGCCGGCCTCGTCGACGAAGTCTTTGCGATAGGCCAGCACCGCGATCGGCACCGTATTGTGCCAGAACGGGATCTTCTTGATGTCGCCGAAGAAGGTCAGCGAATCAATGTCCGCGGCAATGAAGTCGTCGGGGCTGAAGGGGGCAGAGTCCACCAGGTCGTTCAGCGTCAGATACGCCCCCTCGATGTACAGCGCGCCCGACATTTTGCCCATATCATGCACGACGTCAGGCGGCGTGCCGGCCGCAATCGCCGGGATTACCGTGTCCCTGATCGGCCACTGCGCCTCCTGCAAAGTAGCACCGTGTCCCGTCTGCTCCGTGAAGTTCTCGACGATGAAATTATTGAACTTCGGCCAGCCGGTCCCCTTGAGGCTCAACAGCGTTAGGTCAAGCATCTCCTCCATTGCCATATCGTCGTCGGAGGACTCTTCGGGCGCGGCCATGGGGGCCTCAGCCGGAGCGGCCGGACACGCCGCCAGCGCCATCGCGCCGCCGGCCAATGCGCCCAACTGCAAGAACTTTCTGCGACTCACGCTCTTTCGATCCATCGATCCTTCTCCTTTGCACACTGAGTTTGCGTCAAAGATGGTGGGATAGGACTCGGCTGGCTCTTGCTCCTTTCGCATTGCTGGCGGCCGGGGCCGCCTCGGATGTCCAATGACGGAAAAATACCTGCTGGCGTCTCAACCTTCGGGCGACAAAGGCCGGTCCTCGGACAGATTCGAATGCTCGCAGCCCTATGTCTCGACCACCCCCGGGGCGTCGAAGTAGCCGATCTCTCGCAGCCGGTCGATCCAAAGCTGGCGGTCCGGGCTGCCCGATGGGTTGGAAATCCACTGCTTCGAGTAGAGAAACTGTTGCTTGGTGTTGAATTTCTTGATCGAAGACTCCGGCGACCGCTTGCTCTGCCGCTGCAGCGCCGCCAGCTCATCCCCGTTCTTGGGATTGTTGTAGTAGACCAGAGTGCACATCTTGCGGTCCTCGCTTCCGCCGTAGGACGCGTGCCACAAGCGCAGGTCGAATGCCACCACGTCGCCCGGGTTCGAAGCCAGCACATCGCAGGGCACATCCGGCAGCGCGTGCTGCTCAACGCCGGCGCGAAAGTCGTCAATATCGGCCAGCCGGTGTGTGCCCGGAATCACCCGCAGCGCGCCGCTTTCGGCGTCGACGGGCTCCAGGTAGAAGGCGAATTTCACTCCGTATTGGTGAATCGACCCGGTGTCGGGATGCCAGCGCGTGTTGCCTGTGTAGCGGTTGCCGTCGGTGTTCATTCCGAGCACGTCGTCGCCGTACAGCTGACGTGCGATCGTCAAGAAACGTGTATCTTCCAGCATACTGGCAAAAAGCGGCGTGTCTTCATCAAGCAGAGGCGCCCAATATCTGCGACTGCCGTCGTACGGCTGCCCGGGATACTGCTCCTCCATTTTGTAGTCGAACTCGCGGTGAATCGTCTCCAACTCCTGCGCCGCGAAAAAGTCCTTGAAAACAAGGTATCCGAAGGTCTTGAAATAGAGGATCTGTTCGTCGCTAAGCGGGACCGAAAAAGCCGCACCCATGGTCGATTCTCCTCTCGGGTTTGATGGTACGAGGCAGGGGGATCCTAACACATAGAAAGATGACGGGCAACCCGCGAAAATCTGTCAATTTTGTCCTGTTTATTGTGGAGATTTGACGGGTCAAACCCTGTGAAAGCATGGCTCAAATGCAATGGAGGAAAATTTGCGCGGTCTCTGTTGGAACTGGACACGGGTGCTTGTGGATGCTGGTTTTTTCTGAACTTTGATTCGTCTGATTATTGTGATGGACAGGATTTAGGGCACGGGACTGTGCGGTCATTGTTGGGGCTGGAGGCGAGTGCTTGTAGATGCTAGTTTTTGTCTGAACTGTGATTCGTCTGATTATTGAGATGGGCATGATTTAGGGCATGGGACTGTGCGGTCATTGTTGGGGCTGTAGGCGGGTGCTTGTAGATTCGGACATTTGTCTGAACTTTGATTCGTCTGATTATTGTGATGGGCATGATTTAGGGCATGGGTTTGCGCTGTCATTCGCCGGAGAGTCAGGAGAGTCGAAGTTGGGACTGAATGCGGGTACCTGCAGTTGCAGACTTTTCTCACCTGTCATTGGAAGGGCAGCGACCACCAGGTAGCTTTTCTCGTAAGGCCGAGCAGTTCGACGTCTTGAACTTGGGAGAACTGTCCTGGTTCGACCGGTCTTTGGTCGCAAGATTTGCGTTTTTGCGGAACCGAGATGGCGGTCGTCTGGCTCGATTGTCTCTGGGGACCGAAGTCCTCTCGTTTTGGCAAAATACGTCGACTCATGTCGTCCAATGTCGGCCAATATAGCCCAATGTCGTCCAATTTTTTTTCTTGCGGGAGGGGTGTCGGGCGCCGGGATCGGCGGTAACTCGGGCGTATTTCGGGCAGAATGTGGTGGTTTGAATTGCATGACATTTGTAGCGTAGCAGGAATTGTAGCAGGAATCTGGGGCAGCTGCTTTTTCGAGCGTATAGGGCCGGGTCGGGTGGACAGATTTGCATGATGTTGACAGCGTAGCATGGTTGGAACGCTCTTGCAGTGTATTTCACGTTATCTTGCCTTCTTGCGTCATGGGCCGGTCGTTTTGGCGGTTCATCAGGGTGTGTTGCCCGGTTGGCGGTTGGGTGTTTGTGATGGGAGGTCGGTCACGGTTGTCAGGTGTCTCTTGCGATTGTTTTGGGCGGCCGAAGTCGGGTGAAGTCCGGTGAAGTCCGGTGAAGTCCGGTCAGGTCGGGTCGATCCGGTTTTTTCGGGTCGATCCTGGCTGGAATCCCACGATTGGATTGGCATGATAGTGACAGCGTAGCACGGTTTCTATTCTCTTGCCCGGAGTTGCGCGAAATTGGGTTGGGCGGCGCCTGCAATTTTGTTTCTTCTGCCATTGCCGACGGATGCTGCGCAGGCGATGGTTCTACTTCAGCTGCCAGTGGCCGGTTGCCAGTGGCCGGTTGCCAAGAACGGCAGGGAGTGGCTGACGGTGGGCTGGCCAAGACTCCATTGCTATCTGAGGTATAGGAATCTGCACTCCTACTATTGGACTGCATTCTTCAAGTAGCTTTCCTTGACGTTGGTCAGGCTATTCATCTTGATGCCGAGAACGACGACGCTTAACTTATGGTTGGTGTTTGAGCACTATTGTTTCGGTCAGTATCAGAGTGCTGTCGCCGCGTTCAATCAGTGCATCCACCTGATCTCCGTTGAAGTTGAGGCCTGCTACGCTAGAGGAGAGGCTGGCGTCTAGCCAGGGCGGAGACAGGATGGTTTTGACGATTTTCAGACTGCGCTGAAGTTGGCCAAGGAGCAAGGAAACATCGCTGTGATTCGTGCAGCTGAAGAGAAGGCTCGAGAACGTAAACAGAATTTGGGGCCAATGTAGTCTTGTTGCGCCCTGTGTGAATTTGAGAAAGCCGCATTTCCTCTTTTGTCCGTCGACATAGATTACCTGGTACACAGACCGGGCCACTCTCAGCTTTCGTTGTTCATGCCGGCACGTCTTCGGATCAGCCGGCGACGGCACGCGGCGCGCGCGAGATTGCCACCAGCAGCGCGCCGACCAGGTAGACGGCGATGATGGCGGCGAAGGCCGCAGTGTAGCTGCCCATCAGGTCATAGCCCACGCCGACCAGCACCGGCCCGACCGTCGGGCCGACTATTGTCAGCGGCTGGCTGATGCCGCGGATCGCGCCGATATGGGCCCTGCCGAAATAGCCTGCCCACAGATATTCGCTGATCGGGATCGTGCCGCCGAAGCCGAATCCGTAACAGAAAAAGCCGGCGAAAAGAAGGAAAGGGGCAAAGCTCCCAGCGGAGGCCGCTCCGCCCAGCGAAGCCGAAAGCAGCATCATCGCCACGCCCGATGCGCCCAGCGAGAAGGCGGCGACCGCCAGCCGCCGCGGTGGGAACCGCTGCAGGCAGTAGCCCCACAGAGCCTTCGACAGCAGGTTGCCCAGCCCGTTCACGGCCAGCGCCAGCGACGCTGCCGTGCGGCTGAAAGAGGCGTCGGTGGCAAATGGAACTGCATGCGCCAACACCGAAGAGAGCGCCGCCTGGTTCATGCCGTACCCGGCAAGCAGCAGCCAGAAACCGGAGGTACGCAGCGCCTGCCGGGTCGTCATCGACGGCGGTTCCTCTGCGCCGGGCCGCCCATCGCCCGGGCGGCTCTCGATGGTGTCCCCGTCGGGCTGCAGGCCGGCGTCCTCCGGCCGGCGGCGCATCAGGAAGGCCACCGGCACGACGATGCCCAGCACAAAGAGCGCCTGCAAGAGGTAGCCGTTGCGCCAGCCCCACGAATCGACCGCCAACGTCATCGCAAACGGCGCGATCAGACCGCCCAGTGAGATCCCGCTCGACCCGATCGCCAGTGCCCAGCCGCGCCGGCGCACGAACCACTTGTTGACCGCTGTATTCACCACCAGCGGGCCGAAGAGCGTCCAGCCGATCAGGCCGGCGCAGACGTGCAGCGACCAGAACAGCCACAGGCTAGACTGCCGGCCCAATCCATACAGACACAGGGCGGCGACCAGTGCACCGCCCAGGACCGCCAGTCTCGCCCCGTGACGGTCGATCACGCCGCCAATGACGACGCCCGACAACGCGCCTGCCAACAGAGCCAGGGACGATCCCAGGGTAAACTGCCACACCTGCCAGCCCAGCTCCTCCACCACCGGGCGCAGAAAAACGCTGACGGTTGACGCGCTGACGCTCAGAAAGACAAATTGCAGCAAGATCGCCGCCGCGACGATCCACCAGCCGTAGTAAACCCGCCCTTTCATTGGCCTTCCCACTGTTTGAGGCCCGACCGTTCAACCAACATCCCTTTTGCCAAGCCGCCCAACGTGCCGAATTCTCCGTCCCCACCTTCGCTTCACCGCACCCCATTATACTCGACAGCCACCGTCCTCGCCCGCCTCACGGCCCCACGACCCCAGGGCAATCGCGCCTAAATCTGGACGCCAAAATAATTCACAGAGGGCACCCACAAGGGGTGCCCCTACCAAATGGTCATTCGTTTTCGGCAGCCACCGTCCTCGCCCGCCTCACGGCCCCACGACCCCAGGGCAATCGCACCTAAATCTGGACGCCAAAATAACCTGCAAAGGGCACCCACAAGGGGTGCCCCTACCAATGGTTATTCGTTTTCGGCAGCCACCCTCCTCGCCCGCCTCGCGGCGCCACGACCCCAGGGCAATCGCACCTAAAATCTGGACGCCAAAATAAACCACAGAGGGCACCAAAGAGGGGTGCCCCTACCAATGGTCATTCGTTTTCGGCAGCCACCCTCCTCGCCCTCCTCACGGCCCCACGACCCCAGGGCAATCGCACCTAAATCTGGACGCCAAAAATGAATCGCAAAGGGCACCCACGAGGGGTGCCCCTACCAAAGTTGGGACGGTACGCGGGCAACCTGTAGACGCCGAGCTTCTTTGACCATTCGCAACTACTAAAGTATATCCCTTTCGAAACCCCGACTCTTCAGAAAAGGAGCACTTAGAATTCACGGGCACGTCGGGCGCGCGCTCGTCGGAAAGAAATCCTTGGCTCCATCGCTTCGCCTCCTGCCTTTCCCCTTAGACGGTTTACTCGCTTCCAATTTGTACTCTGACAACAGTCTGTTAGCGACTTGAACAATTGTTCTGGTCTGTGCCAGAATGGTCTGGAAGGGGCAAGAGACGAAGCAAGAGCCTATCAGGGCATTCCTCGCTTTCACTTTCCGCTCAACCACAGGGTAGGTGAGTACACTTGAGATCGGGCATATACAAACGGAAGGGAATTGTTCTGGGCCTTGATGAAACGTGACTCTGGTTTTGCTTATCACCGCATGAGTCCCAAGCGTCTCCAGCGTCTTGTTGATGAGTTCGAGGGACGCCACAATGACCGTTCGGCTGATACGATTGAACAGATGGCAAGAGTGGTGCAAGGAATGGACGGCAAGAGGCCTCGCTTGATATTGTTTGGCAGATTCAATTGGAGCTGCATTCTTGACTACGTTGGTAATATGATTGAAATTGATTATGGGAGTGTGGAGTAGAGCTCAGCGCGGGATGCGTGACAAGTCACGGCAAGCGGGTCTGCTTCTACGTTCCCGTGCGGTTGCTTGCGCTCTCTATGGGTTTGGAATACGAATGGGTAGTTCTGCGCCCACATGCGGGCTGTGTGGGATGTACAGGAAACCCAGCCGCCCTCCGTTCCACGGAATCTACTCTTGCAGGTGGACCAATGACATGGTTGACGCCTGCGCGCACAGAGGGCTGGCCGGGCAAGGATCTGCTATTTATGGTTGGCCCCAATCGTTAGACCACGAAATGGGAAAAATAAGGTGCATTTAGGTGAATGCGGCCGGGTCTGAACAGAGCACGAAGTGCTCTTCCGCCGGCGTGCGATAGTTGAGACTTTGATGTGGTCTTTCATGGTTGTAGAAGTCGAAATAGGCGGTCAGCCCAGCGTGCAGCTGATGCACGGTGTCATACTGGTTGAGATAGACGTCTTCGTACTTGACGCTGCGCCATAGGCGTTCGCAGAAGACGTTGTCGAGGGCGCGGCCGCGGCCATCCATGCTGACTTGTATGTTGGCTGCGAGCAGGCAGGCGGTGAAGGCATCGGCCGTGAACTGCGCACCTTGGTCGGTGTTGAAAATCTTGGGTCGACCCTTGCTGAGCGCTTGACGCAGGGCATCGAGACAGAAGCGACCGTCCAGGGTGTTGGAAAGATGCCAGGCGAGCACGTAGCGGCTGTGCCAGTCGATGACGGCGACCAGGTAAATGAAGCCGCGCAGCAGCGGCACATAGGTGATGTCTGCACTCCAGACCTGGTTGACATGCGTAATCGGCAGATTGCGTAACAGGTAGGGATAGCGCTTGTGCCCTTTGCCCGGCGCACTGCTGCTTCTCCTGGGGTAGACGGCTTGAATGCCCATCAGACGCATCAACCGTCTGACCCGCTTGCCGTTGACAGCATAGCCCAGGCGACGCAGATACGCGGTCATCTTGCGCCAGCCATAGAAGGGTGTACGCGAGTACTGCTCGTCAATGTCGGCAGACCGACCGCTTTGCGAACAGCCGCATCAGGTCCAGGTTCAATGCCGACTCGGAAGCCGTTTGATAGTAGAAGGAGGCCCGATTTAGCCCCAGCAACTCGCACTGCCACCGTACACTCAGGGTCGCAGGCTGGCTATCAACCATACGCCGTCTCTCACGAACCGAAGCGGGCAACTTTTTTTT
>CATOTS010000014.1 GCA_951813625.1 uncultured Caldilineaceae bacterium | reverse complement strand
CGCCCCTCGCGCACAAGCTTTACGCCGTATTCGACAGCGGCGGTGTCGCGGGCTCCGCGATTGATGGGAAACGCGCCGATCCGGTAGAGCAGGAAGGTTGTCACGGGGTGGAGGTTGAACAACTCCTGCTTGGCCATGTAGTAGACTTGGCGGGGGGTCGAGTAACCCAACACAAAGCTGTCCGATCCCCCGGGATGATTGCAGGCCAGAACAACCCCGCCCTCCTTTGGCACGTTTTCTACACCCTCGATTCGCAGCGAACAGAAAAAAGGAAGAACTGCGTTTAAGATACGATGGCAAATCCGCCACGTCCGCGAAGCATCGGCTGGAGCCTTCATTTTCACCTTAGTTCAGTCTCCGAATCTCTTCCCGAATCTTTCTGAGGACAATTAACAAGCGCCTTTCTTCGCCGGTCGCGGGCTGCTCCGCTTCGGGTAGCCAGGCTCCGAAAGGAATTCCGCCGGGCACCATCTCAGTTTCGCTTCCGAAAAGGTACAGACAGCCTTTCAGCTGGAAGTAGCGGCGCAGGTCGTTCTCAGCGGCGAGCAGGTTGCGAGAGCCAAAATGCAGCAGCGCGCGATCGCGCCAAAGGCTGGCCTCCTGCGGTTCGACAATCAGCATGAAATCGAGAACGCCCAGCGCTTTGGGCAGGCTGTGCTGTGAGACGTAAACGGCGCGAAGATTGTTGAGGATTCTCAGAATCAGCGCATTGGTGTCGACTCTGTATTTGTCGAGCGCAACCGGCGATTGCAACTTTTCCTGAAAGAGCCGCGACAGGTATTGAGTCAGCTCATCGAGAGCGACGACTTTGCCGTGGAACGGGTCCAGGAGCCAGACGCCGGCGGGATCCTGGTACTCAAGCATGAAGTGGCCGGGGAAGCCCATTCCCTGAAGTCCCATCCCGAGCCGGCGGCCTATGGCGATGTAGAGAAGGCTGAGAGTAATCGGGAGGCCGCGCCGCGTATCGAGCACGCGATGAAGAAAACTGTTAACGGGATCATAGTAGTTCTCAACGTTGCCGCGGAACTCCATCTCGTCATGGAGAACTTTGATCAGCGCTTCGGCGCGGGCGCGGCCGATTGCGCCGGCAGGCATGCGCTGTTCGACCTGGTCGGCAAGTTCGTCCAGCCGGCGGATAGCAGCCTCGACGTCGAGCCTGCTGTCGACGAGACTGCCGATCGTCAGGGCCAGTCTTTCCGGCCGGTCCGCGCTTGTTTCCAGTTCGGTCGAAAAGGCGGTCAGCGGGTCCACGGGATTTCCTTTCAGTGCGCCGCAACAACAAGATGTGAGTAGCGCCGCACGGTCACTCCTGGCCAGTCTTGCGATAGGATAGGATAACCTGAATTTACCATTTCTCGCCGCTGCCGGCAACTGAATGAAGTCACAGGGAGCCCCTCGTTCGACTATACTAGCAGACGCTGCTATGAGACATTTCAGGAACGCAGGGCTATCAGTTCGCCGCCGTCGACACGGATGACTTCGCCGGTGATGTAGTCGGATTGGGCGAGAAAGCGGACCGCGTTGGCGACGTCTTCGGGCGTGCCCCAACGCTTGAGCAGCGTACGGTCGGCGCTCCGCCGCAGAAACTCATCGTTGTAGTGCGGCTGGGGCATGACGTGACCGGGCGCGACGGCGTTGACGAGCACAGTGGGCGCTAACTCAAGCGCAAGCTGCCGCGTCAGCGCCAGCAGGCCGGATTTGGCTACGGCGTGGGCGGTGAACTTAGGCCAGGCGTGCCAAACCGATATGTCGACAATATTGACGATGGCGGCCTGCGGGCGTTCGAGCAGTAGCGGCGCAAGTTCATTGCTGACGTAAAAGCTGCCGTGCACAGAGACGTCGATCGCGCGACGCCATGTGTCGTAATCCTGTGTGGGAACAGTGTGTGCGTCGAAACTGTCAGCGGCGTTGACGAGCAGGTCGAGACGACCAAAACGGTCCCGGACCGCCTCTGCCATCTGTTGGACGGCGTTCAAATCGCTGACATCACACTTGACGGTCATGGCCTCGACACCGAGCGCGCGCGCGTCTTCGGCGGTCTCTGCCGCCGGTCCGGCCGAAGCGTTGAAGAGGATTACTACGTTGGCGCCGGCGCGGGCCAGTTCCAGCGTAATGGCTCTCCCGACGCGGTGGGCCCCGCCGGTTATTAGCGCGACGCCTGCTCGCAGGTCCACGACTCTCGCAGTTCCTTTGCCTGGGGCGTCAAGCCGTTTGATGAGTTCCGGCTTCGAAGCCACCAATCAAAAAGGCGACGGATCCGCAAGCGTCCGCCGCCTGAAATGTCGAACGATTCGACGAATGGCTACTCCCGCATCGTATCCAGCGTACGCTGGATTATCTCGGCCTGCATGGCCTTTGCGCGGTGCTTGCGACTGCGGCTGCGGCGGTTGCTGGGGGGCTGTGTAATTTCCTGCTTGCCATCGGACTCCATGGCGCGCTTGAATGCCAACTCCATCGGGGAGAGAACGTCCATGTTCTCGAATTTGTCCACAACTTGGCCATCGGCGTCATCGGCCATAGCTGCTTCGGCATCGTCCAACGCGCCTTCTTCGGTATCGGGCTCTTCACGCAGCCCTTTGATGCTGACGTCAATCTGCCGGCGACGGCGATTGATCGTGACGATGCGGACCTCGAGATTTTCGCCCACTTCGACCACATCATCCGGTTTCTGGACGAAACTGCTTCCCATTTCGCGCACGTGAAGGAGCGCGTCGGTGCCAACGCCGATGTCGACGAATGCGCCATAGGGCACCATGCGGGAAACCACGCCTTCGACGAGTTCTCCCTCCTCAAGGTCGCGAATCGTCTTCGTATCGGGCGAGATCATCGTGAGGCTGATGCGGTTACGTTCGCGGTTCAGCCGCTTGATCCACACAGTGACTGTCTGGCCTTCCTCGACGAAGTCCTTGACGTTTGTGACGCGGCCAACCGAGAGTTCGGAAATGTGAACGAGGCCGTCGCGGCCGGCCCCGATATCGACGAAAGCGCCAAAGTCGGTCACCTGCTTTATGGTGCCGCTCATCTCCTGGCCGACGCTCAGCCGGACTACCTTCTTGCCGTCATCGGCTTCCTTAGCAGAGGCCTCTGCCGATTCTTCCTCGACGGTACGGGTTTCCTCAGTCATTTTTGACTCCTCATGGGGATTGGTGCTGTCCCTGCGCAACACCGAAAAGCAGTATACATATTATCGACAGAATGAACAAAAACAGAGAGGCATCAACGCGAAACGATCCGCTGGGTCAGACCTGGAATCGAAACTGAAGAATGTCAGCGTCGCGGACTTCGTATTCCTTTCCTTCCAGGCGCAGCAAACCGCGCTTGCGGGCTTCGGCCATGCTGCCGGCTGACATCAGGTCTTCAAAGTTGATTGTTTCGGCTCGAATAAATCCCCTCTCCATATCTGTATGGACTACGCCGGCAGCTGTAGGGGCCTTGGAACCGGCGCCCACGGCCCAGGCACGGACCTCGTTGTCGCCGACAGTGAAGAAGCTGATCAGCCCGAGAAGTGTGTAGCAGCGTCGAATCGCGCGGTCGAAGCCCGGCTCGTCGATGCCGAACTCGGCGAGAAACTCGGCGGCATCCGCAGGCGGCATCAGGGCAATATCGGCCTCGAGGCGCCCGCGCAGAAAGAAAGTTTCACTATTCAGCATGTGGTCGTACTGGCTTTCGTCGTCTTCGTCGCCGGCATTGACCACGCGCAGGAGCGGTAGTAGGCTGAGGAAGCCGAAACCCGTCAGCATCTTGGCTTCTTCAGCGCTCACAGTTGCCTTGCGCATGGGCGTGCCATTCTCGAGTACTGGGTAGAGCCTTTCGAGCAGGACCTCTTCGCGCGCCATGCGCTGCCTTTCTTCCAACTGGGCGCGTGAGCGCTGCGCGGCAATCCGCTCGAGTCGATTCTCGATGGTGACCATGTCATTGAGCAGAAACTCGGTCTCCATGTCGTCGAAGTCGGCGCTCGGGTCAACGCGATCTCGGGGGTGGGGCACGGCAGGATTGCGAAAGGAACGCCCTACCAGGAGCAGGGCGTCATTCACAGCGATTGCGTTCAGCAGCGGCCCCCGAATGCTGCCCTCTTTGCCGATGCCCTCGGTGAGGCCGGCGACGTCGTTGAATGTGACGTGGGCGTATACCGCCGGACGGGGGGCGAATATCTCTGCGAGGTGGTCCAGCCGCGAATCGGGGACGTCTACGACGGCAGTGTGAATCTCAACCTGCCCGCTGGAATAGCCGGCTGTCGCGGCCGTGCTGCGGGTAAGGGCATTGAATATCGTGGTCTTTCCGCTGTTTGGCCCGCCTACGATTCCGATTCTCATAGACCAACATCGATTCAGACTATGCTGCACTTGTACGATATGGATATTTGGCCGCAGAAGATTCGTTGCCCTACGGATTTCGGCGCCGAATCGACAACCAAACAAACGTATCGCGTCTGAAACTCCGCTTGTACGCTATTTCGGCAAGGTGTACAATTGGATTTGGACTCAGTAGCGGCAGATCCTCAGGATCAGTACCCTTGAGGCGCCGGATGGGTCGGCACATTCTAACATCGACGACTGCTGCGGCCTATTTTCCCGCCGCAATTCTGAACAATTATGGCAAGCACCCCTTCTTCCAGCAACGCCCGGATTCATCACGCCTTCTTGATGGATCATCGCAACCCGCGCGCAAATCATTTGGTAAGGATCGAGCCGACGTTCGATGACGAGCGCTCGGCGAGGGGAAACCTGTACGTCCTGATCGAATTGATAGGCGGCAGCTCTGTCAGCAGCTTTGCTGTGCGCGAGATGCAATCGATCATTGAGATGACCTACTATTCGGCCAGCGGACCGGTCAGCACAGTTCTGAAGCGGGCGATCAACAGCGCGCATGAATCGTTGCGGGACCTGAATCGGCGCAGCCCGGACATCGATCTGGAAGCAGGCATGATCTGCGCGGCGATCGTGCAGGGCCACCTCGTGATTGCCGCGGCAGGACCGCCGATGGCGCTGATCGCGACCGAGCAACGCCTTGACCAGTTTCCGCTGGACGCCGACCGCTATACAGAGCCCCTGGGTAGAGAGTCGCAGCCGAATATTCACGTTTACCGGCACAAACTTGAGCAGAATGACGTGCTCTTTCTGGGAGAAAGTGAGTGGTTCCTGCAATCTGATGTCAGGACCATTGGCGGCGCGATTGTCAGTACGTCAGCGGCCAATATGCAGGACATGGTCGCGCATTTGCGGGACCAGGGAGAGAACATACCCTTACTGGGTCTGCTGCTGGTCTACTCAGAGCAGACCGGTGCGGGGCCCGATGATGAGGCAAACTCGCGGCTGCCAACCGCGGTCGGAGCCGCGCCCCCGGTGCGGGGAGTGCCCGACGGGGCTGGCAGACGGTCGATTATTCCTTTCCGGAGCCGCCGCGGCGCCGGTACAGACGATCTTCCAAGCGCGCCGACTATGCAGCACCAGCTGGCTGTGCCGTTTCGTCCCTTTGTGAAGCTGCGGGGCCCCTGGTACAGGCGGGCTCTCAGTTACCTGGGCAAACCGGGGCGCTGGATGTCGGGACTGTTTCGGGATCTTTTGCCCGAGGATCAAGAGAAGCAGGCCGAGGCGCCACAGGCCGAAGTGTCCCAGGACGAGGCAGAATTGAGTCATTCGGCGGCGCCAGGGCCGGAGCCCCAGCCCGGGCCGCCGACATCCCCAGCGCAAGATCCTCAAGCTGGGGAACGCCTCCAGCTTCCGGCTTTGCCTGGGTATGCGCCGCCCGAGCCGACGAAAGGAAACCGCCGCAGACTGTTTCTTTCGATTGCCGTATTGATTCCGCTCCTGACGTCGGCCGTTGTCGGTGCAGCCTTCTTGCGCGAAGGCACTATCAACCAGGAAGAAGGAATCCAGCTTGTCCGATTGGCAGACAGCCGGTTGCTGGAGGTCCAGCAAGCAATGGAAATCGACGACAGCGCCACGGCAAGGGCCTCGCTGAGCGAGGCACAGCGATACCTGGACGAGGCAGTCCTTCTCGTTGGCGTTACCGAACAGATTCAGGAAATGTCGCAGGTCATCGCGACCCAACTGCAGGACTTGCTGCAGGTTCGCGCGCTCTACTCTCTCGACATTCCATTGCTTGAGTATTCCTCCGAGGCATCGCCGCAACGCGTTGTTGTCTCAGACCAGGACATCTATGTTTTGGATAGCAGCAGGCAGTTGGTCGAACACTATCGGACCAACTCGGACCGCACACTACTTGACGAAAACAGCGGCGCCGTGCTGCGGGAAGGAGATATTGTATCCGGGGTCTCGGTGGGGCGAATCGTAGACATTGCCTGGCAGCCGCGGATATTGGGATTCGCGGAAAAGGCGAGCCTGCTGGTTCTCGACAGGAACAACAACGTCTTCCGCTACAACAGATTTGACGGGGCCACACACCTGCAACTGGCGGGTCAGAGCACATTGGGAAGCATCGGCCAGTTGGCCATCTACAACGGCCGCCTGTATCTCGCCGATGAGCGGGAGAATCAGATCTTCCGTTACACGCCGGCCGGGTTGGATTACGATGAAGCGCCTGTGAGCTGGTTCGACGAGCAGGTTCAAGGCGATCTTTCGGGACTGGTGGCAATGGGCATCGACGGGGACATCTGGCTCCTGACAGAAGATGGAACCGTATTGCGCTATCGTCAGGGAGAACAGTTGCCTTTCAGTCTGGAGAGGATTCCGGGGCTGGGGGGCTTGCTCGTTGACCTCGTGCTGGATGAAAGCGCTGACGGAACGCTCTATGTCGCCGACGCTACGGAGGAACGCATCCTCGTTTTCGACAAAGAGGGCCGCTACATTGAACAGTTCGTTGACGCCGAAGACATGGCACTGGCAGGTTTGAGGGGGCTCTACCTGGATGAGCTCACCGGAATGTTGTACATTCTGACCAGTTCAGCGCTGTACGCGCATCCTCTCCCGCGCTGATTTGATCAGCCTCGCAGGTTTTCAAACCGCTGGCAAGCCTTCGCATCTTCAGAGTCAGCCGCGACGCCAGTTGGCGAAGTCAAATCCGACCCCCCTCGCATCACATCCGATTGGTTGTCAGCCAGAACCCATGCTATAATTACGGACACTATGCCGAAGGTCAGACTCTTCTCACGACGGCGGTTTGGGGCCGACGTCTTGACACCTGCCCCGGCTCGGAGACGTAGCCCCTGGGCCAAGCCTCTAGCCGTCCTTGCGGGCGTGTTCTGCTCGATCCTTCTCCTCGTTCTCGCATTCTTTGTCGGGAGCATACTCGCAGAACAGGCCGGCAGCTATGCCCTGACCAGGAACTTTCCTGAGCTTGCGCTGGAACTTCCCGTTGAAACGAAGGCAGATACGGCTCCCGTAGGTCAGACTGAGCAGCCAGTCGTTACCAGCCAGGACAACAGCTCGGTCGAAGCATCACCCCTCATTTTCGTGCCGGACCGCCAGGTCAACATCCTGTTGCTGGGCTCCGATGACCGGGTCAGTGACCTGGAGCCGCCGCGCACCGACACGATGATTCTGCTGACGCTTGACCTCGAGGGGAGAGTTGCGGGAATGATCTCCCTGACCAGGGATCTGTGGCTGCCTATCCCCGCTTACAATCTGACGACAAAGATCAATGTTGCTTATGCCCTGGGCGAAGAGAGAGGCTATCCCGGCGGCGGTCCGCAGCTTGCGATGGATACGGTAAGCAGCTTCATCGGCCAACCTGTGCACTACTACGTCGAGGCCAACTTCAATGGATTCATCCGCTTCATAGACGAAATCGACGGGGTTACGGTTGACGTGCAGCAGCCAATCTACGACCCTGAGTATCCGACTTCCGATTTCGGCTTTCAGACGTTTCAACTGAGCGCTGGGCGGCACCACTTCGACGGCGAGACCGCGCTGAAATATGCGCGCACGCGAAACATGGACAGCGACTATGGGCGGGCGGGGCGTCAACAGCAGCTGCTTCAGGCCGTGGCCGACAAGGTGCTGTCGACGGACATGATTCCAACGTTGCTCTCCAGGGCCCCCCAGCTGATGAACACGATGTGGGGCAGCGTGAGTACGGATATGCCGCCTGCGAAGATTGCCGACGTCGCGCTTCACGTCCAATCCGGCCAATTCGAGTTTCGTCAGCTGGTGCTGGATAACCGGTTCGGAACGGAAACGTACAGCCACAACAAGGCCTGGATACTGCTGCCCAACCGGGAGCTGATTCGGCCTGCGCTGAGGCAATTCTTCGGTCCGGTGGCTGTAGCGGCGGGCGACTCGGGAACAACGGCACTATCGGGCTCTCCATCGCAGCCGGTCGCCCCGGCGCGAACGAACATCGTCGAAGCCGGCGAAGTCCTGGGCGGCCCGCGCCCTCTCGTCCGAGTCTTGAATGCAAGAGATGCGAGGCTGGAGGTCCTGAACGGCACTTCCCAGTACGGCGTCGCCGCGAGGGTGCGGCAAGAACTCGAAGCCAAAGGCTGGAACGTCGTAGCAATCGGTGACGCGGACCGCAGCGATTACCGGCGGACCCTCCTGGTGAACTACAACACTGACGAGAGCCTTGTGCGGGAGATAGGCCGGCAACTCAACTTGACCGCTTCCTCGCACGCCATGCCCGGCCTGCTCCAGTCCGAGTCAACTGACCTGCGCATCGTCATCGGGCAGGACTACCTGACAAACGCCTCAAACGATAGCCGATAGTCGATAGCCGATAGTCTCCGCCCCTCTCGAAAGCTTCCAGACCAGACATTCCAGGTCAATTCCTGCATACAATGGGTCTAGTTCAGTTCGGCAGCTACCGTTTTGACGCCGACCTCATCGCCTTCGACAAAGACGGGACTCTGTTTGACTTTGGCGCCAGCCTGCGGGCCCCGTTTCTGGCGGGCGTGGAGCGCCTGGTGGCGAACTTCGCGGGCCAATCGATTGTCCGGGCGGAACTGTACCGAACCCTGGGGTATGACTCGGCGACCGGCTCGTTCGATGCGCGAGGACCCTTCGCGACTTCGACAAATGTTGCGATCGGATACGCCTTGGTGACGGTCCTGTTCCAGCATACCGGCCCCGAGCAGGATTGGAGCGGCTGCGAGCGGTTGGTGCGGGAAGAGTTTGCGCCGCTGTTTGAAGGGTCGCGCCACCTGGAGGCGACGACCGGTCTGGAGGCGCTATTCTCTTCACTACAAGATTGCGGCGTGAAGATCGCAGTGATTAGCAATGACGACGCCAGCCACACGGAGTCGGCGCTGGCCTCGTTCGACATCGCGCCCTACGTCGACTTCACTGCAGGGGGCGATGGGCCGTACCGGCACAAACCGGCGCCTGACGCACTTCTGGCTGCCGCCGAAAAGTTGAGCGTTTCGCTGTCGCGTACTGTTGTCGTTGGGGACGCCGCGACCGACCTTGAAATGGGGCGCGCGGCTGGGGCAGGGCTGCGGGTGGGGGTGCTGACCGGCGCTTCCTCAGGCGCAGTACTGGAGCAATCAGCCGATCTGGTCCTGGAATCGATCGGCGAAATCAGTGTCCTCGCTGAGCCTGCGGGTCAAGCAAAATGCGCCCCTGACCGTTCGTCAGATCGGCCAGGCGGGCGGTAAATCGTTCAATGTGCCAGTCCGGCATCGAAAGCTCATAGGAGACGTCGGCAGCGAACTGCTGGGCAACGATCTCCGCCTCGAATTCCGGCAGCATCCTCTGAAACATTGTTACGGCACTGTAGCCGATGACGACGTTCAGGCTCGATCTCTGCACTTTCTCGACGCGACGCACTCCCTCCAATGCCAACTTAACGCCGCCGCTGTAGGCCTTTACAAGCCCGCCCTTGCCCAGCTTCACGCCACCAAAATAGCGGGTCACGACCGCGGCAACGTCGCCCAGGCCGCTGTGGAGAAGCACGGTAAACATGGGTCTGCCTGCCGTTCCGTGTGGTTCTCCGTCATCACTCAGGCCCACCTGCGCGGTCGATCCCGGCGGCCCAACCAGGTAGGCCCAACAGTTGTGGTTGGCAGCGTCGAACTCAGCCCGAACATCCTTGATGAACGCTCTTGCTTCCTCAACCGTGTGGGCGGGAGCCAGCGTCGTGATGAAGTGGCTGCGGCGAATCTTCTCTTCAACTCGATGTCGCGCCGCGGGAATCGGATAGGGTTCGATCATAGCTCACCGCTGAATCAGCCTGTTAAGCGCATATCTCGGAATTCATTCTCTATTCGGCTGCAATCGAAGTCGAATTCTACGCTTGCGCGCTCTGCAAGACCCGCTCATCCAGCGCTTGCGACCACTCTCTCACCGCGCGACGGAATCGGCGCCAAAGGATGACGGCGTTCACTGGCGAAGTGATGAGAAAAACGCCCCACACATGGGCGAGGCCGCCGTCAAAGAAAGTGACAACCAGCCAGGCAATGACCATGGTCGACCAGATGCTTGCTGTGTTTGAGCGCAATGGAAATACAGTATTGCCCAGCCCACGCAGTGCGCCCGACTGAACGAAGAGCGTGGCCCAGAACGGTTGCGCCAGCGCAACGACCCTGATAGCTGCCGTGCCGGCGCGCACAACCTCCTCATCATTGGTATAGAGGCGTACGATCGGCTCCGCAAGAAAGACGGAAGCGAGCCCCATCGCGGCCATCCACAGGATTGCCCAACGGGTGGCGATGTCGGCGACTTCAGCGCCTTGTTCCGGTTCCTGCGCGCCAAACGACTGTCCCACGAGCGCGGTCGCGGCGATTCCAAAGCCGAAACCGGGTAGGAATGACAGAGAGAGGGCATTGAAGGCAATTCGGTGGGCTGCAAGGGCAGCAGTGCCCAGGCTGGCGACGATAATTGTCAAGAGCGTAAATCCCGACGCAATGAGCAACTGTTCGAGCGCAGCCGGAACACCGACGCGCAGAACGGACGACGCCACTTTGAAGTCCGGCAGCCATCCCCCCCGACCTGCAATCGAAACGCCCTGTCTGCCGCGCCACATGACGTAGAGCAGAAGGGCGGCGGCCAGTAGACGCGAGAAGAATGTCCCCCAAGCGCTCCCAACCGCTCCGAGGGCAGGCAGACCGGCATACCCGAAGATCAGACCGTAATTCAAGAACACGTTGACCACATTTGCCACAGCGGTTACGCGCATTGGCGTCTGCGAATCACCCAGTCCCCGCAGTGCGCCGCCACCGATGAGCAGGACGATCAGCACGACAACGGTTGCCATCGAGACCTGGAGGTATTCGACGCCGATGCGGGTTACATCATCTTCAGCCCCGAAGAGACCCATGATTGGGACTGCAAACACCGACCCGAGGATGGCGAGCGGAATGGCAAGTATGAGGCTCCACACGATTGACTGGCGGGAGAGGCGGGCGGCGTCTGCCAATTTGCCTGCGCCGAAAGCCTGCGCCACGAGGACGCTGCTGCCTACGCTCAGAGAGCCGAGCGCGGCGATGACGAAAAACATCACCTGGACCGAGGCGCCAACGCCGGCGACGGCGGCAATGCTCAGCTGGGCTACCATCCAGGTGTCGACCACCATCAACATCGTCTCGAGAAAACTCTCACCAATTACGGGCCAGGCCAGCGTAAAGACCCGCCTTTTGGCGGACAGGCGCGGCCCCGCTGTGCTTCCGCCGGCAGGAGACGCGTCAGCAGATTCATTCTGCATAGAGTTCACCAATTGAGAACTATGACGGCTGCGATAAGGCCCGTCGGCTCAGTGTATCAGAGTGTTTGTGAGGTCGCACTATTCGGCGTACGAGAGATTGATGCAAGAGTCTACGTATCCGCGATCCAGAAGAACTCCCTTTCCCGGTAGCTGGCTTCGAAACCCAGGCGAGAGTAGAACTCTCCTTCATTTGCCGTCTGCAGGCCGGCGTGGGAGTAACCAAGACGTTGGGCTTCGGCCAGGAGATGACTCACGAGGGCGGAGGCGTACCCGTTGCCGCGGAAGGGCCGCGGCGTGGAGATATCGTAAATTCCTGCGATGCCGCCGGCCAGAATGAGAGCGCCCGTCGTAACCACTTCGCGGCCAACATGACCACTATAGATGCGGGCGTAAGCGTGGGCGCCGAGGGAGTGGCGTCGATAGGCATCATACCAGAGCTGGGCGGCGCGCTGGGTCGTGCCGAAACCGCGCGCGGAGGCGGCCCACCAGGAGCGCAGGTCCGGCGCGGTCGATACACGAACAACGCGGAATCCGCCGGGGGCGGAATGGCCAGGCAGCTCACCGAGCGGCCGGAACATCCAATACTCGCCCTCACCGGCCACCAGCCCTCGCTTGGCCAACCGCTCGCCAAGATCATGGGGCTGATCGGCAGGAAACAAGAGCCAGCGGCAGGCATCGGTTCTACCACCTATGTCGTCAAGCAGAGCATCGATGCGATCCTCAACACCAGCAAGGGTAAACCTCGACCGCAGGATGTGGTTGCCGGGCGGCCTGTTGGCAATGATCCATGCGACCTGCTCGTCCTCGTGGAAGCAAACGCCGTGCTGACCGTGAAACAGGTGAAAGTAGGCGATGAAATTCTGACGCAAATCGTCGATCAGTTCTGGTTTGGCCATGAGGGTCGCCGCCGGTGGGCTGCCTGTCTATCGACGGGTGGGCTGCCGTGTACCCTAACATCGCGCTGGCTGCGAGGCAAGACCGCGTGCCTTCACGACGATGGGAAGGCAGATATCTTGATGCGGCTATTGATCCGTGATATAGTCTGCGCGTGCGCGAGAACCGCCTTTCCCATGGTCATTGGCCCGCACCGACCATTGGTGGGCCGTCCACATTTTGTTGCCGCGACAAAGCGACATCCGGCAGCCAGGACTAACGGGCTTGTGTGCCGAAGGGACGCTCTGACACGACTTCTCACACGAGTTTTGGGCTTGTCATCCGCGCAACCGGCGATTTGTCCGGTAGTGCCTGCGTCGTCAGCAAGCAACCGGTTTCCGGGTGAAACCGGTGAGAGCCGGAATTCTTCATGCGAATCTTCTCAATACCCCCAGCAATTTCAAAAATTCTTTTCGTGACTCTCGTCTTGGCGGCGTGCGCCCAACCCGCCATGTTGCCTGCCGCAGGACTGCCAACGCCGGCCGCCAGTTTCGAGGCGCCCGATACCGGCAAATTGGCAGGCCAGCTGGCCGCCGACTATGGCATCGCTGAGGATCCGGCGCGCGGGGTGAGTGTGAAGCAAATCGCGAGCGGCGAAGGGCAGCCCCTTTTCGTTGCCTTTACCAACGGTCTTCCTCCCGAAGACGAGAGCTTTATGCACAAAGTTTCTCTCCACTCGCCGGCGCAAGACGGCTGGACTGAACTTGGACGAAGCGAGCTGGAGTGTGTCAGCTTTTTGGAAGAGTCCTGGCTGGAACAGGTCGAGATCGAGCCTGATGAGGTCTGGCTGATTGTGAAGGGCGGGACGGGCGCGCATGGCTCCTGCCTTGAACTGCTGCGCTGGGACGGCCAAAGCCTGGACGTCACTATCTCCGGCTTCAGCAGCAGGCCTGACGCTGGAGCCCTGGTTGATCTGAATGAAGACGGCCAGCTGGATCTGCGGATCGACAACAGTGACCCTTACGTTTTTTGCTACGCTTGCGGCGTTACGCAGTATTGGGCGCAACTTTTCTATTGGGATCGGCAGTCTTTCGTGGAAGTGGTTCCGACGCCGCTTGCGGACGAAACTGGTGAAGAACTGCGGGACTTGAACAACCGTGCCGTTGAGCTGGCTCAAGCGAGCCTGTTTGCAGATGCGCTGCTGCAAATCGAGCAGGCCCAGGCGATGGCCCCGGAAGACGATACGGTCGCTTGGAACGCGATCTGGATTCGGCACCACCTTGAGGAGAGCCGACGCGAGGCAGCGAGGAGCCAGTTTCCGATTCTGGGTCACGTGTTTGCCGGCGATTGGGAGGCTGCACTCGATTCACTGTGGGCTATCGGCCTGCCGACGGTCGCCGGCGATGCCCCCATTCCCGAAGAGTTCGCGGCTGTCAGCTCTGAGTTTGTCGTCGGAGAATTCCTGAATCAGTATGCTGACACAGCGATAGCGCTACAGCCCGAGCGGGCGGCAATCCACGCCCTGGGCGCCTGGGGCCGTTTCCTGGTAAATCGCCGCGATGCCACAGTCTCGGGACGATTTCGGACGGCCGCGGAATTGGCGCCTGACGATGCACGCTATCACGAATTGGCTGCGGCGTTTGAAGGAAGATCCGAAACGGCTCCGGTCGCGGCAACTGTGGTTCCGCCCCCAAGTGTCGATGCCCTGATAGGCCAATTGGCTGAGACATATGGCATCGTGCAGGACCCGGCACGCGGCGTGGCAGCACGACTGCTCGAAAACGGTGATGAAGAACCAGTGCACGTGGCATTTACTTACGGGCTTCCGCCGGATGACGACTCCTATATGCACAAGGTTTCCATACACGCTACGGAGGCAGGCCATTGGTCGGAATTGGGCCGAGTGGAACTGGCGTGCGTGAATTTCCTGGACGAGCACTCGCTCGAGCAGGTAGACATTGACGCGGATAGCATCTGGCTGTTTGTGCGAGGGGGGGCCGGCGCGCACGGTGGATGTATCGAACTGCTTCGTTGGGACGGCGAGTCGCTCCGGGTAGCAATCAGCAGCTTCAACAGCACACCCGATGCCGGGTCCGTAACCGACTTGAACGGCGACGGACGGCGGGATCTCCTGCTGAACAACAGCGACCCCTATGTTTTCTGCTATGCCTGTGGAGTGCAGTTATATAAGGCGCGATTCTTCACGTGGGACGGGCAAGCGCTTGTCGAAGCGGCTCCAAGGTCATTGGTCGGAAGTGAATCTGAGACTCTGCACGCCTTGAACGACGAGGCGCTGGCACTGGCAGAAGCAGGGCTGTACGCGGACGCGCTGGCCCAGATTGAGCGCGCCAGGGAAATGGCTCCCGAAAACGGAACAGTTGACTGGAATGCCGCCTGGATTCGCCACCATCTTGAAGTCAGCCGCCAACTCGCCAAGGCCAGCCAGTATCCTTTGCTGGGCCATGTCTTTGCCGGAGACTGGAATACTGCTTTCGACGCGCTTTGGGCTGTCGGGCGGCAGCGGTTCTTAAGCGACATTCCGATCCCAGGCGATTCCGCGGCTTTCGGATTCGGCGACACAGTTGGGGCGCTTCTCGTTCAATACGCTGAAAACGCCTTAGCGCTGCGCCCGGAGCGGGCGGAGATTCACGCGTTGGGGGCATGGGGGCGCTATCTGCTCGACAACTCCGACCCCGCGGTGGCTTCAGGCTTTCAACGCGCAGCAGAACTCGCGGCCGGGGACCCCCGATTCGCGCAAATCGTCGCATCGTTCGGCGACTGACCAGGCGGCAGGACCGGCGATTGATACTCCGCAGGCGTCAAGCGCCCAGCTGATTCGGTACAGGAGGAATGGCAATTGCGAACTGTCGACGTGGGAGATGTGCGAGAGGCGGTTGCCGCGCTCTTGCGCCAGGCCGCCCACAGTCTGCCTGATGACTATCTGGCGGCGATGCGTAGAGCGCAGGGCGAAGAAGTGTCGCCCACCGGCCAGCAGGTCATCGATCTCCTGTTGGAGAACGCAGCCTACGCGGAAACCGAAACGATCCCGACTTGCCAGGACACGGGCATGGCAATTCTGTTCGTGGAAGTCGGCCAGGATGTGCATTTCAGCGGAGGTACGATTGACAATGCCTTGCAGGAGGCAACGAGAGATGCATACGCCGACCTGCGCAAGTCGGTCGTGAACGATCCGCTTCTGCGCGTGAACTCTGGAGACAATACCCCCGCTCTGATCCATTGGGAGATCGTGGCCGGAGACGGGCTCAAGGTCAGCGCGCTGCAAAAGGGATTCGGGGCCGAGCTGATGAGCCGCGTGCAGATGTTCCCGCCCGCAGTCGGGATAGATGGCGTGCGCAGTTTCGTTCTGGAGACGGTCGAACAGGCGGGGCCCAACGCCTGCCCTCCTCTCATCGTCGGCGCGGGCATCGGCGGCTCGCTGGACACCGTCGGGATCGCGGCCAAGAAGGCGCTGTTGCGACCAATCGGAAGCGAAAACCCCGTTCCTCACCTGGCAGAACTAGAAGAAGAGTTGCTGGAGGCAATCAATTCGCTCGGGATCGGGCCCCAGGGTCTGGGCGGCGCTGTGACCGCTTTGGCCGTACACGTCGAGACGCTGGCAACGCACATCGCGGCGCTGCCGATGGCTGTCAATCTGAACTGCTCGGCGCCGCGACGAGCAACGCTGGAGCTGTGATGACAAGAACGGTTACGGCCCCGCTCGATGACGTCGCCGTGAAGTCACTGCGGGCTGGAGAGCAGGTCCTGCTCACCGGCCGGATTTATACGGCCAGAGACGCGGCGCATCAGCGACTCTTCGAAGCGATGCAGAAAGGAGAACCGCTGCCTCTGCCGCTTGCCGGCCAGGTTATCTACTACGTCGGGCCGGCGCCGGCCAAATCGGGCGCGGCGATCGGGCCAGCGGGCCCTACGACCAGCGGTCGGATGGACCCATATACGCTTCCGCTGCTTGAGCGGGGAGTCGCCGGGCTGATAGGCAAGGGAAGCCGTTCCGAGGAGGTCAAGCGTGCGTTGGTGCGGCATACGGCCGTCTATTTCGCCGCAGTTGGCGGAGCAGCCGCTCTCCTGGCGCGACAGATTCTCAGTAGTCGGATCATTGCTTACGACGACCTGATGAGCGAGGCAATTCGCGAGTTGGAGGTCGAAAGATTTCCACTGTTTGTGATCAACGACTGCCACGGCGGCGACGCCTACCAGGCCGCCAGAAAAGCTTACCGCAACCCCGCAGGAAAATCTCACACATCTTCAAAGTGAACTTCGCTGGCGAGCCGCAGCTGGTCCGCTGCCTGTTCCGCCGTCAGGTCGCGCTGCGGCGCGGCAAGCATTTCGTAGCCGACCATGAACTTCTTTACCGTGGCCGAGCGCAGAAGCGGCGGGTAGAAGTGGGCGTGAAGCTGCCAGTGGAGGTGGTCGCCTTCGTCGGTGGGCGCTGCGTGCCAGCCCATCGAATAGGGAAAGCTGGTCGCAAAGAGATTGTCGTAGCGCGTCAGCAGCCGCTTGAGCATGTCAGCGAGGGCATCCCTCTCTAACGGCGTCAGATCAGCCAACTGCGTTACATGCCTGCGAGGCAGAACCAGCGTTTCAAAGGGCCAGACCGCCCAGAAAGGCACCAGCGCGACCCAAGATTCGTTGGCCAATACAATCCGGGTCCGTTCTGAAAGCTCCACTTCCACATAGTCCAACAGCATCGACGCGCCATACCTCTTGAAATAGACGCGTTGCTCACGGTCCTCTTTGGCTGGTTCCGTTGGCAAGCGGCGGGTAGCCCACACCTGGCCGTGAGGATGTGGGTTGGAACTGCCCATGATTGCGCCCCGATTTTCGAAGAGCTGTACATAGCCGATATTCGGGTCAAGCCCCAGCTCGGCGGCCTGTTCTGCCCACAAGTCGACCACGCGGCGAATGGCGGGCCGGCCCATGCGCGCCAGCGTCAAGTCATGACGCGGGCTGAAGCAGATGACGCGGCATACGCCGTTCTCTGCCTGCGAGTGGAAAAAGCGGCTGGACCTGGTTTCGCCATCAGGCGTATCGGTTTGCAGGGCAGCGAAGTCATTCGTAAAGACAAACGTGTGGTCATAGACGGGATTGGTCAGCCCGCCAGCGCGCTCGTTGCCGGGGCACAGGTAGCAGTCCGGTTCATAGCGGGGCAGAGACGGCCGGAGCTCGCTTTCGGTCTGGCCCTGCCACGGACGTAACATTCGGTGGGGTGAGACGAGGATCCACTCGCCGGTCAGCGGATTGCGGCGGCGGTGCGGATGCTGCGCAGGATCAAAGAGAGAGGTCATGCGGATGAGGTCATGCGGATACTGTAGGGGCGCCTGAGACCGGGAGCGACCAGAGCCGGCTAGCTGCGATCGCGGGCCTGCTGTGCGAGAGCGATCGCGCCCAGAACCCCGGAACGGCCACCCAGGGCCGGCGGCACGATGTAGTCGTCCAGCCCTTCAAGCACGGTTTCGCTCTGGATGTAACCGTTCAGATGAGACTTCACATTCTGGCGCACAAGCGGAAAGATGTGCTCCTGCTCCATAACACCGCCGCCCATCACGATCACCTTTGGGGAGAGGATCATCATGATGATGGCCACGCCCCACGCCAGGTAGTGGGCCTCCAGTTTCCATGCTTCGTGCGCGGCCGGAAGAGTCTCACCGGGCTGCCCCCAACGCGCCTCAAGGGCAGGACCGTTCGCCAACCCCTCCCAGCAGTCTCCGTGAAATGGACAAACGCCCGCGAAAGGGTCGCGCTCGCGGTCATGGGGTATGGCGATGTGGCCCATTTCCGGGTGGAGCAGCCCGTGCATCAGTTTTCCGTCGACCATTCCGCCTCCGCCGATGCCGGTGCCGATAGTCAGATAGACAAATGTATCGATGCCCTTGGCTGCGCCCCAACGATGCTCACCGAGCGCGGCGACGTTAACATCGGTGTCGAAGCCGACGGGTAAGCCGAAGGCATCGCGCAGCAGCGGGACGACCGGCGTATGGGCCCAACCCGGCTTGGGCGTGTTTGTAATGTAGCCGAAGCCGGGCGACTCAGGGTCCGGGTCCACGGGGCCAAAGGAAGCGACGCCGATCGCGGCGATCTCGTGTTGCTCCTGCTGCTGCTTGAAGAAGCTGACAACGGAACCCAACGTGGTGTCCGGTGATTCCGTGGGGATGCGAATCTCAGCACGAATGTCATCCGGTCCTGAACCGACCGCGCAGACAAATTTTGTTCCCCCTGCTTCGATGCCGCCATATAAAGTCACAGTAGGCTTGACCTCTCTTGCGGTTTCTCCACCGCCAATTTTCGAGCCCGGCCGGTAACGCGGCGGGCCTGCCGCGTGAACCCATCCTGGGACCAGCCAGCCCGTTCGCCGATCCGATCGCGCAGCCACTGGTAGAGTCGATGGGCTTCGTTCTGCGACTGCCAGTCATGCCAGCCCGATTCTACGTAAAGTGCGGGAATGTCCGTACGCGCCGTACGTTTGCCGCCACAGCCGTCGCCGGCGACGAAACTGTCCACCACGACCCGATCGCAGGTGCTGAGCAAGAGCTCTCCAAAGGTCTCGACCGCGGAGTACGGCAAGCACGGGCTGACTGTCACCTGGGTCGCTATGCCGGCCGCGCGTGCCTGGCCGACCATGGCAAGACGTTTGCCAATTGGGGAACAGCGCGGCGTTAGTCGTCGACGCACGTCATCGCGATCAGTCTCCAGCGAGACATTGAGAAGACAGCGATCGCCAAGTGCCGCCATCATGTCGAAATCCCTTGCCGCCAAGGGTGACCGTGTCTGAATGACAAGAAGGCCGGGCGGTCTCCTCAAAAAGCCCGCAAGGCACCGGCGGGTTAACAGGAAACGCCGCTCGGCCCCTTGGTAGGGGTCGGTTGAGGACGACATGTAGACGGCTGTTTGCGCCAGCTGGTCTCTCTCTTCCAGCCGCTTCAGTTCGCGTTCCAACTGCTCGGCGATGCCAACACGTGGATAAACGTAGTTGCCCCATTCCAACCCTCCGCTGTTGAAACGGTGGACGCTGGAGTTACGTACATAACAGTAGCTGCATCCAAAACGGCAGCCAATGTAGGGCTGAAGTGTGTGGCTGAAACCGGTGAGAAAGCCGCCGGTGCGCGTCAGTGCGCTGCGGGCCGGTCTCTCGCGTGTAGCCGTTTGGCCGGTCTCGACCAAGCCGTCTTTTTCGGCAGAAATCATGACGCAAGTATACCATTTCGGTCCGGCAGGTGCTATACTTCCCTTAATGAACAGGAGATTTCGGTACTGCCCATTATGCGCCGGCCCGATTGCAGAGGAGTCGCGTTTCAACGCTGTGCGGCCCGTTTGCGCAGCCTGCGGTTTTGTCCAGTTTCATGACCCCAAAGTTGCCGTGATCGCCCTGATTCTGCACGAAGGACGCGTCCTGTTAGTGCAACGCGCAGTCGATCCTGCGAAGGGCAAATGGTCGCTGCCCGGCGGGTATATGGACGCCGGAGAAATGCCGCTCAATGCGCTGCAAAGGGAGCTGAACGAAGAGATCGGGCTGTCGGTGGACATTGGTTGCCTCCTGGAAATCTTTCCTATGGTCAATGACAGTGGCGAACGAATCGGGATTGTCCTGGCCTTTGAAGCAGGCCCGGCAGGTTCAGCGGCCATCCCGTATGTGGCGGACGACGTCCAGGCAGCGGGCTGGTACAGGCCGGAAGAGCTTCCGACAGAAATTGCCTTTGATTCGACGCGTTCTCTCTTGCAGTGCTGGATTGAAGGGGAGAGCGGTTCCTGATACAGATGGCGGTCGAACAGCGAATGGCGAGTGCAATGAATAGCCGAACAACAGAAGGAGAGAGCCCGAATCCGGCCGCTGAGAGAAGCAGTCCTGCGCGCGCATTAGACCCCTCGTCTTCTCCGCTTCCAGCAGCAGCGGAGGACGAGCGTCAAGCGGCTGGACAGACCTGGCTGATCACGGGCGGAGCGGGCTTTCTGGGCATCAACCTGGTCCGCTATCTGCGCAAACGCGGCATTCGGTTGGTGTCACTGGACATCGTTCCCTTTGACTATCCGGAACGGGGGGCGATAACGGTTGTGGACGGAGACATTCGGGACCTCGACGCGGTGCGAAAGGCAATGGAGGGCGTCGACCTGGTAGTTCACGCCGCGGCGGCGCTCCCGCTTTACAGCCCGGAGGAGATCTATTCCACCGACATTGACGGCACTCGCAATGTGCTGCAGGTCGCCAAGGAGGCCGGAGTCGAGCGGACGGTCCAGATTTCATCCACCGCTGTGTATGGAATCCCGGATCACCATCCTTTGGACGAAGATGACCCGTTGGTCGGCGTCGGCCCCTACGGTGAAGCGAAAATCGGGGCCGAGGAGATCTGCCTTGAATTCCGGCGCAAAGGGATGTGTGTGCCGATCATCCGACCGAAGACTTTTATCGGGCCGGAACGGCTGGGCGTATTTGCGCTCTTTTACGATTGGGCGAAGGACGGCAGAAACTTCCCGATGCTGGGCAGCGGCAAGAATCGGTACCAGCTGCTGGACGTCGAGGACTTGTGCGCGGCGATCTATCTCACTGCGACCCTGCCGGAAGCTGAAGTAAACGACACATTCAACGTCGGCGCGACCGATTTCACGACAATGCGTGAAGACTACCAGGCCGTGCTCGACTTTGCGGGGCAGGGCAAACGCGTGGTCCCATTGCCGGCGGGCCCCGCCATCTGGACGTTGCGACTGTTGGAACGGCTCGGTCTCTCACCGCTGTACAAGTGGGTGTATGAGACCGCGGCCACCGACTCATTCGTTTCGGTAGCGAAAGCGCAGAGGATGTTGGGTTGGCAGCCGCGTTTCAGCAACAAAGAGGCGCTGGTCCGCAACTACATGTGGTATCTGGAGAACCTGGACAGCTTCAAAGACAGCAGCGGTGTCTCCCATCGCGTGCCTTGGGGCCAGGGCATTCTGAGAGTGGCAAAACTCTTTTTTGCACTCCCTTGAATCCGACAGCGGCTCGTTTGGAGGTTAATTTGGCGGCCCCTCGTGTTCACGGTCGCGGCCCGGCTCGTCCAAATCCGTTTCAATTTTGATGTCCTGAGAAGAGTCGGCCTCCTGCTCGCGCTCCTCGAAGTTGGCCGCAAAGTTCTGGACTTCGTCAGCAGCCGTCCTCAATCCCTGGACCAGTCCGTCCTTCAGTTCAGCCGCGAGCGCGCTTTCGCGGACGCGACTAGCGACCTTGGCGGCCTGGTCCTGCAACTCCTGTCCCTGTTCGCTGCGCCCGAACCGGTTGAGCGCCTCCTCAAGGTTGTCAACGAGAGTCGCCAAACAGCCGCGCAGATCGGCTTCCAGCTGGTGCCGCTGACTGCTGTTCCAGGCACCGCTCACAGCCCCGGCCATCGCCTCGACAAGCCGGTTGACCTCGCGCGCGACATCGTCGCCTCCTGCCGTTCCCTGTTGCTCTTCGCTCGTCTCCTGCGCTGCGGTTTCGGCGTTGCGTTCTTCGTCCATTGCTCCCTCCAATTTGGCGGCTTTTCTTTCACCAATACGCCGGAAACGCGCTAGAGTTGCAGGTTGGCAGCACAATTGGCCTGCCAGCCGCCGAACTCCTGCTCCAAATGGCGGGTGAGGGCGAGCACGATGTCTTCGCGCCATGGATGCGAGACAATTTGGACGGCAACAGGGAGGCCGTAACTGTCCTGGGCAACCGGCAAGACTGCCGCAGGATAGCCGGTGAGGCTGAATGGGACGGTGTAGTCAAAGCGCTGGGCGTCGCGCCTGCCGATCGAAGGCGCGGTGTGGTGGACGGCGGGGCAGAGAATGGCATCGTAATATCGGATGTACTGGAGTAGATTTGTACGGAACTGGTCCCAGGCGTGGAGTAGCTCGACCACATCTTGACCGCGCGTTCCGGCCATGTTGCGCCATCCCCGATCGAGGTCGCGGGCCCCGCCGACAAGATCAAGCGGTCGGTTCTCCACAACTTGAACACCTGCGCGTGCAAGAGCCTGCGCAGAACGGCCCACCGCGTTCGAGACCGAGGAAGTAACCAGGGAGTCGGGGTCGAAGGCAAAGTAGGCGATGGTCAGTCCTTCCAGAGGCATTTGGTCGGGGTCGAAGATAGGCATGGCGACGACGCCTGCGTCCCGATAATCGGGCCCGTCGATGACGCGCAGGGCCAGAAGAAGATCCCCGACGCACCTTGCCGCGGGTCCAATCTGCGTGCGTTGGTCGGTAAATCCACCGGGCTGGTTGTAGATGCCTGTGTTGGCTACACGGCCCTGGGTTGGCTTTAAAGCGGTGATGCCGCAAAAGGCTGCCGGCACGCGCAGCCCGCCGCCGGTATCGCTTCCCAGTCCCATTGGAGAGCCGCCGGCCGCGATGAGGGCTGCTTCTCCCCCGCTGCTCCCGCCGGGTGAACGACTGGGGTCGAGCGGGTTGCGAGTCTGGCCGATGACCGCGTTCTCAGTGTCGTTTCCGCTGCCTGACGGAGGGCAGTTGGACTTAGCGAGAAGAATCGCCCCGGCCTGCTTCATGCGTGATACGACGGTCGCGTCCACGCCGACGGACTGCCTGTTTCGGATCCGCCTATCCAGGCCACTGACAAGCCCTGCTGTCGAAAAGGTGTCCTTTACCGTAAATGGCAGACCGTGCAGAGGTCCCATCTCCTCTCCTTTTGCCTGGGTCTCGTCTGCAGTTCTGGCCTGTTCCCGCGCGTCGTCTGCGACCACTGTCACTGCATTCAAGCTCGCATTTGTCGTGTCAATGCGAGCCAGATGGGCGTCGACAACCTCGCGCGCCGAAAGTTCGCGGTCGCGAATCGCGCGAATCAACTCCATAGCGGAAGAAGAACAGATCTCATCCATGGTCGCTATCCTACCTTATTTGGAGGCGCCAGGGCAACGGAACCTCGTGGGCCGGGTCCGTCCCTCATCCGTGCCGCGGGCGCACACCGAAATCGGGATTTCTGGTGCATCGGAAGGCAACTTGCGCGCATTGGTGCTATCGACGTATCCTGTAGCTGGAACAGGAAGGCTACTTTTCCGTTCTGAAACGAGTCAAGTTCGCTCTCGGATATTTGCGTGTGCCGGTTCGGCGAATACGACTGCCGCCGAAGCACTGTCAGGTTCGACGCCTTGCCACCGGAGTCCGAATGTAGGGGGCAGGTCGTCTATCGACCCGGCACCGTTCCCGTGCGCGCGCTAAGTGGGTACAAAGGAGGCTGGAATGGCAGTCGTTACCATTTCGAGGGAACTGGGCTCGCGCGGCACGCGCATAGCTGAAGCAGTGGGGGTGGCATTGGGCGCGCCTTGCATCGACAAGGAAGTGCTGGCCGAAATGGCGAGGAGGTCGGGCGTCGAGGTCGAAGTAATTGTGCAGGCGGAGGAAAAGCTAATGGCGCGCGCCGGCGTTGTCAGCCAGGAGATGCGCTCTCTCTTCTCAGCAGACCCCAACCGTCGGACCCGGCCGATGGATCAAAAGACCTATGTAGAGCAGATGGCGAACGCCATTCGTTCGTTAGCTGAGAAAGGCTCCGCCGTATTCATCGGGCGCGGCTCTCAACTGATCCTGGAGGCGCACACTTCCGCGCTGCACGTACACCTTTACGCAGCGCCAGAACTGCGCGCAAGCCGCATTCAACGACGTAGGGGAATGGCTGAAATCGAGACGGCCCGACGCATCATCCATTTGGCGGACGAGCAGCGACGCAACTGGTACCAAAGATTTTTCGCCAGCGCGGACTGGAAGAACAGCCGCCACTATCATCTGATGCTGGACACAGGCCGCATTCCCGAGGATGCTGCCGTGAGACTGATTGTAGACGCGGCGAAGACGGAGCCGCCTGACTGAGGGGTCCTGACATGACTTCGAAAGAGGATGAGCTGCGGCAATCTCGCCGGCCAGGTAGGGTTGGAAAGGTCGAAGGAACTTTGAAGTGCCTTCCCTTTGGCAGAGAAAATGCCTTGTTCCTTCTCCTGCTCTTAGCTCTTGGAATGAGCGCCTGCCGCGGAGATGAAGCCGAGGAAGCCGCCGTCCTGCCGACCTCCACACCTGTACCAGAAGCAACCCCGGCGCAACCGACACCTGAACCGCCTACGGCGACAGCAACAGTTGCTGCACAGCCGACTGCGACTGCGACAGAGACCGCAACGCTTGAACCGGCCGCGACCGAAACGCCGGCCGTGGTGGCTGAGGAGGTTATGCTCAAGGGGCGGGTTACCGTTCATGGAGACATGAACGTGCGTGCAGGCCCGGGAACGGAGTACGCTGTCGTCGGAGGCGCAACGCTGGGACAGGAGTTTTCCGTCACCGGACAGAACGCCGAAGGCGATTGGTGGCAGATCGACTTTGAGGGCCAGGCCGGTTGGATTTTTGCGCCGTTCGTGACTGCGGTCGATACCGAAAACGTGCCGGTGGTCGCCGCAGACGACACGGCAATGATGGAGAAAAAGGCCTTTGTAACCGTCAACGGAGAAATGAATGTACGTGCGGGTCCGAGCACTGAAAGCGCCGTGATTGGACCTGCCACATTCGGCCAGGAATATACCATTACCGGCCAGAGCGAGGACAGGGAATGGTGGCGCATCGACTATAACGGTCAGGCAGGGTGGATATTCGCCCCCTTTGTTGAGGCCTCCAACGCCGAAAATATAGCCGTAGTGGGAACCGCCGAGGCTCCATTGCCAACTGGCGCTTCCGTGACAGTCAATGGCGAAATGAATGTACGGGAGGGCCCCGGAACAACCTACGGGCTCGTCGGCGCCGCGACACTTGGACAAGAGTTTCCGATAACGGGAAAAAACGCGGACGGCGACTGGTATCAGATCGACTTCAACGGGCAAACAGGTTGGCTCTTCGCTCCATTTGTGACGGCGGCCAACACTGAGAATGTACCTGTTGTAGGCGGCAGTGCGACGGCAGCGCCCGACGAATCTGTGGCTATCATCAACGGCGATATGAACGTACGCGCAGGGCCCGGCACCGACTATGCCAGGATCGGCGGCGCCACCCTGGGCGAACAGTATTCGATTACCGCAAAAGACGAGACAGGAGAATGGTATCGGATCGATTTCGACGGCCAGAATGGATGGATCTTTGCGCCTCTGGTGACTGCTACCGGCGCGGACGATATGCCCGTCGTGGCCGCCGAACCTCCTGCTCCGGCGACGCCGGAGCAAGAGGACACGGCCGGAGACGCCAGGCGGGAACAGGCTGTCATCACCAATGTCGTTGACGGAGATACGTTGGATCTGCGCTTCGAGGATGGAACCCAGGAAAGAATTCTGCTGTTCGACGTCGATGCCCCTGAAGTCGTAGGCGGTCTCGAGTGTTTTGGGGGGCAAGCGTCGCTTTTCGCCAATCTGTTCAACGGACAGACGGTCGCTGTAGAGCGCGGCGGGCGGGACGAACTTGGCCGGTTGCTTGCCTATGTCTGGCTGGCGGACGGCAGGCTCTTGAATGAGGCCTTGGCGAGCCAGGGTTACGCCGTGTTTGACGACTCGGGCGCCTCGGGGATCTATGCGGCACGCATTCAGGCCGCGGCCGCTGAGGCAAAGCGCGTGGGGGCCGGTCTGTGGTCACAGTGCCCGGTTGGGGCGGCCCCCACCCCGACTACGACGCCTGCCGGCTAGCCTGACTGGAAGCGCAAGAAAAATTACTCTGTTGCTGGCCAGAAACCGCCGATCGGTCATTCTCGGAATTGGAGGGCTCGCCCAGGGAGTGACGGACCTACCAGTTCCACCGGCTCACCGTTGCAAATAATGGGCACGCCGTTGACCAGGACGTCACCGATGCCGGTCGAAAGCCTGTGCGGCTCTTCAAACGTGGCTTGATCCTTGACCGAATCAGGATCAAAAACGACCAGATCGGCGTAGCATCCTTCCTGCACAAAACCTCGCCCCTTCAAGCCGAAGCGGGAAGCAGCCGCCCCGCTCAGCTTCCAGACGGCGTCTTCGAGCGAAAACAACCCTTTTCGTACACATGATCCCAGGAGACGCGCCGCGGAACCGTACTGGCGGGGATGGACGGCTCCATCTTCATGGAAGACGCCGTCGGTTCCCATCATGTACTTCTCGTGAGCCAGGAATGGCTCGACGAAACGGTCCTCACCGTGGAAGAAGACCAGCAGTACGGCCAGGTTTTCCTCGATAAGCAGATCGCATAGCGCATCGACAGGCTCTTTCCCGACCTCTGCCACATAGTGACCCAAGGTCTTGCCTTGGTAGCAACTGTTTTCTTTGCTCGGAAGCCAGGCGATCTTGACCGCATCCAGATCCGAGGCATGGATCGGCAGGCTGCGCTCAATATGTGCGCGCATCTCCGCGCTGCGCAGTTTCGGCAGCGCCGCAAGGGGGCCGTCGCGCCAAATCTGGTACGGCAGGAGGTAGTTGAGCAAGGTGGAGCCGGGCAGATACGGGTATACATCAAATGTGAAGTCGACTTCATGCACCGCTACACTTTCGACATAGTTCAGAATGGCCTCACCCTCGGCTTCCGTGGAAGCCTTGAGGTGGGAAATGTGCACGGGAACACCGGCGCGTCGACCGATCTCGACGGCCTCCTGCAGCGCTGTCAGAGTCCCGGTTTTGTAGCGCATGTGAGTGACATACGGCGCCTGGGCCCCTGCCATAGGCCGGCATGCGGTCACGAGTTCTGATGTGGAAGCGAAACACTGGGCGGCATAGTCCAGCCCGGTGGAAAGACCGCAGGCGCCTTCCGCCATGCCCTGCTCAACCTGCTTCTGAATCAACTGCATCTGCAGGTCGTCGGGCGGGTCCAAGTCCCAACCGCAGATGAGGGTACGCACGTTTGCGTAGGGGACTTGGGTGATGACGTTCTGGACGTTGCGGCGATCGAGGAGGGCCATATAGTCAGCCAGGCTCTCCCAACCGGTGTAATCCTCCATGCGCAGAGCGTTGAGGCCGCGCAGATAAAAGAGCCACTCATGGGCTGTTTGGCGGCTGACAGGAGCATAAGAGATGCCGTCGGCCATGATGACTTCGGTCGTGAAGCCCTGGCTCGTCTTGCTGCGCAGATGGGTCTCCCTCAGCAGCCAGCCGTCGGAATGATTGTGGACGTCGACGAAGCCGGGGGCAACGACCCGGCCGGCGGCGTCAATCACGCGAGTCGCGTCAGTGGCGCTCAGGTCGCCGACGGCGACGATCTTGTCGCCGGTGATGCCGACGTCGGCTCGGCGCCGGGCAGCGCGGGAGCCGTCAATGATGTCGCCGTTTCGAATCGCAATGTCGTACATGCAACCATCCTCCGGGCATTTGCCTGAGAAAACTCGGGGTCCGCTTCGCGACCGCCCACACTTCAGCGGTTGCCAGATTCCGTCGCGGCTGGCGGCTGGCCCCCGCCGCACGGGCGGCCGGAGGCTAGAAGTTGGCCGACCTCGCGACCCTTTCAGCCGTGCTACGATAACGGCGTTCCATTTCCGGCGTCTGGGCTGCGAGATAGTCCCTTTCGGCCTGGCGGGCGGCAGAGCGGCCGGGCGCAACGGGAACGTCGATAACTGCATGGGTGACCTGGTCGTTGCCCCACTGGTAGGCGCAGATCTCTCCCTTGCTGATGACCAGGTTCATGCCGACGTTGGCCTCGACAATGGGGACGCCGTTTTCGCGCGCCCTGGCGAGAACCGCCTGATTCTGTTCCTTGGACTTGCTGCCATAAGAGGGAATGAGAATGATGCGGGCGCCGTCGAGAACTAGGGCGCGCACGATGTCCGGATTCCAGCGGTCATTGCAGATGACGAACCCGGCCCGGCCGATAGGCGTATCGAACGCGCGCAGGCTTGCGCCCACACGATTAAAGTGCCAGGTGGGATGCGTACCTTCAGCTAGCTGGACCTTGTGGTACTTGCCGCAAATGTCGCCCTGCTGATCGAGAAAGAGCGCGCAGTTGTAGGCTTCGTCTCCAATCCGCTCGGCGAAGCCGAACGCCAGGCAGGTCTTGAGCGTCCTGGCCAACTCTTGAAACCGGCGAATGTAAGGGCCGTCGACCGGCTCGGCGACGTCCAGCAGTGCATCCGAGGATGCCCTTCCTTCTACGACCTCCATCACGACATAACCCTCGAGCGCGCCCTCTGTCGTCAGGATAAGACGCGGGCTATTCTGGGCAGCGCGAACAAAGAGTTCTTCCATGCGATCGGCGTTGGCTGCCTTGTCCCACTTTTTGGGGCGAAAAGAGATTGCAGCAACCTTCACACGCTCATACATGGCAACTCCTGACCTTTGCTGTGAGTCTTTCGAGGAAGACTACCGAAGATCTATTCAAGAGGTCGCCGCGGTCACATAGGCTGTGTAGAGCTTCAAGTCTTCGGCGCGGACGCCGCTGAAATTCAGCCGCAGGCGGATGGGGCCGTCATGCTCGACGGTTTCTCTGCCCTGCCAGGTAAGCGGCTGGCAGAGCCCGGATTCGGTCGGCGCGATGCATTCTGTTTCAGCATACCCTGGTAGCGGCTCCAATTGTTCGTTCAGGACCTGTGCCGTCACTGCGTTGTACTCGGAGAGGCCATCGACATTGAGCGCGAGCTTAGCCGCTTTGTCGCCCAGATCAATGGGCGCAGAGACGACGTGGGCGCCCTGCCCGGGCCGCATTCGCGCGGCGGTGAAGGGCTGGAAGTAACCGAGACGGTCGCGCGGCCAGCTGGCGACCCGCACGCCGTCGCTGCTCTGCTCGGGCCACGGCGCATACCAGAAGAGTGTTTCGTCGCCGACCTGTTCAAATCCCTGTCCCTGGATCAGGGCCGGGTAATTGACCAAGGTATGACCGCCGGGCAACTCCTCCCAACCATCCTCGGCCGCCGATACGATCGGGTAGTCGGCGACCGGCTCGCGGTAGTGGAGCGCGTCGTTGCTGACGGCCAGGCCGAGGTCCATCGAAACAAGCCGGCGGTCGTTGGAGGGATGGCCGTTCCACATACCGTAGAAGCCGACAATCACATTGCCGCGATTCCACAGACCCGCGCCGAGGTGGATCTGCTCGCCCGCGCTGCCGCCGGCGACCGCTGGCCGCGGCGAGACATTGGAGCGGCGCATGCCCATGCAGGAAGCCTGCGACCAGTTCTCGAAGTCATATGAAATGTATGAGACCAATTGCCGGACCCCGCCGGCATGCACGCCGCCTTGCCCGGAGACATAGTAGCAGCCGTTGTGCATCGTTCCGCCCGCCATCTCCAACCAGGAGCCGACCGGATTGTTGGGCGACTCGCGCCAGATCAGTCCGTTGGGGCTGTAAGCAGCGGCGAAACTGTTCTCGTATTTGCGCGACTGGAACAGCATCTTGAAAAGGCGGCTGGGGTCGGGCTCGTCGGGGTCGTAGTAAACAACGCAGCTCTGGACGTGATGTTTGCCCTGGTTGAGATCGACCAGGTTATTGCGCCGGTTGCCCTTGTATTCGACCAGACCGAGCTGCGGTTTGTGCCACTTGTAACCGTCCTTGCTGGTGGCGAAACAGACCCTTTCAAACCAGCCGGGCTCGTCGCCCTGGCCGAGGTACCACATCAGCAGGATGTCGTCGACGCGTTGAACGCTCCCGTAGTAGACGACGCGTTCGCTGTCCGGCGCGCCCTCCTCCCCCAGCCCGACAACGATGCGGGTGCGTCCACAGGGCGTATGGTAGCCGTCCAGGTGGAGCTCGACGCCGCACTGCAGTGGCAGGCTGTGATCGTCGAATGGAAAAAGAACGATTTCGTCGAGCTGCTGCAGCGGCCCGCCATTGTGTATGATCATCGCTAACTCCAAGAAAACTCGGCAGAACTGCGCCCGCCAAAGGGTCGCTGAACTGCCCGGCCCCTCAGACCAATTCGGGCTGCAAGGCGCCTGCCCCAAACATAATGTTGAACTGCTCGCCGTTTGATGCCTTTGTCGCGGCATCCATGTAGCAGGCGCTGAAGGCGCGGCGCGGGATATCTGTGTTGTTAATTTCAGAACTGTGGGGCAAGTGGTTGTGCAAGAGGACGCATTCGCCAGCTTCCATCTCCAGGGACACGATTTCGGCGTCGCGCGTCAACTCGTCCGCCTGCTCGGGCGTCATGAAGCCGGACGGGTTGGACGGGTTGATGAGCGTGTGGTGGGCGCCGGGCACGATATGGACGCAACCGTTCTCGATTGTCGCCGGGTCGAGGGCGGTCCAGATTGTAATCAGTGGATCGCGGTCGAGATTGCGCCAGCGGTCCTGGTGCCAAATCAGAGGTGTGCCCTCGCGGGCCGGCTTGTTCATGAACATGGCGCGGTAGCAGGCGACCGGCGTCGTCTCGCCGTAGACGCGCGCGCAAATGTGCTGGAAGAGCGGCTTTTGCATGTAGGCCAAAAAGTGGGGATCGTACTCCAGGTCCTGGATCTTGCGGTAACTCAGAGTCTCCCCTTTGTGGCCCTTTGTCTGTGGGCCGGGCTTGCCCGTTCCCGGTTCACGGTCCAGTTGCATGGCTATCCGGCTGTAGTCAAGCGGCGCGCGTCCGAGCATGATATCGTCCATGCGCTGTTGGAGGATGGCAAGTTCTTCGTCGCTCAAAACTTTGCCAAGGCGCAGGTAGCCCTGGGTCTCGTATTGGCGCCACTGTTCGTCGGTCAATGTGTCGGTCATTGTGTCGGTCATTGTGCTCTCCCGGTCAGTTCGTTCATCGAGACACATTCTCGAAATGCATTTTACACAATGGAAGCGGCAGCTGGAATCAGTCGAGGCGCGTGTAGATCTTGACCAGCCACTCCATGACTTCAGGCGGGAGGATGGTGAGTGAGTAGAGTTTGGCGCCTGGAGCGATGTGGAAGCGGAGTTTCACGTAGAACTCGGACTGGACCAGATTCGGGTAACGGGCGCGGGCGCTGTCAGAAACGGGCGGCCAGCCGGGCTTGCCGTTCCAGGAGAGCCCGGCGTCGAGCGAGTCGGTGCGGATCGGATCGCAGTCGGCGACCGTGCAGCCGGGAATCGGCTCGCCGGTGTCGGCCAGCAGCTCGTAGCGCAACTCGCCGGCGGCCGCGTCGACGTTTACGCGAATCTGGCCGCCCTCTTCCTGCCGAAAACGGTGGGTCGTCAGAACGCCGGGCGCGTAGGACTCCGCTTCGACGCTGACATAACCGTCCGGTCGTAGCTGCGCGACGCCCTTGCCGCGACGGTTGGGCGTCGAATATGGGCCCTCCCACGGCTTCGCGCTGTAGCCGTTGTGGGTCAGGTTGCCGGCCATATAGAAGAACCAGAGTTTGCCGTCGTACAGGACGGGGCCGTCTGCGTAGAGCATGCCCCCGTCCCATGCGCCCGGTTCACCGCGCGGGATGAAGGGCTGGCGCCAGCGCGTCCAGGAGACGGTGTCGCGGCTGACCGCCAGCTGGGAATCGACGAAGCCGTCGACGCGCGCGGGCATGGCGTTGGAGCCGCTCTCGCCTGCGCCCCAGTAGTTTTCGGCGTCGGCGATGGCGTAGGGTTCGGAGAGGTCGGTCAGAAAGGTCTGCAGCATGATGACGTGCAGGCCGCCGCTGGTGCTGGCGACAGGGTCGAAGCCGGCCGAGTAGAATTCGGTGCCGGGCGGGTCCTGCAAGTCCTGCTCGATGACAGTGCGCAGGCCGGACCAGTTGAGGAAGTCGCGGCTGTCGCGACGGCCGAGGACGCGCGTGCGGCGGTTGGAGCCGCGCTGCGAGTAATACACATACGGCGCGTCGGGATCGATGACGCCGCCGAAGGTCTCGTGGGGGGAGCCAAAGTTGAAAAGCATCTTCTGGTCGCTGTGGCGGTCTTCGGGGTAGAGATGCCAGTCGAGGCCGTCGTGCGAGAAGTGCGCCCGCCAGCGCTCCCTCCCTGCTTCGTCGACGCCGAACGGCCTGTTGTCGATCATTTTCCAGCGGTGGGCAAGGTCGCGTTCGCGCGGATCGCAGATTATGGTCAGATGATCGGCGGGCGCATTGGTGATGTTGTTGCGCTTGGAGCCGTCGAACTCGACGAGCCCGAGTTCGGGGCGTTCCCAGTTGAGGCCGTCGCTGGAATCGAGCGCGCAAAGGTAGGAGAGATCGCCGTCCCAGGCGCGGTAGTACATGCGGAAGCGGCGATTAAATTCGTCGTAGACGACGCGGCCGGGCTGGGCGAACTTGGTGTCCCAGGGCCGGTCAAAGGGGATGTTGAGAGGACCGTCAACGGTCAGCTTTTGGGGCTGGTTGAGGACGCGGCGCGCGCCTTGCAGGGACTCGATGAAGTAGTCGTCGATGAAGAGCTGTTTGCCGGGTACGCGTTCCATGTGTGAGGTCTCTAACTTCGGGGGATGGCACTCTGGTTGTTTCGATGATTCGACCGGCTAGTCGATACTTTCAGACGAACGAAAGGTGGAAAGCTTAGCCAATTCACCGGCATAGGTCCCTTGTCAACCTGAATTCGGAGTAACCGCTAGAAAGTGCCGTCGGACCCGGCGCGTCTTGAAGGATCGAATATGTCTAAAGTGCTGCGGAATGAGGCCCCGGCCAATTCATGGCGGCTTGCGCCAGCAGCAGTCTGATCCTGCCAGGGCGGTCTGCGATATTCTAGTGGATGAAGACTGGAGTAGCAAGTTCCGCGGGGAGGCGAGGATTTTCCCCGTTTGACGAATGCCCGGCGATTGACTATGATTCCGGCGTTGCCAGATGAATTGCCCCAATGCAGGGCGCGGCCGCTTTGCCAGAAGCTGCCCGCAATTCCAGGTTGGAAGCGGAAACCGACTCCCAAAGAGAGAAAGAAGGATGTCACTCACACACTCGCAGAAGATGGCGTACGAGCGGGACGGCTTTCTGTTGGTGGAGGAGCTGCTGACGGAGGCGGAGGTCGAGGCGCTGCGCGTCCGTGCGCAGGAGATCGGGTCGGGGAAGCTCAAGCACGTTCCCCCTGAGTGGCTGCGCGAGGAGCCCGGGATTCAGGCCGAACACGACGGCGGGCCGAGCGGGATGGACAGGTTGCGCAAGCTGGAGTTCCTCGCCTGGTACGATGACGTCTTCCTGTCGCTGGCCAAGCATCCAAAGATCCTCACGGTGGTTGAGGAACTCCTTGAAACTCGGGACCTCAAACTGCTGGCGGACGAGATGTTCATGAAGCCGCCCGTGCATGGCTCGGCCAAGGAGTATCACCAGGACGCGACGTCGTGGCCGTGGCTGATTCCACACGCGTGGGTGACGGCCTGGGTGCCGCTGGACGATGTGACCCTCGAAAACGGCGCGCTGCAGATGGTCGTGGGCAGCCATAAATTGGGAATGGTGCCGCCCGACTGCGTAGATAAGCTTGAGACCGACGACGTGCTGGCCCAGGAAGCGACAGTGCCCGTGAAGGCAGGGGGTTGCATATTTCTGCATAGCCTTTCGTTGCACGCGTCGGCGGCCAACATTACACAGCAGCGGCGGCGCGCGCATGCGATGCGCTACATTCCCTCGGCTTCGAAGTGCCTGGTCGACCTGGACCAGATCGAAGGCTACAGGTCGGATTTGCTGCTGATCCAGGGCGAGACCTCGACCCTGCCCTATGCAGTCTGACGCAGTGAAAGAGTTGAGTTCGAAGATGAGTCTTACCGAAAATCCATCGATCCAGGAACGGGGAAGTGGATATGTCCGACGAATCGCCTATTGAGGTTGGGACCCGCAAGCAGCTGTTCGTCGACGACCACATCGTCGGGGAACGGCAGAACGTCTTCCGCACGCTGAATCAGCCGACCAAGTACCGCGACAATCCAATCATCGAGCTGGAGCCGCCGCAACAGGTCGGGGGCGATGAACACGTCATCGTCATGGGCACCGTGATGTACGACGAGGAAGAGCGCCTCTTCAAGATGTGGTACGAGTGCGCCGACTACCCGTGGTCGTTCAACGTCATCGCCTACGCCACCTCGGTGGACGGCATCAAATGGGAACGGCCCAACCTCGGGATCTTGGAATTTCGCGGCTCGCGCGAGAACAACTACGTTTTCCACCGCGGCAAGCGCAATGTGACGGCTGGAATCTACAAAGACCCGACGGCGACGGAGGAGAGCCGGCGCTACAAGATGATCTACAACTGCGGCGACGGCGTAGGTGTCGCGTTTTCGCCCGACGGACTGCACTGGACGCCGGAACCGGATGTGCGGGTGGCGAAAATCAGCGACAGCCCGCATTCGGTGATGTGGGAGCCGCGATTAGGGCGCTACGTGGCGCACACCCGCCACTGGGAAAAGATGGAGTTCGCCGACGGCTACGGTTACGGCGGGCCGCGCGGCCTGGGGACGCGAGTGGTGCTGCAGAGCGAGAGCGAGGACTTCATCAACTGGACGCCCTACGGGATTATCATGGCCCCGGACGATGAGGACCCGCCGTGGACGCGGCAGTTCTACAACATGGAGTGGATGCCCTACGAGGATGTCTATTTCGGCTTCATCGCCGCCTACCACGTGCTGCCGGGGATGGAAGAGAAGATTACGACGGGCCCGCCGTGGATGGATACGATCGACGTTCAGCTGAGCTTCAGCCGCGACAATCGGACGTGGACGCGGGCGGGTGACCGGCAGACACTGATCCCCACGGGGCCGGACGAGTATGACAGGGGCATGGTCTACTTGATGCAGCATCCACTGGTCGTGGGCGATGAGATCCGGTTCTACTATGCCGGTTTCAGCGGGCTGCACTGGGCGACGCGGCGGAATGAACCGCAAGGAGGAGTCGTCTGCCTGGCAACCCTTCGCCTGGACGGGTTTGTCTCAATGGACGCCGGCGAAGGGACGCTGACGACAAAGACACTGACAATGAATGGTGACAGACTGGAGATCAACGCCGATGCCAGTCTCGGCTCGGTCGCCGTTGAAGTCCTCGACGAGGCAGGCAGGCCCGTCTCCGGCTTCAGCCGCGAGGAAGCTGAAACTGTGGACAGCGACAATCTGCGCCATACGGTCCGCTGGAATGGCAACAGCCAGGTCGGCTCTCTGCAAGGCAAGCCAATCTCGCTTCGATTCCACATGGACCGCGCAAAGCTCTACTCCTTTACATTCACCAGGTAGCTTGGGGCGCCGTTCGCCCCTATGCTTCTACCGTCTTTATCGGAATTCCGATTCAATTCCACGAGGAGGAGAACCCTATGAGGAAGTACAGCTGGATACTGAGCGTCCTGCTCGCGCTGAGCGTGTTGGTTGCGGCGTGCGCGGGGGCTGCCCCGGCGGCCACAGGCGGGGACGAGCAAATGGAGGCGGAAGAGTCGTCCGAAGCCGAAGAGGCGGCGCCGAGCGGCCCGCAATATGGCGGAACGCTGCGGATGCTGTTGAGCGAGACCAGCCCCACCTACTACTCGTGGGAGGTCTCGATCGCGTTCGACGCGCTCGACGCCAACACGATGACGAAGCTGGTGCCAAGCACCGGTGAGATCGTCGGCGACCTGGCCGAAAGCTGGGACATCTCGGACGATGGGCTGACCTATACCTTCCACATCCATGAGGGCGTCCGCTGGCACGACGGCGAAGCGCTGACCGCCGAGGATATCGCGTGGAGCTACAACACGGTAACCGATCCGGCGGCCCAGTCTATCTGGGGCCAGAAGCTGGGCGACATCGTCGGCTTCGAAGACTACCAGGCTGGCGAGATAGATACGCTCGCAGGCGTGACAGTGATCGACGACCATACACTCCAGATCACGCTCGACCAACCGAACGCGTTTTTCCCTTCGGTGCTGCCCGACGTCTCGATCTGGCCCAAGCACATCCTGGGCGACGTGCCGCGCGGCGATTTGCGCAACCATCAGTTCTGGGTCGACCAGCGAACTGGCAGCGGACCGTTCAAGTATGAGCGCGAGGTGCCCGGCGAATTCGTCGAGTTTACCCGCAACGATGACTACTTCAAGGGCAAGCCCTTCATCGAGAAGGTCCTGATGGTACGCGGGAGCCGCGACGCGCACATTACGGCGCTGGAAGCGGGCGAGGTCGACGGCCCGATGGGCGAGATGAGCCCGCAAGAGGTAGAGCACCTGAACGCGATGCCTCATCTGTTCGCCGGTGGTGCGGGCGGCGTTTCGCTGCCAATGTTCATGGCGATCAAGCAGACCAAGCCGGAGCTGAACCTGCCGTTCCGCCAAGCCATGGCGCATGCAATCGACCGAGACGCAATCCTGGAGGAGATCTTCAAGAATCAGGTTATGATGATCGACTCCTTCATCCCCGGTGGCCCCTACATGAAACCGGACTTGGACCACTGGAACTACGATCCGGATCTCTCGCGCCAGCTCCTTGAAGAAGCGAACTGGGACCCAGACCGCGAGCTATACATCTTCTACTACTACCAGCAGGCCTGGGCGCATGAAATGATGACGGCCATCCAGGCCTACCTGGCCGATGTCGGGATTAAGTCGCGCATCCGCTACGGCGACTGGTCGGTCGACGAGCAGGACTGGTACCTGACCGACACCGCCGACATCGAAATGGGCGCGCAGTCGCTGTTCGGCAGTCCGGATAACTTCATCCAGGTTTCCGGTTGCGACTACGAATACCCGGCCGGTTGGAACGGGACGCACTACTGCAGCGAGCAGTTCGACGAACTGTTCCAGATGGCCAAGACCACAACCGACGAGCAGGAACGCACCGACGCCTACTACCAGGCACAGGATATTCTCAACGAGGACCTGCCCTTCGTGTGGCTGTTCAGCAAGCCAGCCGGCATCGTCTACAACAACAGGGTGCACATCGAATCGGACGGCCTCTACATCTGGCGGCGGCAGTTCGAGAAGGACATCCACCTCTGGTGGATTGAGGAGTAGCTGAAGGCTTGGCATCATGTAATTCACTCTGGCGGCTTCGTTCAAGAACTCACACTGTGAGAATTGGTACGGGGCCGTCAGGGTGGATGCCGCCATCGCAAGTTCGAAGTTGAACTGAGGTTTCCCGCAGCGGCCGCGGCCGGTTTCAAAAACGGTCTCGGCCGTTCCGGCAACGCAGCCAGTCCGTCCATCCTACGACGCCCGCCAACTCCGTCTGCGCACGATTGAGGACTCCAGCAGTGAGTGAGTATATTCTGCGGCGCATTGCGATCAGCGTTCCCGTACTTGTGCTGATCACGGCCATCATCTTCATCCTGCTGGAACTGGCGCCCGGTGACCCGCTGGCGGCGATGCTGGCGCCCGCGCGCGGGGTGGTTGCGCCGACCGAGGCGTACGTTGCGGAGCTGCGCGAGACGTTCGGGCTGGACAAGCCGGCGCCTGTCCGTTACCTGATCTGGCTGGGGCAGGTCGCGCGAGGCAATCTCGGCGCATCGGTGACAACGAGCAGGCCCGTGGTTCAGGAGATACGCGACCGCCTGCCGGCGACACTTGAATTAATGGTCATTTCGACGATTCTGGCGATCGTGATCGGCATTACCTTGGGAGTCTATTCGGCGCTCCATCAGTATTCCTTCCTCGACTACATTCTGATGGCGTTGAGCTTCACCTGGGTTTGCGTTCCCGCCTTCTTCTTCGCGCTGCTGACGATATTCCTGTTTGCGATTCACCTCGACTGGCTGCCGGCGGGTGGGTTTCGCACCGCGGGGATCGAAAAGTTCTCCCTGCTCGACAACCTGAAACACGTGATTCTGCCGGCTCTGGTCCTTACAATGGGGAACCTTGCCGAATATGTTCGCTTTACCCGCGCAAGCATGTTGGATGTGATGCAGTCAGACTTTGCGACCGTCGCCAAGGCAAAGGGACTCCACGTACCGACAATTATCTTCCGCCACATCCTTCGCAATGCCCTGATTCCGATTGTTACACGAGTCGGCCTGAGCGTGGCCTGGCTGTTCAGCGGCGCCCTGATCGTGGAGACCGTATTCCGCTGGCCGGGGCTGGGCGTCCTCATGTTGCAAGGGGTAATGACACGCGACTATCCGCTGATCCTGGGCATGAACCTGTTCATTTCGGTGACGGTTTTGCTCAGCAATCTGATTACCGACATCGCTTACGCCTTCATCGACCCTCGTATTCGCTACACATAGATGGGCCCGGCCACACGAAAGCAGTCCATTCGTCAGAGCAATGTTAAACGAGTCGACCGAGACAGCCAAGGGTGAACCGAATACTGCCGGCGAGCTGAACAGGCGCCGCGCGCCGATCTCGCCCACAGGTTACGCCTGGCGGCGATTCCGGCGGCACAAGCTGGCCCTCGCCGGACTGGTAACGATTGTCTTTCTGATCATCATCGCTGTCTTCGCGCCGACCGTTGCCCAATATGAGCCGAACAAAATCAACCTGCGCGAAAAGGAGGACCCGCCTTCGCTGACCCACTGGCTCGGTACCGATCAAACCGGTCGCGATGTGTTGAGCCGCATCATCTACGGCGCCCGCATCTCGCTGCTGGTCGGCTTCGCTTCGGCTGCGTTTGTCACTGTATTGGGTACCGTGCTGGGATCATTCATGGGCTATCACGGCGGCGTGGTCGACGGCTTCCTCAGCCGCGTAACCGACGCTTTCATGTGTTTCCCCACCCTGATCATCGTTACCGTGCTTGTCGCCATGCTGGAACCGGGAATCCAGAACACAATTCTGGTGATCGGGCTGTTCTGGTGGCCCAGCCTGGCGCGATTGGTGCGCGGCCAGTTTCTCAGCCTGCGCGAAATGGACTATGTCCTGGCCTCGCGCGCGCTGGGAGCGAAACCGAACTTCATCATATTCCGCCATATCCTGCCCAACGCCGTCGGTCCTGTTCTCGTGCAGATGACTTTTCTGGTCATCGGCGCAATTCTGACAGAGGCTAGCTTGAGCTTTCTCGGCCTGGGAGTCAACGAACCAACGGCAAGCTGGGGCAGTATGCTGTTTCACGCGCGCACGCTGCGCATCCTGGAGCAGAGGCCCTGGCTGTGGATTCCGCCGGGCATGATGATCGTCATCACTGCGTTGAGCGTAAACTTTATCGGCGACGCGCTGCGCGACGCGTTTGACCCCCGCATGGTGATCGAGTAGGAGACAGCGAACTCTTTCCAAAACCAGGACGGAGGAAGTTAAAACTCGGTTTTGGGCTTGCCGCTGGACCCTTCGGGTCGTGAATTGTCACCTTTGGGCCGAAGGCGTGTACGATTGTCCTGATTCAACCAATGTGGAGCGCCCGCTGGGTATGGCATGCCGGACCAGCGGAATTGGCAGAGAGGATTGCTGAATGGCGAAAAACGCGACACTTGACGATCAGATGCTGCACCTGAAACTGGACGGCTGGTGCGTCGTCGACAACGTGATCCCCACAGACGAAGTCGAGGGGGTGCGGGAGAGTGTGCTGGCTTCGACGCTGCAGCACCAGCGTACCGACGCGCCGGCCCAGATCGGACATCGCACCGGTCTGATAAACTACAATCAGTCCTTCGCGCCCTACTTGGTAACGCCGCATTTCATGGACGTGATTGAGGCCGCCCTCGGTTCACCTGTGCGCGTTTCGTTTACGTCGGCCATGATCAACTACCCGGGCAACGCCCGCGGCAATCTGCACGCCGACTGGCCCTTCAACCAGCACAACGCCGGCCACATGTCCGCGCCCTATCCCGATATCGTCGCCCATCTGACGACGCTGTGGATGCTCTCTCCCTATACGCCCGAGAACGGGGCGACGATTATCGTGCCCGGCAGCCACCGCATGGAGACCAATCCAAGCGCGGATACATGCAGCCATGACGAAAACGACCCGTACCCGACCGAGATCCAGGTGAGCGGATCTGCCGGGAGCGTTCTCGTAATGGACAGCCGGATGTGGCACGCCGCGGGGGCCAACCGGACCGAAGAGGCGCGCGTGGCGATGGCGATCCGTTTCGCGCCGTGGTGGCTGAATCTGAACGGCCTGCGACCCGGGTCGGGCGAGCGCGCGCGACTGATGAAATCGACCGGGCTCACTGAGAACGAGGTTGAAGCGGTCAGGAAAGACGTCTTCGCCGGGCTGCCGTCTACTGTCAAGCCATTATTCGAACATTGGGTGGAGCGCTAAATGAATACAGACGCACTTGCAGCCAGCCTGGCCGAAAAAGTCGACCCGGAGCGAATCACACAGCTAACCCTGGATATGGTACGCATTCCAAGCCCCCCGGGCCACGAGCGCGCCGTCTCTGAGTTCTATGCGAAGAATCTGAAAGACATCGGGCTTGACGTCGAAATGGATGACGAGTACCCGGATAGCCCCAGCGTCATCGCCCGGTTAAAGGGCCGCTCAAACGGCACCACCCTGCAACTCGACGGCCATACCGATGCCATCGACGTCCCAGGTCCTGCGCCTCGGTTCGAAGACGGTTACATTCACGGGCGAGGCTCGGAGGACATGAAGGCGTCGCTGGCGGCGATGGCCGAAGCCGCGCGCATCATCTGCGAGGCTGGCGTCCAACTCGAGGGTGATCTGCTCCTGACCGCGCACGGCCTCCACGAGAGCGCCACCAATGAAACCCTGATCTCGTTAATCGAAAAAGGCGTCCACGGCGACGCCGTCATTGTTACCGAGCTGGGCGGGCATAACCTGCCGATTGCGGGGATGGGCCTGGCTTTCTGGGAAATCACGGTCCGCGGCGGCGAGGAGAGCATTCATGAAACGGTGACGCCGCCGGGTACGCCCCATCCTGTGATGGCCGCGCATCACGCGGTCGGCCTCCTGCAGGAGAAAGCTGCCGAGCTGGCACAGGTTCAGCTGCCCTACCTGGGTACGGAGTCAATATTCATAGGCCGCTTCCAGGGCGGAGACTACTTCAACCGCCTGCCCACGTCGTGCGTCGTCGCCGGCACGCGGCGCTTTGGGCCGAAGCGAAACATAGAAGAGATCCAGCAGGAGTTCGACCTCCTGGCCGCCCGGGTGACCGAGGAGACCGGCGCGCAGGTGGAACTGTGGCTCGATGGCGTGCCGGGCTACCAGATCGACGAGGACGAGAAGCTGGCAAAGGTGATCCGGCGCTCGCACCTGCAGGTAACGGGGAACGAACTCCCGCTCGAAGGCACCCGGGCCGCGGCCAACGTGCCCCACTTCGTGCACTGGGGCAACGTGCCCGCCCTCTACTACGGCGCCTCCTACCTGACCGCTCATTCTGACCACGAGCGTGTGGAGCTTGCTCAAGTGGTGCGGGCTACGAAAGTATACATCCATGCCATCCTTGACTATTTGGGCGTGGCGGAGCAGCCAAAATGAGCGGCAAACGGCAAGTTGTCATCACGGCCAACATATTTCCAGGACCGGTAGCCGAAAAGGCGGGGCTGGACGTCGAAAAGTCGATACTGGCGCCCCTGGGTGTTGACCTGGTCAAGCGGGCGTGTTCGACCGAGGCGGAGTTGGTCGAGGCCGGCAGGGAGGCGGTCGCGCTCCTGGTCGGCAACGTGCAGATCACGGCCGAGGTCTTGAGCGGACTGCCGCACTGCATGGCGATCGTCAAGCCTTCGGTTGGCGTGGACAATATCGACATCGACGCGGCCACGGCGGCCGGCGTCTGCGTCGCCAACGTACCCGACTACGGCACCGACGAGGTCGCAACGCACGCGATGGCTATGCTACTGAACGCCGTGCGTTATATCGACGCATGCGCGGCCGATGTGCGCGCCGGCGTGTGGCAGCCGAAGCCCCCCTATCCGGTTCGACGCAGTTTCGGCCGCACCCTGGGGATCATCGGCTTTGGTCGAATCGGACGATCGGTTGCCCAAAAGGCGAGCGGATTTGGCTGGCGGCAGCTGGCATGGGACCCATACGTCGACGAAAGCGAGATGCGCCAGCGCGGCGTAGAAGCCGCAGACTTCGACACGCTCCTGGCCGAGTCCGACCTTGTAACCCTGCACCTGCCGTTGACCGAGGAAACACATTACCTGATCGACGCCGACGCGCTCGCCAAAATGAAGTCGACCGCAATCCTGGTCAACACGGCGCGCGGCGGGATCGTCGACTCGAACGCGCTCTACCAGGCCGTCGATTCCGGCAGGATCGCAGGCGCGGCGCTGGACGTCGTCGACGTGGAGCCCCCGCCGCCCGATCACCCTTTGCACCGCACCAACCGCATCCTGGTCACTGCCCACGTGGCCTGGTATTCGCAACAGGCCTTCGAGGACCTGCGCGTAAAGGCCGTGGAAGAGGTCGCGCGCGTGCTCCGCGGCGAGCTGCCGGTCAACCTGCTGAACCCCAATGTTCAGCCGAAAATGATTCCCTGACAGGGCCAGGCCTTCCTGACGGGCGTGCGGGCGAAGCCCCCATGAATCCTGGCTGCCTTCTGTCTGAATACTCGTGTTTCAAAGAGAGACTTATCGGAAAGCAAGGAAAATCCCTAACTACTAAGCCACATACAGCGTCAGTCTCGACCAGTGCATGATCCCCGCCCCCATTCAGATTGTCTGATTGCGTATTCGGTTGGCCGCCACCACGTTGGATAAGCCGCACTGCAGGAATGACGACGTACGGTCGGTGAGCGCTGGTTTTGGAGGGGGGCGTTGCGGGGGGAGTCCCCCCGCACAAGGGAGGGCCGCAGGCCCGACCGTCCAAAAAGCGAGAGGAGAGAGTAAAGCGGAGTGAGGAGAGAGAAAACACCTTCGCTCACCTCGTTCAGGGTCGTAGACTTATTGCGGCTGAGTAGTTACGAAAATCCAAAGAATACCGAACACAAAGGGCAAAGTCCCGTGCAAAAGACAGCAGCACCAGCTACAATGGAAATACGGCAGGCGCTGCGCCACCGAATTTCGCCCCGTTCCGAGCAAATGACCCGGTATCGTGCTATGCTGTCACCTTCATGCCCAATCAACGGGGGAAATCCATCCCGAATCGGCAAAAAAACTCGATCGACCCGACCTGACCGGACTTGACAGGACTTTACTGGACTTTACCGGACTTCGCTCGACATGGGCCGCATAGGACAGACGCTTGAATTGCCTTACAACCATGACTGACGACACATTGCCCAAACCCTGTTTATGCCAGCCCGGCGAATGACAGGGGAAGGCAGCGCATTGCAACAACCTGCTGAACACGACCAATTGGAGAGACCGATAATGGCCCGGCAATTTGAACTTATCTTTACAAAACGCAATGTGAGAGGCGTCGCGACGCTGCTTGAGGAAGAGGCGCCGCTAACCTGTGAAGCGTTCTGGAACGCCCTCCCGCTGGAAGGGGACGCCTACCACGCGCGCTGGGCTGGACGGGAGGTGTATACCCTGGTGCCGCCCTTCGAGACCGACCCCGGCAGGGAAAACGCCACCATCCTCCCTATTCCCGGTGACCTGCTCTACTTTGAGCTCAATCCTGCGTCGATAGATTTTCCACCTGAGCGGCGCACGGGCGAACCGATCATCGACATCGCGCTCTTCTATGGGCGCAACAACTTCCTGCTCGGACCTGAAGGCTACGCGGCAGGCAATCTGTTCGCCACCATAACCGAGAATCTGGATGGACTTGCCGAGGCCTGCGAGAGCATCTGGCGCGAAGGTTTTGTCGGCGAGCGCATGCTGCTCCGCAGGGTTGAATAACCACCCCTGCTTTTAAGCAGAACAGGTTGGACAGGAGAAACACTATGTCTACAGGCGACGTCGATTCCGAACGGTTGTCCCTCGAAGAAGGGACGGCGCTCCCACGGATGGTTGCCCCTCCGCCAGGACCCAAGTCGCACCAGTTGGCCGGACGGCTGAGCAAGGTCGAACCACCCAGCAGTTCCATCATCCCCCGCGGGCAGACACCGGTCTTTTGGGAGCGAACCCGCGGCGCCAATATCGAGGACGTAGACGGCAACCTTTACATCGACCTCACCGCCGGATTCTGTGTCGCAACGGCAGGGCACAGCAACCCGCGCATCGTGCGCGCCATCGCCGAGCAGTCGCAACGGATGTTGCACAGCCAGGGCGGGCTCAACCCGAATCAGAACCGGGTCGAACTGGCTGAAAAGCTGGCCGAGCGCGCGCCCGGCGACCTTTCGGTGTCGCACATCGCCAACACAGGCGCCGAGGCGGTCGAGACCGCGCTGAAGACGGCGCGCCTATACACCGGCCGGCACAAGATCATCGCCTTCCAGGGCGGCTTCCACGGCAAGACGACCGGGGCGCTCTCAGTCTCTTCGCAAAACTACTACCGCAGCCCATTCCAGAATATGCTGGCCGACACCACCCACGTGCCCTACGCCTATCCCTATCGCTGCCCGACGCACTCCGAAGACGATGAATGCTTCTTCTGCGACGGCGGCTACCTGGAGCATGTCCTGACAATGCCCGATTCGGGCGTGACCGACGTGGCCGCCATCATCATGGAGCCGGTCCAGGGCCACGGTGGGTGGATCGTGCCGCCGCGCAAGTTCGTGCAGAAGGTGCGGCAGCTTTGCGACCAGCACGGCATTCTGTTGATCGCCGACGAAATCATCACCGGCTTCGGGCGTACCGGGAACTGGTTCGGCATGGACTACCACGGCGTTGTCCCCGACATCATCGTCGCCGGCAAAGGTCTGGCCAGCGGCTTCCCGATTTCAGCGACGATCATGAGCCCCGAGGTTGGCGACGCCTGGGGCCCGATGATGCACACCAGCACCTTCCTCGGCAACCCGGTGGGGTGCGCGGCATCGCTGGCGTCGCTGGCCGAAATCGAAGAAAAGGAGCTCGTGCAGCGCAGCGCGAAGATGGGTGACTACTTCAAATCGCGGCTGCAGGAGCTGCAGCAGGAGCACCACCTCATCGGCGAGGTGCGCGGCGCCGGCATGATGGTAGGCGTGGAGTTCGTGCGCGATCGGACGACGCGCGAACCGGCCACCGAAGAGGGCGCCCGCGTGGTCGAGGGTCTGCTGCAACGCGGCATTATCGCGACCAACTACGGCGGCTCCTACCACAATGTGCTCAAGATGTCGCCGCCGTTGGTAATCACCCAGGACCAGCTGGACCGGGCGATCGAGGCGCTCAACGAGAGCCTGTCGACTGTTGAGGCCTCGTTGTAATCTCGCGCAGGGTCAGGGACGCGCTCGTTCTTCCACGACTCGCAATCAGGTATTGAGTCCATGCGAATCGGTGTTCTCTATCCTATGCACTCGGCTGAAGACGACTACCCGCGCATGTCGGCCATGCTGGAGCCGCCGGCGGAAGCCGTCGTCGTACACACCGAATCGTCCGACGTGCATTCGGTCAGAGAGTGCCTGCGGGCCGGCGACTGGGAGCGCCTGAAACCGGGGATCGAAGCGCTCCGACCCCGGCGTGTCGACGTCTGCATCTGGGCGTGTACCAGCGGCAGCTTCGTTTACGGATTGGCGGGGGCAGGTGAACAGGCCCGGCAGATCGGTGATCGTCTTGCCGCTCCTGCATCGAGTACCTCGCTTGCCTTTGTCGAGGCTGCCCGTGCGCTGGGAATCCGGCGGGTTGCGGTTGCCGCAACCTACCCGCCCGACCTTGCGGCGGCATTCGTCGACTTTTTGGAGGAAGGCGGGATTGAGACACTGCATTTGGGGTGCCTGGGCATCTGGACGGCAGGAGAAGTTGGCGAAGTCGGCGGCGACCAGGTGATCGAATTCGTACGCGCCAACGACCACAACGATGCGGAAGCAGTCCTGGTCCCTGATACCGCGTTGCACACGGTGACGGTTCTGGATAAGCTGGATGCGGCGCTGGGCAAGCCGGTCCTGACCGCCAATCAGGTCTCGATTTGGGAGGCGCTGCGGCTGGGTAGAGGGTTGAATCCGCAAGCGGGATTCGGGCAGCTTTTCGGCGCGCCTGCCCTACCAATCGGAGAACGATGAAAAGGCGCAGGGTTCGTGAGTATGACCACAGTGATCAGGAGGCGCTCGCGCGGCTCTTCAACCGGGCCGACCGGCACGACGGCGTCGCGCGTGCCCTGTCGCCCGCAGACGAAGAAGAAGTGCCGCTTTATGCGTTTGCCCCGCGCTATCCGCTGGGCCTTGAACGCGGCATAACGACGGCAGAGTTGCGAAGCCGTCTCGGTATTCATCTCTCCCAGTTCGGACGGCACCTCCTCGTTGTGCCTGACGCAGAACGCGTGCCAGCCTGTGTGTCGCTCTACCCCGTCCATTCCGTACAACAGTGGATGCTGGATTGGGTGGTGGAACCGGCCAGGCGTGGGGAAATTCCACTGGCGGAGATTCTGGACGCGGGACTCGCCCAAATCGGGAACTTGGCGGCCAACTTGCTGTGCTCAACTCCGGATGGAGGCGTCCCGGCCGGCCAGAAGCGCCGGGAAGCAACTTTCGGTGTAGAGGCGCGCGGGCTGAGAGAGGACGCGGTGACGCGCGATGCTCTGAACAAGGCAGGATTTGTAGGGGTAAGGTCGTTCGGGATCTTCGCCCGCGACTTAGGCGATTCTCCCTCCGCGGCAGAAGAGATGCCGCGGGCGCCGGATGGCATCGAACTGCGCGCCTACCACGAAGACGACGCCCCGCAGTGGATTGAAGCGTTCAACGGGTCATTTTCCGATCACTGGGGCGGATTTTACTACACCGATGAAAGTTGGGGCCGCCATACTGCCTCGCCTCGCTTCCGGGACGAAATCAGCGTCGTGGCTGAGGCGGACGGCGCCTTCGCAGGCATCTGCCACTGCGCGCCCAGCCACAATCCCAGGGAAGACGGTCTGGCCCATCTCCACATCCTCGGCGTGCAACCGGCGTTCAGAAGGCGCGGCCTGGGCTACCGCCTGATGGTCGAAGCGCTGCGCCGCTTGCGCGAGAACGGATTCAGCCGCGTCGAACTCGATATGGACACACTCAATTCGAAGGCGCTGCCCCTTTACGAGATGCTCGGCTTTCGCCAGCAAGAGGTGATCACCCTGTATCATAAACAAGTATCGATTGATCTGGACTCGCTGGCTTGAGGCCAGCCATCTCTTCCCTGGTATGCGACCTGGGATCAAGGGACTGTCTCGCAAGAGTAGCTCGACCGAACTCAAGATACGAAATAGAGGAATTCAATGGCTGACTACAGAGCAGGAATCGTCGGTTGCGGACACATCGCCCAGGTTCACGCCGGCGGCTACCTGGCAACGCCCGGCGTAACTCTCGTCGCCGCGGCCGACATCGTGCCGGGTGCCCTGCAGGCCTTCGGCGAAAAGTGGAGTGTGGCAGGCCTCTACACCGACTGCCGTGAAATGCTCGCGCGCGAGAATCTCGATATCCTCAGCGTATGCACACGCAATCATCAACACGTCGAGCCGACGCTGGCCGGCGCCGACGCCGGCGTGCCGGCAGTCTTCTGCGAAAAGCCGATGGCGATGAATCTGGAGCAGGCCGACCAAATGGTCAACGCCTGCGAAAGGGCAGGCACAAAGCTGATTGTGGACCACACGATGCGATTCGAAGATAACTATGTTCATGTCCAGGAGTTGATAAATCAGGGCGCTATCGGAGAACTGCTCACTGTTGAAGTGGCAACAATTGGCGACTTGGGCGAGCTCACCCACAACGCTACGCACAGTTTCGACACGCTCTGCATGTTCGGCGGCGAGCCGGAGTGGCTCTTCGCCCACTTGGAGCGCAATGTAGAACGCAACAACGAGCGAGAAGACCTATTTGCGCTGGTGGGATTCGCGAACGGTGTGCGCGGAATGCTGACCTACGCCGGCTACACCAACTACCGCGACGAAGGCTTTATCTGGGAAGGTACCGATGGCCGCATCGAGGCCAGGGCCCGCGACGGCTGGCTGCCAAAAGTGCGCATCTGGACCCACGAGCGTCCGGGTGAAACCCAGTTCCGCGATGGCGAACCCATTCCCACGCGCCAAAATAACCCGTACACAAACGGGATTGCAGAGGTGGTGGCCTGCCTGGCCGAAGACCGCCAGTCCGTTTCGAACGGAAAGGCCGGGCGGCTGGCGCTCTCAATGACGATGGCCGCCTACGAGTCTCGGCGGCAGGGCGGCGTGCGCATCCGATTCCCCTGTGATGTCCAGAGCTCACCACTGGACATGATGCTCGAAAGCGGAGAACTGCCGAGGATTTGGGGACGCGGCATCAAGGAGTGGACTTAGAAAAGGAGTGTAAAGATGAGCTTATTGCGCCACGTGGCTTTGCGAACAAAGGACCTGGAGAAGTCACGCGCCTTCTACGAAAAGGTACTGGGCCTGAAGTTCCTGCGGTACGTCTACGACGAGAACTACCCGCCGGGTTGCTACCTCTCGGATGGCTCGGTCAACATGACCCTGATCCAGTACGTTGGCGAAGAGCGGCCGCCGTTCGAGCATGAAGGCGAGTATATCCACCTTGGATTCATCGTCGATAACCTGGAGGATACATATCACCTCCTGCGCGCCGAAGGAGCCGAGATTCTGGTTGAGGATGTCAAAGTCGAGAGGGCCTTCGACTATGACCGTATTCCGGAAGGTTCGCTGAAGACTACCGACCCCGACGGCAACATCCTTGATATCACCGAACGCAAAGATGAGTGGGACGGGGTTCAACTTTAGACCGCATGGACCCGGCTGCGGCGCTCAGGCAGAGACCGGCGTAGGAGTAGAATTACCAGCAGTTCCACGCTGCCGGCATGGTACGGCTGGAATGCAACCAGAATGGCAATTGTCACTCAACCATCAGTTTGCGGAGGCTCCCTTTCATGAGAATCGCCCTGTTTGAACACGACGACCACACGCACGTCGGCATCGTAACCGACTTCGGGCTGCTCGACTTCACGCGCGCTTTCCAGGCCCAGCAGCTGATCCAGCACGGCCAGGAATGCCCGCAACATGTGACCGGCATGGTCGAGCTGATGCACGCCGGTCTCTTCAACCGAGAGACGTTCGAATCGACGACCATGTTTGTCTTCGAGCATCATCTGAATGCAGCCCTCACGGTCACCGACCCCAAACTGCGAACGCCAATTCCGAAGCCCGGCAAACTAGTGGCGCTGGGCGGTAATTTTTCGCATCCCGGTGAAGAGGACCCGGATGAGCCGCCGCTTTTCTTCAAGCCGACCTCCTCGATCATCGGGCCCGACGAACCGATCATCTTCCGGCGCGGCCTCGATGTTGCCGAGCCGGAGATCGAGTTGACGGTCATCATCGGAAAGCAGGGCAGTCACATCTCGCAGGCCGACGCGATGGACCACGTGGCCGGTTACACTTTGCTCAACGACATGACCGCGCGCGACCTGCAAAATGTCGCCTACGAAGTGCAACGCCCCTGGTCCTACACAAAGGCGATCGACACCTTCACTCCGATCGGGCCGCACGTCGTCCTGCCCCACGCGGTCAGCGATCCCCACAACCTGGCCATGACCATGCGCGTAAACGGCGAAGAGATCGAGCACGCCAACACCAACACCATGCTCTATCAGGTTCCCGTCCTCATCGAGTACATCAGCCAGTACATGACCCTGGAGCCGGGTGACATCATCGCCACCGGAACGCCTGTCCATCCGCCGGGGCTCAAGCCGGGTGACACCATTGAACTGGAAATCGAAGAGATCGGTGTACTGAGCAACCCGGTCGTAGCAGACAGTTAAGTCTGGAGAGCTAACATTGCCGACCTTGAATATAGCCGCCGGTGAAGAGCGGCCGGGAGAGTCGCTGTTCCGGACAGCGATCGATCTCGCCGCCCTGGGAATCGAGCCATCGCAGATCGAGGAGCGCCAAGTTGGTTTCTGGGTCGATGAAAACTTGGCGGAAGGCGAAAAGGTCACCGTACCAGCACAGGTTGAGCTGCCGCCTGACGGCCGGCAACAGTCGACTCTAACCTGGCTGGCGCCCGCTGGCGCCCACGCCCCGCGCCGCGTCAAACTCAATGCGAGTGCACGCGAAGAAGGCGGAGCACTGCCCTTCCCTGCGGTCCGTGTGCTGCCCGATGCCGGCGACCGCGTCTTGGTGCGCAGCGGCGAACACGATCTGTTCGGCTATTGCTTCAGCCAAAGCGTTCGCAAGCCATTCTTCTACCCCGTCAACGGGCCGAGCGGCCAATCCGTGACGCGCCTGGGGCATCCGCGCGACTTCAGCGGCGGTCATGACCATCACCGCTCACTGTGGATCGAACACGAGATTGTCAACAATGTCAGCTTCGAGACCGAACATCTCCACTTCTTCGCCGGTACCGATTCGACTCTCGAAGGCATCGGCCGCATCGCTCACCGACAGTTCCTGAGACAGGAGGATGGCCCGGTCTTCGCCCGGCTGGAGATGGCTCTCGACTGGATCGACCATGAAGAGGAGACGCTGCTGCGCGAAAACCGCCGCCTGCGCGTCTATCCACTCGCCGGCGGAGAGCAGTTGATCGACTTCGATCTGACGTTCGAACCGCAGGTCGAGCAGGTCACCTTCGGTCAGTCCACATTCGGTATCCTGGCCGCGCGCGTGGCGCATTCGCTCGAGGCGATGCGCGGCGGCGGACGGATACTCAACGCCCGCGGCGCGCTGAATGAAGCCGAAGTACATCGTCAGCAGGCGGAGTGGTGCGACTATTCCGGTCCGGTCAGCCCTACCGAAACAAACGGGATTGCCATTCTCAGCCATCCGCAGAATCTCCACTTTCCCAACTCCTGGCATGTTCGCGACGACGGCTGGATGTGCGCATCGCCGTTTGCGCGCCATGCCAAGACGATAAACCGCGACGAAACATTGCGTTTTCGATTCAGGGTCTACGTCCACGACGGCGACGACCCCGACCGCATCGCCGCGCGTTTCGAGGAATACGCGCACCCGCTGACCGTAACGCTGTCGACCGAGGACGAAGACTGAGCGACTGACGTAAACTGAGCGACTGAAATAAACTGAGCGACAGAATAAGGCGCGCCGAAATGACCCAAGAGAATCCGACCCTCGGAGCAATCTATCCGGATGACATGTGGATAGACAGCGACATCAACCGCATGTTGGACGAGTTTCGCAAATTCCTGCCCGAGCACGTGCCGATGGTGACGGTCCGAACGCATGTGCCGATGTTCTCAGAGGAGAACGGTGCGCCAGACGAGGATGCAAGCGTCGCGCTGGGCAAGTGGCTGGCGGAAAACGGGGATATCGAAACCGCGGCCGCGCGGCTGATGCGGCTCCAACCCAGCCTGTTCGCCTACTACTGCACGACGGCAAGTTTTGTTTCCGGCGTGGCCGGAGACGAGGCGCTGAAGCAACGCGTGGAGGACGCGACGGGGCTGCCCTGCACGACGGCGAGCAGCGCGATCGTGGGCGCGCTGCGTCATCTGGGCGTTCGACGCGTGGCGACCGCGTCGCCGTACATGGAGGACGTAAACCGTGCGCTGAGCTGCTACCTGGCGGAGTGTGATATCGAGGTGGTCAACAGCAACCCGCTGCATCGCCTGCAGGACCACGGAATCGTGCCGCCGACAACGATCCGCGCGGCCGCGCGCAGAGCCGACGTGCCCGAGGCCGAAGCGATTCTCATCAGTTGCACAGGGCAGAAGACAGCCGACTTTATCTCCGACCTGGAAGAGGAGATCGGCAAGCCGGTCGTTACATCCAATCAGGCGACCGGCTGGCAGGTTCTCAATATGCTCGGCATGGAGCCCTGCCTCCCGCGCCGAGGCAAACTTTTCGATAGCGAACCCTACACACAGAACCAGAGGAACTGATCGCATGGCCCGCAAAATTGAGATTTCATTCGAAAAGCACGACACCCGCGCGGTTGCCGAACTGGCCGACGCAGGGGCTCCGCTGACAGCCGAGGCGGTCTGGAACGCGCTGCCGCTGTCGGGCGCGGCCTATCACGCAAAATGGGCCAACAACGAAGTCTACATCCTGACGCCGCCGTTTGCCCTGCAAGACCCGGGGAGCGAAAACGCCACCGTCTTCCCTATCCCCGGCGACATACTTTATCTGCCCGTGCCCAAGGGCAACAAAGTACCCTCCGACATGCAGGAGCAGTGCCGCGAGACTGGCCTGATCGACCTCGCAATCTTCTACGGGAGGGACAACTACCTGCTGGGGCCCGACGGTCACATGCCGGGCAACCTCTTCGCCACCGTCACCGAAGGACTCGAAGAACTGGCCGCCACCTGCCAGGACCTCTGGCGCAACGGCGCCGGCGACGAGCGCATGACCTTCAGCCGGCTTGAAGAGTAACTTTTCTCCCCGCCGAATCGTGCCGGTGGCCCGCAGTCTCGGGTCATCGGCCTTCCCAAGACTCAGTCCTCGTACAACTCCTTCGCCATCCGATGGCGCGAAGAAAATGAGGCATCCGGCGGCAGCGGCATCAGGCCGCCGACCATCTCGCTGCGCCGGCCCATGTGGGCCGATTGCGGCTCGTCAATGCGCGCCAGCTCGGCATCGGTAATCGGAAGTGTGTATAGGACTTGGGGGGTGAAACGCTGGAACTGCTCGGCATAGGCGACCAACGCCTTATTGCCGTAGTGTCCGTCCGACGTTTCGGCGCGCTTGCGCGCATATGCGCCACCGTAGTACTGGCTGGCGATCTCGTCCAGCGCACGCACCTTCTTGTCGATCACGTCGGTGATGTCGATGTAAACGTCGGCGCGGGCCGTCCCGGCATATTCCAGGCTGTTGTTGCCGATGTAGGCCATCGGGTTCATAAAATAGATGCAGGGAATGGAATGACGCTCTTGCCGGCCGCGGCCGGCCCCTTGCGCTTGCTGCCACGCATAGAGCGCGCACTGTCCGGTCGAGCCGTGCATCTTGAAGCCACCGCTTTCGAAAGGCTGGTGCGTGATCATCAGGTCCGGCTTGACCGCACGAATCACCTCGGCAATGGCGTCGATCTTGTCCTGCGTGACAAGAACGTCGTCGTCCTCAAAGCCGAGGTCGCGCACATCGTCGAAACCGAGGGTCCGGCACGCCCGCCGCACCTCCTCCAGCTTCTCCTCAACCGCCTGCTCGACAAACTGCTCCACGTCCAATTCGGCGCCGGCCTGGCGCTTCTGCTCGCCCAGCTCCCAGTGGTGGGAACGAACGCCCGTCGTCAGTATGGCGGCGGTAACGCTGTCCCCTTGGTCAACGTGATGGGCCAGGGTTCCGCCGGCCATATCGAAACTATCGGCAGGATGCGCCGCGACCAGAAGAATCTGTATCGGTCTGGTTGCCATAAAGGACTCCCTTATCGTGGATGGGCCTCGCGCTGCAATACAGCTCAGTTGAGCGGAGGGAAGAAAGTGAGATCGGCCCCGAAGTTGGACATGGCCGCCACGGAGTCGCCGCGCAGATGAACGTCTATCTCGCGCGTCCTGTGCTTCAATTCGATACTTGACTCCGCCAAATCGAATTGAATCTCAATCGAGCGATGCAGTGGCGGGCGGGCGAAAACGAGATAGCCATTGCTCGTTTGCGGCTTGTCCTCAACCCCTTCTACCTGGACCGACTCCGGCGCAACCCAGGTCGGAATACGCACAAAGAGCGGCCCCGGCCTCTTGGCACGCACATGCAGCCCCTGATGCCTATACGGGGATTCGATCAGGACCGCGTCGGTTTCCAGGTCAAAAAGCAGGCGCACCCAGTGTCCTGCACCTTCCGACACCACCGCTTGCCGCAACGCCTCGCACAGCGAAGCTACCGCCCCGCCGACAATGTCCATGTTGAAACTGATGCGCGTCGCGTCCAGCGGCTTATGGCCGTATGGCGCGGGAAAGCCGAACGCGCCCCGATGCCGTTCGGCGACATCCCACTTGCCATCCTCGTTCTGCGGGTTCTCCGGCTCACGAATGAAAGAGGTGTCGCGCAGTTGCGAAGGCAACAGATGGCAGCGCAGAATCCTTTCCGCGTCCTCAAAGTACTCCGGATACCCCCACTTCCCCAGAATCAGCGCAGTTTCAACGATGTCGCCCGTGTTGTTCACCTCACCGAGGTCCGGGTCGGCGCCGTCGGCGCTGCTCTCGATGACCCACCCGATCTCGTCGCGGATCTCGTTCAGGCCGTTATCGTAAAATGCCTTCACCCGATCCATCAGCGATGCGTCACGCGTCAGTTCAGCCAGCTGCGCCAGAGAGGAGAGGACGCACGTTGTAGAGTGTGTATGCGTGCCGAACGACTCCCGGTCGTAGCCGCCGCCAGGCAGGTAGAACTCGCCCGTGGCCTTGTTCGCCAGCTCCAGCGCCAGATCGAGCGCGCCCGTGCACCCCGTATGACGATGGAGCTTCACAAGCGGCCCGATCGACCGCGCCAAGCCGGCAACGAAAGTAGTGGAATGAAAGACGATTCCGTCGCCCAGGGAGGCCGTGTCCCACCCTTTTTCGCGGTCCCACAGCCGCTGGATCGCCTCGATGCTGGCTTCTGCCGTTGCCAGGGCCTGCTCGGAGCCGCGGAAGCGGGCCAGCGCGTAGAGGGCGTGAAAGCCCTCACGTACATTGTGGGGCGAAAAGTGCCGGAGCCTGCCGCCGATACGGTCGCGGTTGAGCGGCAAAGGCAGTTCGCCGGAGTAGGACAGAAAGGCAGCGCGCGCGTGCAGTTCGATGCAGCCCTCATCAACATAGACCCCGGCTGCGTCTTCGGCGTTGAGAAGCGCGTTCAGATGCCGGCCCGGCACGTGCGATTCGGAATGCATCGAGCTGAAGCTCAGCCTCGCCTCCGGCCACACCTGCGAGCTGAAAAAGGGAATGTCGTCGTCATCGGCGTTGAAGACGGAACACATCGTCAGGCAGCCGAGCCGGATCGCGTCTTCGATATCAGTTGTGTTGACGTCAGATAGCATCTTCCCAGTTTCCTCCGTAAATTGAATCAACCCTGTGCCCGAAACTGGAAGCCGTACAGGGTGGACTCAAGCAATGAGAATTGGATCCGCACCGGCTTGTTCCACAGTTGACGTAGGTCAGGCCCGCCTGCCCAGGCCGCCGTATGCCAGATTTGCGAAGACGACGCGTGCAGCGGGACCGACTCCTCAAGGCTGAAGCCGGGATACGGCTTGAGTTCAGAGTCGAGCAGCGCGACGCGTATCGTGCCGTAGGCGCAGTCGGCGTTGACCCGCAACCCGTCGCCTTCGAAAACAAACTGTTTCGTAATGACGTCACCCGCCTCATACTTGGGACGAAGCGCGGCCCAGCCGTCCTCGCGCAGCAGAAGTCCGCCGATGCCGCGTTGCATAGGCGCTCCCCGCCGCACCCTGTCCATCTTCGGACTGCCCATGCCGTGATTGCTCAGCTCCTCTATATGTTGCCTGGAAGCCCTGGACGAAGCCGCGGGCGCATGGTTGGAGACGCCGGCGGTTCTCGTGTCGCGCTGCTTATGCGGAAAGGCGGAGTAGGCGATAACCATGCGGCCATCGTGCAGCAAGTAGTCGGACACAGTATGGGCCAGGTAGCCGTAATCCTGGCTGCCGGGCAGCCCGTTATCCGCCCAGGGCCGGTAGCCGTCGGCGCGAAAGAACCGATGCCCGTCGCGGCTGGCGTAGAGCGCGGCCTTGACATGGAACTGGTCGCGCTGGTTGCTGCCGTTGCGGTTGACCAGCCATTGGTGTTCGCCGTGCGCCTCTTCGACGATGCCGATGTATAGGCCGCCCTCTTTGCGCACCGACATCGTGTGAAACTCAACATTGGGGCCGACGCTGGGATCCCAGTCGCCCGAGAGAATGACCTTTTTTGGCGACCAGTTGACAAAGTCGGCGCTCTCCTGGCGGCCGATGGTACGAAAGTGCAGGTGGCTGGCGAACGCGTGCGAGGCCTGCGAGTAGCCGACCCACTTGCCGTAGGCTTTGTCCCAGATGACGCGCATCTGATGGTGATGGCGGAAGGGCGTATCGTCGTTGATCACCTGCCAGCTGATCCCGTCCGGCGAGACGGCTACGCGCGACATGACGCGATTCCCGCGGCGGACGGCCTCCATCGAGGGGTTGTATACAGCCAGGAATTTACGCGCGGGATCGCTCCTGTCGTGATTGAGGACGATTGTGCCGTTGTCGAAGTCGCGTATGACGATATTGGTCCGCTCCTGGTCCCCGAACGGCTGGCAATCGTCTCGCATTGGCTTGTACCAGTGCAGCGCGTCCGCCGATTCGGCGTAGCAGAGCACGACCTCGGTCCCCTGCGCCGAATTCGTGTTGCCGCTCACCAGCGTCTTGTACCACATCTTGTAGAGACTGTCGTCCGGGTCGTACAGGGCCGCCGCCGGGACACAGGTGAAATGGTAGCGCTCCCAGGGCAGGTCTTCATACGCGATGAGAGGAGCCTCCGCCTTGTCGGGCCCGGCAATGACCCGCTCCGCATCGATCAGTTCATCCAGAATGTAGTTGTCCAGGAAGAGCTGCTTCTGTGTGCCGATATGCTTGAATGGGAGGCGGTAGGGCGGATTGAAATAGGGGTAGGTGAGGGCGTCTACAGTCCGCTCACCCGCCCAGGTCTCCTCCATCGCACGGTTCGTGTCGACGAGCTCGGTCTCGCTTCGCGCTTCAGGCGCATCGACAGATTCATGATTAGTCATGGCATCCTCATTCCCGACAAGCGAAAAGTTTCCCGTTTCTTCAGCCGCATGTATCGGCTACCCCACCGCGACCGGAAGGACGAATCCAATCATACGAAAGGCCCCCACATCATTGCGATGACTGCCCGTAGTCTGGTAGCAGCAGTAGTGCGATTTCGCAGGATCTCCCCCTAGGCCTCGTTGCGTGCCAGGAAAACGAAGAATCAGAATAACCTGGGCCGTCAACGGTTGGCATTTGCCTCAATCAGCCTGAAAATGCTACCGGTTGCATAGCCCACCGCAAACACGCTGCCCGCCTCATCGGCGCCAATGCTGCTAACGGGGACCCCCAATTGCGCTCCAAGCTCTGCCTTCCATCCCGATTGTTCTCCTTTATGCAATGCCCAGACTTTGCCAGTGCAAAAATCGGCGTACAGAAACACACCTGCATAGACCGCTCCTCCGACAACTGCACACCCAAACTCGCGGCCATGTGAGTTGAAGGTAGCCACTGGCTGTTTCAAATTGTCGAGCTCACATGCCTCTTTGCAGATATCACCTTCCCAGTGGGGCCACCCGTAGTTGAAGCCGCCGCGGCTGCCAGCCTGCTGGAAGTTTACTTCCTCTTGCGTGTCTTGGCCTGAGTCGGGTATGAAAAGTGAGCCTGACTGCCGGTCAAAGGCCATGCCCCAGGGATTGCGCAGGCCAAGCGCCCAGATTTCCGGTGCGTAGCCAGGCGTTCCCACAAACGGATTATCGGTCGGCACTGTGTAAGGCCCAGCATGAGACCCAACGTCGATCCGCAATATCTTCCCTGAAAGGGCCTCGGTGTCCTGGGCGGCAACGCCCTTCCCAGCCTCGGTCCCGTCGCCGGCAGCGATGTAAAGGTAACCGTCACGCGGGCCGAAAGCAATCGTCCCGGCAGTGTGGGTACCCCCTGGCTGGGCGAAAGACAGAATAACCTCTTCGCTGTCTGGGTCGGCCCTGTCGGCTTCCCGACTTACTGCAAAACGGCTGATGATGTTCCGGCCATCTTCACTTATGTAGGTAATGTAAAAACGGCCATGTTCCTCGTAGCCCTGAGGAAAGGCCAACCCAAGGAGGCCCTGATGATAGTAAGTAGACACACTCTCAGAAATGTCCAGGAAGGGCGATTGCAGGAGGACACCGTCCTTGACAATGCGAATTCTCCCTTCCCTTTCGAGCACGAAGATACGCCCGCTTCCGTCACCTGCGTGGGTCAAATATACAGGTTGAATCAAACCTTCAATCCACAAGTCTCCTGAAATGTCGAAGAATGGCCTTTGGGCAAATATCTGCACTTCACGGTAGGCAACCCAACCTTCATGTTGCTTGGCTGAGATCTCAACTGCCCCAACCTGACGGGGAGGATCGACCTCCATAACCAAGTTGTCCCCGTCAGAAGACATGTGAGTTTTGAACTCCTGTTTGACTACAATGCTGCCAGCAGCATCTCTCAGTGTAATTTCGTGCGTCCCCGGCCCCGGCCGCACCTGCGAGACGGAAACTTCCACTCTCTCCACCAAGTAGGAATCTGTAAGCTCTACTTCCAGCCATTGCGGAGCGAAATCATCGGCCGACCACCAGGTCTCGAAGTCACCATCAACAGCCAGGTGTTTGTTCCAAGAACCATCGGACACGTGAATCACTCCCCAGCCGGCGATGTTTATGACTTCATGCTGCTCCCCTTCAACCAGCGATGCTATCGAGATTTCGTCACCCTCTATGGGTACGCAGGCCGCTGTCAACAGAACGACAATCAAGACGACAATGGGTACAATTAGTTTCACTTCAACCTTCCCTTCGCATCGCCTTGAGCAGGTGCTCGGAATCTGCATTGCCGAAACGAAAACTGTAGAGCCAGCAGTCGGTCAAGTATATCTTCAGCCGGATTGGCCGGCTCCACAAACTGCGCACGTCCGGGTCGCCTCGCCACCTCACCTCGTGGGCAATCGAGTCCCCGCGGATGAGATCGCAGTCGTCGCGTGCGAATCCGGCGATCGGCTCAATCTCGTCATCCAAAACCTCGACCTGCGCCCTCCCAGGCAAAGCCGTCGAACCGCATCACCGGCCCCTCAACTTTGCGCGGCTGCTGCATGACCCGATTCAGGTCGTAGGGCCACTCGACCGGGTAGTTGTCGAGGAAGAGCTGTGGCTCAGCGTCGAGATGGGAAAACGGCAGCGCATATTCCTGCAGGACGTAGGGACACCAGAGGGGGACCTCCTCCTTCCCGCGGCAGACACGCTCGCTCCTTCGGGGACTTCCAATTGCTCGAGCGGATTCTTCCTTTCTGGCGCATCTGCCATCACTGTCGCCTCGTTCGGTGCGGCCAGGTTTCAAGTGGGAACCTCCGGCAGCCTGCCTGCGTTGAGTCGGTAGCGATTCGCATTCTCGCCTCCCAATGCCGTCTTGCTGCCTTAGCGGAGTTGGGAACCCCGCCTTATATTTGGGAGAATCAGACTTGCAGCAAGAAACCGAAAGAGTCCAGCACGCTATGCGTCTTTTCAACAGGAAAACTGCGGCACGATTCGCAATTGGGCTATTCCTACTGATCTTGGCAGCCGCAGGATACTTTCTCGCAAGAGGCTACAGAGAAGGCCAGGCAATTCGTCGGTACGTAGGTGGACCATTCGGGCAGCAGCTGCTCTACCTGCAGGCCTGTGCATTAAACGATGGCGCCACCGTCGCCCGATTGAATTCTCTTGAGGCCCAACTCGAAAGCTGCCAGAGCAGCCAGAGCCCACAGGCAGGTTACTTCGTCTACGACTTCAACATAGGTCGGTCGGTCCCGCTTGGCGAAGAGGATCTGGCGCTGTGGAAGGAGTACGATGTTTTCTCCTTTCCAGACTCCGTCGACGGGGAGGTTGCCGCCAGCGAGTCCAATCCGTTCAATCGTATCGTCCCGTTCGCTGAGTTTACCGGCTTCGACTACGACTGCGCGCCCTCTGATGACACAAGCGACTTTACCTGCAAACTTGCCCCGGCTACTTGCGACGCAAGCGCTCACTCGATCCGCTGCACAGTGTCCGACCCGCAAACGGGAGAAACCGAACTGCACGTCATCGAGCGCGATCCCAATCTGGACCTATTGTTACCGCATGGCTTCATCACGGGTCCGGATATCTCTAAAATGCTCAAACCCCGCTTCTTCCCTTTGCTTGACAGTTAGTTGACCACCCAGCCCTTGTATTCTGCTACCCGCAGCGAGCAGGCCGGGGACGCCCGCGCGGTTGTGCAGGAAGGTGTTATGCAGGAAAGTGTTGCACAGGCCGCCGCTTGCCCCGCCTGTGGGCGTACAGTTCCTGCAGTGGCTGCGGGAATCTGTCAAAGATGTGGGCAGGAACGAATGCAGCGTTGCGCTTACCGTACTCCGTGCTCAGCCACCAGGGCGAGTAACGGGCGACCACCGAAGTCCGGACCTCGTCGGTTGTGTTGGCCCCCCGAGAGTGCCAGATGCGGCTGTCGATCAAGATGACGTCTCCTGCGTCGCCGCAGACCTGCCGCTCACTCACAATGGAACGATGCTCGTCGATCCCATCCTTCTCCCCGCGCGGGTTTCTGAGGTCGCGATGGGTGCCGGGCACGACCCAGGTAGCGCCATTTTCCCGCGTGAATGGATATAGCATCCAGATCGAGGTAATGCTCATGATGCTATCGGGAAATGGTTGGTTCACCCGCCCGCAGAGTGAGCGATCCGTCAGGTCATGCGGCCAGTCGGTGTGGTAGCCGCGCCAATCAGGTGGGTCGCTGCGGGGAGGCACGCTCTTGAATTCCGTCTGCGAGATTCGCACCTGCGCATGATTGAACATCGTTCGCACCACATCAAGCAGACGGACGTCGGCGAAATAGGGCGCAAGGGTCAGCATATGTGTGACCGCCGACCAGTCGAGCCTGTCGTATGCTTCAAGGCCGGCATCGCGAGCACAGTCTATCTCCTCGCGTATTGCCGTAACCAAGTTGCCGGGGATTACCCCTCTGAGTAGACAGTAGCCCTCCGAACGTAGGTGCGCGATTTCATCCATCGCATTGTCTCCGCTGCCATTGTCTCCGCTGCCATTGTCTCCGCTGGCACTCACTCCCTGACGGTGCCGGAAGGGCACGGCAAATAGGGTTACGCTTGAGTACGCGCATCAGGCAGGGCGAAGGAGAGAAGAGAGTTTTCCTACCGTCGCCCTGCCTGATAGATTCGAACATCTTGCGCGAATTGAATCGGCCAGCTCGCTGACTCACAACCCGCCTTCTGCCCGGTCCCGTTTACCGAAGGCGCCCACGCAATCAACGCCAGTCGTCGATCGAGGAAGTGCCGCTGTAGTTGCACCCCATGATGCGCCAGTAGCCATTCGTCTCGCCGCCAACCACTACGACATGAATGTCGTCGAGATCGTAGACCGGAATCATCTCATCGCTCGCCACCTTGAGCTTACCGGCGTGCGGCTCAACCCCGTTCAGCGCAAGTGGATATACGTAATTCTCGATCAACTGGTAGTCCCAGTAGATCCCAGCGGGCATGGTCGCATTGTCGTGGACCCACTGGATCAGCTTCTCCTTGGTGTCGAAGCCGCCGCGGTCGATGAACTGCTGCGCCGTGATCGGATCGAGCACAAAAGTCGGGGGGTTGTGCGGGTTGAGCCCGCGCAGCATGTTGCGCACGTGGTCCTCCCAGTGCTTCGCCCGCAGACCCAGGTTGAACGCGGTTGAACGGCAGCCGCCGAAGACGCTGACCGCGCTCTGGTCCGCTTCGAAGCCGTGCTGCACATGGAAGGGCACCCACGGGCTCCGCTCTTCATTCTCGGCAAAGGTGACACTATTGTAGGAATAGTTGTTGCCCTGCGACCCCAGATAGGTCACCTCGGGGATCGAGCCGCCCTGCAGATTTTGAGAAAGCAGGCCGTAGGCGCGGCCGATCGTGGCATTGGCATGATTGTATGGGCCCATCGCGCCTATGCCCCAGTTCATCTCGATCTCGCGACGCACCGGACCGTTGACCACCACCATCGACGCCGCCGAGCTCGTTGTGCTGCCGCGGGCCGACGCGCAGGTCGCCGCCAAGGCGAGGATCACGGGGAAGTATTCGGGCTTGGCCCCGGCCATCACCGCGTTGACCGCCACTTTTTCGACGGTGTACTCCCAGGCTTCACGTGTCGACGTTGGCCGCATGTGTCCCACCACCGTGTCCGGGCTGCGGCTGGTTCCCTGCAGCATCGCCTCTACCCGTTCCTCTGTGGGCAAAATGATAGGCAGCATGTCGGTCCAACTGTTGTCCACGAAGAACTGGTGCAGGTTCTCTTCGCTGTCCGGTTCGACAAAGCGGGGCGTCGAGCGGTCAAAGGCGTGCGTGCGTACCTCCTCCCCCGAGGGCGCGCGCGTGAGAGCCGCAATGACCTCGCTCATGAACGGACGCCCCGTAATGTCGTCGGGGCCGTCAACGTAGGCGCGCAGCTGCTCCGGCGAACGGCCCATCACCGGCTGCGGCACGAATGCATGACGCAGGTAGGGAATGCCCTGCTGCAGTGTGGATGCCTTCACCAGAGGCTCAAAGATTCCCGTCTGGATGGAGGCCGTGGCAACGTTGTACTCGGTTTCCAGAATAATGCATTGGTCGGCGACCGCCGGCGCACAGGTACTTCAATGCCCGACGGCCATGATGGCCCCTGCCCCCTTTTGCTGAATCTCGTTGTAGAGCGACTCGTCGCGCTCGGTGTAGACGCCGGATTTGCGCCGCACTTCGATGCCAATGTCGGGCCGGTTCTCGCGAAACCAGTTCGCCATCTGCTCGACCAGGATGTCGCCGTCGTCGAAGCGGCAGTCGACCAGGTAGACAGTCTTTCCGGCCAGGTCGCTGACGCGTGGGGCCAGGTGTTTCTGGTCGATCTGGGGCGGGTAGCCCATTGGGTTGTGAACATTCAGTTTGGCTGCCATATTTGCTCCTCTCTGTGGGAATGCGGAAGAAGGTCCGTTATGCGGCTATTCTACACCATCTTCTGAATAAAGAAACTGAAATGAGTAAAGGCTGGCCTCGTGCAGATGGAAGCGGACGCGGACCGGCTTGTTCCATAGCGAGCGCAGGTCGCTGCCGCCCTGCCAGCGCACCGTATGCCAGACCTGGTCGGGCGGTCCGACGAGGGGTTCGCAGAGCTCCGCCGAGAAGCCTTCATAGGGCTGGAAGCAGGGATCGAGTAGCTCGACGCGAACGTATCCGTAGCGGCAGTCGGCGTTTACGCGCAGGGTATCCCCTTCGAACACAAACTGTTTCGTGAAGACGCGGGCGCTCTCGTACACCGGCTCGAGCCGGGCCCAGCCGTCTTCGCGCAGAATCAGGCCGTTGACCGCCCTCCGGGTCTCAGGCCCGCCTTGTATCGCCGCGCGCGCCTTCCATTCCTGCTGCCGGCGTGCGAACTCTTCCCGGGGATAGAGCAGGGTCGGCGGCTCGAGGTGCAGCCAGTTCTGCTTTTGCGGGTTGGCGCTGTAGGGGATCACCATGCGGCCGTTGTGGACGAGAGACCCGGCCGGGGTGAAGCAGGCGAATCCGTAATCCTGGTCTCCGGGGGCGCCGGTGTCGACCCAGGGAATGGGGCCGCCGACCCGCTGCCAGCGCTTGCCGTCGCGGCTGGTGTAGAGGCCCAAACGGCAGAATGCCTGGTCGCGCCAGTTGTGGCCGTGCCGCTCCTGCCAGAAGGGTTCGGCCTTAAACTCGCCGGTGATGCCGATGTAGAGTCCCCCAACTTTGCGCACGGACATGTCGTGCATTTCCAGGTCGGGCGGCAGGTTTGGATCCCAGTCGGCGGAGAGGGCGACCTCTTTGGGCGACCAGTTGATGAAGTCGGCGCTCTCCTGGCGGCCAATCTGGCGCTTGCGGTAGATGAAGTTCTGGTGATGGGAGTACTGGCTGAACCCGACCCAGCGTTGGATGCTCTCGTCCCAGAAGATCTTCTGCTCGTGGTGGTGGGGAAACGCGCTCTCCTCGCTGATCGTATGCCACTGTATGCCGTCGGGCGAGGCGTCGACGCGCGAAAGCCGGTGGCTGCCCGGCGGACGCCCGCGAGCCGCTTCGGGCGGCCAGTTGACAAGCAGATATTTGCGGTCGGGATCGCTGCGGTCATGGTTGAGCGCAAGGCCGGACTGCGATACGTCGGGATGGACGATGTTGGTTGCCGTATGTCCCTGAAACGGTATGCAGTCGTCGCGCAGGGGCTTCTCCCATCGGAGCGCGTCCTTGGATTCGGCGTAACAGAGTACCTGCCCTTCGTTGAAGGGATTTCCGGTCAAGCCCTGCCAGTACCACATCTTGAAGAGACCGTCGTCGGGGTCGTGCACGACGCCGGCCGTGCCGGGATTGAACTGCACCTGCTCCCAAGGCAGGTCGGACCAGGAAAGCAGTGGCTCGGCGGTTTTGGCGGGCGCGCAGATCTCGCGACGGGCGCCGTCGAGGTGGTCGAGGATGAAATTGTCGAGGAAGAGCTGGCGGTCCGTGCCGATATGCAGGAAGGGCACGTCGTAGTCGGGCGGAATGTAGGGGTAGTTCCTGTCGACCGGGAGGGCGCCGGAAAGGAGGGCCTCGGCCTTCTTCTGGACATCAAGGGGTTCGGTGGGGCTTTGCGGTTCAGGAGGCGTCATGTGGCACTGAAGCTCCGAGTGCGGGAACTGGTCTGGTGGATGCCGATTGGGTCAGATTCCCCACTTTTCCCGCATTTCGGACATCGTCTTGCGGTTTTCCGCCTTTGGAATCTGATCAGGATGCGGTCCCATGTGACGCTCATCGACCGGCTCGGATGCCAGCTGGTAGCGGGTGTCGGTGCTGATGCGGAATCGGTCTGACACATTGTCAAGCGAGCCGTGCAAGAAGTACATGCCGAAGATCATAATGTCGCCTGCGCGAAAGGGCGTAGAGGCCCACTCAACGCCCAGGCTTTCGATCAGATCATTCGGGTCGCGGCTGAGGTGGCCGTCGAGGAGATCGTTGTGCGCGTCGGCCGTACCATAAGTGGCGCGCAGATGCTCCAGGTGATTTGAGCCGGGACAGAATACCAGCGGGCCCATGTCGAGCGAAATGTCGCCCAACGGCGTCCAGGCGGTGTAGAGCTCGTTCGTGCCTGCCCCCATGAAGACGATGTCATAATGGGCGCCCGTGCTGGCTCCTCGTTTCACAGCCCGCGGCCACTTGTGGTCGAGCGTGAGGACCGGCCCGCCCAGGAATGCTTCAAAGAAGGTCATGATGCGGTCGGAGTTGACCAGGCGCAGGTAGTTGGGCATCTTGAGAACAACGTTGTTGCGCAGGACCGCGCCTTCGTTTTCCTGCCCGATCACGCCGTCCTCCAGTGGAGCGTCCGCGTCGAGAAGCCCCTGATCCGACAGCTGCTGCAGGATGTCCATTCCGGCGGCCAGTACGGTCTCGCGGTCATAGAAGCCGCGAATGAGGAGATAGCCGTCTTCCCGGATGCGGGCACGCAGCGCTTCCATGTCGTGCCCGATGTCGTTGGCCTCGCGAGGCGTGAAGATGGTCTGTCCGAAGACAAGTTCGTGTCCGGACATGGAGACCTTGGTTCCATCTTCTACTGCCGGGGCTCTCATGGTCAGTTAGTCTCCTCAAGTTGGCCGGCGCACGGCCTGTGCTGGTCAGGAGATTCTGATGCGGCCTTCGAAGACCGTTCCGAACGTATTGCCGCGTATCCTGTCACGGGTCTCATTTCCGACCAGAAAGACGCGGTCCCTCCAGACTGCAGCGCGGTGCGAAGCAATTCCGTATGGAAGGGAATCGAGAGCTGTCCATTCGCGTTCATGTATATCATAGGCCCAGACCTCGTGGGAATGGCATACGAAGTCGAGCTCGGGCACGTGCCCCATGATCTGTGTTGAAACGCCCTCGGGCGAGACGATCCAGTTCTGGCCACCTGTGAGCACAACCCACCGGTCGTCGACTGTAAAGGCGTCAGCGACGAAGGCGCGAGGCGGGTGGGGCAGCTCGCGCCAGTTTCCGGAGGAGAGGTCGCACTCCCAGACCTCGCGAAAGGCGACGTGGTTGACTCGGCCCCCGCGGGCCAGGTTGCCGTCGAAGAGCTGCAAGGCGTTATAGGGCTGGACATTGGTCGCACCGCCAACGGGTATGTCGTGTCCACCGATGACGTAGAGTTTCCCTTGGCAGACGCCCATGCCGCACATCCAACGGGCGTCTCCTGGGAAGCGGGCTGCAACCTCCCACTTGCCGCGGCCGCGCACGTCCAGACGGTAGATGTTAGGGTCTCCGGTGGCGTGTTCGTGCGGATGCCAATCGGTGCCGAAGGCGGAGTAGAGCAGGGCGTCGTGGGCGAAGGTCGTGGCGACCATGGCGGTGGTGGGGCGGTCGGGCAGACGTTCCCAGGTGGAGGCGCCATTTGCGAGATCGAGAAACCAGACGTCGGCGGTGGCGCGGTTGCCGACCGCGCGTCGCCTCCCGCCGACGACGGCGAGCCCGCCGGCCACGGCCGCGCCGGACGTCCAGCCGGGGCCGATTGGGATGGGCGGCAGGGGATACCACTCACCGATTGTTGGCGGTGCGGCTTGGGAGTCTGTTTCGTCCTGCCCGAGAATAGGCGCACCAAAGCCGTATTCGACTTCCCGCCAGGGGTATGACATACCGCCGGCGACGAAGAGGTGTCCATCGACGATGCCGACGGCCGGGCCCTTGATCAGAGCGGGGTAGACTGGGGCCTTGCGCCAGGAGATTTGGAGTGACATTGCATTCGGATTCGTTAGAGTCGGACGGTGCAGACAGTATAGTTCAGGTCAGACGCCGGGCAAAGGGAAATCTTCTCGACTAAGAACAGGTCAGGAGCGTCGCAACTGCTGTCGCTATGCGGGCAAGACCTGACCCCAGCAAGTCTCCCTCTTAAGAGAAATCTTCGTGCAATGCCCGTGCAGAGGCCATAAGAGTCATCCCTGACGGGTCGAGATGATATGGAATATCCCGCAGACAGCCACGGGGGTCCAAACGCACCACATCAGGAACAGAATTAGGCCTCCTATTCTGACCTGGTTGAGTACCCGTGGAAGTCTCTCGGGTGCATCGGCTGCATAGCGGACGAACTCCGAACGAGGAACGCCCATCCAGAAACGGGTCCACGACGGCCAGGGAATGCCGTCGATCTCTTCGTCGGTCCACTCCTTGCCAGAAATCCGCTTAGAGTAGAAATTCTCCTGCGCCCACCTCCCATGCCAGGCAACGTACTTCTCGGGCTTGAAAAGGAAGAGGTAGATCAGGGGAGGCGGGCCGAGAACAAGGAGCGCCATGATCGCAATGGCGAGCAGCTCCCTCCAAGGCATTCTTTTCCTCCTCAGTCTAAGGCGTCGTCCGAGCGGAGGCGCCCATCAATTCTTCCTCCTCGTTGCAGCCTATGTCCGGCCGGCGCATGATGGCGGGCAAAACGGGGGTTTTGCGCCCAGAGTATTGGAGCGACACGGGAATGAGTACAGATCGGTTCGTGCGGTCTAGAAGGGCCGTACGCCTAACTTTGCAAGCCGAGATAATATTTCAGGTCGTAGATTTGTTTCCAGGTTTCTGTAACCCGCCAGACCCAGATTGTCCATTGCCTTCGAGCTCTGAAATGGGACCTGAAAGCATACGAAGATACTCAAGCGGTCCTTTCAGGAAGCGGTTCCCGAAGCACACCCGAGTCCAGAACATTTTTGCAGCATGTCAATGTACTCGTTGCCCGAGACGAACACGCAGATCAGCCTAAACACCCAGGCGGCCCACATGATAAACAGGAGCAGGCCCAAAAGCCTGATCTGAAAGAGCACGCGAGGAAACCTAGCAGGCTCATCGGCTGCATAGAGAAAAACGTCCGCTGAAGGCGCGCCGAGGAAGAAGCGGAAGAAGGAGGATGGCCATGGGTCTATCTTCACATCGGGCCACTGTTCGCCCGGCTTCCGTTTGAATTTGAAGAACCGCTGCCATAACCTTATCTGCCAGGCCAGGAATCTCTTTGGCCTGAATAGGAGTAGGCAATAGATCGGAGGCGACGCGAGTACCAATGGTCCCAAAACTGCAATCGAGAGGAACTCGTCGCCCGTCACCTCATCGCACCTCAGTCGAAACTACGCTCGGTATGCAGCCGCCCGACCCTGGCGCTCTCTTCGTCGCCCGCAGGGAAGGTTACACCTTCGTCTATCTTCTCCGCAACGGTGTCGGGATAGACGGCATCAAGGAAGCCGATGTTTGCCGCTTGGCATGCGGCGAAGACCCGGTCGCGGGCGGCCCGCAACTCGCCTTCCTCTGTGTTTTCACGCGTGCGCACTGTGTCGTAGCCGAAGGTCATCCGCATGTCGGAAGGTCCCCATTCGGCGAAGGCGATTCCCGGCACACTGGTGCTGGCCTCGGCGTTCTCCAACGCGCGGCAATTCTCGATCTTTATGCCGAGGACGATTTCACCATCCAGATTCAGCGGCCAAACATCGGCCCTGCGCAAATACTCCTGCGTTGACAGCCCCCATACATAGGCTGCATTGTCCTGACCGCCCGAACCGCGGCGTCCCATTTCCAGCCCCGCGCCGACGCCGGACGTGTGGAAGGGGAAACGCACCCACTCGACGAACTCCTTGACCGCGCCGGGCGTCTCGGCGTGGCAGAGCAGAATGCCGTGAATGCCGGTCGCCATGACCTGCTTGATCATCCAGGCGTTGTTGCGTACGACATACTCGTCGACGCCATCGAACGGGAGCGTGACCAGCACGGGGGGCGTGCGGTGGCCGGTGCGCGTCGGGCCGCCGGCCACCAGCCCGCGCATGAATGCGTTGAGGCCGGCGATGTCGTAGGGCTGGTGCTCGATGCCGATGACGAGCCAGTCGGCGTGTGTCTGGGCGGATTTGACGCCGCCTTCGTAGGTCAATTTGCGTCCGCCGTCCCAGTAGACCGGTTGGCCGGCTTCCAGGAGTTCGATGATCTGGTTGATGCGTTTCATTTTTCCTTTCCGTACGTGGAATTCGCGCTAAGAATCGGTTATCGGGAAACCCAGTCGCGCAGTGGATGTTCGCGGTCCGCCAGCGGCAGCGGTGTCCGGCCATGGCGATAGGCTGCGTAGACGCCGAGGATCATCTCCAGCGCCCAGCGGGCGTCGCGTCCGCTCGAAATTGGCTCGCGGCCCTCCTCGAAGGCCACAATCAGGTCGCGCACCATGTAGGCATTCAAGGTGTTGAAACCGAGATCGTTCGGCGTGAGCACGAGCTTCCAGGCCGGGTCGCTGAAAGCCGGCGACCAGTTGGGATGGGGACAGTGGTACAGGTGGCCATCACGGTTGAGGAGGATTCCTTCCGTTCCGTGGACCACAAGGCCGCCGGGACGCGGCCCGGGCCGGACGGTCTGCCGGCGTGAGGAAAATGTGGCGATGATGCCTTCGTCGAATCCGTAAGTGGCCTGCAGGTGGTCGCCAACGATAGGGCCGATCTCCTCGTCGCCCTGGCGGGCGTCGTCAGGACCGGCGTCGTGTCCATCCTGCCGAATATATGCCTGCACCCAACGAGGATGCCCGAAGAGAAAGCACAACATGTCGAGCGAGTGCGTGCCGAGGACCATCAGGTCCTGACCGCCGCCGCGGTGGTCCTGCTTGCCGGCGCTGTGGGCCTCTTCGACCTCGCCGATGGCGCCGTCCGCGATCATCTCCTTCATCTTGTGGGAAAGACGGTTGACGCGGCCCTGGTGGGAGACTGCGATCTTGACGCCGGCGATGTCGCAGGCTTCGATCATGGCGTCGGCCTCGGCCGCCGTCCTCGCGAACGGCTTTTCGCAGAAGATGCCGCGCACGCCGGACCCGGCAGCTGCGATCACCATGTCACGTTTCTGGTCGAGCCAGCGCGGGGCCACACTGACGATATCCAGCTCCTCTTGCGCCAACATCTGCCGATAGTCCGTATAGCGGCTGGTCTTCCCCACTCCGAGGCGCTCGCCGGCCTCGGTCAGACCGTCGGCGTCGGCATCAGCAACTGCTACCAGCTCAATTTCCTCCATGCCGAGGTAGACCGTATCCAGGCTGTGCCCGTAATTTCCCCTTCCGGTATGACCGATCACGCCAGCTCGGTAGGTTGTCATGTCAACTCCTCTTCCCTGATTCTATAAGCCCTGATGATTGGCTGTGGGCCCACCCGCGAGGCCGCATCGTAAAACGCCTGATTGGTATAGTCGGCAACGACAATCGTGCCATCCTCCATCTGGTCCCAGTTGCTGTAGCCCGAGTCGGCTGCAGCATCGAGAAGCACCATTCGATCGCGGCGGAACTGGTCCGGATAGACCCCCGCGTCCGCCCGCCAGGACCAGTCAATGCTGTGCCCGCGTCTGTTTTCTACCCTGGCCCGTACGCTTCTCCAATGCGATTCCGAAGGCAGATTGCTGCCAAAGCGAACAAGCCGGCTCTCAAATGGGCCGGCCGGTTCTTGCAGCCTGAGACGACCATCAACGAAGACCGCAATCTCCCCATCAGCCTTGACGATTCTATATCGGCGCCACTTTGTCGCGTCAAGTTGGCAATAGCTCAAATAGCGCCTATCGCTACCGACCTCCTCCAAGTCCGGGCCCACAACGGAACCGACCTGCTTCTCCTCATTGCCTACCAAACTTACTCCGTCCGCCGTCAATCGCAAGTGGCAGCCCGCAAAAAGATCGCATCCTTCGCTGGTTGCATTGGCCAGGCGCACCTCCGCCTCCAACTCAACGCGCGCCCCGCTGGTCAGCGCAGGATACAATGAGAAGAATACTTGACTTTCTTCACCGCGATCGGTCGACAGGACAAGGTCAGCGGGTTCCAGCCTGCAGCGGGATTCATCCCAAATGAAAGAAGCCGGCTCGAATCCGAGGTCCTCCGACGGATCCCAAACAAATGCATAGCTGGCGAATGTCCCCCAGCGATTGCGATAGGTGACCAGCAGCTTGCCCGATCGCAGCCGGTGGACTGCCGTCCGCTGCCCGTAGAACGGCGCCAGCTGCGGCTGGCCCCATGTTCTGCCCGAGTCAAAACTGTGGATGAGGCGGCTGGGCTGTCCGTAGTCGCCGTTCGCGTAGCCGACGCGCGTTACGGCCAGCAGATGGCCCGGCTCCAGCTCCACGATGCCCACTTCGGCGTCGCCATGGTAAGGATCATCTGAGACGACGGCGGTCCGGTCCCACGTTTGCCCGCGGTCATCAGAGAAGACAGCTAACCCGAGTTCGGAGTTAGATAAGGGCAGGCAAGAGAGCCAAGTCTTTGTCAGAGAGATGGAGAGATGGCTTCTTGGGTTGCCAAGAGTAGGCAATCAGCCCGGCGATAAGATTGACGATAAAGTTGGTTGGGCTCCGGTGACGGGTATGTTCAATTTGTGAGATATTTTTGAGCTGGTCAACGATGGTCTCAATGACGAAGCGCTTACGCGTGAGCAGCTTGTCTTCGAGAACAACAAGCCGATTCTGCATGTTTTTGCGGATGGGCGTGATCAATTGCAGTCCGCGTGCGAAGAGTTGCTCAAAGAGAGCTTGGGAGAGATAGCCGCGGTCGCCGACCAACTTGCCCCATAGGTTTTTGGTCATCTGTGGGACCGGTTTGCGGTCATCTGTGTTGCCAGGTGTGAGTTGAACCGCCAGCAATTCACCCTGGTCATTGACAATCAGATGGAGCTTGAAGCCATAGAACCATCCCATACTGCTCTTGCCCCGCATGGCCACCTCGGCAAAGACTCGGTGGCGGGCGATGCGCCGGTTGTGGCAGACGGACAACGGGGTCGAATCGATGAATGCCACCCCTGTCGCCCGGCCAAAGCGCGCACGCAGATAGAGACACATTGCTGGCAGGGCTGATGGCATTAACTCCACAAAGCGCGTGTAACTGACCAGAGTTGGGAATTCACTGCGCATATGCTCACATACGTGCTGCATATAGTAGGCCTTGAAATCGCGATAATGCGACTGGTGAAAGTGAATCAGAATCGTCATTACTTCACTCAAGCTCAGCCGCGGGGCCGGCCCTCGTTTGCGAGTCAAGCCCAACAGGTTGGCATTCTCCCGTCTAACCAACCACTGACAGAAATCATCGACATGACAGTACAGTTTGAGTATACTCATATCTGAGCACCTTTCCTTGCTGGAGAATTTCGGTTGCAGAACTTCAATTCTACCAGCTTGTGAAGGTGCTCACTTACTCCGAATTCAGGTAGCTACGTTCCTGTGGTAGATTCTGTGCCCTGGAGGTGGAGGATTCTCAAACGAATCTGCCTCGGCCGGCTCGGTGCGCGTGTAGACCAGCGTGCCATCGCCCAGTTCCACAATATAGCCCGGTTCGCCGCCAACATCGTCGCATTTCACCGGTCCCTTCCAACTGCGGCCGTCATCTTCGCTCCAGAAAAGGTAGTTGGCCATCCCCCGTTCCGGGCGCTGCCAGAACGCGAGCCGCGGCCAATCCTCGCCCGGTGCGCGCCGTCCGAGGTCGCAGATGATAACGAGCCGCCCATCCCTCAGGCGGCTCAGCTGCGGGGCGACCCAAACGCTATGGTGCTCCCAGACGTTGCGATGGGAGATCGAGCGGTGCCCAAACCAGCTGCGGCCGCCGTCTCGCGAGTAGGCCAGCATGATATGGGTGCAGACGGCCGAATGCGAATCAGAGAGCCGGTAAACGGCGACCAGCCCCGCCGGCGTATTCACGACGTTGGCGACCGAATGGTACCAGCCGCGCGGGTTGGGGCAATTCCGTTCAGGCCCATAGCTATCCCGACCGGCAACGAGGAACTTACTCCGGTCGGATACGGCACGCATCTTCCTCAGTGTCCCGGCGGAAGCGGCAAATCGACGCGGACGTTGCCGCGGGCATGGGATTGCAATATAGCGACAAGAATCTCGACCGTCTTCTTGGCCTCCCTTGCCGGACTGAGAAGTTCGCCGCCGTTCTCAATCGCATTGATCAGCTCGGCAACGCAGGCAGGGATGCCGGTCAGCTGGTGGTCGGGGAATGGGAAGAACTCGGTGGTGTTGCGGTCGCGGCGGATGACACGGCTGTTGTGGATCTCGATCAGCCCGGATTCGCCAAAAACCTGGAAGCGGAAGCTGTCCTGGAACTGCTCTTTGGCGAGGTTGATGAAGGCGCGCACGCCGTTGCGAAAGTGGACGTAGGCGGAAGCAGCAGGATCGGTCGCAGGGTCGCGCCCGCCGTCACCCAGATACCTGTCATAGTGGTCGAAACCAGGTTCAAGATGCCCGAAGACCCACTCCGGGTCGGAATCGGCAAAGAAACAGACGCCGTCAATCAGATGCGTACCGTTGCGGAACATCATGGCGCGCGGGCTGCCGAGGTGGGCGACGATACGGTGCACCTTGCCAATCGACCCGTTTCGAATCGCCTCCCTGGCCACGTCGTAGTGGGGCCTCCAGCGGTTGGTGTGGTCGATAACAAGAAGCGAGCCACTGGCCTCGCAGGCCTCGATCATCCGGTCGCACTCATCTACAGTCGTAGCAAAGGGTTTCTCGCAGATGATGCCCTTGGCGCCGGCGTTTGCAGCGGCGATTACAATATCGGTATGCCGGTGGTCAGAAGTGACGACGCTCACAATGTCCAGGTCTTCCCGTTCGATCATGGCGCGGTAGTCGGTGTACGTCTCCAGCTCACCGAACTCCTGGCCCCAGGTCTGCGCCACCTTTTCGAACAGCTCCGTCTTCAGCTCGCAGACGGCGACAACATCGGTCTGGGGGACAAGGTGGTAGGCGCCCAGATGCGAAGACGGACTTGGCGACTTCAATATGCTGTTTGCATCCGGGGCCGGCCTGTTTGCCGCAATGCCCGAAAGGCCGACGACGCCGACACGATAACGGTTTTGCATCTCTTTACTCCTCCCCATCTTCGCGATCGAGTGAGACACTCAGCTTTTCCGCCCATGCTTCGACCTTGCCAAAAGTATCCTCCGGCACTTCGATGCCCTCGGCAAGTCGCTGCTGCCGCGAACGGCTCTCGAAATCTCCCGGAACCAGGACCTCATCAAAACCAGGCGCCGGCGGCGTCGCCTTTACTGCATCCAGAACAGTGCGGACCTGGCGGCGATATTCTTCGAGAGGCGAAAATGCGGCCACGTCGTAGACCTGCATGAAGAGGCCCGACATGGCCGTCGCTTCGTTGCCGAAACCACCGGCCAGCCCGCCCATGAGACTGAAGTACAGCGAGAGCGCATAGCCTTTGTGGCCGCCGAAGGGCAATAGCGAGCCCCCATCGAAGTAGACACTCGGATCGGTACTCGGTCGACCCTCCTTATCGACGGCGGCGCCGGGGGGGAGGTCCGCACCCTTGCTCCGGGCGACCAGCGCCTTGCCGCCGGCAATCACGCTGGTGGCAAAGTCGATGACGAAGGGGGTGTCGTCGCCGGTGGGGAAGCCTACCGCAATCGGGTTGGTTCCAAGAGCGGGGCTCGCGCCTCCGAAAGGGACAACCTGTGTTCCACCCGAGCCGGCCCAGCCCAGAGTGATGACTGTGACGCAACCGGCCGCGGCGGCCTGCTCGGCATACTCCCCCAGCCGGCCGATATGGGTCGTGTTCTCAAAAGTGACGCAGCAGACCGCGGAGCTTCTGGCCTTGCCGATGGCCCACTCCATCGCCTGGCGGCTCATGTGGTGGCCGAAACCCAAGTGCCCGTCCACGTGCATCGTTGTCGAAGTCTCGCGCACGATTTCGGGGTAGGCCGAAGGCGCGATGTCGCCGGCCTCGATTCGATCGAGATACATGGGGACGAACTGTACGCCGTGGGAGTCGTGGCCGGCGAGGTTTGCGCCGATAAGAATCTCCGCAACGTTCTCTGCAATGTCTTCGGGGGTCCCAGCAGCCATGAAGAGGTTGCGGCTGACCCTTTGGAGATAGCTGGCTGAATGGCGAATTGAATGTGTCATCGGCGGCCCCTCTCGGTGGCGAGTCTAGGTCAAGTCCGGGTTTCTCACTATTGCCGTGATGTCGGAGTAAATTCTCTCATGCTGCCCCGTCAGGCGTCGCGCGGCAGCGGCAGCGGCACGACCCGCCCCTCGGCGGCGGACATATAGCCAGCCAGCAGAATCTCGGTCAGCATGGCGGCCTCGCGCACGTTCATCCCACTCTCACGCCCTTCGACAATGCAGTCGATAAAGTGGCTGGCGTCCGACCTGCTGTCCAGCACATTGGAGAAGGGGACAAGCGTTCGCTTGGGCTGGGCGTTGACGTCCTCCTGCGCAGTACGCCAAAAGCCCATCGGATCGCGTGGGTTGACAGGCGGCGGCGTCCAGGGTGGATCTGAATTGTAAATTTCCAGCCGCGGCCGGTTGGCGTCGACCAGCAGGGAGCCGCGCGTGCCGATCAGATAGAGTTGATTGACGCCGCCGGCAGGGTGGCTGGTCCAGCCGACGCGACCCCCGGTGATGGTGGCGGTCGCACCGCCCTCCAACGTCATGGAGAGAAAACCGAAGTCCTCGACATTGTGGCTTTGGTGGGCCGCGAAGAAGTAGTTGGCGGTGTTTCCGTATACAGTCTCCACCTCGAGCCCGGTAATCAGGCGGACCAATCCCAGCGCGTAAACGCCCATGGCGTACAGCTCTGCTTTGGTATCGACGAAATTGGAGATAATGGGCGGATAGACGGCCTGGCGCGGCTTGCCCAGCGCAGCCGTCCCGCTCGGCCCCTTGGCAAAGAGATTGTCGACGTGGATCGCCACGAGGTCGCCCAGCTCCCCCGACGCAACAACCTGGATAGCCTGCTTCACCCAGGCCTGATGATTGGAGCTGAACATCTGGCTGCGGACGCCGGCCCGTTCAACCGCCGCAACTGCGGCGTCGGCAGCGGCCAGGTAGGGCGTCATCGGCTTGTCGACGTATACGTGCTTGCCGGCGTCGGCGCAGAGGGCGGCGATACGGCCGCGGCGTTCGGGCTCGGCGCAGATCGAGACGATGTGGACATCCTCTCTGTCCAGCGCCTCATCCAGATCAGGCCAGTAGGGGACTTCCATATCGTCAGCGAATTGGCGGTTGAGCTGCACGCGTTCGGGGTCGACATCTGCTTCGTCGGTGAGGCCCACAACGATGCAACGAGGGTCGTCGCGCAGATCCAGCGCGTAGTTTTCCTGGTGGGTCAGCCTGCCCGAGACCAGTAAGACACCAAACTGCTGAGCGGACATCATCAGCCTCCTTGCCCGGACAGGGAAACGGGCTGATTGGCTGCCAACGAGCTGTCGAGTGCAGCCAGCAATTCGGGCGACGCCGTTGAGACTGACTGTTCAGCGGCAGAGTACCGTCGAGGAAGAGCCAGTGAGTCGCTGTGGTAAATGGCGCCGTCCGAACCATAGACGGCAAGGTCCATGCTGGGACTGCCATGCGCCAGTGCGATCGCAAGCAGCGCGGCACTGCCGTTGACATAGTCAAGGGCCAGCGACAGGTGCCCGCGGGATTCCGCGCCGGCGGCGTACAACCTCAGCTTAGTGGATGCAAGCCAAAGATCTGTGAATCCGCCCATGTCGACGAGGATCGGCCTGAGCTCCTCTTGGGTATGGGCGACCGAGGCTGTCCAGCGGACAAAGACGGGCGTGCCGACGCGTCCTGCGTTCAGCGCAGCGCTGACGGCCTGGTTGAGCACAGTCCAATCGTACATGGGCACCTCTTCTCTTCAATTCGCATCGTGGTCGGCCAACTGTAGTTCTAAAGGCAGGTCACACCTTGCACATGATCACCCTCAAAGATCGAGATCCTCCAAATTTCCGTGAGAATTCACCTCCTGATGAGAGAGCTTGAATTCTTCGAAAGATTTCGTAACGGCTAGAGCAGGCCCATGTATAACGCGAATTTCTGAAGGGAGTTCTTCAGCGAACGAGAAGTAGCCACCTTGTTGAATCGCGATCAGAAACATTAGGGGCGCTCCCTTCGTTTTGCCAGCTCTGTACAAAAGGGCGGCAGCCTCAGGAATAGTCTCATTGAGACGCTGAACACGGATAGGGATAAGTCGGCCATCTATATCGCCTTTTAGAAAGGCGTCGATTCCCTTGTTTCGATGTACGGGCACAACTTCCAGCCCTTTCAATAGGGCCAACGCTTCTTTGTCTGCCAGTCTACGTGCGTCGCGTCCCGAATTCAACAAATGCGAATCAGATTTTATAGGCTTTGCAAGTCTCCTTCGTGCGATCTCGATTGCGTCACGCGAGATGTCGATGCCGATAGAATGACGATTAGCGAGAGTTGCAGCAACCAACGCGGTTCCACTACCGCAGAAGGGATCGAGGACAAAGTCATTCTCGTTTGAAGCTATGTGGATTATCCGCTCGAGAAGACGAACGGGCTTTTGGGTTGGATAACCGACCCTTTCTCTCGCCTTTGGATTCAGATAAGGTATTTGCCAAACATCGCTGAGAGGAACTCCCTTCTTCGTTCCGGAGGGAATGAAGTCCCCACTTTCGTCCCGATCATAGACAGTCTTGCCATACGCATCACGTTTGCGGCGTTGTAGGATCTGATCAACGTTTGTGGCAGACGAATAGTCTTCATAAACTGTGTTGAATTTGTACGTGTCAGACTTCGTGTAAAAGAATATCGTTTGGTGCGCGGGAAGGAGCTTCTTCTGGACACTTGACCATCGCCTGAAATGCCAAATTATCTCCGACCGAAAGTTCTCTGGGCCAAACTGCTCATCTAAGAGAAGCCGAACAATGTGTGAGGCGTTCCGATCACAATGGAAAAAGATTGCTGCAGAGGAGTGCATGACGCGTTTGATCTCGCTCAACCGCTCATACAGGAATTCGGCATATTCGAAATGTGACGACCAGACGTCGTCAAAAGAGAATTCCGATGTTCGATCTCTTGTTGTCATCCGATGTGTTTTCTGAGTAAAGAAGGGCGGGTCTAGATAGACCAAGTGGATGCTGTCGGATTGTATGTTGCGAATTACTTCCAAACAGTCACCCTGATAAAGTTGTGTAATCATTTCGACCTGATTGTGTTTTCATCTGCAAGCAATTCAAGAATCGCCCTAAGGTCGATTTCGGTTCGATTGTAGACGTAGTCCCAAGCAGAATCTCCAAAATAGTATTGTCCACCTAGTCCTTTGTAAAGCGTGGACAGGGTCTCCTGTATACGAATAGCCTGCCTTCGATTTGGATAGTAGAACATGACTCGAATGGGAGTATAGCCGGCATCGGCAATAGTCGAAATGCGAGTGTGTTCTTTGGCAATGTGATCACCATCCGTGGTCGCGTCGCGCCACTTTATTTCGATGGCATCAAGACCGACAAGACAATCTACCTCGAAACTCTGAGGGCGACTTCCTTTGGTATTCGGAATCCTTAAGCTTCCTGAGTCTGAATACTTTGCTCGAAAACAAAGCTTTGTCGCCTCCTCCAGAAACCTGCCCGCGGTATTGTAGAGGAAACGTCCCTTGTTCTGATACACGTCGATGAGATTGCCTTCCTCTGTCGAAACTCCCAAGACGCGATAGATGAGGAAATGGGATTTGTCATCCTTCTTCATCTCCTCAATTCGGTCGGATATCTTATGCTGCAGATTCGAGAGATGACGTTTAGCCAATTCTCGAATCTCTTGCTCAATCGCAATCCGCATTTTGGTAGGGCGCCCTAGAATACAACAAGAAAAGGGAAAGCACTCATGAATCGGCCTGGCGCGGATTCAGAGCATCGTTGAGGCCGTCGCCCAGGAAATTGATTCCCACAGAGACGATGGCAATCGTGAGTCCAGGCACCGCTACCAGCCAGGGCCGGTAGCGCCAGCTCAGCTGGTTGTCGTTGATCATGGCCCCCCAACTGGCCTGCGGGGGCTGCACGCCAACGCCCAGAAAACTCAGACCGGATTCGGCCACAATCGCGCCGCCGAAGCCGAAGGTGACCAAAACAATCAGCGGACCCAGCGCGTTGGGTATCAGATGTTTGAGCAGGACCTTGACCTGGCCGACGCCCACGGCGCGTGCCGCCTCGACAAACTCCTTTTCGCGCAGCGATAGAATCTGTCCCCTGATCATTCGAGCATAGGCCGGCCACTGGATCAACGCAAGGGCGCCAAAGACCACAATCAAATCCACATAGGTTGGCGTGGCGAAAAACCCCAGACCGGTCCTGGCGTACATCGTGTCCACCCAGTCTGCCACCGGCTTTCTGAATGTGGCAGCCATCAGCGATGCGAACAGGAGTTGCGGAATCGACATCGTCACGTCGACCGCCCGGCTGATGATCCAGTCGGCCCAGCTCCCCATGTAGGCGGCCAGTCCCCCCAGAACGATGCCCAGTATCAGGCTGAACGTTGTGGAGATGATGGCGACGATACCGGCGGTTCGGGCCCCCCACAGGATTCGACTGAACATGTCTCGACCGAGATCGTCGGTGCCCAGCAGGTAGTCAATGCTCGGTCCCTCGGCAACTCTGTCCAGGTTCTGGAGCATATAGGGGTAGGGAGCGATGTATGGACCAAAAATGGCAGTGATGAAGAGCAGCACAAAGATGAAGAGCCCGACCATCGAGAGGCGGTTGCGGATCAAGCGCTTGAAGGCATCGGTCCACAGCCCGCGTGTCTTAAGGTTCTGCGCTTCTAGTTCCAGCTGCAGTTTGGCCGTGCTGCTCGCGTCCTCTTGAGCCATTCCATCGTCCTGTAATGTCTGCGCATCCGGCTTGCTCCTCCGCAGCCGGGATATCTGACCGCGCAGTCCGAAATCAATGCTCTCGCAATCCTGACGGGCGGGCGGCCAGCCTAATCATAGGCGACGCGTGGGTCCAGGAAGGGATAGACGAGGTCCACGATAAGATTGATCGCCATTGTCAACCCGGCGGTAAAGAGCACGACACCGTTAATCATGTTGAAGTCGCGGCCCGCCAGGCCCTGCTGGAAGAGCCGGCCAAGCCCGGGCAGGTTGAAGGCAAGTTCGAGAAAAACCGCCCCCCACATGAAGTCGTCGACGAGAAGCCCCAAAGACGTGACTACGGGAATAAGTGCGTTGCGGGCCACGTGGCGGACCATCACCTTGACCTCCGTCAGGCCCTTTGCTCGTGCTGTCCTGACATAGTCATTCTGCAACACCTCCAGAATTCCGCCGCGCGTCTGGCGAATTACGCTCACGAGCGATCGTGTAGAGATGATGGCGCAAGCAATGTAGTAGGAGGGATGTCCCATGCCTTTCCAACCACGCGGCACATTCATGATGTCAAGCCACAGGACGGCAATGATGAGCACGACCGGCACAAGCACATAGACAGGAATGGACCAGAAGAAGAGACTCGTGCTGACAATCGAGTAGTCGATCCAGGTATTGTGGAAGCGGGCCGCGATCATGCCTAAGGGGATGCCAATAAAGAACATTATGAACAGGACGCCCAATGCGAGCTGACCTGAAACGGGGAGCGCGCGTTCAATGCGCGGCCAGATCGGGGCTGCATCGGCGAAGGAATAGCCGAATTTGCCCTGCATCAAATTTCCCATGTAGGTGCCGAACTGGTCCCAGAAGGGCCGGTCAAGGCCGTATTGGTGGCGAAGATCGGCCAACTCCTCCTGGTTGAGGAAGATTCCCTGCGCAGCCCACTGGGAGCGGAGAATGGTTACCGGATCGATCGGGCCAAGGTAGCCGAGCAGGAAGACGATCATCAACGTCGCAAACAACGTTGGAATAATGACCAGCAGCCGCATCGTGACGTAGCGAGTCACGATTCTGTCCTATTTGCTTCAGTCATCTCAGGTCTTCTTTGCCGCGCTTGCCGGAGGACCTCTCCGAAACCGTGCAGCCTCAACATTGTGGAGAGGGTGGACGGCGGCACGCCCATGGAAGCGACCGATGGGCGCACCGCCTTCTTCTCCTGCTTCTGCAAGAGGGGGAACGCCACCACAGTGGCTCCCCCTCTTGAAATCTGACTCTCAGGCAATGTCGCCGCAACACTGAAACACTGCCTGCGACATCAACGACCCTCTGCGACCGAAGGTCGAACTAGCTTCAAGGGCCGCCTCGAAGGTGACCTTAACGCTCCTTGCGGTAGGTCTCGGTCATCGTGTGCCAGAAGCTGATGCGGCTCTGGCCGTAGCCACCGACCCAGGGCTGAACCTGATACCAACCGCGGATGTAGCCGGTCGGGATTACGAGAGCAGCGTCGGTGAACTTCTCAAGCATGGCAAGCGAGCGCTCGCAGTAGTCTGCGCTGCCCGGATCCATCGAAAGAAGCGCATCGATCTCCTCGTCCCAGCCCTCTTCGGTGTACTTGGTCCAGGACTGGTAGGAGCCGCCGCGTGTGTGCGCGATCGCCTCCAGCAGGTAGGGAGGCCGCGGCAGGAAGGAACCGCCACTGGTGACCTGAATCGCTACCAGGCCCTCGCCGTCAACGAACTCGGACTCGGCGTTCTTAATCTCGACATCGTCTATGCCCAGGTTGACACGCCACATCTCCTGAATGATCTGGGCTGCGCGGATGCGGGGCGGATCACTGCCCCCGGTCATGATGCGAATCTTGGGAACCGTATCGGCGGTGGGCCCGTACTTGGACTCGGACAGGAACTCCTTGGCCCTTTCCGGATTGAAGGGATAGGGTTGGAAATTGGCGTCGAAGCACTGGTAGGCCGACGCCATGGGGCTACCCGCATTGCTCGGCGCCTGTTCTCCTTCCCACGCAATCTCAGCCACCTTTTCCCACTCGATGGCCGACATCAGGGCGCGGCGCAGATTCACGTCGTCAACCGGCTCCTGCTCGGTGAGGAAGTACATTGCCCAGAAGGCCGAAACCGGAACCTCGCGGAATACGTCGGGCTGGTTACTGCGCAGGAGCACCGCGGGCGGACCAGCCAGGTTCAGAGCGATATCGATCTCCTCGTTCTCGAACATGAGGAGCATGGTCTGGAAGTCACGGATTGTCGTCGCTTCAATGCCGTCGAGCAGCGTTGGTTCGCCCCACCAGTTGGGATTGCGCTCAAAGCGGTAAATGGCGTCGGGCTCCGGCGACAGATGTACCGGCTTGAACGGACCGCTGACGATCAGATCGGCGGCATTCTCACCCTGGAAGAATCGCTCGGCCATTGCGCCGCGCCATTCCCCTGCGTTCGCGAACTCGTCGGCCCGATCCAGAAGGTCGGCATACTGGTCGAAGCGAGCCGGCGCGGCTTCGCGGAAGCCCCACAGCTGCGGCAGCGAACTCTCGGAGCGCCACAGTTCGACCTTAAGCGTCTTGTCGTCCAGAGCCGTCAGGCCCTCGATCGTCTCGGTCTGACCGTCGGCAAATTCATCAATGCCTACGACAGCGCCCATGACGAAGTTGCGCGGCCAGGAGTTGCGATCGGAGTGGAAGATATAGTTCCACCAGTCGAGCGCGTCCTGGGCTGTGATGGACTTGCCGTCGGACCAAACCGCGTCGTCATGGATGTGGAAGATGTACTCGGTGAAATCGTCGTTGACCTCCCAGTCTGTCGTGAAGAGACCGGGCGTTACATTGCCGTCGATGTCCACCAGGAACGGCGGCATGAACATGTGGCCAAAGTTACACGGGCTGCCATAGTCGATGCCGGGGAAGGGGCCCGAGCCGCAACCGCCCTCGTGAACGACATTCAGAATCTGGTCTTCAGCCGCGTCATCGGGAAGCATCACCTCGTCCATCATGTCGCCCGACTCTTCCGCCGCCATACCGTCGCCTGCCGGCGCTTCGGGAGAGACACATGCGGAAAGCATGACGCTGAGGACCACCACGAGGCCCACTATCAACTGCCATCGATTTCTCGACATAACTACCGTACTCCTTGCTTTATGTGTGCGCTCAAGTGAGGACGCACATGGACACTGCCTGAATCCTTATGGATTTGCGGCGCCATACTTGGGCCGCCTCAATATGAGTTAACCTCTGCTATCTTTCCTTTCCGTCACCCCCTTTCCCGACAGGTTCACCGTCCGAAATCGACACCTGCATCGGCAGATCATCGCACGGGCAACCTTCACCCGCCCCGCGCAAAAGCCTCCGGCAAAGCCCGCCGGCAACTTCCTTGAAATGACGGCATCTTGCGAGTCGCAAAACCGGATTGCAGGCTCAATCGCAGAGGGGAACTGCTCAAGTTGTATGAATTGCGAGTTAGAGATGTCAACTGGATCTCGGAAGAGAGACCAACTGATGAGTGCCCGACCTCCCTGCTCGACGTACATTCAGGACGCAGGCCCTCGCCACCTCTCTGCCGTCACCTTGCCGGACAGCGGGCATAATACTGGATCTGAATGCCAATGTCAAAGATGCACTTGGGGGTTCGACGCTGTGAGCAAGACGATCACTCGTCTGTTACAGAGACTTGGCGGGCGGCTTTAGTTCTATGGAACGTCGACAGAATTCAAGTTGAATCGACGATCTGTATACTCGAACTCTCTTCAAACGTAACTACTCAGCCGCAATCAGTCTGTGACCCTGAATGAGGTGAGCGAAGGAGTTTTCTCTCTCCTCACTCCGCTTTACTTTCTCCTTGCTTTTGGGACGGTCGGGCCTGCGGCCCTCCCTTGTGCGGGGGGACTCCCCCCGCAACGCCCCCCTCCAAAACCATCGCTCACCGACGGTACGTCGTCATTCCTGCAGTGCGGCTTATCCAACGCGGTGGCGGCCAACTGTATACGCAGTCAGATAATCTGAATGGCGGCGGGGATGAAGCACTGGTCGAGACAGATGCTGTATGTGGCTTAGTAGTTACCTTCAAACAAACAAATGGGAAACCGGTACATTTGTGGCATAATTGTGTGAAATCAGACCCAGGACAACCGAATAGGACGCGCCGAACCGTCAAGGAGTTTGCTTATGAAGTCGAATCTCTACACGCACTATTGGGAGAAAGGGTGGGCGGTCGCCGAGGGCGTCTTTGGCCGCGAAGAGGCCGACCGGATCGCCCAGGTCGCGCTGGATGTAAGCTTGCAGGAGATGCAGGAAGACAACGACAGTTACGTCGTTGACGCATCCGCCGAAGGCGAGACCGCGCCGCGTAAGATCGACACTCCATTCCTGAAACGCAGCGAGTTTCAGGCCTTCGTGATGGATCAGCGCCTGACGCGATTGGTAGCAGAGCTGCTCGGCGCGCCGCCGTTGCTGTCGGGCGATCAAATCTTCATGAAGCCGCCGCGTTTCGGTTCGGCCAAGCCCTATCACCAGGACAACTTCTACTTCCAGATCGAACCAGGCGACCATGTGATCACAGCCTGGGTCGCTCTGGATGACGTCGCACCGGAGAACGGATGTCTCCGCTACATTGATGGGTCGCACAAGGGCCCCATCCTGCCCCATGAGGCCGTGCCGGGAGAGCCCTATAACCTGGTGCCTCCTCCTGAACTGATCGACCTGGAGAAGGAGTCTCTGGCGCTGGTAAGAAAGGGCGGCATTGTCTTTCACCACAGCCAGGCACTCCACACGTCGCATCGGAATGAGTCGGACCAGTGGCGTCGCGGCTATGCCACGCACTGGGTTACGGAGGAGGTTACTTGCAGCAAGGACACGTTGGAAGATTCCTACTTCCGACGCGACGACTATCCGGTTGCGGCGCAGCAGGCAGTTTAGAGGCCAACCCTTTACAGCCACAAACTCCAGACAATGACGTCGCTACAGATAACTTACCTCTGCAGGTTACCTATCGAAAGGAGTCGTCGACAATGAGGTTTATGCGTGTTCCATTCTTGTTGGTTGCTGTGCTTGCTCTCGTGCTGAGCGCCTGTGTGGCGCAGCCTCCCGCCGCGGAGGAGCCGATGGAGGCAGCAGCCACGCCGGCGGCCGAGGAAGAGATGGCAGCCATGCCTGAGCCGGGCAGCCAGGAGGAGTTCGAGAAGATCCTGGCCTGTGTGCAAGAGAACTTCCCCGCCGAGTCCTATTTCACCAACGACTATCTGCCCGCAACCGACGCGACCTGGGAGCCGATGGATTGCGAGAGCGTCGACAGCATCAAAGTGGGCATGCCCTGGGTGCTGAACGACGAGGAGGCGCCCTGGTACAATGCCATAGAACTGGGCTACTTCTCCGACGTCTGCCTCGAAGTCGAGCTTGTCGCCGGCGGCCCGGGCCTGGACCACTTGCAGACTCTTGCCGGCGGAGCGGTCGACATTGCCGTCGTCGCCGGCGGCAGCACGGTACCCACGCTTGTCTCCAGCCCCACACCGGCAGACGTGGTCGCCGTGGGCACCTTCCTCAAGCACAGCCCCTACGTCTGGCTGGGCCTGGACCCGGACACACCCCAGGACCAGCGCTCGGACAAGGTGCTGACGCCTGAAGATTTCATCGGCGCGAAGGTAGGGCTGCAGCCCGGCAACGACTATCTCTTTGAATTCTTTGCCAACAAGCATGGAATCGACCACGATGCGGTCGATCTGGTGGATGCCGGATTCACACCGGACCCGGTACTGTTGGGGGCGATGGACTACATCGGCGCCTGGATCATGAACCAGCCGCGTCTGATGGAAGAGAAGGGGTACATGAACTGGGTGGCTTTCCAATTCAGTGATTGGGGATGGGACGGCTACGGCGACGTCACGGTCGTGCGGCGGGAAACACTGGAGGAGAACCCTGACCTGGTCCGCCGATTCCTGGCCGCCCAATCGCAGGGGCTCAGCTATCTCCTTGAGAACCCCAATGAGTCGGCCGAAATTGCAGTTGTGTACGGTGTCGACGCCCAGTTGACCACGGAACAGGCCTTGCGCCGCTTTGAATTGCAGGAAGTCCTCATTCGCGGCAGCGATGATCTGCCCGTTTCGCACATGTCGGCCGAGCGATGGAACACGCAGGTCGCTTCGATGATCCAATACGACCAGTTGCAGCTGGAGGCCTGCGAATAGGCGAAGAAGGCGCCGACCACAGCCCTTCCTCCGGGTCGAATGCCATGGACCGCCGGGGTAGCGCCGAGTAGCAACAAGAGTCGAGGGCGGAGGTTCAACCTTCGCCCTCGCTTCAAGTTGCATGACGCCGGGCCCCGAATGGAATAACCCATCAAGTCGTCGTAACGACATTTGAGCCAGGAGGATTTGCCGTGGTGTACAGGTTTCTCAATAAGTGCGGCCGCGGGTTATGGTTGCCGCTCTGCCTGATGTTTCTATTGGGCGCGTGCGCCTTACCGGTGGCCCTACCGGTCGCCGATGAAGAGGGATTCGCCGAGGGTGGCGAAGCGACCGATTTCGACCGGATTCTGGCCTGCGTTGAGGAGAACTTTCCCGCGGAGAGCTACGCTACAAACGAATTCCTGCCCGAGCCCGGCGCTGCCTGGGAACCAATGGATTGCGATAGCATCGATCCCATCAAAGTAGGCATGTCGTGGATATTGAACGATGGGGCCGCGCCATGGTACAACGCGATTGAATTGGGCTACTTCGCCGACGTCTGCCTCGAAGTCGAGATGGTGAAGGGAGGGCCCGACGTTGACCAGGTGCGCAGGCTGGCCGAAGGCGAGGTAGACGTCGCCGTCGACGCGGCGGGAAGCGGAACACCCAGAACAATTGCATCTTCAGGCCAGAACTCCCTCGTCGCAGTAGGCACATTTCTGCAGCACAGCCCCTACGTCTGGCTGGGGATCGATCACAATACGCCGCGTGATCAGCGCTCCGACAGGCAGTTGGAGCCGGACGATTTCGCAGGCAAGAAGATTGCCATCTACCTAGGAGAGGCGTTCCTGTTGGACTTTCTCGCCAACCGGCATGGCCTCGAAACCGGCGGGATCTCGTTGTCGGCAGCCACCGCAGTAGTCGACCCGCTGGTCCAGGGAGAGGTCGATTTCACGGCAGCCTGGATCGTGAATGAACCCAGGGCAATGGAGGAGTTGGGCTACATGAACTGGGTTGCGTTCAATTTCGGCGAACAAGGATGGGACACCTATGCCGATGTCTCGATCGTACGCCGCGATATGCTGGAAGACAATCCGGACCTGGTAAAGAGATACTTGGCCGCGCTCAATCAGGGCATCGAGTACCTTCTCGAGAATCCCGATGCCTCGGCCGACATCGCGCTGGTCTATGCCGTCGACGCCGAGTTGACGAAAGAGCAAACGCTGCGACGCTTCGAGCTTCAAGAGCCGCTGATACGCGAGAGAGGCGGCCTGCCGCTCACGCATATGTCGGCCCACAGGTGGAACAGCCAGGTCGCTGCGATGATCCAGTATGGTCTGGTCGATGTGCCAGCCTGCGCGCCCACCGAGTAGGCGGCGCTGCTTCTCGAAAATGCCGAGTTCCGTCTGACGCCGTCAGAACCACAGGAAATGCATCCCCTTGACTATCCACTTTGCCAACGTCGACAAGCGTTTCGGGCAGGTTGAAGCGCTGCAAGACGTCAGTCTGACGGTAAGCGATGGCGAATTCGTCTCCCTGATCGGCCCTTCCGGATGCGGCAAGACAACCATGTTGCGCATCGCCGCGGGGCTGGAGACGCCCAGCGGCGGCGCAGTGACGGTGAACGGCGACACTCCCAAGAACGCCTGCCGCCAGCATCAGATTGGCGTGGCGTTTCAGCGGCCCGCCCTGCTGGCCTCACGGACGGCCCTCAGGAACGTATCCATGACACTGGAGATCACCGGCCGTGAGGGCGCTCTTTCACCGGGAGAGCTGCTGACCGACTTCGGGCTCGGCGGCTTCCACGATCACTATCCTCACCAGCTGTCGGGCGGAATGCAGCAGCGGGTAAACATCGCCGCGGCGCTGGTCCACAACCCCCCGATTCTGCTGTTGGATGAACCCTTCGGCGCATTGGACGAGTTGACGCGCGAATCGATGGGTGAGTGGCTCGGCGCGGTGCTGAATCGTTCGTCAAAGACGGTAATCTTCGTCACGCACAGTGTGGAGGAGGCGACCATCCTTTCCGACCGCATTGTCGTCCTGTCGGCCCGTCCCGGCCGCATTTCTGAAATTATCGAAGTTGATATGCCGCGTCCCCGCTCGAGGGAGAACCGCACCGATGACGATTTTCTCCACGAGGTGGCCCGGGTCCGATCTTCGCTCTATCGAGCGGTGGAGATGAGCGAATGAGCTCGTCTCTGTTTCATTTACTGCCTGCATTCGGCTAGCCTGGGCGGGGGATAATTCTCAGCGGCCGGTTGGCGACGGGCCAATACAGTGGGCGGAGCCTGTCGGTGTCCCATTAACTCTTCCGCTGAGAGTCTCGAGATAAGGTCTTGGAAGTGCACGACGCAGTACACTGTTTTCGCACTGCGATTCGAATAAGCAGTATCACCGGAACCGGGTACAGCCTATGAACGAACGTCTTGCTTACCTCATCATGCTTGTGTCGGTGCCCATCCTTTGGGTGCTGGCGATCGAAGTTTCGGGGTATCCTTCTTTCCTGCTGCCGCCGCCGGATATGGTCGGAGCCGTGCTCTGGTCGGAGCGCGAGCTGCTTCTCGATCACACCTGGGCGACAATTGTTGAGGCCATGACCGGCTATGCCGTCGCCAATGTGATCGCAATTGCGCTGTCGATTTCGTTCCTCTATCTGCCCTGGTTTGAGGCGCTGGCCATCCCCTGGACGGTGATCATCAAGAACGTCCCCTTTGTCACCATCGCCACAATTCTTATCATCATCTTGGGCGACACACCGCTGCCCAAAATCATCATCGTCGTCCTGGTGACGTTTTTCCCCATTTTGGCCAACGTAACCAAGGGGCTGAAGTCCGCCGATTCAGTCCTGCTGGACCGTATGCAGACTTTGGACTCGAGCCAGTGGGAGATTTTCTCCAAGGTGCGCTGGCCCAGCGCGTTGCCCTACTACATTGCCGCCCACGAGATTGCTTTTACCGGAAGCATTATCGGCGCAATCGTGGCCGAATGGATCTTCGCACGCAAGGGGCTGGGCTATCTGATCGTACAGTCGATGACGCAGTACAGGGCCGACCGGCTATGGGCGGTTACGCTGATCGCCAGCCTGCTGGCCGTGGGCGCCTATATGCTGGTGAAGGCGGTCGAAAGGTATCTTTTCCGCTGGCAGGTCGAAGACCTCAGTTAGCTGGCTTGCGACCCGCCAGTTTCAGGCTGATTGGTAAGGTGACATGTACCCGCAAATCGATCCAACCGTCTCGTATGAAGGCCCCAGCGCCGATTTCGCCTCCTTTACCGGCAGTCCGCTCTGGGGCTATGGCATCGACGGCATTCTGGACCGGGCCAAAGAACAGGGCTGGACCGTTGCCAGCCGCGAGCGGCTGAATACACCCTACGGACTCTCTCCACTGGTCGTCCACCTTGTCGCCCCCAACGGCCGCGACGTGATCTGGATTCCCTCCTACGGCGAGGTGCTGGGAGAGGACTCGCTCTATCACCTAAATTTCGAAAAATGCTTCTGGGTGATCTGGCAGGCCGGCGTCAAGGTGATGATGGTCGGCGGCACATCGGGGATCGCCGATTGGCGGAAAGGTGACGCAGCCATAATCCCCGGCGACGTGGTCCTGCCCTGGAGCTTCTATACGCGCTTCAATCATCGCGGCCTTCCGGGCACGCAGTACGAGAGCATGTGGTCGAAGTGCCGGTTCCTGTTGGGCGACCCCTTTTGCCCGCAACTGCAGGGGCTCATGGCTTCGAAGCTGACGCCCTACGTGGAGAGCGGCCGGATCAGAAGTGTACGTACGCCGGCGGATACGCGGGTGGCGATGATCGTGCCCGATTCGATCACGTTCGAGTCCGACTTTGACATTCTGCACTGGATGGCTGTCTCCAAGACCGCGTCAGAGATTCAACCCGAGCGCCCGCCGATCGTTACGCTGCACGGCGACTGCCTCAATCCGCTCCTGTCGCGCTATCTGGGCATCCATGTGCTCTACTATCACATGATCAGCAACTACGCCCACGGGCTGGAACCGGAGCACGACATCCATACAACCATCAATCATCTTTACACAGAGGTCTTCCCCGAAATCGCGCTGGCGATGGAGCTGGACCTGCTGGCGACGATGCCCGTTCCCGACGGCAGCGAGTGCCAGTGCACTTCCAGCCTGGGCGTGGCTCCGCCCTCATTCAGCCAGTCGCTCACGCAGCCCGTCTGAGGGAGTCCGAGCGGCCTGCTGCCAGTGGGACGGGAAATTGCCGGCGACAATACAAACACCAATTTTTGGATAGAGAGGAAGGATCAAAGTGACGACAATTGCGAAGGCCAGCTATGCCTTGATTGGCGGTTCCGGCACCTGGGGCGCGCGTTTTCCCGAGGACATAGAGATGCCCAATGTTGAGCTGGACGGCGTCTTCGACGGCTTCGACACGCCCTACGGGAGGTCGGCGCCCTTCAAGCTGCTGCGCATCGGAGGTCAGCCGGTCTGGCGTACCGCCATGCACGGCATGTGGGACGGGCAGGGCCAGCGGCCGCGTACCCCGTGGCAGGCGGCGAAGCAGGTTGCCTGGGTCCTGGAGCAGGCCGGCGTCAGGTGGGCGATGGTGGAAGCTTCGGTGGGAGGTATCCAGAGGCCGGACAAAAAGGGCGCGCCGCTGCCTCCGTGGAGCGTCACAATCAACACCGACTACATGATGTTTTTCCGGCCTCAGGAAGATCAACCTTTCACGGGCGGTAGAGCCAGGTCCTCCCGTCTGAAAGACCCTTTTTGCCCGATCATGCGGGCCCATCTATACGAGGCGGCGAAAAAGGAGCCGAAATTCGCCGGCGTCTACGACTCAAGCATCTACGTTTGCACCGCGTGGGGACGTTTTGAAACGGCCAAGGAAATCCAGGTCTACGCCGAGATGGGCGCGCACGTGGTCGGCCATACGCTTGCCCATGAACTACCGGTCTTCCGCCGGGCCGGAGTCCGGCTGGCCTCGGTGGGCATCGTCTCCAACCATGCCGAGGGCCGTGATGAATGGGTGGGCGATTCCCAGGACAGCATGGCCGAATTCTACTTCACCTGCCCCCACTATCTGGGACCTGTGATGGCGAATGCGATGCAGGCGCTGATCGAGAGCGGCGTAGCGCCGCCGCAAGAAGAGGACATCTACCTGTTTGGTTTGGATCAGTTCCCTGTTGAAGGCGCATAGTCGGACCTCCCGCCCGTGAGAGGCAGCGAAGCAATTTGCTGAGCGCACGCCGCTGCCGCCGTCTGCGGCGGAGGCCTATAGCCCATCTGATGACACAACAGCCGAACATCCTCCTCTTCGTCACCGACGACCATGGCCAGTGGGCCAGCGGACCGTATGGAAATCTTGCCGTCTGCACGCCCAATCTGGACCGGCTTGCCGCCTCCGGCGTACGAATGGAGAACGCCTTTACGCCAACACCCGTCTGTTCCCCCGCGCGCGCGTCGCTCCTCACCGGCCTGACACCCTCTCAGCACGGGATCCACGACTACATCGCCATGCGTTTTGACAATCGCGACTGGCTCGCAAGGGTGCAGACGCTGCCCCAGCTCCTGCAGAAAGCAGGCTATCGAACCGGCATGTACGGCAAGTGGCACCTCGGCAACGAAGACACACCTGCGCCGGGCTTCGACAGCTGGTTCAGCATCGGGAGCGCCTATCCCTTCCTGCATTTCGGGACGCGCGAGTTTTGCCGCCAGGGCCGGATGACCAGCCTTCATGGTTCCATTGATGCCATTGTTACTCGACATGCCGCGACCTTCTTGCAAGACTCCGACGAACGACCATTCTTCCTGCTCGTCGGTCTCTCCGCCCCGCACAGCCCTTGGGATGGCCACCCCCAGCGCTTCGTCGACCTGTACAAAGATCACGACTTCGTTGACATTCCCAGGAGCGAGTCATATCCGTTCGGTGAGCCGGCCGGGGAGTCGCTGAGCGTCGACAGGCGCCGTGAGCGTGAGCACCTTGCCCAATACCATGCGGCGGTCACCCACGTCGACGAAAACGTAGGGCGGCTGCTCGAGCTCCTGGAAGTCGCCGGGCAGCGCGAAAACACTTTGGTCGTCTACACCTCAGATCACGGCCTGAACTGCGGCCATCACGGCGTCTGGGGCAAAGGCAACGGCACTCTCCCATTGAATATGCTCGAAGAGTCGATTCGCGTCCCGCTGATTCTGAACTGGCCCGGCGTCCTCCCTGCAGGAGCTCGCTGCGATGAGATGGTCGATCACCTGGATCTCTTCCAAACACTGGCCGCCGCCGCCGAAGTAGAGATTCCGCCCGCGTTCGATTACCCCGGCGAGGACTTGGCGCCGCTCTGCGCAAACGGCCGCCAAAACAAGGAATGGCGCCAGGTGCAGTTCGGCGAATATGGACCAATGCGCATGGCGCGCTCACGCCGGCACAAGCTCGTCCGCCGCTTTCCCGACGGACCGCACGAGCTCTTCGACCTGGCTTCAGACCCCCGCGAGTGCCGCAACCTGGTCGACGAACCGGCATACCGCCTTCCGGCGGAGCAACTATCCGCCGCTATCGACACCTACTTTGGCCGCTACGCCGCCGTCGACACGAATGGCTTGCTGGGAGCAGCGCTTCCCCAGCACAACCTGACCGAAGCCTGGCGCCAGTGACGCAGACTAGACCGGCGAAACAGCCGGGAAACGCGGCGCAAAAAGGTAGAGGCGCCGCGACAAACCGGAACTTCACTTGACTGGAGAGAACATCATGTATTCGACCGACCAATATGAAGGAATGCTGGCAGAGACCGTGGTCATGCGGGGCGCGAATGGCGATCCTGTCCAAGCCTACTTTGCCCGCCCGCTCGGCGCCGGCCCCTTTCCCGGCATGGTCCTTGCCCATCACATGCCCGGATGGGATGAGTGGTACCGCGAAGCAACGCGGCGCTTTGCCCACCACGGGTACGCCGCCCTTTCGCCCAACCTCTACGCCCGCTACGGGCACGGCTCGCCCGAAGATGTGGCCGCGGCCGCGCGGGCCGAAGGCGGCGTGCCCGACGACGTCGCCGCCGCCGACCTGGAAGCGGCCATGAAATACCTGAGGGCCCTGCCGAACGTGAGCGGAAAAATCGGCGTCTTCGGCACCTGCTCCGGCGGACGCCACGCCGTGCTGGTGGCGAGTCGCGTCGCCGGTTTCGATGCCGTTGTCGACTGCTGGGGTGGCGGCGTTGTGATGGATGACGACCAAATTACCCCGCAGCGTCCGGTCGCGCCCATCGACTATACCGCCGGCCTGAACTGCCCGGTCCTGGGTCTATTCGGAGAGGAAGACCACAGCCCGACCACGGCTGAGGTTGCTCGCCACGAGGAGGCGCTGAAGCAGCACGGCAAAACGTACGAGTTCCACATGTACGAAGACGCGGGGCATGGCTTCTTCTACTACCACAGGCCCAGCTACCGCCAGGAACAGGCGGTCGACGGCTGGGAAAAGATCTGGTCCTTTCTGGGCCGGACGCTGGCGTAGTGAGAATCTGAGCGATTGGCGCTGCTCAGAAGAATTTTGCCCTGGGAGATCGAATCCATGTGTACAATGATCATGCACAAAGCCCCCGTTGCCGGATTCGGCAAGGGGGCCGACGGCTGGTTCGACATGAGCCAGGCCAACGTAAGCTGGGACCATCCCTTTCACGCGCCCGAGGAACACGCGCTGAACATCGACTTTGTCAACGAGGCCTATGGGCCCTGCGCGCGCGTAGCCGTGGAATTGAGCGTTGAGGGGGCACGACAACTCGTGGAGACGATTCAGACGGTGCTGGCCGAAGCCGAGTCCAGGGGCCTGGTTCAAACTGGCGATTCGCAGACCGGCGATTCGCTGACCGGCGACCCGTAGCCCGGCGATTCGCAGCCTGTCGGCTGACTCTCAGTCGCGGTAGGGGTCCAACTCGTGCTCGCCGGCCATGGCGACGCCCAACGGGGTCAACGTGTGCAGAATCTTGATCGAAGCACGATGGTGCTCCAGGACCTCGGGCAAGCGTTTGTAGACCTGGGGCGCCTCGTCGGTCCCCGCGCCGCGCAGCTCTACGCCTAGGCCGCGGATGGCATCGAGCATCCGGCCGCGCCCAATCTCTCCCCGTGATACCTGCACTTTCCGTCCCTTCTTCCAGCGGAATTTGCCCGCGGCCTGAGTACGCGACATGACACGCCCCGCGCCGTGGACCGTCGAACGCAGCGCCAACTTGCCCTCATCGCTCTCGACGCCTTCAAGAACAACCGACATGTCCCCCATCGAGCCGCCGACAAACCCCTTTTGCCCGGGAAAGGCCGGGGTCGCGCCTTTGCGCGTCACCCATAGCGTGCGCCCGTCGTGCTCTTCCTTCCAGGCGAAATTGTGATGATTGTGGATCTCCTCCACGATCGGAGCGCTCAGAAGAGACGCCACTCTTTCACAGACCCAGTCACGACCGGCATAGGCATAGCGCCCAGCCAGTAACATGCAGGCAAGATACTCCTGGCCCAACGCCGATTCCACACCCACCAGCGCGGGCGCCTTATCTCCGCCGCCGCGCTTGCGCCGCGACGCGCCGGCCGACTTCGCCTCGTTCGGTTGCCGGTTGCCCCGCTCGTGTTCGCTGGCTCTGATAAAGTGGGTCGCCAGGCGATGCCCCAGCCCGCGTGAACCGAAGTGGACACCGATCCAGACACGGTCCTGCTCGTCCGCGAAGATGTCGACATAGTGATTGCCGCTGCCGACTGTGCCAAGCTGCTCAGCCGCAAGCTGCTTTACCTTGCCGGCAACGGGAATCTGCCAGGCCGGGTCGTCGTCGAATAGGGGATGGTCGACCTGCTCCCGGTTCTTGCGCCCGACGCCAAACGAGATCGTGCGCCAGATGTCGTCCATGATCGGCCCGATCTGTTCCCTGACCTCGGCCGCGGGCAGATCGAGGCGCACCGCCTTGTTGCCGCAGGCGATGTCATAGCCGACACCTGCAGGGTTCAGCTTGTCTTTGTACGCGACGACACCGCCAATCGGCACCGAATAGCCAAGATGATGGTCCGCCATCAGCGCGGCGGCATCCGCTTCCGGCGCACAGTTTAGTATCTGGTCAATGGCATTGTCTTGGGGTACGCCCCAGACCGGCACGCCTTCGATGAACTGAATCGTCATGGTTTTCCGTTTTGAAAGCTACGTTCGTCGCGGCACGGCAGCGCAATACTGAAGCTGATCTAAGTCGCCGGCCTGACGCCCGGATAGTTGCCCTCCGCCAGCGGCTGAGGACGCGCACAGCGCGTGGTCAGCTCGACGTGGCGGCCTGTCTCCGCGGCAACGTGGATCGCTTCCATGATCTCGAGCACGTGCAGCGCCATCTCCGCGCTCGCCCGGTGCGGCGCGTCCTCAATCGTGCTGACCGCCATGTCCGCCATCCCGATGCCGCGACTGCGGCCGGCGTGGCCGAAGCGCAGCGGAAGGTCCTGCCAGCTGTCATTGGGCGTCCTTCGCAGCTGAACGGGGCCGGCAAAAGTATTCGGGTCCGGCAGGTTCAACGTACCGGTTGCGCCGTAAAGTTCGATATTTGGCAGCCCCGTTGCCTGCGCGTCAAACGTTGTGATCAGCGTGCCGATCGCGCCGCATTCGAAGTCCAGAATGCCGGCAACATAAGTGGGCACCTCAACCTGGATGATCTGACCCTTGAGCGGCTCGCTGTAAATCGTGCGCTCCGCCCACGTGGCACGCGTCGACCCCGTCACCCGCCGCACCGGCCCCAGCAGGTGTACGAGAACGGTCAGATAGTAGACGCCCATGTCCAGCATCGGTCCGCCGCCCGGCTTGTAGTAGAACGCCGGGTTTGTATGCCAGTACTCGTGGCCGCGCCACACCAGGAAAGCGTTGACGGCCACCGGCTCACCGATGATCCCTTCATCCAGGTAGGCCCGGGCCGACTGATAGCCTGCGCCCATGAACGTGTCGGGCGCAGAGCCGAGCCGCAGTTCCTTTGCCGCTGCCAGGGCCAGCAGCTCCTTGCCCTCGGCAAAGGCGGCGGCCAGCGGCTTTTCGGTGTAGACAGGCTTGCCGGCGTCGAGCGCGGCCTTGCAGACCGCATAGTGCACTGGAGGCGGCGTGAGACTGAGCACGATGTCGATGTCCGGCGAGGAAAGCAGTTCATCCTGCGCAAGGACGTTGAGTCCATACTTCTCAGCCTGCCGTTCGGCCGCCGCCGCTACCAGGTCGGCGCAGGCCGCCAGCTCGATCTCCGGAATCTTCGCCATGTTCTCAATGTAGCGGCCGCTGATGTTGCCGCACCCGATCAATCCTACGCGCGCCGGCAGATTCATCTCCTGTACCCCTTACCTTTGCATCGTATCCAGCAAAAAGTCAGCTTCTCGTGGAGGCGGCTGTCAATCCCTCGTTGCCCAAATAATGCCCCGCCGCACGATCTCCTTCGCCTCCGGCACATTGAAATCCTTCGCCACGTGGCCGAGCGAGCAATAGAAGATCCTGCCCTGGCCCCAGCGGCGCTTCCACACAACCGGCATCACCGTGCCCTCAATCCAGGATACATGCTCGCCCGAAAAGGTGGTTGTCGCCAACACCTCGTTGCTGGGGTCCACGTGCATCAGGTACTGCTCGCTGTGCATGCGGAAGTCGTCCAGACCGGCCGTAATCGGATCGGCGCCGTCGATGATGTTGACCGTGTAGTCGATGATGTTGCCCGGATGGGACACCCACTGCCCGCCCACCATGAACTGATACTCGGGGTTGTCCCGGAAGGCGTCCGCCATCCCGCCGTGCCAGCCGGCAAAGCCCGCGCCCGCGGCAACTGTGTCCAGCAACCCCTTCTCCTGCTCCTTCGTGATCGAGCTCATCGTATGCACTTGCGTGATGACGTCGTAGGCGGCCATGCGGTCGGCGTCAGTGTACACATCGAGCGAAGTCTCGATATCGACTTCAAAGCCGGCCTCCCGAATCAGCGGCGCGAAGATATCCACGCACTGCTTCGGCTCATGGCCCTCCCATCCGCCCCACACCATCAGCGATCTCTTCGCCATCGTCGTCTGACTCCTCGCGTTTGGATTTGCTCGCCTACCGCCGCGCCCGCGCAAATTGCGTACGCGCAAGTATAGCACCCGCGTGCGGATGGGACAACGAATATGCCCGCCGGGCCCAGAAGGTCCCGGCGGACGGAATGTCAAGGTGAATCAGCGAAGTTCAAACTGCAGCGGCATATGCCCCTTGGGATGCAGCGTAATCTGCGGGGAGAGCTCGGGCGTGTAGCCCGAGGGGATACGCAGGCGAAAACGTTGCGCAATGGCCGCCGCCAGCAGTACGCCCTCGGTCAACGCGAAACCGTTGCCGATACATTGCCGCGGCCCCGCTCCGAAGGGAATGTAGGCAAATCGATGACGCGCTGCGTTGTTGGCCGGCGTAAACCGCTCCGGGTCGAACGTCTCCGGGTCGCGCCAGAATTCGGGCAATCTGTGCGTGATGTAAGGGCTGAGGGTGATGATCGAATTCGGCAGCACATCGTAGCCGCCAACGACGTCGGCACTGTTGCCGGCGCGCGAGAGCGCGTAGGCCGGTGGATAGACCCGCATCGTTTCGTCGACAACCTGGCGTGTGTAAACCAACTTAGGAATGTCTTCAAACGTGGGCAGACGACCGTTGAGCGTGCGATCGACCTCGTCATGCAGCTGCGCCTCCACGTCCGGGTTGCTGCCAAGGCAGTAGAAGAGCCAGGTCATCAGCAGCGCCGTCGTCTCGTGCCCGGCGATCAGCAGCGTCAGCACCTCGTCGCGAATCTGCTTCTCGTCCATGCCTACACCCGTCTCTTCGTCGCGCGCCGCCAGAAGCATGCCCATCAGGTCGTTTCCATGATCATCCGCCTCGCGCCGCTGCGCGATCATGGCGTAGATGAGCTGATCGAGCGTGCCAATGTCGCGGAATATCCTGCGCGTGCGCGGCAGAAAAGCCATTCGCAATGTCAGCAAGGAAAATGGCTCCATCGCCATGTTGATGAAGAGCTGATTCAATTCGCCGAGGATGTCGCCGATCTCCTGCGACTCCTCTGTCAGGTCGACGCTGAACAGCGTTCTGCCGGCGATCTCGAATGTCAGCTCCATCATTTCCCGGTCGAATGAGACCAGCTTCTCCGCGCGCGCGGCCTGCTCCCAGCGGCTGAACCGCCGTTCCGCGGCCGCGGTCATCGTACTCGCAAACGACTGGATCTGCTGCCGGTGAAAGGCCGGCTGCATCAGGCGCCGCTGCCGCAGCCACGACTCGCCGTCGTTCGTCAGCAGACCGTACCCGAGCAGCGGCAGCAGCAGGTCGAATGTGGGGTGCGGACTCTTGGTGTAATTCTTGTAATTGTCCAGCAGGATATGCTGGCAATGTTCGGGGTGTACGAAAACGTAGCCCCAGAAATTGAGGAAAAACCGATAGCGGTACGCGTGTCCGACCTCCGCAACGAAATCCTGCAGGCAGCGCAGAGGATCGCGGCGGAAACGCCAGGCTGTACCGAAAATGGGGTTTGCTTTGGGAGCGGGAGGTAGCGGTCGCCGCTCCGTCGAGACGACTGCGCTGGTCATGCGAGATCTCCTTATCGCGGCCTATTCTGCCGCGAAACATCGTTCGAAGTACAAGAGTTCCAGGCCTGAAAGTCAGGTCCGGCGCCGGCACAACGCCGGCAGATTGTGAATATACTCACAATGTCGAGTATAGCCGAACCGAATCCCTCTGTCAATGGTCTTCGGCGAGATGGATGCAGTCAACTATTGGAGTTCGAATTCCCATGCTTCGGGTTGCATCTAAGTCATGCCCGGTCGACGGTCCATCTACTGGCGGAGTGGGGGAAACGCCTTCCTGTGTCCTTTTTGACGGTCGGGCCTGCGGCCCTCCCTTGTGCGGGGGGACTCCCCCCGCAACGCCCCCCTGAAACCCCACCCGCCGCGTGTGGATTCTAATGCAGCCCTGCGCAACCGGCCGCCCGTCGCCCCGCCACCGTGCCTGCGCGATTCCAGCGCGTCGCCAACCCGCCCCGTGCCCACACGGCCGTAGTGCGCGTCCCCCGCCGCGTATGGGGTCAATGCAGACCTGTGCTACCTGCGGCCCTACGCGCCGCCCCCAAGTCAGCGAACGCCGCGGCCACCAGTGGGGCAGGCCCTGCGCTCGCCCTACAGAGCGCTCGGTCCGGGCCCGAGGATTTCGATTGCGCTTCCCACCAGGCCGGGAAAGTACAAGACCCCGCCAATGACGGGGTCTTGTGGCTTCTGGTCCGATAGCACTCCCTAGAGGACAATATCCCGAGGTGATGCTACCGGACCAGTACTACGACTACAGTTATCCATTTGCATCACCTCCTTTGTTATGGGATATGCCGACAGTATTCCACAGGTGCCGCCCGATGTCAAAAGTGATCGACAGCCGTCTGGAAACCCGGTTCAGCCTGTACCGCGTGGAAAGGCCTACGGTCGAAAACGCGTACTATTGGGCGACAAAGCCGCCATCGACAGCCATGACGTGCCCGAGCACGTAAGAGGCCCGGTCGGACAGGAGCCAGACGACCGCCTCGGCGATCTCCTCCGGCTTGCCCGGACGGCCGATGGGCTGCCAGCTGTCAGCTTCCTCCCGCAGATCCGGGTTGCTGGCGTATATGCGCTCCATGAGCGGCGTGTCGACCAGGCCGGGGGCGACGGCATTGATGCGGATGCCCCGCTCGGCAAATTCGACGGCGGTCGATTTGGTCATGCCGGAAACCGCATGCTTGCTCGCGACATAAACTGGCTGGCGCGGTATCCCGACCAGCCCCGCAATCGAAGAGGAGTTGACGATCGCGCCCGCACCCTGTTCAGTCATCTGTTCTATCTCGTACTTCATGCAGAGCCAGACGCCTCGCACGTTGGTATCGATGGTTGATTGGAATGCCTCCTCGCTGAAACGCTCCGGCGGGTGCGTGTACTCGCGCTCAAGTCCGGCGTTGTTGAAGGCACAGTCGAGCCGCCCGAAGGCCGCGACGGTAGCCTGAATCAGAGCGGCGACCTCCTGCTCATCCGTAACGTCGGCTCTGACAAAGATGGCCTCACCCGCCGAATTCTCTATCATGGCAACGGTCTCGCCGCCGCCCTCTTCGTCTACGTCAGAAACGACCGTTCGCGCGCCTTCCCGCGCACAGGCCAACGCAGTCGCGCGGCCAATGCCGGATGCGCTGCCGGTTACGAGCGCAACTTTGCCTGCGAGCATCTCTGCCATGATTGTTCTCCTGTGGGCACTTTGGGCACTGTTGGCACTGTTGGCACTGTTGGCACTGTTGGCACTGTGGGCACTGTTGGCACTGTCTGCAATGGAATTGCCGGAGGCCGCTTCCGGACGAGAAACATCAAATTCACGTCATTCGTCGTCAGTCATCACGTACCACTCTTCGTCTCCAATAACCCCTTTCCACCAGAGCCTCATCGCCTGTTCGTCCATGCTTGGCCAGTCCTGTTTAGGGTCCTGCAATGCCTTGCCGAGCCGCTGCGAAAGCGACACAAGCCGCCTGCCTTCGCGCGACTGCTCCTCGTTCCACAGCGTCAGGGCACTCTCCAGCGACGGTTGTGTTTTGAGCGACTGCGCCAGGGCGACGGCGCTGTACAGCGCCTTGGTGGCCCCGGCCGCCGCGTGGGGCCGGGCAACCGAGGAGGCATCACCGAGCAGAAGGACGTTTCCCTTGCGATAATTGGGCGTATGCAGATCGAAAATCGCCTGGATAAATGGCTGCTCTGTCAAATCGATCGCTTCGGAGACGAATCTGGGCATGAATTCTCGCGCCATTTCGCGCAAGCGGTCTACCCGCTTCTCGGCGACACTTCCGGCCGGCAGCGAGGTGGCGTGGGTTTTGCCGTTGCGGTCGGTGAGGGACGCCGCCAAATCGGCGTGCGCTGTGTTGACATACCAGCCCCAGTTGAGCCGCCGCTTGCCAGGTTGCGTCTCGCCCTTCTTTCCCGGTACCAAATAGGCGATGAGGTGACCCAGGGGCGATACCGCGAAAATATTGATGCCCTCATAAGGCGTGTTGTCACTGAGTTGAGCTTCGTCGAGCAGGCCGCGCCACATGATATAGCCGGCGTAGCGAAGCCCCTGGTCGGGGAAGAGCCTGCGCCTGCCGGTAGAAGTGTAGCCGTCTGCGCAGACCACAAGATCAAAGGTCGCGTCTTGCCCCGCGGCCAGTTCAACCACGACTCCGTCGGCGGTTCCGCGCAGCGCCTTTACTTCGCAGCCCTGGCGGTAGATCTCGTCCGGCACGCGTTGGCGCAGATTCCGGTAGAGCTCGTCCCAACTGGTTGCGGCGATGACAAAGCCCTGCTTCAGGAGCAGACGATCTTTGCCGCGCACGCGGGTGACAAAGTCGCGCAGCTTGATGGGCACGATCGCCATGTCGACATCGAAGAGGTCCCGCGCCTGGAGCAGTTCGACCAGCGCGAAAGGAATGCCGATGCCGGCGCCGCGGTCCTTGAGCGAGCCGGCGGAACGCTCAAAGATCGTGACTTCGCAGCCCGCGCGTTGAAGCTCGATGGCAGCGGCGCACCCGGCGATGGAGCCGCCAACAACGCCGACACGCAGCCCCTTGCTCACTCCCCTGTCTGAGTTGACCGGCCCCTCTGGCAAAGTTACTCACCTCGCACGTCTGCTCCAACCCCGGAAACCAGTCACAACCCGCGCCGCCCCCCGTGGGCCCGGCTCAGATATCCTCTAGCCAGGCAGTGTCCACCTCGATCCCGAAACCGGGCGCGTCGCTGGGAACAAGATAACCGTCTTCGATCACGGCGGTCCCGGGCAGGAGAACGGTCTCGGCGAGGGGGACGCCGGGCGGAGAAACGCCGCCAGAGCGCTCTCCCCAGGATATCGCCGGCATGGCAAAAGAGAGATGTTGGCCGTAGGGATTGTTCATGCCGCCATGCAGTATGACTTCCAGTCCGGCTGCCTCGGCAAAATGGCAAATCCGCAAGCAGGCGGAGATCCCGCCCGCCCACGAAGCATCGGGCTGCAAGATGTCGACAACTCTCCGGTAGGCCGCGTGCCAAAAGGTTTGTGGCATGTACCAGTGCTCGCCGGCTGCCAGCGTTTGCCAGGGCAAACGTTTGCGCACCTGGGCGAAGCCGTCCATGTCTTCGGGAAGAAGACAGTCTTCGATCCACCTCAGACGGTAGGGGCGCAGTGTCTCGGCCAGACGTACTGTGTAGTCGACATCGAGCGCCATCCAGCAGTCCAGCATCAGATCGACGCTGGGACCGACCTGTTGGCGCACCTTCGCGACCATGTCTTCGGCTCTGAAGAGACCATCCGTACCGTCGGCCGGACCGTATGGCAAGGGCAGCTTGACGGCGCGGAATCCCAATTCGATATACCAAGCGCTGTCGAAGCCCGTAGCGTAGCAAGGGATACGCTCTTTCTGCGGCCCGCCCAGGAGTTCATAAACGGGGCGGTCCAGGATCTTGCCCTTCAGGTCCCACAGAGCCAGGTCTATTGCGCTTATGGCATAGCTGGCCAGACCGTAACTGCCATACGGTGCGGCCAGACGCGCCATCATGTCGAAAACCTTCTCGGTCGCCAGGCAGTCCTCACCCTCAATTTGCGGCCCAAGGTGGTCGTTGACGATGCTGACAACAGGGCCGGCAAAACTCGAGACTCCCAGGCCGAATGTCCCGTCTTCCGCGGTTACGACGCAGGCTGTACTCTTCCACTTCGATGACCCATAGGACCTGCGCCCCTTGTACGCCGGGTAGCGCGCCATGGGGCCTGCCGGCTCAAGACCCTCCCACTGAAAAGAGGAGCCGCGCGCGCGGTCATCCCGTTTGGGGCCGCGCTTGGCGCGTATCGCCCCGAAGTCGATCTCAATTGCCTTTACTTCCTTGATTCTCATTTGCGCAGCTCTCAGCTCCTGGAAAGCGCAACGACTCCTCCCTGCGGGACTTCGAGGTCAACGAGAAGGGAGCCGCCGGAGGCGCGCAGCGTCGCCTCGGTCACCGGGCTCAGGTCGTAGCTATGCACGCTCGCCGTAAATGCACCCTCGACGCCGGTCAGAATTGTGTGGAGGGCGTCGTCGTTGGTGCAGTTGAAAAGATAGATTTCGGCTGCCGCGGGAGTGAGCTGGACGCGTAGGGCCGGATACTGGGCGTAGCTGACAAATGCCTTGTGATCGCGTTCAACTTTGATGGTCGAATAGAGATTGTCGTTCTGAACAGGCCTCATTTGCCCGTACCGAAAGTCCTCCTTGTGCTCATGGTAGAACGAGAGCCAGGCTTTGACAAGCGCGCGATGCTCCGACCGCATGTTCACCAGATCGACGCCTAGCTGGGGCACGCCCGACACGACCATTGTCGACAGCATCTTGGCGACCGACTCGTTCGTTTCATCGCGGTGCCACCAGAGGGGGTCGAAGTGCACGGCGACGCCGGTGGGCACATAGGAGCGCAGCATCAGGCAGCAGCGGCGGTCGGCGTCGTATGAGGATGTGAACCCGGTGTCGGGCGCGCGGTGGGCTGTGGCATTGTACAGATTGCTGATGTTGGAGTACATCACTCTGAACTCGATCACGGCGTCGGGGTTGACAGCATCCATCGCTTCCCGCATGCGCGCAAACGTGTCGGCCATCGCCAGCCCGACCGAACTGTAGTTGTGTTCGTGGTCGGCTGTGCATGGCTCCATAACCCACGAATCGACCATGTCGACGCAGTACCCGTCAAAATTGTAATCGCGCATGAGCCTCGCCATCAGCTCGGGCACATATTCCTGGGTGAAAGGCTGTTGCGGGCAAAGGCGCGAGGTCGCCTCGTTGTACCATGGGTCGGAGGGATCGAGGTCGACTTCGATCAGCGCGTGCTTGACACTCTCCCGAATTTTGGTGCCGCGGCCGGCCATCCATGGCGAGACCCAGGGCATGACCAGGATGCCGAGGCCGTGCAGCTTATCGACAAACGCGCGCATGTCAGGGTATTTGCGCGGGATGGGTACGAAATCTCCGACATCGTCGGGGTAGGCCCAGACCATGTCTTCGACACCGAAGTAGTGCGGCAGCATATCCCTGAACCACCCGCCCCAGTTGACCATGCCGCGCATGCCCAGCTCCGCAGCGATCTGCGCGCCGGCCAGCACCTCTTCGGGTTCAAGTGCCTCTTCGCGACCCCACTCCCACTTGCCTGCGGCGCCGCCCCAGGGCACCCACAGCGGCTCCCAGGCGGCGTCCGGGCTCGGCCGCACCTCCCTGCCTGCCTTTTCGTCGTGCAGCGCACGGTAAATCTGCATCGTGTCGAACCAGGACGGGCCGCTGGCAATGAAGAAGCCGTCGCTGTGCTCGCTGACCGGGCCAATGGAGTAGCCGTCGATCGGGCGCCACAGCTGGTAGCGGACCGTTCCCTTGGGTTGCAAGCCCGAAGCGTAATGGGTCATCGTACGGTAGAGGATCTCGGTCTCGATGCGCTGGTCAAGAAATCCGTAGGCGTGAACCGTTGCGCCGCCCCGGTCCATTCCGATGGCGATCGGAATCCTGCGATCGGCCATCGATCGGTGCGTGTCGCCGAGCGCTCGATCGCGGCTGTGTGTCTCGTGAACACTGTGCGGGATGAGCCCGTGCGGTTCGATGTACTGGTTGAGATGCCAGGGCAGCCAGACTCTGTCGAGTTTGGCCGAGCTGCTCTCCGTCCTGACTTGATACTCATGAATTGTGAACGACTCGCCCGAAGCTCGCCGCAGGCGGAACTCGAACAACGTGTGGTCCTGCCGGCGGTCCTCCTCGATATCAAGGATGTAGCCGTCGGCCTCATAGCGATGACGCCCGTTTCCCTCTCTCGCCGGACCGGGCCGCCATTCCGAGACCGGTGGGTCGAGCGTAAACTCGAGCGTTGCCTGCGTCCCGTGGGCTTTGAGTTCGATGTTCATGATTTGCGGCATCCTTTCTTGTCAACTGTACGCAAGAGTCGCCAGCCCGACCGAAAACTGTAGAACGAGCATAGACGGTGCGCGCGTCAATCCCCTGTTCATCATTATTGATACTGTGTAACTACTCAGCCGCTATCAGTCTGCGACCATGAAAGAGGCGAGCGAAGGTGTTTTCTCTCTCCTTGCTATTTGGACGGTCGGGCCTGCGGCCCTCCCTTGTGCGGGGGACTCCCCCCGCAACGCCCCCCTCCAAAACCTTCGCTCACCGGCGGTACGCCGCCATTCCTGCAGTGCGGCTTATCCAACGTGGTGGCGGCCAACCGAATACGCAATCAGATAATCTGAATGGCGGCGGCGATGAAGCACTGGTCGAGACAGACGCTTCATGTGGCTTAGTAGTTAACCTGAGTGCGGAGTTAGATTAGGGCTGGCAAGAGAGCCAAGTCATTGTCTGGGAAATGGAGAGACGGCTTCTTGGGTTGCCAAGTGTAGGCAATCAGCCCGGCGATAAGATTGACGATAGAGTTGGTTGGACTCCGGTGGCGGGTATGTTCAATCGGCGGGATATTCTTGAGCTGGTCAACGATGGTCCCGATGACGAAGCGCTTACGCGTGAGCAGTTCGTCTTCGAGAACAACGAGACGATTCTGTATGTTGTTGCGAATGGGCGTGATCGGCAACGGGCGGTCTGCCGCCATCAATTGCATTCCGCGTGCGAAGAGTCGCTCAAAGAGAGCTTGGGAGAGATGGCAGCGGTCGCCGACCAGCTTGCCCCATAGGTTCTTGGTCATCTGTGGGACCGGCTTGCGGTCATCTATGTTGCCGGGCGTGAGTTGAACTGCCAGCAATTCACCCTGGTCATTGACAATCAGATGGAGCTTGAAGCCATAGAACCATCCCAGGCTGCTCTTGCCCCGCGTGGCCACCTCGGCAAAGACTCGGTGGCGGGCGATGCGCCGGTTGTGGCAGACGGACAACGGGGTCGAATCGATGAATGCCACCCCTGTCGCCTGGCCAAAGCGCCCATGCGGATAGAGACACATTGCTGGCAGGGCTGACGGCATTAACGCCACAAAGCGCGTGTAACTGACCAGAGTAGGGAATTCACTGCGCACATGCTCACATACGTGCTGCGCATCGTAGGCCTTGAAATCGCGACAATGCGACTGGTGGAAGTGAATCAGAATCGTCATCACTTCACGCAAGCTCAACCGCGGGGCTGGCCCTCGCTTGCGAGTCACGCCCAACAGTTTGGCATTCTCCCGTGTAACCAACCACTGACAGAATAGTTTGAGTATACTCATCCTTGAGCGCCTTTCTTTGCTGGAGAACTTTTGTAGGAGAACTTCAATTCTACCTGCTTGTTAAGGCGCTCATTTACTCCGAACTCAGGTTAATGTACCTAGACTCTCGCAGTTGTCGGTCGCCGTCAAGGTGAACATCGGCTGCATATCCCTTGGACGAACCTGACGCTGGCTGGCTCAGCGCTTAGTCGCCGCCGCTCTCGTCTCGTTTGCGCGTATCGCCGGCGGGGACTGTCGCCGTACCCCAAGGAACTACATCCCACTCCACCGTGACGGTACCTGTGACCGAGGCAACGACCGGATGGGCAAGCTCCGGGATCAAGTAGGTCCTCGTGTCGAACGATGCCGTCACCAGCATCAATCTGGAGTCATTGTCCACCAGGTTGACCACAGTCGTGCTTGGGTTGCCGGCATACACTTCGGCAGACAGCGGCCCGAAGGACAGCGCCACGCGCTCGTCGCCGTCGACCGCACTGTCGTCTATCGCGGTCACCGTGAATGTTTTCGACCTATCCCCCCTGCTGAACGTCATGCTGACGGGGACGCCGTCGTAGTCGTCTTCGCTCGCGCCCCTGTTGTGCGTTACGGAGATCGGGACCGTAACTGTGCGCTCCGGATCGGCATCCAACTCCACCGTGATCACGGCCGGACTCCCGCCTTCTGCCGCCGTGTAGTTAGGCGCACCATATGACACCGCTAGCCGCGGCATGTCTGTGTCGAGAAGAAAGACCGTCGCGGTGTCCGGCTTGTCTGCGGAAACGCCAACGGGCAGACTACCGAAGGTCAGTATCAGACATTCGTCGTCGTCGTCGTTGCTGTCATCCATAACGGTAAGGGCAAAGGTCTTCGACATCTCGCCGCTGTTGAAGGTCACGCTGACGGGCACGCCGCTGAAGTCGGCCGCGCCGGTTCCGTTGACTAAGGTTACGTTGAGCGGGACCGTAAGCGTGCGCCTTGGATCAGCATTCAACTCCACCGCAATGTAGACCGGGTTGCCGCCCTCCGTCGCCGCGTACTGTTCCTTTTCAAACGACACGGCGACCATAGTTAGACCGTTGTTCTCAGGAGCCGTTGTGGTCGGCTTCGCAGTTTGTAGTCGGCCTATTGGGCTCCCTGCCGTCATTGTCCTGGAGGTCAATCGTGGTGCCGACCAGGCTGCCTGGGGATACGTTGTCGGGCAGCGTACCGAAGGCTAGCGTCAGACTCTCGCCGTCATCGTCCACACTGTCGTCGGTGGCGGTCACGGTGAAAGTCTGCTCCCTGTCACCGCTGTTGAACGTAACGCTGGCAGGTACACCGCTGTAGTCAGCCGCGCTCGCACCCCCGTTGAGCGTGACGTTGAACGGGATTGTGAACGTACCTGAGGCGTCGGCATCCAACTCCACCGTAACGGATGCTGAATTCCCGCCTTCCGCGGCAGTGTAGCGCGCGGCAGCGAAGGACGCTGCCACCTGCAGTATGGGTTGCAAGCTCGCGTCGTCGTCTAAAAGGTTGACCGTCGCTGTGGCCGGGCTGCCGGCGGAGACAGCGGTCGGCAGCGTGCCGAAGGCCAGATTGGCGCTCTCGCCGTCGTCGTCAACATTGTCCTGCACAGCCGTGAAGATGAAGCTCTTCGCAGTGTCGCCGCTGTTGAAGGTCAGGCTGGCGGGCACCCCGGAGTAGTCGGCGTTGGCTGCGCCGCCCTGGTTGGTCCTGGCGATCGGAATCACGACCGTGCGTTCGGGGTCGGCGCTGAGCGTGACTGTGATGGCAACGCTGCTGCCCTCGCCGACTGTGTACATCGACTGTTCGTAGCCGACCGTCACCGCGGGCACGTCGTCGTCGCTGATGCTGACGGTCGACTCGTTGTTGCTCCCGGCGGAAACGCGCGCGGGCAGCGCGCCGAAGGCCAGCAGCACCAACTCGCCGTCGTCGTCAACATTGTCCTGCACAGCCGTGAAAATGAAGCTCTTCGCAGTATCGCCGCTGTTGAAGGTCAGGCTGGCGGGCACCCCGGAGTAGTCGGCGTTGGCTGCGCCGCCCTGGTTGGTCCTGGCGATCGGAATCACGACCGTGCGTTCGGGGTCGGCGCTGAGCGTGACTGTGATGGCGACGCTGCTGCCCTCGCCGACTGTGTACATCGACTGTTCGTAGCCGACCGTCACCGCAGGCACGTCGCCGTCGCTGATGCTGACGGTCGACTCGTTGTTGCTCCCGGCGGAAACGCGCGTGGGCAGCGCGCCGAAGGCCAGCAGCACCGACTCGCCGTCGTCGTCGTCCGTGTCCTGAACGGCGGCGAAGCTGAAGCTCTTCGCAGTATCGCCGCTGTTGAAGGTCAGGCTGGCGGGCACCCCGGAGTAGTCGGCGTTGGCTGCGCCGCCCTGGTTGGTAGTCGTGATAGGGATCGTCACTGTCCGCTCAGGGGCCGCGCTGAGGGTGACCGTGATGGCGACCCTGCTGCCTTCGCCAACGGTGTAGCTCGACTGCTCATAGCTGACCGTTACTGACGGCACGTCGTCGTCGGTGATGTTGACCTTCGTTTCGTTGGTTGTGCCCGCAGTTACCCCAGTGGGCAGTGTTCCGAATGCCAGCTTCACCGACTCGCCGTCATCGTTGTCGGTGTCCTGTGTTGCGCTGAACGTGAATGACTTCTCGGTGTCGCCGCTGTTGAAGGTGAGGCTGGCAGGCACACCCGAATAGTCGGATGCGCTTGCGCCGCCCTGGTTGGTAGTCGTGATAGGGATCGTCACTGTCCGCTCAGGGGCCGCATTCAGTGTGACCGTGATAGCGACACTGCTGCCTTCGCCAACGGTGTAGCTCGACTGCTCATAACTCACCTTCACCACCGGATCATCGTCATCGGTTATGTTGACGGTGGTCTCGTCCTTCATCCCCGCGGTCACGCTGATGGGCAACGTTCCGAAGGCCAGTTTCACCGACTCGTCGTCGTCGTCATCTGTGTCCTGGGTGGCGCTGAAGGTGAAGGACTTCTCGGTGTCGCCGCTGCTGAAGGTGACACTAGCGGGCACGCCGGAATAGTCGTCGTTGGACGCGCCGCCCAGGTTGGTCGTCGTAATCGGGATCGTCACACTCTCCTCTAGCTCGTCGCTGAGTTCCACCGTTATGGTGACCGGGCTTCCACCCTCGATGGCAGTGTAGGACGCCGCACTGAACGACACTGTCGCCAAGTCATAACCACCAGCTTGATCGTCGTCGTCATCGGGCTCCCAGGATTGACCCCAGTGGGTAGCGTGCCAAAGCTCAGGGTCAGACTCTCGTCATCGTCATTTTCGTTGTCGTCAGTCACCGTAAACGTAAACGACTTCAACGTTTCATCACTATCAAACGTCAAGCTGGATGGCAAGCTGCTGTAATCGGAAGCACTCGCTCCCCCGTTGTGCCCAACGACGAGGGGAATCGCCACTGAATCCCCTGCTGCCACTTCCAGTCGCACCGTCACAGTTATCACGCTACCTTCGGTTGCCGAGTAAGTTGTGGCATCAAAGCTGGCCCGCGGGTTGCAGGGGGCCCTGGAGGTTACGGTCCAGGACACATCGTCTGGCAGAGTAGCGGCAATTACTCCTGTGTCCCTATCCACGCCTTCAAACAGATTGGCATTCAGCGTCAACCACACCGTCGAAGGTAGTTCGGCCGCAGTGGCAGTTATATCGGTAAAGTCCCCCTCCAAATGATTGTGGTTCAGCCACAGCCATTCCAGACTTTCTAATGCGCTCAGATCTGGAATCTCTCCAGTCAACTGGTTATCGAAAAGAAGCAACCGTTTCAGGGTTGTAATACTGTTCAGTGCGTCAGGAATCGAGCCGGAGAATCCGTTGCAGTGGACCCAAAATATTTCCAGCTTGGGCAGGCTACTCGCGATGGGAATCTGCCCTGACAACATGTTGCGGTGAACATAGTATTCCTCAAGCTCGGGCAGATTGCTCGGGGGGGGGAATGGACCCGGTTAACTGATTTCCTTGCAAGTTGAAAAAACTTATCAGAGGCAAGTTAGAGATATCTGGTACTGCTCCGGTAAACTGATTAAATTGCCCGTTGAAAGAACTTATCAGAGGCAAGTCCGCGATATTTGGTACTGTTCCACTAAGTTGATTCTCATGTAGATGCAGGCGCTTAAGGCCAGTGAGGTTGGCTAGGGACGAAATCGTACCCGTCAACTGGTTTTTTGACATGTCAACGTACTCCAGGCTAGTCATGACGCTCAGGTCAAGAATAGGTCCCTTCAACTGAGCCTGAACCGTTTCCAAAGTCTTGAGCGAGGTGAGTTGGGCCAACTCAGTTGGAATCTCGGCATCAAACGGGTTACTACTCAGCAAAAGGGATTCAAGAGCAGACAAGTCCCCCAGTGTATCTGGAATGCTACCCGTAAGCTGATTATTAGACGTGTTCAGCTCTTTCAGATTCGTGAGACTGCCCAATTCGCTCGGAATCGTGCCGGTCAACATGTTGTTTCGAAGGTCCAGGTTTGTCAATTTTCTGAGTGTGCCCAGTGCCGCCGGAATAATGCCATCTAGGTTCTGTGCACCTAAATTGATGCGGTCAACCCGGTCTTCGACGAGACTAATCCCTTCCCAAGAATTGATTCTGTTATCCACGGACCATGCCGGGGACAGCGTTGCAGTTCCGACGAGGTCGTCGTGCAGCCCCAGCAATATCTCGCAGTCGCGGGCCAATCCCGCATACTCCTCTCCCGCAGGTACCGCCCCGCCTGCAACACAGGGAGACATGATGTTGACGGTGGTTTCGCTGTGGGTTCCGGCACTTACCCCTGTGGGCAGCGTGCCGAAGCCCAGCTTAACCGACTCGCCGACATCGATGTCGGCGTCCTGCGCCGCCGCAAAGTCAAACGTCTTCTCGGTGTCGCCGCTGTTGAAGGTGACACTGGCGGGCACGCCTGAGTAGTCGGCGCTGGACGCGCCGCCCAGGTTGGTGCTCGTGATCGGGATCGTCACCGTGCGTTCTGGGTTGGCACTCAGGGTGACCGTGATGGCGACGGTGCTGCCTTCGCCAACGCTGTAGCTTGACTGCGCATAACTGACCGTTACTGCTGGAACGTCGTCGGTGGCCGTAGGTGTGGCCGTAGGGGTGGGCGTAGTCATGAGCTGCAACGCAACTTCTAGCGTGGCCGTGGCTGTGAACGTCGGCAGAACCCGAAATTCAATCCGCGGCGTGGCCGTAGGTGTTACCGTCGGCAGGAACTGCACCTGAATCCGCAGCGTGGCCGTGGCTGTGACCGTGTGTGTGGTTTCATCATCCAGCACCACAACGCTCTCTAGGATTACCAATGTGGCCGTAGGTGTGGCCGTCGGCGTGGATGTCGATGTCGCGGTGTCCACGGGGATCGGCGTAGCCGTGCTTGTTGCCCTAGATGTAGAGGTCGGCGTGTCTGCTGGGATCGGCGTGTTTGTGCCTGTCGCCGTAGATGTAGGCGCAGCAGACGCGACGACAGCCTCGACTATGTTGCTCCAGGCACCGGGAGGACCGTCGAAACGGGCGCGCACCTTCACCTTGTAGCGCACGCCTTGATCCAGACCGGTAATCGTGTATGAGGAAATTGTAGGAAAAGCGTTGCCAGAACTGTCGGTCCAAGTCGGGAAGTTCTCGCCCACCCGCGCCCAGTTGACGCGATATTCGCGCGGCGTATCTGTCGGCGCATCCCACGATACTTCCAGTTCTCCGCTCTGATTGCTCTCCACGCGCACATCGCCGACAGCCCTACTGTCCTCCTGGGCAGATGTGGGTAGACTGCCAATGACCGCAATGGCAATCGCCAACAGGATGAACGCCGCAAGCATTATCGGGCCGGCGCGGTGGCTGCCGGGACTGTCGAGTCTATGGTTTCTCGTCGTCTCCATCGTCTTTCTCCAATCACGCGATTCTCGGTAGTTGCGCCTGTCGCGGAGTCACAGACTCAAACCAAGCGCTCGTCCCGTCGGAAACGTTCACCGCGAGGATGGAGTAACTGTTAAGTCGTCACGACTGTAACATCCGTGTGCGTGTCGGTCGTGCCGGTCAGGTTGTCTTCGCCGATCTGCTGCCAGCTACCGGCGCTGGTTTAGATCCACAGTTCATAGCGTTCCGCGCCGGTCACCGCTGTCCAGTTCAACTTGACCGTCCCATTGTCGGCTTCGGCTGTCAGCGTTGGTGCAGCGAGGTTGGCTTCCTTCGAAGTCTGATGCGCCGAGGCCAGGTTCGTGTAAAACGGGAAGGCGGCGACAACTAGGAGGGCAACCGCCACCCAACGACCTGTGAGCTTGGCCCCAAAAACTGGACCACAAGCTAAGGTGTATTGTGGAGCAATTCACCGAGCCTATGGAGGGGCAGAACGATGGTCAAGAAACGGCGGCGCCACACGGCGGCCTACAAGTTTCGGATTGCGTTGGAAGGACTCGAAGGCAGCAAACCAATTAGCCAGTTGTCGAGTGAACACGAGACTCATGCCAACCTGATGCGTGCCTGGAAACGGCAACTGCTGGAAGGCGGGCCAAGCGTTTTCGCCGGCAATGGTGAGTGCAAGCAACGGGAGCGGGAGGCACAGGAAGCGCAGGAAGCAGAACTTTATGAACAGATGGCGGCAGCCCGCCCCTTGCGGATCGGTCGTCTCAAGCTGGCTCTTAAGTGGCTGAAAAACATTGCCCGCTGCGGTTCGTGAGAGACGGCATGTGATGGATAGCCAGCAGGCGACCTTGAGCGTACGGCGGCGGTGCGAGCTGTTGGGGCTTAATCGGGCCTCCTTCTACTATCAAGCGGCTTCCGAGTCGGCATTGAACCTGGACCTGATGCGGCTGTTCGCAAAGCGGTCGGTCTGCCGACATTGACGAGCAGTACTTGCGCACACCCTCTATGGCTGGCGCAAGATGACCGCGTATCTGCGCCGGCTGGGCTATGCTGTCAACGGCAAGCGGGTCAGACGTTTGATGCGTCTGATGGGCATTCAAGCGATCTACCCCAGGAGAAGCAGCAGTGCGCCGGGCAAAGGGCACAAGCGCTATCCCTACCTGTTACGCAATCTGCCGATTACGCATGTCAACCAGGTCTGGAGTGCAGACATCACCTATGTGCCGCTGCTGCGTGGCTTCATGTACCTGGTCGCTGTCATCGACTGGCACAGCCGCTTTGTGCTCGCCTGGCAGCTTTCCAACACCCTGGACGGTCGCTTCTGTCTCGATGCCCTGCGTCAGGCGCTCAGCAAAGGTCGCCCCAAGATCTTCAACACCGACCAGGGTGCCCAGTTCACGGCCGATGCCTTCACCGCCTGCCTGCTCGCAGCCAACATACAAGTCAGCATGGATGGCCGCGCCCTCGAAAACGTCTTCTGCGAACGCCCGTTCCATTGCTGCCATTCGGTGCACGTGCAATTGCTGGTCGGCTGTGGCCGCAGGCAATCCGCTTTGTTGCCAGAAAGGACCTGCAACGAGTAGCGTCAGGACGGCAGTAAACAGTATCGCCCCCGGTGCAACCGGACGAGGATTCGACGTGGTTTACGCTTCGCCGGGCATCGGATCTGTCAGATTCAGTGCTGAGAGTCTCGGTGATGAGGGCTGAGATTGGCCCTAAAAGCGGGACCGCAAGCTGAAGGGAAAGCGAAAAAGGGGCGATTACTTCCTCGTCATGCTGGCGGCATATCAAAGCCCGTTTCCCGTCCTGACATAGCTACGGGAAACGGGCTCAGGTTTTATGGCGAAACGGTCAATTCTCTTCCTCTTCACCCTGTTCCCAGAATGAAACGGAGTCCTCTGCATCAATCACAAAGACATAAGACTTGAGCGCTTCGTTATGGCTGTCCCAGGTGAAGGTATGCACATGGACAATCGCATCATCGGATAGATAGGTGATGACAACTGGGGCGGCCACCGACGCTTTCGGTGGGATATTCGTTCCTGTGTAAAGAACGACATTACCTGATCCCTCAGGGTACTTGTCAGCCAATCTGGCCACCATGGGAAGCCGCGGACCTTGAACAACGCCGTCAGCGCTGACAAGATAGAAGACGAGGTCGGAACCGACCGTATCCACCTCAACCGGCGTCGCCGGATCCAAGGCTACCATGTCGATCTCGCCGCGGGGTTGATCGATGGTGGACTTCTCCTCTTCCTCGGAGGCCATCATCTCTTCCTCGGAGGCCATCATCTCTTCGTCGGAAGCCTTCATCTCTTCGTCGGAAGCCTTCATCTCTTCGTCGGAAGCCTTCATCTCTTCGTCGGAAGCCATCGTCTCTTCGTCGGAAGCCATCGTCTCTTCGTCGGAAGCCATCGTCTCTTCGTCGGAAGCCATCGTCTCTTCGTCGGAAGCCATCGTCTCTTCGTCGGGCGCAGGAGGTAATGATGGCAGGTTGTCAGCCTCCCATCGTGTGGCATTGTTTTCCCCATCGACTACGTAAATAATGGGCTTGAAGGCTTCGTGGTGACTGTCCCAGATGCCTGCATGCACATGGATCAGCTGATCGTCGGACAGGTATCTGATGACAACGAGCGCGCCCGACATCGGATTTGTACCTGTATACACCACCACATTGCCAGAACCCTTCGGGTTCATTTCAGCCAGTTCCGCCACGCCAGGAATTTGCGGGCCCTGCGAAACGCCCTTTCCGCCGATGAAGTAAAGCTTGAACCCGACGCCGCTTGGCGAAAAGCAGACCGGCGGGTCCATGCCGGCCAAAGAGACACTGCAACTGGAACCGGCAATGGCTGTTGCCGGGGCGACAAACACTGTGGAGACGAGGGCCAGGATCAGTACCAAGGTCACAGTGGTGCGATTGAGACAGTGCATAGACATGTTCTCTTCCTCCGTTGAGTGGAAAGGATTGCTACAATTGAAGACCAACCGGGATTGCCTTTCTCTTGACCATGCAAATGGGAATTGGGTAAGTGGTGCCGACATGTGCTGGACGCTGGCAGAACGACCGCGCCGGGCTCCGCAGTCTCTTATCCGTCTATCCCGCCAGATGCCTACCATCTTGTTTAACTCCACGTAGAGCTGTTCAGGCACGCGCCTGCATACCGTTATCAATCCATGCTTGACAAACCAGAAGGGATCACCGCTGCATTCCGGGTCACGTCAACCACTATTGATAGCGTAGGCATGGGCGTTACTCAACCTCAAATGTCGGTAAAATAAGGCGGCCTGTGTGCGATCCTGGACATTCAATTTTCGCAATAGCGATGAAACGTAGTTTTTTACTGTCCCTTCGGCCAGATTGAGATGAGCGGCGATCTTGCGGTTGCTCAAACCGTCGGCTATCAGACACAGGATTTCCAGTTCCCGTTCGCTGAGGGGTTCAACCAGATCGGCAGCTGCGTAGGTAGACAGCATGCTAGTGAGTTTCGCCAGCAACTTGCGGGCAACAGTCGGCTCAATGAAGGCGCCGCCCCGATGCACGGCGCGGACAGCGCTGACCAATTCTTCGGCGGAAAGCGTCTTGAGCAGATATCCCATTGCGCCGACCCTCACACCTTCAAAGATGTAGGCATCATCATCAAAGGTCGTCAGCAGGATAACTTTTGCACACGCATCCCTTTCTCGAATCCGCCGCGTAGCCTCGACACCGTTGATCTTCGGCATCTGTACATCCATTAACACGACATCCGGTCTCAGTCTGAAGTAGAGGTCGACGGCCTCCCGCCCGTCGCCGGCTTCGCCGACGATCGTCAGGTCATCTTTCATATTGAGGAGAGCTCTGGTCCCCTCGCGAAGCAACTTCTGATCGTCCACAAGCAGCAGAGTCACCGTCTCAGGCATAGATGACACCCCCGAAAGGCAGGTGCATGGACAACAACATACCGCCGTCCGCAGGTCTGCTGACGCGTATCGTTCCATCGAGTTCGGCCGCCCGCTCTCGCATCCCCTGCAGTCCAAATCCGCTGCCCCCGGTCGAGCCGAAACCCTGTCCGTCGTCCCTGATCTCCAGAGCCAACTCCGTGTCACAGACATGCAAATCTATCCAGACGTTCAGAGCCAGGGCGTGCTTGAATATGTTTGTGAGGGCTTCCTGGACGGTCCGGTAAAGTGCCTGGGCCTGGGCCTCGGACAGGGGAGGCAACGCATCGGGCAGATGCGTATGGAGCGCAATGCCGGTCGCATCCGCGAACTCGTCGGCGACCTTTTGCAACGATGGGAGTAGATTGTCTCTGTCGATGCTGCGGATGTGTACGGCGCCGAGAGTCACGCGCAGGTCATCCAGGCCGGAGGATAGATGCCCGCGCACAGTCCTGATGAGCTCTTGCGCCTGCCGCGGCTTCCCATCCAACAACTGCTCAGCGATTTCCAGCTGAACGATCGAGATGGTCAGCACGTGGCCAAGCGAATCGTGCAAATCCCTGGCTAAGCGTTTGCGTTCCTCCGCTACGGCCAGAACTGCAACTTGCTCGGTAATACTCTGACGGGACGTGGACATGGAAATCGGCCACCTCTGCAGGGGAAATCCTGTCTGTTTCCAGAATTGACTAATCTATCCTGGCCTTGGTAAGGACTCGTCCTGTTTTTGGTGAGAGTCCATCCTGCTTTTGGTGAGAGCCCGTCATGTTTTTGGTGCGTAGTTCCAGATTAACAGATGGTGGGAGCGCTTTGCAGTGCCAAAAGTAATGAAGTGGGTACGAAAGTCATATGCCCCCGGCTTTCGGCGCATCTTGCCCCGTTGTTCGTATGTTCCCGGGGAAGTTGCCAGCGACACCAAACGATTGGGGCTCACCATAAACACCAAATGTGAACCTCCCTAAAACGGCATATCCCACTACACTCTACCATCCTAATATGAGATAGTTATCAGGAAATCCAAGTTGCATCTATGAGTTCTTATAAGATTGGACCAAACCTGGTATTTCTGCCCAGAATTACGCCGAATTGGGCTTCACGTCCAGCCAATGCATAAGCACGGGAACATAGAATCTGTATCATCACGCAGGGTAGTCCTAGTGCCGGTCGCTCCGCCACCGCTTTGCTCTCCTGCTTCCTCAACAATCACCGTTTGGGTCAACTTGTGGACGGCGACGCCGCTGGGCACATACGTGCGCAGCATAACGCAGCAGCGTCGGTCGGCATCGTATGCCGAGACAAAGCCGGTGTCTGGTGCGCGGTGCGTCGAGGCCTTGTACAGGTTGCTGATGTTCGAGTACATGGGCTTGAACTCAATCACGGCTTCGGGATGCACGGCGTACATCGCCTCGCGCATACGCTCGATAGTTTCGGCCATGGCCAGGCCGACGGAGCCGGTCGTGTGCTCATGGTCGGCAGTGCAGTTCTCCAGCACCCAGGCGTCAACCATGTCGACGCAAAAACCGTCAAACTCGTACTCGCGCAGCAGGCGCGCCATCAGTTCGGGCACGTACTTCTGGGTGAAGGGATGACGCGGACACAGACGTGAGGTTGCCTCGTTTTGCCATCGGTCGGAGGGATCAAGATCAACCTCGACCAGGGTCTCCTTGACCTGTTGCCTGAACCGGGTGCCTCGTCCCGCCATCCACGGCGAGACCCAGGGCATAACCTTGATCCCGATCCCTTGCAGCCTGCGCACAAAGGCGCGCAGGTCCGGGTACTTGTCCGCGGGCTGGTAGTCGCCGACGTCGTCGGGGTAGGCCCAGAGCAAATCCTCGGACTTGTAGGAATGGGGCAGCATCTCTCGGAACCAGCCCCCCCAACCGTTCATGCCGCGGATGCCCAGGTCGGCGGCAATCTGGGCCGCCTCGAACAGCTCGTCCTCCTGCAACGCCTCTTCACGTCCCCACTCCCAGTCGCCTTTCGATCCCCCCCAGAGCGTCCACAGAGGTTCCCAGGCCGCGTCGGGGCTGGGTCGCACAGACCGCCCCAGGCTTTCGTCGTGCAGCGCGCGGTAGGCCCCCATGGTGTCGAACCAGGAAGAGCCGCTCGAAACGAAGAAGCCGTCTTTGTACTCGGTTAGCTCGTGAAGCGTGCCGCCTTCAATCGGCCGTCGGAAATCATAGCGCACAGCGCCCTTGGGCTGCAGTTCAGTGGCGTAATGTGTCAGGGCGCGGTAGCGAATGTCGGTCTCGATGCGCTGGTCCAGCAGGCCCACCGCGTGCACGGTGCGCACGGTTCTGTCGATGCCCACGACGTTGGGGATGCGGCGGTCGGCCATCGTCCGGTGCAGCTCGTCAAACTGGCGATGGCGGCTGTGTGTGCTCTGCAGGCCGTTAGGATAGAAGCCGAGATACTCAGTAAACCAATGGAGATGCCAGGGCCGCCAGATCCGGTCGAGACCGGCGGTGCTGGCGTCCGCCTTCAGAGCATAGCGGCGCAGCTGAAAGGGCTCGCCGGATGCTCGCCTCAGGTTGAACTCGGCCAGGCAATGGCCCTCCCGACGTCGCTGGCGAAGGGTCAGCGTATAGCCGCCGCCCGCGTAGCGCATTTCGGCGTTGCCGCCGCCATCCGACTGCAACGTCCACTCCGAGACGCCCGGCTCCAGGTCAAATTCAAGCGCAACGCCGACGCCTTGGCTCCTGAATTCCAGTGTCACAGTCTTCCTTTTACTGTATTCCTGTTGCTGTCTTCCTGTTGCTGTATTCCTGTTGCTGTCTTCCTGTTGCTCTGATGGCCCGTCCGCGTTTGCGAGGATATGGTGCGCGCCCGGAGTCTCGCCGGTTGCCCGCCGCCGAGAGCGCCCGCAACCAGGCCCTAACGATATATCGCTGCGCGATCAGGATAATGATTGCGATTGGAATCAGATCGATCAGACCGCCCGCGGCCATGCGATGCAGCGGCGTGAAAAAATCGGCAGGGACTTCGAGGATGCGTACGGTGAGCGCCTTGGCGTGATCGCTGAAGGTCAGGAAAAACGCGAACAGAAACTCACTCCAGGCGCCGATGAAGAGAACGATGAATGTGCCCGAAACGCCTGGCTTGACCAGCGGACGAACGATACCGCAACGCCGCGCGCGACGCCTCGTCGTCCATGATGCTGATGTCGCCGCCGGCCTGACGAACCATGACGGCCGTGACGTTTGCCGCCCAGCCGGCCCCGGAGGAGCGCCAGCACCATCTTTCCTCGTCCGCGTTGGTCAGTTCCTGTGCAACCGAGACCATTTCTTCCCACATGGCCGGCGCCTCGGGAACGAGCTCGGTATTACGGTAGAAAACGATGGCGGCCAGGTTGTGTGGATGGCGGCCCCAACCGTAGGTATCGCTGAAGTTGCGAATCGAGCTCGGTATGTCCGCAATGTCCTCTTCGGAGTAGAGATCCTTCAGGTCTTCGAACCACTCCTTCTGCAGGTAGACGGCAGTGGTTGTGTCCATGCGGACCTGAATGTCGATCTCGTCATACTCGATTTCACCCAGCATGATGGACTTTTGGGTCACTGCATCGCCGCCCCCGGTGGGATAACTCTGCAAGTTGACCTTGATGCCTGTGTTCTCGGTGAAATAGTTGGAGATGTTCTGCCATACCTCGCTGCCGCCGCCAATGAAAGTCAGCTCCCTTTGGACCTCGGCCGGCTCACCGGCCACTTCCTCCCCAGTCGCTACCGGGACGACACACCCCGCCGCCAAAACACCAGCCGCCCCTGCAACCGAAGCTTACAGAAAGTCCCGCCGACTGCTCCATCGCTTTGCGACTGTCAAGGTCCCTCCTTTCGGGTCTACCGGCAAATGACGCAAACCGATTTCTGCGACCTTTACGTTTCCCATTGGCTATCTCCTTTGCACCAAGGCGACTCCGTTTGGAACGCGCACGAGCCAGGTCCTGCTATTACACGATACGGTAAGCTGCCCAAGCGATTTCCCTCATCGGAATGACTCCGCCTCGTAGGCAATCGCGGCGGGCGCACCGACGCCGCTGCTGTCCGGCAAAAGCGGGGCTTAAGTTCAATTGCGTAAGCGCGTAAGGCTGCGGCGCCCACAGCGCGATTCCTCAGAAATGAGCAACGCTGGGTTTACCCGCGGCATTACTGTTGTGAAATGGGAGTAGGATTGTAGAAGGAGACTCGCATGGAAGCGGCACTCCGTCGCCGCTCAGAGCCACCGTACCTGACCGAAGCGAACGCATCAATTACCAGCCGCCCTGATGCGTCCGAAATGAACCTGACTCACGCCACAAAAATGGTAACTACTCAGCCGCAATCAGTCTGTAACCCTGAATGAGGTGAGCGAAGGTGTTTTCTCTCTCCTCACTCCGCTTTACGTTCTCCTTGCTTTTGGGACGGTCGGGCCTGCGGCCCTCCCTTGTGCGGGGGGACTCCCCCCGCAACGCCCCCCTCCAAAACCATCGCTCACCGACGGTACGTCGTCATTCCTGCAGTGCGGCTTATCCAACGCGGTGGCGGCCAACTGTATACGCAGTCAGATAATCTGAATGGCGGCGGGGATGGAAGACTGATCGAGACCGATGCTGTATGTGGCTTAGTAGTTACCAAAAATGAAAGAATAGTAGGTGATTTGGCTCAATCTTCGTACGATTTCATATATATATGAACTTTTTGTCTTTTGTCAACCTCCGAAATTCAGGGGGAGTGCAGTCCAAAATTGAGGACATGTTCCTCTACCTCATGTAGCGACCGAGTCATGGTCAGTCCACTGTCCACCACGCCCGGCAGTTCCTGGCAACTGACCACTGGCAACTGGCAACTGGCCATTAGCAACTGACCACTGCAGCTCTGGACGGTCGGGCCTGCGGCCCTCCCTTGTGCGGGGGGACTCCCCCCGCAACGCCCCCCTGATGTTCTCCCCCCGCCGAGTGTAGATTCCATGTAGCCCGTGATGCCTGCAGCCCATCGCGCCGCCCCCAATATCAGCGAACGCCGCAGCCCCCGTAGGGGCGGGCCTTGTGCCTGCCCTGTGCCTCTCCCAAAAGCCGACAAACAACTTCAGTCTCCACTGGAATGAATTCCACGCCCAACGATTCCCATCCCAAATGTGGGCTGCACCCAATTCCGCGAATGCATCCGAGATCCTTACGAGAGCGACGTAGGTCGAGATGGACAAGGAAAAGGGGAAGGCGAAGTATTTTGGGGGAGGCAGAAACTGTATCTGGGCCGTTTTGGTCATGGGGCGAAGATCACTCGCAAGCCGCGTCGAACGAGATGGCGGCGGAGTCGCCGCCGCTGCGGGAGGAGTTGATGGAAGAATTGCTGGACAGTTCAGACAGCTCCCCCCCCAACTTACCAAATCCTGCCCATCACTCAAATCAGACAAATTTCAGTTCAGACAACACCCGCTCCAACCCAATTCCACCCCTTCCCCTGCAAGACATCCGCAACCCTGCTACGCTGTCATCATAATGCCTATTATTCCGACACCACCACCCAATTCCACCCCCTCCCCTGCAAGAGATCCCAAACCCTTCTACGCTGTCACCATCATGCCTATCATACCGACGCCACCACCCAATTCCACCCCCTCCCCTGCAAGAGATCTGAAACCCTGCTACGCTGTATTCATCATGCCTATCATACCGACACCAACTCCCAATTCCACCCCCTCCCCTGCAAGAGATCTGAAACCCTGCTACTCTGTATTCATCATGCCTATCATACCGACACCACAACCCAATTCCACCCCCTCTACTGCAAGAGATCCGCAACCCTGCTACGCTGTATTCATCATGCCTATCATACCGACACCAACTCCCAATTTCGCACCCTCCCCTGCAAGAGATCCGAAACCCTGCTACGCTGCAAATATCTTGCAATTCCAACCGCCAATTTCCGCCCAATTTACCCCCAATCCCGCCGCCGCACACCCCGTCCAGAAAAAAATAATTGGACGACATTGTGCTACATCGGCCCACTCTCGTCGACATCAGTCGACCTATCGCGTCAATTTGAATGGACTTCGGTCCCATAGAACTTAGGAGCCTGACTTGGCTATGACAGACGCTCAATCACACAAACCTTGGCAACAGTTGGATGACGAACCCATCGAATGGTTCGCCCGCTTCCAGGTCTACCTCGACCTGGGACCCTTTCGCTCCCTTACCGCTGCCTATCGCATCTGGACGCACAGCAACGGCAAACCCTCTAAGACCGCTTCAGATAGGGCGCAACAGTTCAACTGGGATCAACGCGCCCTCGCCTACGACCAGGACCAACGCGAAGGTGAGGCCGCTCGCGCCGCCGCCGCTCGCCAGCGACGCCTCGACCATTTCGACAGAATCATCAACATCATCTCCAACGTCATCGACAAAGCAGAACTCGAAAACCTCTCGAAAGAAGAAGCCCGCGCCCTGCTCCCGACCCTACGACCCATCTATGCCAGGCTGCTCGAACAGGAACGCCTCGAGCTGCCCACCCTCCCCGAGCCCGACAAACACCCCACAGACAACTGGCCCAAACTGTTCGAGCAAGCCAACAAGCTGCTCGAAACCCACCCACCCATAGAGGAAAACGATGACGACCCTAGATAGATTCTCCCGCCTTGCCGGAACCATGCGCAATCTCAACTGCTCGCCCCGGCAAATCAATAGCTTCCTCCGCGCCCGCCATCGTCACTACACCGCACCCGGAACAGGGTCTTGCCGCGCAAAACGATCTCTTTGCAATGGCCGCAGTCTATCGTCGACGCAGCGGATTGCAATCTCACACCGACGGAAAAGCGGTCATGATTTTGGTATCGGTTAGGTCAGAGCTTATAATTGATAGGATTGAATCGCGTGCATTTTCGTCACGCGGCGCCAGCCGCGCCGTTCCTGTCGACGCGACGCCAAGCAAAGCACTCGCCTTGAGCGAAGGACATTCATGCGGAACCATATCACCGTCGTCGTGGTCATCGCCTGCCTCTTTGCAGCCTCGTTATTCGTCGCGCTGCCAATCGACCATCCCGCCTGGCTGGAAGAGAGCTTGGCGCCGGGAATCGATACGCAACGCGACATCCGCGAGCTGACATTGGGACTCGACCTCAAAGGCGGCACCCAGATCCTGCTCGAGGCCGATGTCGGCGAGGACCAGGAACTTGTGGCCGAGGCGCTGAACTCGGCCAAAGTCATCGTCGAACAGCGCGTCAACGGCCTCGGCCTTACCGAACCCACCGTCCAGCTGCAGGGCGACCGCCGCATGATCGTCGAGCTGCCTGGCGTCAAGAATCCCGACCAGGCAATCGAGACGATCCGCTCGACCGGCCAGTTGGAATTCGTCGACCTCGGCGGCATGCCCGTCGGCCCGGAAGACTTCATCAATACAACCAACCGCCCCGACGCCGTCGCAAAACTGCAGCAGGCGGTTGCCGCCGGCGAAGCCGCGCCGCAATCAGTTCCCTTCCCGGATGAAGTCTTCGCCACGATCATGACGGGCGACATCCTCGAAGGCGTCGTGGCAGCGCAGGACGAATTCACCCAGTGGCAGATTCAGTTCGACCTGACCAGCGAGAGCAGCGGAGAATTCTTTGCCTACACACGCGACAACATCGGCCGCGTGCTGGCGATAGTGCTGGACGGGCGCGTGCTCTCCACGCCCGTAATCAACGCCGCCATCAACGACCAGGGCGTCATCAGCGGCAACTTCACCGCCGATGAGGCCGATAGCCTCGCCATCCAGATGCGCTACGGCGCACTGCCGATCCCGTTGCAGGTGGTGGATGTTCGCACAATCGGCGCCAGTCTGGGGCAGGACTCGATCGATCGCAGCCTTCAGGCCGGCATCGTAGGCGGCGCGCTTGTGCTCATCTTCATGGTCCTGCTCTACCGACTACCCGGTGTGCTGGCAGATGGCGCTCTCGCCATCTACGTAACGCTGAACCTGGCCATGTACAAGCTGATGCCCGTAACCCTGACACTGCCCGGCATTGCCGGCTTCATTCTTTCAATCGGCATGGCCGTAGATGCCAACATCCTCATCTTTGAACGAATGAAGGAGGAGCTGCGCAACGGCCGCTCCCTCCGCTTGGCGGTCGAGACCGGATTCAGTCGCGCCTGGCCCGCCATTCGCGACGGCAATCTCTCGACGCTCATCTCATGTGCAGTTCTGTACTGGTTCGGCAATAACTTCGGCGCCAGCATAGTCAAGGGCTTCGCCATCACGCTCGCGGTCGGCGTCCTGCTGTCGATGTTCACAGCCGTCTTTGTCACTCGTACCTTCATGCGCAGTTTTCTGGCGACGCAGGGGCAAAGGCTCCTCGGCAGTCGCGGGCTTCTGGGCTACTAAGGACAGGAAATACACTAAAGAGACTTCTATGTATCGCTTGGTTGAACGACGACCCCTTTGGTTTCTACTCTCGCTGGTCGGAATACTGCCCGGAGTCCTCTTCATGCTCTGGAATCTGACCTCCTCGGGCACCCTCCTACCCCTCAGCATCGACTATACCGGGGGAACGCAATGGGAGATGCGCTTCAACGCGCCCGTCGCCCCGACCGATGTTGGCAGCGTCTTTGTCGATGCAGGGTACACCGATACAAAGGCGTTTCTGGTCGACGACGACCGCACCGTCCAGGTCAAGTTCAAGAACATCGATATCTCACAGAAAGAGTTGATTGCAGAGTCACTTGTGGGACGATTCGGCGAATTCGATGAGCGGCTCTACCGGAGCATCGGGCCGGCCATCGGCGGTGAAGTCAGCCGCGCCGCGCTCTTGGCGGTCGTTGCCGCTTCGATACTGATCCTGGCCTACATCGCCTTTGCCTTCCGCGAGATATCTCACCCCTTTCGCTACGGCGTGGCCGCCATCGCCGCGCTCGTTCACGATGTGCTCATCACCGTGTCGTTCCTGTCGATCATGAACCTGGTCGCCGGCTGGGAATTGGACGCCCTCTTCCTGACCGCAACGCTGACCGTCATCGGCTTCAGCGTCAACGACACCATCGTCATTTTTGATCGCATCCGCGAGAACTTGCGCCGGCACCGCGGCGAACCGCTGGCAACCGTGGCCAACCGCAGCATAATCGAAACTGCGCAGCGTTCGATCGCGACACAGGTGACCGCGCTCCTGGTCCTCGCCGCTATCCTCATTTTTGGTGGGTTCACGCTGCGCATCTTCATGGCGACCTTGATTGTGGGCCTCATCTCGGGCACCTACAGTTCGATCTTCACTGCCACCCCGCTCGTCGTCGCCTGGGAAGAGGGGTCGCTGCTGGCGAGCGCCAGGAAAAGGATCGCTCCCAGCGAACAGACGGCCCCGGCGTGATCTCGATTGCGGGTATTCTCGACGAATGCGTTTGTCGTCCTGAGCCCCAGCCGCCCGAACACTTGGAACTTTGAGCCGGCCCTGAGCGGCGGACTCCAGGGGCCGCCGCTTCCATGTCCGTTGTAAATAATTCCCCGGCCGCGAAAGAATATAGTTCCCTCCCTTTGGAGAAGAGCAAACCTCCGGTGGTCTGAACTGTGACTCTTGAACTGCGGGGAAAAGCGGTGACCAGGACAGTTGCATCCTGTCTGCGCTTGCTGCGCCCCAGTCAAGCGGCCTCCGCCCGGCTCTGCTTCACCTTCCTCTTGGGTCTGCTGGCGCTGCTTCTGTGCGGTTTCGGTCCGCCCACCCTCGTGGACCGGGACGTTGCCCCGCGACAGCGTCTTACCATTGGGCAACTCAGTCAGATCCGGCGCGTGCAGACGCCGCCGCCCGAAACGACCGCACTGTCGGTTCTGGTATACGACTTGAACAGTGAACGCATCTTAATGTCAAGAGCCATCAATCTCTCGATCTCGCCGGCCAGCCTGGCCAAGCTCATGACGACGCTGCTGGTGCTGGAGCAGGACCGTCTGTCGGAGCAAGTCGCGATCCAGCAAGAGGACCTTGTCGGCGGAGCCGCAATGGGGCTCAGCCACGGCGAGGTCCTGCTGGTCGAGGAGCTCCTGTGGGGCCTACTGATTGCCAGCGGGAATGATGCAGCAATGGCTCTCGCGCGCCATCACTCGGGCCACGTCGAAGCCTTCGTGCAGCGAATGAATACGCGTGCCGAAGAGCTGAATCTGCACGGCACCCATTTTTTCAATCCCAATGGGTTCGATGCCAAAGGGCAGGTGAGCAATGCTGGCGACCTGCTCGAGCTTGTTAGGCTACTGTGGCAATATCCTCTCTTCCGCCAAATCGTGGGCACCTCGGAAATGACCGTCGCCAGCCATGACCTGCAAAGCACGAACCAGTTGCTCGGGTCTTTCCCCGGCGCAAATGGCGTCAAAACCGGGACGACCCTTCAAAGCGGGCAGTCCCTTATACTGGGTGTCGAGCAAAACGGCCTTCAACTCTTCGCCGTCATACTCGGCAGCGCCAACCGCTACTCCGACGCCCGGACCGTTCTGACAGCCGTGCAGCATTCCTACAGCGCCGTGCCTCTGCGCCTGCCGCAAAGGCCCAGCGCCCTGGATAGATTGTTTGACTCGTCAGGCAGGCGCTGGGTCTTGCGTCCCGAAGGTGACGCCCAGAGCCCTGACCAGCCCGGCGTCGCCGCCTCCAACCAGGTGATGCTGGCCCAGTGGGAAAGGCAGGATCTGCGGGTATTCCGCCGGGTCAGCGCGCCGGCCAACCAGATTTGGAGCGCAGGCATGGAGGCAGGCGTCCTGGAATGGAGGCAGGGAGAGGACGTTATCGCCCTGCAACGTCTCGTCGTTCGCTAAAAGTACATTGACGAAAGTATCCGGCAGACTCGTCGCCAAGTGACGCGACTGCCGAAGGAACTCAGATGACCGAAGAACGCTTACAAAAGGTATTGGCCGCCGCGGGCGTCGCCAGCCGGCGAGCCTGCGAAGAGTTGATCACCGCGGGACGCGTCCGCGTCGACGGCGAGGTTGTCACCAAGTTGGGAACCAAAGTCAACGCGCAGAGCGCCGCAATCGCCGTTGACGGAAAACCCGTGCGCCTTGCGCAGAGCAATGTCTACTACAGAATCTACAAGCCGCGCGGCATCCTGAGCGATATCGGCGGCGACAGCCGCGGGCGCAGGACCGTCGCCGAACTGTTGCCCCCGGGCGTGGGTCGCGTCTTCCCCGTTGGCAGGCTTGACCTGGACAGCGAAGGCCTCGTTCTACTGACCGACGACGGCGAACTGGCCCACAGGTTGACCCACCCCCGCTACGAACATCCCAAGACCTATTTCGTCCTGTCGGCGCGCAGACCAACCGCTGAGGCGCTCGTCCGGCTGCGCAATGGCATCGAACTGGAAAGCGGCCGCACGGCCCCGGCCAGGGTCGAGGTCGCAGAGCACCTCCCCGCGGGTCTGGTCCTGGACAAAGGCACTCCTGAGCAGGCGCCTTCAGGAGCCCAGGACAGGAAGAGCCCGCTTTCAGACAAGGGCGTGTGGCTGCGTATCGTGCTGCGTGAAGGCAAGAAACGCCAGATCCGGCACATGGCCTCCGCGGTCGGTATCCAATTGCGGCGGCTGATACGCTGGTCGATCGGTCCACTCACCCTGGATGGTTTGCAGGCGGGCATGGCCCGTCCGTTGACCCCCGGTGAGGTCTACGCGCTGCAGAATATGGTTGAGAGCAAGAGGCGTAAGACAAAACCGGGAACTCAGGCGCGACAGGCGCGACAGACGCGCAGGCCCCTAAACCCTTCTCGCAGCCGCCGCCGGTGAACGAAATGCCTGGCCTGCGACTGACTATTCCGGGAGGGAGCCGGACCCAGGCTGGCACGGGGAACTTCAGCCGCCCGCGCGAAGAGGAGAAACGTTGAACGCCGTCACCATAGATGGGCCAGCGGCTTCCGGCAAGAGCAGCGTCGGCTACGAAGCCGCCCGGCGCCTGGACTTTCTCTTCTTCGACACCGGCATCCTGTACCGGGCGGTTACCTGGGCGGTCTTGCAACAAGGTATCAGCGTCGCCGACAGCGAAGCGGTCGGACAAGTCGCCGAACAGACCAGCATCGACATCACCGCGCCCACCCGCGACCACCGCGATGGACGCCAGGTGACCGTCGCTATCGGTGACAATGACATCACCTGGGCCGTACGAACGCCGCACGTCGATCAGAACGTATCCATAGTGGCCGCAAACCGGCTGGTTCGGCAGGCCCTGGGCGAACAACAGCGCAGTATCGGGCTGAGACACGGTTCCGGCGCGGGCGGCAAGTCCGGAATCGTCATGGTGGGCCGCGACATTGGCACAATTGTATTGCCGGAAGCGCCGCTCAAAATCTACCTCGACGCACCTGTAGATGAACGTGCCAGGCGCCGCCAGCAGGAGCTCGCAGCACGCGGCAAAGAGACCGATATCGCCCGGGTCCTGGCCGACATGCAGCAGCGCGACGAAGTCGATAGCGAGCGCGCCATCGCCCCGCTGCGTCCAGCCGATGACGCCCATCAGATCCAAACTCTCGGCCTGTCGATCCCGCAGGTCGTGGACAAGATCATTGCGTTGGCACAAACGCATCTGGAAGTAGGTCCGGCTACGCCTCTGGACCAGACTGCGCCCCGGGGAGGAGGCGCGGCGCCGCACTAGCAGGTCCAAGCTGAAGACGCTTTAAAGGTCGGCCCAGATCCATGGCCGCTGCGCGCTAAAGCGATTATCTGGCCCACGGCAAACATTCGCCCGCCCGAAGCCGATCTGTGTTATTATCTTGCGCGGGCGTAACAATTGTCTCTCGGCGGCTCGGACGCGGGTTCGGCCCGAGGAGGTGCGCATTGGCAGCTCTGACAACAGAACAGAAACTGGAACTCTATTACTGGATGGTCCTGACTCGCACATTCGACGAAGGAATGGTCTCTCTCTGGAAGCAAGGGCGGGGGCTCGGCGGCACCTTCAGCGAACGCGGCCACGAAGCCGTAAGCGTTGGCTCCGCATACGCGCTCGCTCCCGAGGACATCATCGCGCCGATGCACCGCGACATTGGCGCCTATTTCCTGCGCGGGCTGACGCCGCGCCGAGTCTTCGGCAACCTGCTCGGCAAAGAGGTCGGCGTAAGCCGCGGGCGGGATGCCAACATCCACGGCATGGGCGACTTGAGCCTGGGCATCGTCGGTTACATCAGCCACATTCCGATGTCGATGCCGATCGCGCTCGGTGTGGCCATGAGCATGAAGCTGCGCAACGAACCGCGCGTGGCGATGACCTACGTCGGCGACGGCGGCAGCACCGCCGGGCTGTGGCACGAGACGCTCAACATGGCTGGGCTGTACCAGGCTCCCTACGTCCTTATCGTCGAGAACAATCAGTACGCTTACTCAACGCATGTCTCGCAGCAGATGCCGATCGAGAATATCGCCGATCGCGCCGCAGGCTATGGAATCCCGGGTGCAATTGTGGACGGCAACGACGTCGAGGCCGTTTACGAAGCCACGGTTGAGGCGGTCGAGCGCGCCAGGCAGGGGGGAGGTCCATCGCTGATCGAGGCCAAGACGATGCGCATGATGGGGCACGCCATTCACGACGGGGCCGAATACGTACCGCGCGAACTGCTGGCTGAATGGGAGAAGAAGGACCCAATCGATCGCTACGAGGCCAAACTACTTTCTGAAGGAACAGCCGACCAGGACGAACTGAACGAGATTCGCCATCGCGCCGCACTCGAGATTGAAGACGCCATCGAATTCGCCGAGGCAAGCCCCTTGCCGGATCCGGACACGGTCGAGAGCGGCATCTACGCGCCATGACGACCGGCAATCCGTACTCGGATTGGGCGCCCTGTAGCCGATCGAGCGGGGCCGGCAGGCCCCCAAGCGATACGAGCAGCCCCAACGAAAGGCCGCGCCGGCCGCGTCACGGTCGGCGCTTTTCTTTGGAACGGCCCGAACGATGACTGCCCGGAAGCCCGCTCGTCCGACATCACGCGCGCGGACTGCCCGATACATTGTAAGCAACCTGCGGAGACTCACATGGTCGCTCCCGTAGCCACCGACGAACTGCGAGGCCGAGTTGAAACGTTGCTCGACAATGGCGAGACCGAGACCGTCGCTGGCATCTTGCGCCGGATTCATCCCGCAGACAGTTCGGAAATCCTTTATCGGCTCCCACCTGACTATCAAAGCCTCGTCCTCCTGGAACTTCCCTGGGAGGAGGTCGCCGATGTTCTGGAGGAGCTGAACCAGGAGGAGATGGCTGAGGTTGTCCAGGGCCTGTCGCTGCCCGAGCTGGCCGACGTCCTCGACGAGATGGAACCGGATATGGCCGCGGACCTGATCGGTGAGTTGGAGGAGGACCAGGCCGCGGAGCTGCTTGACGAAATGGAGGCCGCCGAGGGGGTCGTTCCCCTGCTGGAACACCCCGCCGATAGCGCCGGCGGCATCATGAACTCACCCCGCCACATGCTGCGGCGCGACATGACGGCCGGGCAGGCAATGCAGTTCCTCAGAGAGCACTATGACGACGAACATGACCTCTACTATCTCTACGTGGTCGAAAGCATAGACCCGCTAGACATCGATTCAGCCACCATGCCGTCAGGGGACCGGGACCGGCTGGTTGGGATCGTCAGCCTGCGCACCTTGATTCTGGCCGACCCCTTAGCCAGGCTGGAAGCAGTAATGGACAAGGAGTTGCTCACCGTCGGCGTTGATGCCGACCAGGAGGAGGTCGCGAGGTTGTTGTCGCGCTATAATTTGCTTGCCGTGCCGGTCGTCGATGATGACAATCACTTGTTGGGCATCGTCGCCGTCGACGACCTCGTCGACGTTCTTGAAGAGGAGGCCACCGAGGACATCTATCGTTTGGCCCAGATGAGCGAACAGGCCGTCGTCTTCAGCCCCATTCCCCGCGCCATTCGTACGCGGCTCCCGTGGCTGGCGGCCAACCTGGGTACCGCGTTGATCTCCTCCGCCGTCGTCGCACAGTTCGCAGGCACGATTGCAGCAGTTTCGATTCTGGCCGCTCTGATGCCCATAGTCGCAGCCCAGGGCGGAAACGCGGGCAACCAGGCGATGACGATTATTGTACGTTCCTTGGCGCTGGGCCAGATCGAACTGAAAGATTTCTGGCGTGTCTTTCGCCACGAGGCAGGCGTCGGCCTGCTACACGGGCTGGCCCTGGGCCTGATTCTGGCTGCTGTCGTCTACGCCTGGCTTGGCAACCCCGTTCTCAGCGCTGTGATAGGCAGCGCCATGCTGGGGAACTTCCTTGTGGCGGCCACGGTAGGTGTCGCCGTGCCAATGACGCTGCGCAGGTTTGGCATTGATCCGGCTCTCGGCTCCAGCATGTTGGTGACGGCATCCACAGATATCCTTGGCTTTGCACTCTTTCTGGGCCTGGCCAGCTATTTTATCGTTGGTCTCGTCGGTTAGGACGGAGTAGTTTGGTTCGACTTGAATCTACACGCAGTCGCGTGCAGCAGCGACCGACCAGAAAGCAGTTCACTGTTGATGACCGCTTCCGCTATGAGATACAGACCATTCGCCTGGAGGGAATCGCGATCATTAGAATTGTGGGGCGAGAAAATGATCGAATGGCTGCGTATGGCCCATCAGCTCGCCTGCCCCTTCCCTATCACCATTCCAAAGCCTCGGCCATAGGCCTGGTGCCGGACCGATGAGCCGACTGAAGCAAAAGCAGCCAGATAGCCAACCTGCCGCGTCGACGTTTCCAGTATATCTCGGGTACGCGGCTCTCGTTCTCCTCTTCTTTTCTCCCTACCTCCTGGGACTGGCCTCCTTTTCGGCGAACGACTTCACCCAGCTCTTCCTGCCGTTCAGCATGTTCCAGCAGGACGCGCTGCTGGGATTGCGGCTGCCGGTATGGGATCCGCATACAAACTCCGGCCACCCTTACCTGGCCGATCCCCAGGCAGCAGTCTTCTACCCTTTAAGCAACGCTATTCTGCTCTTGACGGGATTCGCGCGCGGCGCCGCTGGCAGGCTCTACTTGTTACACTTTGAAGCGGCACTGCACATCTTTCTGGCCTGCTCCTTAACCTACGCGTTTGTCCACCGTCTGACAGGTCAGCGGCTGGCGGCCTTTGCCTCCGGCCTCATATTTGGGTTTTCGGGCTACCTGACCGGCTATCCGCCCTTGCAGCTGAGCATCCTGCGCACGGCCATCTGGCTCCCACTGATTCTGCTGCTTCTCTTGCCGGGTAAATCCCGCGCTCCGAACTGGAAATCGTGGCTGGCTGCCGCCGCAGTCCAAGGAGTCGCGTTCTACGCAGGTCATCCACAGACGTTCCTGTTCATGACTTACACCGTAGGCGGGTGGATCCTGGTGCTGGGCGTCACCGAATACCGCAGTGCTGGAATGCAACTGCGAGAACTGAAGCCGGGCACACTTGGCCCAGGTATCGACTATACCACCCTGGTTCGCTTCATATGCCGATCACTCCTCTATGTCGCCTCCCTGATCGCCTTGTGCCTGGCGCAGCTGTGGCCCACCTGGGAGTTCACTCAACACTCCGTGCGCTCATTCGTAGAGTCGGACTATTTCATAGGTGGCTTTGAATGGGAGGATAGTTGGCAGTTCCTCTTTCCAGGCGTATTGACTGAGTTTTCTCCCCAATACATAGGAATTGTTGGTCTTGGACTGGCACTGGCTGCTGTTATCGCCATGTTTTCGCCTGCCATATTCGCTGCCTTCGACAGAAATCTGAGACGTGGCCCTGCCCTTTTCTTTGTCGTCTGTGGCGTTGCAGCCATCCTGCTATCGTATGGGGCCAAAGGGCCCTTATACGGTCTCTTCTTCCGTTTCGCTCCTGGAGGAGACCTCTTTCGCGGACAGGAACGCGCTGTCTATGTGGCGGTCTTTTCGCTGAGTGTTCTGGCTGGCTACGGGTTGGCTGCGCTGCCGACATTGACTGCTCGTCTGCGCCGACTTCTGTCCTTCGCGCTTCTCGGCGTAACTCTTGCAAGCGCGTTACTCTTTCTGTTCTTCTGGCTGATCCCCGGTCGCGTGAATGCTGCCTCTTCGAGCTTCCTGATCGCTGGAGCGCTTGCACTGCTGTTCGCAGCAGCCTTTACCAAAGTATTCGCGGCAAAACAGGTCACGCGTACTGGCCTCCTGCTGATCCTGCCACTGCTTTTCGCTGATCTCCTGTTTGCCGGTTTCTCCACCAATCTATCGGATGGGCCGCGAGTGAGGGCGTCGTTAGATAGGCAAGAGGCCGAGGCCGCACTGGACGCTTCGCTCGCGCTGGCAGGGGACGCGGTCGGGCCGCCGCCGCGGGTCTACAACGAGTATCGCCTTCCCGACAGCAGTGGACTCTTTGTAGGTTGGGAGGATGTCTGGGGAAGCAGCCCCATGCGCCTCTTCTACTATGATTCACTGTTCCACGACTTTCCGCTGCATCGTCTGTGGGAGTTGACCGGCGTGGGAACGGTCCTGACCTGGCGAGAGGAGCTGCCGGTCGCGAGCCGATTGCTTGAGCAGTTCTCGGTCGAAGGGGAATTCAACCGCGTCCACAGGCTTGAAGCCGTTTCGCCGCGCTGGTGGTGGGCGCAGGTGGCGCGAAGGAACGTGGCGGACAGAGATGCTCCCGATCTTCTGGCAGATCCCAACTTTGACCCCAAGAGCGAAATCCTCGTCGCAGAGTCAGACGCCGACATGCTTGGGTACTCGTGGAAAGGCGACCGACTCTCGCTTGGAAGCGGTGGTTCGGCTTCGCTACGCGCCGAGCAGATTGGCCCAGCGCACATGAGATTCGAAATCGAGAGCGACCAAGATGGCCTTCTCTTTGTCAGCGAGAACTGGCTACCTGGATGGCAGGCCCTGTGGACGGGAGCGGGAGGACAGGCCTCCACCGAGGAATTGGCCATCGTTCGGGCCCAGCAGGCGTTCTTGGGCATTCCGGTCCCGGCCGGGAAAGGAACTCTTGAGCTGCGCTATCAGCCCGATAGCATTCGCTGGGGGCTGGCTATCAGCGCTGCCGCGTGGGCGGGCCTATTATTCGCGCTGCGCGCCTCTACTCGGAGAGGGCTGTTGCTTTTGGGTCGCGGCATGGCGCGACTCGGACCTGCAATTTGGAAAAAAACATTCTTGGCAACCAGGGGAATTCTGGAAGGAATTGGCACCAAGTCCTCTACCGGGCTAGCTTCTGGCGTAAGAGCTGTGTTTACTGTGGGCGCGCAGGATGACAGAAGGATTTGGCCCTTACTCCTGAGCTTGGTGACCTTGTTGGGCTTTGCCCTGCGTCTCTTCAGATTGGGATTTCAGGAGCTGAGCCCGGTCGAGATGGATTCCTACAATCTCAACACCGTTTCGTGGGCTGAGTCTACGGACCTCGCCCTGGACGTCTTTCTAAGCGTAGTTGTTCAGCGGATCTGGCACATGCTGGTTGGGAGCAGCGAGTTTGCTCTGCGATCGGTCAACGCTCTTGCTGGTACGGCCTCGATTGTGCTGGCGTACGTTCTTGCCAGCCATCTGCGCCTGAGACGCTCCGTGGCCCTGATAAGCAGCTTTCTAATGGCCGTCAGCGCGTTTTCAATATCGCGCAGCCAGGATGCAGAGGCGGGCATGTTGATCCTAGCCCTTACCGCTGCCAGCATGATATTGGCGCTGAGGTTCATCAGGACTGGCGGCGGGGTCCGTTCAGGGGCAGGTCTTGTCGTCGGTACAACTGCTGCCCTTTACACAAGCGGAATAGCGGTCATGATTCTGCTGGTCCAGAATCTGTACGTCATGTCCATTCTCGCACGCGAGTTTCGCAAAAAGCAGAGAGGACGCGTCTCGCAGTTGCCAGATTCGCTAGCCATCCGGTGGTTTTTGGCGCAGGCAGTCATAGCTGTTCTGGCCCTCCCCTGGGTCGTTCTGCCCTGGCTGCTCTTATTGTTCGACGGAGGCTACTCGAATTCAGACTCGCTCGCTGTAGACCTCTTGCGCCGGCTTGGCCTGCTCTTCATAGGCAATAGTGTGCCTCACTCAATTTGGCAGTTTGACGCTGGCATCCTGGCGTTCGCAGCTGTCGTCTCGGGCGTACTGGCCGCGGTGTTCAGCCGGAGTGGCGCTTCGGAGCTGTCACCGGGGAACGCCATGCACAATGGAGTTGATAAGGCGCCGCTCGATGGGGATACGCAGGAGATCGCTTCTTCCACTGACGGCAATAACGGGCTCACACTGCTACTGCTTTACCTTGTCATTCCGATAGTTAGCGTCTGGACTCTCGGAAGCAACGGGGCGATTCGATCCATCGACGAGCAATTGACGGTCGCGGCGCTCATGCCCTTCGTAATATTGGTGTCAATTGGATTGGCGGCAATCGGAGGAGTGGTAGAGGAGAAAGTTGGAAGGATGTGGCGAAGCTGGACCGCAGACCCCTCATCAGAGGGCCAGACAGCTTTGACGAGAGTCTCCTTGGGTCATGTTGCTACGGCCTGTCTGATCTGTCTCTATCTGGCCGGAAACATTTTCAGCTTGAGCAATCACTACTTCGATCCGTCATTCAGCAAGTCACGGGGCTTGCGACAACTGGGCGCCAGAATCGAGCAGTGGGGAAGAGGACTTTCACCGGCGGAAGTACGGACTGCCCTGAGCGTCTTTTCTGACAACACCATACCTTACTACCATCCAGTGTCGGTTGGACACACGGTCGTGGTATTTGGCTCAGAGTGGGCCCATGGTGTTCCCCAAGTGGCGACGCTCTCTGAGAGAGGGTTTGGTAGAGTATTGCTTCCTCTTCCGACGGGCGGATTCGGCGACCTGAACGAACGTCCACTGGAAGAAATTTCCCAGAATTACAATCTGGCAGCAACGACTTCACTTGACGACTGGACTCTTCATCTCTTCTCTCGCCCTGATCCAGACCAGTGGCAATCGGTAGAGGTGTCCTTTGTGAATGAACTGACATTAGAAGGAGTTCAGGTCGAGCCGGAGTTCCCGCCGGCGGGAGGCATGTTGGTGGTCCACTTGGAGTGGCGCGGTAATCCTGAAGAGTTAACTGGAGGAGAGAAAGCCTTTCTCCACCTCCTGGATGAAGGAGGCAACCTGATTGCACAATGGGACCCGGAGTTGCGGATGGACCACTCGCCGCACATAGTCAGCGCCGCTATCGAAGTACCCGCGGAACTGCCGCCTGGGCCACTACGGCTGATCGCCGGGCTCTACGACGTTACCGTCGCGGGCGCGCCCAGGATTGTGACCGAATCAGGCGAGGACTCGCTATCCCTTTTCTCTTTTCCTGCGCCGGAGTGAAACGAAGGTGGACGCCAGTTGCCGTGTCAAGGTTAGGCGTTCGGGTAGTAGAAGAGCCCGCTCCTCAATAGAGCTCGCGAATCTCTGGTGGCGGCTTGGAGCGCACTTAGTTGCTAATGGCTGACAAACGTCTGCTTGCCTCGCGCAAAGTTTCGAGCCGCTTGGCAAAAGCAAAACGGACCACGCCCTCGCCGTATCTTTCCCTGTCTCTGGTGTAAAAGTTGATGCCCGCGACGACTGCCACGCCGACGTCCGTTGTCAGCCAGCGGGCGAAGCGGTGCGAGTCCCACGCAGCCTGCGGGGCATCGATGTTGCGGTAGTCGGCCATTGTGTAGTAGGAGCCTTGCGGCCGGATGGCGCTGAAGCCGGCGCGGCCGAGGATCTCCATAATCAGTTCGCGACGTTCGCCATACTCCTCGCGCATCTGCGCCCAATAGTCGGTGGATTGATTGAGGGCGACGGCAGCAGCAGCCTGCAGCGGCGTGGGCGCGCAGATTGTCGAGTAGTCGTGGACTGCGCGGATGGCTGATGAGAGCGGCTCGCGGGCGATCACGTAGCCGAGCCGCCAGCCGGTGACGGCAAAACTCTTTCCCAGCCCTCCGATCGTGACCGTGCGCTCCACCAGGCCGTCCAGGCTGCCGGGCGAGACGTGCTTGCGGTCATCGTAGAGAATGCGGTCGTAGATCTCGTCGGTGATTAGGATGAGGTCATGGCGGTTGACGAAGTCATTCAATGCGTCGAGTTCGTCGAGATCGAAGACGCGCCCGGTCGGGTTGTGGGGCGTGTTGAGAAGAAGGGCGCGCGTGCGTGGGGTAACGGCAGCCTGCAGCCTTTCCGGGTCGATGCGGTAGTGGGGCGCCTCGAGTACGACGGGAACGGCCGCGGCGTCGGCCAGCAGCGCGGACGGGCGGAAGTTCTCATGGCCGGGTTCGAGGATGATCAGTTCGTCGCCGGGGTTGAGCAGGGCCAGCAGCGCGGTGGTGATACCCTCGGTTACTCCGCAGACGACGCAGATGTGGACGTCCGGGTCGATTGTCCAACCGAGCTGCTCGGTATACTGGCGCGCCAGCACGCTGCGCAGGGGCGGGTAGCCCCAGGTGACGGTGTACTGATTGGCCGCACCGCGGATGGCCTCCACGGCCGCGTTGACGATCGCTTCGGGGGGGTCGAAATCCGGGAAGCCCTGGCTCATGTTGACGGCGTCGTGCTGCATGGCCAGCCTTGTCATCTCGCGGATCATCGACTGGTTGAAGTTGGTCGTGCGTGTCGCTGGATACAAGGGGCGCCTCACCTGCTGCCTGGCAAAGGGAACAGAAACATCGCGCGAATTCTACTCGAAATTGGGACGGCTTGCAATGATTTGGGCCCCTACTTGCGAACCGGGGACGGAACAGGCCGGGGAACCCCGCGGCTGGAATTGTGGGCGCACATTTTGCACATTGTGGCGTTCTTTCGGTTCGGTCTCGTACCCGAAGAGAAGTGGAATGATGTTGCCCGAGATCCCTCCGAAACTGAGATGTCGGAGGCCACTCGGGGCATGGAGTCTCGATCATTCTATGCATGATATTCGGTTGAAAATGCGGTGAGAAAAGTTTGGATGGCAGGTGGGACAGGTCAGGGCTGATACCCGAACTGCCAATGCCTAGTCCACGGCTGCTGGGTCACGGCTGCTGGCCGCTTTTCAATCGCAGCAGCTCCAGCAGCCCTTCGTCGCGCAGGCTCGCCAGGTGGGCGGGCGAGGTGTGGGACAGCATTGCTTCGACGCTGCGGACGATAAGGGCGGAGAGGTCCTCGTCCAGGCGAGGGTTTCCCAGAGTTTGCCAGCGGTCTTGCTGGGTGGGGCCTATGTGACGCATGTAGTGGGCGATGCCACCGCGGCCGCCCGCGAGGTGGTAGGTGGCGAACGGACCCTGGAGAGCCCAGCGCAGGCCGGGACCGCTGGTGATGACCTCGTCTATGTCTTCGACGGTGGTATAGCCCTCCGCCACCAGGTGGACGGCTTCGCGGAAGAGCGCGGCGGTCAGTCTGTTAGCGAGGTGACCGACAGCTTCTTTCTTCAGGAGGACCGGCGCCTTGCCGACCGCATCGTAGAACTCGACCGTCCAATGAAGCGCATCGTGTGAGGTTTGTTCTCCGCCGGCCACCTCGACCAGAGGGATTAGATGGGGTGGGTTGAAGGGATGGCCGACGAGAACGCGTCCGGGATGGGCGGCGGCGGCCTGGATCGCGGAAGGTAGAAAGGAGGACGTGCTGCTGCTGACGACGACTTCGGGACGGGCTGCTTTTTCGAGGGCGCGCAGGGTCTCCCGTTTGACGGCCAGTTTTTCCGGCACGTTTTCCTGAATGAAGTCGGCGGTGGAGAGAGCGTTGTCGATCGCCGGTGAGAAGCGGAGTCGATCAGAATCGGCGCCAGGGGCCAGGCCCATCCTCTCCAGCACAGGCCAGGCCTCGGCTATGTCACTGCGGAGGTCGGACTCAACCCGCATCGGGTCGATGACCAGGACATCGAGAGCCTGGGCCAGAAAGTAGGCTGCCCAGCTTGCGCCGATGGTGCCGGCGCCGATGACGGCGACAAGTTGAACGTCATTGACGGGTGGGCGTGTCATAGGACGATACCCCTATAAACTGGGCTAATGCATGCTTGATGAGTTTCCGGGAGCGGCATAGAGGCTGGGTGTGGACGACCGTCGAACAGATTTGTGAAGGGGCGGGGGAGATAGTCAAAGACTTGAAAGAAGGCTGCGAAAGCAGGCCAGGACCTCTTTCATGCCGGGATGATGATCGCGCATGAGCGCCTCCTCGTCGACCGGGCCGTCTGCCAGGGCCATCATGTTGGCGGCCTTTTCGTCGGTCTCCAGGTCTACGTAACTGGTTGAGAGGCGGAGGGAGAGCTCCTGCTCGGGCGCGCCGAAGTCGGTGGCGGGAAGGGTTGCTATCTTGCAGGTGTCCAGCAGGTAGCGGGCGAGATCGTTGGAGGTGTGGACGCCCTTGCCTGCCAGCGGGCCGCGCCAGTGATCGAAGTTCGGGTAGAGGTAGAAGCCGCCCATCGGTTCGGCGCATTGGACATCCAGTTCGGAGAGGCCGCGCCAGAGGTAGCGGGTGCGGGCGGCGTGGAGGCGGGTGCAGCGGTCGATGTAAGCGGCGAGTTCGGGGTCGTTGCCGTAGGCGGTTATGGCGGCAACCTGGATCGGGGCTGAGGGCGATGACCAGAGTTCACTGCCGATCTTGGCGACGGCTTGAAGCAGCCGCCGGCCGGTTTCGCCGGACGGGACGATCGCCGTGCCGAGCCGCCAGCCGCCGAGGGAAAGATGCTTGCTCATGCCGCCGAGCACGACGGTGCCTTCGGGATAGAAGCTGTTGATCGAAACGTGATCGCGGCCGTAGGCGGTCAGGGCGTAGATCTCATCCGAGAGGACGAGTATGTTTTGGCGGCGGCAGATGGCGGCGATCTCTTCGAGAAGGGCCGGTTCGAGCATTGCGCCGGTCGGGTTGTTGGGGCTGTTCAGGATGAGCAGGTGGTGGTCGTGGGGGGATTGGCACAAGAGTTCTCGCAGCTTGTCGGGATGCAGACTGTGCCCGTCTTGGGTGCTGGAGGGGATGCTGAGGACGGGGCGGCCGATCAGCCGGGCCTGGGGGCCGTAGCTGACCCAGGAGGGCGTGGGCAGAATGGTGGCGCCGGCCGTTGCCATCTGGAAGGCGAAGAGAAGGGCCTTGCTGCCGGGGCCCACGATCACCTGTTCGGCGTCGACCTTTTGGCCTAGCTGCCGGGAATGAAAGTCGGCGACTGCACGGCGCAGCTCAGGGATGCCCGCGGCGGGCATGTAGCTGCGGCAGTTGGCGTTCTCGGCCAGGGCGCGGAGGAGCTTTGGATGTGTGGGAAAGCGGGACTCGCCGAAGCCGAGGTGGTAGACCGCTTCACCGGCATCCCACATTTGCCGCACGCGTTCGTTGATGAGAAGAGTGGGCGACTGATCCAGCTGATTGCCCAAAGAAGGAGAAAGTGAGAGAGTCACGTAGGGAATTCGAAGGTAGCGCGGCGCGAATCGGGAAGGCTAGCCGACCCAGAAGGCCTTTTCGAGGTCGGTAAAGTCTGCGGCCGGGCCCTGAAACTTGTTGCGGCCAAGTTCGAGGACGTAGACGTAGTCGGCGATTTTGAGGGCCTCGCGAATTTCCTGGTCGACGAGCAGGATCGTCAGGCCGTCGCGGTCGCGCAGGTCAACGAGCATCTGGTAGACCTCTTCGGAAAGCAGCTTGGCGAGGCCGGCGGTCGGTTCATCGACGAGAATCAGTTTGGGATCGGTCATGAGCGTGCGCCCGATCTCGACCATGCGCTGCATACCGCCGGAGAGCTCGCCGGCGTTGGATTTGCGGCGCGGTTTGAGGGCGGGGAAGCGCGCGTAGTTTTCGTCCAGCTTGCGCTTGATGCGTTGCTTGTCGTTCTTGAAGGTCCAGGCGCCCAGCTCCAGGTTTTCCTCGACCGACATGAAGCGGAAGACGCCCGGCTGCTGGGGAATGTAGGAGATGCCCATGTTGATGCGTTGGTAGGTGGGCACGTCGATTATGTCTTCTTCGTTGAGCGTGATCTGACCCTGGTTGGGCCGCAAGAAGCCGTAGACGGCCTTGAGCATCGTCGACTTGCCAACGCCGTTGGCGCCGAGAATGGTCGTGATGTTGCCTTCTTCAGCCTGAAGCGAGACGCCCTGGAGTATGTTCAGGTCGCGGTAGTAGCCGACGTAAAGGTCGTTGATTGCGAGCATTACTCTTCTTCCTCGCCGAGGTAGGCGGCCTTGACCAGCGGGTCTTCGCGCACAACTTCGGGTTCGCCGTCGGCAATGAGATCGCCGTAGTTCAGGACCAGCAGCCGGCGGCTGAGCGTGAAGATCGTGTCCATGTCGTGGCTGATGATGATGAATGCCTTGCCCTGTGCGTTCGTTTCGGTGATGTAGCGGTAGATCACCTCCATGAGGCGGGGGTGGACGCCGGCAAAGGGTTCATCGAGGATGATCATGCTGGGGTCGAGCATGAGCAGGCGGCCCAGTTCGAGAAGCTTCTGCTGGCCGCCGGAAAGGGCGCGAGCGTACTCGTTGCGCAGGTGGGAGATGGTGAGGAACTCGAGCACTTCCTGGGCCTTTTCTTCGAAATCGCGCTGGCGGGCCGTGGTATTCATGGCCATGGCGGGGATGAGCAGGTTCTCGAGAACCGTCATACGGCGAAAGGCGCGCGTCACCTGGAAGGTGCGGCCGAGGCCGGCCCTGGCGACGCCGTAAGGGGGCCGCGTGTCGATGCGCTCGCCGTTCATGTAGACGGTGCCGCTGGAGGGCTTGAGCGCGCCGTCGAGAATATTGGTGAGCGTGGTTTTGCCGGCCCCGTTCGGCCCGATGAGGCCGATCAGCTCGGGTCCTTCGACGGTGAAGGTGACGTTGTTAAGCACCTGCAAGCCGCCGAAATTCTTGTAGATGCCGTTGGCGCTAAGTTTCAGCATTTTCGGTGTCCGCCGTTCGTTCTGGCTGTTCGCGGCTGGACTCCGCGTCGGGTCCGTCCGTGTCCGGGTCTTCGAGGTCGGCGAACTCTTCGTCGGTCTCCGTTCTGATTGAGACGGTCTCCTTGGCGACGCCGCCGCGGCTGATGCGTTCGAGGATGGGGAAGAGCAGGCCGTTGCGCTGGAAGCGAAGCGTCAGCATTAGGAGGATGCCGAAGAAAACGAGGCGCCAGAGGGTCATGTCTATCTCAATTGGACCAATGGAAACGCTCGTGCGCAGCAGCTCGAGGACGAAGGTGATGACAATTGCGCCGACCGATGCCGCATAGATGTTTTCGAGGCCGCCGATGACGGCCATGGCGATGACGAGCGACATCTGCAGGATTATCAGGGTATTTGGAGTGATGATGCCGATGTAGTGGGCCTGGAGGGCGCCGGCGGCGGCGGCGATGGTGCTTGTGATCACAAAGACAAGGACCTTGAAGCGGACGATGTTGACGCCGAGAGCGGCCGCGGCTTCCTCGTCTTCGCGGATGGCGCGGATAAAGAGTCCGAAGCGGGAGGAGGCCAGCCAGGACATGAGCGCCATGGCGAGAATGAAGAGGAGCAGCATGGCGTAATAGGGGGGAATTTTGCTTGTAGAGCTGAAGCCGAGCAGGCCTGCGGGGAAGAGGGGGACGAGCTCCAGTCCGCTCTGGCCTTCGGTGACAGGGATCTCGGCGCTGATGGCGGCGCGCAGGATTTCGGAGAAGCCGATGGTGAAGAGGGCCAGGTAGGTGCTGCGCAGGCGGAGGACAAGCCATCCTACCAGGAGACCAAAGATGGCGCCGAAGACCAGCCCCATGGCGATGCTGGCCCAGACCGGAGGAAAGACGATGAGCGTGCCGGCGGGGAGGGTCTGGGTTTTGGCCATGTCGAGACAGGACTCGTCGATGGTGCCGACGCGGCGGATATTGAGGATCACGAGCCACCAACTGCCGGGGAGGGGGATGTCGGTGCAGAGTTCGGAGGGCGCGGTCGTAAAGCGGATGAACTTGCCGATCAGTCCTGTGGCGTAGCCTCCGATTGCCATAAAGGCCATGTGACCGAATGAGAACTGCCCGGCGTACCCGGCCAGGAGCGACCAGCTGGATGCGAGAATGGCGTAGAAGAAGCCGGTGATGGCGAGATGCATGAAGTAGCTGCTGAGGACGAGCGGTCCGAGTCCGCCCATTTCAGAGGACGCGAGCGGGATTGCCAGCAGCAGGATGACGGCGATCGAGCCGGAGACCCGGTAAACGAGGTTTGGGTTCATAGCTCGCGCCCAAAGAGTCCGGTGGGCTTGAGGAGGAGGACAAGCGTAAGGATCACCATGCCGTAGGCGGGCATATAGGAGGCCGCCCTGGTGGCATCGGGAATGCAGCCGGTGCCTGCGGCTTCGACGAGGCCGACGATGAGGCCGCCAAGGAAGGCGCCGGGCAGGCTGCCCATGCCGCCCAGCACGACAATAACAAAGGAGCGGGCGGCGGCGGGAATTCCGACCTGCGGCAGCCAGGAGAAGACCTGGACGAGGGAGGCCCCCGAGAGGCCGGCCAGCATGGCGCCGAGGCTGAAGGCGAGGGTATTCATTGTGTCGGGATTGATGCCGGTGACGGCGGCGGCCTGTCTGTCCTGGCTGACGGCGCGCAGGGCTTTACCGACCCAGGTGCGGAAGAGGAACCAGAGGAGGGCGGCGAGCATGATGAGGGCCAGGACGGCAGCGGTGAAGCGCGGATTGGGTACTGAGATTGCGTCCAGGATTGTGATGTTGCCTGGGGTCATGCTGAGCAAAGCGCCGGAATCGGCCGGGATCTCGGTGCGCGGGAAGGGGAAGAAGCGCTGGGCTTTGACCGGGACGGCCGATGTCAGGGCCTGGGTAAAGTATTGGAGGAAGAAGGCGAGACCGAAAGTGACCAGGATGGCGTATTCGGTGGGGCGCTCGATTTTGCCGCTGCCCATCGGGCGCAAAAAGAGGCGCTCGAAAACGTAGCCGATGGCGAAGGTAACGATGCAGCTGCCGAGAATGGCGATGAAAGGCGAGACGCCGGGAAGCCACCTGGCGGTTATGAAGTAGGTAACCATGCCGCCGATCATGTAGAACTCGCCGTGGGCGAAGCTGACTACGCCCAGGATAGAGAATATCAGCGTCAGGCCCAAGGCCATGAGGCCGTAGATGATGCCGATGACGATGCCGTTTGTAAGCTGGGAGACGACAAAGCTGCCGTTGACTACGCAGAGGTTATCGGGATCGGCGAGGGCGAAGGCGGCGACGAAGAGGCCGACGACGAGGGCGATGCCGATTCCAATCAGCCGGTTGGTTATTTTGGGCGTGGCGACCCAAAGGGGGAACAGGCTGAGGGGCCCGAGGGCTGCGCCGATGACGGCGCCGCCGAAGGAGGCCTGGGAGATTTCCAGGTCTTTACGCGCGTAGATGCGGGGGGTCACCACGCCTCCCAGGGCGCCCCAGAAGAGAATCCACAGGAGTGCCCAGCCGAAGATTGCTGCGTTTTCCATGGCGCGGAGAGGAGTTATGGGTAAGGGACGGGCGTTTGATATCCGGTGCCACTGCCGACGGCCCGGAGGCGGGCGGCGGGCAAACTGGAAGAGACAGAGGGAAGGACCTGCTTACCGGACCTGGTCCGGCGGCAGGCCCTTCCGATTCAGTCTACCCTTCAATGTTTCGGAAGGCTACTCTTGTCCGACGATCACGGGGTCACCGGTCTGGTAGGTTGAGGGGTAGACGACGGTCGTGTCTACGGCAGCCTGCCCCTCCACCTGGTACTGGACGATTGTGATGGCGGGATCGGGGAATTGGTGCCACCACTTGGGATCGACGCCGGCTTGTTCAGGCGTATTGGCGCGATTGACCGGGAAGGTGATGGGTCCCAGGGCCCCCATGTGTTCGATGTTTTCGAGGGCGTCGATGATGTCGGCCGGGTCGGTCGAGCCTGAGTCTTCGATGGCCTGGGCGATGAGCATAATCGAGTCGTAGGAGGCCATGGCGTAGGACTCGATGTCATCTTTGCCGGTGCGCTCGGCGTATTCGGCGACGAGGGCCTGGGCAACGTCGTTGTATAGCTGGACTGGCAGGCCGATGCGGCGCACGAAGCAGTTGTTGCCGTCAGGGACATTTTCCCAGAAGGCGTCGCTGACGAGCGAGACCTGGTTGCACATAGTGGGGACGTCCTGGGGCCCGATACCGGCGTCGGCGGCCTGCTGGGTGAAGTTGTAGGAGGCTTCACCGGTCGCCAGCGTGACAATCAAGTCCGGGCTTTCGGCTTTGACGCGCTCGATGATGCCGGCGAAGTCCTGCGTGCCGATATCAACGCTGAAGGTGACGGAGTCGATACCGGCCCCCTCCAGGAGTGCGGTCGTGTTCTCGGCGGCGGGGATACCGTAGTCGGTGTTCTCGGTGAGAATGACTACCTTGTCGAGCTTCATGCCGTTCTCGTCGCGCAGCCACTGGATGAACTTGACGTCGACGGCAGAGACTTCTGAGCTCAGAGGCGCGATGCGGAAGATCTCATCGTATTGCACGCTGGTGATGGTGTCGTTCCAGGTCTCGGCAAAGACGATGGGGACGCCGTTGTCGCGAGCGACCTCCTTGGCTGCGACACCCACAGAGCTGTGGTAGCCGCCGCCGATGCCGACGACGCCGTCCTGGTTGATGAGCCGTTCGACGACGGCGGTGCCGCGTTCCGGGAGGCCCTCGGTGTCGACGATGATCAGTTCGACGGGTCTGCCGAGGATGCCGCCGCGGGCGTTGAGCTCGTCGGCTGCGATCAGCATAGCGTCGCGCATGGCTTCACCGCCTACGACGGCGCCGGGCGCGGAGAGGGGTGCCAGCGCGCCGATCTTGATCGGCTCCATGGTCATGTCGTCGTCTTCTTCGGCGGGGGCTTCAGTGGCAGCCGGGGCAGCCTCTTCCTGGGCTGCGGGTTCGGCTTCCGCCTCCGGCTCGCCGACGGTCTCTGTCTGGCCTCCGCAGGCGGTCAGGATGAGCGCCAGCAGCGCCAAAAAAAGCGCAATGCGGACAAGAGTTCGGGATTTTGCCATTTGTATTTCCTCCTGGCTGAGAGTTGGTTGGGCAGTCGCTGCCGACAGGCCCGCGTTCGTTAGACTATTCGGGTGCAAGGAGTGGAGGAGCCTCTCGCTGTAAGTTCCTGAAGTACTGAAACTACTGTGCAACACTTCTGAGGAAAAGTCAAGAGGTTCGGGACGGCAGTTTTCAGTTTTTAGTTTCCAGTTTTCAGTGGCCAGTTGCCAGTGCCCAGGAACTGCCGGGGCGGTGTGTCGGGCCTGCGTCCCGGCCGTCCGAAACTGCAGTGGCCAGGGGTCAGTGGCCAGTTTCCGGTAACGTCAAGGGCAAGGGCTTGATCCACGAATTTGCGCGAATCTCAACGAAGAACGTCAACTGCGGGTTGTGTCAGGGGGGCGTTGCGGGGGGAGTCCCCCCGCACAAGGGAGGGCCGCAGGGCCGACCGTCCAGAACTGCAGTGGCCAGGGGTCAGTGGCCAGTTGCCGGCAACGTCAAGAGCAAGGGCTTTATCCACGAATTTGCGGGAATCTTCACGAAGGACGGAAACTGCGGGTTGTGTCAGGGGGGCGTTGCGGGGGGAGTCCCCCCGCACAAGGGAGGGCCGAAGGGCCGACCGTCCAGAACTGCAGTGGCCAGTGGTCAGTGGCCAGTTGCCGGCAGCGTCAAGGGCAAGGGCTTTATCCACGAATTTGCGGGAATCTTCACGAAGAACGGCAACTGCTGGTTGTGTCAGGGGGGCGTTGCGGGGGGAGTCCCCCCGCACAAGGGAGGGCCGCAGGCCCGACCGTCCAAAAGGAATTTGGGAGAGCGTATTCCTCCGGTCTGGAGGAGAAGGGAGCGTGAGCAGGCCATGAGTCCATTGCTGGCCGAGGTATTGGTATTTGTGCTCCAGTTTTGGACTGCACCTGAGATTGGCGGATTCTTTGGTTTGTTGCAGCAGCCATTGACTGTCGTCGAGGCATAGGGGCCGCAAGCAGGCGTGCGGTTGCACAGGGCGATTTGGGCGCGGCAGCGGCGCTTCGGGGACCTCAGATGGGAGCGCCGGGCCGCCGGCGAGAAGAAGATGTTGAATCCGCATGAAGGCGGGCTCCTACTGGCCGGTGAGGACGGGATCGCCGGTGCGGTAGGTTTGGGGGTAGACGACGGCGGCGCCCTCCGAGTCTTCTCCTTCGACCTGGTACTGGACGATGGTCACGGCTGGGTCGGGAAACTGGTGCCACCACTTGGGATCGACGCCGGCCTGCTGCGGTGTGTTGCTGCTGTTAATGGGGAAGGTGATGGTGCCAAGCGCTCCTTCGTAGGTGATATTTTCCAAGGCGGCGATGAGCGCGCCTGAATCGGTGGAAGCCGCTTCGGTGACGGCCTGGGCGATGATTCGAATTGAATCATAAGCGGCAAATGCGTAGGATTCGGCCCCTACTTTCCCGGTGCGGGCCTCGTAGCTTTCCAAAAAGCTGTGGGCGAATTCATTGTAGAGCGGGGGAGGCAGGCCGATGCGGCGCACGAAGCAGTAGTTGCCGTCGGGCACATTGGACCAGAATGCGTCGCTCACAAGGGCGACATGGTCGCAGATTGTGGGTATGTCCTGGGGGCCGATGCCGGCGTCGGCAGATTGCTGGGCGAAATTGTAGGAGGCCTCGCCCGTGGCGAGCGACATGATCAGGTCGGGCTCCTCGGCCTTGATGCGTTCGATGATGCCGGCAAAGTCCTGGGTGCCGATATCGACGCCAAAGGTGACGGAGTCGATGCCGGCTTCGGCCAAGAGCCTGGCGGTGTCTTCGGCGGCAGGAATGCCGTAGTCTGTATTCTCGGTCAGCAGGGCAACTTTTTCGAGGGTCAAGCCGACGTCGTCGCGCAGCCACTGCATAAAGTTGACGTCGATGGCCGAGACTTCGGAGCTCAGCGGGGCAATGCGGAAGACTTCAGGATATTGGACGCTGGTTATCGTATCGTTCCAGGTGTTGACCAGGACGATGGGGACATTGTTGTCGTGCGCGACCTCTTTGGCGGCTACGCCGACGGAGCTGTGGCTACCGCCGGCGATTGCTATGACATTGTCCTGATTGATGAGGCGTTCGGCGCCGGCCGTGCCGCGCTCAGGAAGGCCCTCGCTGTCGAAGATTACAAGCTCAACCGGCTGACCCAGCAGGCCGCCGGCAGCATTGATTTCATCGATCGCGATATTCATGGCATCGCTGATGGCTTCGCCGGCGACAACCGAGCCAGGGGCGGAGAGGGGCGCAAGGGCACCAATGCGGATGGGGTCAACGGGTTCGTCTTCCCCTGCCTTCGCTTCAGCTGCACTCTGTTCCTCCACGGATGGGGCGGAAGGAGACTTTGCGGGCGTGCAGGCCGCGAGGAGAAGGGCCAGAATAACTGTGGCGAGGAGGCAGATTGTTTTGCTGGATGGTAGTGTCATTATTGGCATCTCGCAGTTGAGTGAGTCTTTGGGAGGTGGAGATTTCTGTGTATTCAACAGGGGAGGCCCCGTACCGCTCGTCGCGTTCCGCCGGGGGAGACATGGATTCAGCATTTGTGCTTTTTGGACCGTGTTTTGGGATTTGGCGGAGGAGCGGCCGATGCCGCATGGCGCTCCGGTCATTGGAACTGTATTGTCAGGCGCGTGCCCCATTTTCGCTTCTTCAGGTTCGCGGCGTGGACGGTGATAGGCCGGGCTAACCGGCTGTGCGGCCTGCTCGCGTCCAAGCGCAAGTTGTGCGCGAGAATCAGATCCCCATTCCTCCTGTGACCTCGAGTACGTGGCCGGTGATGTAGGAGGCGAGGGGCGAAGAAATCAGGACGATGCCGCCTGCGGCCTCTTCGACTGTGGCGGGCCGGGCGAGGGGGATGCGCTGGCCGATGTCGTGGTCGAGGAGGTCGCGCACGTTGCGGGGGATACCTAGGAGCAGCTCGCGACCGTCGATGTCGATCGCTTCCTCCTGGGCTTCTAGGGAGCGCGTCAGGCGGGTATCGACGAAACCGAAGGCGACGGCATTGCAGCGAATGCCGAGAGCGCCCCACTCTTTGGCGACGGTCTTGGTGAGGCCGACGATGCCCATTTTGGCGGCGGCGTAGTTGGCCTGACCGATGTTGCCGTGCAGGCCGGACGTCGACGAGATGTTCACGATACAGCGGTTGCTGAAGGCGGCGCCCGCCTCCTGTTCGGCCTTAGCAGCGTCGCGCAAGTAGGGCGCCGCTGCCTGGATCATGCGGAAGGGCGCGGTCAGGTGGACTTCGAGGATCGCCTGCCACTGCTCGTCGGTGATCTTGTGCGCCATGCCGTCCCAAGTGTAGCCGGCGTTGTTGACGAGGACATTGATTTGGCCGAAGGCGTCGACCGCCGCCTGCATAAGCCGGCTGGGAAATTCGGCGCCAGTCACGCTGCCGGCCAGGTGGATCGCCTCGCCGCCGGCGGTGACGATCGAATGCGCCGTTTCTTCGCCGAGGGCGGTGTCGAGGTCGTTGACGACAACGCGGGCTCCGTGCTGGGCAAACTGCCGGGCCGCGCTGGCGCCGATGCCGCGTCCTGCTCCGGTTACGATTACGGTTTGACCGTTGAACATGGGTCTGGGCCTCGACCGCTCATTCGGCATGAAAGTAGAGCCGCGAAACCATCTCGGCGACGCAGGTCGGCTTCTGCTCGCCTTCTACGTCTACGGTCACCTGGTGCACCAACTGCAGGCCGTTGCCCTTGACCTCTTCGACCGACTGCAGTTGGGTGCGGGCGCGGATGCGTTGACCGGCAAGCAGGGGGTGTGGGAAGCGGACGCGGTTGAGCCCGTAGTTGACGGTGAGCGCGACGCCCGGGTAGCGGGGCTTGTCGGGTTCGACCATGCCGGTGAGGTGGGGGATGAGAGAAAGGGTAAAGAATCCATGGGCGACGGTCGCGCCGAAGGGGGACTCGAGGGCAGCCCGCTGCGGGTCGATATGGATCCATTGGTGATCGCGAGTGACGTCGGCGAAGGCGTTGATCATCTCCTGGGTTACTGCGAGCCAGTCGCTGGCGGGGGACTCAGCACCGATTTTGGTACGCAGATCAGCAAGTGCAGCTTGTCGAGACATTGAATGCTCCATTCAAATACAGGTCCCTTTTTACAACACGACTTTTGGCAAGAGTCGCGTCCTGGGATTTCAGTGGTCCCACACTAAATGGCGGAATGTGAGAGCTTTGGGCTTCGGTAGGGTGGTTGCCAGTTTCCAAGCAGTTTCCCGTGTAAGAGCGAGCGTTTCGGCGTTCTCAACCTGGCAAAACTATCCTGGTTCGTGCGGTCGTTGGTCCCAGGATTTGGGTGTTTGTGAAGCTGGCGCGGCGGTTGTCCGGTATGGGACTGAAGTCCTCTCGTTTTGGCAGAATACGTCGACTTATGTCGACCTGTGTCGTCCAATATAGCCCAATGTCGTCCAATTATTTTTCTTTGGGAGGGGTTGTCGAGCGCCGGGCTTGGCGGTATTTCGAGCGTATTTCGAGCAGAATTTGGTGGTTTGAATTGCATGACATTTGGGGCGTTGCAGGAATTGCAGCAGGAATCGGGGGCAATTGTCTTTTGGTGGGAATAGGGCCGGCTCTGGTGGACAGTTTTGCATGTTGTTGACAGCGTAGCATGGTCGGAGCGTTTTTGCACTGGATTTCGCCTTATCCTACGTTTTTGCGTCATGGGAGGGTCGATTTGGCGGTTCATCAGGGTGTGCTGCCGGGCCGGCGGCGGCTGTGTTTTTTGATGTGACGTCGGTCAAGGTTGTTAGGTATCTCAAGCGATTGTGTTTGTGCGGCTGAAGTCGAGCGAAGTCCGGTTTGGTCCGGTTAAGTCCGGTTAAGTCCGGTCAGGTCGGGTCGATCCCGTTTTTTCTGAGCCGACATTGACTGGAATCCCTCGGTTGGATTGGCATGGTAATGACAGCGTAGCACGGTTTCAGATCTCTTGCCCGGAATTGCGGGAAATTGGGTTGGGCTGCGCCTGCCATGTTGCTCGTCCTGTCATTGCCGGCGCATGTCGCGCAGGACATGATCCTATTATAGTTGGCGCGGCCGGCTCTTGCACGGGAACCCGGTTATTCGGTTGATTCTCGTTGTACGTCTCTGGACACTCATCAAGGTCGTTCCTTGAACGACGGACTATTCGTAGAGGGCCAGACTGGACTCGTTGGCGAGCCCGCGGCAGGGCCGTTGGGCAGAATTTCCGGGTCTGATAGGGAAGCCGTTTGGCTGTGTGAGATTTTCATTTCAGGCGGTCATGCCGCCGTCTACGTTGAGCGCCTGGCCGGTGATGAAGCGCGCCTGATCGGAGCATAGCCAGGTAACGGTGTCGGCGATTTCTTGCGGGTGCGCGAAGCGTCGCAGCGGTATTCGCTCTTTCATTTTCTCCGCCCGGCGGGGGTTGTCGGCGATCATTGGCTCGAAGAGCGGCGTGTGGGTGTAGACGGGACAGACCGCGTTGACGCGGATGTTGCAGCGCGCGGCTTCCTGGGCGGCGACGCGGGTGAGGCCGATTACGCCGTGCTTGGAAGCGGTGTAGGCGGCCTGGTAGGGCAGCCCCCGTTTGCCGGCGATGGAAGATATGTTTACGATTGCGCCGGACGAATCGGCCATGCGTTTTAGCTGCTCCTGCAGGCAGTAGAAGACACCGCTAAGATTGACCGCCAGCACTCTTTCCCAGCCGTCGCGGGGATAGGACTCGATGCGCTCCCATGGCCCGCCAATGCCGGCGTTGTTGACGGCGCAATCCAAGCGGCCAAAGCGGCTGACTATTTCGTCGTGCAGGCGGGCCACGGCGTTGGCGTCGGCGACATCGCAGTTGATGAACAGGGCGACGGCGCCGGTCTCCTGCAAGAGACGTACTGTTTCGGCACCCCCGTCGTCGTCCACGTCGCAGACGACGACGGATGCACCCAAAGCGGCGAAACGGCGGGCCACTGCGCGACCAATCCCGGATGCGGCGCCGGTTATGAGGGCAACCTTATCAGCGAACAGTTTCTCTGTAGTCAATTTCCGACCATTGGTTACTTTGGAATTTTGCCTGCTGGCCGCTACTGGCCGCCGTCCCCGGATAGCAGCTGCTCTCCAATCTGCTGCATCTCAGCCAGAAAGGTGTCGATCTCGATCTCGGCGGCGAGGAGCTGAACCATGCCGCGGTTGAAACTACGCAGGAACGGCCCGAAGCCGGGAGGAAACTGCCAGACCTGGGCGCCGGGCACACCGTCGGCAAACGCTGCAAGGCGTGGATACTCTGCGCGCCACTCAGCGCGCGGCGCGTCCGCGGCGGGCATCCAGCCGCCGTCGTTGGGCAGGGAGCCCACCACTTCGGCGCTGGAGAGGAGAGCGGCCAGGTGGAAGGCCTCTTGCGCGAACGGGGAGCGGGAATGGACGGCATAACAGCTTGTGAAGGCTACTGAACGATTTGACCCCGCCGGCCCATTGGGCAACGGCGCCACGCCGTAGGAGAAGGCGGGAAAGTGGGTTTCGAAGTAGGGAGCGATCCAGTTACCTTCGATGGTCAGGGCGCCTCTGCCTTTCGCCAGGACCTCACCGGCCCACTCGTTGTTGGATTCGCCGGCATGGCCGGCGAAGTTATCGCGGAAGATGCGGATGTACCACTCCATGGCCGCGTCGGCCGCCTGGGACTGCAAGGCCATGCTTCCCTTCTCGTCAATGATTGTACCACCTGCGGCGAAAAAGAAGGGAAGCCAGCGAGAAAGGTCGGGCGCTTCGATGAAACCGAAGCGGTTGAGGTCGACGTTGGTCTGGGCCTCGGCGGCGGCGCGCAGCGTCTCCCAGTTATCGGGCAGCGCCTGACCGGAAGAGGCCAGACCAACGCGGTCGTAGACCAGGGCAAGCGTCCTCACTTCGCGGGGAAGACAGTAGCGATCTGCGTCATCGCTGGCAGGGGGCCAGAGGAAGGCTGCAGCCAGCTGCGGGGGGTAGCCGGTGGGGTCGAGAGCGCCGACCGGGGCCGGTGCAAGGAGGCCGGAGGCGGCCAGATCAGGGAAGAGGAAGCCAGTGACGACAAAGAGGTCGGGGGGCGTCTCAGATTGCAGGCGATCGCTCAGCCTGCGGCTGTAATCGGCGGCGGTGGAGAGATTGAGTTCCAGCTCGCGTTCGGATGCCCAGGCATCGATCCGGCGGCGGAGGGCCTCGGTGAGGGCGCCTTCGTGCGGGAGCAGGACCTGCAGCTCGCGTCCTGACTTCTGGGCGTCGGACTCTGGATTGAGAAAGGGAATGGCCGGCAGGCGCGGGCGGGCGGGCATCCCTTCGCAGCCGCCCAGAAGCGGCGCCAGCAACAGCGCCAGCAACAGCGCCAGCAGGAAGCGGACGGGAAGCAACGGGCAAGGAGATGGAAAGGGGAGAAGAGCCCCCGAGAGTTTCCTGTCCCGGCCCGCGGGTCTGCACTCTTCACGATTCGCTTTCGACAAGGGTGGTGTAGGCATCCGCGTCCATCAGCTTCTCAAGCTCGCTGTCGGCGTTGTCGTCGATTTCGATCTTGAGGAACCAAGCGCCGTACGGGTCGCTATTGACCAGTTCGGGCGTGTCAATGAGCGACTCGTTGACGGCCGCGATCGTCCCTGTAACCGGCGAGATGATGTCTTCGGCGGCCTTGACAGACTCCACGACCGCGATGGCGTCGCCGGCTGCGACGGCTTGGCCGACTTCAGGCAACTCGACAAAGACGATATCGCTCATCATGTCCTGGGCGGCATCGCTGATTCCGACCACAACGGTGGCGTCATCGCGCCTGGCCCACTCGTGCGTATTGGCGTACTTCAAATTGGATTCATACTGGTACGATGCCATTCTTCGCTTCCTTGTGAACACCAACGGCTACTGGTTGCTGATTTCAAACTTTGTCAGTCCGATTGTAACCTTTTCCTCGCCAAGGGAAAAGGTGGCGCAGGCCTCAGCGGTCGGGTTTTCGGTTGCCGGACTCCACACGATCTCCAACGTCAAGGTCTCTGCCAAAACATAGTCGCGGTGGGCGGAAAGCAAGCCGTCGAGCTGCGGTGTTTGGGGCAGCAGGAGTCGGATGCGGTCGTTGATTTCGAGGTTGGTGTCCTTGCGCAGCTGTTGGACGCGGCGAACGAGCTCGCGGGCGTGCCCTTCCTGTTCCAATTCAGGGGTCAGGTTGGTGGTGACGGCGACCAGATAGCCGCCGTCTTGGGCAAGGGCAAATCCGGCGCGCGGGGTCCGCCGCACTTCAACATCCGCGGCTTCAATCTCGTAGCTGTTGCCGTCGGCTTCCACGGTTACAGTCTTCCCCTCTGCGAAACGCCCTGCCAGTTCCGTTTGGTCCATCTGGGCGAAGAGGCGCCGGATGACCGGGTAGCCGCGCCCGTACTTCTGGCCCAACTGCCTGGGCAAGGGGAAGACCTCAACTTCGACCAACTCAGCGCCTTCGTCGGCGAAATTCAGTTCCTTCACATTGAGCTCGGAAAGCAGGAGCTGCTCCATCCTTTCCAGGCCGGTTCGCTCGTCCGCGGTTCGGGTGCGAACGACCACTTGTTGGAGAGGTTGGCGGACCTTGAGCGCGGCCGATTCCCTGGCGGCGCGGCCCAGGGTCGTGACCTTTTGCGCCAGGGCCATCGCTGCGCTCAGCTCGGTGTCGATGGCGCTGGCGTCGGCCTGCGGCCAGCGCGACAGGTGGACTGAATCGGGCTGGTCAGGCTCGACAGAGAGAACCAGGTTTTGATAGATCGCCTCGGAGAGGAATGGGACTGCCGGGGCGAGCAGTTTGGCTAGCGTGACCAGCGCGTGGCGCAGCGTGAAGAGCGCCTCGGCGTCGCCGTCCCAAAAGCGACGGCGGTTGAGCCGCACATACCAGTTGCTGAGATCGTCGACGAATTCGGCGATGGGGCGGGTAGCAGCGGTGACGTCGTAGGCTTCATAGGCGGCGGTCACCTCGCGGACGAGACGGTTCAGCTCGGAGAGCAGCCAGCGGTCGAGGTCGTTATTTGTCTCGGCGGGGGGGCGGTCGGCTGCCGGCGCCAGGTTGGCGTAGACGGTGAAGAAGCTGTAGGTGTTCCAGAGCGTGTTCAGAAAGCGGCGCTTGACCTCGGCCACGAGATTGCCGCTGAAGCGGCGGGCATTGCCTGGCGGGCCGGCCGTGTACATGTACCAACGCGTGGCATCGGCGCCGTGTTCGGCGAAGACCTGCCAGGGGTTGACGACGTTGCCGCGGGACTTGCTCATCTTCGAGCCATCTTCGGCCAGGATGTGCCCGAGGCAGATGACGTTTTTGAAGGCGGGCCGGTCGAAGAGGAGGGTGCTGACGGCGTGGAGCGTGTAGAACCAGCCGCGCGTCTGATCGACGGCCTCGCAGATGTAATCGGCCTGCTGGTAGGTGTCGAACTCGGCCTGATTGGCGAAGGGGTAGTGCCACTGGGCTACGGGCATTGCGCCGCTGTCGAACCAGACGTCGCAGAGCTCGGGGACGCGACGCATGGCGCCGCCGTCGGGCGCGGTCCAGGTAATCTCATCGACGTAGGGCCGGTGCAGGTCGAGACCTTGCAGGTCGCGGCCGCATTTTTGCGAGAGTTCGTCGAGGCCGCCGACACACTCCATGTATTGGCTGCCGGGGGCATCGCTCTTCCAGATGGGGATGGGCGTGGCCCAGTAGCGGTCGCGTCCCAGGGCCCAGTCGACGTTGTTCTCGAGCCAGCGCCCGAAGCGGCCGCTGCGGATGTGATCGGGCACCCAGTTGATGGAATCGTTGAGGGCCACCAGCCGCTCTTTGAAATCGCTGGTGCGGATATACCAGGTTTGCTTGGCCCAGTAGATGAGGGGGGTGTCGCAGCGCCAGCAGAACGGGTAGGTGTGCTCGTAGGTTTCCTCCTTGTAGAGCTGCCCGCGCGCGTCGAGGTCGGCGGTGATTTGCGGGTCGGCGTTCTTGACGAAGATGCCGGCCCAGGGGGTAACTTCCGGCTTGAACTGGCCGGCGGCGTCGACAGTTTGAAAGACCGGCAGCCCGTGCGCCTGGCCGACAGCGAGGTCATCGGCGCCAAAGGCGGGGGCGACGTGGACGATGCCGGTGCCGTCGGCGGTGCTGACAAAATCGGCGGCGATGACGTAGGCGTAGCGTTCGGGGGGCGCGGCGCCGAACTGGAAGAGCGGCTCGTACTCCTTGCCCACGAGCGCGGCGCCCTTCATCTTTTCGAGGAGCTGGTAGCCCGGCTCCAGAACGGCTTCGGCCCGTTCCTTTGCCAGATAGAGCAGCGCGCCGCTGCGGTCGCGCACTTTGACGTAGTCGATCTTATCGCCCACGGCGAGCGCGGCGTTCCCAGGTAGCGTCCAGGGCGTGGTCGTCCAAGCCATCAGGAACGCGTTATCCTCCCCCTTGACGACGAATTTCACAAAGATGCTGGGGTCGACGGTACCTTCCTGGTAGCCCAGAGAGAGCTCGTGGCTGCTCAAGGGCGTGCCGCAGCGGGGGCAGTAGGGAACGACCTTGTACCCCTCGTAAAGAAGGCCTTTGTCCCAGAGCTGCCGCAGGATCCACCAGAGCGACTGCACATATTCGTTGGTCATGGTGACGTAGGCGTCGTCCAGACTGACCCAGAAGGCCATGCGCTCGGTGAGCGCCTCCCAGTCGTTCAGGTACTCCCAGACGGACTCCTTGCACATCTGGTTGAAGCCAGCGACACCGTATTCTTCGATCTGTTCTTTGCCGGTGAGACCAAGCTGCCTTTCGACCTCCAGCTCCACGGGCAGACCATGCGTGTCCCAGCCGCCTTTGCGCAGGACATGGTAGCCCTGCATAGTCTTGTAACGGGGGAACATATCCTTGAAGGCCCTGGCCAGCACGTGGTGGATGCCGGGTCGGCCATTTGCCGTTGGTGGACCCTCGAAGAAGACGTACTCGGGTCCGCCCGCGCGCTCCTCCATCGAGCGCTTGAAGACATCCCTGCTCTGCCAGAGCTTGAGGATCGACTCCTCCAAGTCGGGAAACGAGACGCTGGCGGGTACTGGTTGATAGCGGGTGTCCAGGGTTCCCGCGCCGGATGAAGCGTCGTTCTGTGTCTGTGTCGGTGTCTGTGTCGGTGTCATCGTCTGATTTCCTCTATTGCCGGGCAAGCCTATGCCGGCTATGCCTCAGGCTGGCCGATCTCCACGTAGATGCGTTTGTTGATCGCGCCCTTACTCTGGTATTTGACCACGCGCATCGAGCCGACTTCGCTGGTGTTCGCGGTATGTGTGCCGCCATCGGCCTGCAGGTCCAGGCCTTTCAGCTCGACGGTTCGAACTTCCTTGATCTGTTTGGGAAGAAGGTTAATCTTGGTGCGGATCAGGTCGGGGATCTCGAAGGCTTCTTCCCGCGGCAGGATCCTGGTGATGACGGGACGCGCCGCCGCGATTTCCACGTTGCAGCTGCGCTCGATTTTGGCGACCAGCTCGGCGCTCATTGCAGCGAACTCGAAGTCCATGCGCCCTGCGCCCAACTTCATGTCTCCGCCCGTGACAGAGGCGCCGTAGTCGCGCCAGACGACTCCGCAGAGGATATGCATCGCGGTGTGCGTCCGCATCAGCGTGTAGCGCCGCGCCCAGTCGAGCTCACAGCGCACATGCTGGCGGGGGGCGATGCGGACCGAGGCGCCTTTCATGCCTCCGAGCGCGTGCCAAATCTGGCCGCCTTCGCGCTTGACTTTGTCTACGGACAGCCGAAGTCCATCAACGGTCAGCCAGCCGTTGTCGTTGGGCTGGCCGCCGCCGCAGGGGTAGAAAGCGGTACGGTCCAGGGCGACACGCAGCCGGCCCTGTTTCTTGTCGACGGCGACAATGGCGGCGTCGAAATCATGCAGGTAGGAATCGTCGTAGAAGAGCAACTCGGTCATTTTTGTCTCGCATCCCGCCGCGATGCTGTCAACTACTGCATCGAGGGGCAAAATAAAAGCCCGTCCCCTTGCCAGGGACGGGCCTGTCGGTCCGCGGTACCACCCTGTTTCCCGGTCAACAGTCCGGGCAACTTCTTGCCGGGCGCAAATGCTCTGCCAGAATTGTTCTGGTGACATTGCTCAGCTACCCGGCGGTGAAGGTAACGGTTCACGTGACCGTCGGCCTCTACTCAGCGAAAGCCGCCTTTCTGGCCGCAGCTCGGGAGTGATTTTTGCCGCCGCAGGAATCCATCCGGCTCCCACCTGCCCGGACTCGCTGGGGATTTGGTGGCGGCTACTCCTCTCCGTCAACGCCTTTTGTGGTTTCCCTGCCCTGCCCTACAGTCTGAAAAGCCGAGACTGTAGTGACGGGCGAGTTGGCTGTGGATAATAGCAGCGGAGGCCGCTCGTGTCAATTTTCGACGTCTGCCGACTCGGCGGCGGCGTCCGGGTTCTCGGTCGGGGCAGCGGTTGACGCCGGCAGTTCTACCAGGGCCGACTCGACGGCGCGACCGGCCACAAGCTCTACTGTATAGCGGACGCCGTCCAGCTCCACCTTGTCGCCGACTTCGGGAATCCGGCCCAGCCGGGCCATGATCAGGCCGCCGACGGTATCGACCTCCTGGTCTTCAAATTTGATATCAAAATGCTGATTCAACTCGTGCAAGAGCAGCGAGCCGTCAACGCGGAGGCGGCGTTCGCCGATCAGTTCGAAGGGGGCACGTTCGATGTCAAACTCGTCCTGGATCTCGCCGACTACCTCTTCGAGCAGGTCTTCAAAGGTGACGATACCGGCGGTGCCGCCGTATTCGTCGATGACGACGGCGAGCGCACCACTTTCGGCGCGGAAGCGGCGCAACATCAGGTCGAGCGAGAGCGTCTCGGGCACCGCGATCACGGGGCGATTTTCGGCCATACGGCGCAGGTCGAGCGGGCCGTCCAGCTCGCCGCGCATCAGGTGGCGGGCCAGGTCTTTCACGTGGAAGAATCCCTTAATCTGATCGAGATCGCCCTCGTAGATGGGAAAGCGCGAGTGATTGGAGTCGCAGACGAGGCGCAGGACCGTCTCTTGAGACTCGTCGGCGGAGATGCCGACGATGCGCGTGCGCGGGGTCATCACCTGGCCGACGGTGCGCTCGCGCATGTCGAGGATATTTTCGATGTAGAGCTGTTCTGATGGCGCGAGCAGTCCCTCTTCTGAGCTTTCTTCTACGATCAGTTCGAGTTCCTGTGCGGAGACCATGTGGTCGTGCTCGCCGCGTTCGGGGACGCCGCAGGCGCGCGTAATCGCGCGTGCGATGGCGTTAAGGACGAAGATGACCGGTGAAAAGATGCGTTGAATGAAGGAAACGGGACCGATGACGCGCAGGGCGGTCGCTTCCGGCGCCTGCAGCGCAAGCGACTTGGGCATGACCTCGCCGAGGACCACGTGCAGGTAGGTCATGAGGGCGATAGCCAGCACGGAGGCGGCGGTGTGTGCGGTGGCGACCGTGAAGAATCCGCGCTCTACGCCGTAATGCTCGAGCAGGTCCAGGAACCAATGCGCGACCGTGTGCTCACCGTACATGCCCAGGCCGAGGCTGGAGAGGGTGATGCCGAGCTGTGCCATGATGATAAAACGGGTCTGCCAGCGCGTTTCGGTCAGTATGCGCAGAATTCTGGCAGCGGGGGCCGAGCCCTGGTTGGCGAGTCGGGCCATGCGGGCGCGCGAGGAGGCCACGACGGCAAACTCAACACTAACAAAGAGGCCGTTGAAGAAGATCAACGCGGCGATGATAAAGGTGGGAAGCAGGTATTCCACCGGTTCAGCTCCGGTTGCGCGGTTGCCCGCTGCTGCGATCGAGCGACACAGCGCCCTGCCGCGGGTCCACCGCCGAGTTTGGAGGCAGGGCGACGCTAACCTGGGCGACCGCGTAGCCGCTCACCTGCTCGACGCGAAACTCGATGCCGTGCAGATGTACCTCCTGGCCGGGCTCTGGAATCGCTCCCAGCGCGGCGAGCAATGCCCCGCCGATTGTATCTACATCTTCGACGTGGAGGGGTGCTCCCAGGATTTCTGCCAACCGGTCCAACTCGACGTCACCTTCGAGCAGAAGGCGGCCGTCGTCGTCCAGGACGATTTCACGGCTGTCCGAGTCGAATTCATCGGCTATTTCGCCGAAGATTTCCTCAACCAGGTCCTCAAAAGTTACGATCCCCGAGGTACCGCCATACTCATCGATGACGATCGCCATGTGGAAGCGATCGCGCTGCAACTGGCGAAAGACAGTGGCAACCGAGGCCGATTCGGGTACAAAGGGAGGCAAGCGCATCAGAGATCGAACGCCGCGGTCGGCGCCGGCGGCGCTGGACGGCCGGCCAGGTCCGGTTCCCTCCAACGAGAGGCGCAGACTGAGCAGGTCCTTCAGATGCACCACGCCGACGATGTTGTCGATAGATTCTTCGTAGAGCGGGAGGCGCGAATGGCTTGATTCTGCCAGCAGGCCTAGCAGCTCGGCAGGATCCAGCTCTACGGGCGCGGCCAGAAGCTGTGTGCGGGGCACCATGACACTGCGGAGGGAACGTTGCCGCAGCTGCAAGGTATTCTCCAGCAGCTCGGTCTCGCCCTCTTCGAGCAGACCGCCGGCGCCGCTTTCCTGCACCATCATCAGGATTTCTTCGGGGGCGTGGATGTGCAGGCCCTCGGAGACGGCCCGGAGGCCGATGAGACGCAGAATCAGGCGGCCGCTGCCGTTGAAGAACCAGATGAGCGGGCGCATGACGACCATCGACCAGGTTACGGGCAGGATCAGCAGGAGCGATGTCCGTTCGGGAAACTGGATGGCGACGGTCTTGGGGGCGAGCTCGCTGAGCGCGACCTGGATCACGGTCAGCACAATCAGAACGACGGTGGTTGCGATCGAGGTCGCAGCGGCCTGGGCCACGAGGCCGGAACTGCTCAGGAGCGGCGCGACCAGCGGCGTGATCGCGGCCTGGCCGTAGAAGCCGAGCACGAGGCTTGAAAGTGTGATACCGAGCTGGCAGGCGGCGATGTAGTCGTCGAGCCTGGAGGGGCTTTCGAGGTGCGGCAGCAGCAGGCTGGCAAAGCGGTTGCCTTCGGCGGCCTGCTGGGCTATGCGGGCTCGGCGCGCGCCGACGGTGCCGATTTCGGCGGCGACAAAGAGCCCATTGAGCGCAATGAGCAGGAAAACGATCAGAACAATGAGAACTATTGTCATGACACGGGAAGTTGACTGGTACCGGGATATTTCATCAGACTGGGCAACATTCACCGGCGCCGGCCCATCGGAACAGGCGGCGCGGCCAAATGTCAGGTTTGGCTCCCCTATGATGTGTAAAGTATCATTGGCTGAATTCCAGCGCGTTACTCTGGCGTGAATCGAACGCAGCAAAACCAGGAGTTCTGGCGATGTCAAGCGCGTCCGAGCCGTCCTCGTCGGTCTCCGGGGGCGGTCTTCATTCAGCAGGTGAGAGGCCGACTGGCTTGCTAGCCCAACTTCGCGGCCTGCTGCGTACGATGCGGCCCAAGCAGTGGACTAAGAACGGTTTCGTGCTAGTCGGGCTGATTTTTGATGGGAAGCTGCTCGACCCTAGTCTCGTCCTCGCGGCGGCCGTTGCCTTCGTCGCCTTTTGTCTGGTTTCCAGCAGTGTCTATCTTCTGAACGACCTGGTTGATATAGAAAGCGACCGGCTTCATCCGCGCAAACGGCTGAGACCATTGGCGAGCGGGCAACTGAGCCCGGCCGTGGCCAAAGTGGCTTTCGTCCTCCTGGCCGCTCTAAGCTTGCTGGGCGCCGGCCTTTTCGATTCCCAGATCGGGCTGACGGTGGCCGCGTACCTGATTCTGAATGCGGCATACACCTTTTATCTGAAGCGGCTCGTGATTATTGACGTATTGATGATCGCGGTTTTCTTTCTGCTGCGAGTTGTTGCTGGCTTGACCGCGGTGCATGTAAGCGCGTTCAGCCCGTGGCTGTACATATGTGTGAGTCTGCTGGCCTTCTTTGTCGGCTTCGGCAAACGCCGTCACGAAATCCTGTTGCTGAAAGATTCGGCGTCGGGCCACAGGAGCAGCCTGGACAAGTATAACCTGCCCTTTCTCGATCAGATTATCGGTCTCGTCACGGTCAGCGGCCTGATCAGCTACACCCTCTACAGTTTCGAAGCCGAGACCGCTCTGGCCGGGCCGGCGCAGATGATGTTGACGGTCCCGCTGATCGTCTTCGTCGTGTTCCGCTATCTCTATCTGATTCATGTGGAACAGAGGGGGGGTGCGCCGGAAGACCTGTTGTTCTCAGATCGGCCGTTGCTATCGGGCGTAATCCTGTGGTTGTTATCGGTGGTGGCCGTCATCTACATCTGGTGAGAGAAACCTGCCGGAAACCGGATGACTTTAGATACCACTATTCGGCTTCTTCGACAAATTGCGCCCAGTCGCCTTCCATCCCCTCTTCGGTGACCCCGTAGAAGATACGAATATCGGACCCGTTTCGCAAGGCCAGATCAAAGCGCACCTTGCCGGCGCGCTTGGCCGAACGGACGATGCCGACGTTTTCCTTCCAGCGGATCTGGTTTGACTTAGCCGGGCTATCCTCGTATTGGGTAATGGCGTAGTTCCACAGCTTGCGTGCGCCCTGGCGGGTCACATTGCCGACTGAGCGCTGATTGCGCAGGTTGCGCACGACGTAGTATGTGGTGTCGCCCCTTGTTTCGCGGTCCACGATTTCGACGCCGTCCTGTGGCAGGAAGAAGGGATCACTCTCCTTCGGGGATGCCTTCGTCGTGCGACCGCGCGTGCGCTTCGAGTTACTGCGTGCGCCCGGGCCGTCCTTGTCCTCGTCTGCGGAATCATTCGCTGCCGGCGTTCCATCTCCATCATCGCTGCCGACCAGGTCAGCGTTGAGGCCGACGCTCTCGAGTACGAGGGCCACGATTTCGTCTCTAAGCGCCAGGCTGGTCTCAGCGTCACTGCGCACGTAGAACTTGGAGCCGTCGAGGCAATATGGCTTTTCGTCGCCGGCGTCGACGCCGATGCGCAGCACATCGGCGCCGCTATTGGAGAGGACTTCGTAGCGGGGCTCCAGAGGCGGCGTCAGCCGTTCGGTGATGGCCTGCTGGATTTCCGTCTGCGCCTGTTTGGAGTTGACAAGCCCTTTCACTTTGCCCTTGCGCGCGTTGGCGCCGACAAAGATAGTACCGCCGTCGGTATTGGCGAAGGCGCAGAGGTCGGCGAGGACGACCGTCTGCCGCCCGCCCTTTTTGTTGGCGGTCTCGTGGAAACTCTGGGTTTGGTTGGGCCCTTCGGCTCTGGCCGCGGCCAGGTGATCGACCACCTTTTCCGGCGCGCGAAAGGGGCGCGTGCGGTCAAAACGACTGCTGGAAAACAACTCCTTGATTGCATCGAACGACGGTTCGGGCAGAAGCAGTTCGGTGGCGCGCTCGCCGATGCCGAGGCGTCTGCTGTTGCGGGGATCAGTGGTAAGGCGGTGGGCGTCGCTTCCCTGGATGCAATGCATCTTGCGCGGGTACTCCGGCTTGGAGCCGTTGAAAAAGCGCGACGTCGCTTTGCGGCTGCGGCTTTCCAGATCGGTCACTTCGAGTGCGCTCAGGTTGGCATTCTGCGTATAGGAGATCTTGGTCTGGCCGCCAAAGGGAAAATTGCGCATGGCAACACCGTGCGTGCTGTTGGCGTGGGCAGCGATGGCGATGCCGCCGGAGTCTACGATGGTCTCGTAGGCGCTGATGACGTCTGTGCTGGCGCCGGTCTCGGTCGAGCCGGCGTCGAGCTTGTCCTGCGGCACATTCAGGCGCAAGAGAATGTGTTCGAGCTCGCGGACCGTAGTTTCGGGGGGATAGATGCCGAGGATGTGGAAGCCAAAGGTGGCGGTAAATTCGAAGCCGGGAAGAACGATAATTTCGTTGGCCAGCTTACGCCACTGCTCCAGATTGCTGCGTTCAACGTCGGTAAGCCTGTTCTGCTGCTGCAGGCGGGTCAACCACTCGATTTCGCTGCGGATGGCGTCGACGCCGGCGACGGTGTTGTGATCGGTGATGGCGACGATATCCAGGCCGCGCTTGCGCGCCGTCGCCAGCCACTCCAGGTAGGAAATGCCGGGCTCCTCGTAGTCGCTTGAGGCCGGCGTGTGGGTGTGCAAGTCCACCTTGAGCCAGCGCAGTCTTCCGGCGCCTTGACGCTGGCCGGTCTGCGCTTGGGCGCCACCTGCAGAGGCGCCTCTAGATCTTCTTCTTCTACTCATTTTCTATCTTGAAACTGCCCCGTTCTTAGCAGGACAGCCCTGTTCATGACGCGTACTCGATCCGCTCCAGCGGATCATTATCGCTCTCGGTAACTGGCTCGTCCGGGGAGGGAGCGGGCGCGCCGGGGGCGTCGTCCTCCTCTTCCTGGACCAATTCGTGCTGCAGAGCGGTCTCAAGCACCTCATCGACCGTTTCCACAGGAATGAACTTCATTGATTCCCGCACGTTGTCGGGCAGCTCCTCCAGGTCGGCCTCGTTGGCGGCCGGCATAATGATCGTGCCCAAGCCGGCCCTGGCCGCGGCCAGCACTTTCTCTTTCAGGCCGCCGATGCGCAAGACCTTGCCGCGCAACGTAATTTCGCCGGTCATACCGATGTCGGGATGAACGGAGCGGCCCGTGAGCAGACTGGCAATTGCGGTGACCATTGTCACGCCGGCGCTGGGTCCGTCCTTGGGCAGAGCGCCTTCGGGAATGTGAAGATGAATGTCGATCTCTTCAAAAAAGTTGGGAGAGATGTTGAATTCGCTGGCACGGCTCCGTACGTAGCTGAGCGCAGCCTGGGCGCTCTCCTTCATTACCTCACCCAGCTTCCCGGTCAGAACGAATCCCTTCTTGCCCGGCATCTTGGTCGCTTCAAAAAAGAGAATCTCTCCGCCGGTCATCGTCCAGGAAAGGCCGACGGCTACGCCGGGCATTCGCGTACGGTCGGCGATCTCCTCGCGCTGGAAGCGGCGAGGGCCCAGGTACTCGACCAGCGAATCGGGTGTAATGCGGACCGGTTCGCTAGGATAGGCACCATTCCCACGCTTCTTGTTGGCGCCGGCACCGTCTTCGATGTAGCCTTGTTGCGACGGTGTTTCGTCCAGGCCGAGGGGAAGCGGGGCCTGTAGCTGAAAGGGCACGTCGGCTGCGATGGTAGCGGCGACCTTGCGGCAGATCTTGCCGATCTCTCGCTCCAGGTTGCGGACGCCGGCTTCGCGCGTATAGTCATGCACAATCTTGTGCAGGGCCTCTTCGGTGAAAGCGATCTCGCTGTCGCGAAGCCCATTCTCCTTGATCTGCCGCAAAACGAGATACTGCTGTGCGATCTTGACCTTCTCGTGCTCGGTGTAACTGCTGAGATGGATGACCTCCATCCGGTCGCGCAAAGGACTGGGGATCGTGTCCAGCACATTGGCGGTCGTAATGAACATGACCTCGCTCAGGTCAAAGGAAACGTCGAGGTAGTGATCGCGAAACTCGCGGTTTTGTTCCGGGTCCAGGACCTCGAGCAGGGCGCTGGTGGGGTCGCCGCGAAAGTCGCGCCCCAGCTTGTCAACCTCGTCGAGCATAAACACCGGATTCTTCGACTCGACTCGGCGCAGGCTCTGAATGATGCGGCCGGGCATTGAACCGATGTAGGTACGGCGGAATCCCCGGATCTCGGCCTCGTCGCGCACGCCGCCCAGGGCCAGCCGCATGAACTTGCGCCCCATCGCCCGGGCGATACTGATCCCCAGGCTGGTCTTGCCGACGCCGGGCGGGCCGACGAAGCAGAGCAGCACACCCTCGCGCTCGCGCCGGATCTTGTCGCGTGCGTCCTCATCCTCGATTTTGCGCCCGGCTTTGCGTGCGGCACGCAGCCTGCGTACGGCGAGGTACTCGACAATGCGGTCTTTAATCTCGTCAAGGCCGTAATGGTCCTCTTCGAGGACATCGCGGGCGTGGTTGATATCGAGATTGTCCTCGGTCGTCTGCTGCCAGGGCAGCGACACCATCAGATCGAGGTAGGTCTTGATGACGCTGTATTCGGCGGCTTGGATCGGCATACGCCGCATCCGGTTCAGCTCGCGCGTTGCCTCCTTGTGCGCCTCATCGGGCATGCCGGCGGCCTCGATGCGCTCCTCGAGCTCGCGAATGTCGGCTTCCTGCTCGTCTTCCTCGCCCAGCTCCTTCTGGATTGCCTTGATCTGTTCGCGCAGGAAAAAGTCCTTCTGCATCTTCTCCATTTCGCCCTGCGCCTGGGACTGGATCTTGTTGCCCAGCTCCATGACGTCGACCTCACCGTGCAGCAGCTGGGTCAGGCGCAGGAGCTTTTCCTGAACGCTGTCCATCTCCAGCAGCTGCTGGGCGTCATCGATTTCGAGGCGGATGCTGCTGGCGACAAGATAGGCCAATTGACGGGCGTTCTCGACGTTGGCGGCCATCACGGCCAGCTCATCGGGCATCTGGCCGTCCAACTCGACAAGGCGACGGAAGAGGTCGGTGACGGCGCGTGCGGACCCGTCGATGTCCAGCCCTTCTTCGAGTGTCTCGGGCAGGACTTCGACGCGGGCGCGCAGGTAGGGCTCGTCCTGGATGTATTCGGTCAGGCGGATACGCTCGAGGCCCTGGACCGCGAGCCGGACGGTGCCGTCCGGGGCCTTGAGCACGCGATGGACCTGGGCCGCGGTCCCGATTGGGTAAATCTGATCGGAGGACGGCTCTTCGATCGATTCATCCTTGCTTGTGGCCAGGGCAATAATGCGGCTCTGCGGCAGGTTGTCCTCGACGAGCTTTATGCTGCGTTCCTGGCCGATTGTCAGCGGCAGCCACATCATTGGATAGACGACAATGCCGCGCAGCGGCAGGACTGGCAGATCGTCGGCAACGTCTGTCAGCTCGGACTCCTTTGCGTCCTCGCCTTCCACTGTCGCATCCGAGGCCCCATTGCCTTCAGATTCTTGGTTATCGGCGGCGGCTTCCTGCGCTGCTGGAGCCGGTTCTTCCGGCCCGTCCTCGGAGCTGTTCTCAGGCCCGTTTTCGGGCTGGCCCGCATCCTCTTGCTCGATGTCGTTATCCTCTTCCTCTTGCTTTTCGTCGCTCATATTGTTCCCGACGCGTCTGATTGGAAATTCCGCGTCTCGCCCGTGCGAGCGCATCTTGCCGCAGCTTCCGGCCATCGCAGCATGAATCGGTGCGAGGGATTGGTTCCGCGACCATAGCGCGCCGGCAAGCGCCCGCGCTGATCGGATCGATGCTGGCCGGGAGCATATCGGCATTGTACCACAGAAGCGCTGATTCAAAAGTGAGGAGGCTGACAATTCCGCCACGGCAACTGACCGGCATGTTTTCGCGAGAGTGGGCGACTAGCGGCAGTTCACTCTATTTGCCGACGCCTCTCGTTTCTCTACTCAGCCCACAATGCGCAACCGGCGCCCGTTCGGATTCCCAAGGTGAACGATCGACTGCGGGCCGGTTCGAGGCAAGGCAGGGACTGCCGGGGAGCACATTGTTCCTGACATGCACGAGCGCGGCGGGCGCCTTGACCGGTCCTGTACACGGAATTCGGAGGTGTGCGCTTGCAGATGACTTGCAAAGCTAGATCGAGGAAGCGTCGACAAACCAGACTGGGCTTCTTGCGAGTTGCGCGGTCATGCGGAAGTGGCGTGCAGGCGAGGAAATCCGTCATGGTCAGTGCGAATTCGGCAGTGGAGGGTAGGAAACGAGGCCGCTTGTGAGGCGGCAGCGGCATTCTCGTTTACGAACTAGAAGTGTTGCTGCGGCTATCCCGGGATGTTCTTTGTGAAGCTATTCGTAGTAACCGGAGGCGAAAACCAGCCCGTCGTGCCGGACGAACCAGGCGTTTTTGCGTTGCTGCTCATTCGTTTGCGGGTTGAGGAAGGCGTAGCTGATCCACTTGCCTGCTGTGGTGGTGCTCGCGATATGTTCTCCGTACTTATTTCCGTTAACGTCTACGAGCTTAGAGAGGTCTCTGCCGATGAGTGCGGTGTATGGGCTTGCGATATAGACGTTGTTTTCGTCGAACATGAAGACGTACCACTGGCCGTCAACCTGGTCGAACGAGCTGAAGTGCTTGACGGTGGCTTCGCGGCCATTCTCATTGTAGAAACGGATAGCATCGAATACCAGTGCCTGGGCGTAAGCGGCCGGCTGTTCCTTGGTCGGAATGGGGTTGCATGACGCTATGAGAATTGCGAGTGGGAGCAAAAGAGTGAGTATGCGTGTTGGTGCAGGGCGCACTGTCCGGCCTCCTGGTGGGTGGAAGGGCAGGTTACATTTGACTTGAGATAAGTGTTTGATTTTCGCAACTAACGTAGCTGGCGATTTGGTTTCCACGGGGGATTCTCTCTGAGCCTGGCTATCTGTAGATTGTTACTGTTTGGCAATAGCGAAATTGAGCGCGGCCTCACGTATTCGAGGAGGTGCGAAAGAAGAGACTTTGCCGGGTCTCTTTCTGTGATTGTTGTTGCCTCCTTTCGACTCGACGTGCTCCATGCCATGGTCTTCGGGGTAGGGTGATGTGTCTTCCATTTTCTTTCTGGCCGCCGAGAGTATTCCAGAGTGCGAATTCTATTTGATAAATGATACATTGTGCAATTCTGGGGTGTGAAAGAGGCGCGCCTTCTTCGTGGAAAGGTAGACAAGGGATAACTCGAGCTGTCGATATAGCGCAGAAAGCGTATGGGTCCAGCAGTAGAGGATACGGTCGACTGCGGCAGGCGATTTGACCATTACCACTCTCGAAATCCACAATCCACTGCGTTGCCGTTCGGCAGGGGTGCATTCCGCTTCTGGGTGGGAGTCGTCTGGCGGGGGATTCGTGGCGACGGTAGCTGAAATGGTTTAGCGGCTTTGGGAGAGGCAGCGGGCAGGCGCAGGGCTGCATTGACCCCACACACGGTGGGGAGAATACATCAGGGGGGCGTTGCGGGGGGAGTCCCCCCGCACAAGGGAGGGCCGTAAGGCCCGACCGTCCAGAACTGCAGTGGCCAGTGGTCAGTGGCCAGTTGCCGGCAACTTCAAGGGCAAGGGCTTTATCCACGAAATTGCGCGAATCTCCACGAAGAACGTCAACTGCGGGTTGTGTCAGAGGGGCGTTGCGGGGGGAGTCCCCCCGCACAAGGGAGGGCCGCAGGGCCGACCGTCCAGAACTGCAGTGGTCAGTGGTCAGTGGTCAGTTGCCGGCGACGTCAAGGGCAAGGGCTTTATCCACGAAATTGCGCGAATCTCCACGAAGAACGTCAACTGCGGGTTGGGTCAGGGGGGCGTTGCGGGGGGAGTCCCCCCGCACAAGGGAGGGCCGCAGGCCCGACCGTCCAGAACGGCCGAGACTGCCGAGACTCGGAAGGGGCGATACTCGAACTGCAACGTCAAGGGCAAGGGCTTAATCCACGAATCTGCGCGAATCTCCACGAAGAACGTCAACTGCGGGTTGGGTCAGGGGGGCGTTGCGGGGGGAGTCCCCCCGCACAAGGGAGGGCCGAAGGCCCGACCGTCCCAAAGGATACGGGAAAGCTTATTTCTTCGCTCTTCGAGGGCATGGGGCGTGGACCGGCCATGGCTTGGCTGCAACTTGAGGCATGGGAATTTGTACGCCGATTTTGGACTGCACCGTTCGCCACTACCCGCTTTTGCCCTCCAACGGCCTATGCTACACTGCGCCTGTGGGCGAATGCCGCCGGCGTCAGGACGCCGCGCTGACCGACCCCGAAGCCCCCAACCCAACTTTTCCGCTGGCAGGAGAATTTCATGAGAATCACCGATTTGACCGTCCGCCGGTTTCGCTACATCTCGAAGACCGTGCGGGATTCCGAAGGGCACGGCCACCCGGGCGACCCGCACGAGGCGGTGCAGTCACTGCTCACAATCCACACCGACGACGGTGTCGAAGGCTACTTTTTCGGCAGCCCGCCGCAGGCGTTGATCGACGGCCTGGTCAAGCCATATATCAGCGGCGAAGACCCCTTCTACCGCGAGCGAATCTGGCACAATCTGAAGGAGCGGCAGCGCCTGAACCTGGCGACCATGTCCGACAGGCTGCTGAATGCCGTCGACCTGGCGCTGTGGGACCTGGCGGGGCGGGCGCTCGATCTTCCGGTGCATAAGCTCTTGGGCGCGACGCGCGACAAGGTACCGGCCTACGCCAGTACAATGTGCGGCGATGATGTCGACGGTGGGCTGGGCTCACCTGAGGACTATGCGAATTTCGCTACCTGGTGCATTGGTCGCGGCTATCCGGCGTTCAAGCTGCACACGTGGCAGCCTCCCTACGAGGGCGCGCCGGACGTCAAACGCGACCTGGCCGCCTGCGCGGCGGTGCGCGAGGTCTACGGGCCCGACGCCCACCTGATGCTCGATCCATACCACTACTATTCGCGGCTGGAGGCGTTGGAACTGGCCAAGGGGCTGGAAAAGCTGAACTACTACTGGATGGAAGAGCCGATGGACGAGCACAGCATGTCGTCCTACGTGTGGCTGTGCGAGCAGACGTCGCTGCCGATCTGCGGGCCGGAGACGGCGGAGGGAAAGATGTACACGCGGGCCGAGTGGATCAAGGCCGGTGCGTGCGACCTGGTGCGCGGCGGCGTGGGTGATTTGGGGGGGCTGACCCCGCTGATGAAGGTGGCGCATCTGTCCGAATCGTTCGGCATGCGGATGGAGGTCCACGGCGGCGGTCCGGGCAATCTGCACGCCCTCTGCGCGATGGGCATACCGGGGCAGTATTACGAGCGCGGGCTGATGCATCCCTTCATCGACCATGACGAGCCGGCGGCGTGGCTCAACCGGCTTGACGATCCGATGGATGACGAGGGATTCGTCCATATCTCGCAGCTGCCCGGGCTGGGGCAGGACATCAACTGGGACTACATTGAGGACAATCTGCTGGAATAGGGTTTGTGGTCTGATTTTGAGCTGAGGGAGCGGATGAACGAAGAGGAACGGTATCTGTTCGACCTGCGCGGCTACCTGGTCGTCGAAGGGGCGCTGTCGACGGTGGAACTGTCGGAGCTCAACCGGCTCATGGACAGCCGGGAGTTGACGCCGCCGGGCGATGACACGCTGAGCGCGCGCTTCGGCGGCTTTCTGGAGTGGGGGCAGGTCTACTGCGAACTGCTCGACCACGAACGCATAATGCCCTACATGGAGGCGATTCTGGGCGACGGGTTCCGGCTTGACCACTATTACGGCATCTACATGCGGGCCGGCACCGAGTCGCTGCGGCTTCATGGAGGCAGCACGCCGTACGACCCGCCGGAGTACTATCACTTTCGCGATGGACGGATGTACAACGGGCTGACGGTCGCGGCCTGGAATCTGACTGACACCGGCCCGGCTGTCGGCGGGTTCTGCGCGGTGCCGGGCAGCCACAAGGCCAACTACGCCTGCCCTGAGAGCATCCGAACGGCCCATGCGGCGCACGAGGCGGTCGTGGTACCGGAGGCGCCGGCCGGGTCGGTCGTCATCTTCACCGAGGCGCTCACGCATGGCACTGCGGCATGGACGGCGGAATACCAGCGCCGTTCGCTGCTCTTCAAGTACAGTCCCGGCCAGCAGTCGTGGAGCGCCAACTACACGCAGCCGCCCAAGGATGTCCAATTGACGGCGCGGCAGAAGTTGCTGTTCGAGCCGCCATATTTCAACTCGCGCTCGTCGTTGTTTGAAGAGGAGCAGGGTTAGCCGCTGCTCACCCCAACCGCATATCACTCTTTTCATGCATTCAAGGAGTCTTTCCATGTCTCAGCCTTTTCGCATCGGCGCATCGGCCGGTTTCAAGACGTTTGCGCCGGGCACGATCGAGCCGGTCCTGGCGCGCCTTGTCGACCCCTTGCCCCACGTTGAATGGGACTATTTCGACGTTGACTACGGAGAGCCGGTGCAGGCGGAAGCCGTCGCCGACTTTGACGGTGTCATCGCCCTGGGCAGCCCTTATACTGCCGCGACGGTCGGCGGCGGCGGGCGGCTGATTTGCGTCGCGCGCTGGGGCGTCGGCTACGACCTGGTCGACACGGAGGCGTTGACCGCCAACCACGTTCTTCTGACCATCGCCGTCGATGCCGTGCGCAAGCCGGTGGCCGAGGCGATTTTGACCCTGATCCTAGCGCTGGCAAAGAGGGTCGCGGCCAAGGACCGCCTCGTGCGCATAGGGCGTTGGGACCTGAAGGTGCAGGAGAGCGGGCTGGGCATGAGCGGCAAGACGGTCGGCTCGGTCGGGACGGGCAACATCGGCGGCGAGATGTTCCGTCTTCTCGGGCCTTTCGACCTGGGACGGCGCATCACGCACGACCCCTACCTCGATCCGAAGCGCGCGGCGGCGTTGAACGTGGAGTTGGTCAGCATCGAGGAGCTATTCCGCGAATCCGACTTTGTCGCCGTTAACTGTCCGCTGAACGACGAGACGCGCGGCCTGGTTGACGCGCGGCTGTTCGCGTTGATGAAGCCGAGCGCATATCTTATCAATACGGCGCGCGGGCCGATTGTAAACCATGACGATCTCGTCGAGGCGCTGCAAAGCGGCGCGATCGCGGGCGCGGGCCTGGACGCGCTCGAGCCGGAGCCGCTGCCGCTGGACCATCCGCTGATTGCGATGGACAACGTGATCCTCTCGCCGCACGCGCTGGCGTGGACCGACGACCTGTACGAGTTGAACGGGGCGATGGCATGCGAGAGTTTGCTGGCGCTGTTCCGGGGTGAGATTCCGGCGTATCCGGTGAACCGTGAGGTGATCGGGACGGAGGTGTTTCAGGAGAAGTTGCGCGGGATGGCGGCGCGGTGGGAGGCGTTGACGGCTTGACGGAGAGCGGCAATGACGGATTTTCGCTCTTGGCTGATGGCGGCGGTTGGCGCCTGGTTCTTCCTTCTCCACTTCTGGAGACACAGGCTAAGGTTGCCTCGTTCCCGGCCTTTGAGAGTTCATCGTTTTGTGGCCGCGATGGCTGGAAGCCGCACCTCATACGTAGATTGCAAAGGCCTTGCCTGGCAGGTGGCGAGCGTCAGTTTGCCGATTTGGACCCGCTTGAACGTGAGACCTGGCTTTGAACTGAGCTTGATCGGGCTCGGGACAGAAATCTTCGCCTATTTCCTGTTCAAGTACATTGCAAAGAGAAGGCTGAAGTCTGCCGAATTCGTGCTGATCAAGGGCCGATTTGCATTTTTGGAAGTCGGCGACTATACGGCCGAGTCCAAGACGGTCTGCAGGCACTGCGGCTATCAAGAGCCGGTCTGGAACTTCCGCGACATGCGCCTTGAGGCGGAGCTAAGAAAGCCCAGCGTAGGGTTTGCATATTCGGATAGGGAAGACTTCACTGTCCTCGCACCTTCCGAAATCGCCGCGGCTCTTCGCAACGCCATGGTTTCCGGCTGCGTTCTCCAACCCCTCGGGGGAGGCGAGCCGGCCTAGTGACAAAGAAGGCGCGGCGGGCGGTTCCTTGTCGTGTCGCAAAAGGTATTTCGGCTGTTGTTGGGCTTTGACAAAGATCTGCTGTGGTGGCGCCAGCCGGTGCTCTTTGACGATTGACCCAACAGAGACCTGCTTGAGTCAAGCCGAAACATCTGGTAGGGTCAGGGGTGGGTCCTCATATATTCCTGCAGTATGATCCTGTCTGCTCTTGACTCGCTCAAACTTCAAACGTAAAGGTGTCACACTGAGATGAAAAACTCGCTTCTGTCTGACGGCCTATGGAGCTGAATGCCGGCCCAGAGCCTGGTCATAGAGTTGCAGAGATCCTTTCCACGTGTGCGATCAAGAGTTCCCTTGCGAATGGAAGCAGAGAATTCAAGACCTGTGATACACTAATTCAGTACACGTCAATAATTCAGTACACGTCAATCACTTTGCTCAATGGGGAGAAATGTGAATGAGAGTTTGTTTGTCCGTCTGTCTGCTGACCCTGGCTTACATCGCAGGCGCCTGCAATATGGTGACGCCGGACCAGGGCGGCGGCATGGAAATGGACGGCGAAGGGATGGAGATGGACATGTCTGGGGGTTCGATGGCGGCCGACGCGCTCGAACCGCAGACGACTGAGAACAGCCTGTTCAGCGTCAGCGCGGTCAGCAGTCTCGACCCGGTCGTGATCAACGAGACGCATGCGTGGACGCTTCATATCGAGAATGCGGACGGCGACGCGGTCACCGAAGCCGATATCTCCGTCGAGGGGGGCATGCCGGAGCACAATCACGGTTTCCCGACCGCGCCGCGGGTGACTGAGAATCTTGGAAACGGCGACTATCTGCTGGAGGGAATGCGCTTCAATATGGGGGGTGTGTGGGTGCTGACGCTAGAGATCAGCTCCGGCGGCGAGAGCGACTCGGTTACATTTGAGTTCGAGCTGAATTAGAGCGTGCGCCGCATCGGCTTGGCTGTCGCCGCGGCGGTCCTGCTTATCCTCGTCAGCGGCGCTGCTCTTGTCCTGTTCGGCCCTTTTCGGGAGGGGCCTGCGGGGGTAGTAAGGACTTTTCTCGGCGGCGGAGAACGTTCGCCGGCGGGCGGGGCCCACGGGTGGACGGCGGCGGAGAGGGGCCTGATCGCCTCCCTCAGTATCGACCAGCTGCCCCCGCTCGCGCCCGATCCATCCAATGCGGTGGGCGACGATCCGGCCGCGGTGGCGTTTGGCCATGCCCTCTTTTTCGACAGCGGTCTCAGCCCGGACGGGACCGTCTCCTGCTCGTCGTGCCACGTTCCTGAACTCTATTTCACGGACGGCAAGGTGCGCGCCAACGTGCGCGGCGCAGACACGCCGCGCCACACACCCACGATTGTCGGGATTGGCTACAGTGACTGGTACTACTGGGACGGTCGCAAGGACAGCCAGTGGGCGCAGGCGCTGGCGCCGCAGGAGGCCGCGATCGAGCACGGCGGCAATCGCGTCGCGCACACCCTCTACGTGTTGGACAATTACCGCAGCCAGTACGAGGCGCTCTTCGTCCGTGCGCCCGATCTCAGTGACGAGACGCGATTTCCACTGAACGCGGCGCCGGTGGAAGATGCGCTTCTGCGCGCGGCCTGGGATGAAATGACGGAGGCGGACCAGAACACGGTCAACCACGTTTTCGCCGACATCGGCAAGAGCATCGCCGCCTATTCGCGGCGGATCTTGCCGGGCCGCAGCCGGTTTGACGACTACGCAGCTGCGGCGATCGCCAATGATCAGGGCCGAATGGGAGAGATTTTCAGCGCGGAAGAGGCCGCGGGGCTGCGGCTGTTTATTGGCGACGGCCAGTGCACGGATTGCCACAACGGGCCGCTGTTCACCAACGGCACGTTTCATAATATCGGCCTGCCGCTGCCGGAAGGCAGCAGTTTCGATCAGGGCCGCTCGCTGGGGACTTTAAAGGTCGTGGATGACGCGTTCAACTGCCTGGGCGCATTCAGCGATGCCGGCGAGGAAGACTGCGTGGAGTTGCGATTCATCAAGATGGCGGGCGACGAGCTGGTCGGCGCGTTCAAAGTGCCGGGCCTGCGCAACGTTGGCAACACGGCCCCATATATGCACAACGGCATCTTCCCCGACCTGGACGCGGTGATCCGCCACTACAACCACGCGCCGCCGGCCTTTCCAGGCCATTCCGACCTTGTGCCGCTGGCGCTGACCGTCGAGCAGAGCGACGCGCTCAAGGCGTTCCTGCTGACTCTCAGCGCGGCGCCGGATGCGCCGCCCGAGCTGCTGCAAGCGCCTGAGAGGGGGGAGTAATCTGGCAGTGCGGGCTAGGCGGCGCGGCTGGGCATTTCCTCGCCGCGCAGGCAGGCGAGCAGATTGTCGACGGTGCGGCGGGCCATACGGAAACGCGACTGGTAGGTTGCGCTGCCGAGATGGGGCAGGATGACGCAGTTGTCCAGCCGCAGGAGGGGGTGGTCGCGCGGCAGGGGTTCCGGATCGGTCACGTCCATGATGGCGCCGGCGATCAGATTGCGACGCAAGGCGTCGACCAGCGCATCGTGGTCGACAACGCCGCCGCGGGCGACGTTGACCAGGTAGGCCGTTTCTTTCATGCGTTCCAGTTGGGCCGCGCCAATCAGGTGGCGGGTCTGGGGAGACATGGGCACGCTCAGGACCACGAAATCAGCCTCGTCCAGCAAGGCCTCCAGCGAGCGATAGGCGGCGTTCAGGTCAGCGGCGTGTGGGCTGGGGTTGCGGTTGTGGTAGAGAACGGTCATGTCGAACCCGCTGGCGCGGCGGGCGATCTCGCGGCCGACCCGTCCCAAGCCGATTATTCCGAGCGTCGAGCCGTATATTTCGTGCCCGTGCAGGATGTTGGCGTCGTAGGCCAGGTAGTCGGGACCGTGCGCGTGACGCCAGCCCTGGATGATGTTGCGGCCGATCGCCATGAGCATGGTGAAGGCCATGTCCGCGGTAACGCCGTTGACGAAGCCGGGCGTAAACCCGACCGGAAGTCCGCGTGCCTTGGCGTCTTCCAGGTTGATGTGGTCGACACCGACGCCGAAGTTGCTAAGGCAGCGCAGTTTGGGCATTTTGTCCATGAGCGAGCCGGGCACAATCGGATGACCGTAGGTGATGAATCCTTCAATCCGGGGAAGAATCGGGTCATCTTCTGTGAGGTCCCAGATGTGCACTTCGCAGCTGTCGGCAACCATATCATTCATCTCTGGCGGCAGCGCGGAATCGGTCAGTATTTGATAGGGCACCTGTTTCTCCTTTGCGTTATGTTTGGGCAGGCGCCAACATTAGTATCTTGGAAGCAGGACTGAAACCAATGAGAGGGCAGCTGCCCGATGTCACGCATTCTATACTTCTGTCCTGACTTTCCCCAGCCTTCGGGCGGGATCAAGACGCTTTACCGCCATGCACAGCGGCTGGTGGAACTTGGTTTCGATGCCTGGATCGTCCACCAGAAGCGGCCTTTCCGGGTGACGTGGCACGGTTATGAGGCGCCAACGTTATGGCTATCGGAGCGACCACAGTTCAGGTCGCAGGATATCCTGGTCATTCCCGAAGTGATGCCCCAGATCATGCAGCAGACGGCCCGATTTGCCGGTGAGCGGATTGTGATAGCGCTGAGCTGGTCGCCAACTTATTGGAATCTACCCTCTGGGCAAGACTGGCGGACTTATGGCATCGAACGGGTACTCACCAAGTCTCCGCTCATCCAGAGCTATCTTCGCTGGAGCATGGACATCGAGGCGACATTGATCAGCGAGTATGTCAATGAGGAGCGCTACCGTTACACTCCTGAATCGAAACGTCCCAAGGTCTGCTACCTGACGCGCAAAGAGCGTTCGGCTGCCTGGCTGCACAGCCTGCTCTGCGCAAAGGGCAAGCCGTTTACCGAGTTTGAATGGATGCCCCTGCGCGAATTGAGCGAGGACGAGTACGCCCGCCAACTGCGCGAGGCTACGGTCTATGTTTCCACTAATATGCAGGAGGGCATGAACACATCGGTCCTGGAGGCGATGGCATGCGGCTGCGTGGTCGCGGGCTACAGCGGGATCGGCGGTTTCTACATGGACGGCGCAGGCGAGGAACGGAACTGCATCCTGGTGGAAAACGGAAACCTACCTGCTCTCGGCGAGCAACTGGAAGACGCGCTTCGCCGGCTGTCAGCCGACCCGGCAGCCTTTGCGTCGGTCGTCCGGAACGGACTGAGGACGGCGGGCGCCTACCAGAATCCTGACGACGAAGCTCACAGCCTCCGGTCGGTCTACGCTCCGCTTGTCGCGGCAGGAGCTTAACCGCTCTCGGCCAATTCCTCGCCGAGGGGAAGCCGTTTCACCGCGTCGCCCACGCGAATTGTCCCACCTTCGACGACTCTGGCGGTGATGCCGCCGTGGCCGCGCATGGCGTTGTAGCCGCCGGGGCCCAGATTCTCCTCCATGCGGCTGCAGGGATGGCAAGGGCCGCTGTGCTCGAGTACGGCGCCGCCGATGCGGAACCGCCTGTCCTGCAAACTGAACAGGTTGACGCCGCGCACAACGATATTGCGGCGCGTCAGCGCAGGGTCCGGTGAAGGCTCTTGCAGAAACGCGCCGACGGCATCGAGGTGCTCGCCCTGGATCAGCGTTATTTGGCGCTTGCCGTCGCCCTGTCCATGGAAGTGGTCTCCCTCCAGACCGCTACCAGGCACGGCTTCGACTGCATCCACCGGCTGTGGCTGGCCGCGCCGTTCTGCGCGCAGTCCGATCCATTCAACGGTGCCATCTCTGGTTGATGTTGCCATAAGTTTTGCTACGTCGCTTTCGGGATTCAGCCCGCTCATTTGTGGATCTCCGGATTCGTCGGCGCTCTCCCGCCTTTACTCCTGAGGCTAACAGGGCGGGAGCTAAGGTAGTTGTCCCGATTCACTCCGTCGGTTCGCTGCAGACAAATGCACCGATACGAACGGGCGAACACAGAACACCGTGCTCGCGAATCGTCTCTTCCGCCTTTTGGCGCACGAGACGCGGCAGGCCTTCCTTGGCTTCGCGGCTGACTTCGGCGCGCGCCAGCAGATTTCGATAGCGGCCAATTGTCATGTAACTTGCCAGAAATTCGTCTGCAGAGTGGTACAGGGTCTCGTCTTCAAAGTAGAATGTATGCACGACTTCGAAGGAGCTTTCCAGGAGTTGCCGGCCGTTCTCCATCGAAAAGGGCGAGCTGGATTCTCTGCTGTAATCGATCCCCAGCTCGTCCAGCGCGGCATAGTGGTACTCCAGGACCGGCACTGAAACCTCATCGCTGTTGGTCGTGGCCAGCAGCCAGCCTTCCTGCCTAAGGACCCGTGCCAGTTCGCGAATACCGTCGCGTATATCTGACAGATGGTAGAGTACATGATTGGCCATCGCGCCGTCAAAAGAGCCGGCGGGAAATGGCAGCGACAGGATGTCGGCGGCAATGAATTGGGGGCTGTGGCCGCGCCGCGCTGCCTCCTTTGCAGCGGTCCGCAACATGCCGTAAGAACTGTCGCAGCAGGTGACGCCTATGGAGGCAAGCCCGTACTTTTCGACAAGGGGCCAGGAGAACCGGCCCCAGCCGCAGCCGGCGTCTAATACGGCTTCTTTGGATTGAAGCGGAAGCAAATCGAGCGCCCAGCGTTCGAAACAGCGGCCGGACGCCATGTTGGAGCGCTGATGTTTTTCCCTCAGCTGGTCGCCCTTCTCGTAGTATGGCGAGAGCGCCGAAGGAGAAGGGCAAGAGTGATCTGCGAGCGGCGGCAGGCTGCGGTCGGAAGTTATCGCGTTCATTTGCGGCGTTCGAAACAACCAAAATCGCCGAAGCGGGCGGCCGCGCGGGCGGCGGTATCCTTTTTGGCATGAACGGGCGCGAACCCGGCGGCGCGCAGCATCTCCTGGTGTTGGGCCACTGTGAAGCGGCTGGGGTGGGGGTCTTCGGATTTGAGAAGCAGGTCGCCGTAGACCAGTTGACCGCCGGCGTGCAGGACCTTGCGCGAACGTGTCAACACGTCGGTCTGCTGCTCCAGCCCGCCCAGATCGTGTAACGCCTGCATTGAGATTACCGCGTCCACTTTTCCTGCCCAGCCCAGTTTAGACAGAACCTGTTCCCAGTCGTCGTTTACGAGGTCGACGCGTTGAAATTCGACCTCTTTTTTCGTCAGAGGACTATTCTCATCAGGGGCCAGTCTGCGGCGCGCGAATTCGAGTAGGTGGGGCGAGAGGTCGAAGCCGCAGAAACGCGCAGCAGGGATTTGGCGGAACAGGGCTTCGGCCAGGAAGCCGGCGCCGCAGGCCAGTTCAACGACGCGCGGCGAGCTTACCGGCGTGCAGTCGATCTGGGACACGATCCAGGCGGCCACCTGGGGACGCTGTGGCCGGTCGCGGTTGAGCCTGGCCTCCCACTGGCGCGCCTCGGCGTCGCTGCGGACTTCGGCTGAGCGAATCATGGATGATCTCTCTTTGCATGATGGCGGCGACCCACTGGCCGATCTCGCGGTGGGCCCGATGCGCTTCCGGAACCCAGGGATAGAAGGCTTGGAAGGCGTGCCAGAGTCCTTCCCAGACTTTGAGGGTCACGTCGACGCCGGCGGCGGTCGCCTTGTCGGCCAGGCGGGTCGAGTCGTCGAGGATGATTTCATCATTGCCGGCGTGAATGAGCATGGGAGGCAAGCCGTGCATATCGCCGTAGAGCGGCGACACCAGCGGGTGGTCGGCGGGTGTTCGGTTGCGGTAGCGATTGGCCAGGAGCTCGATGCCGGCGGGGCGGAGCCACGGATCGCGGCTGGCGCGGGTGCGCACGCTGATTCCTGTGCCCAGCAGATCGGTCCATGGGGAGAGGAGAACGGCTGCGGCCGGCATCTGCATCCCTTCGTCGCGCAGGGTAAAGAGAAGGGCCAGCGCGAGTCCGCCCCCCGACGATTCGCCGCCGACAACGATCCGATGGGGGGGATAGCCCTGGGCCAGCAAGAACCTGTAGGCGGCGCGGGCGTCCAGCAGGCCGGCGGGAAACGGGTTTTCGGGAGCGAGGCGGTACTCGGGCAGCAGGGTGCGGGCGCGACAGGCGGCGGCAAGGTGGGAGACGAGCCCGCGATGGGACCGGCACGATCCGATGAAATAGCCTCCCCCGTGCAGGTATAGCAAAGCCCTACTGGATCGCGTGTCGCGGGCGTCGAGCCATTGCGCCGGCACGCCGAAGGCGTCGACAGGCATGGCTTGAATGCCCGCGGCCACTGGCAGCCTGCCGCCGCGCGCGTCGATGGAGCGGCGCTGTTCGTCGATGGGGCGGTCAAGGGGAAGGCGACTGTTGCGCCAGCGAAAGACCTCTTTAAACAGCCTGCTGCGAATACTCGGCACGTTCAGGACCATCACGAATGTCTATACCCAGTTGGCCTAGAGGGTACCACGAGTTCGGCTCTTGCAAAAGCCTCGGCCCTAGGGTAGCGTACTGACAGATACGATTGGGAGAGGGGGTGAGGGATGCAGTACAAGCCATTGGGAAGTCGCGACGATTTGCAGGTCTCGGCGATTGCGCTGGGCTGCTGGCCCTTCGCGGGCGGCGATGTGTGGGGTGAGCAGGAGGACGCCGATTCGATCGCGGCCGTCGGTGCTGCGCTCGATGAGGGCATCAACTTTTTTGACACGGCGGAGGGATACGGCCGCTCGGAAGAGGTGCTGGGACGCGGACTGCAGGGGCGCCGCGGCGAGGCGATAGTCGCCACCAAAGTCAGCGCCGGAAACCTCGACCCGCGCGAGTTGCTGCGCGCGTGTGAGCGCAGCCTCAAGGCACTGCAGACCGACTACATCGACCTGTACCAGATTCACTGGCCGAACTGGGACGTGCCGCTGGAGGAGACGGTCGGCGCACTGGAGAAGTTGCAGGAGCAGGGCAAGATCCGCGCCTACGGTGTGTGTAACTTCGCGGTCCGGGACTTGTCGGAGATGATCGAGCTGGGCCGGTGCGTAACCGATCAGCTGCCTTACAGCCTGGCTTGGCGGGGCATCGAGCGGGCGGTATTGCCGCTCTGCCGGGCGAACGACGTCGGCGTTATATGCTACAGTCCGCTCGCGCAGGGCGTGCTAACGGGCCGCTACGCCAGCGCTGACGAGGTGCCGGCGGGCCTGGCGCGCACCCGTCTCTATTCCAGTGCACGGCCGATGTCGGAGCACGGCGAGTCCGGCCACGAGGACGAGTTGTTTGCGGCGGTGGCTGGAATCGGCGAGATTGCGGGTGACTTGGGCGAACCGATGGCTGCGGTCTCGCTGGCGTGGCTGCGGCAACAGGAGGGCGTCACGTCGCTGCTTGTCGGCGCGCGCAACGCTGAAGAGGTGCGTCGAAACCTGCCTTCCCTCGAATTGCGGCTTTCTGAGGAGGTGCTTGGACGCCTTGCCCGGGCAACTGAAGCGCTCAAAGAGGCGGTGGGGGAAAGCCTGGATAAGTGGTACGCGCCCTCGCGCATGCGATGAGCGTGCAGGCGCCTACTTCTGTGGTTCGCGCGCCATTACGTCGTGCGGCCAAACGATTTGGCGGCGGTCGGGCGTGAGTCGCTTCAGAAGCTCGGGCGACGGCCGGTAACCGAAGCGAAAGAAGCCCCAGGACGGGCCGTAGCGGTAGACGACGACGCGACGGTCTCCGGGAGCGGTGCGGCGGGCGGAGCCGTGGCAGATCGTGTCGACGAAAAGCAGCGCGTCGCCGGCGTCCATGTAGATTTCCTCGGCGCCGATGATCGCATCGGCGGAGCCGCCGAGCGCGATGGAGTGATCATCGTATTCGGGCGGCGGGAAATTGGACTTGTGGCTGCCTGGAATCAGCATCGTGCCCCCGTCCCCCGGTCCGATGTCGGTCAAGGCAACGAGCAGATTGATCTGTCCGCTCATAAAGCGCCCGGCATGGAAGCGGAACTGGTTGCGTTTCACTCCCCAGTGTCCACCTGAGTGGATACCGATGGCCTCGCCTGGCCCGCGAATGTTGGCGAAGTTCTCGTCGATAAAGAGGGGCCCATGATGGTAGTCGAACGTGCCTTCGCCGCCGACGAAGAACTTCACTTTCTCGATCCAGGAGGGGTGGTCGATCAGGTTTTCGAATGCGGGCCCGGCCTCGTAGATCTGCTGCAGATTGAGGCCGTCGTCGGTCCCGTATTGATGGCCGTGTATGTAGCCGGCCCAGCGGCCGACTTCGAGGGGAAGGACTGCGTCGACTCCGGCGTTACACGCGGCCACTTCGGCTGGAGTTAGCGCGTTTTTCAGCAGAAGATAGCCCCTCAAGTCGAACAGAAATGTTTCGATTTCGGAAGCTTTATGGTTCTCGGCGTTCATCGCTGCCCCTGTTGAGTGAAGCACACATTTTGTCGGCTTTTGTGAGTAGGCTACAATGCTGCCATCAAAGCTGGAATTGCGGCCGGTCGAGGGTAGGGAACTCGAATTCGAATGTTCGTCATTGTACTACAATTGATGGATGACGAGCAGAGCGCGACGAAGCGAAGAGGCATGAATGGCTCTTTCACCTGATCACCTTGTATATGCGGCGCCTGACCTGGACAAGGCTGTTGACAAACTGACGGCACTGCTGGGAGTGCGGCCCTCGGCGGGCGGTCAGCATCCGAACGGGACGCACAACGCGCTGCTTTCGTTGAACCAGAACTGTTATCTGGAAGTCATCGCACCGGACCCGGCGCAGCGTTCGGGTGCTGCCGGCGAGCCGCTTGCCTTTGGTCTGGACGATCTGCATGTCGGCAAGCTGGCTACTTGGGCGGTACTTGCTCCTTCGTTGGAAGAGGTGGCGCAGGCGGCACAGGCGGCGGGCTATGACCCTGGCGTGATCGTCGAGGGCGGTCGAACGCGGCCGGACGGCGTTGAGTTGCGCTGGCGAACGACGAAGCGACCGGAGGCGCAGGAAAGCTGGCCGCCACCCGGTGACGGCCTAGTGCCGTTTCTGATTGAGTGGGGCGAGGGTACGCCCCATCCCGCGAAGACATCCACGCAGGGCGCGAGGCTGCTGGAGCTTGCCTTGTTTCATCCCCGTCCTGCCGAAGTACAGCCGATGCTGTCGGCGTTGCATATTGACATTTTGGTTGCCGCCGGACCGGCTGCGGCGATGCGGGCGAGGCTTGAGACGCCGAATGGCATCGTGACACTGGAATAGATAAGGAGTGCTGATCATCACGCGAGGCAGCTTGCGTTTCAGGGAAGACGGGGTGTCGATTCTACGGAGAGTCGGCTCTGACGGACGGACGGACGGGAAGAACGGGCGGAGATCATGTGATTTGAGATCAAGCAGGCGACAGGCAATGCAGGGCCGGTTTGGTCAAATGGCATATGCCGGAGCTTGATCTGTTGTGCAAGTATGTGGTAAACTTGGATCAGAAGGCAGCATATAATAGAGCGAGGTTTCATATTAGCCTTGCTTTGCGCGTTAGGCAGGCATCAGGAGGATGACCATGGCAGACACAAAGAACGTTTCCGGTTCACCTGGGGCTCTCTCAGAAAACCAGAACGGTCATGTGCCGTACCCGGGTATTCCTACGACGACGGACGGAGCCGGCTCTGTTGTGTGGGTTGAAACGCACATCACGCAGGCGGCCTGCGCATATCCGATCACATCTTCGACGACGATGGGCGGCGGCTACGGGGCCGCGGTCTCGAATGGCGCCCTCAACCTGTGGGGGGATGCGTTGAAGTTCCTTGAGCCGGAATCGGAGCACAGCGCGGCGGCGGCGTGCGAAGGATTTGCCGTGGCCGGAGGACGCGTCAGCAACTATACGTCGGGCCAGGGCCTCATTCTGATGCACGAGGTATTATACACGATTTCAGGCAAGCGGCTTCCGGTCGTTTTTCACATCGGATCGCGGGCGTTGACGAGCCATAGCCTGAATGTTCACGCCGGGCACGACGACGTCATGTCGGTATCGGACTCGGGCTGGGGCATACTATTCGGACGTACGGCCCAGGAGTCGGGCGATCTGGCGCTTATCTCGCGGCGCGCGGCCGAGGATAGCAGTACACCCTTCTTCAACGTACAGGACGGATTTCTGACCACGCACACGGTCGAAGACGTGCTGTTGTGCGAGCCGGATATGATGAAGGATTACATTGGCCGGCCGGAGGACAGGCTGGTCAACCTGTTCAACCCTTACAATCCGATAATGACTGGTGTTGTGCAGAACCAGGACAGCTACATGAAGGGCAAGATCGCTCAGCGCGAATACTATTCGAAGGTAGGGGACGCCGTCCAGAATGCAATGGACGAGTTCTTCCAGTTGACCGGCCGCCGCTACCAGATGATTGATAGCTACGGCATGGAAGACGCCGAGTACGCCATCGTGGGTATGGGCTGCATGATCGAGACGGCCAAGGCGACCGTCGATTACATCCGGCGCGAGGAGGGGATCAAGCTTGGGGTCATACATATCACATGCTACAGGCCGTTCCCCAGCAAGGAGATTGTCGAGGCTTTGCGCCATTTGCGGGCCTTCACTGTTCTGGAGAGGATGGACGATCCGATTGCTCCCAACAACCCGCTGACGAACGACATCAAGGCGGCGTTTACGGACGCCTACACGGGGAGTCCCGGTTTCGCCGCGATTGACGACATTCCCAAGATTTACAGCGGCTCGGCCGGCCTGGGCAGCCGCGACGTGCGGCCCGGGCACTTCGTTTCAATCGCCCGCAACATGGAGGAGGAGGGTTCACGATTCTTCGTTGTCGGCATCAAGCATGACCTTGCCTTGCCTTTGAACGGCGACCCTGACGTGCGGCCCGAGGGCGCGTTCTCGATGCGCGGCCATTCGGTTGGCGGCTATGGATCGGTCACAACGAACAAGGTGATTGCCACGATCGCGGGCGACATTTTTGGTAAGAAGGTGCAGGCGTATCCGAAGTATGGTTCGGAGAAGAAGGGCCTACCCACGACCTACTATCTTACGGTGGCGGACGAGCCGATTCTGTCCCACTGCGAACTCAAAAATGTTGATTTCGTACCGATGAACGACATCAACGCCTTCTTTACCAGCCAGCCGCTGGCAGGCATCCAGACCGGTGGAACGCTGTTCGTCCAGACTAACAAGGCCACGCCGGAGGATGTTTGGGCCAATGTGCCGCCGAAGGCGAAGGATCTGATTCGGGAGAAGCGGCTACGCGTTGTCTCGGCAGACGGAGCCAAAATCGCGCGCGAGGAAGCGCCGGTTGCCGACCTTGAAGTTCGTATGCAGGGCATTGTGCTGCTGGGCATTTTCCTGCGGGTGACGCCATTTGCCGGCGACGCGAACCTGGAAGACAAGGATGTGATGGAACGCTCGGAGCAGGCGTTGCGCAAGTATTTCGGCAGTCGCGGCGAAAAGGTCGTGCAGGCGAATATGCGTTGCGTTCGCCGCGGCTATGAAGAGGCGTTTGAAATTCCACCGGAGGTCATCGCACAGGACATCACCGCACCGGTTCTGGTGCCTGGCGCGGAGATCACTCTGTTTTCCTAGAAGACGCCGGTTCTTACAAGATTGATTCACGCAGGCCCGAAAGGCGGCTACTCTTATGGGCGTAACGATCAATACATTTGACATTCGGAGTCTTACGCGCACGGCAAACGGCCACGAGGAGAGCGCGGAAGAGAACGGTTACCACGATAGTTTCGAGGCGTCGGTGGTAGACGCCCACGACTTTTTCGAGCGCGTCGTTCAGGAATATAACGAGGGGCCGGGGCCGGAAACGCTGGATGCCGATACGGGTGTCGCCCGTTCGGTTATTCCCGCCGGGACCGGAGCTTACCGCGACTTCAGCTATATTGCGCCGGAGATTCCAGAGTATATCCAGGAGAACTGCACCGGCTGCATGAGTTGTGTTACCCAGTGTCCGGACACGGCGATCCTGGGCAAAGTCGTGACCGAAGATGAGCTCAGCAGTGCGCTGGACGGAATTGAAGACGATGCTGAACGAAACTTTATGTCGCAGCAGTTCGCCGAGACGAACAAGTTCTACAAAGTTCCGGCCAAGCGCAAGAAGACGCCCGGCAAGTTCGGCATTTTCATTGACCCGACGAAATGCAAAGGGTGCGCCGAGTGCGTAGAGGCCTGCGACGACCTGGGCTATCATGCTCTGAAGATGATCGAGAAGGAGGACACGACGGTCCCGATTTATCAGAAAAGCATCGACTTCTTCCGCAAGCTGCCGCCGACGCCGCAGGAGTTCATCAACGAGCGCGTTGCAGTGGACATGATGCTGGCGGAACAGAGCATGCTCTATGTGGGCGGCGCCGGTTCGTGCGCGGGATGCGGGGAGGCTACGGCGATTCGCATGTGGCTGGCTGCCCTCGGCTACAAGTATGGCGCGGAGAACGTCGGAATCGCTGCGAGTACGGGATGCAATACCGTATACGGCAGCACCTATCCGTACAATCCTTACATTGTGCCGTGGAGCAATTCGCTGTTTGAGGACGGCCCGACTTTCGCGATGGGCCTGCGCATGCGCTGGGACCAATTGGGCTGGGAGGACAAGCAGCTGTGGGTGATGGGCGGTGACGGCGCCATGCTCGACATAGGCTTTCAGGCGTTGAGCCGTATGCTGGCCAGCGGCATGAACATCAGCGTTCTCGTGCTGGATACACAGGTATACTCCAACACCGGCGGACAGACGAGCACGGCATCGTTTACGGGGCAGAACGCCAAGATGTACTCGCACGGCAAGGCGATTCCGGGCAAGACGGAGATGCGCAAGGAGTTGGGGCGGATCGCGATGATGCACCCGAACACTTATGTGGCGCAGACGGTGCAAAGCGTTCCCAACCATTTCTACAAGTCGATTCTGGAGGCGGCCGAGTTTGAAGGGCCGGCGATCGTCAATGTGTTCACGACATGTCAGCCCGAGCATGGCGTTGCCGACAATATGGCCCGCCACCAGGCCAAACTGGCGGTTGACA
>CATOTS010000013.1 GCA_951813625.1 uncultured Caldilineaceae bacterium | reverse complement strand
GGAAGTCTTGGTAAAGAGATCAGTTGTGGTATCCAACTCAAAGATGCCTGCCGATATGTCGACGACTTGCGCTTAGTAGTCACAACAAGCAGAGAAGTAGGTGAGTGCAAATGTGCCATTAAGAATTGGCTTCAAAGCTTGCTGGACGAAACGGCTAATGGACTTCTCATCTCCAGTGATAAGACGGAGGCAGTGGAATTCGGGGCTTCTCAAAGACCAATTGTGCGCCAAGGCGAACGGATGAGACGCATTCAGGAAGCGGTGTCCGGTCCATTTGGTATTGCCGATGGATGGGTGCTACTGGATATGATTCAGGGTCTTGTTCGGTCACAGCAGGATTTGGGCCGAACGCAATCTGACAGCGGTTGGGCCTTCTCCCCAAAGTCTGATGTGCGTGAAGAAAGGGTCGCCAGGTTCGCGGCAAACCGTTTTCGCTCGACATATCGCTTCATCAGGCCACTTTTTGAAGACAGGCCTACGGCCACTGAGGCTGGAGAATCTGTTAGTGAGTCCGAAGAACTAGACAGCGAGTCTGATCTCTTCTCTAATGTAGTGGGCCCCCACAGTAGACAGGAACTTGATGAAGACGCAAAAGAATTTGCTCTTCGACTAATTGAACGGTGGATTGAAGATCCTTCGAATGTTCGGCTCCTCTGGGTCGGGCTTGACATCTGGCCCGACCCAGAAGTTTTGGAGGAAGTCCTTCGATTGTTGAGACCTTACATATACACCACGGAAGGCCGCCAGGACAGGAAAAAGAGGCAAGTCGCCTGGTATTGTCTCGCTGAGGTTTTGCGAAGAGGTGCAACGGAAACCAGCATCGTAGACGACAAGGAGTGCCTTCCAGAAGTCGCCGACGTTAAGAAGTATAGGGACATCTTATGTGCAGAAGCGACAAAGCTTGTTTCTTCAAATTCGACGACTATCCCGTGGTATCTTAGACAACAAGCATTCCTCTTTCTTGCCTGCTTCGCTCCTGCTGCTACACCGATTGTTCGCATAGGTCGAAAAGCGGAGCTAAAGGAGTACCGCAAGCTTATCCTTTTTCTCCGGGGGGAGATTAGTAGTCCAGAAAGTTCAGAATTCGCGACTCTGGCAGTTGTTGCACGTCGCGCAATATTAGATGCCGGCAAGTCCGCTGAAATGGTGCGTGGAAGTCTGACGGCAGACCGCAAAAATGCAATCGCGTACAGAGATTCATCATTTGCCCTTGAACTCAAAGAGATTGACTTGGATTTTGAAGAAGGCTTGACGGCAGATGTCAAAGAAGGCCTATGTCTTGAAGATAGCGACCCAAGCAGGGAGTTGCGGAGTCTTGCGGAAATCGTTTTGCGCGAGGGGCCTACTAGCACACTGAGAAATGAGCTCTCAATCTTGCACTTCGCGGCTGCGTTTTTGGGGGAACTTCGTTTCCAGAATAAGATGCGAGATGCAGTTATTTCCCCCGTTCATGTCAGTTTGAAGTTGAAAGACGATGGTGACATTGCCAAGGTGTCGAAATTAGAACTGTCTACGAGCCAGCCTCTTTCTGCAAGCCCGCTCTATGAACCACCAAACTGGTGCGAAAAAAATGACCGTTGGCGCTTTCAATTAGGGTTTCTCTTACGATTCATTCTTGCCCGACAACCAGATTTTACAATCTTCGTAGGCCCTGAATACTGGAAAGTGCATCACGCAACATATCGGCCAGTACGGAGTCATTGGCATCAACGGATCTACGGCTTATACAATGGCCAGTCTGCATTCGGTGATGACTGGCTTCCGATAAGTGATTGGATGGAACGGTTTCTGCTAATGTTGCTCCGCTGGCCAGGTTGCCGGACGCCTATTGAATTCGAGTGGGTCAAAGAAGGAATTGACAAAGTTCTGCAGGAAATCAAGAAACGTATCAAGTGCCTCGAAGAAAAGCGGGGTGCCGCGACCCAAACTCTCATGATGCCCATGATTGCGGAGTGGCCTACAGAGAGACCTAAGACTCGTTCTCTTCGTGGTTGCGTAGTGCAAACGGTTGTTCCGCGGGACAGCGATTTCGACAATTGCGACATTTTACTTTCACAGCCTAAGATTCGCAGGATACACCGCAATCATCTGTCAGCAGCACTTGAAGCCGTGAAGAAGATGCTCCACTTACGCAAGACACATATGGAGGACGACGGTCGCCTCGATTGGCTTATTCTGCCGGAGTTAGCTGTCCACCCTCAGGACGTGAAGACACATTTGATACCATTCGCGCAGAAATTTAAGTCGATTATTCTAGCAGGTCTCACTTATCAGAAGCTATTTGATGAAAAAAAACCTGTAAATTCTGCTTTATGGATTCTGCCTAGGCAGCCCCAAGAGCAAGGCTTACAAATCCTGACTCGGCGGCAAGGCAAACTCCACATTGCTCCAGAAGAGGAGAAATATGAAGTGGATGGCTTTCGCCCATGCCAATGGTTGATTGGCTACCCATGGTCCGAGTCCGACCAGAGACCGCTATGGCTGTCGGGAGCAGTCTGCTACGACGCGACCGACCTAGACTTGGCTGCTGACTTGCGCATGAAATCAGACGTCTTTGCTATTCCTTCGCTCAATAAAGACGTCAAGACCTTTGATCAGATGGCACTTGCTTTGCATTATCACATGTTTCAACTCGTGATAGTTGCCAACAATGGCCTCTACGGTGGCAGCAACGCCTACTGGCCACTTCGACGTGAATTCAATAAACAGCGAGGTGAACCCAATAGACAGATTTTTCACCTACACGGTCAGCCGCAGGCCTCAATCGCATTTTTTGAATTGAATGAACAGGACATAGAAGATTTATTGAACCGCGGAGACAACGAAAGATCTCAACGTACTCCGCTGGAGTTTAAGGCTCCCCCAGCGGGATGGAAGCCACGTAACCAAGGGTGAAAACCAAGCAGGTTGAACTGCTCTTATCGTCCGGTCACCTCCAGCCCCCAATTCCGTCGAATCTTACAACGCCTCCTCGTCGCCAATCCCTAGACGAAACTCCGACAACTGAAGACGAATACTCATCCCCTCAAGATTTATCCCTAACCCCTTCCCTCCACTTACATACCGCCAATCCACAGTCCGACCAACCTCCCCCGCCGCACCACAGCGCGCCACACCGGCCTGACCGAAGACAAGAACCCACAATCGGAGGAGCCAAACGCCGCCGCTGACCAACCGGAAAGCCAGATCCACGATCAGCGCGACAAAGAGCCACCCGATCGAAAACTGATTTGGGCTTTTCCCAATATGAGCGTATCATCACAGCCGTGGCGTAGCCATGCCGCTGGAAAGCATGCATTGGAGCCGGAACGGTTCCAGTGCGCCAGCGCCGAAGCGACTTGGAGACCGCGGCAACCTGAAAGGAACGGCTACTGGTCGAATCTTCATTGATGACAATGTAATATCGGTCCATTTCTTCATCCGAACAGCTCAAGTCGATCCTCAGAGAGGAGGTGCATGATGCCTGTGGATATTCCGCTTTTCAGACGGATCCGTTGGACGAAGTGGAAGGCGGTCCCGACATTGCTATTGTTATTACTGCCATCGTGTTTGTCCCCGCTGGCGGCGGTTGCCGCCCCCCAAGAACAACCAAACTCCCCTTATTTCCACGTCATTAAACCCGGCGAACCCCTGTCCAGAATTGCGACTCTGTACGGCGTCTACGTTCAGGACCTGAGGGACGCCAATAACCTCGTCAACCTGGCAACTGTGGTCAGCTGCGAACCCAACAGTGACAACACACAGGCGCGCGGCACAGTGCGGCTGAATGGCCAGCCGGTCAACGGTTACCGCGTGGTCTTCAGTTGGGAGCCGGACGGACAGGTGGTGGCCAGGGCGATTACCGGAGGGGGCGGCCAGCTGGGAGGCCAGTTCAGTCATGTCCTTGGAGGTGATGGCCCCAGGGCAGGGGACTGGTGGTTCTGGGTCGAAAACGATGCCGGGACCCGCATTTCGGAAATGGCGCACATCTACACGGACGAACATGCCCATGCGGGCGATTGTCAATGGGCGGTCATCGACTTTGACATTCGGAACCCGGATCTGACCTACATTGGGCGGAGGCTGCGCATTCCCGTCGGCGGGAACGTCCCTGTCAGCAGTCCCGCTCCTGTCGCCAGCCCCGGAACTGCCGCCAGTCCGGGAACCGTCGTCTACAAGACCTATCACATCGTCAGACCCGGCCAAACCATAACCGCCATTGCGGCTCTTTACGGCATCCCTGTTGAGGAGCTCAGGACAGTCAACAACCTCTCTAACCGGGCAAACGTGGCGGGCTGCGACCCCAATGCCGACAGCACGCGGGCGCGCGGCACAGTGCGGCTGAATGGCCAGCCGGTCAACGGCTACCGCGTGGTCTTCAGTTGGGAGCCGGACGGAGAGGTGGTGGCCATGAGGCATACCGGTGAGGGAGTCTTTCCGGGCTTTTTCACTCACATCCTGCATGGGGGCGGCCCCCGCGAAGGGGCCTGGTGGTTCTGGGTCGAAAACAGCGACGGGAACCGCATTTCCGAAATGGCGCACTTCCGCACGGACGGCCATTCACACGTAGGCATGTGCCAGTGGGCGGTACTGGATTTTGACATCCAGAATCCGGACCTGACCTATGTGGGGCGGAAGTTGCGTATCTCTGCCGGTGAAGAAAGGACTGCCGTCTGGGCGGGCGCCTTCTACAACAGCCGGGACTTTGGTGACGCTCCCGTCCTCTACCGCCAGGACGCATCCATCCGTTTCGACTGGCAGGCAGGCCACCCGGGCACCGGAGTCTTAAGCGATAACTTCAGCGCTGTCTGGACGACCACCAGCCACTTTCAGGCCGGCACATACCGCTTCTTCACACTCGCGGATGACGGCGCACGGGTCTATGTGGACGATGTTCTGGTCCTGGAGGACTGGAACATCCATCCCGCCACGCAGTCATTCGGAGACGTCTACCTGAGCCAGGGCAATCACACGATTCGAGTCGAGTACTTCGAGGCCGAAGGGCTCGCTTCGATTTCCGTCTGGTGGGAGAGGAGGTAGCACGACACGGACGCAGGTCGCGCCGCTTCCCAGCGGAAGCGGCCGCCGCCTGCGGACATCACCGGCCAGTCGTGCCCTTAAGATAAGACTACTGCCTGCCATGCCTCCCCGGTCATGGCGTTTCAGGCGGGGAAACTGCCGCGCATCGACACCGCCCACTGTCCACCGCCCCCTGCAGTTCCTGGCCACTGACCACTGGCCACTGGCCCCTGCAGTTTGGACGGTCGGGCCTGCGGCCCTCCCTTGTGCGGGGGGACTCCCCCGCAACGCCCCCCTGACACCCCTCCACACGCCGCCAGGTGTGGCGTCATTGCGACCCCTTGCAACATGCGGCCCAGCGCCCCGCCACCGTGCGTGCGCGATTCCAGCTCGTCGCCAACGCCAGCGTGGACGATGCAACCGTGTACGCGCGTTCGACCGTCCGGCATCGCTCCCTGCAGTTCCTGCCCCCTAACCCCTGCCCCCTGTCCCCTGCAGTTCCGGCCCTCCCTTGTGCGGGGGGACTCCCCCCGCAACGCCCCCCTGACACCCCTTCATACGCCGCCAGGTGTGGGTTCTTATGCAGCCCTGTGCAACCGGCGGCCCAGCCCCCGCCACCGTGGCCGCGCGTTTCCAGCGTGTCGCCAACGCCAGCGTGCCCAGCGACCGTGTCTGCGCGAAAGCCGCTGAGGGCATGCCCAGGTACCCGACGCCACCGTGCTGCCAGGTTCGGCGGGCGCAATGCCTGCGGAGTGCAGCCAAGACCGGGGCAGAAGCAAGAGATGCGACAACCGTCTCGACTGAAACACTGTCAAAATCAGGGAGACCCGTTCGTAGCATTCAATGATTGAAATCGAATTTGACAGGCTCCGTATACAGAACATATACTCTGGGCGACCCTTCCATATTTATTACATTTTGATTCATATTTTTCTTCACACGGTTGCCGTCAGAAATTCATATCACACTTTGTGAATCACTTGAGACGAGTTGCCGGTCACACATTCGCCCTTTGCCTTTCGGGATTTCGTCCTGAACGCAGGCCCGGCTCTCCCGCCCGGGAGGCTGTGTTTCGTCCGGCGGCAGCCATTCCAAATCTGGACAATTCAGTTAAGAGCGCTGGCCGTGTCGAGGTCGGTTTGACGCGCACGGTCGAATTCGCCGCTAAACAGGAAGTGTAAGTCGCGGCTCGCGGTCGCACTGTCCGCCGCAGGCCTGCGTTCTTCCGATTGGCAACGATTGCGCTCAAGAACATCTCGGATTTGAATTCGTCATAAAGAGTGCGGGCTTTTTTTGCATGCAGATGGCGGAGGGGAATCCACCCTCGAGCAAGAGGAAGTAGCCGGTTTGGCAGTGAAGCGGATGTCTTCGTTTTCCAAAATCCTTTTCGCCTGGCTGGCGGCGGCGCTGCTGACGGTATGCCTTGCGCTGCTGTCGGCGGTGGACGATGCGTCGGCGCAGGAGGACGTGAAGGCGATCCACAACCTGGCGCTGCAGAGCAGCCAGCCCGGCGAGCTCGAGATAACCTGGGACGTGCCGACGGAGACGCCGGTAGACTACCGCGTAGCCTGGGCGCGTGACGGTGAGAGCTTTGTTACCTGGACCGACCTGTCGGGCAACGCCTTCCCGATAACGAATACGCATACGGTCAGCGGCCTGGACGAAGGCGTGCGCTACAAGGTGAAGGTGCGCGCCCGCTACCAGGGGATCGGCGACGGCCGGCCCGGCGGCTGGAGCGAGGTGGTGCGGACGGACGTTATGGCTGCGCCGACTGCAACACCGACGCATACGCCGACATTCACCGCGACGCCTACGTTTACAGCGACACCGACTGACACGCCCACGGCCACCCCCACGTTTACAGCCACGCCGACTGATACACCGACGGCCACGCCGACCCATACTGCAACCGCGACGGCCACGCCCACGGCGACACCGACCGATACCCCGACAGCAACGCCGACCAATACGCCCACTGCAACTCCGACACCGACCGATACCCCGACGGCGACGCCGACGCCCGGGGACGACCGCTCGATCGCTGCGGTACGGCTGGTAAGCAACCAGGCCGGCGTGCTGGAAGCGACGTGGGATGCGCCGGCGGAGACGCCGGCGGACTACCGGCTGAGCTGGGCGCGGACGGACGAGGGCTTCAAGACGTGGACCGACAGTTCCGGCAACGCCTTCCCCACGACAAACTCGTATACGATTACCGGACTGGACGAGGGCCAGCGCTACAAGGTGAAGGTGCGGGCGCGCTATTCGGGGTCGTCGGGGGACTGGAGCGGGATTGCGCGGGCGGACGTTGCCTCTGCGGCGACGAACACGCCTACACCGACGGACACGCCGGAGGACACACCGACACCGACGGATACGCCGGAAAACACGCCCACACCGACCGATACGCCGGAGAACACGCCCACGCCGACGCCAACGACGGAGGATGACGGGTTCACCTCCGACGGTACGGGGACGTCATCCGACCCCTACATCATCAGCGACCCGACGGACGTATCGGCGCATTCGATTCTCGACCACGTGGCTGCGCTCGGCGATCGCGAGTCGGTCTACTACCGCTGGGACGTCGGCAACCGCGCCGGCGAATGGACGATCACGACCGACGCGTCGCCGAACGGCCACGACTTCGACCTCTACGCCAGAGACAACCAGGGCAGCAGCTGGGACGACCAGGACCGCAGCTGGAACGGCGACGAGGAGGTCACTGTCGACGTGGAGGCGGGCGGCCACATCGTGGTGCGGGTGCAGAATTACGACGGCGGCGCGCCGAGGGACCTGAAGCTGTCGATCGAGCCGCCGGCGTTTGAGCTGCAGGTCATTGATCCCACGGACACACCGACGGCGACGCCGACTGACACGGCCACGGCCACCGCTACGCCAACGCCGACTGACACACCGACGGCGACGCCGAGCCTGACCGCGAGTTTTGAGGATGTACCACCAAGCCATACAGGTGCGGCGTTCAACTTGCGCGTCGCCTTCAGCGAAGCGATCGATGCCAGCGCCGCCGATCTGCGCGACCATGCGCTGCTGGTAACCGGGGGCACAGTGACGGACGCGCAGCAGGTGGACAGCCGCAGCGACCTGTGGCAGTTCACGATAGCGCCAGATGCAGGAGAGAACGTGTGGGTCATCCTGCCGGCCACCAGCCTGTGCAGCGCAGAGGGGAGCATCTGCACCGCCGGCGGCAAGCCGCTGTCCAACCGCTCTGAAGAGACGGTGCGGGCTGTCGCCCCCACAGACACACCCACTGCAACGCCGACCGACACGGCGACTGCGACGCCGACCGATACGCCCACTGCAACGCCGACCGATACGGCGACTGCGACACCGACCGACACGGCGACTGCGACGCCGACCGATACGCCCACTGCGACACCGACCGATACGGCGACTGCGACGCCGACCGATACGCCCACTGCAACGCCGACCGACACCCCCACACCGACGGCCACGGTTGAGGGCAACGCCATTACGGACAGGGAGGCGCTGGGCGCGCTCTACAATGCGACCGACGGCGACAACTGGACGCGCAACACGAACTGGTTGAGCCAGGAGGCTATCGGCGACTGGTACGGTGTCTCGACCGACGCGAATGGGTCGGTAACGCGACTGATGCTCCCTTCCAACCGGTTGAGCGGTACGATCCCGACTGCCCTGGGCGGGCTCGGGAAGCTGGAGCAGTTGTACCTCTACGGAAACCAGTTGACAGGGGAGATTCCAGCCGAGCTGAGCAGCCTGGAAAGCCTGACGATACTTCAGCTCCAGGTCAACCGGTTGAGTGGTCCGATACCAAAAGAGCTGGGCAGCCTGGACGGTCTGACGGCATTGCATCTCCAACACAACCAGTTGAGCGGGTCGATACCCAGCGAACTGGGCAGCCTGGCCAACCTGACGCGACTGCATCTGAACAACAATGCGTTGAGCGGGTCGATACCAGGCGAACTGGGCAACCTGGGGAACCTGGCGCATCTTTCGCTTAAGGTAAACCAGCTGAACGGATGCATTCCCGGTGCGTTGCAGGATGTTTCCAACAACGACTTGAACGATCTCGGTCTGTCATATTGTTCGGGGGCAGAGGCCACGGCCACGCCGACGCCGACGGCGACAAGCACGGCTACCGTCACTGCGACACCGACAGTGACTGCAACGCCCACGGCCACTCCGACCGACACACCCACAGCGACGCCAACCGATACGCCGACAGTGACTGCAACGCCCACGCCCACGGATACACCGACAGTCACGCCGACGCCGACAGCGACTGCGACCGATACGCCCACAGCAACGCCCACGCCCACGGCTGAGGACAATGCCATTACGGACAGGGAAGCGCTGGTCGCGCTCTACAACGCGACCGGCGGCGACAACTGGACGACCAACACAAACTGGCTGAGCCAGGAGGCTATCGGCGACTGGTTCGGCGTCACGACGAACTCGAATGGTTCGGTAACGAGATTGATGCTGCCTTCCAACCGGTTGAGCGGTACGATCTCGACTGCCCTGGGCGGGCTCGGGAAGTTGGAGCAGTTGTACCTCTACGGAAACCAGTTGACAGGGGAGATTCCAGCCGAGCTGAGCAGACTGGAAAGCCTGACGATACTTCAGCTCCAGGTCAACCAGTTGAGTGGTCCGATACCAAAAGAGCTGGGCAGCCTGGACGGTCTGACGGCATTGCATCTCCAATACAACCAGTTAAATGGTCCAATACCCAGCGAACTGGGCAGCCTGGCCAACCTGACGAGACTGTATCTGGGCAACAATGCGTTGAGCGGATGCATTCCCAGTGCGTTGCAGGATGTTTCCAACAACGACTTGAGCGATCTCGGTCTGTCATATTGTTCGGGGGCCACGGCCACGCCAACGCCGACGGGGACAATCACGGCTACCGCCACTGCAACACCGACAACGACGGGCACGCCGACGGCGACAGCGACGGCGACAAGCACGCCTGATCCGGCCGCATCCGTCGCTGACAGGGCGGCGCTGGTTGCATTCTACAATGCGACCGACGGCGCAAACTGGTCGAATCGCGCCAACTGGCTGAGCGCAGAGCCGCTCTCAACCTGGTATGGCGTTTACACAAACGGTAATGGGCGGGTTACCCGGTTGAATCTGGAAAACAACGGACTCAGCGGGACAGTCCCGGATCTGAGCGCGCTGACGGACCTGGAGCGCCTCTACCTGGGTCGCAACAGTTTGAGCGGTCAGTTGCCGAGTCTAAGCGCGCTGACGAAGCTGACGAGGCTGGATCTCAAGGACAACGGGTTGAGCGGAGCGGTCCCTGATCTGAGCGCGCTGACCAATCTGACCTGGTTGAACCTCACAAATAACGAGTTGAGCGGCTCGATTCCGACAACGCTGAGCAATCTCTCCAGCTTGGAGGCTATTCTTCTCAGCACCAACAAACTGAGCGGCACGATTCCGGACCTGAGCGCGCTGACCAATCTGAAGCAGCTGTACCTTAACGATAACGAGCTGAGCGGGTCGATCCCCGACCTGAGCGCGCTAACAGAACTGGGCCATCTGTTTGTCGCCAGCAATCAGTTGAGCGGGACAATCCCCAATTTGAGCGCGCTTACCAAACTGAACTACCTCTCCCTATCGAAGAACGAGTTGAGCGGCACGATTCCGACAACGCTGGGCAGCGTCACGAACCTTTTCTGGCTATACCTCGATGACAACGAATTGAGCGGCACGATTCCGACAACGCTGGGCAATCTCACTAAACTTCGGTTTCTTAGTCTCAATGATAACGATTTGAGCGGGACGATCCCGGACCTGAGCGCGATCACCAGGTTGTTCAGGTTGAATCTCAGTAACAACGAATTGAGCGGGCAGGTGCCTGATTTGAGCGCCCTGAAGGAATTGGAGCAGCTGCAACTCAACGATAACGATTTGAGCGGGGCGCTCCCGGACCTGAGCGCGCTGACAAACCTTGAGGTCCTGTATCTGCAAAACAACCAGTTGAGCGGGACGATTCTCGAGCTAGGGGTCCTGACAAACCTGACGAATTTAAAACTCAGCAACAACCAGTTCAGCGGGCCTGTACCGGATTTGAGCAGCCTCACCAAGCTGATTGTTCTGGATTTATCGAGCAATCAGTTCTGCCTGCAGTCGGGCTCCGATGTGGCGGGTTCGAATACGGTTGTCAGCAATCATCTCGATAGCCTCAATCTGTCGACCTGCACCGAGTCGGAACTGGCGGCGGCACCGGGCAGGCCGCTAAACCTGTCAGCAACGGTCGGCAGCGGCCAGGTTTCCCTGACGTGGGATGCGGTCACCGACGCAGCAAGCTACGACCTCTGGACATGGGACAGCCTTGACCGTGAATGGGGCGCGATCGGAGGCGTCATAACCGATACGACCTACACGCATACGGTGCTGACTGACGGGCGCAACTACTACTACCAGGTGCGGGCGCGAGACACCGATGACCAACGCGGCGCGTGGTCGGAGCATGCGCTGGCGGTCATCACGTCGCAGTTTTCGCCTCCGCCGGCCTCGCTTGGACTTGAACTGAAATTTCAGAAGCACATGGAGGTGAGCGGAATAACTGTGGTCGCCACTTCCGATGTGCCTGACGCGCAGGTGATTCAGGCCGGGGGGATTATTACCGGCATGTTGTCTAACCGGTCCGATTTGCTGACATTCTTTGCCGGGAAGAGCGCTCAGTTCCGCATTGACGGCATTGGTGGATATGCCTGGCGGTGGGGGGCCAAGGTCCCGTTGGAGGACCCGACCTGTGGAGTCTTTGCCCACGAAATAGGTCACATTGTGCACTACTATTATGTGGATGAAGCAGGAAGTACCAATTTCGATACGCGGGTGCAGGCCTTGTACCAGTCTGCCTTGAACGCCGGGCTGTGGACGAATATGTACGCGGCGTACAATTACTACGAATATTGGGGAGAAGCGGTCGAGGCCTGGTTTACGGGGGCCCTGCCGTCCAGCAGTGCGACAGTGGGATATTCGACGCTGGAAGAGTACGATCCGGATGTCGCCGCGCTGGTAGTGGAGGTGTTCAAAGAAGGAGCCTCACTGCCTGCGTCCTGTTTCGACTGACCCTGAAAAAGCGGCAAGAACAACCGCGGGCCCGGAACGACCCGAACTCGAAGACCAACTGCTAACCCCCGGAATTTCGCTTAGCAAACGCCCTTCGAGTTTCGGCAGTTCCTGGCAACTGGCCTCTGGCAACTGTCCACTGGCCACTGCCGTTCTGGACGGTCGGGCCTGCGGCCCTCCCTTGTGCGGGGGGACTCCCCCCGCAACGCCCCCCTGACACCCCCCTCCCGCCGGGTGTGGGCTCTAATGCAGCCCTGCGCAACCGGCGGCCCGTCGCCCCGCCACCGTGCCCGCGCCATTCCAGCCTGTCGCCAACGCGCCGCGCGCCTATACGGCCGCGTCTGCGCGTCCCCGGCCGATCGCGCGCTCGACAGCCAGGCGCCTCCCCCCGCAGTTCCTGACCCCTGACCCCTGACCCCTGCAGTTTGACGTTCTTCGTGGAGATTCGTGCAAATTCGTGGATTAAGCAGGGCAATTGCATCTAAATTGGGTCAAAGCATCGAAATGATGCCGCAATCCCATTCGGCTCGGGATCAGACACCTGAACTGCTTCCCCAATGAAATTCAGAGATATTGCCCAACGGCCCTGCCGGCGGCTCGTCCATGAATCCAGCCAGCCCCCCTTCTGATAGTCCGTCGTTCGCAGAAGGACCCCCATGAGCAATCAGGAACGAACAACAAGAATTGCCCAACAAACCGGGTTTCCGTGCAAGAGCCGGCGGCACGAGCTATAGTAGGACCATGACCTGCGCGACATCCTCCGGCAATGACACAAGAAACAACATGGCAGGCGCCGGGCAACCCAATTTCGCGCAACGCCGGGCAAGAGAATTGAAACCGTGCTACGCTGTCATTACCATGCCAATCCAACCGAGGGATTCCAGTCAATGTCAGCCCAAAAAAACTGGATCGACCCGACCTGACCGGACTTAACCGGACCTGACCGGACCTGACCGGACTTCGCTAAACTTTGGCCGCCCAAGACAATCGCAAGAGACACCTGACAACCTTGACTGACCTCACATCACAAACACCCAGCCGCCGCCAACCCGGCAGCACACACGAATGAACCGCCACAACGACCGGCCCATGACGCAAGAAGGCAAGATAACGTGAAATACACTGCAAGAGCGTTCCAACCATGCTACGCTGTCAACATCATGCAAATCTGTCCACCCGACCCGGCCCTATACGCGCCAAAAAGCAGCTGCCCCAGATTCCTGCTACAATTCCTGCTACGCTGCAAATGTCATGCAATTCAAACCACCACATTCTGCCCGAAATACGCCCGAGTTACCGCCGATCCCGGCGCCCGACACCCCTCCCTCAAGAAAAAAAAATTGGACGACATTGGGCTATATTGGCCGACATTGGACGACATGAGTCGACGTATTCTGCCAAAACGAGAGGACTTCGCTTCCAGCGGACAGCGGAGCCAGACGACCGCCATGGCAGGTCTGCAAACACGCCAATCTTGCCACCAACGGCGGCACGAACCAGGACAGTTCTGCCAGGTTGAGAACGTCGAATCGCTCGGTCTTACCAGGGCAACTGCTTGGAAACTGGAAGGCGCCCGATTGAAGCCAAGTGCTTTCACACGCCGCCTGCAAGGGTGTGGCGACTGAAATCCCAGGATGCGACTGTTGCCAAAAGTCATGGCATCAAAAGGGACCCAAAGCAGAATTGTAAAACTGGTGGCTCCCATGACGAGAAGCCGACTGAATTTGACGACTGACAGCCCTTGTTGTGACGGATTTTCGCTATCATTGGGCAGACTGACACCGATTCCCACCGAAATTCACATTCTTGTGTTCGAAATTCCGGCGGAAATGGTCTACAGATTTAGATGCGATTGCCCTGACCTCAAATCCCTCTCCCATTTACACAGCACCAATTCACGGTTACAATAGGGCAACCAATCCACCCGGCGCACCAGATGCGCGCCACCCGCGGAGACAGACCGGCTTGATCGAAAACAAGAACCCACAATCGGAGGAGCCAAACGCCGCCGCAGAACAAGCGGACGGCCAGGCCGGCGACCAGCGCGACGACCAGCGCGACACAGAGCCGCCCCCGCGCCCAACCTACCTCTTCCTCGTCCGCCACGGCGAAAACGAGTGGACCAAACGCGGCGCCCTCGCCGGCAGAACACCCGCCGTCGCCCTCAACGATAAGGGCCTGGAGCAGGCCCAACAGGTCGCCCAACGCCTCAAAGAGCAGCCGATCAGCGCCATCTACTCCAGCCCCCTTCTGCGCTGCCTTGAGACCGCCCAGCCCCTCGCCGACGCCCTCAAACTCCCCGTCTCCATCGACCCCGGCATCCTCGAGGTCGACTACGGCGACTGGCGCGGCGGCGACCTCAAAGAGCTCGGCAAACGGCCCGAATGGCAGCTCGTACAGATCTTTCCCGGCGGCTTCCGCTTCCCCGGCGGCGAAACCCTGCGCGAAGTGCAGAACCGCGTCATCACCGCGCTCGAGCGCATCCGCACCGACCACGAAGGCGAGGCCGTCGCCGTCTATGCCCACGGCGATGTCCTGCGTACCGGCCTCGCTTACTATCTCGGCACGCCGCTCGACCTCTTCCAGCGCATCCAGATCAGCACCGCATCGGTCAGCCTCGTCGCCTTCCATCGCTTCGGCCCGAGCATTTTGACTGTGAATGACAGCGGCGCCCTCCCTGTGATAAAGTGGGAGGAAGAACCGGCATCTTCGCGCAAATCATCGGCCTGCGCGGCGGACGCCGAAAGCGAATAGTTAAAACCCGCATGGAATCACAGTTCACCTTCGACTTCAATCCGGTCAGCGCAATCGTCGCCGACGCCGTCGGCCGCCCCGGCCAGCGTACCTTCTTCCTGCAGGCGCGGCACGGCGCCGACCTCGCCACCCTCGTCATGGAGAAGGAGCAGGTCGCCGCGCTGGCGACCTCGATCCTGCAGCTCCTCGAGGAACTGGAAAAGGAACGCGCCGACCTGCCCACCGCCGAGGAACAGACCGCCGCTCCCAACCTGCGCGAACCGCTCGAACCGGCCTTCCGCGTCGGACAGCTCGGATTGGGCTACGACGAAAAACAGGACCTTATGGTCCTGATCGCACAGGCCGTCCCCGAGGGCGAAGAAGAAGATTCCAACGACCCGAAAGCCCGCTTTTACGCCACGCGCGCGCAGATGCGCTCCCTCAGCGAGCACGCCCTGCAGGTTGTCGCCGCCGGACGTCCCGACTGCCCCCTCTGCGGGCGGCCCATCGAGCCGGACGGCCACTTCTGCCCGCGCACCAACGGCCACGCCTACCCGTTGTCCCTGTAGATCCCAGGCGGCCCATGTCGCGCCGCAAACTTTCGCCGCTGAACGTTGCGCCATCCGGGCCGCGCAATATCAGATGACAGAATCAAATGACAGACCACGACACGAAGGTCGAGCCCCAGGAGCGAGCTGCAGACGACGATACCGCCGTCGCGGACCAGACCGCGCCCGCCGGCCCGTCAGCCGCCTCTGCCGACCACGCGATCGTGCGCGCCCTCGCCGAAGGCGAAATCGAGGAAAAGGGGCTGCTGCCGTACAGCTCCAACTACACCTTCCTCATCACCGTGCATCACCGTGAGCAGGAGTTCCCCGCCGTCTACAAACCGCGCCGCGGCGAAAATCCCCTCTGGGACTTCCCCGTCGGCACACTCTGCCAGCGCGAGACCGCCGCCTTCGTCGTCAGCGAAGCCCTCGGCTGGCGCGCCGTCCCCCCAACCGTCCTGCGCGACGGCCCGCGCGGGCCCGGCAGCATCCAGTTCTTCATCGACTGCGATCCCGACATCCACTACTTCAATATGCGCGAAGACGCCCGTTACGCCCCCGCCCTGCGCCGCCTTACCCTCTTTGACTTTCTCATCAACAACGCCGACCGCAAGGCCGGCCACTGTCTCTACGGCTACGACGAACACATGTGGGCCATCGACCACGGCATCTGCTTCCATCAACATTACAAGCTCCGCACCGTGATCTGGGAGTTCGCCGGCGAACCGATCGAGGACCAGCTGCTCGCCGACCTGGGCTCCTTCGCAGCCAGTCTCAGGCAGGCAACCAGCCCCCTGCTTCAAACCCTGGACCAGCTTCTCAGTCCCCCGGAGCGGCACGCCCTGTGCCAGCGCGTCGAGCAGCTGGAACAGGCCCGACACTATCCGGCGCCCCCGGCCCACCAGCGCAACTATCCCTGGCCGCCCATTTAGCCGCAGCGGTTCGCAAGCGGTGGATACGCACACCGCGAACCACTGACACAAGGCACCGATTATGAAAGCCGTAGTCATGGCCGGCGGTGAAGGTTCCCGCCTGCGCCCCCTCACCATAGGGCGCCCCAAACCGATGGTCCCCCTCGTCGACAAACCTGTCCTCGGCCATATTCTCGACCTGCTCAAATATCACGGCATCACCGAGGTCGTCATTACCCTCCAGTACATGCCCTCCGTGATCCAGGACTTCTACGGCGACGGCAGCAGCCTCGGCCTCGACATCCAGTACGTCGTCGAAGAGATGCCCCTCGGCACCGCCGGCGGGGTCAAAAACGCCGCCGCTCACCTTGACGATACCTTTCTCGTCATCAGCGGCGACGCGCTGACCGATTTCGACCTGCAGGCCGCGGTCGAGCACCATCACCGCAGCGCCGCGCTCGCCACCCTCACCGTCTACTCCGTTCCCAATCCGCTCGAATACGGCGCCGTTGTCAGCGACGCAGACGGACGCATCACCCAGTTCCTCGAAAAACCCGACTGGGGCACCATCCGCTCCGACCGGGTCAACACCGGCATCTACGTCCTCGATGCCGCCGTCCTCGACCACATCCCCGACGGCCTCCCCTATGACTTTTCCACCGAGCTGTTCCCCGACCTTCTGCGCAAGGGCCAGCCGCTCCATGCCTACATCGCCGAAGGCTACTGGTGCGACGTCGGCACAATCGGTGAGTATATGCGCGCCAACGCCGACCTGATCAGCGGTAAAGTCAGGCTGCCCCAGCCGCTCGGGCAAACCGCGCCGGACGCGCCCCCGATCGAACGCGGCGAACTCATCCTCGGCGAAGACGTCGAGATCGCCTCCGACGCTCGCATCGACGGTCCCGTCTACCTCGGCAACGCAGTCAAAATCAAGGAAGGCGTCACCATTCAAGGGCCCTGCATCGTCCGCGACTACACCGTCGTCGACCGCTTCAGCCGCCTCGAGCACTGTGTCGTCTGGCGCAACACCTATATCGGCGAGACCTGCGAACTCCTCGGCGCCATCGTCTGCCGCCAGTGCAGCCTCAAAAGCGGCACCATCGCCTATGAAGATGTCGTCATCGGCGACAACTGTGTGCTCGACGAGAACTGCGTCGTGCATCCGGACGTCAAACTGTGGCCCAACAAGCGGATCGAGGCCGGCGCGGTCGTACGCGAGAGCATCATCTGGGGCAGCCGCGGCCGCCGCTCCCTCTTCGGCAGGTCCGGCGTCAGCGGCGTCGTCAACGTCGACTTTACGCCCGAATTCGCCGCCAAGCTCGGCAGCAGCCTCGGCGCCAACCTCCCGCGCGGCAGCTACGTCGCCATCAACCGCGACTCGCACCGCAGCTCGCGTATGCTCAATCGAGCACTCATGAGCGGCCTCTCCAGCGCCGGCGTTGATGTCTGGGACCTCGGCGAGGTGCCCGTACCCGTCGCCCGTCATTTCGTCCGCAACCACAGCGATGCCGCCGCCGGCGTTCACATCCGCCTCAGCCCTCTCGACCCGCGCGTCGTCGATATTCGTTTCATCGACAGCCAGGGCCTCGACCAGAGCCGGGCCGATGAGCGCGCCGTCGAACGCAGCTTCTCGCGCGAAGACTTCCGCCGCGCCTTCCTCGACGAGGTCGGGCAGATCGACTACCCCACCGACCCCACCCAGCACTATATCGAAAACTTCCTCGCCTGCGTCGACCACGACAGCATCCGCGCCGCCGTCTCCCAGGCCCATCCCCAACTCGTTATCGATACCTCCCACGGCCTCGGCGGCGACACGCTGTCGACAATTCTCGGCCGTCTCGACATCGACTATCTGCCCTTGAACGAGCCTACCCAGGGCGCCTTGCGCGATCAGTTCCGCCATCAGCTCCAGCATCTGGCCAAAATCATGGGTGTGCTCGATGCTGGCGTCGGCGTCAAGCTCGATGTCGGCGGCGAGAGGATCTTCCTCATCGATGAAACCGGTGCCGTGCTGGACGACCTGACCGCGGCGCTGCTCATGCTGGAGCTGGCCATGCACGCCAATCCTGGCGCCAAAGTTGCCCTGCCCGTCGTTCTGCCCCGCGCCTTCGGGGTCGTCGTGCAGCGGTACGGCGGCCAGGTTGTCTACACCCGGAACGACCTGCGCGACCTGATGGACGCCGCCGCCGCCGGCCTGCTCTTCGCCACCGACGGCGCAGGCCATTTCATCTTCCCCGACCTGCAACCGGTCTCCGACGGCCTGCTGGCGACCGTGCGCCTGCTCGAATATCTCGGCCTGCGCCAGGCCGCGGTCAGCGACATCGTCGCCGGTCTGCCCAGCTTCTTCGTGGCGCACCACAGGGTCGACTGCCCGTGGGAGTCCAAGGGCACGGTGATGCGCCTGCTCAATCAGAGTTACCAGGGTGAAGGCGCCGTAAACATCGGTGGTCTGAAGATAGACCTCGGCGCCGAGGAGTGGGTTCACATCGGCCCAAACCCGGAGCGGCCCCTATTCGAAATACGCGCCGAGGCCCGCGACCCCGAACGCGCGACCGCTCTGGTCAAAGAACACGGTGATCAACTCTTGCAGTGGATAGTCGCCAGCGAGTCTTAGGCAGCTGGCGCTGCCTCACTCGCCATCCTCGGTATCAATCCCGGCATCATATTTTACGCCCGGAAGGTATGCGTTCTCCGAGAGGGTCTGCGCTTCCGTACTGATCCGCACCCAGATCCGCAGCCGGTGGCTGCTGGTATAGTTCCCCGCATTGTCCTTGGCCCAGTAGCGGATATTGTGAATGCCGCCCTCGGAAATGAGGAACGGCTCGCTGTACAGCACGACGGGACCGTCGTTGTGCACATACGCCACACCCCATACGCCGCTGGTCGCGTCCTCGGCTTCAATCGTGACTGTGACAGGCCCGCTGAACAGCACCCGTACCGAAGGTGTTGGTGTGGCCGCAGGACTCTCATCCGAGTTGGTTTCGGTTGTCGCCAGCACCGCCGCCGCCTGCACAACCGGCGCCGTCCGGTCAACTCGCAGCTCACCGGTTTCGCTCTCCCCCTGCAATCCCGACCGGTCCTTGGCCTGGAATTTGACGCTGTACGTCCCGTCAGCGACTTCGGCCAGCGACGCCGACAGCTTCTGCGCCGCCAGCGGATCGTTGGGCTTGCTGAAATGGGCCGTCTTCGACTCGTCGCCCAGCAACAGACTGCCGCTGCTTGCGTCCAGCCCGCTGTTGTAGTCCTGCACCGGCACCGAAATCAGCACCGGCACCGTCGTCCACCAGCTGTGCAGATTCTCGATATCGCCGAACTCCGGCGGCTGTTCACTGCCGTATTCGATCTCGCGCGTGACGATTGGGCTGGCGTTGCGCGCCGCATCGAACGCGATCGCCGATACCGTCGATGTGCCGCTGTGCGGCAGCGGCCAATCGATCCGCCCCCTCGATATGGTCTGCATCTGCCACAACTGGATCCGGTCGAGCGCCAGGTCCGTGTCCCCGTGCCACTTTACCCTGAACTCCAGCCCCTGGACCGGCTCGAAAAGATGAAAATCAACCGGAATCTCGACGTATTCGTCCGTATCGGAAAAATCACTCGGCCAGATGTCGCGCAGGCCCAAGCGCAACGTCCCGCCCTTGTCGGCCACATCCAGCTGCGCTATCGGCTGGTCTGGCAGCACATTGTCATCGCCGTCATCCTCAGGCTCGCCGATGCGCATGCGGAAAAGCGCCCGATAGGTGGCATTGTGCGGAACGTCTTTCGTGTACGGGCCGTACCACCAACCAGCCTCGTGATCATCCGCGCGCGCCTCCCTTGTCCGGTTGCCGTCCGCCTCCGCATCATCGATATCCTCACCGGTCGTCTTGTGCAGGTTCTCCCCCTGCCAGATCCAGTTGTTGCTCAGACCGATGCTCGATCCCTCCTCCGGCGCCGCCACCGTCAGCGTGGCCCGCTGCACCTCCACCGCCGAAGGCGCGGTGAACGTCGGCGCGTCCGGCGCGTCCCAGTCGATCGTCAGGGCTACCTGTTCTTGCTGGCTGTTGCTGAGCGACAGCGTAGCCGTCAGCGTGCCGCCGCTCGTCAACTCCGAGCTGCGCAGCCACACGCCGCTGATCGGCAGCGAATCCGGGCCGGGGTCAAAGTCGACACTGCCCGTCAGCGGACTGCGCGGTACAAGCGAGCCCCAGCGCAGCCCGCCCGACGGCAGATACCCGCTCAGCGGCAGGCCCGTGAACCCGCCGATCGCCTGGCTCGGCTGTCGGGCGTTCTGCAGCGTAACGTCGGTGTAGTAGTGGCCCAGAATCTGCCGGTACGTCTGCCCCATCTTCGCCCGCCGCACGCCGCCCCACTGGCTGAGACCGTAACCGTGCCCCCAGCGCACTTCCCCCAGCCCCGTCTCGTCCGGCACAGACTGCAGATAGGCCACCGCCGGGTTCGTCAGCGTCGGATGGCTGTTCTTCGCGCTGTACATCGCAATAATCGGCGCGCCCGTGCTGTCCTTCGTGTACGCCAGGTACTGCCCCGTGGTCGCACTCACCGCCGCATCGGTCGAAGAGTAACGGCCGTTGCACATCATCTGAAAGTTGGCCCAATCCGTCACGTCATAGTAGCGCCGCCCCCGCAAAATCTGGTACCAGGCATAGGTGCGCGTCGCCACGCTCTGGGCCTTCAACGCCTCCGCCGGCCACGAAATCGGTACTTCCGCAGGCACCGAGCGCGCCACATACTCCTCAAACGGAACTACGTCCACCTGCCAGTCCGGCACGCTGCGGCAGTTGTTTTCCGGGTGATGCGCCACCCGGATCGTCGCCGGGTAGGTCAGCGTCGCCGCCTCAATCCCCTCCCTCGTCGACGGATTGTCATCTTCCAGCGCAATATCCTCCTGGGTGATCGACCTGTTGCTCGCATCGTAAATCGCCGAGCGGCCGCTCTGGCCTTCGATCTGGTCGAATCGAAGCCGGTTGCTGCGCCCCGTCTGCCAGCGCGGATTGTGGCCGGGAATCCGCTCGCGCACACGGCCCGTTGCACGTTCAATCAGATAGATCTCGGCCAGACCGATCGTCTCCGTGCCCGCCGGCACAACAGTTATCGCCATCAGCGTGCCGTCAGGGCTGATGCGCGGCGTGCCAAAATGCGAACCCGACCGTTCCAACACAACCTGCCCGCCAACCCTCAAAGTCGGCGCATTGGGCGACCCCACGACCTCGATATCGCCCGGCAGCTCGTCGCTATCTTCGCCCGCTGTCGCAGGCATCAGCGACGGCGCCACCCTTGTGCCGACGACGTAGAGGCAGACACCGAATAATGCGATGAGAAGGCCCACGAAAAGCAGGCGGCGGATCGAAAATCGTGACAGCATAAGAACAGAGGCTGGTTGTACGTCGTTGGTCGCTGGAGGCCGGTGACGGATACCATCCACCGACCATTAACAACTATTGTAACAGGAACGCGAAAGAATTCGTATTTGTCTTTGCGGAACGTGGGGGGTACAATCGCCAACACAAGAGGGTATTTCGGTTCGCAATCCCCGACTTTGGCCCGCCGCGCAACGACGCACCGGGCGCCGGACAGATCAGAGACCACCTGGGTGAACGACGATCGCAGCCTCCTTTCTGATCAGGAAATAACGCCGGAAATCCGCCCTTCAGGGTCATCTGACGATCAGATCATATCCTCATCTCCGCTGGAAACAAAGAGCCTCGGCGAACTGCTGGGTCAGACGATTATCGAGCAGAAAAAGCGATCGCCTCACACCTCGCAATCGGTCGTGATCGGACTGGTCGGCGATCTGGGCGCCGGCAAAACGACATTCACACAGGGTCTGGCCCGCGGACTGGGCCTGCAATCGCGCATCACCAGCCCTACATTCACATTGATCAACGAGTACCCAGCGCCCGCGCACGACCTGCGCCTCTTCCATGTCGACAGCTACCGGCTCGCAGTCGATCCCGCCCAACCGTCCAACCCCGCGCCAGACCAGGCCGGGCCAGACGACGCCCTCGCGCTTCAGCTCTACGGGCTCGGCATCGACGATATCTTTGATCCCGTCGAAGACGATCCCTCCGCCCGCGAGGGAGGGCCTCCGGAACCCGCCATGACCCACGTCGTTGCCATCGAATGGGCCGACCGTGTCAGCGATCTGTTGCCGGATGATCGCCTGACGCTCCGTTTCGTCAGCCCCCCGGACCGGCAACGGAAAGGCCAAATCGCGCCCGCAAACGATCGGATCCTGAGCTTCTGCCCCGGCGGACCCTCCAGCCGCGCCCTGCTCGACGCGCTGCAGACCGCATGCGCCCGTTCCCCGGAGCCATCCTCCCCGACCGCCCCCGACCACTGCCGCGGAGGCGCCCGTGCCCCCCGATAGCAGCCAGGTTCAGCACTGGATGACCCCCAACCCCCATACCTGCCTCAGCGAGGACTCTCTCGCCGACGCCCGCGACCTCATGGCCGAGTATCGCTGCCGCCGTCTCCCTGTCGTCAATGAAAGCGGCCACCTGATCGGTATCGTCAGCCTCGGCGACCTGCGCCAGGCCGCGCCCTCCACCGTCTCGACCCTCAGCCTCTTCGAAATCAACTACTTCTGGGCCAAACTGCCTGTCAGCGACGCCATGACCCCCGACCCGGTCACCGTCGCGCCCGACAGCTCGATCCATACCGCCTGCCGCTTTATGCTGGAAAACAGAATTGGCGGCCTACCCGTCGTCGCCGACCGCAAAGTCGTCGGCATCATCACCACCACCGACCTGCTGCGTTTCGTCGTCGAGCACTCTTCCTAGCCTGGTCAACCCTGGCCACTATGCCTATGGAGCCAACCATGCACCGCAGACTGGTAAGCGAGATCATGAGCGCGCCCGTCCTGACCATCGAGCCCGACGCACTGGCCGCAGACGCCGCCAGGATGATGGAGGAAAACCGGATCCGGCGCATCATTGTCGTCGACCAAGACGGTTATATCTGCGGCATCGTCACCGACGCAGATGTGCTCGAAGCGGCCACCGCCGAAAGAGCCGTCAACCCCTACGATCCCGGCTTCGAAGAGAAATGGCTGTCCGTGCGCGATGTCATGACCGTCGAGGTCATTACAATCGAGCCCGAGGCCGCCATCGGCCAGCTGGTCGAAAGGTTCATGGAGATCAAGATCAGCGGCATCCCCGTCGTTCAGGCCGCAGGCCCCCGCGGCGAGCGTCTCCTGCCCATCGGCATCGTCACCGAGACCGATATCTTCCGCCTCATCAGCGATGCCTGGCGCGCCGACCAGGATGACGGCGGTTAGGCTCCCATTTTCGGCGGCAAGCGGGCGTCGCCACAGCTTTTTGCCACCCTCGCCCGCGTTGCGCAGCGCCGCAGTTTGAGATTCTTTTCCTTCTTACCCGGTCTCGCGGCTGCCCAAGCAGACAGGACCCAATTGACGCCATCTCTCAACAAATGGAGAGCCGGCGCAGAGCAGAGTACGATATAACAGACCAGGGTGGGGATCGCTTCCACCGCCATCAATATAGAACAGCCCGTGGTTGCCCCAAACCATAGAATGGCGCCGCAGGCTGCGACCATACTTGCGCTGGCCGCTCTCCTGATCGCAGCCTGCACCTACACGCCCATAACCCCCGAGATGACGGCCGCGCACCACACGCCGCAGGTTGCGCCGGCAGCGACGCCAACCGCAGAACCGACCCGGACGCTGACCGCGGAGCCGACCCAGACGCCCACCGCGACGCTGCCGGCGTCAACCATCGTGGTTCAGGGCAACCACAGGGTGAACCTGCGCCGCGGCCCGAGCCTGCAGCACCAGATCCTAGGGCAGGCCTCCCCGGGCGAGGAATTTACCGCCTTGGGCAAGAATTCCGCAGGGGATTGGTATGCCATCGAATGGGACGGTGCACGCGTCTGGATCTTCGCCCAGCTGGTCTCACTTGAGAACGACGCCGACCTGCCCGTGATCACCACCGGGATCCCCGCGGCGGCCCCGCCGACCGCAACACCGGCCCCAGCCGCCATCATCCCCGCGCCTCCAGGCTGCGAACTGGCCTGGAACGACGAATTCGACGTCGATGGACTCCCCAGCGTTTTCAAATGGCGCTACGATGTCGCCCCCAATGACTGGGACCTCGGCCAGCTGCAGTACTACACGGCCTTTAGATCGGAGAATGCCCGCGTCGAGGACGGCCGCCTCATAATCGAAGCGCGCCATGAGAGTTTCGAGGGCCGCAGCTACACCTCCGCCCGCCTTCTATCGCGACAGGAATGGACCTACGGACGCTTCGAAGTGTCCGCCAAACTGCCGTCCGACGGCCGCGGTCTCCTGCCAGCCATCTGGATGCTGGGCAACGGCCGTACCTATGGAAGGTGGCCGGCATCAGGCGAGATCGACATCATGGAACACGTAGGCCATGAGCCGGACAGGATTTACGCACACATCCATACTGAGGCCTACAACCACCGCATACGTACGCACAAAGGCCGGGCAACGATGCTGCCAACCGCGCGCACGGAATTCAGCCTTTATGTGTTGGAGTGGACGCCTTCAGCGATCAAAGTCTTCGTGAATGATACGCACTACTTTACCTTCGAGAACGAACGCCTCACCAATCCCGACGCCGACTACCGGCACTGGCCGTTCGACAACCGCCACCACATGATCCTCAACATCACCGTCGGCGGAAACTGGGTTGGGAACCAAAACGTCGATCCCAGCCACTTCCCGCAGCGCATGGAGATCGACTTCGTCCGTGTCTACGACTGCGGCGAGTAGCCGCGGCCTCTGCCTTCCTTCACACCGGCTTTACTCGATTCGCTGCGCGGGACCGGGCCAACCTTACGTTTCGAACCCATCTGCGTTCAGCACCTGCTCAAGGTGCAAGTACCCGCCCCGCTGAAATCGTCAAACTTGGGCCCCGGTCAACTCCTGTATCTCTGCGCCCCTGGCCGCCAACTGCATGACGAAAAACGCAGTGAGTAATGACAATCATCCATTCCCAGCGGCCATCTCTCCCTGTGCCGAAGCTGAACGCTGGAACGTCCCCTTCAACCGCTGGTACAACTCCAGAAAAATGGGATACTGCCTCTCATAGACGTCACTGTCCGCCGTGTAAAACACCTGCTGGTCCGATGTAACCATCCTGGATACGGCATCTTCCAGCGACGGATATATCCCCAGGGCTTTACCGCACAGGATAACATTTCCCAGGCTGGCCGAATCCGGCACGTTCATCGTCACAATCGGTTTCCGCAAAACTTTTCCAAGTATGCTCAGCCAGACAGGACTCTTCAGCCCCCCGCCCACCGCCCTGATCTGGTCGACCTCGATTCCCAGGGACTCGATCGTTTCCAAATTGTGCCGCAAAGAAAAAGATACCCCCTCCATCACCGCCTTGATAAAGTGGGCCTTTTCTGAGGACAGATTGATGCCGTAAAAAAGGCCCCGCGCCGCAGAATCCCAATAGGGTGTGCGCTCGCCATTTAAGTAGGGCAAAAAGATCAGGCCGCCGCAACCGTCAGGGATCCCCTGAGCCATCTGATTGTACTGTTCAAAAATATCCCCGGAGCTGAGAGACGCGTCGCCTTGGTCAAAAGCATTCTTAAACCAGTGGAGCGATGCGCCCGCAGTCTGCACCATTCCCACGGCAGTCCATCTGTCGCGCACACAGTGGCACCAACAGGCGGTCCTGTTTTGCCGATCGATCAACGGCCTGTCTGAGCAGACGCCAATCCCGCCCGCTGTGCCGATGACCAAAGCGACCTGTCCAGGGTCGATCACGCCCGCGCCCAAACCACAGGCCGCGCCGTCTGCGCTCCCGTTGGCAACCGGCGTGCCCGCTCTTATGCCGCTGACTTCAGATGCCTCAGGCGTTACCTGCCCGATAATCTCGTCCGAAGGGCCTACGCGGGGAAACAGAGGTCCGGGAATACCGAAAAAATCGAACATTTCATCAGACCATCTTCTCTTTTCAACATCGAATAACAACGTGCCGCTGGCCTCTGAATAATCGGTAACCATCTGCCCGGTCAGCCTGAACTTAACAAAATCCTTGGCAACCAGTATCCGCCTCGTCTTACGCCACACGTCCGGTTGATTGTCCTTGACCCATTTGACCTGGGGAGCTGTATAGGTCGTGGTGGCGAAGTTCTTGGTTTCCTCGAAGACCAGGTTGCTGGCGTCAGCGTTTCCATTGATGTTATCAACAATATCGCTTGACCGCTGGTCCATCCACGTAATGGCCGGACCGAGGGTCCGGTCGTCCTTGTCCAGGTAGACCTGGGTGTGCATCTGCCCACAAATGCCAATGCCTGCAATTTGGCCGAACTCAGAAGGGTATCTGCTCTTAAGACGCCGACAAGCGGTCACAAAACCTGTCCACCAGGACTCCGGGTCCTGCTCTGCATACCCCGGTTTGGGTGAAAGAATTGGGTATTCGCAAGACTCGGAACCGACTATCTTTCCCGTCTCAGTTAGCAGGGCAACTTTCAGACTGGTTGTGCCAAGGTCAACGCTCAGGAATCTGTTCATGCCATCTGCCTGGATTGGACTAGGTCCGTTCCTTCTTGGTGAAGGCGATATAGGTGTCGAAAGCCTCTTGCTGCTGCTGCGGCGTAATTATGACAGGTTCACCGATCTGCAGCGCCTGGTAGTAGATCTGCGCGGCAACTTCTGCTTTGAAGGCCTTATCAAACGAATCTTCAGCGTTCTCGCCAATTGCGACCACGCCGTGGTTCCGCAGCAGCACGGCTTTCAAGTCCGGGCGCTGCTTGAACAGGGTAACTGTCACCTCGCCGCCGGCCGCGCTGCCGGGGGTGGCCCAAGGCGCCACCGGGATGGGCGCACCGCACCCCATTGCCTCCAAATTGATCAGCTCGATATCCCTTCCTGCTGCGGCAAATGTCATGGCAAAAGGCGAATGTGTATGGCAAATCGCCCCTACTTCGGGCAAATTGCGCATTATCGCCGTGTGCATGGGCGTTTCAGACGATGCTTTGCAGGGGCCGTCGATGTGTCCGCCGTCGAGGTCGACGATGGCGATTTCTTCCGGTTTCAGCTGATCATACTTAATGCCGCTTGGGGTGATCGCAACATTGCCATCCGGGGTACGCAGGCTCAAGTTGCCTTCCGAGATCCGCAGCAACCCCTCGTCCCGGGCCTTTTGGACGGCAGCAAAGAGCTCTTCTCTTGCTTCCTGATAGTTCGTCATGGCGTTGCCTCCGTTAAAGGGAAAGTTCAGGAGTGTGCGTTGACCGACAGCTGGTCCACATCGACTCTTGCCGGAACGCTGTCGAGTCCACTGTCTTCGAACGGATTCTGGTCCGGGGCGGCGGTCCCGGTCCGCCGCGTTGTGCGTCTACAGCGCCCGCAGCGGCTCTTCGATCATGCCGACCAGGGCATCCAGAAACTGCGCGGCGCGGACGCCGTCTACAACACGGTGGTCGCACGACAGGGTCAGTGTCATCATAGGACGCACCGCTGGCTGCCCCTCTACGGCAATAACGCGATCTGCGATGCGGCCCACCGCCAGGATCGCGGCCTGCGGCGGGTTGACAATCGCATTGAAGGCGTCCACGCCATACATGCCCAGGTTGCTGATTGTAAAGGTCCCCCCTGCAAAGTCGTCGGGCAGGAGCGCGGCACTGTTGGCGCGCGCGACCAGGTCGGCCCTGCGTGCGGCAATCTCATCAACGCGCAGGCGGTCGGCGCGATGCACTACCGGCACGAGCAGACCATCTTCGACGGCGATGGCCAGGCCGACGTTTATGTCTGGATTCGTGATGATTTTACCGTTATCCCAGAAGGAGTTGAGCCCAGGGAAACGGGCCAGAGAGAGCGCCGCCAGCTTTGTGAGCACGTCGGTGTATGTGATTTTGGCGCTGTCTACGGCATCGGCGGCCAGAAGCGCGCGCCAGTTGATCAGTTTGGCTGCGTTTACCTCCCGCACCAGGTAGAAGTGGGGCGCGCTCGTCCAACTCTCCGTCAAGCGTTGGGCCATGATCTGCCACATGCGCGAAACGGCCTGCGGCTCCGGTTCGGTCAGTGCAGGCGTGCGGTAGGTCGTTGCCGTCGTTTCGGGGACCGGCTGCAGCAAGCTTTCCGTTTGGGGCTGCGCCGACAGGGGGACGTCGGCGGCCAGTACGGCCCCTTGTGGGCCGTTGCCGGCCAGCGACGCCAGGTCGATGCCCCGCTCGCGCGCCAGCCGCCGCGCCTTGGGCGATGCCAGAACGCGAACGCCGGCGCCCGCCGGCACAGCGGCCAGATCGATACCATGCTGCTCTGCCAGCCCGGCCGCGACCGGGCTGGGCACGCGGCTCTCTGACGGAACGGATTGGGCTGGCGGCGCCGAAACCGGCTTGGCGGGCAGATCTTCGCCCTCGGCGGCGATCAGAGCGATCACCTGGCCCACGGGAATCCCATCGCCTTCCTGAGCCGTCACCGCCGTCAGCAGGCCGCTTGCCGGCGCTTCAACTTGGACGTCCACCTTGTCGGTGGCCACCTCCATGAGCGGTTCGCCGGCCTGTACCATCTCGCCTTCCTTCTTCAGCCAGCGCAGAAGAACGCCTTCGTCCTGCGCCATCCCCAATGCGGGCATAACCACCTCTTTGGGCATTTCATTCCCTCCCGCACATGGCCTTGGCCGTCTCGACAACGTTGTCGACATTGGGGATCGTCAAGTCCTCCATCGCGGGCGAGAACGGTACCGGCACGTCCATGGCGCCGATGCGCCTCACTGGGGCGTCGAGATAGTAGAAGGCGCCGTCGGCGATGACCGAGGCGATTTCACCGGTGACGCCATACCGCCGGTAGCCCTCGTCGACCACAAGCGCCCGGCTGGTCTTGCGGGCGGACTGAATCAGTGTCTCGGTATCCAGAGGGGACGTCGTGCGCGGGTCGATCAGTTCTGCGCTGATGCCGGCCGCGGCCAGCCTATCGGCCGCCTCCAAGGCAGCGTACACCATTGAACTGGTCGCAACAATTGTGATGTCGTCGCCTGTTCGCTTGACGTCCGCCTGGCCCAGGGGCAGAGTATACTCCTCCTCCGGCACCGGCCCGCTCTGGCTGAAGAGCGCCCTGTCTTCGAATATCACGACCGGATTATCGTCGCGGATGGCGCTCTTCATCAGCCCTTTGGCGTCGTATGGCGTAGCCGGGATCGCTACCTTCAGGCCGGGAATGTGGCTGAAGAGCGCATGCAAAGACTGGCTGTGCTGGGCGGCAGTGCGGCTACCGGCCCCCAAGGTCGTCCGCATCACCATCGGCACCGTCAGCTTGCCGCCGGACATGTAGTGGGTCTTGGCCGCCTGGTTGATCAACTGGTCCATCACCAGGGTGGCAAAGTCGCAAAACATGATGTCCACAATCGGCCGCATACCGGTTATGGCCGCGCCCACACCAATGCCGGCAATACCCGCCTCCGAAATGGGCGAATCGATAACCCGTTCCGGGCCGAACTTCTCAAACAGGCCGACGAACACCTTGAATACCGAGCCGGCCACGGCAATATCTTCACCGATGGCGAAGACGCGCTCGTCGCGGGCCATCTCCTCGGAAACTGCTTCGTGAATGGCCTGACTGAAGGTAATCTGACGTTCCCCCGGCGCGTGGATGGCCGGGCTGTGACGGATTCCGTTCTCAAGCGTAGACATGCCGCTCCACCTCGCTTTCACTGGGGAATGACGCTTCGAGGGCGAAGGCCACCGCGTCGTCAACCGCCGCCTTAACATCCTGCTGAATGCGTTCGAAGACCTCTGTTTCCGCCTGCTTGCTCTCTACCAGCCACGCCTCGAGAAGATTCACCGGGTCCCGCTTGGCCCACTCCGCCTCCTCGTCGCGTGTGCGGTAGGGGCGGTCGATATCGCCGACATGATGCCCGTGGAAGCGGTAGGTATCGCAGACGAGGAAGGCCGGCCCGCCGCCCTTGCGCGCGCGTTCGATCACGAGGCGGGCGGTTGCATGCACAGTGCGGATGTCCTGGCCGTCTATCGCCTGCGCATGAACGCCGAACGCGGTCGCCCGACCGACCATGGAACCGGCCGCCATCTTGGAGTTGTGGGTGTACTCGCCGTACTGATTGTTCTCACATACGTAGATAACCGGCAGCTTCCAGAGCTGGGCCATATTCATCGATTCGTACAAAAGGCCCTGCCCCAGGGCGCCGTCGCCAAAGAAACAGACCGAAACCTGGTCCGTCCCGCGCAGCTTGATCGACATGCCCGCGCCGGTTGCGATGCCCGCGCTGCCGCCGACGATGCCATTGGCGCCGAGATTGCCGGTCTCCTGGTCCGCGATATGCATCGAGCCGCCTTTGCCGCGGCAATAACCGGCCTCCTTGCCCAACAGTTCGGCAAACATGCGGTCCAGCTCGGCGCCCTTGGCCAGACAATGGCCGTGGCCGCGGTGCGTGCTGGTGATGTAATCATCCTGCCGCAGCGCCTCGCAGATGCCAACGGCGATCGCCTCCTCGCCAATATACAGGTGGGCGATGCCCGGCATGCGCGCGCTGGTGTAGAGTTCGTTGGCCGCCTCCTCGAAGGTGCGAATCCTGATCATTTGCTCATACGCATGGAGCCAGTGCTCAGCGTCAAGCTCAATTGCGCCTGGATTTGTGTCGTTCGTTTCGTTCATAGCGTCACTCCTTGGCGATAGATACAGCGGCTTTCGTTTTGCTCTACTCTTCCCTTCGATCTCCAGCAGTCAAGCCCTCCGATATTCGATTGCCGGCTTCCGGCAGTCAATCGGCTGCGTGCCGACCCTGCCATATCTGGCCATCGCTCGTAACCACAACAACCTGCTCTCCACTCTGCCCTAGAGCGGCCAGCGACTGTCCGTCCACGCCGCTCTCGACCGGTTCCCATTCACTCCCGCCGGCAGAGACAACGAGTCGATCGGTCAGGGCCACCAACGTCTGGTTCGCCAAAGGCAACAGGCCGCTTATCGGCGCATCCGCGGTCGTGAGCCACTGGCGCTGCCACCCGCTCGCCGTCGAGCGGTACAGTGTGAATGCACTTGGCTTCAATCGGGCGCCTTCCAGTTTCCAAGCAGTTTCCCTGGTAAGACCGAGCGATTCGACGTTCTCAACCTGGCAGAACTGTCCTGGTTCGTGCCGCCGTTGGTGGCAAGATTGGCGTGTTTGCAGACCTGCCATGGCGGTCGTCTGGCTCCGCTGTCCGCTGGAAGCGAAGTCCTCTCGTTTTGGCAGAATACGTCGACTCATGTCGTCCAATGTAGCCCAATATAGCCCAATGTCGTCCAATTTTTTTTCTTGTGGGAGGGGTGTCGGGCGCCGGGATCGGCGGTAATTCGGGCGTATTTCGGGCAGAATGTGGTGGTTTGAATTGCATGACATTTGCAGCGCAGCAGGAATTGTAGCAGGAATCTGGGGCGGCTGCCTTTTGGCTCGAATTGGGCCGGCTCGGGTGGACAGATTTGCATGATGTTGACAGTGTAGCATGGTTGGAACGCTCTTGCAGTTTATTTCACGTCATCTTGCCTTCTTGCGTCATGGGCCGGTCGTTGTGGCGGTTCATTCGTGTGTGCTGCCGGGTTGGCGGCGGCTGGGTGTTTGTGATGTGAGGTCAGTCAAGGTTGTCAGGTGTCTCTTGCGCTTGTCTTGGGCGGCCAAAGTTTAGCGAAGTCCGGTCAGGTCCGGTCAGGTCCGGTTAAGTCCGGTCAGGTCGGGTCGATCCAGTTTTTTTGGGCTGACATTGACTGGAATCCCACGGTTGGATTGGCATGATAATGACAGTGTAGCACGGTTTCAGTTCTCTTGCCCGGAGTTGCGCAAAATTGGGTTGCGCGGCGCCTGCGATGTTGTTTCTGGTGTCAATTCCGGCGGATGTCGCGTCGGTCATGGTCCTACTATAGCTCGTGCCGCCGGCTCTTGCACGGAAACCCGGTTTGTTGGGCAATTCTTGTTGTTCGTCCCTGGTTTCTCAAGGGGGTCCTTCTTCGAACGACGGACTATCAGAAGGGGGGCAGGCTGGATTCATGGGCGATCCGCCGGCGCGGCTGCTGGGCAGAATTTCCGGGTCTCATTGGGGAAGTAGTTTAAGAGCTGAGAACTCAAGACTAAAGACTGCCGTTCCGGACGGTCGGGCCTGCGGCCCTCCCTTGTGCGGGGGGACTCCCCCCGCAACGCCCCCCTGACCCAACCCGCAGTTGACGTTCTTCGTGGAGATTCGTGCAAATTCGTGGATTAAGCCGTTGCCCTTGACGTTGCAGTTCGCGTTCCGGCCCTTTCGGCAGAACGCCGTATTCCCGGCAGTGCGGCCCGACCAATGTGGCGGCTGCCAACCGAATACGCGATCAGATAGCCTCAATGGCGGCAGCGATCAAGGGCTAACGGTCGTTGACCTTTCCAATCAATGATCAAAGAAGGTCGGCATCTACAGGTGCCCGCATCCAGTCCCAACTCTCGTTCCCCCGATTCCCGGACCGAAGACCACCGCCTATAACGCCGCCTTTAATCATCCCCATCACAAAAATCAGATGAATCACAGTTCAGACAAATGTCAACGTGCCCTGGTCAAAACAGGCACTGCATCTGCCTCGGTAGTTACTGAATTTTGGTAGTGGTCGAATAGTAAGTGGTGGTAGAATTGTTGCATGATACAGAAAACGATCACCTACAGTTGTCGCGTGTGCGGGAGCACGAATATCGTCAAGAATGGGAGCAACCGGCTTGGTCAGCAGCAATATCACTGTAAAGAGTGCAATGCGTATCGGGTTTTGGAATCCAAGCGAGAGGCGAAAAAAAAGAGAAGCGCCTCATCCTAAGAGCCTACCAGGAACGCATCAGCCTGCGCGGACTGAGTCGGTTGTTTGCTGTTCATCGTCACACGATTGCCCGCTGGATTCGAGCGCATGTGGCATCCTTGCCGCCGCTCCGAGCAACTTTGTTGCCCGCCCAGCCCGATGACCTGCTCGAAATCGATGAGGCCTGGAGTTTTGTGCGCACACGGCGCAACAAACGCTGGCTGTGGACCGTCATGTGTCGTCGAACGCGTCAGATCGTGGCTTTTGTGATCGGTGACCGTAGCCAACAGAGTTGTCGCCGCCTATGGGCCAAGGTCCCGTTTACGTACCGCCGATGTCTCTCCTATAGCGACTTCTGGAACGCGTATCAAGCGCTGCCCAAAGAGAACCATTGCGCAGTCGGCAAAGAGAGCGGAGAACTCTCCCATATGGAGCGTTGGTATTGTACATTGCGCCAAAGGCAGGCACGCTATGTTCGCAAAACACTCTCATTCTCCAAGAGCGATGCTTACCACCATATGGTCACCAACTGGTTTATCATTGACCACAACCTGGCAATGTACTCCTTGCCCTAACCACTTACCTTGTGACCACTACCTACCCTTCTTCATCTTGGACGATCTAGTCGAGACAGAAGCTGAGGCATGACCCGTGCCAGACGATAGGTTCAATGAGTACTGCGAAGCCTTACTCGCGCAGTACACTCGCAGGAACACCCAGACCGTCACTAGGCGTCTGGAAAGCTTGTGCGGGTTCCTCAAACAGAAAGGCAACGTGGTGCAGACCATGTTCGGCGGTTCGGTGCGGAAGGGCACTTACGTGACCGGCCTCAGCGATGTCGACGCCCTTCTCATGCTGAACAAGTCTTCCCTTGTAAACCAGCCTCCTGCAAGAGCCATAGAATACGTGCGGGACACCATCCAAGATCGGCTTCGGCAGAATACCGTAAGTGCTGGAAACCTGGCGGTGACGGTCAGCTATTCCGACGGTACCGAGATACAGATACTACCCGCTATACGAACGAACAGCGGCGGTGTTCGAATTGCCGATCCTGGGAGCACTCAGTGGAGCAACGTAGCTCGACCTGATGACTTTGCCACGAAGCTCGCCAAAGTTAACACGGCCAGGGACGGAAGAGTCGTGCCCGTGATCAAGCTCGCCAAGGCCCTGGCGGACTGCTTCATCACACGTCCCAAGAGGAAGATTTCGGGATACCACATGGAGTCGCTGGCGATCGATGCGTTCAAGGACTACCAAGACCCCCTAGACCCAAAGAACATGCTCATTCACCTATTGGGGCACGCGATCGATGCGGCGAAGAGTCCAATCACAGATTCCACGGGGCAGTCGAGGTACGTAGACGAATACCTTGGACCAGCAAACTCCAAACTCCGTGAACGCGCCTCAACGTACTTTGGACAGATGCGGGGCAAAGTCAACCGTTGCAGGACCAGGACGGAATTCAACGGCTTGTTCTGTGAGGGTAATTGAGGCCAGCAACCACGAGTGGAGTGCACGCCCTTGCTCATCCTCGGCAGCCTTAATGCGAAACCTGGTGTCAAGGAAATGCCTTATCGGCTTCGTAGCTAACTCCGCATTGGCAATCTCGGGTGATGACCAAAGAAGGAGCCTATGGCCCTCATAGATCGAATCTCGAAACTGAACCACCCCGGTGTTCTCCACGACTTCACTTGGCCTCAGGATCTAGCCACTTTTGGTCGCTACAATCTGATCTACGGATGGAATGGGTCGGGTAAGACGACTATCAGCAGGCTTTTCCATGCTATAGAAACACGGACGGCGCCTACCAACTATGAGGCCGATGTCTCCATCTACGGGAGTGTTCTTCCCGGCTCCGACTTTTCCCAGGCCACCCTTCCCGTTAGAGTGTTCAACGGCGATTTTGTGGCGGCGAATGTGACCCAAACCCCTGGAGGCGATGTTCCGCCGATACTAGTGCTTGGCGAAGACAGCGTTGAAAATCAGGCGCAGGTCGAAAAGTTCAGGGCTAGCCTACGGGAGGTCATTGCCGAACGAGATGAGCGACGAATGCGGAGAGCTTCCGACGAAAGAACTCTAGACGGGCACTGTATTCGCGAGGCACGTGTAATCAAGAACACATTAAGGTCGACGGGGCAAAACCCATACAACAATTTCGACAAGTCCCGTTACCAATCGCGTGCCGAGGAGATGCTGAACTCCGGAAACGGTAACGAACATCGTCTAGCTGATGATATTCGAACGTCCTTACAACTACAGATACACGAGACTGCTAAAGACCGAATAGGCGAAATCGAATACATGTTCCCAAAGTTGTCCGAAATGTCGACCGACGTCGTGAAATTGCTCGAAACGACTGTCGTCACCGCGACGATTCAGTCGCTGGAACACGATGAGAAGTTGTCATCGTGGGTACACGAAGGGATCGCCCTGCATGATTGCTATGGCACAACGCAGTGTCTATTCTGCGAACAGACCCTTCCTCAAGACCGAATGGATAGGCTCAAGGTGCACTTCAATGCTGCTTACGAAAACCTCCTTGAGAATATCAACGAACAAATCGGAGTGCTTGAGCTAGCCGCTAGAGATACTGCGTCACTAGAACTACCACACAGTTCTCAGTTTTACGACGACCTGGCGAAGGGCTACGAGGATGCTTTCGAAGAATTCAGCAGAGTGCGGCAACAAGCGAGCGAGGCGTTGTCCCTTCTTGTTGATGCTCTAAGAGAGAAGAAGGGTCAGGTATTCGCAGTTACTACTCTCAACCACAACCTACCTGACTTGCCTGATGATGCCGTTGACGACTTAAACTTACTTGTGCACAAGCACAACGCTAGATGCAACAGCTTTGAGGAGCAGATCGTTGCCGCGAGGGAACGTATTGCATCCGATTTGATAGCCGGTTCCTTGGGTGAATTCGAATGCCTAAGTGAAGAGGCCTGGAAATCGAAATCAGCTGCCATAGAGGCGTCAAATGAAGTTACGAGGCTTGAGGGAGAGATTGTTCAGCTAGAACAAGAAATAGTTGAGCATCGCCGACCGGCAGCCGAATTGAACGAAGACCTGCGAAAGTATCTTGTCATGGAGAGTTACAGCTTGAGGTAAAGGACACTGGCTATGCGATCACCCGAGGGGGTGAACCTGCTCAGTCTCTGAGCGAAGGGGAAGTCACCGCCGTTGCTCTGCTGTACTTTCTCAAGTCGCCTTGACGATAGGCGTTTCGATGCACCGAATGGAGTGGTAGTACTTGACGACCCAGTGTCCAGCTTGGACGCCATTCTCTATTCCTAGCCTTTGGTTTCATCCGTGAACGCACACAACATGCGGGGCAACTCTTTATCCTTACACATAACTTCACATTCTTCAGAAACGTCAAGAACTGGCTTCACCATATGCCAAGACAGGGGAAGAAAGAAGTAAGCAGTCGTCCCGCCCGCTTTTACATGCTGGAGTGGCAATTCGTAACGGAGACGGGACAGCGATTGTCTACACCTCCGCCAGCTTGATCCACTTCTCGAAAGGTATGAGTCCGAATATCACTATCTCTTCGCCCGTATCTTCCTGGAGTCACAGAATGCTCAAACCAACCTAGCCGAGAATTATGTCCTCCCCAATATGGCTCGTCGCCTATTGGAAGGGTTCTTGGCCTTTCGCATGCCACAGATCTCTGGCGGCTTATGGAGCAAGCTAAGGGATGTTGAGTTCGATGAGGTGATGAAGACGCGCATCCTTCGTTTCGTAAACACGCACTCTCATAGCGAGGCGATTGGAGAGCCGGAACACGATCCGTCCTTGCTTGCTGAGGCGAGGCCAGTCCTCAAGGACCTACTGACCCTTATTAAGACGCTCGATCCTGATCACTACAGAGCCATGGAAGAACTGGTGAAAACTCCAGCAGAGGAAGATGGAGACTGACATTATGGCCCCAAATGAACGGGACAAGATGGCGTTGGTGCCTAGGGGCTGAAAGATGACAACGCCAACCCGCGGTGCCCCTTCTTTAGGACTGTCCTCTGCCAACACCCCTCTCACATTGTTCAATGACATTGCGAGGACTACGTGGGAGTGGTTGGGTGAAGCAAGGCAGCATAAACTCAGCTTTTCTGAAGAAACGATTACCGATATTTCAACTCTTCAAATAGCAGGAAGTACATCAAGCCAAGTTAAAGTTGCAAAAGCCTCAAGGCCAGAGGAGAAACGATATGGGATCGATTGGATGTGGTTCATAGGTAATCCCAAGCAGGGGTACGGTCGATATGCTGTCCAAGCAAAGAAGGTAACCCTTGACACCTCCACTATTTTCAGTTATCGACTTCGGCATCGGGTAAGTAGAATGCCTGGTTCAGAATTTCAGATACAGCGGTTGGAACGATTTGCTAGAAGAGCCCGCGCCATTCCGCTCTACTGCTTTTACAACAACGTTGATTCAGCCTTATTAACCAGATACTGGCATTGTCGGGTCTACCCTAGCCAACCCGACGACATTAGGCAGATGGGATGCACCGTCGTTCCATTGGACGCAGTCCAGGAGGTCCACAAACCGCACCGCAGAAAGGATTTCTCTGCGGTTCATCGAGACAAACGCTCGATGCCTTGGAGGTGCCTATTCCATCCTGGGTACCTTGTTGCCGCCCTTTATGACAAATCAGGCGACCGCCAGGGGATGTTGGCGGGCCGACCCTCACGGGATGATCAGGTTTCTCCATGGAGAATCGAAAGCCTTCCTGAGTTTTTGTTGCAAGGTGATCCGGTGGTCGAAATTGCCGATGTCATCCAGCTAGAATTAGTTGGGTTACATGACGATCTTGATTCGGACGCTATGATTGCATCGAGTATTCGGCCAGCTATTCCGGAGTGGTTCGTCGTCATCGAGTCCGATCTTGGTCAATGCCCGGAACCTAGTTGGCTTACAGGATCACCTAGCTCCGATACTATGTTTGAGCGGAAACTTAAGGGACGGAACCCACGGGCGAAGGAACCGATTAGGGTGGGACAAATTGGTACCGCCTATCGCCGAAACCGTCTTCATAGAGTTCCGAGCCACAATTCGAAGATGGTTCTGTCTATCGTCAAAATAGGCCCACCACCTGTCCCCCGTACCCGTAGCTCCCGCCCTTCCGGGCAACATCGGCATTCGGAAGGTTGAGCGAACAAGGGAGAGTGACCTTGCAAAGTGTCACAAATAGCCAGGTGGAGATTATAACCGCCGTCCGTCCCCGTACCCGAAAAGCGGCGGAATACGCCATGAGGGCGGAGGAAGCGGGCTGGCATGGCATCGGGTTTCTTGACAATCAGAACCTGTGCGGGGACATTTACGTTTCTATGGCGCTGGCTGCCTCTACTACGCAGCGGATCCAGCTGAGCACCGATGTGACGAACCCAGCGACCCGCCACCCCGGCGGCGCCTGAGGCCCTCTTGCCTGCCGAACCTGTCCCCGTGCTGTCGGACTAACATAACGGGTGATACAAACATCGGGGGCAGGTCATGCCCAGCTTGGGTGAAAGAGTGACGCTTGATCTCGCCATATTCTTTAATCCAAGCCACATCACGAGGCATGAAGCCCTAGGATAGAGAATCTATGTGGGAGAACGCCATTTGGGCGGTCGTCGGCGCAATGCTAGGAGTTGGGTTAGCCACTCTAAAGGACTGGATATGGATCGCCTGCCGACCCAACGAGGCATTCGCATAGAGATAGGAGAAGAACGAGGTCCGGTTAGCCGCGAATACGGTTTTACTGAGAAGACTGTGAAGGTAACAGTGAAGAACCAAAGCGACAGGGCGATCGAGATTCGGATGTTCGCCTCATGTTCACTAAGACTCATGGAGTCGCAGTCATGGCTGAAGCACCACCACCTCGTTCACATGATGCACTTCCGACAGCTTTGGAACCTGAGAC
>CATOTS010000012.1 GCA_951813625.1 uncultured Caldilineaceae bacterium | reverse complement strand
CAGGAGGGACCGGCGTTGCTGGGCGCCGACCCTGGGAGCGGCCAGCCGGTCCTGCTCAAGGAAGGTCGTTATGGCGCCTATGTTCAGTTGGGAGAGGACGAGGCCAGGGAAACAACCCGGAGGGGAACAAGGAGAAAGGCGGCTGCTCCGTCGGGCCCGGTGGACATCAATTCGGCCACGTTGAAGGAACTCTCGTCGCTGCCCGGAATCGGGCCTGGAAGAGCCAAGGCTATCGAAGCCAGCCGGCCCTACGCCTCTATCGAGGAGTTGGGGCGGGTGCCCGGGCTCGGCGCGAAGGCGGTTGACGCGCTTGGAGACCTGGTTGTCGCGGGAACGGCAACGCCCGGAAAGGCGGTAAAGAAGGCCTCCGACGGAGGGGAAAGCGCAGGGAATGGCAGACCTAAGCGGGTCAGTTTGCCGGACGGTTTGGCGAAAAAGGATATTGACCTGCCGACTGCTCTGCGGCTCCTCAGCCTGCCGCGGCTTCTCGGCGCGCATCCTGACGACGGCGAAGAGGTTCGCGCCGGCGTGGGGCGCTATGGCCCCTACGTCGTCCACAACCGGAAATTCGTCAGCCTCAAACCGCCGGACAATGTGCTCGAGGTGGACCTGCCGCGCGCGCTGGCGTTGATCAAAGAGGCGCCGGGCAGACGGGGCGGCAGTTCGGCGCGCACGGTGCTGAAGGATCTGGGCGCGCACCCCGAAGACGGTGACCCGATCCGCATCCTCGACGGGCGTTACGGGCCCTACGTCAACCATCAACATACCAACGCCACCGTGCCCAAGGACGCGGATCCCCAAAGCATCACCCTGGAGCAGGCGTTGAAGATGCTGGCGGAGCGGAAGAGCAAGAAAAAAGGACGCGGCAGGACTGGTCGCAGGAGGTCGTAGATCGGCTTCCTGACCCGGTGTCGGAGGTGTCAGAGGAGTCAGGGCGTGAGCTGGCCGCAGCAACTGGGAGAGGATAACCGTGGGAGTCGGCCTCGCTGCGTCCTGCTGACTGATGGGGGAACAGAAGAGGTCGGCAGCCGGCTCACTGGTCTGGTGGGGCTTGACGATGTGTCGGTCAGACCGCGCGATTGTTGGATGCCGCGCGGCCGACCCCTGCAGAAGGCGGACGGGTCATGGGATAAGGCACCCGCGGATGAAGTGGAACTGGACAAATCCACGGATCTCTTGCCACAGCCTGTGAGCGAACGCCTTAAGGACTGGTGGCTGGCAAACTCTGAAAACGGTCCCAGAACACCGAGCTTCGACATTGCCAGCACATGCACTATCGGGGGAAAAAGGGGACTCCTGCTGATTGAGGCGAAGGCGCACTGGAATGAACTGAAGCGGTCATCGTCTGGAAAACGCCTTAGGGGAACGGCCTCCTGTGATACGATCGAGAACCACGAGAGAATAGGCCAGGCGATACAGCAGGCAGCCGCCGGTCTTCAATCAGCGACCGGAAGCGCCTGGAATATTTCGCGCGACAGCCACTACCAGCTGTCCAACCGGTTTGCCTGGTCCTGGAAACTGGCTACCCTGGGGATTCCTGTCGTTCTGCTTTATCTGGGCTTTCTCAATGCTACAGATATTGCCAAAGGAGGGAATCTCTTTTTCTCCCAGACCCACTGGGAGCGGGTCCTCCGGGCCCATTGTGAAGGCGTCATTGACAATTCCTGCTGGGAGCAACGGCTGGATGTGGACGGCGTCCCCCTCATTCCTCTCATCCGGGCCTATGATCAGCCCTTCCGGCCGTGCGAGAGTTGACGCCGAGCTCGCCCAATACTAGACCAGCAGCGACAGCGGCCAGCCGAGCAGCGCGCCCCCAACCACCACCCAGGCCGAACTGACGCGCCAGCGCAGCACCGCGGCCGCGGCCAGCAGCGCGATCACCGCGGCCGGCCAGCCCGTCACCACATCCGCAGTCAAACGTACGAGTACTGCGGCCATCAGCCCGACCGCGCTGACGTTGACGGCGTCCAGGAACGCGGCCATCCACACCGAGCGGCGCAGCCGGGGCACGATCGGGTTGAGTATGGCGACAAAGACAAATGACGGCGCGAATATCGCGGCCGCACTGACGGCCGCGCCGGGGACGCCCGCCAGGACATAGCCGATGAAGGCTGCGGTCGAAAGAACCGGCCCCGGCGTAAACTGGCCGATGGCGATGGCGTCCAACAGCTGCTGCTGCGTCAGCCAGCCGTTCGTATGCACCAGCTCGTCCTCAAGAAAGGCGACCAGCACGTAGCCGCTGCCGTAGAGAACGCTGCCGACCTTCAGGAAAAAGAGCCCCAGCGCGCCCAACGTCAGCGCCGGGACCGCCGAGGCGGCGACGAGCGCCGCCCACTTCAGCGCTGAAGACGGCGAAACTTCGGCCCAAGGGAGATTGAAGCGGCCGTCCGGCAATGCCAGAAGCGCCGCGGCGGCGGGCAATCCACCCGTCGCCCGCAGGGCAGCCATCCCAAGAACGCCGCCGGCGACCAGCGACCATACAACCGGCGCGCCAAAATAGACGGCAACCGCCACCGCGATGCCGATAATGCCGAGAACGATGCGCGTTTTCATCGCCGCTTTCGGCTTCGAAGCCGTCCGCCCCAAGCGCCACAGCGCGCCCAGGATCACCGCCAGCACGGCCGGCTTTATCCCCATCAGCAAGGGCTGCACGGCCGGCAACATGCCGTACTTCACGTAGACCCAGGCCAGTAGGGTCGAGAGCACGACAGCGGGCAGCACGAACGAGATGCCGGCGGCCAGCAGGCCCGGCCAACCGGCGCGCTGGTAGCCGATGTGAATCATCATTTCGGTGGAATTGGGGCCGGGGATCAGATTGGTGGCCCCAACCAGGTCGAGGAAATGGTCGCGGCTCAGCCATTTGCGCCGCGTCACCGCCTCATCCTCCAGCATGGCAATATGGGCGGCCGGTCCGCCAAAGGCGATGACCCCCAACTTGCCGCACAGTCGAACAACCTCGCCAACGTTTCCTGTCGCCAACTTCAATCTCCAATCATCCTGATGTGCAGACCTGGCCGTCCGGCCGTCGGTTATATTGCCTGGAACTGCACGCGCATACGATTCGTTGAGGCTCCATCATCGTTTTGTCGGAATCAGACGGAAATGTACCGGAATGCGCTCTGTCTGTCAACGCAATATCTTCGCGAGCCGCACATGGCGACTTGCTTCCAGGGTCACTTTCAGACAGGTCACTGTTGCTCCTGCATTCTATCCAGCCGCGTGCTTCAAATGGGAAAATGCCAGCCAAGCGGACTCTGCCGGCGCGACCTGCGTGGTCGCCGGACGTTGACCAATTCCTACCTTCGCCATATACTCTTAAGTTGGACTTGCTGTCAGCAGTACGCCATCGTTCACCTTGCTCCGAATGTGAGGCAGCGGCGCAGCCATGTTGAACAGACTTAGCGCTTTCTGGAACCGACTTGGAAGGCCCGGATTGGAACGCATTGAGCAGGCGTTCCTCACCGGTGTGCGCCCGGGCCTGCGTGCGTCCAGCCGGATGCTCGTCTCGGCGCTGCTTGGCTTCGTCGGCGTGGGCGCCGCCGTCTCGATCGCGCTCTTTGCCGGCGGGACTGATGGCGGTGGAGAAAAGCTTGTTCCCTCCGCACTGCTTTCGCAGCCGCTTGCGGCGCAGGAGAGAGTTCGCAGCGACTGGCTGACGCTTGCGCTCGATTCATCGCTGCCGGAGCGATATTTCAACCAACTGCTCGCGTTAATCGTCGAACTTGACTCGATCGAGACCGACGGCGTCCGCAAGACGGTCTACCTGCTCGATCAGCCGCGCAACGCCGACGTGCAGATCCAACTGGCTCTCGGCACTGAACAGACCGAAGGTGTGCTGTATACACGCTATATGGCGCCGGTCGCCCCCTTCGGTACGGTCAAGGATGATGTTTCGATCGCGGAGTTGCGGCTGCGCTGGCAGGGCCGGGGCGGCGGTCCCCTGATCGTCGAGGCGGATTACGTCTCCGAGCTGGAGGTGGTCTTCGGCGAAGAGGCGGATGACTCTGTGCATTTTGCCAGCAGCAGTTCCCTTCCCGCTCTGCTGGAAGCGACGGTCGACGCCATCGCGATTGTACCCTTCGAAAACCTGACGCCGGTCCTGAAGGTCCTCCATCTGAATGGCATCAACCTTTTGAGCAATTCCTTCGGGGCAACGGCCTATCCGCTTACGGTTGTCGTCGCTGTGACCGGCTCGGAAGGCGAGGCGATTGCGGACGCGATGCGCCCGCACATCACGCAGCCGACAAACCGCAATCCTGAACAGCTGACGACCCTGATCATGACCGGCGTCACGGCGATGGCCCGCGTCACCGCAGCACGCATGGACGCAAAAGGTTTCGACTACCCGGCCTGGGTCATCGCGCCTACGCTGCGCGCGGCAGACATCACCCACGTCAGCAATGAAGTGCCCTTCCTGCAGGATTGTGTCGCCGACCCTTCGCTGAACAACATGATCCTGTGCAGCGACACAGACTATTGGGCTGCGCTGGCAGCGATCGGGACCGATATCGTCGGGCTGAGCGGCAACCACGTCAACGATTTCGGGCGGGACGGCGCGCGCGAGTCGATCGGCTGGTATCGCCAGAACGGGATCCAGATCTACGGGGCCGGCCTGAATGAAAGAGAGGCTTGCACGCCGCTGTTGTTGATCCACAACGGCAACCGCTTTGCCTTCATCGCGGCCCTGGCGCACCATCCCACCTTCGCCAGGGCGACTGCAGACGAGCCGGGCGCATGCTACTATTTCGACAACAAAGAGAAGATATTTGCTACGATCGAATTGCTGCGCAGCCAGGTCGATGTGATCGCGGTCGAACTGCAATACGAGGAGAGCTACAACCCGGGACCGCTGTCACGGCAGGTGCGGGATTTCCGCGAGCTGCGCGCAGCCGGCGCCGATATTGTCACCGGCGTCCAGAGTCACGTGCCCCAGGCGATGGAGCCGTATGGGTACGCGGGTGAAGAACCCGGCATCATCGTCTACGGCTTAGGCAATCTGTTCTTCGATCAGATGTGGAGCTGGCAGACGCGCACGTCGCTGATTGCCCGCCACACGATCCACCAGGGCCGCGTGATTAACACCGAAATCCTGACCACTGTGATTGAGGACTATGCGCAGCCGCGTTGGACGACGGAAGCCGAACGAAACGACATTTTGCGGCAGATCTTTGTGGCTGCGCCGGCGCGCTGAGGATGCCGGCGGGCTACGGGTTCAAATAGAATCTCGCCCCGTGTAAGTTACCCCGCGAACGCCGTACTCCCCCGCCTGACGCATGAAATCCTTGTACGGCTGACAGATCTTGCGGACGCTCCTCGCGTTAATGCCAAGTAGCAACGCAATCTCTTCATACGAGAGCGGATTGCGCGCGCGCACGCCCAACGTCAGGATTGCATCGTCAACAGGATCGGCCAGCCGGTCGGCGCCATTCACAACCTGTTGTCTACGAAAAGCGTCGCGCCCGCTGTTTCCGAATGCGGCATCTTCCCACCTGCCGCGCGGGCGCACCGCCTGCTTCTTCGACTGCCCTGTGTAGACGAGCCCGGGGCCGTCTTCTCCTATGTCTCGCAGGAACGCAGCATAGGGTTGGCAAATGCTGCTGACTTCGTCACGCGCAATGCCGAACAACGACGCGATTTTTTCGTGCGGCAGTGGATCGCGCATACGCACGCCGAGTGTCAGAATTGCATCGTCTACGGGATCCGGCAGGCGAACCTCACCGCGTACGGTCTCCGCCATAGACTGATTGTCTGAACCCACGCAGCACCTCCTGATGCGGGAATTTGTGCGGCGACCTGTCCGGCGGTGGCCGGTTCTGCACCAACTTAGCCGCGGCGCCGTGCTGCGGCCGAACTGCTTCAATGCAGAGACAGTCATCCTGCCGGATACGGGCAGACGCGCGGCTTGAAGGGCCCTGTAAGCGGCGGCGCGCCGGAATTGCTCAGCCCGTCGACTTGGCGGCGTAGTTGCGCTTGAGCGTCTGAAGCAGGACGCGTCCGGGCCCGCGCAGATTGGTCATGAACAGCCCTTCGCCGCCGAACAGGACTCGCCGGCAGCCGCCGACACCGCGAATGTCATAGTCGACTTCGGCCGAAAAGGCCGCCAAATTGCCCGTGCTCACAAGCATCTCTTCACCCGCCGCCATCTGGCGCTGATAAAAGTCACCGCTGCCATGCACGAGCGCCTTCCCGACGCCGGAAATCGTCTGCAGGAAGAGACCGGCTCCGCCAAAGACCGCGGCACCGGCGCGCCGCGCCACCGTAACCGTGATATCGACTTCCTCGCCCCACGCAGCCACAAAGGAGCCGCGCGTCGTGGTCACCGCGCCGTCGTCCTCCAGGTCCCATATCTCCAAATGACCGGGCGCATTGGCCGCCAGCAGCGCATGCTGGTCCTCGGCCTGCGTTTCCAGGTAAGTGAGGGCGATGCCTTCGCCGGACAGGCTGCGCCGCAGCGCGCCCCCCGCGCCGCCCGGCACGCGCAAGCTCCACTGCAGGCCGGAAGTGTAGGCCATCAATGCCCCTTTGCTCACCCAGGCATATTCTCCCGGCGCGAAGTCCAGGCGAACCGACTGGGCAATTTCGCCACTGATGCTATACTTCATTGCGAATCTCCTGACGCGTCCCATTCGGTCCCATTCGCCGGCCACGCGCGCTAGGTGGTGAGCAAAGGCGGGAAGCTGGGGCGCAATTCAATATTCTCCCTCTTCCGTCGGGCAGGAAACAGTCGAACCATGTCGAAACGCAGAGCGAAAAGGCCGAACGCCGCCCCCGCCAGGAAGGCAGGACCGCGCCTCGTCTACTCGACGGACCCGGACCCTGTTCCTGAACAGGCCCCACCGGAAAGCCCCAGGAATCCGGCCGCGCCCTTTGCCTTACAGGGAACGCAGCCGGTTCTCGTCCGTCTTGAGCGGAAAGGGCGCAAAGGCAAAACCGTATCGATCATCTCGGGCATAAAGAGCCCGGATGTCGGCAAACGCGCCCTTGCGAAATATATGAAGGACAAGCTGGGCTGCGGCGGCGCGGTCAAGGGCGCGGAAATCGAAATTCAGGGCGATCAGAGGCAGCGGCTGGTCGCGTTGCTGAAGGAACTGGGCTACCGCGCAAAGTCCGGCGGCCATTGATCGCTGCATTCAGCGCAGGTTGCGGCCAATGCTCGTTCCGCTCTCCACAATGCCGCTGTTGTCGTAGGCTTCGGCACGGCTGAACGGGTGGACCACGACGTTGCGGCCAAGCCTCATTTTTGCCGGAACCATACTGCCCTTGCCGATCAGCGTCAGGCCGGTGCTGAGCCGGGCCGAAAGGTCCCCGTTGGGACTGTTGTCGTCGGAATGACCCACGCGCGCGTCCTGGCAGATTCGCACCTGCCTGTCGACAACGCATCGTTCGACGACGGCGCCGGGTTCTATGATCGAGTCATGGAGGATGACACTGTCGCGCACGAGCGCACCCTCCCCCACCTGCACGCCGGGAGAAAGAATGCTGTGTTCGACCGCGCCCTCGATCTGGCAGCCATTCGAGAGCAGCGCCCCGTTCACAGCCGCGGCCGGCCCCAGTTTTACCGGCGCGCGCCGCTCGCTGCGCGTGTGCACGATCCACTCGGGCGCGTAGAGATTCAGCGCCGGCTCCTCCGCCAGCAGACTCATATTGGCGTCCCAGTAGGCCTGCACCGTGCTGGCGTCAGCCCAATAGCCGGGGTAGGTATAGCTGGCGACGTGGCCGCGCGCCACCAGCTCCGGCAGAATGTGCTGACCAATGTCATCGCCGCTGCTGCTGCTCAAAACATCGACCAGATAGTCGCGCCGGAAGATGTACACCCCCATATTGGCTAGATTCTGTTGCGTGCGCCGCGGCTTTTCCTGGAATTCGATGACGCGATTGTCCGCGTCCAACGAAATAATTCCGAAACGATGGGTCTCATGCCGGCCCACGCGGCGGACGGCGACCGTTACCGGCGCCCCCATTTCCAGATGATGCGCCAGAAAGGGCCGGTAATCCATCAGATAGATATGCTTGCCGGAAAGAATGAGGACGCACTCCTCCTTCTGCTGGAGCACGTAGTCGAGATTCCTTCGGATGGCGTCGGCGGAGCCGCGCTGCCAATCGCCGTAGGGGCCGCCGCGGTAGGGCTGAAGCAGCCTCACGCCGCCGCTGGAACGGTCGAGATCCCAGGACTTGCCGATCCCGATATGATCGTTGAGGCTGCGGGGACGGTATTGGGTCAGCACGGCGACGTTTTGAATGCCGCTGTTGACGCAGTTGCTGAGGGAAAAATCGATCAGACGGAACTTGCCGGCAAATGGAACTGCCGGCTCCGAACGGATCTCGGTCAAAACACTGAGGTCGGCATTGTCCGCCCCAGCCATGATCATGGCAAAAGCCCCGGCCATGGTAAACGGCCCCCTATACGGTCTGCCCGTCCTCTACGACAAGATCAGGCGGAAAGTTTTCTTCAGCGCTGTCACTGTTGACGATTACATTCGTGCCGATGCGCACCCCGTCGGGAATAAACGCCCCCTTCCCGACGACCGTGTGCCCGCCGTTCAACTTGTCAGGAATCAGTTCATTGGGCCGTGGATCGCTTGACATGGCGCATCCGACCTGCGCCCCGAACCCGACGATGACCTGCTTGTCGATGATGACCCTGTCCAAGCGCGCGCCGGGCCCGATCCAAGAATCGTTCATGATGACGCTGTCCTGCACGACCGCGCCGGGGCTGACATATACGCCGGGGCTGAGAATGCTCCGCCTGACATGGCCATGGACTTCACAGCCGTTGGACACCATGCTCTGTGCCACCTGGGACTGCGGGCCCAGCTTGGCCGGCGGCCGCTCCTCCGAACGCGTGTGGATTGGCCAGGTGTCCGCGTAGAGGTCCAGGGCGGGGTTTGCTTCCAGTAGCTCGAGGCTTGTCTTCCAATAGGCATCGACTGTGCCGACATCCACCCAATAGCCGGCGTACGGGTAGGAATATACACGGTCCCCGGCCGCCAGCATGTCGGGAACTACATGCATGCCAAAATCGCTGCGCGGGCCGTCGGCCCCCTCTTCCTGCAGACGCTGGGCCAGCACGCGGCTGCTGAACACGTAGATTCCCATCGACGCCAGGTTGCTGGTCGGCTGCTCCGGCTTCTCATGGAAGCGGACGATCTCGCCTTGCGCGTTCGTCTCCATGATGCCGAAACGGTGCGCCTCCTCGATTGGCACTGGCATGACCGCGATGGTCAAATCGGCGCCCTTTTCGTGGTGAGACGCCAGCATCGGACCGTAGTCCATTTTGTAGATATGGTCGCCGGAGAGAATCAGCGCGGTGTCGGCGCCGTTCTCTGAGAGAAAATTCAGGTTCTGCAGGATCGCATCGGCGGTGCCGGCGTACCAGTCCTGCGCGCCGCGGCCCTGGTACGGCTGCAGCAGGCGTATGCCGCCGTGCTGACGGTCCAGGTCCCAGGGTTTGCCGATCCCGATGTGCTCGTTGAGACTGTGGGGGCGATATTGCGTCAGTATGCCTACTGTATCGAGGCCGCTGTTGACGCAGTTGCTGATCGTAAAGTCGATGATGCGGAACTTGCCGGCGAAGGGTACTGCGGGCTTGGCCCGCTCCTCGGAAAGGACGGTCAGCCGTGTGCCCGCCCCGCCGGCCAGAATCATTGCAACCGTTCGCATAAATGCCGTCCAATACAGTTTCTGCGCGGCGTTCCAAACGTCTGTCAGTCTTTTGCGGGATATCATATCTGAAAGCGCATGAAAGCCAAATTGCAGCGCCGCCCTGGAGCCGGCGTCAATCCTTATCGTTTAAGGGACATAGTTGGACGATAAAGCCGGATTCTCTATACTTGAGTTCTGAGTCTCAAAGAAAAACACCCTGTTGCAACAGGGTGCGCGTCCGCAGTACGCCAGCCTCTGTGCAACTTGGCCCTGCAAGAGCGCGCCCTCTTGCCCGGCACCCAAGCGGGCACCGATAACTAGACTGATGACCGAAACGTTAGCTTCTTCACAGCGACAGGGCAGGGAGGCTGTCTCTAAGAGTCCCGATCGACTGCGCCTCTCCTTGGTGACAGGAGGGATCCTGGTCGCATTGGCGCTGGTTGTCGTGGTGCTGCGCTTCCATCGCCTCAGCGACATCCCCCCGGGACTTTACCATGATGAAGGCGCACATGGCGTAGATGCCCTGCGTGTGTTGCAGGGGGAACATGCCGTCTTCTTCCCGGAAAACAATGGGCGCGAGGGACTCATCGTCTATACTGTTGTCCCGTTTGTCGCCTTTTTGGGGCGGACGATGCTGGCTCTCCGTCTGCCCATGGCCCTGGCCAGCGCCACCACGGTCTTTGCCCTATTCTGGTTGGGGCAGGTGCTCTTTGGAACGGACGAGGAAAGCGGGCGGCCGACCCCTTGGCGTGGCCTGTTGATTGGCGGCGTGGCGGCCGGCCTGCTCGCCGTCTCCCTCAGCCAGACTATCCTTGGACGCAACGCGTTTCGGATCAATCTGCTGCCTCTGACGCTCTCACTTTGTCTGGCCCTGCTTTGGTCTGGTTGGAGACAGCGGGGCGGGTGGCGTGTCGGGCTGGCAGGCGCGTGCGCGGGGCTCTCCCTTTACACTTATATGCCTGCGCGCATCACGCCGATTTTGTTCCTCCTCTTGGGCATCACTCTGCTGGCGCCCTTTCGTCATGGCTTCAGCGACAGGTTGAGAGCCGAATTGCCGAGAATCGGCATCTTTCTGGGCGCCGCCGCGCTTGTGGCGGCGCCAATTGTCATCCATTTCGCATTGCACCCGGACCAATTCTTGCTCCGCAGCAGCCAGCTCTGGCTCTTCGATCCTGGACGTAGCCACGGCGATCCATGGGGCAAATTTATGCGAAATTTATGGTTGCATTTCCTGGCAATTGGCTTTCGCGGCGACTTGAACTGGCGCCACAACCTTCCAGGCCAGCCGCTGCTGAATCCATGGGAAACCCTCTTTTTCTCGCTGGGTGTCGGCGCGGCGATCTGGCGCTGGCGGCGGCCCGCCTACCGCCTGCTGATAATCTGGCTGGGGCTGTTGGCCCTGCCGGCGACGCTTGCATTTGAGGGCGTGCCTGCCTCGAACACGATTCGAATGTTCGGCGCCACAACGGCCATCTATCTGCTTGCTGCCGTCGGAGTGTGGGAGTCATTTCTTCTGCTGAAACAGCACTGGCCCGCCCTGGCTGTCCGCGCAGACCTATTATCCGGGAAAGATAAGGCCAGAGCCACCATTGCACTCGGCGCCCTGCTCGGCGGCTTGATTCTGGGGCAGGGCGTGTTCACCTACCGCAACTACTTTGAGAAATGGGCGAACGCGCCCGAACTGTATTTGGCCTATCATATCGAATGGCGGGAATTGGCGCAGGCGCTGAACACACTCCCGTCCGATGAGAACATGGTTTACCTGGCGCCCCGAGTCGAACCACGCGGATACTATAGTTTGGAATATCTGTATCACGGCGCGGCGTCAGTCCAAGTAACGAATCCGCTCCTGCCCTATATGCCCCAGGAAGTGGAAGCAAAGCTTTTGGCCGCCAAAGACCTGGCAACCGTGAAACTCCTGGACTGGAATGCCCCTCCGTGGCATGGAGATGGAGAGGAACCCATTTTCGATCTTCTGAGCCGGCACGGACGCTACGAAAGCAGCCAGGAACATGTCGGCCTTCAGATTCACACCTTTTCCGATATTGCGCTCGACCGGCCCTGGACATTATACGAGCAACTGGAACCGCTACCTATCGACTATGATGGCGGCTTATCTCTGCTTGGGTTCGCGCTGGGCCAGGGTGAAAGGCAACTCCCTGCCCAGGACATCGTCGACCTGGGAACCGATCGCGCCATGTGGGCTGTCCTGCAACTACAGACCGCCCCGGGGTTGGAGATTGACTATGTGATGTCCCTGCGTCTCCACGATGCCGGCGGCGCACGGGTCTTCCAGGAAGATGAGAGCCTGCTTGACTCCCGTCACACACACACCAGCCGGTGGAAGGTGGAGGAACCGGTCGACAATCTCTTCCATCTTGAACTTCCAGCCGACCTCGCCCCTGGAGAGTACGAGTTGAGGCTGGTCATTTACGAGTCCGATACGAGAAAGCCGACCGCCCAACTCGATATCTGGAATACGGAAATCGTTCTGGCGCGCCTGCAGCTGGCGAAACTCCAATGACGGAAGAACCTGGGCAACGGCATTTGAACCGCGAAAGTCAGCCTATGCCTGAGACGACTTCAACGCCACTTGCGGCCGGCGCAGCCGGGTCGCGAGGGGATGGGCGCCCCTTCATCAAATTCACGGCGGTGGGGATCCTGTTCGCGCTGATTCTTATCGCCGCGGCACTGCGATTCTATCGCCTCAGCGAAATCCCCCCAGGACTATATTACGATGGGGGGTCAAATGGACTGGATGCCCTCCAGGTCTTGCAGGGGAAGCACGCGATTTTCTTCCCCGAAAGGAGCAATGGCCGCGAGTGGCTCGGCATTTACCCAATCGCCCTCGCCATCAGCTTTCTGGGCAGGACAATGCTGGCCGTTCGTCTGCCAACGGCGCTGACCAGCCTGGGTACAGTCCTCGTCGTATTCTGGCTTGGGCAACTGCTTTTTGGAAAAGACGAAGAAAGTGGGCGGGCAACGCCATGGCGCGGCCTGCTGATCGGCGGCGTTGGAGCGGGACTGATGGCCGTCTCCCTGGGCCATACGATTCTCGGCCGCACTGCGTTTCGAGTCAATTTCGTACCTTTGCTACTTACTCTTTGTCTGGCCCTGCTGTGGTGGGGGTGGAGGCAAAAGAGCGGCGGGAGAATTCTGTTGGCAGGCGCGTGCGCTGGTCTGCTTCTGCACACCTACACACCTTCACGCATCACACCCATTCTATTTCTACTTTACGGTTTGAGCTTTCTGGTGCCCTTCCGCTCAGACGCCAAATACAGTTTGCGAACAGAACTGCCGCGGGCAGGCCTCTTCGCGGGCGCGGCTGCGCTCGCGGCTGCACCGATGGTCATCTATTTCACCCTCCACCCGGACCACCTGTTTCTGCGTGCCAGTCAACTTTGGATCCTCGATCCCAGTCTCATCCAAGACGGTCCTCTGGACATATTCCTGAAAAATGTGTGGGTATACCTATTGTCCTTTGGCTTTCACGGCGACCCGAATTTGCGGCACAATCTTTCCGGCCAGCCGCTGCTGAATCCATGGGAATCCTTCTTCTTTTGGCTGGGTGTTGCTGTGGCGATCTGGCGCTGGCAACGGCCCGCCTATCGTCTGTTGCTCCTCTGGCTTGTGCTGCTGGTCCTGCCGGCGACGCTGGCTGTAGAGAACACACCCCCCAATACTGTACGCATCATAGGCGCCTTTCCGGCTATCTATCTGCTCGTTGCCGTCGGCCTGTGGGAGGCGTTCCATCTGCTCAAGCTCCGCATTCCTGCGCTAGGGGTACGCGCGGCCTCAATTTTCCAAGAGAACGGCATCAGTGCCGCCATTGCTGTCAGCGCGGTGGTAGGTGGATTTATTCTGGGAAAAGGCGCACACACTTATCGTGTCTACTTTGAAGAGTGGACAGCCGCCCCCGGACTGAACTGGGCATACGATGTAGAGTGGACGGAATGGGCGCAGATACTGAACGCACTGCCTTCCGATGCGAACATGGTCTACCTGGTTCCTCGACCCGGATCCAGTGGGCACAACAGTTTCGAGTTTCTGTATAGGGGCGCGGCGTCAGTCCAAGTCATCGATACGACCCTCCCATTCATGACGCAGAAGGTGGAAGCGGCGCTGGTGGGCATGAAAGAGCTGTCCACAGTCAGAGTCGTGGACTGGAACGACGACGCTCCCCACCACAACGATGAAGAAGAGTACATAGTTGCTCTTCTTAACAAGCACGGACGCTTTCTGGGCAGCGAACAGCACGCCGCCTTCCAGGTCCACACATTCACTGATTTTGCCTTGGACCGTCCCTTGACACCCTATGATGATCTGGAGCCCCTCACCGTCGTCTATGATGGCGGAATAACACTCGTGGGGTTCGCCTTGGGACAGGGCGAGCGGCAGCTGTCAACTGAGGATATAGTCAATCTGGGAACGGAACGCGCGCTTTGGGCGGCCCTGCGACTGCAGACCGCCCCGGGGCTGGAAGCCGACTATGTAGGGTCTCTTCGTCTCCACGATACCGCTGGCGAAAGGTTTTTCCAGGATGATGTTCCCCTGATGGATCCGCTCTGGGAGCAGACGAGTCGGTGGAAGCCGGACCTGCCGGTCGACAATCTCTTTCATCTTTCGCTACCGGCTGACCTGCCTCCAGGAGAGTACGAGTTGAGGCTGGTCATCTACGACGCCGAGACGCACAAACCAACTGCCGAACTGGATGTCTGGAAAACGGAAATCGTGCTGGCGCGCCTGCAACTGGATGAAGCCCCGTAACGGGAGCACGCACGGAATTGGTCTCAGACCATGAGAGTAGATGCATGCCTTGGGTTCCATTTTCACAATATCTATCCAGAACGGCTGGCTCGGTAAACGACGAATGCCCCACATAAGATTGGCAACGGTGGGGACCCTGCTCGCTTTGGCGCTAGCAGTCGAGGCGCTGCGTTTACATCGCCTGAGCGAAATTCCCCCAGGGCTCTTTTTTGATGAAGGCGCCCACGGCGTAGATGCCATTCGCGTTTTGCAGGGAGATCATGCAGTTTTTTTCCCTGAAAACAGGGGACGCGAAGGGTTGATTGTCTATGCCGTTGCGATTGCCATTTCCCTAATGGGGCGAACGGTGATGGCTATCCGTCTACCTGCGGCCCTTGCCAGTGCCGGTACGGTCTTTGCCCTCTTCTGGTTGGGGCAACTGCTATTTGGTAGAGACGAGGAAAGTGGGCAGGCCACTCCTTGGCGAGGCCTGCTGATCGGCGGCGCTGGGGCTGCGCTGCTCGCCGTCTCCCTCGGCCATACAATTCTCGGCCGCACCGCGTTCCGAATCAACTTCCTTCCCCTACTTCTCTCTCTTTGCCTGGCTCTGATGTGGTTGGGCTGGAGCCAGCGCAGCTGGTGGCGAGTCCTGCTGGCCGGCGCCTGCGCGGGCCTTTTGCAGTACACCTATATGCCGGCCCGCATCACACCATTCTTCCTTCTAGTTTTTGGCTTGAGTCTTTTGGCGCCCTTTTGTTCGGGCTTCAACGACAGACTCCGTACTGAACTTCCTTGGGCAGGCCTCTTTGCGGGCGCAGCTGCGCTGGTGGCCGCGCCGATGTTCGTCCATTTTGCTCTACACCCGGACCATCTATTTCTGCGCAGCAGCCAACTCTGGATCTTCGATCCTGGCCTCAATCTGGGCAATTCTCTGGGCAAATTTCTGGAAAACGTGTGGGTCTATCTCTCGTCCTTTATTGTTCGCGGCGATCTGAACTGGCGGCACAATCTTCCTGGTCAGCCGCTGCTGAATCGATGGGAAGCGCTCTTGTTCCTGCTGGGTATTGTTGCGGCGATCTGGCGCTGGCAGCGACCCGCCTACCGCCTTTTGCTTCTCTGGCTGGTGTTCCTGGTCCTACCGGCAACGCTGGCTCTAGAGGGCGCGCCCACCCCAAATACCGTACGCATCTTCGGCGCAATGCCGGCTATCTATCTGCTTGCGGCCGTCGGTATGTGGGAGGCGTTCCATGTGCTAAGAGTGCGCCTTCGCACCCTGTCAATTTGCGCAGCCCCAAGCTTCCTGGAGAACGGGACCAAATCCGCCATTGTATTGGGCGTCATTGTGGGAGGATTGATTCTGGGGAAAGGCGCGCATACCTATCGCGCTTATTTTGACAAGTGGGCGGGCGCCCCCGAACTCTATTGGGCATACCATACGGAGTGGACCGAATTGGCCCGCACGCTTAACGACCGGCCAACCGAGACGGACCTGGCCTACCTGCTCCTCAATGGCTTGCATCATGTGCACTATAGTTTTGACTACCTGTACCAGGGTTTGGCGCCCGCTCACATGATTTATACGGCCATCCCCAGCCTGGCACAGAAAATCCAAGCCGCCCTGACGCCGATGGAATATCCCTCCACCGTCCAAGTTGTTGAATGGAAAACCCACACTCCCTGGGCTGGGAGTGGCGATGAAGACGTAGTTCATCTCATGAGTAAGTACGGCCGTTTCCTGGGCAGCGACGAGCACGACGCCTTCCAGGTCCACAGCTTCACCGATATTGATCTGGACCGCCGCTGGATATTCTATGAAGACCTGGTACCCCGACCCATCGTTTATGACGGCGGTATAATGCTGCAGGGGTTCGCCTTGGGCCGGGGTGAACGACAACTTCCAGCGGAGGACATTGTCAATCTGGGAACCGAACGCTCCCTGTGGGCTGCATTGCAACTGAAGACCGCCCCCGGACTGAATATCGACTACGTGATTTCACTGCGTCTTTACGACGGGCAGGGCGAAAGGAATTACCAGAAAGATGCCCTCCTTGTGGACTATCGCCTCGCGCATACAAGCCTGTGGACAGCGGACGAGCCGATAGACAATCTCTTCCACTTTGATTTTCCAGCTGACCTTCCGCCCGGAGAATACGAACTGAGACTGGTCATCTACGACTCCCAGACGCTCAAGCCGACCGCCCAACTTGATGTCTGGAATACGGAAATCGGCTTGGTGCGCCTGCACCTGGCTGAAGCCCGATGACGGTAAGGGCATGTCCCAATTTAGCGAACTTCAGTCTGGCGACATATCTGGTACTCTTTCGCCTGGCCCGCCAGAAACACGTCTCCATACTGATTCACACGCAAGTGCCCTTTGGCTCGCCAGCGTAGGCGCATGCCTGAACTGTCCTACATGAAACTTCAGTCTGCCGGCTCCTGTCCAGAAAGAATTGAACGCCGCCGAATCGCCTGGGCCGCAGCGGGGATCCTGCTCCTATTGGCGCTGCTCGTCGCGGCGTTACGCCTCTTTCAGCTGGACGTCGTCCCACTTGGCCTTTCTACCGACAGTGGCGCACATGGCCTGGATGCGTTGCAGGTATTGAAAGGGAGGCACGCTGTTTTCTTCCCAGCACAAGGTGGACGCGAAGGGTTGTTTATATATGGTGTTGCCATCTCAACTGCCATTCTTGGGAGGACTATGCTGGCTCTGCGTCTGCCCGCGGCTCTTGCCAGCGCCGGTACAGTCTTTGCAGTTTTCTGGCTGGGGCAGGTGCTTTTTGGTAGTGATGCTAGAGCCGGGCGGGCAGCCCCATGGCGCGGCCTGTTGGTCGGCGGCATTGGGGCGGGATTACTCGCCGTTTCGCTTTCACACACGGTTATGGGGCGAGCGGCATTCAGGGCAAACTTTCTGTCATTGCTGCTTTGTCTATGCCTTGCGCTGACCTGGAGAGGGTGGAGCAAGCGGAGCTGGCAGTGCATCGTGCTGGCAGGCATATGCGCCGGGCTGCTACCCTACACCTACATTCCGGCGCGTTTCGCACCGTTCTTGTTTCTCCTTTTCGGCTTGAGCCTTCTGTGGCCTTTCAACGCTCTTGCCAGGGAAAGAATACGGGACGAACTGCCACGTGCAGCAGTCTTTCTGGGCGTGACAGGTCTGGTTGCCGCGCCGATTCTCATTCACTTTGCTCTGCATCCCGACCACTTTTTTATGCGCAGCGACATGGTCTCAGTCTTGCGTCCAGGACGCGGCCCGGTTGATTCGCTGGTCGCAATCTTCAACAATGTCTGGGACCATCTGCTGGCCTTTGGCTTCCGCGGGACCGATTACTGGCGTTACAACTTGCCCGGCAGGCCCTTGCTTAACCCATACGAAGCAATCTTCTTCTGGCTTGGCGTGGGCATGGCGCTGCGGCACTGGCCTACGCGGCCAGCTTACCGTCTGTTGCTTCTCTGGCTGGGCGCGCTGATGATGGCGGCGTGGCTCTCAAGAGATAGCTACGTACCTCACTTTCTGCGCATGATGGGCGCAACGCCAGCCGTCTATCTGCTGATAAGTGTGGGCGTGTGGGAGGTGTTTCGATTCTTGCGTGAGCGCTACTTTCGGGAATGTGGGGTCAAGTCCGCCATCGTGCTGGCGGCTGCAGCCACAGGTTGGATTCTGGCGCAGGGTGTGGCTACCTATCATACCTATTTTGACAAGTGGACCGCCGCACCCGAAATGGAAGCGACGTACGATGTTGGATGGACGAAACTGGCCCAGGCGCTCAATCAGCATCCAGCCAATGCAAACACTGTCTACTTGATTCCCAGGAAGAGGCATGGTGGGCACTTCGGTTTCGATTACCTCTATCGTGGTGCAGCGCAGGCCCATGTCATCTATACAGATTCGCCCAGCCTGGCACAGAGTATCGAGTCCGCTCTGGTGCCTAGAGAGAGACTATCCGAAGTCAGAGTTGTAGACTGGAACCCCGATGCTTCCTGGGCTGGCAGCGGATACGAGAGCATCACTGCTCTTCTCAACAAATATGGCCGCTATCAGGGCAGCGCCGAACAGGGGGGACTCCAGCTCCACACCTTCACCGACATCGCGTTTGACCACCCCTGGACATCCTACGAATACCTGGAGCCGTTGACTGTCATCTACGATGGCGGCATATCTCTGCATGGATTGGCTCTGGGCAAAGGGGAGTTTCAACTCTCAACGAAGCAACAGGTCAGCCTGGAAAAGGAACGCTTCATCTGGCTGGCAGTGCAATGGCAGACCGCACCCGGATTGGAGATAGATTATCGGATTTCTGTGCGCCTCCACGATGCGGAAGGCGCCAGAGTCTACCAGAACGATGTTGCCTTGTTGGACCACAACAACGAGATGACTAGCCGATGGAAGGCCGGCGGACCGGTCGACAATCTGTTCCGCTTCGAATTCCCGGCCGACCTCACGGCCGGTGAGTACGAGCTGAGGCTAGTTATCTACGACTCAGAGACGCATAAGCCAGCTGCCGAACTGGATATCTGGAATACGGAAATCGTTTTGGCGCGCCTACATTTGGATGATGCTCACTGATTGAAAACGTCTCATCCGTTGACGTCATTGGCTCGGTTCACGCTCGGGACTAAAGGAGAGAAAAGTTAGGGAAATGCCGGAAACGGTGGAGTCGAAGCCACAATCGGACGACGCATCAAAGTTTCTAAGATTTAAGCACAGTCGCATCCGGCTGGTGTCATGGGCAATCCTGCTCGCCCTAGCCTTGGTAGTATTCGTTCTGCGCCTCTACCGTCTCACTGAAATCCCGCCGGGAATCTTTTACGACGAAGGGGCACACGGCGCAAACGCTCTCCAGGTGCTGCGAGGGGAGCACACCGTCTTTTTTCCCAGGTACAGCGATGGTCTCGAAGGACTGAGCGCCTATGCCGTTGCCCTGACAACGACTTTGTTGGGGCGCGACATTCTGGCTATTCGACTGCCAACAGCTTTGGCGAGCGCGGGCACAGTATTTGCCGTCTTCTGGCTGGGGAGGGCGCTCTTTGGAGAAGATGAGAATGAGAATTCCACCCCCTGGCGCGGACTTTTGGTTGGCGGCGTCGCCGCCGGACTGCTGGCCCTTTCTCTCAGCTATACCGTCATCGGGCGACACGTTTTTCGCGGCAACTTCCTGCCCCTCTTACTCTGTCTCTCTCTTGCCTTTCTGTGGGAAGGATCGAGGCAGCAGAGCCTGCGCGGCGGGGCTTGGTGGAGGTACGCAATGGCGGGTGTGTTCCTCGGATTGGTCCCGTACACCTACATCGCCTCCCGTTTCGTACCCATTCTCTTTCTTCTGTTTGGGCTGAGCTTTTTGCCTCCATTTGGCTCTGGCAGATGGCAGGCGGTGCGGGCCGAGTTGCCGCGGCTGAGCCTCTTCTTGGGCGTTACCGCGCTGATCGCTGCTCCCATCCTCCTCTACTTTGTTCTGCACCCCGAACACTTTTTCCTGCGCAGCAGGCATCTTTGGGTCCTCGATTCACACTACAATCTGGGAGATCCGACGCGAACAGTGCTGGACAATATCTGGCTGCATCTGTTGGCCTTCGGCTTTCGCGGCGATCCGCACTGGCGGCATAACTTTGGCAACCAGCCCCTGTTGAATCCGCTGGAAGCGATCTTTTTCTTGTTTGGTGTTGGGATGACGCTGTGGCGCTGGCGACGGCCCGCCTATCGACTGCTGCTTCTCTGGCTGGGCGTAATGCTTCTGCCCCCCATGCTGGCGCGGGACGATCTCGTGCCGCACTATCTGCGCATGATCGGCGCGGCGCCGGCTGCCTATCTGCTGATTGGCGTCGGGGTATGGGAGATATTTCGTCTCCTGCGGAAGCGGTCCCGCGCCCTGGAGGAGCGCACATTCTCAATCGCTGCGGCAAGCATTATCGGCATAGCCCTTGCGGTCCAGGGTGTGCTCACATATCGTACTTTTTTCCACAGATGGGCGACCATCCCCGATCTGTATGAGCTTTACGAGTCTGAACTGACAGACGCGGCCAGCGTCTTGAACGAGCAGCCGTTCACAGAGGGAACGGTTTACATTATTCCCTACAGGGTCGATGGTCACCCCAGCTTCGAGTACCTGTACCAGGGCAGGCCGCCGGCCCACATCATTCATGCCAGGAGTCCCGACCTGGCGGCCAAGATCAGAGCTCTGCTGGGCAGGACGGAAGATCTCGTACATGTGAAGGTAATCGATTGGAAGGAAGATTCTTCCTGGACCGGAGGTGGAGACGAAAACTTCATCTTCCTTCTCAGTAAGTACGGCCACCGCCTCGGCAGCGACGAGTTCGCCGGATTTCGGATCCACACCTTCACCGACATCTCCCTGGACCAACCCTGGACGTTTTACGAAAACCTGGAACCGCTCAATATCCGCTACGACGGCGGCATCGAACTTCGGGGGCTCGCATTGGGCCAAGTCGCGCAGCAATTACCCTCGAAGCAACTGCTTGAACTCGGAAATGCTCGCTCACTCTGGATAGCAGTACAGTGGGAGACCACGCGCGAATTAGCGACCGACTTTGCAATTTCCCTCCGACTCTATGATGGTGAGGAGGAGATGATCTTCCAGAGAGACGCTGTCCTAGGAAACCCGGACCGCGCGCGCACCAGCCACTGGCGGACTGGTGAAATCGTCGACACCCTGTTTCATCTGGACTTTCCGGACAGCCTTGATCCCGGCGAATACGAACTACGGCTGATTGTCTACGACACCGAAACGCTAACGCCGACTGTCGAGGTCGATGTCTGGAAACCTGAGTTTGTGCTGGCTCGACTCCACCTTGCCGAAAGCCGCTGAATGACGGACCCTTAGCCGATAGCGCTTAGATTCTCGGCCCGACGCGGTGATCTCGAGCTCCGACAAGACCGACGCCCTCCTTGATTTGTGTCTCGGCACGTAACTACTAAGCCACATACAGCGTCAGTCTCGACCAGTGCATGATCCCCGCCGCCATTCAGATTCTCTGATTGCGTATTCGGTTGGCCGCCACCACGTTGGATAAGCCGCGCTGCAGGAATGACGGCGTACCGTCGGTGAGCGCTGGTTTTGGAGGGGGGCGTTGCGGGGGGAGTCCCCCCGCACAAGGGAGGGCCGCAGGCCCGACCGCCCAAAAGGATTCAGCAAAGCGTATTCCTCCACTCTGCCAGAGAATGGACCGTGGACTAGCCATGACTCCATTGCTACCCGAGGTATAGGAATTTGTGCCCCAATTTTGGACTGCTCCCATATAGCGAACGCCGCCGGATCTTGTTGACTACTTGGGCCATTCTGATTGGTTTGACGTTGGTCGTTGTGTTGCTGCGTCTGCAGCGGCTGGACGAAGTTCCAGCGGGCCTCAACAGAGATGAAGGCATTGATGGCGCGTTGGCTCTGCGCGTTCTGCAAGGCGAACATGCTGTCTTTTTCCCCGTAGACCAAGGTCGAGAACCTTCCGCCATCTACGCGTTAGCGCTGTCTACTTCGCTCCTCGGGCGCAATCTGCTGGCAATGCGTCTGCCCACGGCACTGGGCAGTGCTGCACTGGTATTTGCCCTGTTCTGGATGGGACGACTGCTATTCGGCGAAGACGAAGGAGGCCGAGCTACCCCTTGGCGCGGCTTGCTGATAGGCGGGGCCGGAGCCGGTCTGATGGCAGTATCCATGAGTCAGACAATCATCGGCCGGACATCCTATAGCAAGATCACCCACATGCCGCTGCTCCTTGTCCTGTGTATTTCCCTGTTGTGGTGGGGATGGAACGGCACCAGAAACAGGTCCTCGGCGGACGGCTTGAACGCGGATGGTAAGCAAAGCAGGTGGCGGGTTGCGCTGGCGGGGGTGTGCGCTGGGCTGCTGCCCTACACATATATACCGGCCCGTTTCACACCATTCCTCTTTCTTCTCTTTGGAATTAGCTTTCTCGTTCCCTGGGGGGGCCTCTCAGACAGGAGTGAGGTGAGCGGGGAGCGATCTCGCTTACTTCGCCGCGCTTTGCTTGCAGCTCGATTGCGGCTTGAGCTGCCGCGTGTAGCCCTTTTCGTGGGTGTAACCGGCTTGGTTGCGGCACCTATCCTGATCCATTTTGCATTGCATCCCGAACACTTTCTCATGCGCAGCAGCGCGGTCTGGCTCCTGCGCGAGGGTGAGGGGAGCTTATTCGCGGCCTTACTGGCAAACGCCTGGGATCACCTGCTAGCCTTCGGTTGGCGCGGTGACCCGAACTGGCGGCACAACTTCGCGGGTCAGTCCATGCTGAACCCTGTGGAAACGCTCTTCTTCTGGCTGGGCGTCGGTCTGGCCCTGTGGCGCTGGCAGCGCCCCGCCTACCGATTGCTGCTACTTTGGCTGGGCATCCTGATCCTGCCGGCTATGCTCTCCAGGGATGAGAACGTCCCTCACTTCCTGCGCATGATGGGTGCAACGCCGGCCGTCTACCTGCTCGCAGCTACCGGCCTGTGGGAGTCTTCTCAATTCATCTGGAAGCGGGCGACAGTCGTACCGATGCCCGCCGCACGCACCCTCGCAAAAGTGAGTACGCCGGCTGCGATCTTCCTAGGGGGCGCAGTTGGCGGCATGATCCTGGTCCAGGGCGTATTGACCTATCGAACCTACTTCCAGGTATGGGCGGGTTCCCCCGAAATTTACAGGATGAACGAGACTGAGTGGACAGAGTTGGCCCGCACACTTAACGCGCGACCGGCTGAGCATGGCATGGTCTACCTGGTCCCGTACGTAATCAGCGAAATGTTTAGTTTCAAGTACCTCTATCACGGTGTCTCGCCGGCTGACGTTATTCCCGCCGCCATGCCCTATGTACCGCAGGAGATCAGAAGATCATTGTTGACGACGAACGACCTTGCTGCAGTCGGATTCATAGACTGGAAGGACGATGGGGTCGGCGGGGACGGCCGCGCGGAGGAGCACATTTCCCTTCTACTCGACAAGTATGGAAGTTACCTGGGCAGCGCCGAGTTCGACAGCTTTCGAATTCACACCTACACCGACCTTGACCTGGAACGACCCTGGAGCCTCCATGAACAGCTGGAGTCGGTTGCACTTGTCTACGACGACGGCAGTGCTCTGGTAGGGTTCGCAATAGGACAGGGCAAGAAGCAACACTCAGCCCTGCAGCCGGCCAGCGTGATAGCAAACCACCCTCTTTGGATCGCCCTGCAGTGGCAAGCTGGCGCCGGTATTGCCGTCGATTCCTCGATATCCCTGCGACTGCACGATTCGGGGGGAGGAATGGTTTACCAAAAGGACGCCCTCCTACTCGATGCAGGCCACAAACTAACAAGCAGCTGGGCAAAGGGGGTAAAGGTAGACACTCTCTTCCTTATCGATCCCCCTCCCGGTCTCCCCGCCGGTGATTACGAGTTGAGACTGGTCGTTTACGACTCTGGAACACTCAGGCCAGCGGTTGAAACCGGGCTTGGAAAGCCGGAATCGGTCTTGGCGCGCCTGCGGTTGGCGGAAAGAGAGTAACAGACGCGCCCTTCGTAGTTGGTTCAGACTGTCAACCTGCAGTGCGCAGAGCCACCAAAAGAGTCCAATGAGCGTCCTCACGCCGAATATTTTTGTCCACAGCTTATGCCCGAATCGGCTCGATTGAAGGAGCGATCTGCCGGCTGCACCGGGTCGGAAGGCAACGCGGGGCGCCCCGTCGCCTTGGTAACTGTCGGCATCCTGCTGGCCCTTATTTTGGCCGTCGGTTTGCTTCGCCTGTACCGGTTGACCGAAATTCCGCCAGGCCTCACGCTTGATGAGAGCGCTCATGGCGTAGACGCTATGCAAGTGTTAGGCGGAGAGCACGGCGTCTTCTTCCCCGGAAACAACGGCCGCGAAGGTCTGATGGTTTACGCGGTCGCTTTGACGACAGCGCTTTGGGGTCAGACGATGCTGGCTCTGCGCCTGCCTGCGGCTCTCGCGAGCGCGGGCACGGTCTTCGGCGTCTTCTGGTTGGGGCGGATGCTCTTTGGCAGCGATGACGAGTACGGGCAGGCAACCCCTTGGCGCGGTCTGCTTGTCGGCGGCGTGGGCGCGGGTCTTATGGCCGCTTCTCTCGGACTGACGATCATCGGACGAACCGCCTACAGGGCCAACTTTCTACCGCTGCTTCTCTGTCTTTGTATGGCCCTGCTCTGGCGCGGATGGAGCCAGCGAAACTGGGCGTGGATCGCGCTTGCGGGCGTGTTTGCGGGGTCGTTGCCCTACTCCTATATCGCGGCGCGTTTTGCGCCTTTTCTGTTTTTCTTCCTGGGCGTAGGGTTTTTGATTTCATGGAGCATCCGTGAACGAGAGAGGTGGGACACAGGGATACCTCTTATGCCTCGACTTTCTCGATTCGCCGCGCACTTGTGGACAGGCTACCTGAAATATCATCTGCCTTGGGCGCTTCTGTTCGCAGGCGTATCCCTGCTGGTGGCCGCGCCGATTTTGGTCCACTTTGCTCTGCATCCTCAACATTTCTTCATGCGCAGCGATCAGTTGCTGGTCTTTCACCCGGGGCAAGGTCAGGCCGACCCAGTGCGTGCCTTCCTGGAAAATATCCGGAGCCACTTGTCTGTCTTTGGCTTCCGCGGCGACCGATTTTGGGAACACAACTATCCTGCACAGCCGCTGCTGGCCCCCTGGGAAGCCTGCTTTTTCTGGATCGGTGTGGGGATGTCCCTTTGGCGCTGGCAACGCCCTGCCTACCGTCTGCTTCTTTTTTGGTTGGCGCTGCTGCTCCTGCCGGCCGTGCTGGCCAAGGATATATTCGTCCCAAACACGCTTCGAATGAGCGGCGCTTTGCCGGCTGCTTATCTGCTCGCGGGGGTGGGTGTGTGGGAAACCTGCCGACTCCTGACAGGACTGATTCTCCGTAAGCATTGGGCCAAATCTGCCTTCGCGTTGGCAATTCTGGTCGGCGCCATGATTGTTGGGCAGGTTGTGCGGACCTATCAGATCTACTTCCAGAAGTGGGCGGACGCGCCCGAAGTCCACTGGATTTATAAGGCTGAGTGGCTGGAACTGGTCAGAGAGATGCACGAGCATCCACCGGACGCGGGTACTATCTACTTGATTCCTGACGGCCATCGTTTGGCGGACCTGTGGGAGGATTTCAATAGCTACACATTCGAATACCTCTATCAGGGCGAGGCGCCCGCGCTTCTCTTCCATCCCAGAACGCCCAACCTCGCGCAGAAGATTGGCACCTCCCTGGCTTCATTCGAGAACCTGTCTTTGGTGAAGGCTGTCGAATGGAAGACTAATCTTGTCGGAACCTCCATTGAAACGAAGCGCATTACCGTTCTTCTACACAGGTATGGGCGTTACCTGGGCAGCGAGGACTACGACAGCTTTGTGATCCACGCCTTCTCAGATGTTTCTCTGGAGCGCCCATGGACATTCTACGAAAACCTTGAGCACCTTTTGGTCGATTTCGACAGCGGCATCACGCTCAGAGGATTTGCGCTCGGCCAGGGCCGCGAACAACTCCCATCCCGGCAACTGCTCAGTCTCGGAGAGACGCGTACGCTATGGGCGGCCCTTCGGTGGGAGACCGCGGCCGGGCTGGATATCGACTATGCGGTATCGTTACGCTTGTACAGCGCCGCGGGAGGCGAAGAGTTCCAATACATCAAGGACGCAACTCTACGGAAACCGGACCATACCCGCACCGGAAGCGGAGGGGAGTCAGCGTCATTCGACACGCTCGTTCAACTCGATATCCCGGCCGACCTCCCGCCCGGCGACTATGATCTGCGTTTGCTCGTCTACAATGCCGCCACGTTGGAGCCGGTTTATTCGCCAGGGGTAGCGGAGCCGGAGGTGGTCCTGAAACGCCTGCGCCTGGTGAAATCTCAGTGATTGGAGCGGAGAGGCAACCACCTTTTGCCAGCGCAGAAACATGCCCGGGACGTTTCCGGAGGGATATCGGGCAAACGCGCTCTGTCCAAAACCTGTCGGACGGATGCGGGTCAGACTCACAGCCGGGAGACCTGGTTGCAGCAGCGCCGAGCGGACCGATCGGCAATCTGATTCACCTCGGCCCCCAACCGAACCACTGTCCGGTTGAAACGAATTGAAATTGTGCGTCCGTGGCGCTGTAACGCACCATCCGGCTGCCCATTATGATCTCTCCAAGACAGGAAAAGTCTTGGCACGCCAGAACGTGGGCGACAACCTGTGAGCAGGCTTCATGCACTATCAAAAAGGCGATGCCGCGGAAAGTATCAGGGTCACGGGCAGTTGGATTCTGCTGTCGAAATCTCTATACTTAACGATCGGGTATCTTTGTGCGCGTCCAATTGTTGAGGCGTCTGACCCCAAGTTATGACCAGAACGGAACGGTGAGGTGCGCAGGCGACGTCTCCCCCCTCAAGAGACTCTTGCCTGGCGGCCCATACCAATAGCGAATTCGTATGTCAGAAAATAAGGAACGCCTCCTCCTCCGGGTGGTGGCGGGTGGGATTCTGCTCATATTGGCGCTGAGCGTATTGAGCCTGCGCCTTCACCGAATATCCGAACTACCGCAAGGGATTCAAAGCGATGAAGGACCGGACGGCGTGTATGCCCTGCAAGTATTGCAGGGGGAACACGCGGTTTTCTTTCCAGAAGCGGCCAGTGGCCGCGAGTGGATGGGCGTCTATGCGATAGCGCTTACCACCTCCGCGTTGGGGCGCTCGATACTAGCATTTCGTTTGCCAACAGCCCTGGCAAGCGCGGCAACGGTCTTTGCCGTCTTTTGGTTGGGCCGACTGTTTTTCGGTCGCGATGGGAGCGGCCGGCCGACCCCTTGGCGCGGCCTCTTCATCGGAAGCGTCGGCGCGGGCGCGCTCGCCGTATCCCTCGGCCAGACCATCATCGGACGCGCGTCGCTGCGCGCCAACTATCTGCCGCTCCTCTTAACCCTCTGCTTTGTATTTCTCTGGTGGGGCTGGTCAGGAGCCGCACAGAAGCGAAGCTGGTGGCGGATTGCTATGGCCGGCGTCTGCGCCGGCTTGCTCCCATATACCTATATCCCGTCGCGCTTCACACCCTTTCTTTTTCTTGCCTTTGGACTGAGTTTCCTGTTCCCCCTGTGTTCAGCCAGGAAAGAAAGAGTACGCGCCGAGCTGCCATCGGCTGCCATCTTCGTCGGGGTAGCGGGACTGGTGGCCGCGCCGATTCTCCTCTACTTCGCTCTCAACCCCGAGCACTTCTTCATTCGCAGCAGAGAGGTCTGGCTCTTGCGCGAAGGCGAAGGGACTCTTTGGGGAGCCTTACTGCGCAACGCCTGGGAGCACCTGTTGGCTTTCGGATTTCATGGCGACCGACGCGAGCGATACAACTTCGCCGGCCTGCCGATGCTGAACCCGTGGGAAGCCCTTTCATTCTGGGTTGGCGTGGGGACGGCCGTCTGGCGCTGGCGGCGTCGGCCAGCCTACCGACTGCTGTTGCTCTGGCTAGCGGTCCTGCTTGTGCCTGCAATGCTTTCCCTGGACGCCGACCTGGGACCGAACACGCTGCGCATGATCGGTGCAGCGCCCGCCGTTTACCTCCTTATCGGCGTCGGCCTGTGGGAGGCCTACGAATTTCTCAGGCTACGGCTATGGCCGTATTCTGCAGCGGATTTGCAGAACGGCGGAAGTGGGGGCCTTTCTGACATGGGACAGGCACGCCACAGAATCCAGAGCCAGGTCACCGTCGCCTTGGCCGTTCTTGTCGCGGGGCTCGTTGTGTTGCGGGGGCTGCGCACGTATCAAACCTATTTCCGCGAATGGGCTGTTACGCCGGCCTTCTATCTGACCTATCAGGGAGAATGGGCCGATGCCGCCCGCATCCTGAACGCGCAACCGGCCGCCCCGGGAACCGTCTACCTGCTCCCTTACCGCTTCGATGAGCACTACGGCTTTGAATACCTGTACCACGGCAATGCGCCGGCCTACGTCATTCGCGCCATCCGACCCGACCTGCCACAAAAAGTCCATACCACGCTCGCAGCCATCGAGGACCTCTCCTCCGTGAAAGTACTGGATTGGAACGACAACCTCAGCTGGTCCGGCCAGGGGGACGGCAATCTAGTCACCCTATTGGACAAGTTTGGACGCTATCAGAGCAGCGAAGCGTTCCCCAACTTTCAGATCCATACCTATACCGACGTCGCCCTAGACCGCCCCTGGACCTTCTACGGACAGCTGAAACCGATGGCCGTCCGCTACGACGGCGGCATCACCCTTCTGGGACTCGCGTTGGGGCAGGGGGTGCAGCAGTTCCCTTCGCAGCAATCAGTCAGCCCGGAAAGAGGCGGCTCCTTGTGGGTTGCCCTGCAATGGCAAACCGAATTCGGCTTGGAGACCGACTTCGCCGTATCCTTGCGTCTGCAGAATGCCGACGGCCAGAATACCTACCAGACTGACCATGTTCTGGGCAATTCGACATTTGCACGCACCCGCAACTGGCGCGCGGATGTGCCGGTCGACACGCTGTTCCACCTTGACCTGCCGGCGGATCTTCCGCCCGGCGATTACGAGCTCAAGCTGATCGTCTACAATACCGAAACGCTGGTACCCACGGTCGAGATAGACGTCTGGAAGCCGGAGCTCCTCCTCGCACGTCTGCTTTTGCAAGAAAACGGGCAACAAGAGTGAGCATCCTCGTCAGCTGGATTTGCTGCCGTCACAGAGTGCGAACCAGACGCGGCCGGTACCGCCCTGACGGCCTGCACGTCGAGTTTGACAAGAATTCTCGGAGCCCTGTGAATGTCTGAAATGCCGCCATTGGCTCCGCATACGAGGGGAAATACAGACAATGGCGGGGCAGCGAACGTCAGACCTGTCCTCTTGACAATTGTCGCTAGCGCAATTCTTCTGGCGCTGGCTCTCGCGTTGTTGCGTTTTTGGCAACTGTCCATCCTCCCGCCTGACCTCCATCCCGATGAAGGTGCGCATGGCCTGGACGCGCTCCACGTCCTGCAGGGAAAACACGCTGTGTTCTTCCCCCGGCACAATGGACGGGAAGGAATGGTTGTCTATGCAGTTGCCTTCGCCATTTCACTGTTAGGGCGCACGGTGCTGGCTCTGCGCCTGCCTACGACTCTTGCCAGCGCGGGGACGGTCTTCGCCGTCTTCTGGCTGGGGGGCCTACTCTTTGGAAGAGATGGAGACGGCCGCCCCACCCCCTGGCGAGGGCTTCTGATCGGCGGCGCTGCAGCCGGCCTGCTCGCCGTCTCACTTAGCCAAACGATCCTCGGACGAACAGCATACAGAGGAAACTACCTTCCGCTGCTCCTTGCCTTGGTCTTCGCCCTGTTGTGGTGGGGATGGCGACAGAAGCGCTGGTGGACATTCGCGCTCGCGGGCGTATGTGCAGGGTTGCTTCCCTACACCTATTTGGCCGCGCGCGCCACACCCCTGCTATTTGTTACATTCGGTCTGAGTTTTCTCCCCTATATGGCGAAGGGACGATTTGATCGCGCAAGAACAAGAGAAGGCTCTTCTCCTTCTCGGACTGCCTTGTCGGTTGCCCTCTCGGTGGATGAACCGTTGAGGCGGCGCCTGCCGTCAGTTGGAATATTTCTTGGCGTAGCAGGGCTCGTGGCCGCCCCCATTCTTGTCTACTTTGTCCTGCATCCGGGCGACTTCCTCTATCGGAGTGACCAGGTCTGGATTTTCAGCCCCGGTCGCGGCGCGGGAGAATCTCTGAAAGCCCTGCTCCTCAATACATGGGAACACCTGCTGGCCTTTGGTTTTCGCGGTGACGCCAATTGGCGATACAACTTTCCCTCACGACCCATGCTCAACCCTTTGGAGGCCTGTTTTTTCTGGTTTGGCGCGGGCGTGGCAGTTTGGAACTGGAAAAGGCTGCCTGCCTGCCGACTTCTGCTTCTCTGGACGGGCGTTCTGCTCCTCCCAGCAGTACTTGCCGACTACTCACCTCACTTTCTACGCATGATCGGGGTGGCGCCGGCCGTCTTTCTGCTCGTAGGCGTGGGCATCTGGGAGGCGATCCGCCTGTTGCACGCGTCGAGCAGCCACCTGCAACGGCTCTGGAAACGGATTCTTCCGGTTCGCGAAGTCACCGTACCTGTTTTTGCCGGGGCTGTCGCTCTTTGCTTGGTTCTGTTCCAGGGGATTGTTACCTACCGTACCGTTTACCAGGAGTGGGCAAACGCTACGGAAATCCGCATTGTGCCGGATAACATGCTGGGTGAAGCCGGTGAAGTGCTGAAAGCCCAGCCGCTTGAGATGGACACAGTCTATCTGATACCCGGCTTTTCATGGAGCGACGAGAGTTTCGTTAACGAACACAATTTCAGATACCTTTTTCAGGCTTACATTGTCACGATGGAGGCGCCAGACCTGGCGCAGCGGATTGAATCCGTGCTAACAGCGGTCAAGAAGGTGTCCACAGTGAAAGTCTTGGAATGGAACAGCCGCAATCCCCTGATCGAAGATGACTCCCTTCCGATTGACTTCCTCTTGAGAAAATACGGACGCTATTCGGGCACCGAACAGTACACCGACTTTCGAGTCCACACCTATACTGATATCATCCTCGACCGCCCATGGACATTCTACGAATATCTGGAGCCGCTATCAGTCAGTTATGACGGCTTCATCAGGCTTCACGGCTTCGCTTTGGGCCAGGGCGCGCGTCAACTCTCCGTTGCGGACATGACTGAGCTGGACCCGGCCAGCAAGATTTGGGGGGTTCTTCAGTGGCAGACAGCGCCCGACTTGGAAGACAACTATTCGGTCTCGATTCGCCTTTACAATGGCAAAGGAACTGCCGTTTTCCAGGAAGATACAGTCCTCTGGAACCCGGCGAACCATACGCCCACCAGCCGCTGGCCGGCACATGAGGCGGTAGACTCTCTCTTCCACCTCGACCTGCCGGCAGAACTCCCGCCCGGCGACTACCAATTGCGGATGGTCGTCTACAACACCGATACACTGATACCGACCGTCGAAGTCGGTGTCTGGGAACCGGAAAGGCTCCTCGCCCAACTGCGTTTGCGGTGAGCGAATAGGCCGAGGGCCTCCATTTGTTCCCTGGAGCGGCTTCCGACAGCGTGCGGCGCCTCTCCTGCTTCGACACGTCTGACGAGCGCGAACCCCATGCAACCAGCGAGAGAACACAGTGGGACGGACCAGCGGAGTCCCGACCGCCCGAGTTTGGCGTCCGCTCAGACAACAGACAGCCCAACTTGGCCCCGCACGCGCAAGGACGTCATCCCGCACCCTTTACACCTGAAAGAGATTGCCGCATACTTTGTGCCTGTTGCGCTGTCTCATGACTTGCCGCTACGCCTGTTTCGGGTCATGCGAAAAATGAAAACTGTCTGAAATGTCGATGTCTGCTTCGCCGTCAACCAGCGGCGCCAAATCCTTCAGAGAGAAACGCTCTTCCCACCTGATTGTCCTGTGGGCAATCCTGCTCACCCTTACTCTTGCTGTCTTCTTATTGCGTTTCCAGCGTCTGAGTGAACTCCCGCCGGGACTCTACTTCGATGAGGGAATTCACGGAGCGGATGCCCTTCAAGTACTGCGGGGAGAGCACAGAGTCTTCTTTGCGCACGAAGACGATGGACTCGAAGGGATGATTGCCTATACGATTGCCCTTACAACTACCTTTCTGGGACGCACTCTGCTGGCTGTCCGTTTGCCCACTGCCCTGGCCAGCGCCGGCACCGTCTTTGTTGTGTTTTGGCTGGGACAACTGCTCTTCGGGCGGGATGAACGTGGTCAGTCCACGCCGTGGCGGGGGCTGATTGTTGGCGGCGTTGGCGCCGGCCTGATGGCTGTTTCAATCGGTCAGACGATCATCGGCCGCGAGGCTCTCAGGGCCAACTTCCTTCCACTGTTGCTGTCCTTAAGTCTGGCCCTGCTCTGGTGGGGGTGGCCGAGGTCTGCAGGGATCAGCGCCTCAAGCGGTGCGCATGTCGGAGCAGCCTCCGCCGACCGGAACGCAGGGTCGAAGCGACGGTCGGTCTGGTGGCGTATCGCGCTCGCAGGAGTTTGCGCCGGACTACTGCCGTATTCCTATATTGCTGCGCGCTTTACTCCCTTCCTTTTCCTATTCTTCGGTCTGAGCCTACTGCTTCCCATAGGCAGGTGCGAATCAGACAGGAAGAGTATCAAGGGAAAATCCGGCCCGCTGAAAAGAAACGCAAAGTGGATCGGAATCTTTCTGGGCACAGCCGCACTGGTGGCTACGCCGATTGTCCTCCATTTTGCCCTGCATCCGGAAGACTTTTTTTCTCGCAGCGGTCTCCTTTGGATCTTCCATCCAACGTACAGCAAAGGAGAACCGCTGCGGGCCTTTTTGGAGAACATATGGGTACATCTCCTTGTCTTCGGCATTCGCGGCGACACGAACTGGCAGTATAACTTCGGAGACAGGCCAATGCTGGGCCTTGGGGAGGCGCTGTTCTTCTGGTTTGGCCTTTGTATGGCGGCGTGGCACTGGCGTAGGCCCGCCTACCGGCTGCTGCTTCTCTGGCTGGGCATCATGATCCTGCCGGCAGTTCTGGCCAGAGACTTTACCCCTCCTCCGAACACACTGCGTATGTTTGGCGCTGGACCAGCCATCTATCTGCTCACAGGTGTCGGCATATGGCAGGCGTTCCACATTCTGAGGAAAGGCTGTCTTGCACTGCCTTCACACGCAGGTCGATTCTTCCGGGAATCTGGATTCTGGCTTGCCTTAGCTCTGGGAGCAGTGGTCGCAGTTTGGATTCTGGTCCAGGGCTTCTCCACCCATCGCACCTACTTTCGGGAATGGGCAACCACGCCTAAGTTCCACAAAGATTACTATGGAGAATGGGCCAGCGCCGCCGACATCCTCAACACGCAACCCCATGCCGAGGACCTGGTCTACCTGCTCCCCTACAGATTCATTAGAAATCATGGCTTCGAATACCTCTACCAAGGCGAGACTCCGGCCCTTGTCTTTCATGTTGGCACCACCGAACTGGCGCATAATGTCGAATCCGCGCTGTCGGCTGTAGAGAACCTGTCCACTGTAGGCGTCGTGGATTGGGACGACGAGCAGAGCTGGTCCGGTGATGGTGACGAAAACCTTGTTGCTCTCCTCGACAAATATGGGAAAATCTCGGAAAGTGAGGAATTCGACCGATTTCGGATCCATTTCTTCACCGACATCAGCCTGGACCGCCCCTGGTCACTGCACGAGCATGTGGAACCACTGTCGGTCCACTACGATGGCGGCATATCACTGATCGGACTTGCCCTGGGCCGAGGCAAAACGCAACTGTCCGCTCTGCGGCCGCTCATCCTGGAAAGCGATGACTCCCTGTGGCTACTCCTGCATTGGAAAACCGCCCCCGGATTGGAGATCAATTACGCTATATCCTTGCGCTTGCACAATGCAGAGGGCGCAATAGTCTACCAGAAGGACGTCAACCTGCTCAGCAAGGAGGATACGACAACTGGCGGATGGACCCCCGAAGAACCGGTCGACACGATTTCCAACATGACTGTCCCAACAGATATAGCCCCGGGCGACTACGAGCTGCGGTTGATAGTCTATGATCCACGCACACTCAAGCCGACCGTCGAACTGGGTGTCTGGGAGGCCGAGTTGACCCTGGCCCAACTGCGCGTGGCCGCGACGCGCTAGCGCATACACACATTCCCTCTGCAGCCCCACATCTGATTCAGGCCTCACAATCCTCCTTCCCGCGCCGCGCCCGCTGCCTACAAGACCCAAGAGACTCTTGAAAGCGACTGCTCCCATCCCTACACTTTGCGATGGATTATTGAATTCTCCTGCAATTGATCGCTAACTCTCATTTCAGATTCACGCGTTCTTGAGCTTTTCCAAACAAACCGCTATACTCTATTTTTGGCTGCGGACATTCGGTTTATCGATGCCGTTCCCCACAGGCGGCGCCCGCACCCATAGCAGTTTGATGCAGACGCCTCGTCTGCCTTTCTGGGAGGAGGAATACGTGTTGTTGCGAAGGACCCAAACCGCATCGTTCTGGCGTGACCAGTTCAGCGTTTCCCATGAAGATCTGGATTTCATCCACGGCCTGATCCTGGATGCAGAGTCGCCGATGACAACCAGCCAGCTGGCTTTGCACCTGATCCAGGAGTACCAACGGCGCGAGACGGCCCGGATGGAATCCGAGCTCAAGAAAGGTACCGTCTACCAACCCGGAAGTGACTATTCTGTGGGGCAGACGCTCATCTTTCCGGCCATGGATTTCCTGGTTGGCGATGTGCTGGAGACCCGCGCCGGCCAGAACCCGGAGCACGGTCCGTTCGATGTCATTCGCGTTGGCTTCGCCGACTCGGGCGAAGAACGGGAGTTCGCCGCCAATCTGCAAACCGGCCACCGGCTGAACGCCGCAAACGGCCAGACCGCGGGCGACGAAGAAGCCCTCCTTTCCGCCGAAGAGATCCACTCACTCTATCAGGATGAGATCGAAGAGAGCCTTCTTTTTGCCCTTGAGGAAGGCGAAGGCGACGACGTGTTCGTCAAGATGGACGACTTTTGGCTGCTGGCCGACATGCTGGCCGAGGTCCACGTTGGTCATCTGAACATTGCCGAAGCGTTGCTCGAAATGCAGAACCGGCCTCTTTCCACGGAGGAGCTGCTGCCCGAACTCGATCTCCAAGCCGACGATGTCTCGCAGCCGATGCAGATCATCAGCGTCAACCACGCGCTGGGCGACGACGAGCGATTTGACGAGGTCGGACGCGGCGGCGTTCCTCTATGGTACCTGGCGCGGCTTGAACCGCCGGAGGCGCTCAACACGCCGCCGCTCCTGTCCCCCAACATCGGCCGGTACAACCGGGCCATCTTGAGCGTGGAACTTCTGCAGACGGAGTGGGAGCTCGATGACGAATGGGGCGAGAGCAGCGCCGCCTCCCACGTCTCGTCGGTCGTGCCCAGCGTCAGCTTCACGCTGATCTTTCCCCACTGGCTCTACGGCACGCTGCCCCTCAGCAGCCGCACGCGTGACCTGTTCCCGCACAGCGCGTTGGAACGTTCAATGGTGACGATCGTCGACGGGCGTTGGGGCAACCGCTACACCGCCTGGATCGTGCATAAGGGACGTTACGTCTGCGGCCTCAAGGAATGGATGGTGGCGCACAACCTGCCGGTGAGCGCGCAGATCACGCTTGAACGCGCCGAGAATCCCGACGAGCTGGTCATCGACTACCGTCCGCGCCGCATGCGGCGGGAATGGAGCCGCATCGCCAAAGTCGATGCCGGTTCCCGGCGTTTCGGTCTCGAAATGAACAAAGTGCAGATCGCCTGTGAGTACGACGAGCACCTGATCGTCTCATCCGAGGACAGAGAAGGGCTGGAGGCGTTCAACGGCAGTTTCGGGCGCAACGAGGCGACCTTGGAGCAGATCGTTGAGATGGTTGTGCCGGAGATTACGAAACTGAATCCCCAGGGCACCGCCCATGTCAAGACGATCTACAGCGCGGTCAATATGCTGTGGCGCTGTCCGCCGGGGCCGATCTTCTATACTTTGCTCAGCAATCCCCGCTTCCAGGACGCAGGGGACGGTTTCTTCAATGTGAGATGAAGGCAGGAGGCCGGCGGTTCGTGGACAACGCAGGCACTTGAGGAGGGATAGACTTACGATGACAGTTGCAGCGCCAAGAAGGAAAATAGCCTGGTTCCGGCCAGACGAGAACACGAAATTCCACATCGACTACAAGTGGTGGGAACAGAGCGGGCGTAATTTTCGCCTCTACCTGCGCGATCAGCTATGCACCGAGTGCCGGGACAGATTCAAGGACCACAGAGACACCGAAGATGTGGACTGGATCGACCCGGAAACCGGAGAGGTCCACCGCACCGACGCGCTGTGGGAATGCCTTCGCAGCCGCTGCACCAAGGACCCCGACTACATCAACGAGCACCTCTCCCTGACCGCGGCCTGCTTCCGCGTCTTTCTGGCCAACAACAACACGCCGCTCAGCCCTTCAGAGTTGAACCAGCTCTTGCCCTGGAAACCGGCACGCACCATTCTGCAGACCCTGGGCGGAAAGGTCGTCTACCTGGGCCTGCGGCCTGTGCGAGAGTAGTAAAGCCCGCGGTCCGGGGCGTTAGCGGCTCTCAGGCCTCGTCGGCGTTCGCCTCCGCCGGCGCTTCCCCCGCCCTCGCCAGCAAATCCTGCGCGGCGCGGTAAATTGGCAAGTCAACCATTTTGCCGTCGAGCACGCAGACACCCTGACCGGCGCGCGCGTGCGCCTCGAAAACCGCTATCAACCGCCGCGCCGCCTCGACCTCTGCCCGGCCTGGCGTAAACGCCGCGTTGATCACGTCCACTTGGCGCGGGTGAATCGCCAGCTTGCCCCGAAAACCCATCTTACGCATTGCCGTACACTCCTCCGCCAGCCCGGCATCGTCGGCCAGATCGGTGTAGACGGTGTCGATCGCCTGCAGGCCAAAGGCCGCCGCCGCGGTCACCAACGCGCTGCGGGCATAGAGGATCTCCCAGCCCGCGGGCGTGCGCTGCGCGCCGGTATCGACGGCGAAGTCTTCCGCGCCCAGAGCCAGCGCCGTCAGCCTGCCGCCGGCGCCGGCGATCTCGCGCAGGTTCATTATCCCCGCGGCGGTCTCCACAATTGCCAGCAGCCGCACAGTTTCGACAGGCAGCCCGGCCTCTCGCTCCAGCCCGGTCAACTGCTGGCTTACGAGATGCAGTTCCGCAGCCGATTCGACCTTTGGGACCACATAGCAACAGGGCTCTGCCGCAAACGTTTCGAGGAGATCGTCCGGCCAAAACGGGCTGCCGACCGGATTGATGCGGATGCAGCGCAGCGCCGGACCCTTAGGCAGCTTCCGAAGAGACTCGACCAGCAGGACGCGCGCCTCCTGCTTGCGGCTGGGCGCGACCGCGTCCTCCAGGTCGGCGATGATTGCGTCGGCGGGAAGCGTCGCTCCCTTGGCCATCTTGCGCGGCGAGTCGGCTGGGGTGAAGAGGAGAGAGCGTAGTCGCAACGGCATGGGATTGCTCCATTGAAATACGCATGCGGCGATGAGGGACAAGAATCCCTTTCATTCACTTCTACCGCACCGTTCCGTGCATTTTACACGGAGTTGCCTTTCGCACCAGGATCTTCCCCGCAGCCACTGCCGCTGCCACCCCCGCCGCCCGCCCTCACTCCGCAATCGTCACCAGTTGCCGCGTCCTCCGGTCGAACAACTTCCTCACCCCCAGCGCCAGCGCAGCGCCCACGATTCCGCCGGACATATCGACGCCGATGTCAAAGAAATTGTCCGCGTGAATCGGCAGCCTTTCACTGATCAGCTGGATGCCCTCCTGCAACACCGCAACGCCCAGGACCAGGGCCAGCACGACCACTGCTCCTTTCCGTACTTCCATCTTGCCGTACAGACTATGCATCAGCAGCGCGCCGAGCACGCCAAAGAGCAGGCCGTGCATGAAGATATGCATCCACTGGGGGCTGAACAGTTGGTTGAACAGCCGGTAGCCCAGCGGCGAGACGCGTATGAACCAGCCCATGGGGAACAGAATCCCAAATATCCAGAAAGCAAGGAGCAGATTGCGCTTCATTCTTCTCGTTCCTCCCACTTGTATTGATTTGACGCCTTTCGATACTCAGACAAACTGCGGAAACCTCGATCTGGTTCCCGGCATTTCCGCTGAAAATTGCGACTAAGACTCGTCGGAGACGCAAGATCATAGCAGGACGCGCCCCTATCAAGATTTCAAAATCGATGTTGCCCAGTTCCTTCCTTTGTGCTAGACTGCGCGCAGTGGGATAGAGGCCTTGCCCCTGTATTTGGCCTGCTGAAAAGTAGAAATTGGCACCGCCTCGCTTTCCTTTTGCAGGCAGAGGGATTTAGCGTTTTCTCGATCAGGAATAACAATTGTTTCGACGCAACGAACGTCCGCAACCGGACGCCATCGAAGTTATCATCGGCCCAAGAGCAACCTACACCGGCGCACTTCGCAGCGACAGCAGCATCCGCGTTGACGGCGTTGTAGAAAGCGGCCTGCTGGAGACGCTGGCCAACGTGATCTTGACCGAAGCAGCGCGCGTCAACTGCGAAATCCGCGCGCGCAACGTCAGCATTCGCGGCTACTTCGACGGCGTCATCCGCGCCGACCGCGTCGAGCTGCTGGCCGGATGTTTCGTGCGCGGCGCCCTCTACGTCAATAGCTTCCTGCTCGACGAAGGCGCAACGCTCGAAGGCGAACTGCACATGCGCGGGGATAACGCCGAAGAGCCGCTGGACCTCACCACTGACACCACAGAGCCATTGCTCTTGCCAGACTCTGAGCAGCAAGAAGAGTCAGAATTCTTTTAGCGTTCGCCCAATGCCTGCACGAGACACCTTGCCCCAACGATACGAAGGTGCTCTCGAAAAGGTTTCCGCATCAGGCCGCGCTCGCCGCAGCGCTGACACTGACTGCTAATCTTCAATGGACTGGATTCTGATTGTCGCCGGCGCGCTGCTCGGCTATCTGCTCGGTTCGGTGCCGGTTGGCGTCCTTGCCACCGCCATCTACGGCGTCGACATCCGGCAAGTCGGCAGCGGGCGCACCGGCGCGACGAACGCATGGCGCGCAGCCGGTCTGAAGGCCGCGATCCCTACGTTGTTGGGGGATGCGCTGAAGGGCGCGGCGGCTGTCCTGCTGATCCGCTACGGCGCGACCGCCTTCCTCCCCGGCACGGGTGAGATCGCAACTGCTGCGGCCGCTTCGCTGGCCGGCGCAGGCGCGGTCGTGGGCCACAACTGGTCGCTCTTTCTGGGCTTCAAGGGCGGCGCCGGCGGGATCACGACCGCAGCGACAATCGTAGCGATTTCGCCGCTTATCGGCGCGGTCGTCTGTCTGGTCGGGCTGCTGCTGATCTGGTGGAGCCGCATGGCCTCGATCGGGACCTACAGCGTGAGCGTGACTTCGTTGGGATGCGCGCTCGTTTTCTCGATTGCCGGTCTGACCCCCTGGCCCTATGTAATATTTGGCCTCATTGCCTACCTGGCTGTAACTATTTCTCTGAGCCGCAATCGCCAAGCGCTCAAAGACGGGGAGGAGCGGGTGATTACGCTGTGGTAATCGTCCGTTTTCAGGGACATCCCCAAACTAACCTTTTTGGACAAGATAGTTCAACCTCGGTATAATTTTTGAATTAGGAAGAGGCTCTTCATACACATGAAAGGCGATAAAGATGGCTGAACGCAAACAGTTGACAACCGCTCATGGAGCGCCAATTGGAGACAATCAGAACTCATTGACCGCCGGCCCGCGAGGTCCACTTCTAATGCAGGATTATCAACTCCTGGAGAAGATGGCCACCTTTAACCGCGAACGCGTCCCGGAGCGGGTCGTGCATGCCAAGGGTTCGGGAGCCTACGGAACCTTCACCGTTACAAATGATGTCACGCGCTACACCAAAGCCGGGATATTTTCTGAAGTTGGTAAGCAGACCGACTGTCTGCTCCGCTTCTCGACCGTCGCAGGGGAACGCGGCGCGGCAGACGCTGAGCGCGACGTGCGCGGATTTGCTGTCAAGTTCTACACGGAAGAAGGAAACTGGGATATGGTCGGCAACAACACCCCGGTCTTCTTCGTTCGCGATCCCTACAAATTCGGCGACTTCATCCATACCCAGAAGCGCGACCCCAAGACAAACATGCGCTCCAGCACAGCTATGTGGGACTTCTGGTCACTCTCTCCCGAGAGCCTGCACCAGGTCACCATCCTGATGAGTGATCGCGGTCTGCCCCAGGGGTATCGCTTTGTCAACGGCTACAGCAGCCATACCTACAGCTTTATCAATGCAGACAATGAACGCTTCTGGATCAAGTTCCACTTCAAGACGATGCAGGGCATCAAGACATGGACCAATGCCCAGGCGGCCGAGATTGTCGGGCAGGACCGAGAAAGCTCGCAGCGTGATCTCTTCGACGCCATCGAACGAGGAGATTATCCGCAATGGCGCGTCTGCGTCCAAGTGATGCCGGAAGAGGATGCTGAGACCTACCGCATCAACCCCTTCGATCTGACCAAGGTCTGGCCCCATGGCGACTATCCGCTGATAGAAGTCGGCATCATGGAACTCAATCGCAACCCCGAAAACTATTTTGCCGACATCGAGCAGGCCGCGTTTGAACCCTCCAACATCGTTCCCGGCATCGGCTTCTCGCCAGACAAAATGCTCCAGGCGCGGATAATGTCCTACGCAGACGCCCACCGCTACCGCATCGGTGTCAACTATACCGCCCTTCCAGCCAACCAGCCTCAGTGCCCGGTTCACACTTATCACCGCGACGGTAACCTGCGTTCTGACGGCAACTTCGGCGGTGCGGTCAACTATGAGCCTAATAGCATGGGAGGGCCGGTCGAAGATTCCCGCAGTCTTGAGCCGCCGCTCAAGGTATCCGGCGATGCTGACCGCTACGACCATCGCGTCGGCAATGACGACTATACGCAGCCCGGCAATCTATTCCGCCTGATGAACAGCGACCAGAAAGAGCAGTTGTTCAGAAATATCGCCGAAGCGATGGATGGCGTGCCTGAACGTATCCAGACGCGGCAGCTTGTTCATTTTTATAAGGCCGATCCGGACTATGCTTGCGGCGTGGCCGGGAAGCTGAACCTTACCCATGTCTCTGAGCGGGTTGCCACCCTCGCGGATCTGTCTCTGGCTGACCTAATAGTGAAGACCAGCGCAGAAGCATATTCGGAACTGGCAACGCCGGAAGCGTCGCTGGCCAAAGCCGCCGACTGACCTCCCAGCAACGTATGCAATGAGGTCATACGCCAGGGGGAGAAGGTACACGTACGAATAGGCCTGATTTTCATTCACCGCCGCGTACAGAGCCGACCGGGAAATCGGTCGGCTTTTTCGCGTCTGGGGCTGCGATACGGGGAACCTGCAGTTATTGGACATCTTCCTATCTTGTGATCGCCAATGTTGCCGATTCAGCACATATGATCTGGGTGTGTTGTGGTTAGATCTGTCTGTGTTTTGCAGACGATAAGGTTCCCCATTTGTTGTATCGACTCTGAAGCGGTCAGAACGCCCCCGGATGGTATGTCGGAATTGAGCGCCCCTGGACGTCCTTGCGCTCGTATCGGCGCACTATGAAGCGCAGAATGGCTTCTGGCCCGTCCGGGCTCTTGTGGAACAGGGTAACAAGGCTTGTGCGGTCGGAATGCCACTTCAGTTCCCACCCTACGGCATCGGGTATGTCGTGCCCGCCTGCTGTTGCCCCCAGCAAATCTTCCAGGAACACGCCGGGCGCGCCTGAGCCGTTGTAGCGTGATTCCTCCGGCATAACTTACGGGCCGTGTGCTATCACGGCCCGGACTCGCTCAAACAGTTCTTTGCGCGTGCGAGGCGGTCTGGATGGAAACTGTGTCACCGGATCATTCTCCTCACCTTGTCGATGCGATCACGGGCAAGGGTGCAGCAGTCCTTCGATATGTCCATCTCGGTCCACTGCTGCCGTTCCAATTCTGTCGCCATTCCTGTTGTCCCTGAGCCAATAAACGGATCAAGTACAATCTGTGCGGTCGTAGAACCGATTACCCACTGGGCGAGCTCTACAGGAAAGGGTGCAGGATGCGGATTGTCTTTGTCCTGAGGGATAGTCGAGACATCACACGCATTCACCAGACCTCTAAACCCTACTCCTTAGCTGAATTCGGGTTTTGACATGACTGCCCTAGCCTGATACACTCGGCGATGAAAGAGATTGACCGCTTAGGTTTAGCAATCCAAGAGGGCAAAGGGGAGGTCACTATGAGAGCCGTCGTGTATCAGGGTCCGTTCAGCGTTGCCGTAGAGGAAGTCCCCGATCCCGAGATAATGCATCCGAATGACGTAATCGTCAAGATTACTTCGAGTTGCATCTGCGGCTCCGACCTGCACATGTATGAGGGTCGGACTGCGGCCGAACCGGGCATAGTCTTCGGACACGAGAACATGGGTATAGTCGAAGATATCGGGTCCGCTGTGAAAACCTTGTCCGTAGGCGACAGGGTCGTGATGCCGTTCAACGTCGGCTGCGGCTTCTGCAAGAACTGCCAGCGGGGGTTTACGGGTTTCTGTCTCACGGTCAACCCAGGATTTGCCGGCGGCGCGTATGGATACGTGGCAATGGGACCATGGCGCGGCGGGCAAGCCGAGTACATTCAGGTGCCTTACGCGGACTTCAACTGTCTGCCTCTACCGTCCGGGGATGCATTCGAGTGGGATTTCTCTCTTCTGGCGGACATATTCCCCACGGGTTATCACGGCACTGAGCTTGCCGACGTGAGTCCCGGCGAGAGCGTCGCCGTGTGGGGCGCGGGACCGGTCGGTCTGATGGCCACCTATAGCTGCATCATCAGAGGGGCGGCGGAGGTCTATACCATCGATCACGTGCAGGAGCGGCTGGACAAGGCCAGCGAGATTGGCGGTATTCCCATCAATTTCGATGACGGTGATCCGGTGGAGCAGATCAGGGACATGCGCGGGGGCGACGGTGTGGACAAGACGGTCGACGCTGTGGGCTATCAGGCCGCTGCGCAAGGATCGTCCGCCGCCGGAGGCGAGCAGACCGAGATTCCCAACGTGGTCCTAAATCAGATGATCGACCTGATCAATCCCACAGGGATCATGGGCATTCCGGGCTTGTATGTGCCATCGGACCCCGGTGGAGTGGACGAGGGCGCCAAGAGGGGCTCTCTGGCCATCAACTTCGGGAAGCTTTTTGAGAAGGGTCTGAAGCTGGGGACGGGTCAATGCAACGTGAAGCAGTACAACGCCTACTTGCGCGACCTCATCATATCCGGCAAGGCCACTCCCAGCTTCGTTGTGTCCCACGAGGTGCCGCTGGACGACGCGGCCGACGCCTATGACAAGTTTGACAAGCGCATCGAAGGGTACACCAAGATCCTCCTGAAACCTTAAACAGAACGCGCTGGTTCGTTCCCGGGCAGCACGTACTTAGAGAATCAGGGGATGTGGGTGCGGCATCACACCCACACCGTTCCTCGCCCCGCGTGTGATCACTCGTGCCGCAAAGCTTCTCCCTGCATGTTCGGGAACGGCACGCGCGCTTCAAGCGCAGGCAGACGCTAAAACAGCTGCCCTTGAATTTCAACTACATTGACAGGCGCAGGAGGTAATGTCATGCGGGTAGGCAGCGAAGGGCATTCATACAACTGGAACGACAATTGGGCCAAGCTTCCCGAAAGTGAAAGCTCACGCAAGGGATGGGCGCATCCGGGCATCGTTGTCACGGAATCGGGAAACGTTATGACCAGCCACCCCGGCGATCCGGAAGTGATGACCTTCGACGGGGACGGCAACCTGATTTCCTCGTGGCGCGGCGACTTTGCCGAGGCGCATGGGATCACCCTCATCAACGAGGACGGAGTCGAGTATCTGTGGATTGTGGACCACGGATCCAAGAATCACTATCTTCACGGCTACCAGAACCCTCCGGGCGTGGGCGAAGGGCCCGGTCAGGTATTCAAGACGACATTGGACGGTGAAGTGGTCATGAGGCTGGAGACGCCTCCCCTTCCCATGTACAAAGACAAACGCTACTCCCCCACAACCGTCGCGGTGAACGAGGAGCGCTTTGGTGGCAACGGCGACATCTGGGTGGGCGATGGGTACGGCGCGTACCATGTCCACAGGTTCACGAAGGATGGCGAGCATGTCAGCAGCATCAACGGCGAGGAAGGGGCGGGGGCCTACAACTGCCCGCACGGCATCTTCTTTGATTATCGCAAGTCCGAGCCGGAGCTCTACGTGGCGGACAGGGCCAACGACCGCGTACAGGTCTACGACATGGAGGGTGGATTCAAGCGGATGTTTGGTGACGGTTTTCTGAACACGCCCAGTTGTTTCGCGACACATGGCGATCTGATGATCATTGCCGAGCTTCGCGCCCGCCTCGTGGTCACCGATATAAACGATGAACTGCTCACGTACCTCGGCGACAACAAGCAGGTGTGCGATGTTGAGGGCTGGCCCAACAATGTGAACGAATCGGGGCAGTCAGTACGCACGAGCCACCTGGAGACGGGCAAGTTCAACAGCCCTCACGGTTTGGCTGCGGACGCCAGCGGTAACCTGTATGTGGCCGAATGGCTCATTGGGGGCAGGGTAACCAGACTGAATAGGGCCTAAGCGCCCTGGGGACGCTTTGCGTCGCCGCCTGACAAACGAGAGTAAGCCACCACACGTCCTGCCGGAATTCCAGCACGGTGGCAAGGGGGACCGTACGGTTGTGGCGGTCCCTTTTCTGTGCTTCTGCGGTTACGCGCCAAGTTAGCGCGGCTATTCCCCTCTTTCCAATCCCTGCTATAGTATCCCGGACAGCGCAGACCGCTTAGCGCGGCCGCCATCGCAAGGTGAATCCTCACTGGTTTGAGGACAACTACGGCGAGTTCGTGAACGGCCGCAACCAGTATTGCTACATCGACGGCCATTGCGAGGTGGATATGCCGTTGGGCGAGGTTTTCGTGGAGATCACCAAGGGCTATATGAGACGGCGCTGATTCGTAAACAGGTGACGATCGCGGCTGACACTGACGAAGTGGTCTTCGAGTTGGAACGGGTGCTGCCGTGGCGGGAAAAGGGCTGGGTGACTGCGGATACGCATGTTCACTTTCCTAGTCCTTCGACTGGCCCGGCGGTGGCAGCCGGCATTTTCAGCGACATCTGGGTCTATATCGTGGCGACAATAATTGGCATCGTTCTCGCAGGGCTGCTTTACCGCTACTACCTCGAAGAGGCCTGAGTCCGTCAGGCGCCCAAATACAATGCCGACCGGTTTCCCGGTCGGCTTTTTTTGCGCCTCCAGCCAGCTTGGCGGAACACTTTCGAGGGGAAAAGCGTCCCATAATGAGAACAGACTGCTGTCAATTCAGCACACATCATCGATCTGTGCTACGTTGATACCTGTCTGTGCCAACAGGCGTTTCAGTTCCCCACTCTCGTAATAAGGAGACAGCTTCATGCAGGTAGTAAAGAGTTATCCGAACAATATGTTCTGCTGGGTAGACCTCGCCACCAGCGACGTCCCGGCAGCCAAAGAGTTCTACAGCGGCCTCTTCGGGTGGGACTACTACGACATGTCCACGCCGATGGGCAGCCATTATTCACTGTGCCAAATAGAGGGGTACAACGTCGCCGGCCTGAGCAATCTGCCGGCGGAGATGATGGCCCAGAACATCCCGCCGATCTGGTCATCCTACATCAAACACGATGACATCGACGCCGTGATCGCCAAGGCGACGGCAGCCGGCGGGACCCTTGCTATGGAGCCGATGGATGTCATGGAATCGGGACGATTGGGTGTGCTACAGGACCCGACCGGCGCCATGGTCAGCCTGTGGCAGCCAAAGGAACACATCGGCGCGCAGCTGGTCAACATGCCAAACGCGTGGGTCTGGAGTGAGTTGCAGACAAAGGATCCCGAAACCGCGCACAAGTTCTATCAGACCGTCTTCGACTGGGGCCGCGACCAGGACCCCAACGGCTACCACCTCTTCAAACTGGGCGAGCGCATGCAGGCCGGCATGTTGCAGATGGACGAATCCTGGGGCGAAGTTCCGCCCAATTGGGGCGTCTACTTCATGTCGGAGGATATCGAGGCGACCGCGGCCAGGGCAAAGGAACTCGGCGGCGCCATTCACGTCCCCCCGACCGATACCGGCACGGTTGGCCGCTTCGCCGTCGTCGGGGATCCGCAGGGCGGCGTCTTCACCGCGATGCAGTTCGACGGACCGGTCGACGCCCCACCTGGCTACTAGGGGCGTTCGGGTTGAGACCCGGCCAAAGACCGCTATGCGAAATCCTTGCGTGTGGATCCGCTTGAATTCGCAGGGAATGGGCTCCCGGTCCAGGTCGATGCCATGAAGACAAACAAAGGGGAGGTCGGCGCTGCTTCGACCTCCCCTTCTTGTTTGCCTGCCTTTCCGCGCGCCCCGCTCCTGCTTTATAATCTGCCACAGCGCGGGCTGCATTGAACTGGCGTGAAGCGGCCTTGTAACCCTTTTCCGACGATTGCACCAGGAAGCGACGCGATGACCTCACATTCGATGCTCGGCGCCTACGGCACATGGGCGGCTGCCCTTGCGGGTGAAGGGCCGAACTATCTCTCCTTCCGCCATACCCATTGGACCGATCCGGCCGCCTGGCGGCCTGCTGCACGACAGCGATTTCGCGAACGGCTGGCGATGCCGGACACAGGCGACCTGCCAGAGGTGCGGATTGAGCGGCAGCATGAGTATGACGGTCTGCGCGTGGAGACACTCTCCTGGCAACTGCCCTACGGCCCGCGCACTGCGGCCGTCCTGTTGAAACCGGCCGCCGCGCCCGGCCCGCTGCCCGGCGTGCTGGCCCTGCACGATCACGGCGGCCACAAGTTCCACGGCTGGCAGAAGATCACACGCACGCAGGAGCAGCAGAACGCGGTCAACATCGAGCACCGGAGGCGGGCTTATGGCGATGTACCCTGGGCCAATCGCCTTGCCCAGCGCGGCTATGCCGTACTCGTGCCCGATGCCTTCGCCTTCGGCAGCCGCCGCATCCGCATCGCTGACGTTCCTCCGCATATCCGCGACGGGATGGACGCGGTCGAGTCGGATGAACCTGAATACATCGAGGCCTACAACCGCTGGGCAAACGGCCACGAATCGATCCTGGCGAAATCCCTGTTCAGCGCCGGCACGACCTGGCCCGGTGTGTGGCTGGCCGAGGATCTACGGGCGCTGGATGTGCTCTGCGCCCGCGACGACGTGGACCCGAGCCGCGTCGGCATTGGCGGACTGTCCGGCGGCGGGCTGCGCACAGTCTACCTGGCCGGGCTGGACGACCGCGTGCGCTGCGCGGTCTGCGTCGGCATGATGACTACCTGGCGCGACTATCTGCTCAACAAGAGCCACAGCCACACGTGGATGATCTACGTACCTCATCTGCCCACCGAGATGGACTATCCGGACATTCTGGGGATGCGGGCGCCGCTGCCGACGTTGGTTCAGAACAACAGCGAGGACCCGCTGTTCACCCGTCCCGAGATGGAGCGGGCCGACGCCATTTTGCGTGAAATCTACGATAAAGCCGATGCGCCCGGCAGCTACCGCTGCGCTTTCTACGCAGGTGATCACAAGTTCGACCTTGAGATGCAGTCGGATGCATTCGACTGGTTCGACTGCTGGCTGGCAGCATCCTGACGCGGTCGTTCCGCGAAGGCTGACGAGAGAAATTGTTGCACCAACCGCCGCGAGATGCGCAACAAACGGAGAGTCCCATGAATCCAGTCTCCCCACACTTCACGCCTGTTGATTTGTCGATGTCCTTCAATGCCTGCCGCGCCGAGTTGCCCGAGTCGGTGCAAGTGCCCGCTTCTCTTGCTGGCCGGAGCGGCGCCGACGCCTTCAACGGCATCCCCTTCCTGCTGGGTGAAGCCGAAGGCCGCGCCGTCATTCTGCTGGACGCCGAGCCGGTCATCGTCGACCTGGGGGGCGCGCACGCCGCCCACGTCGTCTTTCTACACGCCGTAGCCGACCGCGTCACCAACTACCTCGACGACTTCGCCGACTTCGCGCTCGACGGCAATGCGCTGGGCGATCATGTCTCTTCCTACATCTTCGAATATGACGACGGCGCGCGTCACGAAACGGCGGTCCTGCGCCGTTTCGCCATCCAGCAGAGCCGCAGTGTCTGGGGCGGCAGCGCGTTTGAGGCCTTGCCAGCCGAGAGATCAATTGCCTTCAACTCAGCCAGCGAGGAAACACTGTTGGGGCGAGCCCCGACCAACGAATACGGCCGCGGGGAGACCCGCACCAGATCGGGACGGGAGGAGATGGGAGAGAAGGTGTGGCTGTACGCGCTAGAGAACCCACATCCGGAACGGCCCATCCGCCGCCTGATTCTGGAGCCGCGCGATGAAAAATCGACCGTCTACGCCATCAGCCTGACGAGCCTGACCGAGAATCCTATTCGCCCCGGTATACGCCGCAAACTGCGCCTGACGCTGCCCGAGGACGTCCAATTCAACGCGCTTGACGAGTACGAGGACCTCGCCATCGACTTGGGCTACGTCATCTCCGCGCGCGCTGCGCTCGATTATGACGGCGAACGCTGGCTGGGCGACGAAGCCAATGTCCAGCCAGCCGTCTCCCAGCGCGATCTGATTGTAGAGTACAGCGCGCATCCCCAGGCATGGCTGCACGTCGGCGTCGACACCGACGAACCGATCGTCTATGACCTGGCAGGCCTCGCAGAAGGCCAGCCTACGGACGGCATCGCCGCGGTCGAGCCGGCCCACCGGCTTGTCAACGTGCGGGTGGTACAGAAGGGGACGAACAACCTCGTTCCTGTGCGCATCCATTTCCACGGCGCGCACGGCGAATATCTGCCTCCGCGCGGCCGACACCGCAAGGTCAATCCCTTCTGGTTCGAGGACAATTACGGTGAGTTTGTGAACAGCCGCAACCAGTACGGCTACATCGACGGTCATTGCGAGGTGGACATGCCCCTTGGCGATGTCTATGTAGAGATCACCAAGGGTTATGAGACCGCGCCCATCCGCCGTCAGGTCACGATCGCGCCCGACACCGATGAATTGGTCTTCGAGCTGGAGCGCGTGCTGCCCTGGCGGGAGAAGGGCTGGGTCACCGCCGATACGCATGTCCACTTCCTCAGCCCCTCGACAGCGCTGCTGGAGGGCCAGGCCGAGGACGTGCATGTCGTCAATCTTCTCGCCAGCCAGTGGGGCGAGATGTATAGCAACGTCAGCGATTTTGACGGCAAGACGACCTTCGGCGCGCGCGAGTTCGGCGGCGACGGCGAGTTTCTGGTGCGGGTCGGCACGGAAAATCGTATGCAGATTCTCGGCCACATCTCTCTGCTGGGCTACAACGGTCCGATGATCCACCCCCTGTGCAGCGGCGGACCGACCGAATCGGCCCTGGGCGATCCGCAGGAGGTGGTGATGGCCGAATGGGCGCAGCGCTGCATCGACCAGGGCGGGCTTGTCGTGCTGCCCCACGCACCCAATCCGCAGCTGGAACGGGCCGCCGACATCGTCCTCGGCCTCGTCCACGCGATCGAGATGATGACCTTCAACCCCTGCGAACGGGAACTCAATCCCTACGGCATCGCCGACTGGTACCGCTATCTCAACCTGGGCTATCAACTGCCGATTGTGGGCGGCTCCGACAAGATGGCGGCCTCGTCACAGTTGGGCGGCGTCCGCACATACGCGCACATGGGCGACCGGGAGTTCACCTACGACAATTGGATGGCCGCGGTGCAGGCGGGCAACACCTTTATGACGATCGGCCCGCTGGCTGAGTTGACCGTTGAGGGCGTTGTGCCAGGCGGACAGGTGCAGTTGACGGCCGGCGGCGGAAGCGTTGGCGTCGATTGGCGCGTCGAGGCCGTGCAGCCGCCAATTCAGCAGGTGGAGGTGATCCAGGGCGGGCTGGTCGTCGACCAGGTCGACGTAGGCGGTCAGTTCAGCGCGTCGGGCAGCCTGCAAGTGCCGGTCACGGCTTCATCGTGGATAGCGCTGCGCGTGCGCGGCAGTTATGTCGGCACGGAGGGGGAGATTGCAGCCCACACCAGCGCAGTGCAGACGCTGGTAGCGGACAGCCCACTCTTCAACCAGCCGGACGCCTCCGCGGTGCTGGAGCAGATCGAGGGCGCGCTCGCCTACGTCGACACAATCGCGCCGCGCCCGCACGCGCAGCGCTTCCGCGAGATGCGCGCCGTGCTCGAAGCGGCCCACAACCGGTTGCACCAGCGCATGCACGCGCACGGCGTCTACCACGAGCACACGCCGCTGCATGGACATGAAGATGGGGCGTAGCGGCCACAAATCATAGCCCCAACAGACTCGTGGTACAATGCAGCAACGGTAACCAAGTACAACTTGAAGCGAGGATAGCGTCATGCCCAAAATCCGCTGGGGGATCGTCGGCTGCGGGGACGTCTGCGAGGTCAAGAGCGGCCCCGGCCTGTACAAGGCGGAAGACTCTGCGCTCGTGGCCGTGATGCGCCGCAACGGGGAGCTCGCCGCCGACTATGCCCGCCGCCATGGCGTGGCCCGTTGGTACGACGACGGCGACAGGCTGATCAACGATCCTGAGGTGGACGCGGTCTACGTCGCCACACCGCCCGATACCCACATGGAATACACCTGCAAGTCGGCGGCGGCCGGCAAGCCGGTCTACGTGGAAAAGCCGATGGCGCGCAGTTACGACGAGTGCCAGACGATGATGCGCGCCTGCGAAGACGCCGGCGTACCGCTGTGGGTCGGCTACTACCGGCGGCGGCTGCCCAAATTTCTGAAAGTACAGGAGCTGCTCGAACAGGGCGCGATCGGTGACGTGCGTTCGGTCCTGGTCCGCTTCTACGGGAGGCCCAAGCCTGACGACTCTTTCCCGGACCAGCTCGGATGGCGCGTTGACCCGGAGATCGCCGGCGCCGGCCTCTTCCTGGACCTGGGCTCGCACATGTTGGACATTCTCGACTATTTCCTCGGACCCATCAGCCGTGTCCAGGGTTTCGCGGCCAATCAGGCGGGCCTCTACGACGCCGAGGACATCGTCAGTGGGAGCTTCACATTCGAGTGCGGCGTGCAGGGCACGGGCACTTGGATGTTCACCGGTTTCGAGAACCTGGACTGGACCGAGATCGAAGGTACCAAGGGACGTATCGGCTACGTCTGCTTCGACGCCAGCCCCATCCTGCTCACGACCGGCGCCGGCGCCCGGCAGATCCCGGTAACCCAGCCGGACCACGTGCACCAGCCGCTCATCCAGACGATCGTCGACGAGCTGAACGACCGCGGGCGCTGCCCCAGCACCGGCATCAGCGGCGCGCGCACGTCCTGGGTGATGGACCAGATGCTGGCCGAGTACCGGCAGAAGGCGGATGGATAGCGACAAAGAGACCAATTAAAGCGGGCAGCAGTTGCGGAGCGGAAAAAATGAGACTCAGCAGCCAGGCCTTCGGCAAGACCAGGAGCGGGCAACCGGTCAGGCAGTACACGCTCGCCAACAACAGTGGTGTACAGGTGGACGTGCTCGAATACGGCGGGCTGATCCGCACCATCACGGCGCCGGACCGCAACGGCCAGCCGGGTGACGTCGTGCTCGGCTTCGATACGCTCGACGAATATCTGACCGACCATCCCTTTTTCGGCGTGCTCGTGGGCCGCTTTGCCAACCGCATCCGAGGCGCCAGCTTCGAGTTGGACGGTGTGCGCTACCAGCTCGCCCGCAACCTCGGCGACGACCATCTGCACGGCGGTGAAGGCGGCTTCGACAAGGTCGTCTGGCAAGCGAAGCCGTTCCAAAATGAACAAACAGTCGGCTTGCGACTCGCCTACCACAGCCCGGACGGCGAGGACCTCTACCCGGGCGCGCTCGATACTGAAGTGACGGTTAGCCTCGATGACGACAACGCCCTGCGTCTCGACTACCGCGCCACCTGCGACGCGCCCACAATCGTCAACCTGACCAATCACAGCTACTTCAATCTGGCCGGGCGCGGCACGATCCTCGACCATATGGCCATGATCAACGCCGACGCGTTCACGGCGATGGACAGTACGCTGATTCCGACGGGCGAACTGCGCGACGTAACCGGAACGCCCTTGGACTTCCGCCAGCCGACCGCCATCGGCGCGCGCATCGCTGCCGACGACGAGCAGATCCGCTTCGGCGGCGGCTACGATCACAACTTTGTCCTCAACGGCGCGCCCGGTACGCTGCGGCTGGCGGCCCGCGTCAGCGAGCCGGCCAGCGGACGCGTGCTGGAGGTGCTGACGACCCAACCGGGCATGCAGTTCTATACCGGCAACCTGATGGAGACGTCGAGCGCGGGCAAAGGCGGGCAGATCTATCCCGATCACGGCGGTTTCTGCCTGGAGACGCAGCATTTTCCCAACGCGCCCAACCAGCCGAACTTCCCTTCGGTCGTTCTGCGGCCCGGCGAGGAGTACAGCGAGACGACCGTCTTCCGTTTCTCTACAGAACCATAGGCGCGTCACCGCAATAGCGCGTCACCGCAATGGCGCGTCACCGCAATGGCGCGTCACAGTCTGATTGTGGACTTCCGCCAGCAGAGGAGCTAACAATGGAAGAGATCACAAACGAACTGACTGCAGCGACGGCTTTTGACGCAAAACGGGCGATCCTCAGCAAGCGAGATATGTTCCGTCCGATAGCAGTGCAGCGGACCGAGCCGCTGGCCGACGCGGTGACGCGCGGGCAGGTCCGCCCCGAGACGCCGCTGCTTCTGCTGGAGCGCGACGGCGCGGCCCTGGCTCTGTTCACCGACCAGATGGTCTTCCATCATGTGGCGCAGGGAGAGTTGAATGGCGTACCGTTTCTCGCCACCTTCTGAGCGCCCTGCAACAGCGGCGTCAGTCTGACGCCAACTGTCGACGGCAAGGTCCACACGTTTGCGACCCGCGGCATCTACAACGGCATGTCGCTGATGGGGGATCACCAGACCGGCTCCTATTGGGATCACATCACCGGCGAGTGTCTGCACGGCCCGTTGAAGGGACGGCAACTGGAGTTGGCGCCCCTGCGCCATATGCGGGCAGACCAGGCGCTGGCGCAGTACCCGGATGCCGGCATCGCCCGTTCGCGGCTCCCACTGCCGTTCGGACTGATTGACCGGGTGGCGAAGCTTCTGCAGAAGTTGGGCAGGGGGCGCTTTATGCCGCCCGGGTTCGCCGGCTCCATGGGCGCTGAGGACCCGCGGCGGCCGCGATTGGATATGGGGCTGGGCGTCTGGACGGACGACATCAGCCGCTACTACCCGCTCGACCTCATCAAAGCGAACGGCGGCCTTTTGATCGACCGTTTCGCCGACAGCATGATGCTGGTCTATCTCGACCCGGTCTCCGGCACGCCGGCGCCCGTCTTCGTCGACGTCAAGCAGGCCGAGTGGGACGGCGACGAGCTGCGCCTGGACAGCGGCGGTTCCATCCGCAACGGCAGGCTTTACGACGCCGACGGAGCCGAACTGCCGGTTGCACAGCCGCTGCATCTGTTCTCCCGCTGGTACGGGTTCTCGCTGACCTTTCCAAGTTGCGAAATCTATAACGGCGCAGACGAAATGACCGGCTGAGCAGAACCGCCGTGCAGGCGGCGGCGACAGCCGCAGCGGTGAAATCAGGCCGGGCAGGATGTCGACCGTCGAAGGAGCAGAAAAACCGTGCAACTCAACCTATCCGGCAAAACGGCTATCATCACCGGAGGCAGCGCCGGCATCGGCCTGGCCTGCGCGCAGGCGCTCTACGCCGAAGGGGTCAGCGTGCTGATCGCGGCGCGCAACCAGGAGCGGCTTGCGCAAGCGTTGACCGCTATCAGCGATCACGCGCCCGAAAGCAAGGCTGAAGCGCTGGCCGAAAGCGCCGACGTGAGCACCGCGGCGGGCGTCGAACGGGTTGCAGCCCGCGCTCTCGACACCTGGGGGCGGGTGGACATCCTCATCAACAACGCCGGCTCGGCGCCGAGCGGCGACTTCTACAGCCTCAGCGACGACGCCTACCACGGCGCCTGGGACCTGAAGCTTTTGGGCTATATGCGCATGGTGCGTGCGGTTGCGCCGCAGATGAAGGCCCGGCGCGACGGGCGCATCGTCAACATTGTCGGCGCCGCGGCCCACAATCCCACGCCGACATTCCTGGCAGGCGGCACCGCCAACGCCGCCATCATCAACTTTACCAAGGGAATCTCGCAGGACCTGGCGCCATATCGCGTCCGCATCAACGCCATCTCACCCGGGCCGGTGAACACCGAGCGCGCCCGCCAGCTCGCCCGCCAGGAAGCCGACGCGCACGGCATCTCCGTGGAGGAGGCGACCGCAAGCCGCATCGCATCGATCCCCTTGGGGCGCATGGCGGAAGCCGATGAAATCGCCGACATGGCCCTCTTTCTCGTCTCGGACAGGGCCGCCAGCGTCACCGGCGCCGAGCTTCTCATGGATGGTGGCGCCACGGCAAATGTCTGACCCGCGCACCGCTCCGGATCCGCCACCTATTGCCTCCAGCCCCGCCCACGGCGCCTACCGATGGTACGTTCTCGCCCTGGCCGCCCTCACGCACACGCTGGTCGTGGGCATGCCGATGATGTCGCTACCCGTGCTGTTCGAAGAGATTGGCCGCGACCTCTCCCTCGACCTGGTCCAGATCGGCTATGTCTGGGGCGCATCCTCGCTCTTGGGCGTTGCCATGAGCCTGACCGGCGGCGTAATCGGCGACCGCATTGGCGCGCGGCGCATGCTCGTCATCGCCTGCCTGCTGACAGGCATCACCGGCGCAATGCGAGCCTTCGCCGGCGATTTCGCCAGCCTGACGACGACCGTTCTGATCGCAGGCCTCTTCCCCATGGCGGCGCCGATGAACGTTCACAAGACCTGCGGCATCTGGTTCGCGGGGCCGCGCCTGGGCATGGCGAACGGCGTCGTCTCGGCTGGCATGGCGCTCGGCTTCCTGCTCGGCTCCTGGATCAGCGCAACCTACCTGTCTCCGTTGCTGGGGGGCTGGCGCAATGTGCTGCTCTTCTACGCGGTGTTGGCCGTAATCGTCGGCGTCCTCTGGGCGCTCTCCAGGCCTGAAGCGGCGGCGAGCCCAAGCGCAGAGCCGCCAGACCGACCTTCGCTGCGCGACTCTTTGGTGCAAGTCGCCCGTCTACGCAACGTCTGGCTGCTGGCGGTGGCGATGTTCGGCATCGGCGGCGCGATTCAAGGCGCGCTCGGCTATCTGCCCCTCTATCTGCGCGACCAGGCCTGGGACCCGGACGCGGCCGACCTTGCACTGGCCAGTTTCCACCTGGCCAGTTTGCTTTTCACGCTTCCGCTCTCGCTGCTATCCGACCGTCTGGGCATGCGCCGTCCGCTGTTGCTGGTGGCCGCGTTGATGTTCACGGTCGGCTTTGGTGTTCTGTCGATCGCGCAGGGGATCGCGGTCTGGCTGGCCGTCATTTTCGCCGGCATCATGCGCGACGGCTACATGGCCACGCTGATGACGCTGATCATCGAGCTGCGCGGCGTCGGTCCGGCACTTGCCGGCACGGCCACCGGTATGATCATGGCCATCTCGCGCATTGGCTCCGTGGCCGCGCCGCCGCTCGGCAACAGCCTTGCATCCTTCGGCCCCGGCGTGCCCTTTCTCTTCTGGTCGGCGCTGGCGCTGATGGGCTGGATCGCGCTCACCGCCGTGCGCGAGGCGCGTGAATCGCAACCGTAGCGCGATTTCTGCGGCCGTCCGAACTGTGCCGGACCGGCCGCGAGGGAAATGCAATGTACAGTACGAACCATGGAAGGCAGAATCTAATTCAGGAGGCCCAAAATGACCACAGCGGTCGGCGCTGACAACTACCAGCGTATCGCATCTGTCGCAGAAGTTTCCCAGGATGGCCTGCGCACCGTGCGCGTGAACGGCCACGTAATTGTTCTCGTCCATCACGAAGGCGAAATCTACGCGCTGGACAATCGCTGCCCCCACATGGGCTTTCCACTCGATCGCGGCAGCGTCCAGGATGGCATCCTCACCTGCCATTGGCACCACGCCCGCTTCGATCTCTGCACCGGCGGCGCTTTCGATCTGTGGGCGGACGACACGCCCAGCTTCCCGGTGGAGGTGCGCAACGGCGATGTATTTGTGGATGTCGCGCCGCGCCGCGATCCCGTGGAGCACCAGCGGCAGCGGCTGGACGTCGGTCTGGAGCGCAACCTTTCGCTGGTTGTGGCCAAGGCCGCCATTACGCTGGTCGATGAAGCCGGCGACACCATGTCGCCCTTTGCCGCCGGTCTTGAGTTTGGGACGCGCTACCGCATGGAGGGCTGGGGGCAGGGCTTGACCATGCTCACCTGCTTCCAGAATCTTCTGCCCAGCCTCGGCCGCGAGGACCGGGCCAAAGCCCTGGCCCACGGCCTTGCAGCCGTCGCGGCCGATGCGGCCGGCAGCTCGCCGCGCTTCCCGGTAACGCCGCTGCCCGACGGCAGCCCGGATCTGACAACTCTCAAACAGTGGTTCCGCCGCTTCATTCTGGTGCGCGACGCGCAGGGCGCAGAACGCTGCATCATCACCGCACTGCGCGCCGGGGCCGGTCCGCAGCAGATGGCCGATATCCTATTCAGCGCGGCCACGGATTTCCGTTACATTGACGTCGGCCATCCTCTCGACTTTACCAACAAGGCCTTCGAAGCGCTTGATATCGTCGGCTGGGAACAGGCGGAAACGGTACTGACCAGCCTGGTGCCCGGCTATGCCTCGGCCCAGCGCATGGAGGAGTCCAACGCGTGGCGCAATCCCATCGACCTGATCGATCTGCTGCGCGACGCGCGCGCCCAGATTCCCTCCGCCCTCGCCGCCGGTCAGGCTCTGCGCGGCCGTTGGGCCGGCCGCGATGACCTCGTTCCGGTCTTGCTGGACGATGATCCGCACGCCATCGCGGCCGCGCTGCTCGATGCGCTGCGGGCCGGCGCCGGCGAGGTGGAGCTGGCCGCCGTGGTCGCCTATGCCGCGGCTTTGCGCATTGCCCGCTTCCACACCAGCAACGAGTTCGGCGACTGGGACACGGCAATGCACACCTTCACCTTCGCCAGCGCCGTCCATCAAGGTCTGCGCCGCCTGGAAGGGTACGCGCCGCCGGATGACTATCTGCTCCTACTGCGGGGGGTATTTGACGCGGCGATGAGCATCTATCTCGACCGCTTCCTCAACATTCCCGCGGCCAGGCTCCCTGCCCCATCCAGCGGCAACGGCGCATCCCCTCAACTCCCGCCGCTTGCAGAGATGCTGGACCAGCAGCAGCAGGTGAACGAAGCCGGGGGCGCGGTCGGTGGGTTTCTCTTCCAGGGCGGCGCGGCGGCGAAGCTGCGTGCCGAATTGGGCGCGCTTCTCCTGCGCGAAGACCGCGATTTCCACACGATCCAGTGTATCGAAGCAGCCTTCCGCCAGCATGACCTGCTCGCTGCCGAGCCGGATTCCCAGGAACAGGCCGTGCATGTGCTGGTCGCCGCGTCCCGCTATCTTGCCGCCCACGCACCCACGATGCGGGCGCAGGGCCAGACCTTCGGCATCGCCCGCCGCCTCCACCGCAACGAAAAACTGTTCGAAGGCGAGTAAGGCTCGGAGCAAGGAGAGATGCGTGAGCCAGAAGATCAAGACCCTGCATCCGCAGGGAAAGCAGGGCGTCAATATCGACAGAAGCAAGTATGACACTGTTCGGCAGGCGATCGAGCAGGTCCTGCGGGAGCAGCCGGGGACTTCCTTCGGCCAGCTGGCAGACCTGGTTGGGGAACGAATCGGCGACACATTCGATGGCTCCGTCTCCTGGTACGTTGTGTCGGTCAAGCTCGACCTGGAGGCGCGCGGCATCGTGCAGCGGGTAGACGACCGCAGCCCGCAGCGGCTGCGCCTGGTGGACGCGGATGCCGAACTATGACGCCGTTGTCGTCGGCTCCGGCCCGAATGGGCTCGCCGCCGCCATAACTTTCGCTCGCGCCGGCCGCTCCGTACTCCTGATCGAAGCCAGGGACTCGCTCGGAGGCGGAACGCGCACAGCTGAACTGACGCTGCCCGGCTTCCGCCATGACGTCTGCGCCGCGATCCACCCCCTGGCGCCCGGGTCCCCCTTTCTCAGCGCTCTTCCCCTCGAACGTTTCGGCGTCGAGTGGGTGCAGCCCGACATCGCGGTAGCGCATCCGCTCGACGACGGATCCGCGGTCGGCCTCCATCGTTCGTTGGAGCAGACCGCCTCATCCATCGGCCTGGACGGCCAGAACTGGGTCCGGCTCTTCGGCCCGCTGGCGGCAGACTGGCCAAAACTGGCGCCAACCCTGCTGGGGCCGCATCCTCTGACCGTCCATCTCGGCGCGCTGGTCCGATTCGGCCTTGCCGGCGTTTGGCCGGCGCAGCTGCTTTCTCCCCTCCTTTTCAGTGGAGAACGGGCACGGGCGCTTTTCGCCGGCCTTGTTGCCCACTCGCTTCTGGATTTTCGCCAACCCTTTTCCTCATCCTTCGGGCTGGTGCTGGGGATGCTGGGACACGCGGTGGGCTGGCCGTTTCCGCGCGGCGGCTCTCAGGCCATTGCCGACGCGATGGGCGCCTATCTGCGGGCATTGGGCGGGGACATTGTGGCCGGATGGCCGGTGAAGTCGCTGGACGAACTGCCGCCCAGCCGGGCGGTCCTGCTGGACGTGACGCCAAGGCAGGTCTTGCGGCTGGCGGGGAACCGGCTGCCGGCCGCCTATCGGCGCAGACTGGAGAGGTTTCGGTACGGTCCGGGCGTCTACAAAGTGGACTATGCCCTCAGCGAGCCAGTACCCTGGCGCGCCGAGACCTGTCGAAATGCCGGCACGGTTCATCTGGGCGGCACGCTGGCGGAGATTGCCGCATCGGAAGAGGCGGCCTGCAGCGGCCGCATACCCGAGCGTCCCTATGTGCTGGTCGCGCAGCATAGCCGGTTTGACAGCACCCGTGCGCCCGCGGGCAAGCACACCCTCTGGGCCTACTGCCACACGCCGCACGGCTCAACGGTCGATATGACGTCTGCCATCGAAGCGCAGATCGAACGCTTTGCGCCCGGCTTTCAGGACACAATTCTGGCGCGCGCCGCTCTCAACAGCGCCGATTTTGAGCGTTACAACCCCAATTACGTCGGCGGAGACATCAGCAGCGGCGCAAACGATTTTCGCCAACTCTGGACGCGGCCGATGCTGCGCTTTCCACCCTACAGCACGCCCGTACGCGGCCTCTATCTCTGCTCATCCTCCACCCCGCCCGGCGCGGGCGTCCACGGTATGTGCGGATACAACGCGGCCCGCGCCGCGCTGACACGAATGCAAGATTGACAATTGGTAATTGCTCAGCCACATACAGCTTCTGTCTCGACCAGTGCTTCATCCCCGCCGCCATTCAGATTCTCTGATTGCGAATTCGGCTGGCCGCCGCCACGTTGGATAAGCCGCACTGCAGGAATGACGACGTACTGTCGGTGAGCGCTGGTTTTGGAGGGGGGCGTTGCGGGGGGAGTCCCCCCGCACAAGGGAGGGCCGCAGGCCCGACCGTCCAAGAAGCAAGGAGAGAGTAAAGCGGAGTGAGGAGAGAGAAAACACCTTCGCTCACCTCATTCATGGTCGCAGAAAGATAGCGGCTGGGTAGTTACAACAATTGCAAGATTAGCGGTTGTGCCGCGACCCGCAATCGACCTAAGCGCCCTCGCCCTGCAAACGCGACTTCAGTTGCGCCCAGGGGCCGCGCTGTAATGACTCGACTGCATCGCCCGAGTCGCCATCCTCCTTGCGGAACAGGATATTCAGCCGGTCGCCGTCGTACTTCGCGCTGTCGATCTTCAGTCGCGCCAGCCCGGTCGGCAGCGCGATGTTTCGCTTCCAGTTGCCGATGCGCACGATCAACTCGTCGACGACGCTGCGGTGCAGGTGCACCTCCTCCTTTTCCACCAGCGGCAGCGCGATGCTGAGCACGTAGTGGCCGTCGCGAACGAAGACCCTCTGCGGTTCACCTTGATAATAGAGTTGCGTCGGGTCTCCCTGCCCGCCGCGCGCCGGCTCCTCCCCAAAGACCGTCGCAGCCATCCGCCGGAGCATATCCTGGCCCAGCACCTCCTCGGCAAAGAACGGTATCTGGAGAATCGGCAATGGCTGGAAAGCCTCTTCAACGAAAGCGAGATTGCGCTGTTGCGCCTCGACCCAGCCGCTGAAGTACGCCTCCTGCAGATCCCGTGGAAAGACCCGGTTGCAGACAACCGAGTCGACCGCATAGCCATAGAGGTTGAGATAGGCGTAGGCGCGCTGCGCCTCCTTGATGACCATCCTCTCCGGGTTGATCACCAGCCGCATACTGCTGGTGCTGCTATCGCTGAGAAGAAGACTGGTGCGTTCGAGCACATTCACCAGTTCTTCTACGCTCTCGAACATGCTGTCGTCGGGCAGCGGGATGTCGCTCATGCGCGAAACAATTGGCCGCGCGATCTGCAATGTCCGGCGCTCGAAGGGCATAATTTTCTCGATAAACCAGCGGGCGATTTCGGGAAAACTGAGGAGTTGCAGTGTGGACCCTGTCGGCGCAGCATCGATGATGATGACGTCAAACGCGCCGCTGTCGGCCAGATGCGTAATGTGCATCAGGCTGGCGAGCTCTTCCATTCCCGGCAGCACCGACGTCTCTTCGGCCACAAGAGAGTCCATCCCCCGCCAGGAGAACAGTACGTTCAGATACTCCTGCACGCGCCCCCAGTATTTGTCCATCTGATGCAGCAGGTCGATCTCCTGCCCCCACAGATTGGGCGCCAGCTCGACTAGCTCGCTGCCTATGCGGGTGTTGAAACTGTCTCCGAGACTGTGCGCGGCGTCTGTGCTGAGTACGACCGTACGGTAGCCCAGCTCTGCGCAGCGCAGCGCGCAAGCCGCGCTGACACTTGTCTTGCCGACGCCTCCCTTTCCAGTGTAAAGCAGTATACGCATCCGTTCCTCTCCATGCTTGCGGGAACCGGCGCAAAGAGGGGAGTAAAGTCTCCCGGTTTGAACCGGCTGCAAATAAATACGCCGCACGGCCGGATTGGTTTCCGCCCAGCTGTCGAACTGCTGGATTCACCCACCGACTCGTCAATCTGAAACTTGAATGTAGAGTGGCGGCAACCGTTATGCCGATACGGCGTTATATTGTCGCGATTCAGGATTTCGTTTTTGAGCTTTTGGCGCCCGCGGCCGCGGAGCAAGTGACATCCAGAAAAGGGCCGGTCGATGAGCTATCCCTGCGCGCTGCTGTTGTCCTCTTCTTCATCGTCCGCCTCGCTGCCACCGTCAGCGCCCGTTTCTTCCTCTTCTTCCTCCTCAGTCGTAGGAATGTCCACCAGCGTAGCGAAAATCCATTGATCATCGCCAAGATGGAGCCACTGCCCGTCCTCCGAGCGGCCGATGACGGTCACCTGCGTTCCCGCCAGGACCGAGGCGACGATCGTCGCTTCAAGACCCGGCCCGTTGCGAAGATTGGCATCTGTGTTGACCGTTGCCAATACGGCCGGAGCCTCGTCTTCCGTCTGCTCGTCTTCCGTCTGCTCGCCCTGCACATCCTCGGACTCATCGGGCGGCAGGGTACCGTCCGTTTCCCCATTGTCTGCCCCGTCTTCTTCGTCCAAGGCAGGTGTCTCCTCAGGGGCTTCGTCTACTTCGTCCAAGGCGGATGCCTCTTCAAGGGCTTCGTCTTCTTCGCCCGCGTCATCCGCTTCGGTGCTGGTTTCTTCCCCTGTATCTACCGGCAGGTACTCGGGCACATCGTCCACAAGCGCGGCGAAAATCCAGAGACCACTGTCCAGTTTCAGCCAGTCGCCGCTGGCATCCTGCGCAACAACGGTCAAGCTGGCACCCTGTTGGATACCTTCAACGCGTTCGAACTGAACGCCTGGCCCCGAGCGCAAGTTGGCGCCGAGCGGTGCATTGACGAATGATGTCGGCTGCAATTCAACACCCTCCACCTGCTCTTCATCGCCTTCCACCTGCTGTTCGTCGCCTTCCGCCTGCTCGTCATCACCTTCCACCTGCTCTTCGTCGCCTCCCGCCTGCTCTTCGCCGCCCTCCGCCTGCTGAACCCCTACGCCGTCTTCAGAGACAACGGGTACATCGACCGCTTCAACCACGAGGGCCGCGAACAACCAGGCGCTGCCATCAAGCAGATACCATTCTCCATCGGCGGACTGGCCGACGACCGACACCTCATCGCCGGCAAAGACGCCGTCCACGCGCTCGAAATCTGTTCCCGGGCCGGAACGCAGATTCGCGTCGAGGCTGACAAGAGCCTGCACGGCCTCAAGTTGAACGATCGGGGTGGCCGCGGGTACTTCGGTTTGGGTCGGTTGCGCCTCAACTTCGGTGCTGGCCTGTTGCGTCTCGGCCGTCACAACCGGGACCTGTTCTTGCGGGGCTGCGACGAGGGCATCAGCGCTAATCCAGGTTCCGTCCTCCAACCGGTACCAGTTGCCGGCGGAGTCCCTTCCGTCGATGAAGACCGTGCCGCCGATGGCGACCAGCCCGATGACGTCCGCCACTTCGCTGGGGGCGGTACGCAGCTCCGCTTGCAGGGACACCGTCACCGAGACCGGAACGACCTCCTCGACCACCGGCTGTTCGTCCTCCTCTGCATCCGATGTTGGTGTGGGCGACGGCGTCGCGGGGGCAGTGGTAGGGGGCGAGGCAGTCGGTGTTGCGGACACGCGTGTGGCTGTTGGCGGCGCGGTCACGGCCGCAGCCGATGTGGGCGTTGCCGTGGCCTCGGGTACCGTTGGAATCAGCGCGCCCAAATCGCCTGGCAAAGAGTCGCTAAAGTTTTGTAGAAGTTCACGCAGTTCATCGGTGTCGGTAAACTCTCTCACTTGCGGGGGCAAAGCCTCGCGAAATCCGGGCACAAACGTTCCCGCCAGGAGAACAACGATCAGGCTGAGCCACAAAATGCTTACGAGAACTGCGACAATTCTCTTCAAAATCACTGCCATTAGCTTCTCTCGTCAAATTACTGGCGAAGAACGGATATGGCGTACCGTGCTTCGCCCCGACCGATGCGAATACGTTCGGTGTGGGTCAAGTTACGTGCAACTTAGAAGACTGTCAGGCGCCAGCACCGGGCTACCGTAAGGGGGTGGAAAGGAAGAGAGTTCGAGCGGCTACTCTCCATTTTTTAATAGTAGTTTTCAGAAAATGAAGTTTAGCACAACACGAAACAGTCCACAATTGCGGTTTCTACGGGGTGAATTCCCAGGCTGTACCAGGACGTTCGCCGATCTTCGAGAAACTGTCCAGACCTACGCGCGGCGCCGCCAATTTTTGTGCCACATAGAGCGAATCGTCGCTGATTGTCAGCCATCGAAGGCGGTTATGGCCGCAACGCCTCTGCGGTCAAAGCATATGGAACTCTAACTTTATCGTAACAGTTATGTAACCTTATCAGGTTATGCTTGATTCAAGCCCCCCTGCTGCACCGGCCTGAAGCGAACTGGAAATCCTCACGAAGAGACACTAGACTTAGACAATGTACAGATTTCAGTTTCTATTTCGGGTGAGATCGTTTACAGGCTTGGCAATCCCGCCAATATCGCATAGAATTTGTACAGTTTTGGTATGAACTGCCTCCAGCGGGGCGGAGGCACATGTTCCCTCTCCCTGACCGGCGCCGCAGGCAAGGCAGGTCCGGGGGCAATTGACAAGGAAGTGCCCTATGTTTGAAGAACAACATCATCACACTTTCACCGACGGTGTTCTGGGCAGAAAACCTGAACTGTTGCAGACGTTGATGGACCTGCGCAAGGACGACCCTTCGTTTGGAAAGCGCGTGCGCATGCGATCCTATCGCCCGAACGAGGTTGTCGCCGATGCGGCTGCGCTGAAGCAGGAGATGTTCGTACTCATGCAGGGTAGAATCCACCTCGTCTGCACCAATCATGAAGGCCGTCGCCTGGTCATCGGGTCGCTGGAGCCGGCTGCCATTTTCGGCGAGGGCGCCATGGACAGGCCGCATGAGGCCAATGTCTTTGCCGAAGCCGACACGGATGTTGTCGTCTGGTCGATTCCGGCTGCGGAAGCGCGCAACATGACGCTGCAGTTCCCAATTTTGGGATGGGGAATGCTGCAGACGTACGGCAGACGTCTCTTGCAGGTAGAGGACAGGCTGGAAGACGTGGCCTACAAAAAGCTGCCGGAACGGCTGGCGGCTCTCCTCGTCGAGTTGAGCGGCCGCGAAGACGGTGTCATCCAAGGTGTCAGCCACCAGGTCCTCGCAGACCGACTCGGCACATACCGGGAGACGGTCAGCGCCATCCTGCGCGATTTCAAGCGTCAGGCCCTGGTGGAACTGGGCTACCGTCGCATCGAAGTCCTGAACATCGAGGAGCTGAAAGAGATCGCCGGCATCTGGGAATGGTAAGGGAGAGCAGGTGGGGAGCGCGTCCGATTGCCGCGGGCTGCAAGATGCCGGACAACTCGCGGCAATCAGCCGTTCTTGCCTAAAGCTCGCGAGCCCACGAACCCACGGTAGGACATCTGTCGAAAGCTGTACTTACATTCTCTCGTGATCACTCGTAAAACGCTCGTGTGTCGCTCGTACGAGCGCACTACGAGTGCCTGACAGGTGAATCCTTGTCTTCGTCAGAGAGTTCAGTCCCAACAAACTGCCAATACCCCTCCTGTTTGCTCGCCGGCAGCGCCGGATCGCCTATCCGGCGCACGTTGCTCCATTCAGGGCTGAACGCGCCGCGAGGAGTACATTCCTCTTTGGGGTGGGAATTGTCTGGCAGGGAAATCATGCCAGCGGTGGCTGGAATTGTTTTGCGGGTTTGGGAGAGGCACAGGGCAGGCGCGGGGCCTGCATCTGCCGTGGCCGCGGCGTTCGCTGATTTGGGAGCGGCGCGTTGGGCCGCAGGCGGCACAGGGCTGCTATGACTCCACACTCGGCGCGGGGAGAACATCAGGGGGGCGTTGCGGGGGGAGTCCCCCCGCACAAGGGAGGGCCGCAGGCCCGACCGTCCAAGAAACAAGGAGAGAGTAAAGCGGAGTGAGGAGAGAGAAAACACCTTCGCACACCTTATTCAGGGTCATAGACTGATTGCGGCTGAGTAGTTAACGGAGATATAGGAATTTGTACCCAAATCTGGACTACACCCGCCGCGATTCAAGGTTGACGCCAAATCGAAAGGCTGCTATACTTGTGTGAAATGCTGTCCGTTTGCCTCCGCATGAACGCGTCCGCTGCCTGTATCCAAACAAAACTTTACTTCGCAACCGGCTCGCTGTAAACGCCATTGGCGATGATCGAAACGGAGTGACCCAGCGCAGTGGACGACTGTCGCTGATGGGAGGTAGAAGCGAGTAGTCGTCCGTCGGATTTACCTCTTTAGCACATACCCAAACCCTGGCGCAATACGAATCATTGCAAATCACTGCCCGACTTCGGGCAATCCCCAAAGATATTGCTGTGCAGGCGGTTCGTCTTCACAACTTATCAGCAACCCACGCATTGGCCGGCGCTGACCCCAGCGGTCCTGGGACAGCTTGCGACGGCCTGATAAAGCACTCTCACCCGCATGAATGCCAGATAGTCCTGTTGCGCGCAAGCAATGAGTGACGATTTGTCGAGCCTGACAAGGAACAGATTATGGAAACGCTCAGTATGAACATGACCCAGCTGGAGGATTGTACTCTGGATGAACTCAGAGAGATGGCCCGCTCGATGGCGATCAGCGGCTACACCCGCCTGAAAAAGTTTGATCTGATCCTTTTATTGCTGCGGGAAAATGCCGAAAAACAGGGCTATATCTTCGGAGGCGGCACCCTGGAAATCGTGCAGGATGGCATCGGCTTCCTGCGCAGCGACCATCTTTTGCCAGGGCCGGAAGACGTGTACGTCAGCCAGAGCCAGATTCGCCGCTTCGGTCTACGCACGGGCGACCTTGTCGTCGGGCAGGTTCGTCCGCCGAAGGACACTGAGAAATACTTCGGGTTGCTGAAGGTGGAAGCCGTCAACGGCCTCGACCCGGAAGAGGCGAAACGCCGACCGGTCTTCGAAAAACTCACGCCGATCTTTCCCGACGAGCAGATCAACCTCGAAACCAAACCCAACCATCTCGCCACGCGCATGATCGACCTGCTGTCGCCGATCGGTCGCGGCCAGCGCGGCATGATCGTCAGCCCGCCCAAAGCCGGCAAAACAACGATACTGAAGCGGATCGCCAATGGAATGTCAGCCAATTACGAGGACCTGCACATGATGGTCGTCCTGATCGGCGAGCGCCCCGAGGAAGTTACCGACATGGACCGCTCGGTCGAAGCGGAGGTTATCAGCAGTACTTTCGACGAACCGGTGCAGAACCATGTACGCGTCGCAGAGATGGCCCTGGAGCGTGCCAAACGGCTGACCGAAAGCGACCGCGATGTCGTGATCCTGCTCGACAGCATCACACGCCTGACCCGCGCCTATAACCTGACGGTGCCCCCTTCGGGCCGCACACTCTCTGGCGGCATCGACCCGGCTGCGCTCTACCCTCCCAAACGATTCTTCGGCGCTGCCCGCAATCTGGAGGGGGGCGGAAGCCTGACGATTATCGCGACATGCCTCGTCGATACGGGAAGCCGCATGGATGACGTCATCTATGAAGAGTTCAAGGGAACGGGCAACATGGAGCTGCATCTGAACCGGCGCACATCGGAGCGCCGCATCTTCCCGGCGATCGACATCGAGCGCAGCAGCACGCGTGCCGAAGAAAAGATGCTGGAACCGGAGGTGCTGGCCAAGGTCTATACGCTGCGCCGCATGAGCGATGCCATGGGCGGCGGAAACGAAGCGATTCTTCCCATTCTGGAACGCCTCAGCCGCACGCGCGACAACCAGGAGTTCCTCGATACACTGGTCAAATAGGCAGCACGACGCCCAATGCATACCTCTTTCAGGGCAGATGTCTTTACATGCAACCTGCTCGCGCGGCTGGGTCCCGCGCACTAATTCAAACTGGTCACAGATAGTTTTTGATTGCATCAATTGCAACTACGATAGACCAAACTAACGCAAAGCCTACGTTTTCCCTACGCTTGCCGCTCAAATCGCAACGAAAGCGCCAAATTAGCCCTGGAACCGCTGATTTGATTTGTAGAGCGCCCCTTTTGGCCCTATAATTTCCATCGTGGGACCAGAAAAGCGTCTGACCACCTCAATTGTGCAGACGTTCCTGGAGTCGCCGCAGGCGCAGTCACCCCCTTCTACTGTTCATTCGGACCTGGAGAATATTGGGCGGATTCGTGCAGTCCTGACATTGTAACCGTTTCCTGGGTAAACTGTATGCTGAAAAGCAAAGAACACGTAGAGCAGCGCCGGTTCAGCTATCACTCCGCAGACCGATCAGACACAGAACCAACGGCGAATCGGGAACCATTTCTCCCCCCCAGTCCTTCCGGCCTCTCAGGACATCTTCAAAGTCCAACCCCAAATCAGGTCAATTCCGCTACTGATAGTTTGGGCGAGGTTGTTCTGGCAAAGAGGACGACCGGCTTCATCGACGCGGCTGGCGCGGCAATCGGGCAGTTGTTTGCAGCCATTCAAAGCTTCCTGCGCGAGCAGGTCGCGCCTATCCGACTTGCCAGCCATCTGGCCGTTCTGATCGTGGGGACGATGGTCGTGGTGGTGAGCAGGACGGACCTTCCCGACTTGAACCTTCCGTTGAACACGCTGCCGGCAAATGGCCTGCTCGCCGATAATGCCGCGGCTGACACAGACCTGATCAGCGGCAATCCAATCGCGAGAGTTGGCGAGGCGCTGCAGGTTGCAATCCGTCCCTCCTCCAAACAAAAAGTAGACGAGCCTGCCATTTCTTCAGCGGACGTTCGGAGCTCGGATACGCAGCCCGTTCTGGCCGCGCCCGTGAAGGTTGATATACCCCGAATTTACGACGTACGCTCCGGAGACAACCTGCAGAAAATCGCGGCCCAATACGGCCTCAGGCCGGAGACGATTCAATGGGCCAATGAGGAACTGGAGTCCAATCCGGACCTTTTGCGGGTTGGCCAGCGTCTCATTATTCCGCCAGTTGATGGCGTGTTGCATGCGGTTCGACCCGGCGATACGCTCTCATCCCTCGCGGCCAAGTTCAAAGCGGAAATCAGTGACATTGTGGCCCACCCCATGAACAAGTTGGAGTCGGCAGAGACACCAGTCACCGTGGGCTCCCATCTCATTATTCCCCATGGCACAAAGCCTTATGTCCCGCGACAGGTTGCGATTTATGGAGGACCTATTCCCGCTTCCGCCGCCCGCGGTACCGGGCGCTACGCCTGGCCGGTTGGCGGCCAGGTTACGCAACGGTACTGGCACGGCCATCGAGCCATCGACGTGGGCGCCCGGACCGGCGCTCCCATTGTTGCCGCTGACAGCGGTTTCGTCGTCAAGGCTTCACATGGTTGGAATGGCGGCTATGGCAGGATGGTGATGATCGATCATGGCAACGGCGTTGTTACCCTCTATGCCCACATGAATACGATTTACGTGCGCCAAGGTGAAAACATTGCCAAGGGTGTACAGTTGGGCACGGTAGGCAACACCGGCCGCTCAACCGGACCGCATCTGCACTTTGAGATTCGCCATAACGGCGTCGCCCGCAACCCGTTCTACTACCTACCGTAAGCCGGTTTAGACTCGCACAACAAGAGAGGCCCGACACGATGTGTCGGGCCTCTTTTTTGAATTCAAAAGCAGAAAAACAACGCGGAAGGACTATGGCCGGCGCCCGCCTCAGCGTTGTTGTATCCCCCCCTCCGTCAACTGGCGTGGATCGAGCAGTTCATCCAGCTCCGCCGCGCTGAGGTCGGTCATCTCCAGCGCAACTTCCTTGAGCGTGCGGCCCTGCGCATAGGCCGTCTTGGCGATCTGCGCCCCCAGCTCATAGCCAATAACCGGATTCAGCGCGGTCACCAGGATCGGATTGCGATCGACCAGGGCGCTGATCCGCTCGGCGTTCACCTCAAACCCGTCGATGGCTCTGTCGGCGAGCAATCGACAGGCGCCGGTCAACAGCGAGATGCTCTCGAGCAGGTTGTAGGCAATGACCGGCAGCATCACATTCAGCTGAAAGCTGCCGGACTGCCCCCCGATCGTGATCGTCGCGTCGTTGCCTGTGACCTGGGCGGCAACCATGGCCACCGCCTCCGGAATCACCGGATTGATCTTGCCGGGCATGATGCTGCTGCCCGGTTGAAGGGCAGGCAGCTCGATCTCGCCGATGCCCGCAATCGGCCCGCTGTTCATCCAACGCAGATCGTTTGCCACTTTCATCAGCGAAGTCGCGACCGTCTTGAGCTGCCCGCTCAACTCGACCGCGGCGTCCTGGCTGCTCAGGCTCTCAAAGTAGTTCTCGCTTGTCCGGAAAGGCTGCCCTGTCATCCCAGCCAGTTTGGCTGCGATACGCTCTCCAAACTCAGGATGTGCATTGATACCGGTGCCGACGGCAGTGCCCCCCTGGGCAAGCTCTGCCAGCCGCGCCAGCGCGCCGCGCAAGCGCCGCTGCCCCTTGTCGATCTGATTGCTCCAGCCACCCAGCTCCTGGCTCAACCGAATCGGCATCGCATCCATCAGATGCGTGCGCCCCGTGGTCACGATCCCGTCCACCTGTTCGGCCTTGGCTTCCAGCGCCTGCTGCAGCCAGTCCAACGCCGGCAGCAGCTCTTCGACGACGGCAAGATAGGCGCTCAAATGGATCGCGGACGGAATCACATCGTTGCTGCTCTGCCCCATGTTTACATCATCGTTCGGGTGGACGCTGCGACCGAGAATGGCGGATGCCAGCGTCGCAATCACTTCATTGGCGTTCATATTTGTGCTGGTGCCCGAACCGGTCTGGAAAATGTCGAGCGGGAAGTGGGCGTCGTGCGCGCCGTCGGCGACTTCGGCGCTGGCACTCTGAATTGCCGCTGACATCTCTGCATCGATCTGCCCCAGATCCTGGTTGACCGCCGCGGCCGCCGCCTTGATCAGCCCGACGGCGCGGATAAACTGCCGCGGAAAACGCAGGGGGCTGATGGGAAAGTTGTCGACTGCCCGCTGCGTTTGGGCGCCGTATAAGGCCTCTTTCGGCACCCGTACTTCACCCAGACTGTCATGCTCGATGCGATAATCCTGTTCAGACATTGAACTGTTCAACTCCGTTCTCCTATCTGCCAGTGGGCTAACGCTCGCCGCGCATGTAGGGCAGGCCGAGCGCTGCCGGCGCGCCCAGACGCCGGCTTACGTTTTCATAGACGGTGATCAGGGTCAAGACGAGAACGGTGAGGAGATAGGGCATCATCGCCAGCACCGCGGCCGGGACGACACCGCCTCCAGCCGCCTGCAAGCGGAACTGAATCGCATTGACCCCGCCAAATATCAGCGCCCCCAGGAGAGCGCGCGCCGGGTCCCAGGTTGCAAAAATGACAAGCGCGATTGCAATCCAGCCGCGTCCGCCGGTCAGATTTTCGGTCCAGCCGGGCGTGTACGCCAGGCTCAGGTGGGCGCCGCCCAGCCCCATCATCATTCCGCCGCCGATTGTGGCCAGATAGCGCGTCCGAATTACCGAAATCCCCATTGCATCGGCAGTGTCCGGGTCTTCGCCGACCGCGCGCACGTTCAGACCGACCCGGGTACGATAGAGGAGATAGGCGGCGACCGGAACCGACAAGTACATCAGATAGACGAGCAGATCCTGGTTGAACAGCGCCGGGCCAAGCAGCGGGATCTGGCTGAGGCCGCCGATCTCAATCTTTGTAAACTTTGGGCCGACGAGCCCCACCAGCGGCGCGCCCTCCGGGCCGAGGCGCTGGCCCAGGAAACTACTCAACCCGATGCCGAACAGCGTCAGGGCAAGACCGCTCACAACCTGGTCAGCCCGCAATGTGACCGACAGAAAGGCGTGAATCGATGCCAGTGCGCCCCCGACCACCATGGCAGCCAGCGTGCCGAGCAGAAGGCTCTCCGTGTGGTAGCCAACGGCAAAAGCCGAGACGGCGCCCATGATCAGAGTGCCTTCCAGACCCAGATTGAGAACGCCGGCCCTTTCGGTATAGATTTCACCGACTGCGGCAAAAACGAGCGAGGTGCCGGCCTGTATCGTGACGGCCAGGACCGAGACAAGAAGGGCGAGATCAATCATCTTTACGCCTTCAAAGTGGAATGTACTCTTTACAGGCAATCATATAAACACACAAAGAATCGTTCGCCCAACTCGTCACTCGCCGAATATCCAGAAGGCGATCAGATCGTCGATGGGGGTATCGGTGTGGCGGCGGAAGGCGGCAAACAGGTCATCGGCGTAGGCGATGCCGTAGCGATGGCGCCCGGCGTAGTCGCGCAGAGCTGCAAAGAATGCCTCATCGCCGATGCGCTCGCGCACGGCATGGAAAAAGAGCGGCCCCTTGCTGTAAATGATGTTGATGTAATTGCTCTGATCGAACTCGATCACTGCTCCGCTGACCGGCCTGTCTATCCCCAGATTGCGCGCGGCATTATAACGATAACGAAAGATATTTTCCAGCATTGCGTTCTGCATCTGCGGCCAGTCGACCGCTTCGTAGTAGAGATAGACGGCGTAATTGGCAAACGACTCGTCCAGCCAGGGCTCGTCCGGCTGGTCGTTGCCGATCAGATTGAAAAACCACTGGTGGGCGACCTCGTGCGGCGCGGCGATGGCAAATGCGCCGCCCGCCTCCGTGTAGAAGCCACCGGCGAGGGCGAGCAGGCCGGCATACTCCATGCCAAAGGCGGTCGTCGGCAGCGGCACGACGTCGAGTTCACGATACGGATAGGGGCCGAACAGGCGGTTGAAGACCCGCAGGCTGTTGGTTGTGAAATCCATTGCCGTCTGCGCCGAAGACAGTCCTCCGTCCGGATAGTAGGCGTTGACCAGGACCCCATCCACGTCCTCGCTGATCGCCAGCCAGCGACCGGTAACGGCGGCATAGAAGGAGCGCACCGGACCGGCGGCGATGCTCCACGTCGTCGCGCCGTTGTCATCGGTCAGCTGCGACAGTGTGGAGCCGCTGGCAACAACGGAGAGACCGGGCGGCACAGTCAACTCCACCTGATAGAAGCCGATGTCGGCAAACAGTGAATCGCCGAATCCGGCCGCGGTCTCGAGGTTCCAGCCTTCGTGGTCGTATACCGCCAGGGTGGGATAGAAACCGGCCAGGTCATAGACGCCGTCGACGAACCCGAAAAGGCCGGCGCCGGCTGTGCCCGCGGCCACCTGGGTCGGAAGGGTGGCGCTGAACCAGAGCGTTACATCGACTATCGCTCCCGCGGCCAACCCATTGGCCAGCGGAATCCTCACAGCCGCGCCGTCCAGGATCTCTTCAAAACCTACGATCTGGCCGTCAACCAGCGCCCGGCTGACCTCCGCTGTACCGTTATAAGCCGGCAGTTTGGGATAGAGCCAGAAAATGAGTTCATTGAGGCTTGTCTGCTCCTGATTTGTGATGCGAATGCGTTGCACTCCGACCAGGGCCGGGACTTCGCCTGATAGAAGACGCGCCTGGATATAGTAGTGGGGCGCCCCAGGAAGGCGCGCGGCGTCGTCTGCATGGGCCTCCAATAACGTTTGACGAAAGACCGTGTAGTCGGTCAGATCAACTTCCGGCGTGGGGACGGCCGGCGGATCCGGTGTAGGCGGGGGAAGCGGGGTGGGCGTTGGCAGAGCGACTGTGGCCGTTGCAGGGGGGCTGGTGGGCGTTGGAGGGCTGGTGGGGGACGGCGGGGCTGTTGTCGTGGTCGGAGCAGGTGTGAAGATGACGACATCCGGTTCATCTGCCGGCGGCGTCTGTTCTGTCTCGCAGGCGGCCAGCGCGGCTGCCAAGAGGAAGGCGATGCCGTACAAGGGGGAAGAAAGGAGTCGCGGCCGCCGCAAGCGTCTCTGTTCGATGGGGCGTATTGAGTTGCTGTCTTGGGGTGACTGTCGATGCGCGGGGGTTGCCGATCCCATCGATCCCGCCTCTTGTGGCCCGCCCTTACTTCCAACTTTTCGACCGGTTGGCGGCGGGCAAAACTATCAGTATACAGGGTGCAACACGCACGATCCTCCGATTGGGCAAAGAGCCAACCCGTCCTTCCCTGCCATCTGCCGGCACACAAGAGAAGGGAGAGGCTGGGGCGCAAATGTCCGGCCAGACAGGCAGACTCGCGGTCTGCACGGTTTCACTCTGAAGACGTCCGCTGCAAGGTCTCGATAAATCGTCGCGCTTCGACGCTGAGGGGAACCGGCAGTTCGACGACCACCTCGACCAGCAGGTCTCCCCGCTTCTTGTTGTCCTTCAAGTCCGGCATGCCCTGGCCCTTGAGACGGAATATCCGGCCATTCTGAGTGTCGGCGGGAATCGTCAACGCCAGAGTGCCCTGCAGCGTGTTTACGTGGACCTCTCCGCCGAGAAGCGCATCGTACAGGTTTACCGGCGCCTTCGCGTGCAGGTCGTTCCCGTCCATGACAAACTCTTTGTGGGGTAGGACGGCAACTGTCATGATCAGGTCGCCGGCGCGCACTTTGGAGCCTGTCTTGACGCCGGCCGGAATCGTCACTTCAAAGCGGGACGAGCCCTGCTGTATCGTCCGCTTCGTTCCACAGAAAGCCTCTTCCAGCGAAATCTCCACCGGAATCGTCTGATCGCTGTCGGGGCGGCCGAAACTGGTCTGATGGGCCGGTTGGGGGCCTCTGCGCGGCTGAGCCGGTCCACCGCCGAAAAGCTGCTGGAAAAAGTCGGAAAAGGAACTACCGCTGCCGCCGCCGCCGCCAAACATCTGCTCGAACTCTTCGGGGCTGACCGTGCGCCCCTTCTGCCGCTCAGCCCCACCGGCATTATACCACTGCGACCAGTCGAAGCTCTGTCCACTTTGCTCATACTGTTTCCACTGCGCGCCGAACTTGTCGTAGGTTCGCCGCTTCGTCCCGTCAGACAGGACCGCATAGGCCTCATTGATCTCTTTGAACCTTTGCTCGGCAGCCGCATCACCGCTGTTCACATCAGGGTGATACTTGCGGGCCAGCTTGCGGTAGGCTTTCTTGATGTCGGAGCCACTCGCCTTGCGGCGCAGGCCCAGAATGGCATAGTAGTCTTTGTAGTCCACTGAGTCGTTCTCCGCTTCGCTCGGCCGCGCGCCCCTTTCGACCGCGGCGCACCGAATACTGGTCTACTCCCGCCTGGAATCCACAGTGCAATCCAATGACGCGAAACCGGGCAGACGCGAAACCGGGCACAGGGCGCCCGGCTTCGTTGCATATTATCCTAATCAACCAGGCGGGCAACCCTGGCCGGGTGGAAGGCTATACCTGGCGAAACTCGCCTTCCACCACATCGTCCTCATCGGGAGTTCCCGTGCCGTCAGCCTCGCCGGCCGCGTCGGGGCCTGTGCCATTCTCGTCGCCCTGCTGCTGGTACATCTGCTGGGCCAGCGCGGAAGTCGCCTGCTGCAGCTGCTCGGTCAGGCTGGTGATGCGCTCAAGATCGTCACTCTCCATGGCCGCGCGCAGCTCGCTGACCGTCTCTTCGATCTGCTCGCGATCGGAGAGCGGCACTTTGTCTCCCAACTCGCTCAGTGACTTCTCGGCGGCGTAGATCAGGCTATCAGCGGTGTTGCGGCTCTCCACCAGCTGGCGCTGCTGCAGGTCCTCGCTTTCGTTGTCTTTCGCCTCGCGCACCAGCCGATCGACCTCATCGTCGCTGAGATTGGTCGAGGCCGTAATCTGGATGCTCTGCTCCTTGCTCGTGGCCTTGTCCTTCGCCATGACATTCATGATGCCGTTGGCGTCGATGTCAAATGTCACTTCGACCTGGGGAACGCCGCGCATCGCCGGTGGAATCCCATCCAGCCTGAAGTTGCCGAGCGTCTTGTTGGCCTGCGCCATTGGGCGTTCGCCCTGCAGGATGTGAATGTCGACCGCAGTCTGATTGTCCTCGGCCGTGCTGTAGGTCTCGGTCTTCTTGGTCGGAATCGTCGTATTGCGCGGGATCAGGGCAGTCATCACCCCGCCCAACGTCTCCAACCCCAGGCTCAGCGGTGTAACGTCCAGCAACAGCAGATCCTTGACTTCCCCGCCCAACACGCCGGCCTGCAGCGCCGCGCCGACCGACACCACTTCGTCCGGGTTGACGCCTTTGTGCGGGTCTTTGCCGGTCAAACTACTGACCAGCTCCTGGATCATCGGCATACGCGTCGAACCTCCGACCAACACCACTTCGTCGAGTTCGCTTGGGGTCAGAGCAGCATCCTTGAGTGCGGCGTGAAAGGGCTTCTTCAGCCGTTCAACCAGGACCGAAGTCAACTGCTCGAATTGGCTGCGGGTCAGTGTCATCTGCAGATGTTTCGGCCCCGTGCTGTCCGCCGTGATATAAGGCAGATTGATCTCCGTCTGCGGCGTGCTCGAGAGCTCGATCTTCGCTTTTTCCGCGGCCTCGCGCAGGCGCTGGAGCGCCTGGCGGTCCTGGCCCAGATCGATCATCTGCTCGCGCTTGAATTCGTCGATCAACCAGCGGACGATCCGCTCATCCCAATCATCACCGCCAAGATGCGTGTCGCCGTTGGTCGCTTTCACCTCAATTACACCGTCGCCGACCTCCAGCACCGAGACATCAAAGGTACCGCCGCCTAGGTCGAAGACCAGGATCGTCTCATCTTCGTTCTTGTCCAGCCCGTAGGCCAGCGCCGCGGCGGTCGGCTCGTTGATGATGCGCAGAACCTCGAGGCCGGCGATCTGGCCGGCGTCCTTGGTGGCCTGGCGCTGGCTGTCGTTGAAGTAGGCCGGCACCGTGATCACCGCCTGCCGCACATCCTCGCCCAAATAGGACTCGGCATCCCGTTTGAGCTTACTCAGAATCATCGCGCTGATTTCCTGCGGTGTGTAAACTTTGTCCTTGATTGGAACACGGACGCGTGCATCGTGGTTCGGGCCCTCGATGCTGGCGTAAGAGACCATCGCCTGTGTCCGTTTCGTTTCCGGATCGTCGATGCGACGCCCCATCAGGCGCTTCACCGAGTAGATCGTATTCTCCGGGTTGACGACCGCCTGCCGTTTGGCAGTTACGCCGACGAGACGCTCGCCGCCCTTGGAGAAGGCGACGACTGACGGCGTGGTGCGGTTGCCCTCCGCATTCGCGATCACGGTCGGGTTCCCGGCCTCCATCACGGCGACGACGCTGTTGGTTGTGCCCAGATCAATGCCTATTATTTTCGCCATTTGTAAATGACCTCCTTTAACAAGAGAGCTTGGACGTACGCGCCGCGCGCGCAACATCTGCCCAATCTATGATTACTTCCAAGCGTACCCTTCCCGGTCACTTGGACGCGCTTACCTTAGTGTAGCGAACTTTTGCTAGTGTGTCATTGGGCTAGTATTAGCAAATCGTTTGAATTCTTCCACGATAGACATACGAACTATACGTATCCTGTCCGCTTTGAAACGCACAGGCGAATCAGGCCACTCTCAGCGCAGGCGACGCCAGGTTAGAACGGGCTCAACACGCTGCATCCAGCACACGCAGACAGTGGTCGACCTCCTCCAGCGCGTTGTAGTGGACCAGCCCCAGCCGCAGCCAGCCGCCGCTCGCCTCGACGCCCATCCGCTCGCTGGCCGAAAGCGCGTAAAAGTTTCCATTCCAGGCAAAGATATTCTCAGCGGCCAATGCCTGTGCCAGCTTTTCCGGCGCGACACCGCGCCTGCGTAAGGCCACGGTCGCCACCCGCCTGTCCCAGTCGGCCGGCTCGGTAAGGCCGTAGATGTGAATGCCCGGCAGGTTGAGAAGACCCGTGATCAGGCGCTCGATCAGCATGCGTTCATAGGCCTGGATGACCGACCAGGCGGCGATCAGCTGCGCGCGCCGGTTGTCCGCAGGACGGGCCGCGCCGTGTTCGACGCCGACTCCGGCGAGGTAGTCGATGGCCGCAGTGACGCCGGCCATCGCCTCATGATTCTGCGTACCGGTCTCCCACTTGCCCGGCAGCTCCTCGCCGGCCGGTCGCACGCGATAGGCCTGTAGCCGCTGCAGATGCTCCCGTTTGCCGAAGAGTTGCCCGCTGTGGGGACCGAAAAACTTGTAGGAGGAACAGGCGAGGAAGTCGCATCCCAGGGCCTGAACATCGATCAGCCCGTGCGGCGCGTACTGAACGGCATCCACAAAAGTGAGCGCGCCCGCCTGCCGGGCCCAACCGGTAATCGTGGCAACGTCGTTCACCGTGCCGGTGGCGTTGCTGGCGTAGCCGACGGCCGCAATCTTGGTGCGCGACGTGATCTTCGCGCGCAGATCCTCCATATCGAGCGTACCGCTCTCCACGTCTATATCCGCCCAGCGGACGCGCGCCCCCCGCTCCTGCGCGGCCAGCACCCATGGCATCACGTTGGCGTCGTGATCCAGCCGCGTTACCAGCAGTTCATCGCCCGGTTCCAGGTCCTGCGCCAGAGAGCGGCTGAGATGAAAAGTGAGGCTGGTCATATTGTTGCCGAACACGACCTCATCCGCGCCGCAGCCGAGCAGGTCGGCGACCGCTCGATGCGCCTCTGCGATGACGGCATCGGTCCTGCGGCTGGTCTCAAACAGGCCGTGGTCATTCGAGTTTCGGCGCGTCAGGTAGTCGACCATCGCATCGATGACGCTTGCGTGCACCTGCGTGCCGCCGGGATTGTCGAAAAAGATCGCTTTGCGGCCGTCGTACTCTTCGTTCAGTGCGGGAAACTGGCGACGAATCTCAGTAACGTTGAACATGACTCACCAGACCCGCCGCTGTCGCGTCAGAATACATGGGGCGGTCTATCTGCCTTTCGGGAGGCCGTCGGCCAGCAGCCAGATGCGCTCCCGCCCCAGCATCGAAGAAATATCTCCCCGCAGCAGCGCAAGGAGCGCGTCGGTCAGGTCGACAAAGGTCTCTGCACCCGTTAACTGCTCGAGGCTGCGCTCGGAGAGCGGCGGGCGCGTCCGATTCTGGGGCGCCGTAACCTGTATGACGGGGACGGAGCCGTCCTGGGGGAGTTCTGCGAGTTCGCACAGAAGATCAATGGCTGCGGCGAAATCGCCCATTTCGTCGACAAGCCCGCGCTCATGCGCCTGTCTGCCCGTCCAGACGCGCCCGCCGCAGACATTTTCGAGCGAATCCGGGGCAAGTTGCCTTGCTTCCGCCACCAGATTCTTGAATCTGCTGTAGGTGTAGCCGATCTGCTCCTCAACTTTCTCCCGCTGTTCCGGCCGCCAGGGCCGGTCGCCTGCGTAGATGTCGGCGTTTTCGCCGCGTTGAACGGCGAAGCGATTTGCGCCGATCTTGGCCAAGGCTTCGCCGGTTATCATCTTTGCCATAATGACGCCGATACTGCCCGTAAGCGTCGTCGGCTGGCAGATGATTTTCTGTGCCGGCAGCGCCACATAGTAACCCCCGCTGCCGGCTACGTCGCCGAGATAGGCGACCACCGGTTTTTTCCGGTTTAGCAGCGTCAACTCGCGCCAGATCAGATCGCTGGCAAGCGCCGAGCCGCCGCTGGAATCAACGTGCAGCAGAATCGCCGCCAGCCGGTCGTTCTCGAGCGCGGCCCTCACCGTCTGCTGTACCGTGACGCTGCCGATTGTGCTGCCGCCGACGATTGGCAGACCGGTGGGGAATCGGCGGCTCTTTCCGCTCGTGATCATGCCGTTCAACGAGATCACGCCAATGCTCCGCCTGTGCCGCAGCCGGGGGCGGCGGTAGAGGGCCTTGCGCGCCTCCTCAAAGGGCAGGATACGGGCGTCTTCGCCCGTCGGGGCAAGCTTGGCCGCCAGCTGATCTTCGTAGGCCGATTCGTCGATCAGCCCAAGTTGGACGGCCTCGTCCGCGGTCAGTGGACCACTGTCGATGGCGGAACGGACCTGCTCTTCATTCATGTCGCGGCCGCGGCTGATGGCCGCGACCAACTCGTTATACCAGCCGTTCAGCAGCCGCTCGAGCTGCTCCTGGTGCGCGGGGCTTATCTCGGAGCGCTCCAGCGTGTCGGCCGCGGTCTTCCAGGGCGCAACCTTGACTACTTCCGCTCTAAAGCCTACTTTGCGCAGCGTATCAGCGAGGAAGATTGGTTCGGCGCGCAGACCGAGCACCATCCACTCGGTGCCCGGTGCGACGTAGATGCGGTCCGCGGCCGCGGACATCATGTATTCGGCGCCGCCGCACGACTCCAAATAGACGACGACCTCCTTCGCCGGCGCCTCGGGATAGAGCGTCCTGCTCCAGCCGCGAAAGCGGTCGAAGAGATCGGCCAGCGTCTGCGCCTGTGCGAGGCTGATCTGCGAGCCTTTGACCAAAAAGAGCGCGCCGCGCACATCGGGGTCCTGCGCGATCTGACGCAGGGCACCATGCAGAGATTCTACGGTGAGCGTCGGACGCCCAAGCGGGCCCAGCGGCAGAAACCAGGGCAGCTGCGGCGTCAGCTCCGGCAGCGGACCGGAAAGCTCGAAAAGCACGTAATCGGCGCGCGCGGCTTTGAACAGGCCGCGCAGCAGATTGGAGAACCGGCAAACGCAGACCAGCCACAGCAGCGACAGACCTCGCAGAAGCCTGACAACGGTTCTGCCGACAAAGCGCATACAATCCCCTCTACACCTTCACAGGCATTCGACGCGACAACTGCCCGAAACGACGATGTTGCCCAGAATCCAAGCGGGCCGCAAAAACCATACTATACCCAGTCCGATCGGTTCGGACAAGTGGGCCAACCAATGCGCGCGCGAGGATTGTTCGCCGAACGCCTCCGAGGGTATGATGAAACGCAGACCTTCACGCCAGGGAGCGAGTGAGATGGCACCAGTCTACACGGCCCCAGTCTACACGGCCGCCGTGGTGGGCGCCGGCAGGGGGGGCAAGGGCAGCATGGCCGCCCTGTCCGCGTCGCCGCGCTTCCGCCTCGTCGCGGTCGCCGACATCCAGGCGGAGGCGCGCGCAACCGCCCGGGAACTGTACCCCGGCATTCGCACGTACGACAGCCATGCAGAGATGTTCGCCGACTGTCCGACCGACGTAGTCTGCGTCTCCACTTGGCCGCCGTCGCATCTGGATGTGACGCAGGCGGCGCTGGACCTGCCGCTGCGCGGTATCCTGGTCGAAAAGCCGCTGGCGGACAATTTTTCAGACGGCCGGAAGGTGGTTGAGAGTGTGCGCGCCCGCAAACTGCCGATGGTTGTGCCGCACGGTTTGCTGGTGGCAGAACACAGCCGCCAAATCCTTGAGCGGATACGCAACGGCGAAATCGGGCAACTGAAGCTGGTGGAGATACAGTCCGGCGGCTGGGACATCATCAACGCCGGCATCCACTGGCTCAACTTCTTTGTAGCGCTGACCGGGCGGGAGCCGGTCGACTACGTCATGGCGGCCTGCGACGTCAGCACACGAACATATCGCGACAATATGCAGGTAGAGACGCTGGCCGTCACCTATGCGCACACTGCCAGCGGAATCCGCGTTGTGATGAATACCGGCGACTACGTTTCGATTTCGGAGCCGGGCGAGGACACGCTCTTCCGGCTGATTGGCACGCGCGGGACGCTCGACTTCTACGGCTGGGCGCCACGATACCGTTTGCTCAACGCCGACCATCCTCACGGACGACTCTTCGAAGTCGACCCGGGCGCGGCCACGAATCACCAGCGCCACCTCGATAATCTGGCAACGGATATCGACCGCGGACAACCGGACTATACGGTCGCGGAAGGCTCACTGGCCGCGTTGGAGCTCTGTGAAGCGGCTTACCTCTCCTGCCGGCAGGGCGGCATTCCGGTAACTTTGCCGCTGGACAAGTTCTCTCCACCCGCGCCGGCTGATTGGCAACCCGGCCTGCCCTACAGCGGCCACGGCGGTGGCCGCAACGGTCGCAGGCTTGCCCGCCGGCCTGAGCAGCCTGGACGGCGAAACTGAAGGGGGCGGCATGGTACGATTCGGCATTGTCGGCAGCGGATGGCGCGTGCGCTTCTTCCTGCGTGCGGCTCAAGCCCTGCGCGGGCAGCTGGAGGTGGCGGGGCTGGCGGCGCGGCGCCCGCAGCGGGCCGCCGGCCTGGTCTCGGCATACGGTGTTCCTCTCTACCGTTCACTCACCGAGCTGATCGAGGCGCAAAGGCCCGACTTTGTCGTCACCAGCGTATCCTGGGAGGCCAACCCTCCGATCGTACGCCAGCTGGTGGAACAGGGCCTCCCCGTGCTTTCCGAAACGCCGCCGGCGGGCACCGTAGAAGAAATGCATGCGCTGTGGACATTGCAGGAGCAGGGCGCGCGCATCCAGGTCGCCGAGCAGTATTGGCGGCAGCCCCACCACGCCGCCCGTCTCGCCTTCGCGCGCAGCGGCCGCCTGGGACGCGTCAGCCAGGCCCAGGTTTCCGCCGCCCACGGCTATCACGGCATCAGCCTCATGCGCCGCTTCCTCGGTATCGGAGCGGAATTGGCGACGGTCAGCGCGCGACGCTTCAACTCTCCCATCGTGAAGGGACCTGGCCGCCAGGGGCCGCCCAGCAAGGAAGAGGTGACCGATTCGAACCAACTCGTGGCCGGCTTCGATTTCGGCGACCGGCTCGGGGTACTCGACTTCAGCAGCGACCAGTACTTCGCGTGGATTCGGGGCCAGCGGCTGCTTGTGCGTGGCGAGCGCGGTGAGATCATCGATGACCGCGCCATCTACCTGCAGGACTTCCGCACACCAATTGAAGTAACATTCACCCGTCACAGCGCCGGCCCTGACGGAAACCTGGAGGGCAACTATCTCAAGGGCATCCAGGCAGGCGAGCAGTGGTGGTACCGCAATCCCGCTCTGCCCGCCGAACTCTCCGACGACGAGATCGCGGTCGCCGACCTGCTGTTGCGCATGGCGGAATATGTAGGCGGCGGCGACGACGCCTACTCGCTCGCGGAGGCCTGCCAGGATCGCTACCTGGACATTCTGGCCGCTCAGGCAGCAGAAAGCGGACAAACGGTAAAAGCACAGCATCAGCCCTGGAGCGACGCCCTGACCACTTCGGAGGAAATGTGACTAACGCGGACCTTTCCTCACTCGCGCTTTGGGTCCAGCCCACTCTTGGGGTGGAAATCGTCTGGGGGGATTCATGCCAGCGGCGGCTGGAATTGTCTTCCGGCCTTTGGGAGAGGCGCAGGGCTGCATTGACCCCCACGCTCGGCGGGGGGAGACCATCAGGCGGGCGTTGCGGGGGGCGTTCCCCCGCACAAGGGAGGGCCGGAACTGCAGGGGGCAGGGGGCAGGGGTTAGGGGGAAGGAAACTGCAGGGAGCGGTGCACGCCGGTCGAAGGCGCGAACGGCTGGCGACGCACACACACGGCCGTGTAGGCGCGCGGCGCGTGGGCGCCGCGCTGGAATCGCGCAGACACGGAGGCGGGGCGACGGGCGGCCGGTTGCGCAGGGCTACATTAGAATGCACACCCGGCGAGTGGAGGGGTGTCAGGGGGGCGTTGCGGGGGGAGTCCCCCCGCACAAGGGAGGGCCGTCAGGCCCGACCGCCCAGAAGGATTCAGGGAAGCGTATTCTGCAACTTTGCCAGCGGATGGAGCGTGGATTGGCCATGACGCTACGGCTACCTGAGGCATAGGGATTTGTGCCTCAATGCTGGACGGCACCCGCGCTCTTGCCATCCTAGACAGACAACGGCCTCTACTGTATAATGCCCCTTGGTTTTCGGCGGACAAAGACGTGATCGCTGAAAACGGAGTATCTTGAGAAAAAATCTATGGCCAAAATAGTTCTCTGCCACCCACTGTTCCTGAGCCTGAATCCTGAAGAGGAAGCGCTGAAAAGCCCCTACTTCCCTTTGGGCCTTCTTTATCTGGCAGGCTATGTCCGCGCGCAGGGCCATGCTGTCGCGGTCTTCGATGGCACATTCGAAGAGGAAGTCGGTGCCTTCTCGGCGCGTCTGGCGGCTGAACAGCCGGACATGGTTGGCATCTCCGCTGTCTTGCCGCTGCGCGAAATGGCCCTAAACCTGGCCGCCGACGCCAAAGCCGCCGGCGTGTTGACCATACTCGGCGGCCCCGATCCGACCAAAGATCCTGCCCACTATCTCCAGTATCCCCAAGTCGATCTGGTCGTCCACCATGAGGGCGAGCAGACGCTGGACGCGCTGCTGCATCTGGTAGACGCCGGCCCGCTCACGCCCGAACTGCTGCGCCGCGAGCCGGGAATCGCCTTCCGGGACAGCGACGGTACGGTCGCGGTCAACCAGCCGCGCCAGCTTATCGACAGTCTCGACGAGCTGCCCCTGCCGGCCAGGGACCTGATCGACATGGACCGCTATCTCGAGACCTGGCGCGAGGAAAACGGCTACTCCTCGTTGACGATCGCGACATCGCGCGGCTGCCCGTACGGCTGCGACTGGTGTCGTGAATCGGTTCACGGGCAGAGCTTCCGCCAGCGTTCACCGGAGAGCGTCGCCGCCGAGATGAAGCAGCTGAAAGAGACCTATAACATCGACCGGCTGCGCGTAGTCGATGATGTCGACGGCATCGAACGGGACTGGGTCGAGGGCTGGGCCGAGGCCGCAGAAGAAGCTGATGCCGCCATTCCCTTTGAGGCTCTCTACGACCTGGAACGCCAGGACCTGCCGATGCTCGATGTGCGGGATACGTTGTGAAAAAAGCGCAACCAGTATCTCCCCACCGTGGGTGGGGCCTTGCATGCACCGCCGGATGCCTCGGCAGCCGGAAACTGAACATTGAAGGACTTCTTCTCTCACGGTTCACCCTTCCTCGGTCATCCTCTGTTGACGGCAGAACGAACCCAACGGGAAATCGACTTTCTGGTCGACGCGCTGGCGCTGGCGCCGAACGCGCGCGTGCTGGACGTGGGCTGCGGGTTCGGTCGCCACACCATTGAGCTGGGACGGTTAAACTATCGCGCGCTCGGAATCGACCCGGCGGAAGCCATGATCGAGGCGGCCAGAGCGCAGGCCGCGGAGGCCGGCGCGGAGGTCGAATTCCGACAGGTTGCCGGCGAAGACTTTGCCATGGCGGGGCAGTTCGACGCCGCGATCTGCCTATTCACTACTTTGGGACAGGTCGCGGCCGATTCGCCTGCGGACAACCGCGGGCTGCTGGCCGCGGTCGCCAACGCTCTCAAGGCGGACGGCCTCTTGGCGCTGGAGCTGCCGCAGAAGCAGCCCGCTCTCGACGCGCTCAAGGCCTGCGACCGCTTTGGCGACGCGAACAACTATACACATGTCGAGCGTAGCTACGACACCGAAGCCGACGTTGTGACCGAACAGTTCCGCGTCGTCACGCCGTCGCACACACAGACCTACCGCCTGCGCTACCGCCTCTTCAGCCAGGAGGACGTTGCCAGTCTCCTCGGCGCGGCCGGGCTGCGGATCGCCCAATGCTACGCCGGTTTCACCGGCGCAGAACTGACCGAGAATAGCCAGAATATGCTCCTGATTTGTGACCGATGCCTTTAGATTGGCTGACGCAGGACCTACTCTATCTGCTGCTGCGCGGACTGCTGCTCACAGTCGTCCTGACCGCCGCAACCGCAGGTTTGGCGCTGGCGGTGGGGGTCGCCGCCGGGACGATGCGCCTGTCGGCAAACCGGTTCGTGCACGGGCTGGCGGTTGTCCATGTGGAAATACACCGCAACATGCCGGCGCTCGTGCTGATGATCATCTGGGCCTTCGCCCTGCCCAACCTGTTCCCTGCAGAGTTTCGGCGAGGCCTCTTCTTCGATAACGCCTTCCTCAACTGGATCAGCGGTTGGAGCGGGCTGTCGCTGCCCTATTACACGCTGGCAGCAGGCATTGCATTGGTCCTGAATACAAGCGCTTACCTGGCGGAGCTGTTCCGGGCCGGCGTTGGCGCCATTCCCCAGCAACACGTTGACGCCGCCCGCACGCTCGGCGCGTCGCGGCTGGAACTGTTTCGCCGCGTCCTGCTGCCCGAAGGCTTGCGCACCGCCTTTCCGGCCATTTCGACCCGCCTGATTCACCATCTGAAAAATACTGCGTTGGCTGCATTTGTCGCCACGCCCGAGTTCTTCCACAGCGCACAGACCGCGATCACCCGCACGTTTCTGGCGCTGGAATTCCTGTTGCTTGCGGCCGTCGTCTATCTGCTGCTTGCCTTCGCCTTTTCCGGTCTGTTGCGCTGGGTGGAGAAACAGTGGTTGGCGGCCGGCAGCCGGCAGACGCCCCTGACGACTGCTCACCAGACGAATGAATGATCATCTCTCCTTTCTGATTGAGAAGCTGCCGATCCTCCTGTTCGGCTTCCCGGGTCAGCGGCCGGGCGGCCTGACGCTCAGCCTGATCCTGGCCGTGGTGGCGGTAGCCGTCGGTTTCTGTCTCGCCATGCCGGTCAGCAGCGCGGAGCGTGCAGGCTGGCGGCCGCTGCGCTGGTGCGCCGTCGCCTATGTCGAAGTTTTCCGCGGCCTGCCCCTGATCTTGCTGCTGGTTCTCGTGCATCAGGGCCTCGGCGGCGTCCGCTTCGGGTTGAACTGGAGCCCGCGCATGTCGGCGTTGGTGGCGTTGATTCTCTATTCCAGCGCCTACCAGGCTGAGATCCTGCGCGCCGGTCTTTCGACCGTGCCAGTGGAGCTGGTCGAATCCGCCCGGCTCATGGGCAGCCGCCCGCGCCAGGTGTACTTGCTGATCAAGCTGCGCTACGCGCTTCGGGTCATGCTGCCGGCTTTCACCGGCCAGGCCATCAGCCTGTTCAAGGACACATCGGTCGTTGTCGTTATTGGTGTGGCCGAAGTGATGACCGTCGCCCGCATGGCCTTGGGCGCGGATGTCACCAACGCCCGCTATTGGGTGACGATGTACAGCTTTGTCGGCGTTCTCTACTTCGTAATTGCCTTCGGCCTTTCTCGCCTTTCTCAACGCTGGGAGCAACGCAGCCGCCAGCCGGACCTCGTTCACTCGTTCTTCAGCTATTGAATCGCTCATTCTTTGGGAACGACTTTCGCGTCATCTCGTGTAATCTGAACCAATTTTGCTTGAATGCGTACCGCTTCTTACAGAACTTGTAGTTTCGACTATGTTAAGCTTGAGCGCGCTGCTCCCGCGCATTCATATCGTGCGTCTGAAAGTCAACAACCTCATCAGCAAACTGACAGCTAGGGGAGGGATGCAATGTCAACGAAGTCACTGTCTCCGTTCTTGATCATTCTAGTTCTCGCGGCGCTTGTATTTGGCGGATGCCAGCCAATCGCGCCGCTTCCAGCGGGCGGCGTCGGTGCCCTTGCCGACGAGATCAGCGCCCGCGGGACAGTCCGAATCGGCGTACGCAACGACAATCCACCGCTCAGTTTTGTAACCGAAGACGGTGAATGGGTCGGTTTCGACGTCGACCTCGCCCGTGCGATCGCCGCGCAAATGGGCCTGGAGCCCGAACTGATTGTTGTCGACGGCACGACCCGCATCAGCTTCCTGCAGGAGGGGCGGGTCGAAATCTCGATCGCCAGCATGAACCACACGCGCAAACGGGACAACGCCATCGACTTCAGCATCACCTATTTTTGGGACAACCAGTCGTTTCTGATACGGACCGGCGACTACACGTCGATTGATGAACTGATGGGCAAGAAGGTGGCGGCCAACGCCGGCAGCTCCGCCATCCCATCCTGGATCGCCTATAGCGCGGCGCAAGGGGGCGCGGAGCCGGAAATCGTCGAGTTCAGCGACAAACTGGCCGCCATGCAAGCCCTGCGCGACGGCGCCGTCGAAGGTTACACCGAGGACAACATCACCATGTTGGCGCTGGCCGCGGGCGACCCTGCGCTTGAGCTTCTGCCCGGCGGTCACAATCCCGTGCAGTTCGGCATCGGTGTGCCCAACAACCAGTCCACCTGGCGCGATCAGGTGAACTACGCGTTGCAGGAGCTGTGGAAGTCCGGTCTCTACCACGAGATCTACTTCCGCTGGTTCGAAGGCCCGGATGCTCCCATCCAGCTGCCGCTAGGCGGGCAGATGGAGGTCTGGCCCGAGTAATAGAGCGCTATGACATCCGTCGCGTTGGACAACCTATCCGTCATCTATTCGCCCGGTTCACAGGTTCTGGGCAGCGTAACATTGCGCGTCGAGCCGGGCGAGCTTATGGTGCTGCTCGGTCCATCCGGCAGCGGCAAGACGACCATGTTGCGCGCCCTGGCCGGCCTGTTGCAGCCAAGTGAAGGCGACATTCGCTTCGATGACCGCTCTGTGCTCGACGTGCCGCCGGAACAACGCGGCGCCGTGATGGTCTTCCAGGAGCATGCGCTATTCCCGTTCATGAACGTCGCCGCTAATGTGGCCTTCGGCCTGAAGATGCGGCGGATGGACTCGGCCGTGATTCGCAGCAGGGTGGCCGAAGCCTTAGCGGCGGTGCAGCTGGCCGGTTATGAGGCGCGCTGGCCCGGCGAGCTTTCCGGCGGTCAGCGGCAGCGCGTGGCGCTGGCGAGGGCGCTGGTGATCCAGCCGCGCGTGCTCCTGCTGGATGAACCTCTTAGCAGCCTGGAGCCCAGCCTGCGCGAAGAACTGCGCGGCACAATTCGCACGCTGCAACAGCAGGCCGGCATCACCATGATCTTCGTCACCCACGACCAGACCGACGCTGTCGCCGTCGCCGACCGAATCTGTCTGTTGATGCAGGGCAGAGTGCGGCAGACGGGCACGCCGCGCAGCTTCTTCGAACGCCCGGTTGATAGCGAAGTAGCCCGTTTCTTCGGGGGTATCAACTTCCTGCCGGGCATCAAACGCGGAGGCATTGTCGAGACCTCGCTTGGCCCGCTGGAAGTGGTTGCAACGGACAGGCCGGACGGCGACGTGCTGGTGACGATCCGGCCTGAAGCCGTGGAGGTTGGGCGCAACGGCCACAACAATCTGGTCGGTTCCGTCGAATCTTACAGTTTCCAGGGGTTGGTGGCGCGCTGCGGCGCCGGCATCAGCGACACACAGCTGCAACTGACCGTGCCGCCCTATCAACGCTTTCGCCGCGGGGAGAGAATCGTGTTGCATCTTCCCCGCGAGCGAATCCACCTGCTGCCTTTGGAGCCGTAACGATGAATGCGCAGGGCCCCTTGTGGCCGATTGCTGTCGCCCGGCCGATAATCGGCCTGTTGTGGCTCTTCTCGCTGCGCTGGAAGTTGCCGCCCGATTTCATGCCGGCGGACGGCCGCGGGCTGATGGACTGGTTGCAGCTGGAAGTAGCGCACGCGGCGTTTCCGCTCTACGGCCTGTTCGTCGAGCAGGTCGTGCTGCCGAACTTCACGCTCTTTGCCTGGCTGATCTTCCTGGCGGAGTTGGCCGTTGGCCTCAGCCTGCTGACCGGCGCCTTCACCCGCATCGGCGCGTTGCTGGGCCTGGGTATGGCCCTCAACCTCGGCATCGGCCTGCTGGAAGTGCCGGGCGAATGGCCATGGAGCTACGTCATGCTGGCGATGTGGCATGGCGTTTTTTTTGTAACCGACGCCGGACGCGCCTGGGGCGTGGATGGCATGAGAAGCCGGGCTTGAGATCGGAATACACTCTATCGCTTTGCGCCAATCCCCGGTCTTCTCCAATAGGAACGAACCCGTATGACCGTCCTGCTGGCTCTCGCCGCCGGCGTAATCCTTGGCTATCTCTTTGAGCGAGGCGACTTCTGCTTCCACAGCACGTTGCGCGGGCTCGTGCGGCGGCCGCGCCAACCGAATCTGGCCCGCGCCTATCTCCTGTCGCTGCTCATCGCCCTGCCGCTCGTGCAGGGAATGACCGCCCTCGGATGGATATCACCCTGGATCGCGCCATGGTCGTGGCAGGCGAACCTTGTGGGCGGGTTGATTTTTGGCGCAGGCATGGTCATCGCGGCCACCTGTGTAACCGGCATCTTCTACAAACTCGGCCATGGCATGCTGGGCACACTGGTCGGCCTGGTCACCTGGTCAATTGGTGATATTGTCACCTGGCGCGGGCCTCTCAACCCGTGGCGGGAAGCGCTGAATCGCAACGTCGTCGAGGTGGACGGCCAGACGGCCACCCTTGTGAACACGCTGGGCGCCCCGCTGGGTCCGGCAATCGTCGTCCTGCTGCTGCTGGCGGCGGCTGTCTATCTGTGGCGAAGCCCCCGACCCAGCCTTGGGGAATACTGGTCATGGCGGCCCCTCGGCCTTTCGGTCGGACTCTTCACTGCCCTGGCGTGGCTGCTGGCCCGTCTCGGCCAGTCCAACTACACGTTCGGCACCTCGCGCGTGCCGACCGCGATCTACGAGACCCTGGTGAGCGGTATCGATCCTGGCAATCTATGGATCCCGGTGGCGCTTGTGGCCCTGCTGCCCGGCGCGCTGATTGCCTCACGTCGGGCCGGCACATTCTGGGCCAGAGGAGAGTCCAGCGGACGCTACGCACAGTTGGCCGCCGGCGGACTGCTGATGGGCGTTGGCGCCGGCATTTCGGGCGGCTGCAACCTGGGCCACTCCCTGGTTGGTGTGCCGCTCCTGAGCCTCGGCAGCATCACGACGACGCTGGCAATGCTGCTGGGCGTCTTCCTGGCAGACCGGGCCATCGGGATGCTGCGCCCATTGCAGCCGCAGACACATTGAGGGTCCCCCGCGTTGAGGCATGAAATGAACAGCAAAGTAGATACAGAGGACAACAGGAGCATCAACATGGGTCAGGCAGAAGTCAGATTGCGGCAGGCAGCCGCGATTCTACGCATAACGGTTGGGGTGATTCTGGTTGCCACCTGGTTTGACAACCTGCAAGGGGGAATCTACGCGGCCGACGGCCAGGGCATCGTCGGCCTATTCAACTACCTCTTCAATGACAACGGGGGCGGACCGGGCTTCTACCGGGCGATCATCAATGGCACAATTTTGCAAGTGCCGGGACTGTTCGCCGTCTTTCAGCTGGTGGCAGAGCTGTTGATGGGGCTGGCGCTGCTGGTCGGCCTGTTCACACCCCTGGCCGCAGTCGGCGCGGCGCTCTTCTTCTTCAACCTCTTCCTGGCCTATCTCGGCGGCCAGGATTGGATCTGGACCTATGTATTGCTGACCGTTTCCGCGCTGGTCGTGGCGCTGTCGCAGGCCGGGCGCGCGTGGGGACTGGACGTCCTGCTCGTGCGGCGGTTGGGTGAGCCGCCCGGCGGCCCCATCTGGTAAACCCGGAATTGCCCGATGTGATGTCCAACTGCAATATGGTATAGGCCACAACCAGCTCGACCACCAACGACGACGAAAGATGGTTCTGGAACTCATCTATCTAATCACCGCGTCGCTCCTCGCGGTATACGGATTGCAGGCGCTCTTTCTCACGCTCATCGCTCGCTGGGCAATGCCCGACCCGGCGGCGGCGCTCCCTGCGGAGCTCGAGGACACGCCCAGCGTGACCGTGCAGCTTCCAGTCTACAACGAACGCCACGTCGTCCGCCGACTGATCGACGCGGCAGCCGCTTTTGATTGGCCAGCCGATCGACTTCAGATTCAACTGTTGGACGACTCCAGCGATGACACCAGCAAGATAATCGCCCAAAGCGTTGCGTTCCACCGGCAGAGGGGTATCGACATCGAGCAATGCCGGCGCGCCGATCGGCAGGGCTACAAGGCCGGCGCTTTGCGTGAGGGGCTTGACGCCGCGCGCGGCGAATTCATCGCCATCTTCGACGCCGACTTCGTCCCGCCGCCGGACTTTCTCCAGCGCACGATTCCTTCTTTCGACGATCCCGCGATCGGTTGCGTTCAGACTCGGTGGGGCCACCTGAACCCTGATGTCTCGCGCCTGACGCAAGCACAGTCGCTCGGCATTGACGGCCATTTTGTCGTCGAACAGAGAGCCCGCAGCGAACTTGGCGCCATGCTCAACTTCAATGGCACGGCCGGCGTCTGGCGGCGAACCTGTATGGAGGACGCCGGTGGCTGGCAGGGAGACACGCTCACAGAGGACCTGGACTTGAGCTATCGCGCCCAGCTGTGCGGCTGGCGCGTAGCCTATCTACCCGCTGTCACCGTCCCGGCGGAGATCCCGGTTTCGGTCGACGCTTTCAAACGCCAGCAGTTCCGGTGGGCAAAAGGCAGTATGCAGACTGCGAAGAAGCTGTTCACCGCGGTCCTCGGTTTGCCCAGGTTCTTCCCTTTTCGTGCCGGCGAGGGCGCCAAAATCCCCTTGTGGAGCAGGGCACTCGGCATTGTGCATCTGACCAGCTACGCGGTCCACCCGTTGATGATTCTCAACCTGCTGTTCCTGCTGCCGATGATGTCCTCCTTGAGCCCGGTCCTCAAGGTCGCTTCATTCTTCTCGCTCACGGCCATCGGCCCGCCGCTGATGTATTGGACGGCGATGCACACGCGGGGAATACCGGCCAGAAAAAGGATATACCGGCTCTTGGTGCTGCTGGGGCTGGGAACCGGCCTTTCGGTCAACAACAGCCGCGCCGTCTGCGAGGCGCTCCTGGGCGTACGCAGCGCCTTCAAACGCACGCCCAAGTTTGCCGTCACCCGCGCCGCCAACGACTGGCACACGAGTGCCTACGTTCTGCCCAGTGATCCCACAGTCTGGGTCGAGATCGTTCTGGCCCTGTACGCGATCTCGCTGCTGTTGTACAGCCTCCTGAACGGCATCTGGTGGCTGCTTCCCTGGCTTTCCCTCTACTCCGGCGGTTACACCTTCATCGCCTTCCTCTCCATGCGCCAGGCGTGGGAGAAACGCGGCGCTATGCGCCACGCGTTGACGGCCGCGCGGGAGACGGGAGATTGACCGCCCGCAAACCTGCGAAACCTGGTAAAAGAGCTAGTCGACGCGCGCTGCTTGTCATGGCGAAACAGCCGGTCGCGGGCCGCGCCAAGACGCGCCTCGTTCCCCCGCTGACCGGCGAATCCGCAGCCGCTCTTTACCACTGCTTCCTGGAGGATGTCCTGGCGACCGTGCGCGCCGCGGCCCGCGTGGCCGCCTTCGCGCCGTTCGTTGCCTACACACCGGCTGCGGCGCAGGATTTCTTCCGCAGTCTCGCGCCGGATTTCCGACTCATCCCGCAGCAGAGCGAGCACAGAGCAAATGCCGCTGACTCCTCTCACCTCGAGCCTGCCTCTTCCCAATTGGGCGACCGCTTGCAGAATGTGCTGTCGACCGCATTGAGACAGGGCTACCGGCAGGTCGTTGCCATCAACAGCGACAGCCCAACCCTCCCGGCAGAATTTCTGCGTGCTGCGTTTCAATGCCTGGATGATCCCCAGGTTGACGCCGTGTTCGGACCCTGCGCAGACGGCGGCTACTACCTGATCGGCGTAAAGAAGGCGCCCGGCCGCCTGGTGACAGCGGTAGAGATGTCTACGCCCACGGTGCTGCAGGATACGCTGGCCATCGCTGCGGAGGAGGGATTGCGCGTCGAGATGTTGCCCGAATGGTACGATGTGGACAGCGCCGACGACCTGGAGCGCTTGCGCATCGAATTGGACACGCACCCGCAGCGGGCGTCCGCCTCCAACCGCTTTCTTAACGAAACATGGCTGTCGATGTCGTCATTCCGGCCCTGAACGAAGCCGGCAATATCGCTCAACTCGTACAGGAGGCCGCCGCGCAACCGGTGGCACGGGTGATCGTTGTCGACAATGGATCCACCGACGGCACCGGTCGGCTGGCGGCCGCAGCCGGCGCGCACGTGGTTGTCGAGCCGCGGCGGGGCTACGGCTATGCCTGCGCGGCCGGGGCCGAGGCTGCGACCGGAGAGGTTCTCGTCTTTCTCGACGGCGATTTCAGCTCGCTGCCGGCCGAAATGCCCAGCCTGCTTGCCCCGATTCAACGCGGCGAGGCCGCCTTGGTGCTCGGTTCGCGCGTGCTGGGGAAAATCCTGCCCGGAGCGATGCCGGCGCATCAACGTTTCGGCAACTGGCTTACATCCGGGCTGATGCGACGGCTTTACGGTGTGCCGGTTACCGACCTGGGGCCGTACCGGGCAGTCCGACGCGACCTGCTGCTGACGTTGAACATGCAGGAGATGACCTTCGGCTGGCCCACAGAAATGATGGTAAAATGCGCGCGGCGGGGCACGCCGATCCTGGAAGTACCGGTCAGCTTTGCGCCGCGACGATTCGGACAGTCGAAGGTAAGCGGTACGCTGCGCGGCTCCATTCTGGCCGCCTACTACATTCTGGGCGTCACGCTGCGATATGCCTTCTCGAGCGATTAGTCGACAGTGGGGCCGTGTGCCGCTGGCGGCCGGGATTCTGCCCACGTGAGCCACCGCAAGGCCATCTACTTCCAGGCCCTGGCAGCCGTTATGTTCAGCACGGGGGGCCTGCTGATCAAAATCGTCTCGGTCGAGCCGCTCGCCCTGATAGGCGTGCGCAGCGCGATCGCCGCCCTGGTGATCGGCCCCTTTATGGGACGGCCTCGCTTCCTCTGGTCTCTGCCACAACTTGGCGGGGCCATCGCGCTCGCCGGCGCCCAAGTCTTTTTTATCTTCGCCAACCGCGAAACCACGGCTGCCAACGCGATTTTCATCCAGTACACCGCGCCCGTGTTCGTCGCCTTTTTCGGTATCCTCTATCTGCGCGAACCGGTACGCAAGCTGGACTGGCTTTCGCTCGCGGCCATCGGCGCGGGGCTGCTATTCTTCTATGGCGACGGCTTGACAACCCATGGCGCAACCGGCAACCTGTACGCCTTGCTGGCCGGCATATCATTTGCCTGGTTTCTCCTGTTTATGCGCAAACAGAAAGATGCATCGACGATCGAAACCGTCTTCCTGGGCAACATCTTTGCCGCACTGCTGGGCCTGCCCTTCCTGCGCGAGGCCGCGCCCAACGCCGTCGACTGGTTCGGAATGCTCGCCCTCGGTATCTTTCAAATCGGTCTCCCCTTCATCCTCGTCGCCGGCGCCATAAAGAGGCTGACTGCGGTGGAAGCCGTCCTCATCCAGGCCCTTGAGCCGATTCTCAGCCCCATATGGGTCGTCCTCTTTATCGGGGAAACGCCCACGCCGCTGGCGTTACTGGGCGGTGCAATCGTCGTCGGCGCAGTGACGCTGCGCTCTATCCAGTCGGCTCGGACACATCGTATGCAGCACGCTACCCAGCCGACCACATGACGAATCGCCCAGGACCAACGTGAGCAGCACGCACTCTTCCTCTCAAGGCAGCATCGCAACCGCCGCCGCGCGCAGGACTGCGTTTTGGCAAAGTCTGTGGACCTCCTCGCCGACCGAGGTGGTTATCCTCATCGCGGCTGCGCTCACACGTTTCTGGCGGTTGGAGTTTCATAGCTTCTGGTTCGACGAAGCGGTCTCTCTCGCCTGGGCCAGGGCCAACCCCGCCGATATCCTGCGGATAACGATGCAACTCAGCCGCGATAAGCACCCGCCCGCCTACTATTTGGCGCTCAACTACTGGCAGGGGCTGCTCGAGTGGTTCGGGGCAGCCGAAAGCGACGCCGCGCTGCGCACCTTCGGCGTGCTGATGGGGCTTCTGATGGTCTGGGGAATCATACGCCTGGCAACGCAGGTCAGCGGGCGCGCCACCGGTCTGCTGGCCGGCCTGTTTGTCGCGCTGGCGCCCGTTCTGGTGTGGTACAGCCAGGAGCTGCGCATGTTCCAACCTGCCGCGACCGCAATCGTGTGGGCACTCTTCTTCATGGTCGCTGCGAAAAGGCACAATCCGTCACGCGGCCGTTCGGCCGCGTTGTCCCGGCTTCTTCGCTGGCTCGGCTTCGCGGCGGCGCTCATCCTCTCGCTCTACAGCTATCTTTACGCCGCCTTCTTCCTGCCCGGTCTCAGTTTGTCGCTTATTCTGCTGGCCCGTCGTGGCGGAACTCTTGACAGACGCTACATGCTTGAAGGAAGCACGGCCTTGGCGATCGTGACCGCACTTTTTCTGCCGCTGGCCGGCAACGCGTGGCTCGTCAACAGCGCGGAGAATCCGCCGGGCGCGGCCTTTGCTGATTTCCTGCCCAATTTGTGGCTCCAACTGACGATTTTCACGGTCTGGTTTGCCTCCTGGTCGGCCGGGCCGAAGATTGCAGGAATCGCTTTCTTTGGCTTGCTTGTCGCGGCAGGCCTGACCTTGCCCGGCAAGGACCGCCACGGCTCACTGTTCCCTCCTCAGCCCCTCGCTCGTTCGCTTTTCCAGCGCATAGCGGCGGGGGAGCAGGCCCTCCTGTGGCTGTGGATCGGCGGACCGCTGCTTATCGGCAATCTGCTGCTGGCGGCGAACGCGGCAATCTTTCGCGAGGACCGTTACTTTCTCTTCCTGGCGCCGTTTGTCCTCTGGGCCGCAGCGCGTGGTGTCGGCGCGATCGGGCGTCTGTGGACTTCGGCCGGAATCTATAGCGGCGTGGTTGCAGTTGCGCTCCTGGCCGCGGCGTTGCCGGTTCTGTGGACGCCATTCATGTTCCGCGAGAATTGGCGCGCGGCCGCCGAATATATCAACGCATACCGGGAGCACAGCCCAGGCTCGGTCGCAGCCGCGGTCATCCATCCCTACTTTGTGCTCCCGGCGCTGGAATGGTACCTACGCCGGGAATCTACAGCGGACGAATTGCCGATTTTCGGCAATTTCGGCGATACCCTGACGCCAGAGAAATCGGACTCGATCATCGCCCCGCATCTGCAAGAGATCGTTGAAGACCTGGGCGCCGATACCGTCTGGCTGGTCCAAAGGCATCTCACCGGCGTCGATGACCAGCGGCTCGTACAGGCCTGGATGGATGCCAACTTCCCGCTTATCACCGAACAGTACCCGACCGGCATTCACCTGCGCGGCTATGCCGTCCGCCACCGCTATCAGGAGTTGCCTGAGCTTTCGGATACGGCCATCTTGCCGAACGCGCAAGTCTTCCCCGGGATCGAGTTGGCTGCCTGCGAGATTGTGACACCGGTTGTCGCGGCGCGCGATGTCATCTATCACCCGCCAAGCGGCTGGGTCCACCTTCGACTCTGGCTGCGGGCCATCGAGGCCGTGGTGGAAGAGCCGACGATTTACGCGCTGATTCAGTCAGATGACGGCAATATCTGGGGCCGCTCGCTGGAACGCGCCGGGGACGTTCTGGCCGTCTATCCGCCGGCCGCGTGGCAGCCGGGCGAGTTGGTGCGCGTCGAATTGGATGTAAACCTCAACCCCCTGGCGCGTCGCGACTCCTACAATGTGAAGGTCGAGGCGGCTGGCGAGATCGGGGTGCCCTGCGGCAGGGCCCAAATTGAGTGAGAGGTCTGCGCTGCGCCAACTGAGGCGCGTTCAACGAACGCCAGATGTTCCTCCGCTCGCGCCGGGCGCAGGCGCGTCAATCCCGAGCGCCTTCAGTTGCGAACGCTGAAAGAAGCGCCTGTAGGCCCGCATTTCCGCAAGGAGTTCCTCTAATGTGGTCTGGGTCAGGGTCCGCTCCGTATCGCGACGCGCTCGCCCGTCCCCCGGTTTGACGCGGGCAACATCGCGGCCTTCCCATGCCCGGAGCTGCAGAATCCCCTTTTGTTCCAGCCAGAGCAGGGCATGTCGAATGATCTCCTCGGTTGCCCCGACGCGAGCCGCCAGCCGGGCGACTGGCAGCCGGCCATCCTGCGCTGCGCCCGGCCGCTCATCGCTGGAACCGGGGCCGATCGACCACTTCGCCATGCCGGCCACCTCCTTCAGCACGGTGTCGAGTTGACCCGCGGCGGTGTCGCGTCCGATCAGGTAGAGCTCAGACGGGTCGAGCGTCTCAAGCAGCCAGCGCAGCAGCTCCGGCGAAGGCGGACTGCTCCACAGCACCAGAGGGCGGCCGGCCGCAGCGGACACGGCTTCCAGCCGCGAACTGAAGGGAACGTCGCCCAAGCGACTCCCTTCGGCATACCAGAAAGCGCTGTCGAAGGCGGGCAGGTCCGAAACTGCCACACTCTTCTGGCGCAGATCGTGGATGCCGTCGCGCGTGCGCGCAGAGTTGGGACGACCTGCGATTGCTGCGGGCGCGGCGGCAGAATCTTCGGCCTGCCGCAGCGCTTCGAGGGTGAGCTGCAACTTGCGTTCGCCGCGGTACTCGTTAATGCCAAGCGTGTAGGCGATGTCCATGGGGCCGCTGGGCAGTTCCGCTTCGGCGCTGCGCCACCACAGCACCTCCTGTCCCCTCTCCTTCCCATCCTGCAACAGCAGCCGGCGATGGGCGCCGTCGCGGCCGATCCGGCGGTCGTGGACGACTGTCAGAGCGCGACTCACAAATCTGGGCGCCGGGTTGCCCTGGCCGAAGGGCGCCAGCCGTCCGACCTGCTCGACGAGCCCAAGGTCCAGTTCACCAAAAGACAGTTCGGCGTCAATGTGTAATCCTTCCGGCCCGGTGTCGATGCGGTGCCGCTCGATCTGGCGGCTCAGTTCACGGCGAAAGCGGTCGATTTGGGCTGCATCCAACCGCAGACCGGCCGCGCCGGCGTGCCCACCGTGCTGGAGCAGCAGGTCGGAACACGCGGCGATAGCCGCGCCGATGTCGACACCGGGTATGCTGCGGGCGCTGCCGCGCGCCGGTTCTCCCGGCGGATTGCACAGCAGAAGGGTCGGCAAGTGGAATTCCTCGACCAGGCGCGAGGCGACGATGCCTATGATCCCCGCGTGCCAGCTGGGATTGGCGAGAACGATGGCGTTGAAGTCGAGGAGAGCTGAGTCCCGCTCCAGCATGTCGAACGCCGTCTGGGTAATTTGGCTTGTCAGTAGCCGCCTCTCATTGTTCAACCGCTCCATGCGTGCGGCCAGCTGACCGGCGCGGATGGCGTCGTCGGTGGTGAGCAGCTCGACCGCGACCGTTGCGTCATCCAGCCGCCCCAGCGCATTCATGCGCGGTCCGATCTGAAAGCCAATCGACTGGGCATCAACGCGATCCGGGGCGATGCGGGCACTGTTCATCAGCGCCTTCAGGCCGATGCGTTCGGTGATGCGCAGCTTGTTCAGCCCCAACTGCAACAGGTAGCGGGTGTCGTGCAACTGCTCGGCCACGTCTGCGACGATGCCCAGGGCCACCAGGTCGAGAAACTGCGCCGCGCCGTCGGGATCCCCCGCCAATATGTATAGCTGTTGCACCAGCTTGTAGGCGACACCGACGCCGGGCAACGTCCGCAGCGGATCGTCCCGGCGCAGAAACTTGGGGTTGACGATGGCGTCGGCGCGGCGCACGCTATGGACGCCGGCGCGCTCAGCCGACTCGGCGCAAGGCGGCGCCGCGCCCGGCTCGATGTCGGCGAACTCAGCGGGCAGGTCATGGTGGTCGGTGACGACTACGGTCAGACCAGCCTCCTTGGCAATACCGATTGCCTCACCCTCGGCGATGCCGGTGTCGCAGGTCAGCAGCAGGTTCGGCGGGAAGCTGGAATCGGCCAAAATCTCGTTCAGCTTCGCGGGGTTGATGCCATGGCCTTCCCTAAAACGGTTGGGCACGTGATAGCGGACATTTCCGGGTGCGGCCAACTCGTGCAGCGCGGCCACCAGCAGCGTTGTGCTGGTCTGGCCGTCCACATCGAAATCGCCCCAGACGAAGATATTCCTGCCCTGGCGTATGGCGTCGAAGAGCGTGTGCGCGGCGAGCTCCAGGCCGGCCAGGGCGGTCGGCGGCGCTGGCGTGTATGCGGCAATGTCGAGAAAGGGAAGAGCCTTCTCCGGAGTGTCGAACTGCCGCTGGGCCAGCAGTTGCGCGACCAGGGGATGCCCGCCGACAGCGTCGCGCAACGCTTGCGAAGGCTCGCCTTGGGGCATCAGAATCCAGGGTTGGGGGGGCATAATTGGTTATGTGCGTGGTTGGTTTCAGTTATTGAAGTCAGGGGCGCCAGTCATTGGCTTTGATAGCACTGCTGACCTCTTCTGCAAGAGCGACAAATGCGCTTAGCTGTTTCAACGGTGTGAAATCTTCAATGAATTCCGTAACGAGCCGCGCGCGTCTTCGTACAGGAAAGCTTCTCTGCCGGCGTCTGTTGAGGTCGCTTGCCTGTCTAAGCAGTCGGTACAGGAGTTCTTTCGGATCAGGTATCCGCTCCAGGTCGGTTACTGAGGGGAGTTCCAAAGAACCGGCATAGCGTCTGTTTCCTGCCGCACTCTTGATCGCAGCTTCTTCAATCAGCAGCCAAGCCTCCTGCATCCGAATCGGGATAACGCAGACAAACGTCGGTGAAAGCCCCGCCGGCAAGTCAGCCACTGCCGCATGAATCTCCTGCACTCGCTTTTCTCGTGTTTCCCTTTCAGCATCGCGGTGGACAAAGAGTAGGTCGCAGGGATAGTAAGATAGGCCGTTTCTGATTCTGTCAGGCAGACCTGACCCTTTTGAAAGAGGCAACGTACTCAGATCCGCCCATGCCGGCTGAATGGGATATCGCACTCCATTTTGAATCAGCAACCAGTTTAGAATAGGAATCAGGGACGAATCGCTGCTGCCATCGGTAACCAGCGTGTAACGAAGTTCATTCAATTCGGTACGCATCCACATCTTCCATCTGCAGACTGAGCTGGTCACCGTCTTGAGGGATAGGATTCAGATAGGCAAGGAGATGCCCCAGAATAACGGGCTTCTCTTCAGGTGATGCTGCGCTGCGCCACGTATCCGGTTGCCACCTGAAAACGGCCTTCTGAAACCGCTTGCCAGCGCGGATGGCCTGTTCCGTCTCCGCGATGAGCAGACTTTCGGGCTTTACCTGACGCACGACTGCCGGCGAGTGTGTGTTGACTATCACTTGACGCAATGGGTTATCTCTCGCGACCGGTCTAGTAACGTCTACGGCTATTTCCTGGAGCAACTCCAACATTGCCGATATCCGGCCAGGATGAATCCCGTTTTCCGGTTCCTCCAGGCAGATGACGCCTTGAGACGAGGGATCCAGGGCAAGAACTGCCAACGCCAGGAATCGTAACGTGCCGTCCGACAATGAACGGGCGGGGTAGGTCGTGCCATTCCTGTCCTGCACTTGCAGTGTAAGCAGTTGCCTCTTCTCATCTCTGTCGATGCTGACTTCATACACGTCGTCGATCAGATCTGACAACCTCAAGGCGATTTGTTCATAGACCCACGTGTCAATGCCGTCGGACTCGGACTGACCATCAGAGTGCGCGAGCGAATAGAGCGTGGCGGGCAGATGGGAACCGTCGGGCCGCAATCCTGGCGGCGTCATGAACTCGTCCGGTCTGCGCAGCGACGAGGGTTCCAATTGCAGCAAACGCCAGGATTGCATCTCCCGACGGGCCAGCAGCGCGGTAGGGCTCTCGGTCGCGTTGACTGTTGACAGCACGGTGCGGGGAAGATTGCTCGCCAGAATTGATTGGGGGCGTCCACTGCTACCACCATCCTGATGCAGGCGGATCACACGCTGACCTTCTGTCGAATCGGTTGAAATGTATGGTGCAGCCCTGCGCCCCTTGACAACCGAATTCCGCCAATTCTTGGCGCTGTGATGAAATCGGAGGTGTTTCCAGGCTTCACCGAGGGTGATGTGTTCCAGTCTCTCCTTGACAAGCTCAAGGGAACCGGATATGGGGCGTCTTTCATCAACACGATAGACCAGTTCCAAGGAGTAGCGCAGAAACGTAAAGGTGGCCTTGGCTGTCTGACCCAAATCATCTACCCCTTCATCCGGGACGATCATTTCGGCTGCAAATGAAATCTTGTCGGCGTATTCGTTGCCCAATCGATGGAACAGGCTCTGAACAGAGGATGCTTTATCGTCTTCGGCGCGAATCGACGCCGCGGCATCGACAAATGTGTCGCTGGCAAGCCTGCTCAGAAACTGAATCGCGTCAAACAGGTTCGACTTTCCCGTTCCGTTCGCGCCGGCGATACAGGTGAAGGGGCCGAAGCGAACATCGACATCAACAAGATTCTTGAAGCCTGATACTTGAAGCCTGGTTAACATTGGGCCTCCGTTCGTCAAATACCAACTCTACCCGTCTCGCAGGGATCACTGCAAAAGACGGGCTTGAAACGCTGATATATCCTCTGACTTGCCCGATCGCTCGCTGACAATCCTTGTGTGTAGCGTAAATTAAAGGAACAAGCATTCCCTGCCTAGAATACCAGCTCCTGGATCTCTTCCAGCGTAAAATCGAGCGCGTCCTCCAGGCCTGAATCGGGGAATTCGGCTTCGTCGAACTCTTCCAAACTGCCAGCGCCGATACCGCGATCGCAGCGGGAACGGTACACGCAGTAGCTGCAAAAGCGGCGCCGGTTCTCTTCGGTATCGGCCACTTTGGGGAAATCGGCCTGTCTCTCGCCGCGCAGAATTTCATTCAGTATTTTCTCAAGCTTGGCGCGGTTGGCCGCGTGCAGATCGCTGCTGTAATGAAAGGTGACCGGTTCGGTCGGCGCGACGGTGAACCAGTAGCGCATCTCGACCTGCTCGGGCGACACCGGGCCCCAGGGCAGACCGGCGCTCGCCTCCACCAGGACGAATGGATAGACGAGCGTTTGCATGCGCTGCTGCAAAAACGAGCGGCGGGTCGCGCGTTGATTGGTCTTCCAGTCGAGGATGACGACGCGGCGGTTCTCGTCATCGCCGCCGAAGGCGATCAGGTCGTACCGCGCCGCCAGCCTCGACCGTCCTGCATCGACCGCCAGGGGAACGCTCAGCACGCGTTCGACCTCAACGTTCTCCGACGGCAGATCGGCTGGCCGGTGGCGGAGATAGCTCTCGAACCACTCATCCAGCGGATAGTCCAGACCTTGGCGCAACAGCTCTCTCGGCAGCCCAGCCTCGGCGCGCTCAACCAACTGATGGAACTGGGCGCCGCGCCGCAGCTGTTGCTCGTGCTCATCATAGGGCGCCACTTCGAGAGCCGGCCAGGTCAACTGCTCCACGTAGGCAAGCCAGAAACGGCGCGGGCAGTTTACATAGGATTGCAGACTCGACTGGCTGAAGGAAAAAGTAGAGGGGAGTTCCAGTGGCACGTCGTATTGTTCTTTCCGCTTGTCCGATCGTCCCGAAATCACGGTACATTGACAGTCATTGTAGCACGCAAGTTCGCGCGCTTCAACAGGTCTGATGCGGGATGCGGGTGTAGCCCGATCTTGCGGTGGGAATCATCTGGCGCGGAACTCATGCCGGCGGCGGCTGGAATCGTCTACCAGCTTGGGGGGCACAGGGTAGGCGCAGGGCCTGCCCCTGCGGTGGCCGCGGCATTCACTGATTTGGGGCGGCGCGTTGGGCCGCAGGTAGCACAGGGCTGCATTGACGCCACACCCGGCGCGGGGTGTACATCTGGGGGGCGTTGCGGGGGGAGTCCCCCCGCACAAGGGAGGGCCGGAACTGCAGGGGTTAGGGGGCAGGGGGCAGGGGCAGGGGGCAGGAAACTGCGGGGGGCGGTGTCTGACGGTTGAGTGCGCGATTGGCGGGGGACGCACACACGACGGCATGGGGACGCGGCGCGTTGGGGACACGATGGAATCGCGCAGGTACGGTGGCGGGGCGACGGGCCGCCGGTTGCGCAGGGCTACATTAGGACCCACACCCGGCGGGTGGAGGGGTGTCAGGGGGGCGTTGCGGGGGGAGTCCCCCCGCACAAGGGAGGGCCGCAGGCCCGACCGCCCAGAACTGCAGTTGCCAGTTGCCAGTTGCCAGTTTCCAGTTGCCAGTTGCCAGTTGCCAGGAACTGCCGGGGGCGATGGACAGTGGAATGGCCGTGAACCCATTGCTACCCGATGTGTGGGAATTTGTGCCTCTATTTTGGACTGCACCCGTCAATGCTTGCGGGATACGCACTCTTCGCATACCATCAGATGACCGTCACAGCCATTTACGGCGCAGGCGTTCGCAGTCATCCCATCCCAATTTGCCCATTTGAGGAACAGGCCATATGAGCAGACCCAGCATCGACTACGCGGCCACCGAGGTCCCCTCTGCGGGCGTATCTCTGCCTGTAGACGGCGGCCCCTTCGCCCGTCCCGACATCGATCTGATTGAGCAGCTGCGGCAGGTGAGCACGGCCACGGCCAGCGCCACGATGCACAAACTCGGCATCCGCCAGACCTTCATTCAGGGGCCGTTGCCGCGCACGCCCGGCGCCAAGATCGTCGGCCCGGCCGTAACGCTGGCATTCATGCCCCAGCGCGAGGATGTCTTTTCCGGCGCGGCCCAGGAGGGCGCGGAGAAGCGCGGCGCACTGTGGGCTGTTTTCGAGACGGTCGAAACCGGCGATGTGCTGGTCATCCAGGCCTTCGCCAGCCGCTACACCGGCTGTGTCGGCGAAATGCTGACCACCTATTTCAAAGGCCGGGGCGGGGCCGGAATCGTCGTCGACGGCTGCGTGCGCGACTGGCCCAATATTCAGACGATCGGCGTGCCTCTGTGGACGGTCGGCTTCACGCCCAACTACGCTTCCCAGGCCGAGCTGTTCCGTGGGGGCTGAATGTTCCGGTGACAATCAGCAATGTACTCGTTCTGCCCGGCGACGCGATCATCGCCGACGACGACGGCGCGGTGGTCGTACCCCGTCAGATGATCCCTCTCGTGCTCGAACACACCCTGGCCCACGAGGAGTGGGAGGTCTTCAGCCGCATCAAACTGGAAGAGGGCGGCGCGCTGAGCAAATATTACCCGCTCAACGACGAGGGTTGGGCGGAGTACGAAGAATGGAAAAAACGCAACGGATGAGCGGCGACGGAGAGTCGTGCCGCCGCAGTCAGTTCGACCATCGAGACCCGCACAACCAACAAGGAGCAAGCGCCGATGTATCTCACCCGCCACAATGCATCCACCGGACCGCGCTGGGCGGTTGACGGCAAGCTGCTGCCCGCCGGGGTAACGCTCAGCACCCTTTTGACTCTGCCGGATGAGAGTTTGCCCTCGCTGCTGGCGGAATTGGCGACAGAAAAAGAGGCGAGCGGGGAGCTGCTGGCGCCGCTCGACGCGCAGCAGGAGGTCTGGGCAGCGGCGTCACCTATCTGCGCAGCCGCGACGCGCGCAAGGCCGAATCTGAGACCGCGGCCGACGTATATGAGAAGGTCTACGACGCCGAGCGCCCGGAGATCTTCTTCAAACAGTTGGGCTGGCGCACTGTCGGCCACGGTCAGCCGGTGCGGATACGCGTTGACACCACCTGGAATGTGCCCGAGCCGGAGTTGTGCCTCATGATCAACGCTGCCTGCCAGATCGTCGGCTATACCGTCGGCAACGATATGTCCAGCCGCGACATTGAGGGCGAGAACCCACTTTACCTGGCCCAGGCCAAGACCTATGACGGCTCGGCCGCGGTCGGCCCGGGGATCCGCCTGGCCGGCGCCGGCGCGTTGACCGACCTGGCCATCAGCCTGGAAATCGAGCGGGACGGCGCCGTCGCTTTCGCCGGCAGCACGGCGACCAGCGAGATGAAACGCACATTCTCGGACCTCGCCGCCTATCTGATGCAGGAGTTGGCCTTTCCCCACGGCGCGCTGCTGATGACGGGCACCGGCATCATCCCGCCCGACGAGTTCACCCTTCACAGAGGCGACCTGGTCAGGATAACGATCGGCGGCATGACGCTGGAAAACCCGGTGACCTGAATGGCACGATTGAGTTCTCGAATCTCTCACCAGACATGACAGGCATTTGCCAAATGGACCGTCCCAATGTCCTCCTTTTCCTCACCGACGACCACGGCCAGTGGGCGAACGGCTGCTATGGCAACAGCGAATTGCAGACGCCAAATCTGGACCGGCTGGCTGCGGCAGGCGCCCGCTTTGCCAACGCGTTCACGCCCTGCCCGGTCTGCTCACCGGCGCGTGCCTGCCTGATGACCGGACGCACACCCTCGCAGGTTGGCATCCACGACTGCTCCAGGAGGCGGAACCGGTCATCGGCGACTTTGACTGGCTGGCCGGCGAGGTGACCTTGCCGCAGCTTCTTTCCGCCGCCGGCTATCGCTGCGGCCTGTCCGGGAAGTGGCACATGGGCGCTCGCACCGGACGCCGCCCGGTTTCGACTGGGCTTTCGGCCTGCCCCGCTGGCAGCTTGAACACAACGGCGCTTACACCTATCACCTCAACGGTGAACCCCTGAACTGACGGAAACAAGAGCACGTTCATCACCGATTACGCGTTACAGTTTCTGGATAGCGCGCCGCGGGAGCAGCCGTTTTTCCTCAATGTGGGCTACATCGCCACCCATTCGCCCTACCAGGCCGAAACCCATGACCCACAGCTGACCGCCCGTTTCGCCGACGCCGAATTCAGGGATATACCTCCTTACCGCCCCCACACATGGCAACGCAATGAGGGCCTGGCCGACGGAGACCAACCGACCGAGGAGCAGATTCGCAGCCGCTACATCGGCTACTATGCCGCGGTCAGCGAAATCGATCGCGAGGTTGGACGGCTGCTGGACAGGCTGGAGGACGACGGGCGGTTGGACAATACGGTCGTGATCTATACTTCGGACCATGGCTGCTCGGTTGGCCAGAACGGCTTTTGGGGCAAAGGCAACAGCACGCGTCCGCTGAATATGTACGAGATTTCTACCCGCGTGCCACTGATGATTCGCGCGCCGGGCCTGGTCGCCGCCGGACAGGTCAACGAGCGCTGCGTGGACCATTACGACACGTTTCGCGCCATTTGCGACTGGGCTGGGATCGGATTGGACGAAAGCCGCAACTATGCCGGCGCCAGCTATGGGCATCTGCTGGACGGCAGCGGCCAGGACGCATGGGACGATACCCGCTACGGAGAGTACGGCGACCTGCGCATGGTGCGAACGCCGAGCCACAAACTGGTCAAGCGTTACCCGGACGGCCCCCACGACCTGTTCGAGTTGGAAAGCGACCCGGGTGAGCGCTACAACCGCGCCGGCCGGGATGAGTTTACAGGGATTCAGGACAGACTGGAACAGGAACTGGAGGGGTGGTACGGGCGGCATGAGGAGCCGGTTTTTTCCGGCCTGCAAATCAAGTTTCAGCGCACGCACAACCACAAGGAGGCCTGGCGGGACGGCGTGCGCGAGAGCCGCGGGTTGCAGGTGTACGACAAGTGGCAGGCGGGTTGACCGGACAGTTCAATCCTCGGTCCTGAGCGAGAGCGGAGCGGCTACGGCTCTTTGGCAAAGCCATGCCACTGGCCTCCCTCAAACCACTTCAAGAATACGTTTCGTTCTTCCTCTTCGGCGATGGCATCGCTGGCTGCCTGCGCCTGCGCTCTGGCTTGGCGCGCCGCGTCCATCTCCCCGGCAGCGGCATGGGCGCGGGCGAGGGCGTCATAGGCAAAAGCCTTGTCCCAATCTTCCATCTGACCGGGGTTGGCTCTAATCAACTCCAGATAACGACGGGCGTGACGCAGCGCAGCCTCGCCTAACCCGGCAGCCGCATAGACACTCGCAACCGCAAACTCACCCCGACCGTGATTGGCGACCGTGCCGACCTGCATCCAATGGTGGCAGCTTGCGTGCGCGGCGTGAATGTACGGCTCGGCCGTCTCTGCTGTCACCAACCCGGCGTCGAGGGCGTCCATCGTGCTGTTGTTGAGCTGGATGCCGAACCAGCGGTGGGCTTTGGGGACTTCAAAGGGCGCTTCAGCCATGGTAGATATTTCCAATCTGAAATTGGGGCGGCCTGAACAGCCGTCAAATCGGGGAAAGTCCGGCCTTAATTTGTTCCCGGCGGGATGGCGCAGCAATTCGCGTCCAGCGTAGCACCACCTTTGCAGAAGTCAAGCCGTGCTGCCCCTGTTTCGCCGTTTGACGACTCCACGGTCAGACAAGGGCGAGCAGGCAGGCGTAGTTGTGTGAGGCTGTCGGCGCTTCGATCTCTTCTTCCCACAGTCCCAAGTTACTTGCTTGTGAAAAGCCGGCCTCCTGCAGAAGTTCCAGATGGCGGCTGACGGAGAACCGACCAGGTTCGAAGGGGTGGAGGGTACCGTCCGGCTTGACGAAATCTCCGTTCAGCAGCAGCCCGCCCTGCGGCAAGGCGCGTGCGCAGGCTCGATAGACCTGGGCCGTCTGCGCCTGTCCGCCCAGGTCGTGTAGAGCCCATGTGGAAACGATCGCCGCGGGCGGGCCCCCCAGGCCGGCGCTCCAGCTGTCGTTCAGCAGGTCAGCTTGCTGAAACTGTACGCGATCGCCGTACCGCGCCAGACGGGTAGCCGCCTGCGTCAGCATTGGCTGAGAGAAGTCGACCCCTGCATACGAGATGTGCGGCATGCGCTCCAGCAGAAATTCGGCCAGATAGGCTGGCCCGATTCCCAGTTCGACAACATAGCCATCGGCGGGGACTGCGCTTTGCAGTTGCTGAAGCATCGTTTCGAACAGATGCAGCCGCTCCGGCGTCGGCTTGAAGCGCCGCGCCCAGTCCTCGGCGTATTCGATCTCGTGGAACTGATGCGCGGCGCCAATGACCTCGGACATCGGTCGTCCTTCCGGACTGTGAAACCCGTGATTGTCGATTGCCAAGCGCCGGAATACCCTCCGACGACGTCAACTGCTTCGTTCACATAACCACATAGATCACAGTTCAGACAAATGATTGCGTGCCTGAGAATCAGGTGGATTTCTCTGAAACAGCAAGGAGCCGGGCGTCATTGACCCGGCTCCCTTACTACTGTATTGGAGGAGGTAATTGTCAGTTGAAAGGTGGAGCTGGGTGCGCCCCCTCTCGCAAGGGAGCGCACTGAACCCCACTCAATTGCCGTCATCTACTTCCAGGCCCAGAACTTCTCCTTCCTCAGCGTCAACCACGACGGTCGCGGTCCCGTTCTCGCCCTCCAATGTGACGATCCAAACCCTGACACCGCCGCGAACGGCGCCGCGGGCAGAGCTGTTCACGACAGTTCCAATGTCGTCAGCCTCGGCGACGGCATCGGCGGCGATTTCGATCGCTTCCCTGAGACTGACCCACTGCAGATCCGGGTCCTCGCCCTCTGTTGCCGGGCGGGTAACCAGCTCAACATCAATCGTGCGGCTCCTGCCGTTGCGCAGAATGCCAAGCTCCACGGTCTCGCCGGGCGACTTCTGCAGAATCAGGTAGCTTATCACATCCTCGAAGTTGCGGACTTCCATTCCATCGATGCTGACGATAATGTCGCCTCTGCGCATACCGGCATCGGCGGACGGGCCGCCCTCCAGCGGCCGGCTCACATATACTCCGAGGACGTTGGCCTTCAGATTCATCTGTGCCGCCACCGGCGCCGAGACCGTCATCCCGGAGACGCCCAGGAAGGGATAACGATACTCTCCATCGTCGATCAAAGCGGGCACGATCCGCTCGACCACCGTAATCGGGATGGCGAAGCCTACGCCTGAATTGACGCCGGCGCCGGTTATCGAACGTTCTTCGGTGCGAATCGCGAAGTTGACACCCACGACCCGTCCGCTCAGGTCCAGCAGCGGCCCGCCCGAATTGCCGGGATTTATGGCCGCGTCGGTCTGGATTACGTCCGGCAGCGAATAGCGGCCGACACGCCCGGGATCTCCCATGGGAAAGCTGCGGCCCAGGGCGCTGACAATGCCCAGAGACATCGAGTTTTCAAGCCCGAAGGGGCTGCCCAGAGCGATCGTATAGTGGCCGACCTTGGGCAGTGTTCCCGCGCGCGCCAGCGGCCGCAGCGACATGCCGTCAGGCGCTTCAACGCGGAGTACGGCCAGGTCCGACTGGGGATCGCGGGCGACCAATTCGGCCTCCGCCCACATGCCATTGGCGAAGTTGACGATGATCTCGGTCGCGTTCTCGACGACATGGTTGTTGGTGACAATGTGCCCATCTTCGTCCCAGACCCAGCCGCTGCCCTGCCCCCCCTGCGGTCGGGAAGGACTCCCCGACCGGGACTCCGGAAGCCGCGCCAGGATGCTGACGACGGACTGCGTCGCCCCTTCGTAGATGCGGGAAAGCAGTTCCTGGTCTGGATGATCGGGGCTTCCCTCTTGCGTAATGTATGTGATCTCTTGCGGTGGTGACTGGTCCGTGGTGGCTTCCACCGAAGCGGGTGTGATCTCTATTTTTCCGATTCCGGCCAGTCCGATGACGAACGCGATAGCCAGAACGCCGACCACAACCAGAAACGTCCGCAGACTAACTGATTTTGGTTGCACTGTTACGTCTTCCTTGATCTATAAGCCATCTCGTCTCCGAATTCGGAGAGAGTGGTCGGCTTCAACTCCTCCAATGGCCCCAAGCATAGCAGGTTTTGCGGGCCCCGTCCTTATCAGATCCCTATGGAAACTTTAAGGAATTCTTAGCGTCGCTGCGGCGTCATCAGGAACCTTTGCCGGGCTCGGCCAGTTTTCTGGTGAGAGAAAGCAGGAAACGGGCGCCCGTGCCTGCTGCCCGGTTGTGGGCGGTCAGTGTGCCGCCCTGTGCCTCTGCCAGCCGGCGCGAGAGCGCCAGCCCGATACCCATCCCTTCGCGCACCCGTTCCTGCCGCGGGGAGCGGTAAAGAAAGTCAAAGATGCGCTCTTGTTCGGACGGGTCGATGCCCGGCCCGGAGTCCTCGATCGTCAGTTCGACCGCGTCCGGCTCGGAACGTACGTCAACCCGAATTTGGCCGCCGTGCGGCGTGTACTTGATGGCGTTATCCAGCAGATTGCCGACAATCTGGCCGAGCCGCATCGGGTCTGCCGCTGGAAGCGTTGTATCCGGGGCGATGCTCGTGAGCAGCTCGATTTCCTTTTGCATAATGCGCGGGTCATAGCGGCGGCACTCTTCGCGGACGAGCGCGCCAACGTCGGTGGGGACGAGGTCAAGCGCCAGGTTACGCATATCATTGCGGGCCAGCAGGGCCAGGTCGTCGAGCAGACGCCGCAGCTGATCGACCTGGTCGTCAATGCCGGAAGAGAGTTCAACGACCGTCTCCGATTCCGTTTCATGCTGGCCCATAACCTGCGCCGCCGCCTTTATCGCGCCCAGTGGGCGGCCAAGCTCGTGCACGACCGCGCTCAGCAGTCGCCTTCTTCCCTGCTCCAACTCATACAACCGCTCCGACATCTCGTTGAAGGTACGCGCCAGCGTGCGCACTTCGGTCGGCCCTTCCTCCTTCACCGGGTTTGGCGAGCTGTCAAAGTTTACGACACGCGAGGCCCTCGTCAATCGCTCCAGGGGCTGATTCAACGAGCGACTGAGCGCGAAACTCAGTAGAACGGCGACCAGCAGCCCGGCGCCCACTGTCCCCCAAACTGTCCAGCGCAGAATCGCCAGCCGGTTGGACACCTGGGTCAGTTGCATCGACAGATGCACGGCGCCGACCACCTCGCGGTCCTCGTTATGCAAGGGAACCGCCACCGACGCGCTGCCTTGGTGCACCTGCCGCGCGATCTCGCCGGCCAGGGCCTTTCGCAGTAGCTCCGGGTCGGGTGGGCGCAGGGGAACCTTGGTCGAGGCGGTGGCAATGCCCGGCCTGACCACGATGTTGCCCTCTTCATCGACAACATGGAATAGGACTGGGACCTGCACTTGCAGCCGGGCGAACAGGGAGCGCGCCTGCTCTTCATCCTCCAGCGCGGACAGTTCGGCCTGATAGAGCCGGGAAATCAGCTCGCCCTGTCCGGCCAGCTGCGCGGTCGCCTCCTCCAGGACGTAACGGGCTTCGAGCAGATAGTAGAGCAGGAGGCTGAGCAGGGGAACGATCACCAGCAGGGGAAGCAGATGGCTGATAGCCAGCCGGCTGCGCAGATTACGCCACATTGGGGTCATCCTTGCCCGCGGGGGTCAATCGATAGCCCACGCCGCGCACCGTGTGAATACGGCGGGGACGCGTCGCATCTTCCTCTATCTTAGTGCGCAGCCAGCGGATATGGACATAGACGGTCTGCATTTCGCCGACCCAGTCCGGCCCCCACACGTTACTCAGAATGTCGGCGACGGGGACGACTTCATCAGCGCGGCTTGCGAGAAAGGCGAGCAGCTGAAACTCTTTCGGCGTAAGCGTGACGGCGCGCCCGCCAACCGTGACCCGATGCGCGGCGCGGTCCAACTCCAGGTCGCCGACGACAAGCAATCCAGTTTCTGCGCCGCCGCGTTCTTCATCTGCCGCGGCGCGGCGCAGTACGGCCTTTACCCTGGCCAGGAGCACATCAATGTCGAACGGCTTGGTCACGTAGTCGTCGGCGCCCAACTCCAGGCCGACGATTTCATCCAGCTCGCGACGGCGGGCGGTCACAAAGATGACAGGCGCATCGAGAGACTGCTGCATCGCCCGCAGCGTCTCCAGCCCATCGATTCCGGGCAGGCCGATGTCGAGCAGTACGAGCTGGGGGCGGATCAGGCGGGCTTTTGCCAGCGCCTCTTCACCGCTGCCGGCGGTCTCCGTGCGGTAACCGGCGTTCTGCAGACCGATCGAGAGGCTGCGCCGCATCAGCTGGTCGTCATCCACCACAAGAATCATCGTCATAAGGGGATCTTACATCCGGCGCGGCACAAAATATGTAGTACGCATTGCCCTTTCAGTGCACCCCTACACCGTAAAAATAGACGAGATGTCCTCCGAGCCAGCCGCTGAGGATCACCAGCCCGATGCCCAGTAAGAGCTGCACGGTCAGCCGCCACTTCCCACTGCCTTCGTCTAAAATGTTTCCCGGCGCAGCGGAGTCGCCCATTTTCGCCCTCTTCGTTCGCATCCAATGCAGCCAGCCGCGGTAGAGCAGATCGGCGTAGAGAACGGCCAGAGCCAGGCCGCTGCCGGTATGCCAGTTGAGAATTGGGCGAAACGGCGCGTCCGGCGACAGGCCGCCCTGGGCGACGAGGCCGCTAAAAATGGCCGCCAGCACGGTCAGCCAGCCGGGAAGGAGAAGGCCCCAGCCAATGATGCGCAGTTCGGCGCGCGGCCAGCGATGGATGTATCCAAGCATGGCGAGACTTCCGCAGATCAGCAGGGCGATCGGAAAATGAACGACAGCGGCATGAATCAGAGACGGCTTCATCGCAACTGGCTTCGATACGTCGCGCTTTCGTACGATCATGCGCAACAGGTTTACTGCGGCAGTTCTTCAGAACCTTATATCGAATACAAGGCACCGCAAGCAATACTTTACTTGGCATCACGATGCCTCCGCAACTCGGCTTCAGTATGTATTGCGCATCACTGATGAGGGCCGATCCAGCCCATATCATTTCAGATATCGATAATTGTCTGATAAGATTGTCGGCAATAGTTCCGTAATAATTGTTGGCTATACTCAGGATTGAATACGGAGTCGGAGAACCGCAACGATTCTTAACTTTAGGCGTATGGAGAAAGGAAGAGAACCATGGCACGCATTCAGATTCCCAAAATTCCCTCGAGTGAGATTACGCCGGAGCATGTCTACCTCAACCGGCGCAGCCTGATGAAGGGCGCCGGCGTTGCGCTCGGCGCGGCGGTGCTGGCCGCATGCAACATGCCCGAGATGGAGGAGGTGGCCGGCAGCGGCGAAACGGAGAGCGGGGCGCAGCCGGAAACGGCACAGGCCGTCGCCGGCGCCACCGACGAACTGGGTGACCCGCTCAACACATTCGATCAGATCACCAACTACAACAACTACTATGAGTTCTCCACTGACAAGCAGGCGGTAGCGCGCCTGGCCGAAGGCTATCAGACCTCCCCGTGGACGCTCGAGGTCGGTGGGCTGGTCAACAACCCGGGCACTTACGATGTCGACGACCTGCGCAAGATGTTCGACATTGAAGAACGCATCTACCGGCTGCGCTGCGTGGAGGCCTGGTCGATGGTGATTCCGTGGATGGGCTTCCCGATCTCTGACCTGCTTGCCGTCGTCGAGCCGAAATCGGAGGCGAAGTATCTCCGCTTCGAGACCGTGCTCGACCCGGAAGGGATGCCGGGACAGAGGAACAGCAGCTTCTACAGCTGGCCCTATGTCGAAGGCCTGCGCGTCGACGAGGCCATGAATCCGCTGGCGATTCTCGGCACGGGCCTTTACGGCAAGGACCTGCTCCCCCAAAACGGCGCGCCGATTCGCCTGGTCGCGCCCTGGAAGTACGGTTTCAAGAGCATCAAGTCGATCGTCAAGATCGAGCTCGTCACCGAGCAGCCGACTTCGCTGTGGATGGAGGCGGCCGGCCATGAGTACGGCTTCTATGCCAACGTAAACCCGACCGTCAATCATCCGCGCTGGTCGCAAGCGACCGAGCGGCGCATCGGCGAAAGGGGCCGGCGCGAGACCCTGATGTTCAACGGGTACGAGGAGCAGGTCGCGTACCTCTATGAAGGCATGGACCTGGTGGTGAATTACTAGCAAGACGGTAGCGCTGTGCGCCCGCACTCTTGTCTGTCATACGCCTCGGAGTGCGGGTGTACAGAAGGAAGATCCCGGTTGCGAACGGGAGCCGGTTCGGCAGGGGTTCGCAGGCGGCGGGGAGCGGTGTGACGGGGCGTGGGAGGTGAAGGTATGAATATCGACAAGCTGCTTACAAAGACTTACATCCTATGGCTGACGCATATAGGCGCCTTGATTCCGTTTGCATGGCTGGTGTTCGATGACAACACAAACGGACTGAGCGTCAATCCAATTCAGGACTGGACGCTGCGCACCGGCAAGGCTGCACTCGTCCTGCTCGTTCTCTCGCTCGCGTGCACGCCTTGCAACATCGTTCTCGGCTGGCGAAACATCATTGCGGCGCGCAAATGGCTCGGGCTCTATGCATTCAGCTACGCGGCCATCCACTTCTACATTTTTATTGGCGTAGACTACGGCTTTGGCTGGATCTACATTTGGCAGGATGTCGGCACCAAGCTGTATGTCATCGTTGGCTTCTCTGCGCTGCTGATTCTGCTGCCCCTCGCCTTAACCTCATCGACGGCGTGGCAGCGCCGGCTCAAAAGGGCGTGGAAGAAACTGCACCAGTGGGTCTACGTTGCCGGCGTCCTCGCGGTCTTCCACTATGTTTGGGTTGTCAAGGCGGATTACCGGGAGCCGGCGGCCTGGGGTACGCTGCTCGGTTTCTTCCTGCTTGTGCGCATTCCTGTGGTCCGCAAACGAATTGCCAGATTGCGGTCCAAGCCGCGCAGCCCTTCCGGGCCGAGAACGAGGCGTTCAGCGGCGTAGTCGCGGCGGGGAGCCGTTTGCCGCCGGGCCGATGAGCTTTACAGAAAATCAACAGGGGGCCATATTTCGCCGTGCTTGTTCAGGCGAAATGTGGCCCTTTCATTCCTGGCTTTCCAGATCGCACTGGGGACAGTGCAGCGGGTCCTCCAGTTCGATAAGATGATTGCTGCAAACGGAGAAGGTGACTTCCACGCGTTCGGAGAGGAAGCGCTTCTTTACCTCAACTTCGAGCAGAAGGGATTGGCAGCTGCTCGTCAGCAGCAGGGCAGGCACGGGGCAGCTGTTGCAATGCTTGCGCCGCCAGGGGCGTTGATTGCCGGGGCTCGACTCGAGCAGCCGACAGGTCTCCCGCTCATTGCCGCGGTGATAGTCCCCGTAGAAGTAACGGCAGTTAACTGGTTGTGGCATCGGATTTCACGGGCGAAGCAGCTCCGTCAGCACAGTCGCGGATGGCTCCACGACCATGGGCAATCTTCGGGCGCTGCCGCGCTTGAAACGGGCGCGAGGGGCGGAAAAACAAGACCGCCGACACCACTCGATCGGCGGCCCCCTGACCCGATTGTCCGCTCAGAATGCGCAAACGCCTAGTTGTTCCAGAATGGGACGTCGCCGAGGTCGTCCTGGTCCCAATCGCCGCCCAAGAGAAAATCAGGATCGATGAAGAGACGTTCGGCCAGCTCGTTTTTGCGCCGTTCCTGCTCCGGCATCAGAAACCCGAACTCCTGCTCAAGGCTTACCAGCATTTCCAATTCGGCTTCCAGCAGGTGAAACTCCATGTGGTCAAGCGGAGACGAACCCGGTCCAAACTCCTCGAGGTCGCTCAGGTATGCCTGGTAGGCTTCACAACTCTCTCCCTCGGCGTCAATCTGAGACAAATCGGAGCGTCCCCATTCGGACGAAGAAACACCGGCAGGCCCGCTGCCCTGGAAAAACTGCTCCAAACGGTCGACATCCCAGTTTTCAGCCAGAAACTGGTAGGGGTACCTGAGAGATTTTTCTTCACGGGGGGGCGAGTCGCGCTGCGGGGCGGCCGAGTCGTCCGCGCTCTTATCCTGGCGCTCGGTCGTGTAACCGGTGTCGTCGAGCAGATGCAGGCTGCTGTATTCGTGCAACACGAAGTGCATATCGTCCGGCGGGATGTCTTCGCTGTACACGTTCTGGCCAACAAGCGCCGCGGCCAGTTCCCAGGCCGGCATCGCCTTACGCGATTTTCGGTCTCCCCTGACGATCGACTCGGCTGCCCGCGCTAAAGCGACGTTGCGGTTCCGGATCTGATCTTCCTGGCGGGACTCTTTGGGCTGCAACCGAATCCCGTACTCTCCGTTGACCGCGTCCTGCACGTGAATCAGAAGGTCGTCCTGTGTCGTTCCGCCGATCTGGTCAACCCACTGCACAAATGCCCGCCCAAGACGCAAGGCCCAGGTGCCCTGTTCGATGTCGGCGTGCGCCTGCAGCGCAGGTCCCCCCATCAACTCAACCGATATCAGTCGCGTATCGGGCTGATGGGCCTGAAAGAACTGGGGAAAGAAGACGGCATGTTCCAGTTCGTCCAGGAGCAGATTTCCCTTTTTGATTTCGTAGCGGTTGAGGGGATGCCGGAACCGCTGGTCCCGCAGCAGGCAGGAGAGCCATCCGAAGCGTCCATGCCCAACGGGAATGGCCTGATACAAGCGGTTAATCGCCTGATAGACGGCGCTGCGCGCGCCGTTGCTAACGGGTCGTCGATTCGCAATGCGGGAAACGAGGGCATCGACGCTGAGGGGTGTCCTGGCGTTGCTCAGAATCTCGGCAACACAGGTCAAATAGCTGGGATAATGTCTATCTTGCGCCATTCCATATGCCTCCTGAGAGATATTATCCCATAAGAAGTTCGCTTTGTCTACCAAATCCACTTCGGGCGAGCAGTCCGGAATGGTGGCGCATACCCGGATACGGCGGGGAAGCGTAAGCGTTTGACGACGGTTTGTAGCACAGAGCGCTCGTCCGCTCCTGTCGGGCCAGGGTCATGTGCGGTCGTACGAGTGTTTACGAGCGTTTACGAGCGTTTGCGAGCGTTTACGAGCGTTTGCGAGCGTTTACCCTATGTTTTTTCGGGATCGACTCAGAAAGCGGATGTCGCCACAGTGTTTGGCTCGCGAATTTGCTGCGTCATCCGGTGTAGCCGACTCACCGGCCAGAGCACATTCAACATGGTGTAGAATATATCATATATTTTGATATTGCAGCGATACCGTGACGGGGCGCCCAGGTCGATCCAGGTCGATCAAGCTGTTGCCTTCGGAGATGCTGGAGCTGACGTCAACTGGATGGAAAGAGACGGGACACGATGGGGCTGCGGGTTAGGATTGTGGCCGGTCGTACATCGTTTGGCCGTCTGCGGGAGGGGGGTCGGCGGGCTGGACATGCGGTTGGGTAGGGCAGTTCACCAAGCAAAGGGATGCACACCGCGGCGTGCATCCCTATCGATCAGACGAGCTCAGTGCGGTTCAGTCGGCGGCTGCGTAGGCGGGGCGAAACTTGTAACCGTAGACGATTTCGCCGCTGTCGCCCTCTTCGCGCAGTTTGCGCGTCACCATCTCGACAGGCATCCCGATCTCGACATCATCTTCAGAGATATCGGTCAATTGCGCGGTCACCATCGGCCCTTCCTCCAACCTGACGAGAGCCACGGTGTAGGGCCGCTGCGGCTGGAAGCCCTCCGGCACGTTGAACATCCTGGTAAAGCTGTAGACTTCGCCGCGTCCGCTCATCGTGTGAAGCGGTCCGGCTGCTTCGCTGCAATGGGGGCAGACATCGCGCGGGGGAAAGATGGCCTGATGGCAGTCCGGGCAGATCTCGCCCTGCAGACTGTATCGTTGCTGTCGCGTGCGCCAAAGGCTGGCAATGCTCATGAATTCCTCACTGACTGAGATTTGTCATGTGTGCTGTACTGCCCAATCGTACGCATATTGACCTATCAAACTCTACCTATCGGAGGGCGTAACGCGGCGCTGATAGCTTTTGACAGACGATTTCCGCCCGTTCTCCCGCAAACTGCCCACTCAGCTGCCCAGAATGTGCGTGACGATCGTCGCGCCGCTGCCGCCGATGTTCTGCGTCATGCCGATCGTCGCGTTCGGGATCTGACCCGACCCGGCCTCGCCGCGCAGCTGTTGGACCGCCTCAACGACCTGATATACGCCGGTGGCGCCGACCGGATGGCCCCGGCTTTTGAGCCCGCCCAGTGTGCTGACGGGAATGCGTCCGTCCGGGCCGACCGCCTCGTCCGCGGCGAGATGCCAGCCCTCGCCGCGCCGCGCGTAGCCGGTCGCTTCGAGGCTGAGCGCGCTCATAATGGTGAAAGCATCGTGAAGCTCAAAGAAGTCGACATCGGCGGGCGTCACCCCGCTTTGCACGTAGGCCTGCTGGCTGCTGACGTAGGCGGCTTCGAGAAAGAGCGGGTCTTTGCGGTCGTGCAGGGCAATCGTATCGTTGGCGCTGGCGCTGGCCAGGATCTCTACCCCGCCCGGATGGTGGCCGGTCGTGTGCTGCTGCGCCTGCTCGGTCGGCGCCAGCACGACTGCGGCCGCGCCGTCACAGACGGGGCTGCTGTCCATGATATTGATAGGTGACGCAATCATGGGCGCGTTCAGATAAGTTTCCAGCGAGATCGGTTTTTGGAACATCGCATTGGCGTTGTGGACGCCGTTGCGATGGGCATTGATGCTGAAACCGGCAAAGGCGTCCATCGGCACGTCAAATTCGTACATGTAGCGGCGCATGATCAGCGCGTTGAGGCCGACAAAGGTGACGCCGTGGGCGGCTTCGTATTCGGCGTCTGCAGCAGTGGCGAGGCCGGCGGTGGTGCTGCCGCCGGTCGAGTCGGTCATCTTCTCCACGCCGCAAACGACCACGCGATCGTGCATACCGCTGGCCACCGCCATATGGCCGACGCGCAGCGCGGAGGCGCCGCTGGCGCAGGCCGACTCGATCTTGGCGGCTTCGACATTGCGCAGCCCGCTGAAGTCGGCAATCAGGGTGGCCAGGTGCTCCTGGCTCAGCAGCGAACCGCTCAGCATATTGCCGACGAAGAGGGCGTCAACCTGCTCGCTTCCGGCCTCATCCAGCGCGGCTGCGATCGCGTGATGGGCGATGTGCCGCACCGACAGGTCCCAATGTTCGCCGACAGGCATTTGCCCGATACCGATAATTGATACATTACGCATAAACTGTTTCCCGTTGGAGCGGTTCGTCCTGCCGAAAGCCCTGCGACTGCCTGTATCATCGCCGAAACTGTGCGCCATTTGCTACCGGCCCGCGCCCCTATCCTGTCAAAACCTATCGCGCGCACGCGAATTACGCCGCAGGCGCTATGCACTACGTTGGATTCGCCTGAGGTGTCGCTGAAATGGGGTGAATGGGTCGGCTGGCTGTCGGTGGGACCGATCATGCGCCAAATCGGTCAACAGGGAGTTGACCGGCCAAGTTCAGCCGTCAAGCTGGACGCTGATTATCCGCCACTGGTCCGTGGTGCGGTTGCTCAGGTCGGAGGGTACATGCTCCAGTGTGAACGCGTAAAGCCGGCTCTCCAACTGGCTGCCTGTCTGGTAGACGATCGACGCCCAGACGGTTGTGGTGATCAGGCGCGAGGTGTCGGCCTGACCGGCGAATGTATTGATAGAGGCCATGTACTGCAACGAATCGACCCAGGCGAACTCTCCCAGCGTTTGGGGAACCGTTTGGCGCGCCTCTTCGGTCAGGAGCGGCGAGTCGTGCTCGGGCAGCAGGAGATAGGAGAGCACGACGCCCTCCGGGTAAAAGGGCGCCTGGGGAATGCCGTAGCAGAATACCAGCTTGCGCGCGCCCTCCTGATAGTAGACGGCCGTGCGATAGGCGCCGGCGCTGGTGAAATCCGGGTCCAGCCGGCGATAGAAGCGGGACTCCTTGCACAGCACGCTGCGGTCATACTGGGGATAGCGGGCGCGGACCGTCCGAATCGGCGATCTGTCTGCCGCTCCGTCCCACTCTTCTATGTGCAGGCCGCCGGGCGCGGAGATCTGCGTGCTGCCGTAGCCTTCGCTGAGCGTGCTCCACCAGAAGACGCTGATGTATGTCGGGCCGCCGATCGGACTGTTGCCGCCGAAAACGATAAGCTCGTCGTGCGGGGGCAGATCACTGGGCGGGTCGCCTGACAATGTCGGCATCTGCTCGGCAAGGATTTCGAAATAGCGGTTCTCGGTCTCGCTGTCCTCCTCGCGCTGTACGACGATCCAATCGGGGCGGCCGCTCTGGCGCGGCGGCGCGACGAAGCCATAGCCGGCCCCCTGCCAGTAGTTGGGCAAAAGGGCGTAGGGCTGAAGCCAGGGGGCCGGCGGCCTTGTGCTGTCTTCAGAGTCTTCCGGCATACCGATCGGCGTCTGCGGATCGTAGATCACTGCGCCAATCGGCCCGCCGATACTCTCGCCATCCGCGGTCGTGCTGGCGTCGTAGCGATAGAAGAGAAGGTACTCTTCCTCGGCGTCGGCGTCGATGTTGATCGACTCCCAGTTGGAGACGGCCTGCCACTCTTCGGGCAGAATCCTGCGCAGATCGATGATCAACTCTTCGGTAGGCTCGACCGGCTGACAGGCGCCGAGCAGAATCATCGCGACGAGCAGGCAGACCGCCCACGCAGGGTACGAGGATACCCGGACGCCATGGCCGGGCAGTTTATCACCATGCGGGCAGTGCAGAGCACTGCCCGCCATAAACGGTCTGTTGAAGGATGGCCGGGACGACTGAATCCGCCTTTCGCCGGCGCGGTTCTCGTGTTGACTTTTCATTGGTCAGATCATGCCGTAGGCGGGGGGCAGGGGCGCGAGCTGGGGTTCCGTGTTCGCTTCGTGAATCCAATCATCTGCCGCAAAAAGGCCTGGATTCAGTTCGTTCCATTCCTCGCGCAGTTCGGCGGCGACAAAGACCGAACCCGTACCAACCAGGTAGCCGTCGGGCGGGGTGATGCGTGTCGCCGCTTCGAGTCCTGCTTTCATCGAGGGCGCCGCGATCACCGCCTGGTCACCTTTGGTGGGGAGCGCGTCAATCGCTGCGCGCAGATCGGGTACCGGCAACGCCTTGGGATGCCTGCTCTGTACGAGGACGATACGCGGCGACCCGGCGGCCGCCCGCTTCAGCATGGGCGCGATGTCCTTGTCGCGGTTGACCCCGAAGATAAAGGTAAAGGGTCGCCCAGGCTGCATTGCGGCCAGCGTCGAGAGCAGGATTTCGAGGCTGTCTGCGTTGTGCGCACAGTCAACCACCAGCGGCAGGCCCTCGTTCTCCGGCCGCGGCAGCCATTCAATGCGGCAAGGCCACCTGGTATTGGACAGCCCGCGATCGACGAGCCGGTCATCCCAGCGTGTCAGGCCTTGCCGGTGGAGCTCCTGGACCATGGCGAAGGCGATCCCGGCGTTGATCTGCTGGTGATCGCCTACCAGGGGCAGGGCTGCCCGCCGGTAGTTTTGCACCTCGGTCAGAGGCGCGTCCTTCTCGTCGGCAACCCGCCGCAACACGTCTCCTGCCCTCACTTTCTGGGGCGCGCTGAACACAGGCCTGTTTTTCTTGATGATGCCGGCCTTCTCCGCTGCGATCTGCTCCAGCGTATCGCCGAGCATGTGCATGTGGTCCATACTTACATGTGTGATGCCGCAGACCGCCGGCTGCACGACGTTGGTGCTGTCCAAACGCCCGCCGACGCCCACTTCGACCACGGCCCAATCGATCTCGGCTTCGGCAAAACAGAGAAAGGCGATGACCGTGATGCGGCCAAAAACGGTCAGATCAGGAATCGCTTCGAGGTGGGGCAGGGCGCGCTCGATCAGCGCGGCGCACGCCTCCTGGCCGATCAACTTACCGTTAACGCGGATGCGTTCGCGGAAGCTGTGCAGATGGGGACTGGTGAAGAGCCCGGTGCGGTAACCCAGGTGACGTAGAATCGACTCGGTGTAGGCGCTGGTGCTGCCCTTGCCCTTGGTGCCGGTTACATGGACCGTGCGAAAGCGCTCCTGCGGGTTGCCCAACGCGGCCAGCACCGTACGCATGCGTTCCAGGCGGCCTTCCGGGTCGCTGGACCGGGGGGCGCGCCCGTCGAATCTGGCATCGTGAAAGAGAATGCCGATTGCCTGTTCGTATGTAAGCGGCTTGGTTGGGGCGAGTTCTGGCGCCGGACGGAACGACACGGACACTCCTTCATCTGACAGTCGCACGGTTACAAATTGATTGTAAACTTTGTACTGAGAGCGTGCAAACAACCCCGTATTGCTGGGTGCAGCCCACTCTTGGGACGGGATTCGTTTGGCGTGGAATTCATGCCAGCGGCGGCTGAAATTGTTGCCGATTTTTGGGAGAGGCGCAGGGGCGAACGTCCGGAACGGCAGGGGTTAGGGCTTAGGGGTCAGGAACTGCAGAAGGCGGGGCCTATGCGGTCGAACGCGCGAACGGCTGGCGCCGCGCACACCCGGCCGTGTAGGCACGCTGGTGTTGGCGATACGCTGGAAACGCGCACGCACGGTGGCGGGGGGCTGGGCTGCCGGTTGCGCAGGGCTACATTAGAAGCCACACCCGGCGGCGGGTGGAGGGGTGTCAGGGGGGCGTTGCGGGGGGAGTCCCCCCGCACAAGGGAGGGCCGCAGGCCCGAACGTCTAACTGCAGGGGGTAGGGGGCAGGGGGCAGGGATTAGTGAGCAGGAACTGCAGGGGGCGGCGGCTGACGGTCGAGCGCGCGAACGGCTGGCGACGCGCACGCCCGGCCGTGTAGGCACGCTGGTGTTGGCGATACGCTGGAAACGCGCACGCACGGTGGCGGGGGGCTGGGCTGCCGGTTGCGCAGGGCTACATTAGAAGCCACACCCGGCGGCGGGTGGAGGGGTGTCAGGGGGGCGTTGCGGGGGGAGTCCCCCCGCACAAGGGAGGGCCGCAGGCCCGACCGTCCAAAAGGATACAGGAAAGCGTATTCCTGCAGTCTGCCAGAAAATGGAGCGTGGAACGGCCGAGGCTCCATCGCAACGCGGGGCATGGGAATCTGCTCCCCAATTTTGGACTGCACCCCGTATTGCTTCGGTTAAATTACCGTCCATCGACGCCCGCGGGGATCGCTCTCGGCAGGGCTATCGCTGACGCCGCGATTGTCAACGTTAACGGCCGGATATGGTAGAATGCGGTCATCAGTCACCGTCTACCACTGTGGAGGAAAGGCCCATATGACCACACGGATTGCCATCAATGGCTTTGGCCGCATCGGCCGCCAGGTAACAAAATCGCTGTTTGAGTACCATAAAGATAGCTTTGACCTTGTCGCCGTCAACGATCTGGGTGACGTGCAGACCATGGCCCACCTGTTCAAGTATGATACCAACTACGGTCTTTTCGACGGCGAAGTTGAGATTGTCGATGGAGACCTGTCGATCAACGGGGACCGGCTCAAGGTTCTCAGCGAGCGCGATCCCAGCCAGCTGCCCTGGGCGGAGATGGGCGTTGACATAGTCGTTGAAAGCACCGGCATCTTCAGCGATCGCGAAATGGCCGCCCTGCACATCGCCGCCGGCGCCAAAAAGGTGATCATCAGCGCGCCGGCCAAGGGGGAGGACATCACCATCTGCATGGGCGTCAACGACGAGAAGTACAACCCCGACAGCCATCACGTCATCAGCAACGCCAGCTGTACGACCAACTGCCTGGCGCCGGCGGCCAAAGTCGTCAACGACACGGTCGGCATCGAACAGGGTCTGATGACAACTGTGCACGCCTACACGACCGACCAGCGCATTCTCGATCTTGTCCACAAAGATCTGCGCCGCGCCAGGGCTGCGGGCATGAATATCATCCCAACCTCGACCGGCGCGGCCAAGGCGGTGTCGTTGGTGGTACCGGAGCTGGACGGCAAGTTCGACGGCATGGCCATGCGCGTCCCGACATCCACCGTCAGTGTTGTCGACTTTGTCGCCAAGGTGAGCGATCCGGGCAGCACCGACGAGTTGCTGGAGGCCTTTTCCGCGGCCGCGGCCGGGCCGATGAATGGCATCCTCGATGTCAGCTACGAGCCTCTCGTCAGCTCGGACTTCCAGGGCAATTCCCACAGCAGCGTAATCGACGCCGAGTTCACCGCCTGCTACGGCGACTTGGTCAAGGTCGTTACCTGGTACGACAACGAGTGGGCCTACAGTGTCCGCGTTTCCGATCTGGCGGCCTTCATCGCCGACAAGGGCATATAGCCCGGAGGCGGAACCTCCGGGTGGCGGGCGGAGCTCCATGCGCAAGCGGACGGTGCGGAATATCGACTGGCAGGGTAAGCGCGCGCTTGTGCGCGTCGATTTCAACGTGCCCATTGACGACGGCGGCCGCATCACCGATGATGCCCGTATCCGCGCCTCCTTGCCGACGGTTGAGTTCCTGCGAGCGCAGGGGGCGTCGCTGGTTCTGATGAGTCACCTGGGCCGGCCCAAAGGCGCGCCCGATCCCCGTTACAGCCTACTGCCGGTCGCGCGACGGTTGGAACAGTTACTCAAGGCAGACGTCCGCTTCCCCGGCGCCGTGACCGGGCAGGTGGTGGAAGAGGCCGCAGCCGGCCTCGGTCCTGGCGATCTCATGCTGCTGGAGAACACGCGCTTCGAGACCGGCGAAACCAGCAATGATTCGACGCTGAGCGCGGCGCTGGCACGCCTGGGCGATCTGTTTGTCAACGACGCATTCGGCAGCGCGCACAGGGCGCACGCCAGCACAACCGGCGCGGCGGCCCATCTGCCTTCTGTGGCCGGCCTGCTGATGGAGAAGGAGCTGGCCTACCTGGGTGACGCGCTGGAAACGCCGGCATGCCCTTTCGTCGCCATCCTGGGCGGCGCAAAGGTCAGCGACAAGATCGCGGTCATCGATAATCTGCTGCAAAGGGTGGATGCAGTCCTGGTCGGCGGCGGGATGGCCAACACCTTTCTGGCCGCCTGCGGCCATGGAATGGAGGCCAGCCTGGTGGAGACGGGCGCGCTGGATACGGCGCGGGCCCTGCTCCGCGCCGGCGACGGCATCATCCAGCTTCCGGTCGACCTGGTGGCTGCCGACTCTTTTGCCGCTGACGCCGCGCGCTGCACCGTCAGCGTGGAGGAGGTGCCGGCGGGCTGGATGGCTCTCGACATCGGCGCGGCCACGGTGGCCCACTTCGCCAACCGGCTGGCCGGGGCCGGCACGGTGCTGTGGAACGGACCGATGGGCGTCTTCGAGTTGCCGGCCTTCGCCCAGGGCACGAACGCCATCGCCGAGATGCTGGCAACGCTAACCCATGCCACCACGATTGTCGGCGGCGGCGACTCTGCAGCCGCGGTGCGGCAGGCCGGACTGGTCGAGCGCATGACCCACGTGAGCACCGGCGGCGGCGCGAGCCTTGAATTCCTGGAAGGAAGAGTGCTGCCCGGCGTGGCGGCCCTGGACGATAAGGATGGTAACCTATGAGCTTCCTCAAAAAACTGGCATCGTTCTTTGCCGGCGGCAGCGGCGGAGGTAGTCGCGCCCTCCCTATCTATGTCTTCAGCAACCGCTGTCGCGAACCGATCGCGGCTGAAATCGATCTGGTCAACAGCCTCAGCCGCGACGATGAGAACGACAACCTGTACTACACGCGCAAAGTGCTGCAGGGAAGCGGCAAGAACCGCTGCTTTACACAGGTGGAGGTCGAAATCTGGTTCGACCGAAACAAGAATGTCTCGCGGCACGAAGTCAACGGCGGTCGCTGGCTGACCGCGGAGGAGTATGAAGAGGAGCTGGTCCGCTTCAACGCGCCGCCGGAGGAGGAAAGTCCGGGTGATGGGGGTTCGCAGCCGGACGGGGATGAGCAGGCCGGAGAATTATAGGCGGGCAATGAAGCGCGGTCAGCTCGTTGCCCGTGCATTCGAGATTCAGGCCAGCGGCCCTGCCGCCCACGGAGTTGACCCGCGATGCGCAAGCCGATGATGGCTGGCAACTGGAAAATGAACAAGACCGTGCCGGAGGCGCTTGCACTGGCGCGCCAGATCCACGCGCTCGTGGGCGGTTCGGCAGTCGTAGAGCAGCTGCTGTGCCCGCCTTCCATCTGTTTGCACGCGCTCAAAATGCTGGCGGAGGAGATGCCTTTTTCGCTCGGCGCGCAGAACTGCCACTGGGAAGAGAGCGGCGCCTACACCGGAGAGATCAGCCCGGCGATGCTGCGCGGCCTCGTCGACTACGTGATTATCGGGCACAGTGAGCGCCGGCAGCTCTTCGGGGAGAGCGACGAGACCGTAAACCAGAAGACTCGCGCGGCGCTGGCGCATGGAATCACGCCGGTTGTCTGCGTCGGCGAAATGCTTGAGCAGAACGAACGCGGCCAGACGGGCGAGACCATCAACCGACAGGTTCGCGCTGCGTTGGACGGTTTGAGCGGCGCGCAGGTGCAATCTTCGATAATCGCATACGAGCCAATCTGGGCCATCGGCACGGGCCGGGCCGCGACCGCCGGGACGGCCGGCGACATCTGCGGGCAGGTACGCGCCATTCTGGGCGAAATGCACGGGGAGACCGTCGCCGACACTGTCCGCATCCTCTACGGCGGCAGCACAAAGCCGGACAATATCGGCGCCATCATGCGAGAAGCGCACATTGACGGCGCGCTGATTGGCGGCGCGGCGCTGGAGGCCGCGAGTTACGCCGAGATGGTGCGAATCACCGGTGAAATGTACGGCGCGTAGACCGCGCCCACGTAGACCGCGCCCGCATAGACCGCCTTCCCGATGGCTGTGTTGTCCCCATACTCTTTCTTCTTCCTCTTTTTCATCCTGCTCGCCGCGCTATGGTGGCTTAGCTGGCGAATCGGTCTGCTGATCCAGGAGATCGTCTACCGGATCAGCGGTTCGGATAACCTGGCGATGGTGGTCCTGTTCCTGGTCTACCTGCCGGGCATCCTGATTCACGAGGCCTCGCACTGGCTGATCGCCAGGCTCCTCGGCTTGAGGACGAGCAAGTTTCGCGTGTGGCCGAAATTCACACGCAACACGATTGGGCTGGGCAGTGTGACGGTTGCGTCCGGCGGCACGTTGAAGGACAGCCTGGTGGGGTTGGCGCCGCTGCTGATCGGGTCGGCGCTGATCGTTCTCATCGGCGAGCAGGTCTTCGACACCGAGACGATCGCCTTCGCCTGGCGCACGGGCAGGCTGCTTGATGGGCTGGCTTTTGTCGTCGACGGCCTGGCTCACAAGCCGGACAGCCTGTGGTGGAGCTATCTGCTCTTCGCCATCGCCAACGCGATGATGCCCAGCGCCAGCGACCGCGCGCCGCTCAAGTCACTGGGCATCTATCTCCTCATCATCGGCGGACTGTTTGTGCTGATCGATCAGTCGGGCCGCAATGTGGTACTGCTGCTCAACTTTCTCCTCGGCCCGATACAGCTTCTGACCGGCGCCTTCATCCTGGTCGCCGTCATCGACTTGGCGATTTTTCTGCTTCTGTTTGCGCTGCAGCTGGTCTTGTCAGTGCTGACAACGCGGACCGCCCGCTGAACCGAACGCGCCCCTTCGTAGTCAGGGAATCTTCGGAAACCAGCCCTCAGACCGACGGCACCTTCTGCAGGCTCGCCCGGATCGCCTCTTCAGGATAGTCGAAATCTTCCAGATTATCGGCCAGGTGCTGCTCGTACGCGGCCAGATCGAAGTGGCCGTGGCCGCACATGTTAAAGACGATCACTTTGCTCTCGCCGCTCTCTTTGCAGGCCAGCGCCTCCTGCATGGCACCCCAGATGGCGTGGGCGGGCTCGGGCGCAGGCAGGATGCCCTCCGAGCTTGCGAACGAGAGCGCGGCGTCGAAAATGGCTCGCTGCTGAACACTGACCGCCTCGATCAGTCCGGCCGCGTGCAGCGCGCTGACCTGCGCGCTCATGCCGTGATAGCGCAACCCGCCGGCGTGAATCGGCGCGGGCACAAAGTCGTGGCCGAGCGTGTGCATCTTGATCAGCGGCGTCATCTGGGCGGTGTCGCCGAAATCGTAGGTGTAGACGCCGCGCGTCAAGCTGGGCGCCGCTGCCGGCTCGACCGCCACAATGCGGGCGCTCCTGCCGCCGCTGATATTCTCCTTGAGGAACGGGAAGGCAAATCCGGCAAAGTTGCTGCCGCCGCCGGTGCAACCGATCAGCACGTCCGGCCAGTCTTCACCGAAAGCCTCCAGCCCGGAAACTGTCTCCTGGCCGATGACCGTCTGATGCATAAGCACGTGGTTCAGGACGGAGCCGAGTGAATATTTCGTATCGTCGCGCGTGGCGGCGTCTTCCACCGCCTCCGATATGGCGATGCCGAGACTGCCCGTGCTGTCCGGGCTTTCGGTCAGGATCTGGCGGCCGGCGTTCGTGTCCTGGCTGGGGCTGGGTACGACCTCCGCCCCCCATGTCTGCATCATGACCTTGCGATAGGGCTTCTGCTCGTAGCTTACCCGCACCATATAGACTTTGCACTCCAACCCGAAAACCTGACAGGCGAAGCTGAGCGCGCTGCCCCACTGCCCGGCGCCCGTCTCGGTCGCGAGACGGGTGACGCCCTCCTCTTTATTGTAGTAGGCCTGGGCCACCGCGGTATTCGGTTTGTGGCTGCCGGACGGGCTGACGCCCTCGTACTTGTAGTAGATGCGGGCCGGCGTATCCAGCGCCCTCTCCCATTCATGTGCTCGGACCAGGGGCGTAGGCCGCCACATCCTGTACACCTCCTGCACCGGCTGCGGGATCTCGATATAACGCTCGGCGCTGACCTCCTGCAAAATCAGCGACATCGGAAACAGGGGCGCCAGATCGTCAGGCCCGATCGGCTGACCCGTGCCAGGATGCAAGGGCGGCGGCAGTTCAACCCCGGCGGCGGGCAGGTCGGCGTTGATGTTATACCAGTGAGTCGGCATCTCCGCCTCGCTGAGGATCACCTTCTTTTGTTCGCTCATTTCTCCCCTCCGCTGACAATGAAATTAGTGTTTGTTGGTTGAAGTTTGGGTCCCGTAAGCCAGATGCCGACAATTGTAGCACCCGTTTTGGGGAACAAAAAGACCCGCCGCGGTCGCGGCAGGTCCTTGCAGAAGTCTGATCGAAACGGACGTCAGTTCAGGTGTGCCTGAATTTTGCCCAGCAACTGAGCCTTCTGCTGGAAACCGACGATGGTCTCCACCTGCTGGCCGTCTTTGAACAACATGAGCGTGGGAATGCTCATCACGCCAAATGCCATGGCAGTGCTCTGATTCTCGTCCACGTCGAGCTTGCCGATGGTCAGTTTGCCATCCAATTCGGATGCAATCTCATCCAGGACCGGGGCAATCATCTTGCAAGGACCGCACCACTCCGCCCAAAAGTCAACCAGCACCGGAACCTCCGCCTGGATGACCTCATCCTCAAAATTTGCATCTGTGACAACGACTGTGTTCTCGCCCATCTTTTCGTCTCCTACTCCTGTATGCGACCGTACAAATGCTGCTTTTTGGCCGGAACTGCCTTCTCCCTCCCAGGCAACACCGATTCTACCAGGAAACGGCGGCAGCGGCTGTAAAGTCCGCTACAGAAAATATCGTACCCTTAATTGAGGACAAAAGTCAAGAAATCTCTGTCTCCGTCGCACCCCGCTTGAAGCTGCCGCGCGACGATTTCTCATTCCCCTCTGTTGCGACGCTGCAGAAACGCGGCGAACTCTTCCTGGTCCAGCGCGGGGGATTTTGGCTGGGTGAACTCGTGCGCGGGAGGAACCTGCACGGCATCGAGCGCGGGCGGTTCACCTTCAGACCCTAGCCGAGCCGCGATCACCGGAAGCAGGTCGAGGATGCCCTCCAGAAAGGCCGCGGGCAGTTCCTGTCCCCCCGGCAGGTTGACGATCAACGTGCGCCCGCGGATGCCGGCCACGCTCCGATCCAGCAGCGCGTAGGGGTGCTTTTCGGCAGCGCGCGCACGCATCGTCTGCGGCAGCGAAGGCATGGTCCGCTCCAGCACGGCAGCCGTCGCTTCGGGCACGATCTGCTGTTCGGAGGGTCCCGGCGCCGGGAAGGTACCGCCCACGGTAACGATCAGGTCAAGTTCTTCCTCATCGCACCACTCGCGCAGGGTCTCCTCCACCTGGTAGCGAGGCGGCGCGGCATAGATGCGGCTGGCGAGGGGCAGCGCACCATCCAATCCCGCGGTCAGCAGGCTCTGCAGCGCGGTCAACGCGGCATCGTCGCGTGCGGGGTCGGATTTCTCGGTGACAAGAAGCAATCCGCATCGGATCAGCATAATCGCCGGATTCTCCCTGATCGACTTCGTGCCCGGAGCAACTGTCGTTGCAGGCAGGCGGGTGGACATTTGCGCAGTCAAGCGTCCGATGCCCCGAGCAGACTGCCGAACAAAAAGCGATGGCCGGGGCCATCGCTTTCCACAGATATCATTTCGCAACCAGTATCATTTCGCAACCAGTATCATTTCGCAACCAGCACCCTTAGCGCTTGGTGTACTGAGGAGCCTTGCGCGCCCGCTTCAACCCGGGCTTCATGCGCTCCTTCACGCGGGCATCGCGTGTAAGAAAACCGGCCGCCTTCAAGGTAGGACGCAGGTTTGGGTCGGCCGCCACGAGCGCGCGCGACAGCCCGTGACGCACGGCGTGAGCCTGTCCGCCCTCTCCACCGCCATTCACCTTGATGCTGATGTTAAAGCTATGCTCGGTGCCGGTCAGGGCCAGTGGCTGACGGATCACCATCTGGTCCAGCGCTCGCCCGAAGTAGCCGTTCATCGGCAGGCTGTTGACGACAATTTCGCCATCGCCTTCGTACAGCCGTACGCGTGCCGTGGCGCTCTTGCGGCGCCCAATCGCTTCGATGTACTCGCTCATTTCTGCTCTCCTACAGCTCCATCGCTTTGGGCTTTTGCGCTTTGTGGGGGTGCTCGGAACCGGCGTAGACCTTCAATTTTTTCATCTGTGCACGACCGAGCCGCGTCTTGGGAATCATGCCCTTGACCGCCTCAAAGATGATCTTCTGCGGTTGTCGTTCGCGTTGCTCGCGCATCGTGCGGCTCTTCAGGCCGCCGGGATAGCGCGAATGCCTGTAATAGCGCTTCTCATCCAGGCGGTTGCCGGTAACATGGAACTTCTCGCAGTTGACAACGATGACGAAGTCACCGCAATCGACATTGGGCGTGAAAGTCGGCTTGTGCTTGCCGCGCAGGATGTGCGCAATCTCCGACGCGAGCCGGCCGAGTGTCTTGTCGGTCGCATCGACAACCCACCATTCACGCCCGCTTTTGGCCTCTTCATAACTCAGGCTCAGTGTCTTCACCCTGAAATCTCCTCGTTCACCTGCAGGCAGCCCATCCTCTGTGCGGCGGCGCTACGGTTGGGCAGCGAACAGATCGCTAAACTCCATATATTGCACCCGCTCCAAAACCAGCCCATTGGGGGGTAGCGGCGGCGCTGAGCGGCTGCGGTCCTTCGCTCGCAGGGCCGCGGCCAGGTCTGCAGCCTGCCACTCTCCCAGGCCGACCGCCAGCAGCGAGCCAGCCAAGTTGCGTACCATCCGCCGCAAAAAGGCGTTGGCCGTAATCGTCAGAACCAGCCGCTCGAGCGCAAATGGTTCAAGCACCGGCAGCGACTCCTTGACCCATTCCCCGTGGAGCGACGCGATCCGGCGGACCGTGTTTTCTCCTTGAGGCGCCTGCCCGAAGGTGGCGAAATCGTGCGTCCCGACCAGCGAGGCGGCGGCCTTGTTCATCGCCTCAAGATCCGGGCGCCTGGGCAAGACCAGCGCGAAGCGGTCCAGCAGGGGGAATCGTCTCCCGCCATCGCACCCGGCGGCGGGCGTCCACATCGTGTAGCGGTATGTGCGTTCCGCGGCGCTGAAACGCGGATGAAATCCCGGCGGCGCCTCGGTTAGCCGGCGGATGAGAATCGAAGCGGGCAGTCGTTGGTTCCAGGCTGCGCGCAGGGCAGAAAGCGAATGTCTCCACACCAACTCGACCGCGACAACCTGCCCACGTGCATGTACGCCCGTATCGGTTCTGCCCGCCGCGCTCACCCGGCAAGATGTGCCGTTCAGATCGGCCAGGGCCTCTTCCAACGCGCCCTGGACTGTCGGCGCCTGCCGCTGCACCTGGAAGCCGCGGTAATCTGTGCCGTCGTAGGCGATCAGAGCGGCGACCCGGCGCATTCGCTCCTCACCGGCGCGGCGCACGCAGCCACAGACGGACAACCTGTCCGCTTATTGGTCACCGTCGTCGGACACCAGCTCGATGACCGCCATGTCGGCAGCATCACCGAAACGCTTGCCCAACTTGATAATACGCGTATACCCGCCGTTTCGATGCTGATACCGGGGGGCCAACTCGTCAAAGACCTTCTTGGCGACGCCCTTGTCATTGATATATGCAACCACCTGCCGCTGGGCGTGCACGCGGTCGATTTTACCGGAAAGGCCGTGCTTGGCTTTGGTGATCAGCTTTTCGGCATCGCTGCGGACAGCACGCGCCTTGGCATGCGTCGTGGTTATCCGCTCATGGATATAGAGTTCCCGAATCAGGTTACGGAACAGGGCTTTGCGGTGCGCCGGCGAGCGGCTCAACTTCTGTCCCGCGATCTGGTGTCGCATTGTCCTATTCCTCCGGTAACAGCGCCGCGTCCGTCTCCTCGACGGCCTCGGCTGTTTCGGTCGCCTCGGTCGTTTCGGTCGCCTCGGTCGCTGCGGTAGGGTCAGCCGCTTCGGTCGTCTCGGTCGCTGAGGTAGGGTCGGCCGCTTCGGCGGTCTCGGTCAGGCTGTCTACACTGTCAACTTCGGCGCCATTGCCACCGCCCAGATAGGCGCTGAGGTCTACGCCTACCACATGCATGTAGCCCTTTTCGCTCAGCTTCTCTACCAGCTCATCGAGCGACTTCTTGCCGAAGTTGCGGATGGCGAGCATCTCGTCTTCGCCCTTTTCCATCCGCTTAAGGATCTCGCCGATCTTGGTGATACCGGCCCGTTTCAGACAGTTATAGGCCCGCACGGTCAGCTCCAACTCCTCAATCGGGGCTTCGGCCACGCGACTGGGAATCGTTTCTTCCTCCTCCTCCGGCAGCTCGATTATGGTCGTGCGTTCACCGACGAAGAGGCTCAGATGCTGAACGAGAATGTCAGCGGCCTGGTGCATCGAATCTTCGGGCGAAATCGAGCCATCGGTCCAGACTTCCAGATTGAGCTTGTCGTAGTCGGTCTGTTGCCCGATGCGGGTGCGTTCGACGCGGTAGGACGCCTTTGTCACCGGGCTGAATATCGCGTCAACGGGGATTTCGCCCAGCGGCAGTTGGACTCTCTCTTCACCCGGACTGTAGCCGCGGCCTTGCTCGACGACCATTTCGATGTCCAAGTCTACTTCGTTCGAGTCGGCAAAGAGCAGGTACTGGTCCGGGTTGACAATCTCGACTTCCGGCGGGCAGGTCAAGTCGCCGGCGGTTACGGGCCCTTCGTGGTAGACCTCCACCGTAACGCGCACTGGTTCGGGGCTCTCGCTTTTGAAACGGATCTGTTTCACATTCAGAATCAGGCGGGTTGCATCCTCCAGCACATGATCGATCGTTGAGAACTCATGATGCACTCCACTGACCGATATGGAGGTTACGGCAGCACCCGGCAGACTGGACAGCAGGACCCGGCGCAAGGAGTTTCCAAGCGTAATCCCATAACCGCTCTCGAGCGGGCTGACAACAAAATGGCCATAGTTGCGAGAACTGGCCTCTACTTCTATTTTCGGTAACACTAGATTATTAAGCAACGGCTACCCCTCCCGGCTATATAGCAGTCTCATCCAAGCCATTTGCGGTGACAGGCGTTCGTCGCGGCCCTGCCGGCTGCCTGGACAGCCGGCACGAACGGACGACGAAGCGCTACAGTATCAGCTATCGACTGTAGTACTCAACGATCAGCTGTTCGTTCAGGAGTACGCCGATCTCGTCCCGCTGCGGCTCCGAAGCCACCGTACCGCTGAGATTTACTGCATCCAGATTGAGCCACGAAGGGGGCGAGGCACTTCCGAGAATCTGGGCGCGTTCACGGAAATAGGTTTTGGTCCGGCTCCCCTCCCGTACCGAAATCAGATCATTCGGTGACACCTGGAAGGATGGAATATTGGTTTTGCGTCCGTTAACCGCAAAGTGACCGTGGCGAACGAGCTGGCGCGCCTGTGGACGGCTATCGGCAAACCCGAGCCGGTAGACTACATTGTCGAGGCGGCTTTCCAAAAGCGCGAGAAGGGTCCCGCCAGTCAAGCCCTTGCGCCTGGACGCCTCTTTGAAATAGCGGCGGAATTGCCGCTCCATCACACCGTACATGCGGCGCGCCTTCTGCTTCTCGCGCAGCTGGACGCCGTAGTCCGAGACTTTGCGCCGCATCACATTGCGGCGGCCGGCTTCACCCGGCGGAAAAGGACGCCGGTCGACCGCACATTTGGGGCTGACGCAGCGTTCACCTTTCAGGAACAGCTTCTGTCCTTCACGTCGGCAGAGTTTACAGACCGCATCTGTGTATCGTGCCATCTTTCCTCCAAGTCGACTATGGTTCGCAAGCAACTGCGCAATTCAGGCCTCGCTCCGGCCCGCTGCCTCGGTCCAGCTGCCCTATCATGGTTCAACTGCCCGCGGCCTCGCCTCGCATTTTCCCATTTCGGTACATGGCGAACCCGCTGGGCAAAGCAAGCGGCATCGCGCCGAAACACGATGCCTTTCCCCCGCCGGCAGGTGAATCCCGTTATCGCGCAACCTTGCGGGCCGGGCCGCCATTGGCAACGCGGCGCCGCCTCTGCTAGACCCTTCGTTTACTCGGGGGGCGAACCCCGTTGTGTGGAATCGGCGTTATGTCGGCTATCGACGTAACGGTCAGACCGGCCGGGTTCAAGGCCCGCAGCGCGCTTTCGCGGCCCGGTCCCGGCCCCTTAATGAACACCTCTACCTCACGCATATTGAAGTCACTAACGGCCTGGCGCGCCGCGGCCGACGCGGCGAGCTGCGCCGCAAACGGCGTACTTTTGCGGCTTCCTTTGAAACCGGCGGTGCCCGAACTGGCCCAACAAAGGGTAGCGCCCTGGGGATCGGTAATCGTTATAATCGTGTTGTTAAACGTGGCACGGACATGCACCTGCCCGCTCGGCACATTCTTCCGCTCGCGTCGGGTTGACCGACCACCCCGGCGACGCTGTGTACGAGCCATGTTCTCTCCTTAGCCGCTACATCTGGTGAAAAGTCTGAAAATTGCGAGCAGATGTCGCTATTTACGCGCTCGCTTTTTGCCGGCGACGGTCTTCTTGACGCCGCGTCGCGTGCGGGCATTGGTGCGTGTGCGCTGGCCGCGGCTCGGAAGATTGCGGCGATGACGCAGGCCGCGATAGCTGCCAATCTCCATGAGACGCTTGATGTTCATGTTCACTTCGCGCCGCAGGTCACCTTCGACGCGACAGTGGCGCTCAATATAATCGCGCAAGGCGACCAGCTCGTTGTTGTCCAGATCTTTGACGCGCTTGTCCTCGTCAATACCGGTCGCTTCCAGGATCTCCTGGCTGATCGTGCGGCCAATGCCGTAAATGTAGGTAAGGGCGATAACGACCCGCTTATCCCGAGGTATGTCGACGCCTGCGATACGTGCCATTGTTGCTCCCTCCTGGTTGGCCTAACCCTGCCTCTGCTTGTGTTTCGGGTTCTGGCAGATCACATAGACCAGCCCCCGCCGGCGCACAATCGTACACTTTTCGCATCTCTTTTTTACGGATGGACGCACTTTCATCCCCAACGCTCCTCGTTCTGAAACTCAGGGTAACTCTACAAGTTTAGCACAAAGCTAGAGCCGCGTCAATATCTCCGGCCCTCTGTTCGTGACGGCTACCGTATGCTCGAAATGGGCGCTGAGACTGTGGTCCTTGCTGATGACGGTCCACTTGTCCTTCAGCGTCTCAGTGCGCCAGGTTCCAATCTGCACCATCGGTTCAATCGCCAGCACCAGGCCGGACCTCAGTTCGACCTTTCCGTCGACATCGTCCGACACATAGTTGAGAACCTGCGGCCCTTCGTGCATCGCCCGACCCACGCCGTGCCCGGTGTATTCGCGCACCACGTGAAAGCCGCTCGGCTCCACTCTCTTCTGCACCGCCGCGCTGATGTCCAGCACACGATTGCCGGAGCGAGTCGCTTCAATGCCCGCAGCGAGGCTCTCCTCCGTCACCCGCAGCAGCCGTTCAGCCTCGGGATCGATGGCGCCGACAGCGTATGTCCAGCCGCTGTCGCCGACAAAACCGCGATGAAACACGCCGACGTCAATGCTGATAATATCGCCGTCGAGCAACACGCGCCCCCGGTTGGGGATCCCATGCACGAGCTCTTGGTTGATGCTCGTACAGATGTTGGCGGGAAAGCCGCGATAGCCGAGAAAGCTGGACTTTGCGTTGTGGCTGTGGATAATCTCCACGGCCAGCTGGTCCAGGTCCCATGTACTGACGCCGGGTTCGATTGCCTCGCGAAACGCCTGATGGACCCTGGCGACGATTCGGCCCGCTTCCCGCATAATCTGAATCTCGCGCGGGTTCTTGAAGACCGGCGCCGGGCGTTCCCGTTCCTGCCTTGCTCTGAGCCGCCTCCGCCCATTCCGACGCAGCTGCCGCCTGAATTTCATCATCATGCTTTCGTCGGCCATCTGCATTTTCTATCGTCCACATGCGCCTCAGGCGGACACTGCCCTGCCCTCCACCCCGATATTCTTTGCGGCCAGCAGCGCGAGCAGATGCTCCTGCGTTGCCTCGATCGACTTCTCGCCGTCAACTTCCACCAGCAAGCCGTGGGCGAAATAGTAGCCGATCAGCGGCGAGGTCTGCTTATAGTAAACATACAGTCGATTCTGGACTGTCTCCGGCTTGTCATCATCTCGCTGGTACAGCTCGCCTCCGCAGCTGTCACACTTCTCGCCGCGAGGCGGGTTGAATGTCACGTGATAGACCCGGTCGCAGTCTCGGCACAGCCGCCGCCCGGTGATCCGCATTGTGACGACATCATCTTCCAGCTGAATGAGCGGCACCAGGGCGATGCCCCCGTGCGCCTCGGTGATGCCGTCCAGCGCGCGCGCCTGGATCAGATTGCGGGGAAAACCATCCAGAATTGCCCCCTGAGCGGCATCCGGCTCGGCCAAACGCGCCTCCACCATCCGTATGGTTACTTCGTCGGGAACCAGTTCTCCCCTGTCATAGTAACTCTTGGCAAGCTGTCCGAGCTTGGTCTCGTTTTTCAGGTTATAGCGGAAAATCTCTCCCGTCGAAACCTGGGGAATCCCCAGCTGTTCCTGCAAAAGCTGCGACTGCGTACCCTTGCCTGACCCTGGCGCTCCCAGTAAGACCAGATAAATGCGGTCGCTCATCGGCACCACTTCCTCGCACTGCGAAATGAACTGTGGCTAACGGATAAAACCCTCGTAGTTGCGCATCATCAACTGCGCTTCGATCTGTTTCATCGTGTCCAGCACGACGCCGACAACAATCAACAGACCGGTGCTGCTGATGATCAGCGTGTTGAAGCTGCCAACGCCGCCGCCGAAAACAACGCCCGCCAGAAAGGGCAGGACCGCGACCAGCCCGAGAAAGAGCGCCCCGACCAGGGTAATCCGCCCCAGCACACTGTTCAGATACTGCTCGGTGCGCGGACCTGGCCGGATGCCGGGGATGAATCCCCCCTGCTTTTGCAACGTGTCCGGCAGATTCTGTTGCCGGAACATGATATCGGTATAGAAATAGGTGAACGCGACCGTCAGCATGAAGTAGATCATCCAGTACAGGAAATTCTGCGGACTGAACGAAGTATAGAAGAAGTTGGCCACCGAGCCGATCCAATCCGTTCGGAGAATGAAGTAGGAGGCCATCGTGTTGGGCAGAATGAGCAGGCTCTGGGCGAAAATCAGCGGAATCATGCCGGCGGTGTTGACGCGCATCGGCACGTAAGTACTCTGCCCGCCAACCATCATAAGGCGGTTGCCGCGCATCGTGCGCACGCGCTTCCCGTACTGCACGGGGATCCGCCGCTGCCCTTCCTGCACCCAGACGATCAGCGCTACCGTCAACACCGTTATCACGGTGAAAATCATCAGCTGGGTGATGCCCTGTTGGGTCAGTAGCCGCACCTGATTGGGCGCTGAAGCGACGATGCCGGCGAAGATAATCAGCGATACGCCGTTGCCGATGCCCTGTTCGGTCAACAGCTCGCCCATCCACATCGCCAGCATTGTGCCAGCGGTCAGGCTGATCAGGATTGTGAGCGAGGGCAGCAGCGCTTCACCGGTGAAGCCCCATTGTTCAAGCACCGCGCCGGTCGCCCCGCCGCCCAGCGGCCGGCTGAGCAGCGTTGCCTGGCCAAACGCCTGCAATATCGCCAGCGGCACGGTCATATAGTGCGTGTAACGGTTCAGTTGTTGCCGGCCCTGCTCTCCTTCGCGACTCAACTCTTCGAGTTGGGGCACGATCGGCGTCAGAAGCTGCATGATAATCGTGGCCGTGATGTAGGGGTAGACGCCCATCGCCATCACGCTGAACTGCGCCAGCGCGCCGCCGCTGAAAAAGTTCAACAGACTCAGAAGGATATTCTGGTCGGTTGAACGAAATATCTGGTCCAGGACCTCTCGATTGACGCCGGGGAGAGGGATATGCGCGGCCAGCCGGTAGGCGACCAGAATCAGAAAGGTGTAGAGCAGTTTCTGACGCAGGTCCGGCAGGCGGAAGGCATTGCGTACAGCTTCGAGCATAGAGAGTTCTCCGCTGGAGATCTGGCTGCGGTTGGCGCGTGTGCTACGGCCAAGCCGGCCTCTCCACAGTTAAGATCGCGGCAGATTCTTGTTGACCGTGAAGGGCAGGATCTCGATGGAACCGCCGGCAGCTTCGACCTTCTCCCTGGCGGTCTTGCTGATGCGATGAACTTGCAGGTGGAGCGGCTTATCGATCTCGCCCCGCGCCAGCACGACCACAGGCTGCTTTCTGCTGCCCAACAGCCCGGTCTCGAATAGTGTCGTCGGCGATACCTGCGCATCGGCCTCGAACAGGTCACTCATGTTGTCGAGGTTCACAGGTGTATAGGTCACCTTAAAGCGGTTGACGAACCCGCGCATCTTCGGCAGTCGCCTGATCAGGGCCAGCTGGCCGCCTTCAAAGCCGCGGCGAACACCGCCGCCCGAGCGTGCGTTCTGCCCCTTGGTACCGCGCCCGGCCGTCTTGCCGCGCCCGGAGCCGGTGCCGCGTCCCACTCGTTTGCGTTTTCGTATCGCGCCCTCGACGGGGCGCAGATCGTGTAGCTTCATTTTCCGTATACTCCAGCCAATTTGAAAAGGCAGCGACTGCCCGCCCGGATTCCGCACCGTCGCGTCGACGCGCTCACGCCTCGGTCTCTTCCACCACCTCCACAAGGTGGGAGACCTTCGCGATCATGCCCCGGACCGTCGGACTGTCGGCCTTCTCGACCGTCTGGTGCAGCTTACGCAGACCCAACGCCTGCACCGTCGCCTTCTGGCGTTTGTTGTAACCGATCGGGCTCTTGGTTAACTTCACGGTGATCGTCTTATCCATGGGACTCATCTTCCTGATACCAGAAAGGACGCAGCTTTTCGGGATCGACGCCGCGCCGTTGCGCCTCGACTCTGTAGTCCTGCAACTGTCTCAGCGAGGCAAAAGTCGCCTGCACGACGTTCAAGATATTGTCGCTCCCGAGCGACTTGGACAGGATGTCCTTGACGCCCGCGGCCTCGACCACCGCGCGTACGCCGCCGCCCGCAATCACACCGGTGCCGGGGCTGGCCGGTTTCAACAGCACCTCGCCCGCGCCAAACCGGGCCTGGCTCGCGTGGGGAATCGTCGTCCCCAGCAGGTTCACTGCGACCATCGTCTTGCGCGCGGTCTCACTCGCCTTGCGGATGGCATCCGGCACTTCACGCGCCTTGCCGACGCCCACACCGACACGCCCGTTGTTGTCTCCGACGACGACCACGGCGCGAAACGCGAAACGGCGTCCGCCTTTCACCACCTTGGCCGTGCGCGCGATATGGACGACTTTTTCGTCAAATTCGTCCTTTTCCTCTTCCCGCTCGCGGTCCCGTCGACGATCTCGACGCCCCATATCGAATTCTCCTTGCTCTGATTAAAAGACGAGACCGCCCTCTCGACTGCCATCGGCCACTGCCTTCACGCGACCATGATAGCGGTATCCACCGCGATCGAAGACCACCTGCTCGATGCCGGCATCCTTGGCCCGCGCGGCAATGACCTTGCCGATTTCCTTCGCCTGATCCACCCTCAGCTTGTCGGCCAGATCCTCCTGCAGCCCGGCCTCAAGCGTCGAAGCGGACACAAGCGTATGTCCGGATTGGTCGTCGATCACCTGAACGTTCATGTGTTTCAGGCTGCGGAATACGTTCAGCCGCGGCCGTGCCGCGGTCCCGAAAACTTTGCGCCGCACCCGCTTGTGCCGGCGCTTGCGCATCTTTATTCGTGTTTCTTTCGCCATTATTCCCTGTCCCTCGCGCAGCTAAGCGACGCCGAGCGCGCCTGCGCCGGCCTTGCCGGCCTTCGAACGTACATACTCGCCCTGATAGCGGATGCCCTTGCCCTTGTACGGCTCCGGCGGGCGCTCCTTGCGTATTTTTGCAGCCAGCTCACCGATCTGTTGCTTGTCGATCCCGGAAATTGTAACCGTCCGGCCGTCGCGCGACACCTCGAACGTCACGTCCGAGTTGGGCGGCGGGTACTGCACGGGATGGCTCTTTCCGATCTGCAGGATCAGGTTCTGGCCATCCAACTGGGCGCGGTAGCCGACTCCATGAATCTCCAGAACCCTCTGGAACCCGTCGGTGACACCCAGCACCATATTGTTGAGCAAGGACCTGGTCAGGCCGTGCAGTGCGCGGTGATGCCGCTGTTCGGTGGGCCGGGTCACGACGATCTCTCCATTCTCCCTGGAAATCGTCATCTCGCGGCTGAGTCTCTGGCTGAGCTGCCCTTTCGGGCCCTTGACCGTTACGAGATTCACCGGCACAACATCAACCGTCACACCGGCAGGCACAGAAATCGGCATTTTCCCGATTCGAGACATCTTATCCTCCCAACACTACCAAACGTTACACATAATCTCGCCGCCAACCTGCTCGCGCCGCGCCTGGCTTCCGCTCATGACGCCCTTGGGCGTGGAGACTATGTTGATGCCCAGTCCGCTGCGAACGAGTGGAATGTTGCGAAAGCCGGTGTAGGTGCGCCGCCCCGGCCTGCTCACCCGCTGGATTCCGGTGATCACCGGCTGTCCTTTGTCGGTATACTTCATGCCGATGATCAGATTGGGCTTGGCTTTGTCTGCTGTCACCGAATAACCGCTGATGAAGCCCTCCTCGGCCAAAACTTTGGCGAGCGCGACTTTCGTCTTTGAACTGGGCATCACAGCACGCCGGTTCCTCGAGTTTGAAGAGTTGCGGACCCGCGTAAGAAAATCCGCAATTGGATCTGTCATCATAACCGTATATTCCTCTTGATTCTTGCGGCGCGTCTTCTGCAGCCTTGCGCGGCAGCAACCCCCGCGGCCGTCGGTAGCCTTACCAGCTTGACTTCACAACGCCAGGCAGATGGCCCAGCAGGGCTTCACGGCGAAAACAGATGCGGCACATGCCGAATCGGCGCATAAAGGCCCTGGGACGGCCACACTGGGTACAGCGGTTGCGAACCCGCACATCATATTTCCGCTTGGACTCGCGCGAGACAATGCTTTTCTTAGCCACAGACCGTCCTTTCCTTGATCACTGTTAGCCCAACGCTCTAACGCCGCTGAAACGGCATATCCATCATCGCCAGCAGGCGCCGTCCCTCTTCATCGGTACCCGCGGACGTAACAATCGTTACCTCCATGCCGCGCACCTTATCGATCTCATCATAGTCGATTTCGGGGAAGACAAGCTGCTCGCGCAGGCCGAGGCTGTAGTTGCCGCGCCCGTCGAAAGAGTCCGGTGAGATGCCGCGGAAATCGCGTTGCGCGGGCAGCGCAATGCTGATCAGACGGTCCAGAAAATCCCACATCCGCCGGCCCCGAAGTGTTACTTTTAAGCCAATTGGCATCCCTTCCCGCAACTTGAAGGTGGCAATCGACTTGCGCGCCTTTGTCACAATCGGCCTCTGACCCGTGATCGTCGTCAGATCCTGGCTGGCGCGTTCAATCGTCTTGCCGTCGTCAATCGCCTCGCCCATGCCGATGTTCACACTGATCTTTTCGACGCGGGGCACCTGCATGATGTTGGTATAACCGAACTCCGACATCAACACCGGGGCAATCTCGCTGTCAAAGCGTTCTTTCAGCCGCGGCTTTGGCGTTCCGTTCAGTTCGCTCATAGATCTTCACTCCTCGCCCATCCCTGTCGCAGCGGGCGACCTCGGGCCGTCGGTCTCTCGGTTGAACTAACTCTCGCTCGGTGTCGGCAGCGGCTCATTGGTGCGCCGGTCGAAGCGGATCTTGTCATCGCCTTCAAAACGGAAGCCGGCGCGGGTCGCTTCGTTGTTCGTACCCACCAGCGCAACATTGCTGATGTGAATCGGCGCCTCCAGCTCGATGCGCCCGGTCTGGGTGCGCACCGTGGGGCTGCGGCGCTGGTGCTTGGTCACGAAATTGGCGCCGGCAACGACGACGTAGACCTTGTTGGGGTCGAAACGGCCCTTCTTGTCCCGCTTGCGTATCACGCTCTGGACTGCACCCTGGTGGCCTTTATCATTGCCGGCGATCACCTCGACAAGATCGCCTTGCCTGATCTTTACACTCATTGCTTCATCTCCTGACATCGTGGACGATGCCGTCCGCCCGTTCATTCATTCGCCGGCGCATCTGCTGGCGCATCGGCTGACACCTCTGCACGACGCCCCGTCAAAGCACCTCGGGCGCCAGCGATACGATCTTCATATAGCCGTGGTCGCGCAACTCGCGCGCGACCGGGCCGAAAATGCGGGTGCCGCGCGGATTGCGATTGTCATCGATCAGGACGGCGGCATTCTCATCGAAACGGATGTAGCTTCCGTCCTTACGCCGCACCGGTCGCCGCGTGCGTACGATTACCGCGCGGACGATCTCGCCCTTCTTGACCGACGCTGTTGGGCTGGATGACTTGACTGTCGCCACAATCACGTCGCCAATTCCACCATACCGGCGCGAGCCTCCCCCGCGAACTCGAATCGTCAACAACTCTTTTGCGCCCGTGTTGTCGGCAACCCGCAGGCGGCTCTCTTGCTGAATCATAGCTCCATACCTCTTCTCGTGCCGGCGCGTCTGAAATCAGACAACGACCGCGCGGTCAAGTATTTCCGTGACAAAAAACTTCTTGTGCTTGCTGATCGGCCGACACTCGCGTATCTGGACCTTATCTCCGAGACGGCAGGCATTGTCGGCATCGTGGACCTTGTACTTTTTGTGCGACTTCACGACCTTGCCATACAGGGCGTGGCGCGCGACCCGCTCCACTTCGACTACGACCGTCTTGTCCATCTTGTCACTGGTGACGAAGCCAACCAGTTCCCGCCTTCGCTCGCGCATTTGGCTTACTCCTCTTGCTCCTCGGCCATCAACTCCCGCTCGCGCAGGATCGTTTTGATGCGCGCGATTTCACGACGAACCTGACCCTTGCGCGCCGTATTTGTCAACTGTCCGGTCGCTTTTTGAAAGCGGAGGTTGAACAGCTCCTGATACCCCTCGTCCAAGCGAGTGTACAGTTCGCTTGCCGTCAGCGGGCGTAGTTCATGTGCCTTCATCGTTACTTTTCTCCAAGCCTGAACTTCCTGGCGTTAGAAGTCCTCGCGGGCGACGAACTGCGTGCCCATCGGCAGTTTGTGCGCGGCCAAGCGGAATGCCTCGCGCGCGTGTTCTTCATTCACGCCGGCGATCTCAAACATGACACGGCCGGGCTTTACGACCGCCACCCAGTGTTCGACGTTGCCCTTGCCCGAACCCATGCGCGTCTCCGCGGCCCGCATCGTAACCGGCTTGTCCGGGAAGATGCGAATCCACAGCTTGCCGCCGCGGCGCACGTAGCGCACAATCGCGCGGCGCGCCGATTCGATCTGGCGGCTCGACACCCAGGACGGCTCGGTTGCCTGCAATCCGAAAGTGCCAAAATCGATCCGATTGCCGCGACTGGCGGTGCCGCGCATCCGGCCGCGGTGCATCTTTCGATACTTAACACGTTTTGGCATCAGCATAGTCTGCTCTCCATCCTCTGTCTTGAATCCAGCCACCGCCCCCAAGCAGGAGCCTCTACTCGGTCAGCGCCATCTCAGCATAGCGGGCGTGGTACTCTTCACCGGGCATCACTTCGCCATGATAGACCCATGTCTTGACACCGATCACGCCGTATGTCGTGCTGGCCTCGGCGGTGCCGTAATCGATCTCGGCGCGCAGTGTATGGCGCGGCACCTGCCCATCGCGGATGGTGTCGACCCGGCCCATTTCGCTGCCGCCCAAGCGGCCGGCGACCTGAATCATGACACCCTCGGCGCCTGTACGCATGGCGCGCCCGGCCGCCTGTTTCATCGCCCGCTTCCAGCTGATGCGGCGCTCCAGCTGCTCGGCCACGTTCTCGGCCACAAGCTGCGCGTCTGTCTCCGGCTTGTCGATCTCGCGCACGTCAATCTTGACCTTTTTGTTCGTCAGCTCCTGCAAGTTCACACGCAGCACGTTGACGTTCGCGCCCTTGCGCCCGATGATGATCCCGGGCTTGGCCGTGTTGATGATAATGTGGACCTGGTTGGGCTGGCGCTCGATCTCGATGAAACTGATGCCTGCCCGCGGCGCATCGCGGCGAACCATGGCGCGAATATCCCGGTCCTCGCCCAGCTGATTGACGTAGTCATACCCCGTAGCAAACCAACGGCTTTTGTGCTCCTTAATGATGCCCAAGCGAAAGCCGATCGGATGTACTTTGCGTCCCATAGGTCCCCCTTTTCTGGTCTGCTACTCGTCGTCCGAACGTTCGTCCAGCACCACAGTGATGTGCGAGGAACGTCGAATCCACGGCTTGAAGCGACCGCGTGCGCCAAAACGGCGCCAGCGCCGGTTGGGCGCCTGGTCGGCGTAAATCCTGCTGATATAGAGCTCATCGGCCTCGAGACCGAAATTCTCGACGCCGTTGGCGATGGCGCTCTTGAGCGTCTTCGCCACCAAGCGAGCGGCCTGCTGCGGCATGAACTGCAACAGCGTCAATGCCTCCTCCGCCGGACGCCCGCGCACCTCGTTCAGCACCAGGCGCGTCTTCTGCGGGCTGATTCCCGTAAATTTGGTAACTGCTCGAACTTCCATCGTACGCGCTCCCCTATCTCCAGGACGGAGGAAGAAATCAAAGACCGGTTGGTGGCCGAAATCCTATTGCCTGCGTGTGCTGCGCTCCGACCTGACGTGGCCGCGAAAGAAACGCGTCGGCGCGAATTCACCCAGTTTGTGGCCGACCATGTTTTCCGTAATGTAGATCGGCACATGCCGCCGGCCGTCGTGAATCGCCAGCGTATGGCCTACAAACTGCGGAAATATCGTCGATGCACGCGACCACGTCTTGAGCACGCGGCGTTCGCCGGCCCGGTTCATGTCTTCGATCTTCTTCAGCAGGCGCGGCTCGACATACGGTCCCTTCTTCAAGCTACGTCCCATCGAATCTCCTCCAGTGCTACGCTCCGCCCACATCCCAACCGTGGCGCAAAAGCGTGCGAATCTCGGTTAGTTGCGGCGTTTGCTGCTGCGCCGGATGATATACTTGCCCGTCCGCTTGTTGCGGCGGGTGCGCTTGCCAAGAGCGGGCTGCCCCCACGGTGTCTTGGGGCCGGGCATGCCGATCGGCGAACGGCCCTCGCCGCCGCCGTGCGGGTGGGACGACGGGTCCATGGCAACGCCGCGTACCGACGGCCGAACGCCCATCCAGCGGCGGCGGCCGGCCTTGCCGAGCGAAATGTTGCTGTGATCGGGATTCGACACCTGGCCAATCGTGGCGAGACAGTCCATGTCTATATATCGGACTTCGCTGCTGGGAAGGCGGACCTGCGCGCGCGGGCCCTCCTTGGCGACGAGCTGCGCGGAGACGCCGGCGCTGCGCGCCAACTGCGCCCCGCGGCCGGGGTACAACTCGATATTGTGAATCTGCGTGCCAAGCGGGATGTTGCGGATTGGCAGCGCGTTTCCGGGCCGGATGTCGGCGCCGGGACCGGATTCGAGCATATCGCCCACCTGGACGCCCAGAGGCGCGATGATGTAGCGCTTTTCGCCATCCTCGTAGGCGAGCAGGGCGATGCGCGCGCTGCGGTTGGGGTCGTACTCGATCGAGGCAACGCGCGCCGGCGCGCCCCACCTTTCGCGCTTGAAATCGATGATGCGATAGCGGCGTTTGTGGCCGCCGCCGCGGTGACGCACAGTGATACGACCCTGGTTATTGCGCCCTCCCTTCCGGGGCAGCGCCATGGTCAGCGTGCGCTCCGGCTGGGTGCGGGTGACCGTCTCGAAGGTCGTAACGCTCATGTCGCGGCGCCCCGGCGACGTGGGGCGGTATATTTTGACAGGCATAAAAATCTATCTCCGTTCGGAGTGAGAAGGCGGAATCCTGAAGACTGCGGCCGCCACCTGCTCCTGACTGTTACACACCCTCGAAGAACTGGATGCTATCGCCTTCGGCCAAAGTGACCACGGCCTTCTTCCACGGCGACTTGCGCACCACTTTGCGCCGCCCGCGCATTCCGGTCTTGGCCGGCATCATCATCACGCGCACTCTGACAACGCTCACCCTGAATGCGGTCTCGACCGCGTCCCGAATCTGGTGCTTGTTGGCGCGAGTGTCGACTTCAAATGTGTAGTGATTGCCGAAATCGGCGGCGTCATAGGACTTTTCGGTGATGACCGGGCGCTTTATGACCTCATAAACGTGCATCAGGCTCTCCTCGTATTCGGGCGCTAACTCGACGCGCCGAGCCAACTGTGGATGAATTCGACCGAGGCCTGCGGCAGAAGAAGCATATCGTGGCCGAGAAGATCCTGAATGTTGAGATTGCTGCTCAGCAGTGTTTTGGCCTGCGGCAGGTTGCTGATTGACTTCTCAACCGCCATGTCCCGATCCGGCATGATGACGAGCACACTGCCGTCGTCCAAGCCCAGGTCTGCCAGGGTCTGCACAATGGCCTTCGTCTTCGGCGCCTCCATCGTCAACTGTTCGAGCACGACGATCTGGCCCGACCCGGCCTTGACGCTCAAGGCGCTGCGCAGGGCCGCGCGCCGCATCTTCTTCGGCATCTTCTGCGTGTACTTGCGCGGTGTGGGGCCGAAGGCGCGGCCGCCGCCGACCCAGATTGGCGAGCGGATCGAACCGTGCCGTGCGCGGCCGGTGCCCTTCTGACGCCAGGGTTTGCGGCCGCCGCCGCGCACTTCGCTGCGCGATTTGGTCTTGTGCGTTCCCGCGCGGGCGTTCGCCAACTGCCTCACCAGTGCCTGGTGCATCAGCCCGCGATTGATGGGAGCGGCAAATACCATATCTTCCAACTCTATCTGGCCGGTCTCTTCACCGGACATATTTCTGATTGGCAGTTCCACCGTTTCGCCTCCGTATCGGTGGCCGGACGTTCGCGCTTTGCCGCTACCGGAGCCGGCGCGCATCAGCCACTGATCGTTAATTTATCCCTTCGCCGCCGTCTGAACGAACACCAGGCCCTGCCGCGGGCCGGGCACTGCGCCCTGAACGGCAATCAGGTTGCGTTCCGCGTCTACCAAAGCGACCTTCAGGTTCTGCACCGTTACTCGCTTGTTTCCCATCTGCCCGGGGCCTTTCGATCCGGGAAATGTATGCCCCGGCGTCGAACCGGCGCCGCGTGCACCGGGCGCCCGATGGCGGTCCGACTGGCCATGCGTCTTCGGCCCGCCGGCGAAGCCGTGCCGCTTCACACCCCCGGCAAAGCCCTTCCCCTTGGACGTACCGGTTACGTCGACAAGCTCGCCCTCGGCGAACACATCGGCCTTGATGACATCACCCGGCGCATTCTTAGCGTTGCCGGCCAGCCGCACCTCGCGCAGCGCGCGCAGCGTCGGCGTGTTGGACTTCTTCAGGTGACCGAGCTGGCCCTTGGTCAACTTACGCTCGGGGGCCTCGTCAAAGCCAATCTGAATTGCATAGTAGCCGTCGGTATCTTCGGCCTTGACCTGCGTAACATAGCAGGGGCCGGCTTCGATGACGGTGACGGGCACAACCGCGCCGCTGTCATCAAATAGTTGGGTCATGCCGACTTTGCGGCCTAGTATCCCTTTCACATGCGCCTCCGGTCAGTGGCCGGCAGAAAACAGGCAGATTGCCCGCGCTCCCACATGGGCAGCGTCCACGCGCCACAGTTCAATCGCCGCTTCGTTACAGCTTGATTTCGATATCGACGCCGGCGGGCAGATTCAGACGGGTAAGGTTTTCAATCGTCTTGTTGCCCGGGTCCACCACATCGATCAGACGCTTGTGCGTGCGAATCTCAAACTGCTCGCGGCTGTCTTTGTCGATAAACGGCGACCGCATCACGGTGAACTTTTCGATTCGCGTGGGCAGAGGCACAGGTCCGACCACCTGGGCGCCCGTCTGCTCGGCGGCGCCGACAATCTGCTTCGCCGAAGCATCGAGTACGCGGTGATCGTATGCCTTGAGCTTGATACGAATCTTTTGCTTTGCCATCTACTCTTCCCTTTTGGCGCGGTCCGCAGAAAGTAAGAGTGGCGAGCCTATTGCTCGCCACGAACCGGTTGCCCTATTCGATGATTTCGGTGATGGCGCCGGCAGCGACGGTGCGGCCACCTTCGCGGATGGCGAAACGGCCGCCGGTCTCCAGCGCCACCGGCGCTATCAACTCGACTTCCATCGTCACGTTGTCGCCAGGCATCACCATCTCCACACCCGCCGGCAGGTCGATCGAACCGGTGATGTCCATCGTCCGAATGTAGAACTGCGGCCGGTATCCCTTGAAAAAGGGCGTGTGACGTCCACCTTCCTCCTTGCGCAGTACGTACACCTCCGACTTGAAGCGCGTGTGCGGATTGATGCTCCCAGGCTTCGACAGCACCTGCCCACGGTCCACTTCCTCGCGGTCGATGCCGCGCAGCAGACAGCCCACGTTGTCGCCCGCCTGTCCCTCATCCAGCAGCTTGCGGAACATCTCCACGCCCGTCACCGTCGTCTTGTGCGTCGGCTTCACCCCAACAATCTCCACCTCTTCCATCGGGTGAATCACCCCGCGCTCTACACGGCCCGTCACCACCGTCCCCCGACCCTTGATCGAAAATACATCCTCGATCGGCATCAGAAACGGCTTGTCCACCTCGCGCACCGGCGTCGGTATGTACTCGTCCACCGCGCGCATCAACTCCCAGATCGGCTCGTACTCCGGCGCTTCCGGATCGTCCGAACTGCTCTCCAACGCGTGCAGCGCACTCCCGCGCACAAACGGAATGTCGTCACCAGGAAACTCGTACGTGTCGAGCAGCTCCCGCAACTCCATCTCCACCAACTCCAGGAGCTCCTCGTCCTCCATCATGTCAACCTTGTTCAGGAATACCACCATCGCCGGCACTTCCACCTGCCGCGCCAGCAAAATATGCTCGCGCGTCTGCGGCATCGCTCCATCCGGCGCCGCCACCACCAGGATCGCACCGTCCATCTGCGCCGCGCCCGTGATCATGTTCTTGATATAGTCGGCATGCCCAGGACAGTCCACGTGCGCATAGTGCCGGTTTTCCGTCTCGTATTCCACATGCGCAATGGCGATGGTGATGCCGCGTGCCTTCTCTTCCGGCGCATTGTCGATCGCCTCGAACGCACTGAAATCGGCCATCCCGCGCATCGCCAATACCTTCGTGATCGCCGCCGTCAGTGTCGTCTTCCCATGATCCACATGCCCGATTGTCCCCACGTTCACATGGGGCTTGTTCCTCTCAAATACTGCCTTCGCCATTTTGTTGCTGCCTCCTGCTTATGTTGAATGGTCAGATGCGCTCAATTCGCACAGGGCGCACATTCCAAAGCTGTAGTCACGGTGTACATTGATAACTGCTGCAAACCGCCCACCAGCATTCGGTGGGCGGCATCGATCCTGCGGCCTGTATAGTTTGTCAATGCAAACGCCGAAACCGGCATTCCGGCGCGCCTTTCGTCGCCGAGCCGGCGGTCAATCTTACTTGAGCCCACAACCGGACTTGAACCGGTGACCTCATTCTTACCAAGAATGCGCTCTACCGACTGAGCTATGCGGGCAGGACTCTGTGCCGCTCGCTACGCGCTGAATTTTTTTGTGGGCGGGGGCGGATTCGAACCACCGTAGGCGACAGCCGTCTGATTTACAGTCAGATCCCTTTGTCCACTCGGGCACCCGCCCATCCAATCGTTACCTTCTATTAAAGTGCTCCGCCCGCTTTGCTGCCGACAAGTGCAGTTCGCTGCCCAAATCGGCTGCAGTTAAATCGCACACATCAAAAAGCCGACGATCGGACTCGAACCGATAACCGGCTGTTTACAAAACAGCTGCTCTGCCGATTGAGCTACGTCGGCGCGTGCTCAGGCGACACCTGAGTGATTATAGCACAGTTGAAACGTCGGTCAAATTCTGATCCTTCTATTTTCCTAAAGGTTTATGACGCTCAGTACTGCCATTTGGTTCGCGGCGTGCAGCGGAGAATTCGACCTGCCTCTAGCCCCAGGGCGCCCGAAGACCGGGGGTGCATCCCACATTTGGGGTGGAAATCGTTTGGCGTGGAATTCATGCCAGCGGTGGCTGGAATTGTCTACCGGCTTTGGGGGGCACAGGGCAGGCACAAGTCCTATCCCTACCGCGGCCGTGGCGTTCGCTGATTTGGGGGCGGCGCGTTGGGCCGCAGGTTGCACAGGGCCGCATTGACCCCACACCCGGCGGAGAGTGAACATCAGGGGGGCGTTGCGGGGGGAGTCCCCCCGCACAAGGGAGGGCCGAAGGCCCGACCGTCCAGAACTGCAGTGGACAGTTGCCAGTGACCAGTGGCCAGGAACTGCGGGGGGCGGGGCGCTGGGCCGCAGGTTGCACAGGGCCGCAGGTTGCACAGGGCCGCATTGACCCCACACCCGGCGGAGAGTGAACATCAGGGGGGCGTTGCGGGGGGAGTCCCCCCGCACAAGGGAGGGCCGCAGGCCCGACCGTCCAAAAGGATAAAGGAAAGCGTATTCCTCCACTCTGCCAGAGCATGGAGCGTGGACCGGCCATGACTCCGTTGCTATCCGAGGTCTAGGAATGTGTGCCCAGATTTTGGACTGCAGGCCCCGGCCAAAGGCAATCAATTGAGCCGCCAAAAGAGACGTGATACAATCGAATTCATGAAGGCGCGACTTCCGCAACAACTGAAACACAAGCTCGCAGAGCTACCCAGCAAGGCCGGCTGCTATCTGATGTGGGACGAGCACGGCAAAGTGCTCTACGTGGGCAAGGCGCTCGTGCTGCGCCACCGCGTGCGCAGCTATTTCCAGTCCTCGGCCAAGCACGGCCAGCGGATCGACGAGATGGTCTCCAGGGTGCGCAACGTCTCCTGGTGGGTCACGCGGACCGAGATGGAGGCGCTGATCCTTGAGAACGACCTGATCAAACGGTACCAGCCCCACTACAATGTCATGCTCAAGGATGACAAGGGCTATCCGTACATCAAGGTCAACTGGCAGGATGAGTTCCCCAAGGTGGAGCGCGTGCGGCAGATTCTCGATGACGGCGCCCGCTACTTCGGTCCCTTTACCAGCAGCTGGGCGGTGAGCAGCACGCTGGAGTCGATGCGCAAGGTCGTGCCCTACCTCGACTGCGATCGCACGATCGACGGCAATGACGAAAGCCCCTGCCTCTACTATCATCTGAAACTGTGCGGCGGGCCCTGCATTGGTGTGCAGAGCCAGGCCGAATACCGCGAAGGCATCACGCAGCTGATCGACTTTCTTGAGGGCGATACCGATGTCGTGCTCGGCCAGCTGGAAAACAGGATGGGCAAGGCCGCCGAGCGCTTCAACTTCGAGCTGGCCGCGGTCTACCGCGATCGGATCAGGTCCGCCCAGCGCATCGTCCACCAGCAGAAGGTCGTGGGCGTGCAGCACGATGACGAGGATGTCGTCGCCATCGCGCAGGACGCCAAGTCCGGCGACACTGTCGTGCAGATCATGCTCGTGCGCCGCGGCCGGCTGATCGGCCGCGAGAACTTCGCGCTGCAAGGGGTTGAACTGTCGGAGACCACGGCCGAGAACCTGGGCGATCTGATCGGCATCTTCATCCAGCGCTTTTACGCCGACGCGGCCGGCGAGGCGCCGTCAAGCCGGGGCGCGTTGAGCAAGGTCCCGCCGCGTCTGCTGGTCCAATACATGCCGCGCACGCAAGAACTGCTGGCTGGCTGGCTGAGCAAAGTGCGCGGCACAAAGGTCGAGATCCGGATGCCGCAGCGGGGCCGGAAGCGAAAATTGATGGAGTTCGCTAAGAGCAACGCCGAGGAATATCTGCGCGTGCAGAAGTCGCAATGGGCGGAGGACTCCAACCGCCAGACCGAGGCGCTGGCCGACCTGCAGGAGGCGCTCGAGCTGGAGACGCCGCCGACGCGGGTCGAGTGCTATGATGTCAGTACGTTGCAGGGAACGAACACGGTCGGCTCGATGGTCGTTTTCGGGCGCGGCGTGCCGCTCAAATCGGCGTACAAGCGCTTCAAGATACGCGGCAAAGGCAGCCAGGGGGAGCCGGACGACTATGCCAGCATGCGCGAGGTCCTGCGCCGCCGTTTTCGCCGTGCGGTCGAGGAGACGCCGGCCCGGCCCGGACGCCGCGCGTCGAGCGCCGACCATTGGAAACTGCTGCCGGACCTGGTGATCGTTGACGGCGGCAAGGGTCAACTCGGGGTCGCGCTGGAGGTGCTGGTGGAGTTCGGACTGCGCGACCGGGTGCCGGTGGCCGGCCTGGCAAAGCGGGAGGAGGAGATCTTCCTGCCCGAACGCCGCAACCCGGTCCATCTGCGGCGCGGCAGCCAGGCTTTCTACCTGGTGCAACGCATCCGCGACGAGGCCCACCGCTTCGCCGTCACCTATCATCGCAACCTGCGCCGCAAAGGACAGACAACGACGCTGCTGGACGGCCTGCCCGGCATCGGCCCTAAACGGCGCCGAGCCCTGCTGCAATACTTCAGCGGCGACGTCGACAAAATCCGGCAGGCCACGCTGGATGAGCTGCGGGTCGTGCCGGGCATGAACCGGAAAGCGGCCGAAGCGGTCAAGGAGCACCTGTAGATGACGCGCGTCACACCCGCCGACCTGACGCGGTTTGCCGGCTCTCCGCCCTCGACGGAGCTGCTGAAATCCCTCGCCTACCTGGAGGGACTTCCGATTGAAGAGGTCGCCGGACTCCTGCAGCCGAACTCGCTGGTCGTCGACTTTGCCGCCGGCGCCGAACTGACGCGGCAGGATGATGCCGCCGAGTTCCTCTTTTTCGTCCTCAGCGGGACGGTGCGCGTCTTAAGACGCGACGTCGACGCCAACGGCTCCGGCAACGAGGAGAGAATCTCCCGTCTTGTCGGCGCCGGCGGCATCATCTGCCGCTACGAACTGACGTTTAGCCTCAAATATATCAGCACGGCGACGGCGGAAGAGGCCGTGACCGCGCTCTGCGTCGATCGCTCGACGCTGGAGCAGCTTCTCTACCGCTATCCCTCGGCCCATCAGCAGACCGCGTATCAGGCGATCGTCAACCGTCTGCGCACGATGCCGCTGCTGACCGATGTCGACATGGTCATATTGGGGTTCCTGGCCGAAGAGGTCAGCAGCCGGAAGGTGGCGGCAGGCACTATTCTCTACACGCAGAACGAGACCCCCGATTCACTTTTCCTGATCGCCGAGGGGCAGGTCGAACTCTACCATCCGCGCCGAACGGACAACAAGCTGTGGCTGGGAACGGGAAACTCGTTCGGCTTCCCCGGCAGCGTGGGCTCGGTCCACAATGCGCCGGCGGACAAATACGGCCACTGGGCCGAGGCCAAGACCGAAACGACCGTCTTCGAACTGCCCTGGCGCACGATGCGGCAGGTCGGGCGCCGCTTTCCGCTGGCAATCGACCGCGAGATCCAGCTGCTTCCGGCGAAGACGATCAGCGCCATCTCCATTTTCGCCGGGCTGACACCCCACGAACAGATCCAGCTGGCCGGCTTTTGCAGCTTCCACCGCATTCCGCAGTTCCATCCGATCATGCAGCAGGGAGACAGCGGCGACAGCATGTGGGTTCTGCTCGAAAACAGCCGGGCCGTGATGAGCGCGCTCGACGAGGAGAATCGCGCCCTGCCGCGTGCGCCGGTGCGCGGCATTTTCTCCTTTAACGAGACCGCGCTGCTGGCTCCCAATCATATTGAACTGACGGTTGAATCGGAGCCGGGCAGCCTCTGGCTGCGCCTGCACCGGCAGGACTTCAGACGATTCGGGCAGATCTGCGGCCCGGAGGTGCTGGAAAAGGTCGTGGCGCGGCTGCCTGAAGTGGCAGACGATGCCGAGCAGCAGCAGCAGCGGCAGGACTACAGGTGGCTGCGCAAGGGCGAGCTCCTGGTCAGCCTGCATCTGCGGCACTGGCTGGCGCTGCTGGGGAAATCGCAGGTGACCCTGGTTGCCCTCCTCGCCGGCGTTGGTCTGACGTGGATTTTCACTGTCTTTGGCATCGCGCTGTGGATCCCCCTGAGCTTCAGCGCGATGCTGGTCGGCCTGGGGCTGATCTGGGGCGTCCTCAACTACCTTAATGACTTTTTTATCGTCACCAACCGGCGCGTAATTCAGCAGGAGAAGGTGATCTTTTTCAGCGAACAGCGGCGCGAGGCACTTTTGGAACAGATCCAACGCGTGGACGTGTCGACGTCCTTCTGGGGTAATCTGCTCAACTTCGGCAGCCTGTCGGTCTTTACCGCCGGCACGACAGGCTCGATTGATTTCGACTTCGTAGGCGCGGCCGACGACTTGCGGGCCGCGATCTTCCATCAGCGCAGCCTTCGGCAGCAACGGGCGAGCGCCGAAAACAAGCTGGATATCCAGAACGCGCTGGAGAAGCGGCTGGGCCTGACCGTTGACCTGCCGAGCCGGGTACGGACCGATGAAGCGCCGCCGGCTGCGGACAGTTCGACGGCAGGACAGAGTGTGTGGGAAAGAGTGTGGGAAAGAGTGCGGCAAAAGGCCAAAGTAGACGGCGCCCTCGATTGGGAAGCGACGGAGCGAGTCGTGTGGCACAAGCACTGGTGGGTGCTCTTTGTCCAGGTCGCGCTGCCCTGCCTGCTGCTACTGGTCGAAATCCTTGTTCTGTCGGGCGGGCTTGCGCCGGCTGGGCTGCTGGAGGGGCTCCAGTCCAGTCTGGGCGCGACGACGCTGCTGCTCTCAGGCGGCGGGCTGATGCTGGCGACGCTGGGCTGGATCGCCTGGGCTGTGACCGACTGGTGGAACGACACCTACACGGTCACGGCGGACCGGATCATCGACATCGAAAAGCTGCCGCTTTTTCTCAGCGAACAACGCCGCGAGGCGCAGCTCAGCGACATTCAGGACATCAGCCTGGAGATGGACTCACCGCTGAAAATGATGCTCAACTTCGGCAATATCATCGTGCAGACCGCAGCCGGTGAGGGCGCGTTCACTTTTGATCACGTGCCCAATCCCAGAAGCGTCAAGGAGGAGATCACGCGGCGGATGATCGTCTGGCGGCGGGAGGATGAACGGCGCAAGGCGCACGACCGCAGCAAGGACCTGCCCGACTGGTTCGAGATGTACAACCGGCTGGAGATGGGGCAGACGAGGAACGAAGAATGAAGGAAAGGAGGGCAGGCCCGGCTCTCAAGCCGAGCGCAGTTCAGCTGCCGAACGTCAGACGGTCAATCAGGCGGCGCGGCAGTTCGGCGGCGCGCATCTGGCTTTGGGTCAGATCGATCGGATAGGCCACGCGGCACTGTTCCCAGGTGAGGGCTTCCAGGTCCAGCAGGGCGTAAGCGGCCCTTGGATCATTATCGCGCGGCTGGCCGACACTGCCCGGGTTGAGGATCAGCCGCTGCAGTTCGGTCAACTCCAGCCGCACGCATTGACCCTCGTAGGGGCGGAGATAGTCAACAGTCACCGGAATGCCGTTCCGCCGGCCGCGCCGGGAATATATTTTCCTCAGCTGCCAGTGAAAGATGGCCGGCCTGTGGGTGTGGCCCACCAGGCACATTTTGGTCTCGAAGTGGGAGAAATTTTCCAGCGCGACTTCCGGTGACTGAACGTATTCCGAGACCGGTTCGCGCGGGCTGGCGTGGGTAACCAGGATACCGTCTGCGCCTTCAGGCTCGAGCGGCACCGCTGGCAGACTGGCAAGGTAGTTGTGACTCTTCTCGCTCAGCTGGCCCTGGGTCCACTCAACGGCCGCGCGCGCAAGGGGATTGAAATGCCCGATATCGAGATCGGGGTGCCCCAACACAGCCCAATCGTGGTTGCCGACGACGCACAGGTCGGCCTCGGCCTCGACAAGATCGACGCACTCATTCGGCGCCGGGCCATAGCCGACAACGTCGCCCAAACACCAGATCGTATCGTAACGGCCGGCAGCATCGGACATGACCGTTTCGAGAGCGACAAAGTTCGCGTGAATGTCGGAGATTATCAGTACGCGCATACACGCATCTTATCACAGGCGGGATTTCACCTCAAAAGGTATAGACATATTTGTCTGAATGTGCTTCTATGGATGTAAACTGGAGAACCTGCGGCGCACTGATATTGAGAGATTATCTGCGATGACCGAATCTGCCGGAAGCGGATTTCAACGCATAGGCATTCTGCATCACCCGCGCAAACCGGAGTCGCTCGAACTCGCGGGCCAGATGGAGCAGTTCCTGCAGCGCGCCGGCGTGGATGGGACCTGGCGTCACTCGGCCTGGGACGCCGACGCCATCGAGGCCAGGCTACCCGACGTTGACCTGCTGATCACGCTCGGCGGGGACGGCACGATGTTGCGCGCGGCGCGACTCGGCGCGGCCTGCAACGTACCGATGTTGGGCGTGAAGATGGGGCGCCTCGGTTTTCTGGCTGAAATCTTTCCCCAGGACTGGCGCACGCCCCTGGAGCAGCTACTGCGCGGCGACTACTGGATCGAAGAGCGGCTCATGGTGAGGGCACTGGTGGAAAAGGCGGCCGCCAACGGCGGGGCGCGCGCGGTGCGGTGCGCTTTTGACGCCCTCAACGACGTCGTCCTCAGCCGCGGCAGCCTCGCCCGCATCGTGCGCGTGAGCGCCAACCTGGACGGCGGTTATCTGACGACCTACACCTGCGACGGGCTGATCGTCAGCACCGCAACCGGCAGCACTGCCTACGCCCTGGCCGCAGGCGGCCCGATCCTGCCGCCGGAGCTGCGCAACATCCTCGTGATCCCGGTCGCTGCCCACATGAGCATGGACCGGGCCGTGGTCCTTTCCGAGGGCACCGAAGTGCGCCTGCGCGTCTACAGCGACCATTCGGCGATGCTGACCGTGGACGGCCAGTTTGAAGTTGAAGTCGATGACTCGGACGAAATCGTCGTAGACAGCAGCCCGTATCAGGCCCGCTTTGTCCGCCTGCGGCCGCGCAGCTACTTCTATCAGACGCTGATGGACAAGCTGAAGTGAAGGCGGCGCCGTGCCGCGGCCGCGTTCATCCCCGGCGCGGTGATTGAGTCGTAGAAGGCGAAATCTGATGACAGACGAATCGCGTCAACCCGCAGAGGAGCACTATCGTACGCTTGACGTGCCGGAAGACGCCGCGCAGGAGGAGATTGCGCGGCAGTATCAGCGTCTGCTCAATCTCTACCGGCCGGAACTGCTCGAGTCCGCCGAGGACCGGGCCTATGCCGAGCAAAAGCTGGCGGCAGTCGAAGAGGCCTACGCTGTCCTCGGCGATCCGGCGCGGCGCGCCATCTACGACGGCAAGCCGGCCCCGCTTGCAGTTGGCAGCGACGGCGAACCGGTAAGCCTGACCTGCGCCAACCACCCGGACCGGGAGACGCTCCTGCGCTGCAACAAGTGCGGCAACCCAATCTGCATGGAGTGCGCCGTGCGCACGCCGGTCGGCTACCGTTGCAACAATTGCGTACGCGAACAGCAGAATATCTACTTCAATGCCCTCGGCCGCGACAACATCGTCGCGCTGGCGGTGGGCTTCATCGTATCGATTATCGGCGCGCCGATAATCGGCTTTCTTCTCAGCAGCATTGGCTTCTTCGGCTTCTTCATCGCCTTCATCGCCGGGTCCGGCGCGGGGACGCTCCTGGCCCGTATCATTCGCCGTGCGGTGGGCAACCGCCGCGGGCGCAAGCTGCCGCACTATGCCCTTGCCGGCACGCTCCTGGGCGTGGCGCCGTGGGCGCTCTTCTTCCTCTTCGCAGGCGGGCGAGGTTTTCTGACGATGCTCATTTTCGCCGGCCTGGTGATCGCATCGGCCTTTCCCCAGCTGCGCTAAAGCCTCCAACAGGTCGGTCCCCGGCCGCCGCCTTGCCTGGCGCCTCGCCAAAAGAGATAACCCATCCCTGATTGACCACTGGCATCCGCGCGACGGCCGCGCCCCATCAGCCGGGCTGCAGTGTGCCCAACTCGACCGGAGGAACCGCGGTTCGCCGCCGCGAAGTTTGCAGGCCCGGGTGGATTCTACGCCTCCCGCCCCTGAATTCGGAGAACACGAAGATGGCGAACGCGGCGCTGGCATTGCCCGCCAGAATCCAGGCCAGCAGTTGCGTGGCGCTCAGCCCGGAGGCCGACCGCTCTGCGCTTTCCCGCACCTTCGCCGGCGTCTCGACGCCGACCGCCAGCGGTCTGCGGCTGGCGGTCGTCAGAACGTAGACCGCGCCGGTACTGCCGGTGACAGGCAGCAGTTCGGCCGTGTGAAGATCATCCAACTCGGCTAGAGTTGACCAGTGGGCGCCGCCGTCCGTACTCATCGCCACGCGGCTGGACGTCAGTTGAAGATCGCCCGAATCCGTTCGTACCGAGCCGGCGTAGACCACCTCCGGCTGCGCGGCATCGACTGCCAGGTCGCTGATCGCAAACCGGCCGTCAATGTTGTCTTGCGTCGCCTGACCGCTCGACCGCCAGGTGACGCCATCGCGGCTGACAACGACGCCGGCGCCAGCCGTGCCCACAAAGACCGTCGGCGGCGTTGTGTCGGCAATGTCCAGCGCGGTCGGCAGAGCCGGTAGACTGTCGACGGCGACCCAGCGCAGCCCGAACGCCTCGGACCGGTACAGTTTTTTCAGCGTGCGCACGAACGCCAACCCAGCGCCTGTGCTGTCGGCGGCGATCTCCTGTACCGGCTCTTCCAAGAGGAGATGACCGCTGGCGATCATTCCACCCTTGCCCCCGGCGCCCAGGTCGCGCAGCCGGTAGACGCCATCGCTATCGGTGCCGACGTAGAGCAGCCGGTTGGCCGCGTCGAACGCCAACGCGGTCACGCCGCCGATCGCCGCCGTATCCATGGGGACCTCGGCCCAGCGCTTGCCGGCGTTGCGGGAGACGTACACGCTCAGTTTGTTGGCCGCGCCGATGAAAACCGTGTCCGGGTCGGCCCGGTCCACGGTGACGGCGTTGACCACGACGCCGGGCGGCGCGGCGGCCAGCTCCCAGACGCCGCCGCTGCCGCCATAGAGGCGGCCGCCGTCGACCGCGTAACTGCGCCCGTCCACGCGGGAGGCGGCCGCATACGCGCGCACGTTCTCGAGCGCGGTGAGCGGGACCCAGTTCGGCTCGGCGCTGGCGGCTGCGCCTACCGAAGCAACCAGGGTCAGCAGCAGCAGCGTCGCACCTGTCAGCAGAAATCGTATAATCATGGCGAATCCTCCTAAACACGCACTTCAAACTGTCGATGCCATGATTCTACTGCCGCCGGAGGCATCTTTCCGGCCATCATTCGGAACGCTTTCGGACCGTTTTGCAACGGTCGCCTCGTCCGCGCCTCCACACTTGTTGCAGCCGCCCTTTTTCCTCGCCCGGTATTCATACGACCAACTACTCGTGTTATACTTGCCGGCATGAGGGCGCGCGGAGGCCACAGAACAGCCGGCCGCTGACGGCTAAGCAGTTGGCATCGGAGGACGGGCCTCTGCAAGGTTGTGCCGCTAGCGGACGCCGGTGATGTACCGGCCACTTTCAGACGCCTGCAACAGCCGCATGCCCCAGATGCTGTCTCCCGGCGTTCCTACTCTCAGTTCTCCGTACCTGGCAGCAGCCTACGAATCCACTTGGCGCGGTTGCTGAGGAAGAAGAGCTGACCACCAACAGCTGCCGTTCATACATCCATGCAACTAACGGTTCGCGGGCTGCTTCTGCTGGCGGCTACTGCCCTGTTTCTCGTCGCCGCCACCCTGGCTGGGTGGCTGGCCTGGATCGGGCTCGCCTGGCTTATCGCAAGCAGTGCGCTCCTTCTGACCGACTGGCAATTGTCGCCGCGGCCGCAGGACTGGTCCGTAGACCGCAGTCACGACAAGCGCCTCTCACTGGCGGCGTGGAACCGCATCGAACTT
>CATOTS010000011.1 GCA_951813625.1 uncultured Caldilineaceae bacterium | reverse complement strand
CGGGGCCCGACTGCGTCAGCGTTACGATCTCTTCAAGTTCGTTCACCGCCTGTTCGCCGCTGGCGGAGCATGCAAGTTTTTGGCGCAACCAGGCGAGGACAGCACAGGTCTCATCCGGCGCGGCGGCCATCAGTTCCAGCAACGCGGACGCGGCGTCCTGCTCGATACCGCGGGCGTGCAGCTCCTTTTGCACGCCGTCCAGACCGATCTTGTCGAGTTTGTCGACGGCCACGAGCGCGCCCGATTCCAGCGACTCCGGCACGCCGCTCACCTCCATCAGGCCGCGCAGGACGCCGCGGTGGTTCAGGCGCAGCCGGAAACCCGATGCATCGCGCCCGCGGAAGCCCAACTCCTGCAGGACCTGGGCGCCGGCGTTGAGCACCTCGGCTTCGACCAGCCGGCTGGAAGAGCCAACCACGTCGAGATCGCACTGGTAGAACTCGCGATAGCGCCCTTTGGCGGGCCGGTCGGCGCGGTAGACCGGCGCGATTTGGTAGCGTTTGAAGTAGCGCGGCAGCTGGCTGCTGTATTCGGCGACGATGCGGGCGAGCAGGCACGGTGAGGTCGTAGCGCAGGCCGGCGTCGGCGATCTCGTCTTCGGTCGGGGCGTTGGTGAGCGCCCGTTGCAGCTTGGCGCCCCGTTTGGCGACGCGGAAGATGAGCTGATCGCCCTCTTCGCCGTATTTGCCGAGCAGGGTGTCCAGCCGTTCCATCACCGGCGTTTCGAGCGGCTCAAAGCCGTAACTCTGGTAGACGCGTTCGATTACGCCGATGACATACTGCCGGCGCAGAACGTCCAGAGGCAGGAAGTCGCGTGCGCCGCTGATCGGCTTTGTTTGAAATCGGGCCACTGAAGTTTCTCCTGGTATGTCGCGCTGACAGAATGAAGTGTCAGCGCGTTCAGCAGCATATTACACGAAGAGGCGGGGGGATAGAAAGAATTGGGGCTTATATACTTTAGTGGGAATTTAATCCAATGTTACCCAAAGGCAATTTGAAGCCGACTCGTGGGGTTGTTTTTTCTTGGGGCCCACTTCAATGCGCCGTCTCAAGACTGCTGCCGCAAGGCTCCCACCATACCCAGGCATACATACCAAACCCATTACACGCAACCCCGCACAAAAACAAAAACGAGCCGCTACATCCCGTAGCGGCTCGTACTGTCTCGTCCCGTTTGACCTCACTTCTTGAAAGTGCATCCCGTCCCATTTCACCCGCTTGAGTCCTATCGGGTTCGAAGCCACTGCCTCCAACCCATCCAGACCCCGCCTGACCGAATTCGAAACAAACTGAAATGCAACTTAGTTCGTTGAGTCCCCAAATCACTTCTTATGGGCAAGATAGCCCCTACTCGGAACTTCAAAGCTGTTGAAGGGGAGTGAATACGACCGATGTGCAGGAGTCACCACAGACAACTTCATATCGTCTCATTCGAGAGGCAGGCGGGCAAAGCGGTGGCAGAGCGACCGATACTAGGGCTACCTTCATGTTGATACAGATTCTATGTTCCCGTGGCTGTGCGCTGGCTGGACGTGAAGCGGAATCTGGCGTATTTCTGGGCACTGATACTGGCGATGGTCTATTCGTATAAGAAATCACAGCTTCTGCTGCCGGTATCTGATAATTATCTCATATTAACCTGCTAAAGTATAGCAAGAGCTACCTTCAATGGGCAGTTCGTGTTCGGTCAGGGCAATCGCATCTTGATTTTTGGGTCGATTCCGTTGAAATCACGGGCAGCAGAGAGCGCGAATAAGTGGAAATCGCCTTCAGTTCGCTGAAACGCGACCAGAAGTCGCCGCGGCACAGGCCCACAGTCACCGAAATCAGACTGTTTTCCGTCTACGTTCCACCATACGTACACTTTTCTACGTCTGACCGCAACCTGAATGGGCATTCGGCATCATTTCGATGCCCTAACCCAATTTAGATGCGGTCGCCCTGGAGGACATCATGCGAATCGCGACGCACCGGCTTCCCACCCGCTGGCTCACAACTGTGGCGACGCTGGTCATCGCCCTGGCCCTGAGCGCCTGCATCAACTCCCAGACCGCAGTGCCGGACCCGGCCGCCACGCCGGAGCCAGAGGGGACGGCTACGCCCGCACCAACCCCGGAGGAAGCGTGGCCGCCGGAACCAGCGCCATCAGAGCAGGACACGGCTCCGCGGCTGCAGGAAACATACAACGCCTTGAACGGCCCTGAACAGGAGTGCATACAGGACCAGCTCGGCGAGGCAAACCTGGAAATATTCCTGCGGACCCCGGTAGGCGGGCTAAATGACCACCCGGAACACTGGCAGCCAGCGGCAATATTCGGTTGTCTGAAACGGGAGACCGCCAACGACCTCTTCATGGCATTGTACGAAGCAGACTCGCAGGTCTCGGAAGCAGTCCGAGCATGCGTGCGGAATCTCCTTGACGAAATAGACATCGCCAAAGTCACATGGGGTATCGACGACGAGAGCGCCACCGATGAGCAAAGATCCCTGACATATAGGCTGCTGATGGGAGGCTTGGCTTGCGAAGAGGATCACGGGCCGTCGGCAGACTCACCGGAGCCTCCTGGACCGCCCCCGCCGGAGCATGCCCTGCTGTGGGAGTTCAAGATGCCCGACACGGGCGACTTCCCCATGATAGCTGCCACAATAACCGGAGGAACACTCTTCATCGCCTCGCGCCCAGGGCAGGTCTATGCCCTGGAGGCGGAGACCGGAAAGGTCCGGTGGCACACCGAGCTGGACGCCGAGTTCTACCCGCCGCCCGTTGTCAGGGATTCAAAGATCTACGTGGACAGCATAAGCGTCCACTACACCCTGGACGCGAACACCGGAGAAGTGCTGGAAACCAACGAAGGGCAAGGACCGCGGCACACCGACCCGCCGGACCCCGAAACCGGACGCACCTACCGGCTGGAAGGAGGCCTCCCCCCCGGAACCAGGGTACACGCCGTGGACGCGACGACCGGAACCAGGGTCTGGACCTACGATGTTGGCTCCATCGTCCCGGTGGCCCCAACGCAGTCCGGCGGAACCGTGTTCGTCCGGTCCTACGAAGGAGTCCACGCGCTGGATGAATCAACAGGGAAGCTCCTGTGGGAGACCGAGTGGGAATACGTCGGCGACTACCCGTCGCACATCGTTGACGGGATATGGCCGGTAGCGGGCGATGGAACCGTGACCGCCCTGGACGCCAGAACAGGAAAACGCCTCTGGTCCTTTGAAGAGGACCACATCAATCAGATTGCCGGCGCCGCGGACGGAATGGTCCTGGCCGCAGGCAACTTTGGTTTCTACGGGATCGAGGCCGCAACCGGGCAGAAGAAGTGGAGCCTGAACAAAGACTGGGGAGTGTTCCATGTTACGGTGGCCGATGGCGTCATATACGCCAACGTATTGACTGGCGACCTGCACACCCTGGACCTCCAGACCGGAGAACCTCTCTGGACCCTGAGAATCGGCTACTATCTCGGTCCCGAATACGGGCTCTACCGGGTGGTCGACGGCGTGGTCTACGTAACCCACAGGGAGGGCGTCCGCGCCTACAGGGCGCCTGCAGCCACGGGCACTCGTCCACCCGCGGCAACACGCGCCCCGACGCCAACGCAGACCGCCATGCCGTTGATTTCTACGACACCTACGCCCGCACCGTCAGCGACGGTCGCAGCCGCGCTGACTGCCCCTGTTCTGGCGGTGCAGGTTACTTCCGCGAGTACGATTGACCTCAGCTGGGGTGTCGTGGCAGACGCGGCGCGCTACCAACTGTTAACGTGGTGGAACGCCGACACCGGCTGGCAGCAGATCGGCGGAGACAACCTGACTGACACGACCTACAGCCATGCCGAACTCACGGCGGGCACGACCTACTACTACACGGTGCGCGGTGTGAACGCCGCCGGTGAGATCGGCCCCTGGTCGGAATATGCGTCTGCAACCGCGACGGCCGGGCAGACGCCAACGCAGACCGCGATCAGCGCCAACACGGACAGGGTAGCCTTGGTCACGCTCTACAGTGCCACGGACGGCGCCAACTGGTTGAAGAAAGCCAATTGGCTGACCGACACACCGCTCAACGACTGGCACGGCGTTGAAACCGACAGCACAGGTAGCGTCATTTCCCTGAAGCTAGAAGACAACCAGTTGCGCGGAGAGCTCCCGCCAGAACTGGGCAATCTCACCAACCTGACAACGCTGACGCTAGCCGGGAACCGATTGACTGGAACGATTCCGCCAGAACTGGGCAATCTCACCAACCTGGAAGACCTGAGCCTACACTTTAACCAGTTGAGCGGGGAGATACCGCCAGAACTGGGCAATCTCACCAACCTGACAGCGCTGGGGCTAAGAGACAATGAGTTGAACGGAGCGATCCCGCCAGAACTGGGCAATCTCACCAACCTGGAAGACCTGAGCCTTCACTTTAACCAGTTGAGCGGGGAGATACCGCCAGAACTGGGCAATCTCACCAACCTGACAGCGCTGGGGCTAAGAGGCAATGAGTTGAACGGAGCGATTCCGCCAGAGCTGGGCCGCCTCTCCAACCTGACAGTGCTGGTGCTAGAATGGAACCGGTTGACCGGAGCGATCCCTCCAGAACTGGGCAATCTCACCAACCTGACAGCGCTGCAGCTAGAACACAATCTGTTGACCGGGGCGATTCCGCCAGAGCTGGGCCGCCTCTCCAACCTGACAGCGCTGGTGCTATACGACAATCAGTTGAGCGGGGAGATACCGCCAGAACTGGGCAATCTCACCAACCTGACAGCGCTGCAGCTAAACTACAACCAGTTGAGCGGAGCGATCCCTCCAGAACTGGGCAATCTCACCAACCTGCAAGGGCTGCCACTACAGGCGAACCAGTTGACCGGGGCAATTCCGCCAGAGCTGGGCCGCCTCACCAACCTGACAACGCTGAGGCTACAAGAGAACCAGTTGAGCGGAACGATACCGCCAGAACTGGGCAATCTCACCAACCTGCAAGGGCTGCAGCTAGACAACAACCAGTTGACTGGAACGATTCCGCCAGAGCTGGGCCGCCTCACCAACCTGACAACGCTGAGGCTACAAGAGAACCAGTTGAGCGGAACGATACCGCCAGAACTGGGCAATCTCACCAACCTGCAAGGGCTGCCACTACAGGCGAACCAGTTGACCGGGGCGATCCCGCCAGAGCTGGGCCGCCTATCCAACCTGACAGCGCTGTGGCTAGGCTGGAATCAGCTGAGCGGAACGATACCGCCAGAACTGGGCCGCCTCTCCAACCTGAAAAGCCTGTGGTTATCCTACAACCAGCTGAACGGAACGATCCCGCCAGAGCTGGGCCGCCTCTCCAACCTGTCAAGCCTGTGGCTAGAATGGAACCAGTTGACTGGAGCGATACCGCCAGAGCTGGGCCGCCTCTCCAACCTGACAACCCTGTGGCTAGGCAGGAATCAGCTGAGCGGAACGATCCCGCCAGAGCTGGGCCGCCTCTCCAACCTGTACGACCTGAGCCTCAACGACAACCAGTTGAGCGGAACGATACCGCCAGAACTGGGCAATCTCACCAACCTGAACGACCTGGGCCTCAACGACAACCAGTTGAGCGGAGCGATCCCTCCAGAACTGGGCAATCTCACCAGCCTGAACGACCTGAGCCTCAACGACAACCAGTTGAGCGGAACGATACCGCCAGAGCTGGGCCGCCTCTCCAACCTGACAGAGCTGGGCCTCTACGACAACCAGTTGACTGGAGCGATCCCGCCAGAGTTGGGTCGCCTCTCCAACCTGGAAGTCCTGAGCCTCGCCATCAACCAGTTGAGCGGAACGATCCCGCCAGAGCTGGGCCGCCTCTCCAACCTGACAGAGCTGGGCCTCTACGAAAACCAGTTGAGCGGAACGATACCGTCAGAACTGGGCAATCTCTCCAACCTGCGAATTCTGCGGCTAGATAGCAACCAGTTGACTGGAGCGATCCCGCCAGAGCTGGGCCGCCTCTCCAACCTGGAAGACCTGCAGCTCGGCTTTAACCAGTTGAGCGGAACGATACCGACAGAACTGGGCAATCTCACCAACCTGGAAGTCCTGAGCCTCGCCATCAACCAGTTGAGCGGATCGATACCGACAGAACTGGGCAATCTCACCAACCTGGAAGTCCTGAGCCTCGTCATCAACCAGTTGAGCGGAACGATCCCGCCAGAGCTGGGCCGCCTCTCCAACCTGACAGAGCTGTCCCTCGGCGCCAACCAGTTGAGCGGAACGATACCGACAGAGATGGGCCGCCTCTCCAACCTGACACTGCTGTACCTCGACAATAACCAGTTGAGCGGAACGATACCGACAGAACTGGACAATCTCACCAACCTGAGATTGCTGTACCTAGCCCCGAACCGATTGACCGGGTGCATTCCGGCAGGGCTGCGGAATGTAGATAGGAATGACCTTGCGGACCTCGGTCTGCCCGACTGCGGTTAGACGACACCAACGCCGCCACCATAGCCCCACCCTCGGGCTCGATCCGTTCTTTCAGAAATATCTGGAAGCTGGTGGAATCCCCGTGGTCTCCCCCGCTGCGATACCTGATAAAGTGTTGTTTCGAGCGCGGGACATCATTCCCGGAATGCTCTCCGACCGGTCCAACGTGCTTGAAGCCATAGTCCACAATAGTGTTCGGGTCTTGACACATGATAGCCGTACTCGTAGCCAAGCTGACGCCCAAATCACGCAGGTGCCCGAAGTCGAGGCCGGAAAAACCAGCTGTTCTCTTACGGCACTCGGATGCGCCGGCCTGCACTCCGTAGGTGGAGAGGGGCTGGTCATTGCACAGGGGATCCGCCAACTGATCCGAAGGATGATCCGGCGCCACTTTGTAGCGTCGTTCTCATCCACGAGTTTGCTCACATAGTGGTTTACGCGCTTTGGCTGGGACCCGGCGGTCAAGAGTTCCATTCACCGATCAAGAACGCGTACCGGGTGGCAATGAGCGCAGGTCTGTGGAGGGGTCACTACGCGTCAAGCAATGAAAATGAATACTGGGCTGAGATGGTCCGGTTTTGGTTCCTGCCGCAACTCCTGTCACGCGAAGTCGGTCCGAACTCGTTTTCAGATGACGATCCCGCAGCCCACCAGTTGGTTGAGGAGTATGGTTAGCCCCAATCCTTGGACCACGAAACGGGAGAAATAAGGTGCATCCGGACGGATGCGGTCTGCCGCCATCAGAGTATGGTGAGCCCCACTAAAGTATATAAGCCCCAAAGAATTGGGGAGGGGGGGATGCGCTCTATTCCAGTCCACTTTTCAGGACGTCGCGGTAGGCGGCGACGCGGTCGCGGCGCAGGGCGCGTTTGTGGCCGAGAAGCGCTTTGATTGACTCGCTCATTATCTGCAGGCGGAATTCGAAGAGCAGATAGCGCCGCAGCAGCGCTGCCCAGTGGGGACCGTGCCATTTGCACGCGTAGCGCACTTTGCTGCGGTTGAAGAGGATATGGCGCCTGGCGCTCACCTGGCCGCTGCTGCGGCCCTCGGCGTGGATGACGATGGCGGCCGGGTCGTAAACGACGCGCCAGCCGGCCTGCTTGATGCGGCGGCAGAGGTCGGTCTCTTCGCTGTACATGAAGAACTGTGGATCGAATCCGCCGAGCGCGGCCAGCGCTTCGCCGCGCACCAGCAGCGCCGCGCCGACGAGCCAGTCCACATCCTGGCGGGCGTCCGCCGGCCAATCGGCGAGGTGATAGCGCCGGGTCCACGGGTTGCGCGGCCAGGTCCGCTCGAGCCAGGTGCTCTCGAAGAAGCCGGTCAACGGGCCGGGGAAACGCCGGCGGCTGCTTTGCAGCGCGCCATCCGAGTAGCGCAGCTGCGGCCCGATCGCGCCAATCGTCGCGTCTTGGTCGATGCCGCGGTAGAGTGCCCACAGGCTGCCGGGCAGGAGTTCGGTGTCCGGGTTGAGGAAGTAGATGAAGCGCGCCGGCGCGGCCGGGGACGGCTGATGCTCCGCCCGTCCATTTTCGGGTGAGGCGGGCTTTTCGTCGATACGCACATCGAGCCCCATCGCCTCCAGCGCGCGGTTGTTGCCGCCGGTGAAGCCCAGGTTTTCGTCGCTGAATATCGTCTGCACCCAGGGGAATCGGTTTGTGAGCAGAGTGGGTGTGGCGTCCTCGCTGGCGTTGTCGAGCACGACAACCTGGAGCGTGGCCTCGTTGTGCGCGCCGAAGCGGCGCACGAATGTCGAGGGCGCCGATGTTTCCTTCTTTTTGGGGCGCCGCTCGTCAATTGGCTGGCTCTGGTCTTCTATCGAGGTGAGGCAGGCGCGCAGATGGTCCCAGACGTTCCAGGAGACGATCACGATTACGAGGTCGGTCAGGGAGCGTGATTCGTTCGACGAATCGTGTTCCGATTGGCCTGTGAGCGCGGTCGCGTAGTGGGACGCGCCGTCATGTCGAGCCTTGTTGCCGCGGCTGTCCACTCGACTGCGAAGTTGCCTGAACATCGCGTTTACAGGTGGGTGCGTTCAACTGCTGCGTTGCACAACAAAGGCGCACAGCCCCAAGAGAGACCGTTGACAGAGGCTGTCGTCGAAGGATGACAGGTTGTGAACGGCGTGGTCGAGGAAGCCGAGCGCTTCCTGGTGCGCCGCCTCGATCGCGCCGCTGGCGCGCACGGCCTGGACGATCTCCTGCACCGTTGCTGACAGGGCGCGGGAATCCCCGGCGTCGGCGTTCTCGCGCGCCTGGAGGAGTCGGTCCACCAGTTTCTGCGGTTGGGGCAGCTCGCGCAGGTAGTAGAGGAAGGGCAGTGTCAACGTACCTTGCAGCAGGTCGCTGCCGACCGGTTTTCCCAGGTCAGCGTCGGTGCCGATGAAATCGAGAATGTCATCTACAATCTGGAAGGCCATTCCGAACTGATAGCCGAAGGATTTCAGTGCCTGAACCTGTGCGGAGGGCAGGCCGACCAGGACAGCAGCGGCTTCGGTGGCCGCGCTGTAGAGGCTGGCCGTCTTGGCGTAGATCCGTTGGTAGTAGGCCTGGCGGTCCTGGTCAAAGTCATTACGGTCGGCGAGCTGGCGCATCTCGCCGTCGACGATCACGCGCAGTGTATCGCTGAATATGGTGATCACACGAACACTTTCGGTCTCGGCCGCGAACTGGGCGGAGCGGGCAAACATATAGTCTCCGGCCAGAACGGTTGCCCCTGCGCTCCAGGAGGCGTTCAGCGTTGGGGCGTCGCGGCGCAGCAGGGCGCCGTCAATCACGTCGTCGTGCACGAGCGTGGCGGTGTGCAGCATCTCCACCGCGGCTGCCAGGGCGATGATCGGCTGCGCGGCCGGGGACATGCCAGAATTGGCGTTGAAGATTTCTGTGGCGTGTCCGTCATGCAGCCCTGCGGCCAGAAGCGCCAGCGCCGGCCTCAACCGTTTTCCGCCCTGACCGATCAGTTCGATGAAGGCGTTTGCCAGGGGCGCAAATACGTCGGCATCAACGCTCTTCATCTTGTCTTCGACCTGTTCAAGCCCCACGCGCACCGGCGCCAGGAGCGTCGGCGCATCCTGCGGCATCAGCAGCGCGCGGCGTAATTTCTCATGTATGGCAGCTGCGCGCGCGCCGTGCGCGCCCGCGGGCGGCTGCTGAAGGATATCCGGCGCAACGGGTCTCGCTTCGGTATTGGTGAACTTTTCGACCTGCACCTGATCAACCATAGGACGTTGCCGACTCGCGTCGCTGAGGACTCGATTCAGAAAGTAAGTCCGCGGCCAGCGGAAGCCGGTCTGTCAGTTCGGGCGATTCGTCTGCGTCAATGTCTTCGTCTGCGTCTATGCCAAAGAGCGAGCAGGCCACTGCGGTTGTGCGAGCGGCCACCTCCTCCACGGTCACGGCCAGAAGTTCGGCCAGCCGCTGCGCCACCAGCGCCGTATAGGCCGGCTCGTTGCGCTTCCCGCGCATTGGGTGCGGCGTCAGCCAGGGGGCATCGGTTTCAAGCGTCAGCCGGTCCAGGCACAACTCCCGCGCCTGTTCATGAAGCGACCGCGCGTTTTTGAACGTCAGCGCGCCGCCGAGCCCGAGCGCGAAATGCCAGTCTTTTGCCGCTTGCGCCAGCGCAGCATCGCCGGAGAACGCGTGCAGAACGCCCCAAAGCTCGCGTTGCGCCAGGGGTGAACTGCGGGTGCGTGCGCTCGCCGTCCACTCACCAAGGATTTGCGCCACATCGGCGGACGCGTTGCGGTTGTGGATGATCACCGGCAGGCCTGTTTCGGCGGCCAGGTCGAGCTGCGCGCGAAAGGCACGTGCCTGCTCCTGGTGGGAGACCAGGTCCCAGTGGTAGTCCAGCCCGATCTCGCCGATGGCGACAACCTTGGGGTGTTCGGCGAGCGCGGACAGATGTGTGAGCGTGCGCTCACTGAAATCCGCGCTGCTGTTTGGATGGATGCCCACCGCGGCGTACACCTGCGAATGCTGCTCTGCCAACTCGATGGCCTGCCGGCTGTGGACCAGGTCGATGCCGGGGTTTACGATCCGGCGCACGCCCTGCGCCCCCGCCCGCTTCAGCACGGCCACCCGGTCGGTGTCGAACTGCTCCATATCCAGATGGCAGTGGCTGTCGACCAGCGTCGGAACAGTCATTTGCGCTCAACTAAGGAGATGGCAGCGTATCCGTGCGCACGCCCAATGCAGTCTGATGAAGCGAAGCCAGTGGTGTATCCAAACTGTATTCTGACACGGGCTGTTTGTTAATTTTATCACATAGTGCCGCAGCAGGAAAGCGCGACTGGCAACCGGACCGCGGACCGCCGCAGGGCGTAGCGGCCGGTATTCTCCCTTCTCGCCGTTAAAGGCCCGCCAGTTTCTGACCGTCGGCCAGGATCGCGGCCACTCTCTCCTTGCGGGTCGTCTCCGTGTAGACGCGTATCAGCGGTTCGGTACCGGAGAAGCGCACCAGCAGCCAGCCTCCGTCCTCCATCAGAAATTTGTAGCCGTCGGTCGTGATGCGTTCGGTGACGGCGAGGCCGCCCAGTGTGCAACCGCTGATGTCGACGTCTTCGAGTCTGCGCTGGGCCGCGGCCTTCATCTCGGCATCGGTCAACCGGATGTCGATGCGGTCGTAGTAGTGCTCGCCGACCCGCTCGAAGAGAAGCTGCAGCAGCTCGGTCGGCCTTTTGCCCGTACGCACCATCAGGTCCAGCAGGTAGAGATTGGACAGGATGCCGTCGCGTTCGGGCACATGGCCGCGGAAGGCGTAGCCGCCGCTCTCCTCGCCGCCGATGAGCGCGTCGTGCTCCAGCATCGCCGGCGCCACGTATTTGAAGCCGACGCCCGTCTCCACAATCGGTACATCGTAGGCCGCGCACAGCTTGTCGAGCATCGAGGTCGTGCTGAGGGTCTTGACAATCGGGCCGCGTTCGCCGCGCACCTCCAGCAGGTAGTAGGCAAGCAGCCCGTAGACCCTCAACTGGTCGACGAACTGGCCGTTCTCATCGCCGAAGCCGCAGCGGTCGGCGTCTCCGTCGAGGATGCAGATGCAATCGGCTTCGACGGAGCGAGCCAGGGCGAGGCCGGCGTCCACATTGGGGGGGATCGGCTCGGGACGGGCCATCTCGGGGAAGGTCGGATTGCGCTGCGCGTGGATTTCGATGACATCGGTCTTGCCGCCCGCCAGGATTTCGCTCAACCAGCCGGCGCCGTTGCCCCACATGCTGTCGACGACGATCTTCAGGCCGGCGTCGCGGATGGGGGCAACGTCGATCAGTCCGGTCAGATGGGCCAGGTAGGCGGTCTGCGGCTGGATATAGCGGACCGCGCCATCGGCCAGGGCCGCGTCCAGCGAGGTGCGGCACACGCCTTCGCTACCGGGGATGCGGGCTTCGATCGCAGCCAGTCCCTCCGGCGGCACAGCGCCGCCGCTGGCGTCGCGCACCTTGAAACCGTTGTCTTCGGGCGGATTGTGGCTGGCGGTGATGTTGACCGCGCCGACCGCGTTGTTGTCGACGGCGGCGAAGCTGATCACCGGCGTTGGCGCGGCGTCGTCGATCAGCAGAACACGGAATCCGTTGCCGGCCAGCACCTCGGCCACCGCAGCTGCGAAATGCTCTCCCTGGAAGCGTTTGTCGTGACCGACGACGACCGTTTTGGCTGCGTGGCCCTCGTCGGTCAGCCAGTTGGCAAAGCCCTGCGCGCAGCGGCGCACATTTGCAAAGGTGTAGTCTTCGGCCATGCGCCCGCGCCAACCGTCGGTGCCGAAGCGAATGGTCGTTTGCGCTACTGTTTCGCCAATTGAACCCTTATTTGTCATGCAGTTTTCTCTCTATACAGGAGTCTGATTCAGCCTGGCGCGTGCTCGCGCCGCTGTCGGGAATCCCGCCGGGTCGTGAACTTCGAAAGCCGCGAGCGGGATATTCGGAAATGTAAGCCTACTCCAGGAAGTGTGAACGGGCAATGCCCGGTTGTTCACTTCCGGCAGGTGATGCGCATGCCTGCGCGCTTCACTTTTTGCCGGTAAGGAGCCCCTCTTGCAGGTGAAAGAGCGTCTGGCCGTCCTGCTTTTGCGGATGCAGGAACGCCTGCGCCGCGGGCGGACCGTGCCAGAGCATCGCCTGCAGGTAGGACTGCATCACCGGATCGTGGCGCGCCGCCCAATTCTCAAAGACGATCTGTTTTTCGAGGAGTTCATGGTGGGCCAGCTCCAGCCCGGCGTTCGAGTAGCCGTCCAGCCACTCCTCCAGGCTGAGGCAGCGCCCGTGGCTGGGGTCGCGCAGTTTTTCGAATGCGTTGACGAAGTCGCCGGCGACGCCGGCGGGTACGACGTTATCCACCACCGCGAGCATGCCGCCATGCCGCAGCACGCGCACCGATTCCCGCAGAAAGGCGTCGATGTCGGGGAAGTGATGGGGGGCGATGCGGCAGGTCAGAAGGTCGAATCGGTCGTCCGGATAGGGCAGATTGTCGGCGTCGGCGAACTCGACGGTTACGTTGGCGACGCCGCGCGCCTCCGCCTGTTCGCGGGCGACGGTCAGCATCTGCGCTGTGATATCAGTTGCGTGCACATGGGCGACGTGCGGGGCGAAGGCGAAGGCGGTGTGGCCGGCGGCAGTGGCGATGTCAAGCGCGTGCCAGTGCGGCTGCGGCTGGACCACTTCGACCAGCCGTTGCAGACTGGCGCCCTTGGCGTGGGGCCGGCTGGTGATGTATTCGCGGGCGTTGACGCCGAACTGTTCCTGCACCAGTCTCTTGTCCATCGGTCAATCCTCTTTCGACGAGTCCGGGTCGAACTTGCCGGCACGGCTCTCCTGGATGGCGCGCAACAGCGCCGCGTGGACGCCCGGTTGTCCGTTGCTGGCGACGATTTGGCTGTCGCCCAGGCCGAAGGGGGCGCCGTCGTAGTTGGTGACGAGGCCGCCGGCCTCCCGCACCAGGAGGGTCCCGGGGGCAACATCCCACGGCTGGATCGATCCTTCCCAGTAGCCCGAAAGGGCGCCGCTGGAAAGGTAAGCCATGTCAGCCGAGGAGGCGCCCATCCGCCGCACGCCTCGACAGATTGGCATGATGCGCGCGAATTCCGCCGCGTTGTTGTCGTCGCCCTCGGCGCGGTGGTACGGGAAACCGGTGACGAGCAGCGCATCGGACAGCGAGGCGACGCGGCTGACCTGCAGACGCTCCTCGCTGCCGTCGCGATGCCTCAACGCGGCGCCATGGCCGGCCTGCGCCCAGAAGAGTTCGAACCGCGGCAGGATCAGAGAGAGGCCCAAAACGGTTTCGCCGCGGCGGATGAGCGCGATGTTGATGCCGAACCAGGGCACGCCGGCGGCGTAATTGATTGTGCCGTCGATCGGATCGACGAGCCAGAAATGTTCGTCATCCGGCTGCTCATCGCTTTCTTCGCCCCAAAAGCCGAATCCGGGCGTCAGGGCTGCCAGCCGGTCGCGGATCAACGCCTCGCAGGCGAGGTCGGCCTCGGTGACCAGGTCGTGCTCGGTCGACTTGGAGCGGATGGCGCGCAGGCCGTCGCGCTGCATGGTCAGCGCCAGTTCCCCGGCCTGATAAGCGAGTTCAAAGAGGGCGGATTTCGGGACCGGCAACGCTTCCTGATCGCGCGGCGCCTGTTCGGATGCCGTCGGGAGATTCACGGCTACATCTCCTCGCGGAAGTGGAGGCCGCGCCGCTCTTTTTCGCGAATGGTGGCCTTGCGGATCATCTCGCGCAGCTCCATCGGATTCTTGACGTTGTGGAGCGTGACCTCAGGGTGGGAAGGGTCGTTGCTGACGATCGCAACGTCGCCCACGTTAAGCGCGCGTTCGCCTAGATGCTGGTTCACCGACGTATCGCGTACGCGCACCAGTTCGATTTCGTGGTAGCTGCGTCCCAGAAGGCCGCGGATGAGCCGGAGCCGTTGTGTTGTCAGTTCGTAGCGGACGCCGATTGAGAGATAGGGCCGGCCGGACCAGAGCAGTTCTTCGGTTTCGGCGTGGTCGGCGATGGCGTCGGCGGGGTATGTTGCCGGCGACGGCGCACCGGCTGCAGTGGCGGGGTGCTCGGCCTCGGCTTCCATTGCATCCAGCGCGGCAAAGAGGCCATCGGCCAGCCCGTTTACAATGGCCTGCAACTGGGCTTGAGGTATGGCGCTGACTTCGATTTCGCTTTCGGACAGCGACTGATAAAAACGGGCCGTGACGACTTGACGTATCTGTTGTTCGTCCATAGGGCGGTTCTCCTGCTCTCCGCGCCAGAGGGAGCTGCAAGTCCGACCGGCAACCGATTGCGGATGGCGGGGACAAAGTTGCGTTGAGGTTCGCGAAAAGCGAACCTGGTCATGCCATTTGCCGGCGTCCAGGCAGTTCCCCGGAACGAACGGCTGACGACAATGACCCGCTCTAATGATAGTGCCAGCACAGCCAATTCGCAATTGCGGCGCCGATGGGCGCAGCCTACTTTTGGGCGTGGGAATCGTCTGGTGGGGAGTTCATGCCCGCGGTGGCTGGAATTGTCTACCAGCTTTTTGGGGGGGCGCGTTGGGCAGGCACAAGGCCTGCCCCTACCGTGCCCGTAGCGTTCGCTGAATTGGGGGCGGCGCGCTGGGCCGCAGGTTGCACAGGGCTACATTAGACCCACACCCGGCGGGTAGAGGGGTGTCAGGGGGGCGTTGCGGGGGGAGTCCCCCCGCACAAGGGAGGGCCGCAGGCCCGACCGTCAAACTGCAGGGGACAGGGGTCAGGGGGCAGGGGTTAGGAACTGGCGGGGACGATGCCGGACGGTCGAGCGCACGATCGGCTGGCGGCGCACACACACGGCCGTATAGGCACGCGGCGCGTTGGCGACACGCTGGAATCGCGCACGCACGGTGGCGGGGCGCTGGGCCGCAGGTTGCACAGGACTACATTAGAACCAACACCCGGCGGGTAGAGGGGTGTCAGGGGGGCGTTGCGGGGGGAGTCCCCCCGCACAAGGGAGGGCCGCAGGCCCGACCGTCCAACAAGCGAGGAGAGAGTAAAGCGGAGCGAGGAGAGAGAAAGCGCCTGCGCTCGCCTCACTCAGGGTCGCAGACTGATTGCGGCTGAGTAGTTACCCGAGGTATAGGAATTTGTACCCCAATTTTGGACTGCACCCGCGCCGATTCGCGGCGCTTTTGCGGGCGGCGCGCGCGTAATGTATCATCGCTGTAGGGAGCGAGCGGAGCTGTTCGCTGTGGATGCACGGTTCGCTGTGATCACAGTCTGGCTTTGTTCGCCGATACGATCGCGCAAGGTCATTTCAATGGCTTGCGACTGAGAAAGGAATCCACTGTGGATATTGACTGGTACGGTCATTCCTGCTTTCGATTGCGGGAACGCGGCGTCACGGTGGTCTGCGACCCCTTCAGCAAGGAGTCGACGGGCCTCGCGCTGCCGAAGCTGCGCGCTGACATTGTTACGATCAGCCGCGACTCGCCTGACGGCGAAGACAAGGTTGACAAACTGTTGGGAGGCGAGCCGAAGGTCCTGCGGGGACCGGGAGATTACGAGGTGCGGCAGGTTCTCGTCACCGGCCTGCCCACTTCGCATAACGGCACGCGCAACGTCGCCTTCTTTCTCGATTTTGCCGGCCTCACCGTCGGTCATCTGGGGGAGTTGGGCCAGGCTCCGTCGCAGCGGCTGGTTGAGGAGTTGGGGGATATCGACGTGCTGCTGGCGCCGGTAAGCGGGCCGCAAACGCCCGATGTCTCCCTTATCGCCGAGGTTATCAGCCTGCTGGAGCCGCGCATCGTCGTGCCGATGCACTACCTTCACGAAAATCTGCAAAGCGAGTCGACCGAATCTCCCGAGCCTGTCGCTCGCTTTCTGACGGAACTGGGCATCAGCGATCCGGAGGTAACGGATACGCTTAAGTTGACGAAGCACAGTTTGCCGGAGGAGACGCAAGTCGTGCTAATGCGCCCGAACGCGTCAGTTCGCCCCGTGAGCAGATAGAGATTACGCGCCGCCCATCAGCGCCAATTTAATCTTTTGCGCAGCCATGCCCTCCACAGGACCGGGCGGAGCCGGCGCCAGTTGGCGCTGAGCTCCTGCTTTGCGTCGTCCGCAAAGTTTTGCGAGCGCGGGCTATAGCGGAACTGGACGAAGATTTCGGTAATGCGGCTGATGAATGGTGTGCCCTGGGGCAGATGCTCGACCAGCAGCGTCTCGCGTTCGTAGGGCGTTAACGCCTGCTCCGACATCGAAGGCCGGGGGACCGATATCCCCGGCCCTCTGAGGCGCAGCGGCACATTCAAGCGGGCGGCCCAGTTCAGCAGCCGTTCATAGTACATCTGCGGCGCTTGTACAAATGCTTTCGGCCCCTGGTACATGCGTCGACGCATCAGCCAAACGCCCGCGATCAGGGTCAGAATGATGATGGCGATGCTGGTACTGATCAGCGGTTGACGGGCAGGGAGACCCCCGATGCCCGGAAGCGGCCCGGCGATGTCTTCGGGAAACTCATCTTCGAGACCGACTCCGTCAGCCATCAGAAACTCTTCGTCCTCCGGCAGCGGCTCATCCATACCGGGGATAGGCCCCCCGTCCCGAAGCTCCGTCCCGGCCGGCCGATCGAGTGTGCTCTCGCCTGCGGTCGGCTCAAATTCGATCCAGCCGAACTGCGGGAAGTAGACCTCCACCCATGTATGGGCGTCCTGTTCGGTGAGGAAGACGGTATTCGTCTCCGGGTCGAACCCGCCTTCGGCGTAGCCGCTGGCCGTGCGTGCGGGGATGCCCTGGCTGCGCAGCATCGTGGCCATGGCAGAGGCGTAGTAGTCGCAGTAGCCGCGCTGGATGTCGAACAGGAAATACTCCAGCGGGTCCACATCTGCGGCCGGCGCGGTGATGGTTTCGTCGTACTCAAACGTGCGCAAGTACCGCTCAAGCGCTTTGACTTTGTCGTAGGTCGTGGGCGCGCCGGCCATCTTCTCGGCGGCAAGTTCTGCAACGCGCGGTGAGAAGGTTTCAGGCAGTTGAAGGTAGCGGTCGAGTATCTGGGCCGGATAGTTGACTTCCACCTCACGCAGCTCGCGAATCGAGACAACGGTCTGGTTGCTGATGACCTCGTAGCTGTCGCCTTCCTCGAGCGTGATGCGGGCGCGGGCCCACGTCAGCTCGCCGTCCCCCGGGAGGGCAGCGCCGGCAGAGGCTGCCGCGCCGCCGCCGTTGTCATAGTCCTGATGAAGCGCTGTCAGCGGGATGCTGGCCTGAACAACATCGGGCATGGCCAGGAGAACATTTCCGGTCGATGTGCGTAAAGTGATTGTCTGGGTGACCGGCGTGCGCGCGGTCCACAAGGTCACAGGAATTGGCTCGTTTGGCCGGTAGGAGTTCTCCTCCTCGGAGGTATTGATCCACTGTCGCCCGGTGAAGCGGTCGAAGGCAACCGCTCGCCAGTAGCGCCCTTGCGGCCCGGTCACGTCCATGATCGGGTGGTTGCTGACGCTGCGCTCGCCGCCAAGGGTAAGCGTGCGGCCAAATCCGGTCTGCACCGCCCGTCCTTGCCGGTTCAGGCCCTGGTAGAGGCGGTTCCACTCCTGTAAGGCCTCCTCCCAGCGATAGTTGATCGGCTGCAGCAAATCATGGAAGACGAGATTGCGCCCCATGTTGGGCGCGATAAAGGCGAGGGCGATGACGGCCATTGTGTACATGAAGCCCGAGCGCATGAAGTCGAAATTGATGTCTTCGTTGAAGTTGATGCGCAGGGTGCGCCAGCGCTGGCGATGATCGATCAGCGTGGTCCAGGCGAGTAGCAGCAGCGCGATTATGCAGTAGGCGACAAGGAATCCGATCACCGAGTTGGGCGCGTAGTGGGTATTGACCAGGAGCGCAATGCCGGCCATCAGCACACCGCGCCAGACATGGCCGTGCCGGAAGACCGACCAGACACCCAGATAGGTGAGCCACCAGACGAGATAGCTGATCTCGAAGATGAAAACGACGTTGTCGTTGCTGGCCTGTTGGTTGATGGCGGCTTCGACCCAATCGAGCCATTGTTCCAACAGGAAGTAGGCCCTGGCCTGCAGTTCGGGGATTCCCCTGTCGGCGAATGCACGCACGCGCTCCTCGTCGCCCACGAGGAAGGTCATCAGATAGAAGACCCATGCCAGCCCGGCTGCAAAGCTGTGGGAAAGCATGAAGAAGCTGTCGAAGCGGCTGAATGCCATCAGCGAGCCCATCGCAAGCGCGCCGGCGACGACAAATATGAGCATCTCCATTCCCATCGTGCCGGTCCAGCCGGCGCTGCTGAGAGAGAGCGCCAGAATGAAGTAGATTGCGCCAAGCAGAAGCAGCGTGATTGCCCGTCCTTCGCGGAAGTAGGCGAAGGAGCCGGGTGTCTCCGCGGCCGTGCTTGACTCTGCTGTGTTTTCCTTTAGCGCGACTGCGGCGCCGGAATTCTGCGGGCGTCGGGCGCTTTGAGCGGACGATGCACGTGTGGTTATTGGTTGATTTCGCAAGGTGATCTCCTGAGGTCGACAGGCTGATGCGGCTCCATCGCTTTACTACAACGAAATGGCAGCGGATCGAATCCTGTCGAACGCTCGGTCACGTCTATCGCGGTCTCAATCTCAGAGCAGCAGCCACAACACACCGGCAAAAAGCGAACTGAGGATGATTCCCATGGCGACGGCAAGCCAGAGCCGGACTGTGTCGATGTTCTCAATGTGGGCGGACAGCCGCTGTGGCTCGTCGTTCAGGCCGAGCAGCCAGACGCGTTGCGGCGCGGTTGTGTCGGGGGAGTCGCCAATCACGATCTGCACAGTGCTGTCGGAAGCAAGCCGCTGCCAGCGGTTCGCTTCCAGCCTGTGCTGCGCCGCCCGCAGCGAGTCTCGAATTTCCCGCTCGGAGGTCTCGGCGCGGCTGCCTGCCGACCCTTGAGCGGCTGTTTCGGTTGCTGCGGCCGCCTCTCTCTCCAGCAGGGCAGCCATGTTATACCATTCATCGGCGGCGGCGCGAAAGTCGACCTCGATCGACTGTGCAGTTCGCCGCCAGAGGAGACGAGTCTCCTCCTGTATCTCCTGCTCCGCTGACAGAAAGACGCTGCGCAAAAGGGCCCAATCAGGCTGTTGGGGCGTACTCTGCACCAGAATCCGTCGCTTGCGGGCGTCGAGCCGGTCGAGCCGGATACGGAGCCCGTCCGGTTCCTCTGTCAAAGTTGCGTCAGTGATGCCGGAGGAGGTCCAGGAGTTCAGCAGGCTGTTGAGGGCGCTGCCGCTATCCAACTGGCGCCGGCTGACGGGACGCGCCAGGAGATCGATGGAGACCGTCTCCTGGTCCAGTGTAAGGGTTACCTGCCAATTGGCGAAGAGCGTGCGATACTCCGGCCGAGGCTGCAAGTCACCAGCCAGCGCTTCTGCGCCAACCAGGGCAATGGCGGCCTCTTCATTGCCCTCGCTCAACTGTTGCAGCACTTCGTGCAGGATCAGGGCGCGGCGTTCCTCCTCCAGCGAGTTCTGGTCGACGACATCAACCGGCAGGAGGGCGAGGCGGTCGGTCAGCAGCAGTGCCCGCGGCCAATCCTGCTGTAAGCGGGCCGTGCGCAGCTGATGCTGAAGGCCCTGGGCCACCCAACTTTGCAGTTCAAGGCGGGTCGGGCCCTCCGGCAGGGCTGGCAGGGCCTGCTCCGCCTCCGCGATCATGAGCGCGACATAGGCGCCGTCGACGGCGCCGTCAGCAGCGATGGCGCGCATACGGTAGAGGGCCGCCAGCTGATAACGGATCCCCGCGCGGACGGTATCGGGGAGCCCGCGTTCCTGGCTCAAATGCAGCGCCTGGGTGTAGGCGGCCAGGGCCTGGCCATAGAGACGTTCGCGCACGGCGACAGCGACATTGGGCGCCTGGTAGAGCCGTGCATAGAGATTTCCCAGCCATTGGTATGACTCCGGTTCGTTGCGGAGTCGAATCTGCTCGCGGGCGGCCTGAATTTCCCGGATCCATTGTGGATGAAGCGTCTGGAAGAGGATTTCTGCATTTGGAGGTGGTTCTTCGCGCAGCCACTCGAGCCGCCCGCCGCGCACTTCCCAGCCGCGCGGGCCTACTTGCAGCCAGCTGTCCGAGGGGCCCAGCCACTGCGCCAGGGCGGCGAAATCGATCGTTACCCGCCAACCGTTGATCTCTTTGGGCCAGGAAAGCAGTTCAGAGATCGGGTATTTGAAGTCGAAGGTCTGCGTTGCGCTCAGGGGCAAGTCGTAGCGCAGGACAAGCCGGCGGCGGGCGTCCCCCTCGAACCTGATCTGAACGCTTTGGCCGACCTTTTCGCCGGCGGGCTGCAGCGCGAGCGGCTGTCCGTCGAGGGTCAGGGTGACGTTGAGGGGCAGAGGACGTCCCGCTGCAACTGCGCCGGAAGGTTGCGCGACAAGCAGAATTGCGGTAAGCTCTTTGTTCCCTTCATTGTGCAGTCGGTATACGGCTTCGACTTGAAGCAGGAGGGGATCGCCTGCTGCAAGACGGGCATCAAGGGTGTGAGTGAGCAGGACCGGTGACGATTCCAGCGCCGGAAGCAAGAACAGGTGCGAGGCGTCGGCGGAATTTGATTGATCCAGCTGTTTTGGGCTGAAACTTTCGTTAAGGGGTGCGGCCCGCAGGACGTTGCTTGCCGTGGATAGCAGGACTCCACAACAAAATATAACGTACAAAATCTGAAGGAAGAAAGTTGCGAACCGAGAGCACTTTTGATATAGTATTATGCGCATAAATTGGTTTCACCCCTGTTTTGAGTGGGGTGACAGCAGACTGCGTATTCGCGCTATGCTAGGGCGCGGCCAAGGCACCTATGGTTCGTTTGTTGATGAAGTGGGACATCAAAATGGGACATGAGCAACCCTATTTTGAATTTGTCATGCGCGAGTTTGCACCCGGCCTAATGCGGTTGGGGATCGACCCCGCCGAAGTTTGGTATACCATCTATGGAAATGGGCCGCAAATGCTGACGATTGGTGAGGTTTCCAATCTGGAGCGACTTCAGGCGGTCCTGCAAAGCGAAATCTGGATGAATCTGCACAGTAAGCTGTTGAGGCACGTGACGAACTACAGCCAGAGAGTTGTGGAGGACAACAGCCGTTCCTTTCAGTTGTAGGCATCCCATTTTGGAGAGAATTCATGGCACTCTATGTTCGAAAATTGGAGGAGGATGAAGAGAAGGAGCTGGAACGCATGATCCAGAGTATGGGGAATGACGTCTCCATCCAGCGCCTGATGATCATTCTCCTGTCTTCTCAAGGACATAAAGTCCAGGAAATAAGCCGCGAGGTCGATCTGCATCCGATCAATGTACGGAAGTGGATCCATCGCTTTAATACAGACGGTTTCGCCGGTCTGCGCAGTGGTAAATCCCCCGGGCGGCCCCCCGTATTTTCCGATGCGCAACGGCAAGTGATCGTTGACATCGCCTCCTCCGAACCCAAATCATTGAATTTGCCTTTCAAACAGTGGTCGCTGCAACGGTTGCGCAACTACCTGATGGAAGGCGCGGTCGTTGATCAGATTTCGGTCGAAACGATCCGCCAGATTTTGCGGGCGCACGGCATACAACCGCGCTCGATGGGCGGGCAGAAGAACCGGGGCGGGCGGGAGCGGACGCGACGCCGTTCCTCGCGCAAGGAAAGCCGCCTCTCTTCAGAGAATTCGAACGAATAAGAGTCAACGCGGGGGCCGGCAGTCGGACGCCGGCGGCAGGAGGAGCGTCTAAAGGTGTCAGCCGGCTGTGGAGCGGCGTGCAGTCGGCGCGTCAGTGCAGCCGGCGGCCCGAACGGACACCGAATCGGAAAAGCAGGTGTCGACCAGAATGGCCGCGTTGCCTGCGATGGCAGCCCGGTCATAGACGCTGTGCGCTGTCGCAATTACCACGCAGTCCGCCTTCCCAACCTCACCGTCAAGCTCAGCAACCGCAGCAAGCGGAATGCCCGTATCGGCCAGCGATGTGATGTACGGGTCGTGATAGCTGGCAGCCGCCTCCTCTTGCAGCAGGAGCCGCAGGATTTCGATGGCCGCTGACTCGCGGGCATCGGCCACGTCCGGCTTGTAGGCCGCGCCCAGGACCAGCACGCGGCTGCCCTTGAGCTCCTTGCCTGCGTCATTGAGCGCCTCTTGCACCTTCTGCACCCAGAAGCGCGGCATCTCCGCATTGATCCGGCCAGCCAGCTCGACGAAACGGGCGCTACCGTTCACCGACCGCATCTTCCAGGCGAGATAGTGGGGATCGACCGGAATGCAGGGCCCGCCAACGCCCGGCCCCGGCGCAAACCTGGTGAAACCGAAGGGTTTGGTCGCCGCGGCCTCCAGCACCTGCCGCGTGTCCAGCCCCAATTGGTCACACATCTGCAGCAGCTCATTGACCAGAGAGATGTTGACGAACCGGAAGGTGTTTTCGAACAGCTTTGCCATCTCCGCAGTAGACGGCGTGGAAACGGGCACGAGTGTGTCGAAGACCTGTTCGTAGAGGGCGCGGGCTGCGGCAAGGCAGTTCTCCGTCACCCCGGCGATGACTTTGGGTGTCGTCTGTATCGTCCAATCGCTCCGCCCCGGGTCAACGCGCTCCGGCGAAAAAGCCAGGTAGAACGCCTCTCCGACCCGCCAACCACGCGGCCGCGCAGCGGCTTCCAGCAGAGGCAGCAGGAGTTCACTTGTCGTCCCGGGATATGAGGTGGATTCGAGGATTACGGTCAGGCCCGGATGCAGATGGAGGGCGATTTCCCGGCCGCTGGCGGCGATGTGAGAGGTGTCCGGCGCGCCGGCCTGGTCGAGCGGTGTGGGCAGGCAGATGGAGACGGCATCGCACTCGCGCAGAACGGCATAATCGCTTGTGGCCCGGAGGCGCGCCGCGTGATCCTGCAAAGCTGTGTCGCTGACGTCTGCGATGTAGGAGCGGCCGCGGTTGACCGCGTCGACTTTGGCTTCGTTCAGGTCGATGCCGGCGACTTCATAGCCGGCTGACGCCAAAGCGACGGCCAGCGGCAGGCCCACATAGCCCAGGCCGACGACGGCGACGCGGGCGGAGCGGTTGTGGAAGCGTTCAAGGAGCGGGGCCGGCAGAGCAGAGGAGCGAGGCTGCGATGGCTTCTCTCTCCTCGTCACTCTTTCATCTCCTGATATACGTTCCAATGTTTTTCGAAGACGGCGGGCGCGATGGTGTAGAGCATTTCCAGCGCAAGCTGGCCGAGGCGGCGAATCTCCCACTGGGCGGCCTTGTCAACCGCGCGCAGCCAGAGGAAGTGGCTCCAGGCGGCGAAGTTCATGCTGGTGACGACGCGGGTCTCGGTGGCATTGGGCAGGAGAAAGCGGGCGTCCTCCTTGCGAATGCCCATCTGCCGTAGCTCTACATAGACGGCTTGCAGGTAGTCCCAAGCCTCATTCAACTTGGCCTGGGCTTCATCGTTGCCTTCAAAGGCCGGGGGTATGACGGCATTCCAACCGCCTTTGCTTAGATCGACATACCTCTGCGATTCCTGGCTGAAGCTGGCGAGCCGGTGGCGCACGAGTTGATGGGTGCAGGCGCGGCTGATCCCTTCGAAGAAGAATGTGGCCGACCCGTGATGGAGCTGGGCCTTGGCATCGGCAAGCCCCGGCTGCGTGAAGGCCAGGAGCGTCACCCGCAGCGGGTCTTCCTCGCGCGGACGCAGGCATGACAGATCCAGGGCAGGGTTGGACATTGGCGGCGGCGCGGCAGCAGGGCTTGAACCGTTGCCGCCCGCTTCCCCTTCGGCAAACTCGGCGTAGACTCTGGGCGCGATCGCCTGCAGATGGGGCAGCGCCTGCAGAGCGATCCCGCGGCGGAAGAATTCCAGCCAGACGCGTGTATTGGCGCTGACGAGCCAGCTGCCGTCCGGTTCCTCGGTCACCTCGCAGTGCCGGTTGAGCATTCTCCAGCGCAACGGTTCCTCGCTGTCGCGCACGCGCACCGTTGCCACGATGTGTTCGATGATGTCCTCGTGGCCCTCCTTGACGCGGTTGACGATGAAGCGCGGCGCGGTGCCCATGCGCTTGGTGCTGCGGTAGCAGACGCGGCCGGCATATTCGATGACGTTTTCGGGGAAAGTGCTGGCGCCGTTCCAGATCGTGGCCAGGTCGCTCGTTTCTTGGAGCTCGGAAGGGTCGAGCGCCGGGTTGGCTTGGGAGTAGGCGACGAGATCGATGTTCATGTGCGAGTGTTCTGGAACGCGAATGACGATGGCGAATCATTCGCCGATTAAGTTGAACTTGTGGAATGTGGGTCCCGTTCGATCCCTGATACAACTCCAGTCTAATCGATAACGCGTCCTCCAAACTGGGCGATTTATCGACGTACCATATTGGTGAATGAAACGCCTGTAAAGCGTCTGTCTTTCGTAGAGGAGAATTTGGTCGGACAGTGACACGACAATGAACGGGAAGCCATGAAGCTGCATTCTAACAGTCGATAATGAATGGTGGTCTTCGCTACTATCGGGTTGCAATCGACGAGGAAATCAGAGAGGATTGAGCCATTGGAGGTCAGGAAATCGTCCGAAGTCCAAATCGTGGGAATGCAGCACCGCCCGGTGTTCGATTGCGAGCGCAGCGATGTGCGCATCCGCCACCAAGTTCGCGCCGCCAGTGGCAGCGTCTAGAATGTTCTGCATATGGGTCAAGTGTTCAGCTCCAGGGTCAATCGGTTGGACATGGCCATACTGAAACCAACTTTCGACTCGTTCCAAGGCTTCTGATGGCGACATCGGGTTTACCAAAACTCTAGGGTTGGCCATTAAGGGCACAAACCCCATTGATACCGCCCAAGGCAACCCAACAGTTTCTGTTCCGTTGACCAATCCTTCCCACCAATGCCTGGCGGCTTGGTGGTAGGGGCTCTGCCGGTGATAGGTGAAGACCAACAAGTTGACATCCGGTACGATCATTTCCCGCTCTTCTTGACGAAGAGCTCGTCATCAAGTTCGTAGATCTTTTCTTTCAGTCTTTTCGGATCCACTCCGGGGACATACTCGCTGCTGTGTGGAACTACCCGAAACGGCTTCATGTTCAAGTTTTCCAATTCATGCTTATACGATGCTTTCCACATTGTTCCTCTCGCGCTTCAACCATCTGTCTCGCCACTCCGCACACATTATACACTAGCGGGTTCACCTCCCCTTCCTGCACGCGGACGACCGCAAATTGGGGGTGCGCGTCCGGGTTCAAGCGGACGGCAAACCTGCGAATCCGTTACTTCTGTTGTCGTGGAGGATACTGATGCAATTGAGGTCATGAACCCCCCAAAAAGGCGCGGCGCACGTCGCGGTTGTCCAGCAGCGCCTGCGCCCTCCCCTCGTAGGCGTTGCGGCCCAGTTCGAGCACATAGCCTCTGTGACTGGCTTCGAGGCCCTGGCGGGCGTTCTGCTCGATCATCAGCACGGTCAGTCCGATTTCATCGTTGAGACGGCGGATGTTTTCGAAGATCATGCGCGTGATCAGCGGCGACAGGCCCGCACTCGGCTCGTCCATCATCACAATCTTCGGTTCCAGCATCAGCGCGCGGCCGATCTCCAGCATGCGTTGTTCGCCGCCTGACATCGTGCCGGCCATCTGCGTTCGCCGTTCCGCCAGCCGCGGGAACAGCTCGAAAATGTACTGGATGCGCTGGTCGATGCGCGCCTGGTTGTGTTCGAGGTACATGCCCATCTCGAGGTTTTCCATCACCGTCATCTGGGCAAAGACGCTGCGCAGCTGGGGCACGATCGAGATGCCGGCGCTCAGCACGTCCTGGGGCCGGTCATTGGTGATCTCCTGCCCGTCGAAGCGCACAGTTCCCCGGCGCACGCCGATCAGCCCGTAGACAGCTTTGAATACGGTCGACTTGCCGGCGCCGTTCGGCCCGATGACGCAGACAATCTCCCCGGAATTCACGGCAAGCGAAACACCCTTGAGGATGTCGAAATCCTGGTACCCGGCGTAGATGTCGTCAACGACGAGAAGCGGCGAGGACATAGAGCGTTCTTTCGCGTCTCCTGTTTTCACTCACTGCCAACCTTCCGCTGCCACTGCCTCTATGCGCCGAAATAGGCATCGATCACCGCTTCGTTTTGCAGGATCTCTGCAGGCGTGCCCTCGGCCAGCTTTTCGCCGTGGTTGAGCACGTAGACACGGCTGCAGAGGTCGGCGATGAAGTTGATGTTGTGCTCAATCAGGAGAAAGGTCTTCCCCTGTTCGTTGAGCGCGCGGATGCGGTCTTTGATCGTCTCGATAAGCGTTGGATTGACGCCCGAGGTGGCCTCGTCCAGGAGCAGGATGTCGGGATCGGGCATCAGCGCCATGCCGATTTCGAGCAGGCGGCGCTGTCCGCCCGAAAGGTGGCCTGCCTGCTCGCCGGCAAGCCGCTCGATCTGCAGGAATTCCAGGAGTTCATGCGCGCGGCGCGCGGTGTTGGCAGGGCTGGGCTGGAGCATGCGAAGGAGAGAAGTGTCGCGCCACTGGTGGCTGATCAGCATATTGCTGAGTACGCTCATTTTGCGGTAGACGCGCACCGACTGGAAGGTGCGCGTCAGCCCCATTCTGGCGATCTGATAGGGACGCGCCCGCGTCACATCGCGGCCTCTGAACAGGATTTTGCCGCTGTCGATCTTCTGCAGGCGGCTCAGGCAGTCGAACAGGGTCGTCTTGCCGCTGCCGTTCGGCCCGATCAGGCCGACGATTTCGCCGGGATAGACCGCGAAATCGACATTGTTGACCGCGGCCAGTCCGCCAAAGTATTTGGAAACGGTATGCCCCTCAAGCAAGGGCTGTTTGTCTGAAGGCATGATCTGTCTGGACGAAACGCTCGTTATGGTTCTGGCGGGGCAGCGATCCTGCCGACCTCGTACTCGAGGACCACCGTTCCCGTCTTCTCAAAGACCCTTTGTCCCTTCAGCTTCAGCTCGACCCGGCGCGACAGGCCGGCCACAAAGGGAATGCCGTCCCCCAGCAGGATCGGAAGTACCGCCACTTCCACCGTGTCAACCAGCCCCTCCTGGCACAGACTCCCGAACAGGCGGCCGCCGCCAAACAACCAGATATCCTTACCCGGCTGCGCCCGCAGCGAACGCACCACCCCTCTCCAGTCCTCGCCGATGACTTTCACATTCGCATAGTCACTCTGGCGCAGGTTCCTGGAGAAAACGTAGTTGTGGATCTCCGGGGCTGCCGGCGAACCCTGCCTGCCGGCAACCTCAAACGTCCGCCGCCCCATCAGATAGGTGTCGAACTGCGCCGACAGTTCCTCAAAATCGATATCAGGATCGATGACAATCCAATCGAACCCATCATTGGCGTCGGCAATGAAGCCATCCAGGCTCATCGCGCAATTGTACCGGACCCTCCGCATCCCAAACCCCCCGTAAACCCGGAGCCCTGCCTTTCCCTGTGAATTGGAACGCGACTGTCTTGCGAACGCGGCAGGCCGGCCTGTGCGCGCCGGTCGACAACTAAGAGCCTTTGCCAACGCGCCCCAAAAGGCGTCCGAGCGACGTGCTGCTGCGGTCGCCCAGTGTGCCCAGGATGCCCTCAGGCAGGAAGAGCACCATCACCACCAGCAGCAGGCCCAGCGCGAGCAGATGTACGCCGAACAGATTGGCCCAGACGAGATCCTGCAGAAAATAGATGACCACCGCGCCCAACGGCGGTCCCCACACGGTGCCCAGGCCGCCCAGCATCGACATCATCACCATTTCGACGGTGCGCGTTTCGATGAAGACGACATCGGGGTCGATGAATGTGTTTTGCCAGGCCCAGAAGCCGCCGACAATGCCGGTGAAGAAGGCCGCGATCATGAAGGCGACGATCTTATGCAGCGTCGTGTTGATGCCGCGCATTTCGGCGCCGACCTCGTCCTCGCGGATCGCGATGAGGCTCTGCCCGAACTCGCTGCGCCGGATCCACCAGATCAGCGCCACGACCAGTCCCATCACCGCCAGCATCAGGTAGTAGTCGCCCAGGCGGTTGAGGATGGGCGGCAGGTTGAGGCCGATGCCGCCGCCGGTGATAGGGCGCAGCACGCGCGCGATCTCGCGCATCGCCATAAAGGTGCCGAGCATGGCGATCGAGAAGTAGGGGCCTTTGAGCCGCAAAGTCGGCAGCCCGATCAGAAGGGCAAAGATGGCCGCGGCAACGCCGCTGACCGGCAGCGCCTGCCAGAATCCCCACTCCGGCGAGATCAGCAGCGGCGTGCGGGTTACGAGGATGCCCATGACATAGGCGCCGATGCCGAAAAATACGGCATGGCCGAAGTCGACGTAGCCGGTCAGCCCGCCGATGAGATTCCAGTTGGAGGCCAGCGTTACAAGCACGAAGATCTGGCTGCCGACCAAAAGGGCGAGGCTGGAGACGCCGGTGTAGGGATAGGCTGCGAGCAGCAGAAGCAGCAGCAGCCACAGCGTCAACCCTGTCCAGCTGCCAAACGGCCGCGTCAGCCGTTGTCTGAGCCGCGATCGATGTGGCTCCCGGGCAGGCTCAGCCGAGGATGCCCCGTTTTCTTCCTTGCCCTCGATCTTGGTTTCGGTCTGTTCACCCTGCGCGCCCATCACTCGGCCTCCGCGTCGAGCGGACGCAGCCCGCCAAGGAGGCCCTGCGGCCGCACAACCAGGATCAGGACAAGGAGGACGAAGCTGGTGGCGACACCGAGGTTGGTGCCGATGCCGGGCACGTAGGTGGCGACGAAGATTTCGGCAATGCCAAGGATGATGCCGCCCATGAGCGCGCCGGGGATGCGCCCCAGACCGCCGAGCGCGGTGATGGTGACCGCCTTGAGCGTGAACGGAGGCCCCATAAAGGGAAAGATCGCCTGCGTCGGGCTGAGCATTGCGCCGGCCGCGGCCGTAACCGCGATACAGATGCCGGCGGTGATGGCGTAGACGCGGTTGATGTCGACGCCAACGATGCGGGCCGCGTTCTTGTTCTGCGCCGCGGCGCGGATCGACTTGCCCAGACGGCTGCGCTGCAGAAAGAGGTGCAGGCAGAGCATGATGAGCAGAGCGGCAACAAAGATGATCGTCTTTACGATGGGAAAGGTGATCCCAGCCAGTTCGACGGAGCCGTTGTAGCTCACGGCGACGTTACGGGGGTCCGATTCGAACAGGATTTTGAAGAGGTTGGCCAGCGCGATGGAGACACCGAAAGTGACGAGCAGAGTCATCAGATGGGGGCGCTCGACGACTCGGTTTATCAGCACGATCTGCAGGAGATAGCCGACCAGAAACATCAGCGGCAGGATCAGGACCAACGACGCGAACGGGTCCAACCCGAAAAGGCGGAACATCCCCCAGGCGAGGTAGGCCCCGATCATGAGGAACTCGCCGTGGGCCAGGTTGATCACGCCCATTACGCCCCATATCACCGAGAAGCCGAGCACCATAACGGCGTAGAAACCGCCAAGCAGGAGCCCGCTGACAAGCGCCTGCAGTAGTTGGTCCATGCTTGAGAGTTCTCAGTTTCCAGTTTTTCGTTTTCGGTATCGCCGCAGGCCAAAGCCTTCGGTGAACCCTTCCGAACATCGCTTCAACCGCATCTGCAGAGAACGGCATGAGCCTGCGTCTGCGGCTGTAGACTGAGATCTGAATCGCAAAACTGGAAGCTCAACGATCTTTCCAGGCCGGCGCAGGATAGTTCAGCTCGGAGACCGCGGCGTTCGTCGGCGCGACGACAAGAATTTCACCGTTCTGGATCTGGATCGCGCCCATCGGTTTGGCGGCGTTGCGGCCTTTCTCGTCGAAATTTATCGGGCCGTAAAAGGTGACCACGTCAAGGTTCCGCAGGCTCGTGCGCACGGCGTCTGTGTCGATTGAGGCGGCCTGCTCTATCGCGATGTGCAGCGCCAGCGCGGTCGCGGTCGACTCCGCCGCCTGGTAGGTGGGCGGCTCGCCCCACAGGTTCTCGTAGCGGGCCGCGTATTCAGCCGCGGTGCCGAAGTACTCGTCGGCGTAGCTCATTGACGCCTCCCACTGGGTGGGGCCGATGACGTACTCGGAGTCGGCGCCGACCTCTTCGATCAGCTTCGGGTTGCTCGGGCCGACCGTGATAACCATCGCCTTGGGGTTGAAGTCCAGTTCCTTGGCCGCGCGGATGAAGAGGACGGCATCGTTGAAGTGTCCCCCGCCGATGAAAATATCCGGCTCCAGCTCCTTGAATTTGGACATGATCCCGCTGACATCGGCCACGTTGACGGGGTAGGTTTCGATGCCGAGCACTTCCAGGCCGTACTCCTCAGCCCAGCGCTGCGCGCCATCAGCGACACTGGTGGGGAAGGCGGTGTCCTCGTAGGCGATGACGACCGTCCTGGCGCCCTGTGCCGAGAGCAGCTGCAGTGCCGACCGCGTATAGTTCACGGCCGGCGTCAGGACTGCGAACAGGTTCTGGAAGCCGCGTTCAAAGAGGGGTTCGGCCGCGCCGTTGCCCTCGATCATAATCTTGTCGTACTTTTCGGCGATCGCGCTGGCGCTCTGTGTCAGGAAGGAGCTGTACGGCCCCAGCAGGAAGTCGACCCGGTCCTCGTTGATCAGCTTTTCCACCAGGCGGGCGGCTGTGTCGGGGTCACCCTCGTCGTCGTACATGATCAGCTCGACCTTGTACCGTTCATCTCCGACCTTGATGCCGCCGTATTCATTGTTGACCCAGTCCAGCCACACACCGTAGCCCTGGCGCGTGTCCTTTCCTTCGCGCGAGAATTTGCCGGTCTCGCTGACGGCGGCGCCGAGGTAGATGATCTTCTCCGTGTCCGCGGCGGCGGCGGTATTCGGCTCATCGACCGGCGCGGGAGGCGCCAGCGAGCAGGCAGCCACGACCAGCGTCGCGATCAACAGATACGGGAGTCGTAATAGCAGTTTTTGCATTGTTCAGCCCTCCGCAATTGATAATTTCCGGGGGCGGGATTCATCGTTCCCGGATAGGTCAAGCCGCACGGTTCCACGCTGAATTTGATGATACTGTAAGGTTTTTCCTGCTGTCAATATGACCGGTGCAGGGGTGCAGTCCAAAATTGGGGCACAATTTTCAATACCTCGGGTAGCAATGGAGTCATGGCCAGGCCACGGTCCACCCTCCGGCAGAGTGGAGGAATACGCTTTTCTGTATCCTTTTGGACGGTCGGGCCTGCGGCCCTCCCTTGTGCGGGGGGACTCCCCCCGCAACGCCCCCCTGACACCCCTCCTCCCGCCCGTTGTGGGTTCTAATGTAGCCCTGCGTAACCGGCGGCCCGTCGCCCCGCCATCGTGCCTGCGCGATTCCAGCGTGTCCGCAACGCGCCGCGTCCCCATGCCGCCGTGTGTGCGCGTCCCCCGCCGCTCGCGCATTCGACCGTCAGCCGCCGACCCCGGCAGTTCCTGACCACTAGCCCCTGCCCTCTGACCCCGATACAGCATGGTTTGACCCATCGAAATCAGGAATGCTACAATCAGGTACGCTTCGGGCAGCTACGGCGGCGCAGCTGCGGACAATTGTCCGGGAGACTCGAATTCAGGGAGCGGTAGCAGATGCGCTGCCGCTCCATTTGATAGGTGGGCGTGTGAGCACACAGTTCTACGGCGGGCAGGCGGTAATTGAAGGCGTGATGATGCGGGGACGCAAGGCGATGTCAATCGCCGTGCGCAACGCCCAGGGCACGATCATCGTCCACGAGGAGCCGCTCACGGCCAGGATCTACACGCGCAAATGGGGGCAATGGCCGTTCGTGCGCGGGCTGGCCATGTTGTGGGATGCGCTCGGGCTGGGCATGCGCGCGTTGATGTGGAGCGCCGACGTGGCGATGCAGGAGGACGACGCTGAAGAGCAGGTCGAGTTTTCCGGCCCGGTCGCGTGGACGACGATCGCGACCAGCCTTGCCTTTGCCGTGGCCGTCTTTTTCCTGCTCCCCACCTTCGCCAGCCGCTGGTTTGCCGGCTATTTCGAGCATAACCCCTATCTTGACGCGGTAGCCGAAGGCGGCATCCGACTCATTCTGTTCGTGGTCTATCTGTGGGCGATCAGTTTTCTGCCCGACATTCGCCGCGTCTTCGGCTATCACGGCGCCGAGCACAAGACGATCAATGCCTACGAGGCCGGGGATGCGCTGAATGCGCCGAGCGTCCAAAAGCACAGCGTCCAGCATGTCCGCTGCGGCACCAGCTTTCTGCTCTATGTGCTCGTAATCAGTATTGTGCTCTTTGCGCCTCTGACCTTCGCGGGGATCGAATACGCCTGGCTGGCTCTGGTCTTGCGTTTTGTCTCCCGGCTGCTGCTGGTCCCACTGGTCGCGGCCATCTCCTATGAGATCATTCGTTTCAGCGCAAATCATGCCGGCAACCCTCTTATGCGCCTGCTGATTGCGCCCGGCCTGCTCCTCCAGCGCATCACCACGCGCGAGCCGGACGACAGTATGGTCGAGTGCGCGATCGCGGCGCTGCTGCCGGTGCTGGCAGCCGATGGGCGCGTCGCGGCCACCACCGAGACCGGACCTGCAGACCAGGCGGGCGAAGAGTCGGCGGGCGCGACTGCAGCGCTGAGCAATTAGGCGCTTATGCTTGTACACACAACGATGAGAGCCGCCACAGAGACTGCGAACAAGACTCGATCCATTCCCCCTCCTCGATTCTCTTAAATCTGCTCGACACCAAAATTTGGACCGCCAGCTGTGCCGCACATGGCAGCAGTTCCCCCAGCCTGCAGGTAGACAGACTCTGGCCAAGAATTGCCGGCGAAACATGCCAGCCGGCCACTTCCGTCCGCACCCACCTGGCCCTTCCCAGCGCAGCTGCCCTGCCTACCCTTCCCGCACGCGCGCCAGGCTCAACAGCTCTTCGAACTCCGCCTCAAACGCCGCAATGATCGTGTCCGGATCCGGCGCAAGCCCGCGGTCGGTGATCAGTCCGATATTCACCTGCCCGCCGTAGCTGAATATGCTGATCCCCACCCCGATCGAGCCCGACTGTGGCACCCAGAAGACGATCGTATCGAGAAGCTTGCCGGCAAAATAGAGCTTCTGGGACGGACCGGGCACATTTGTCAGGACCACACTCACCTTGTCGGCATAATAGCTGCGAACGCCCCTGGCGATCCTGTCCGACACCACGCCCAAGCCGGCGATAGCCTGATAGGTCACCAGCGCTTCAGGCGACCGTTTGATGGCATCCATGTGGCGCTTTGTCGCAAAAAGCCGCTCGATCGGTTCGGCGATGCCAATCGGCAGCGAGAGATAGACCAGAGCGAACCGGTTCGTTAGTTTCGTATCCTGCGGCCCGCGGATGTCCACCGGCACCATCGCCCGAATCGTCTTGTCCTCCGCATCGTCGCCGCGCGCTTCGACATACCGGCGCAAAGCGCCTGCCATCGCCGCGACCAGCACATCATTGACCGTCGCCCCCATCCTGTTTTTCACGAACTTCACATCATCCAAGGGAATCCCCTTGGACCAGGCAACCGCTTTGCCGACCCCCACAGCGCCTTTGAATGCCGTCTTGTCGTCCGTCCTCATCAGCGCCAGCTTCGCCAACACAGCCGCGGTCTTCCCAGCCAGCTGTCCGCCCCTTGCCGCCACAGACAGCAGATTGGCCGGCTGTCTTCCCCCCTTGCGGCCTTCCGGCAATATCGCGGCCCCTGGACGCGCCCCGGCGCGGTCCGAGGTCCGAGGCGGATTCATCTTCTGAGGAAGCCCGTCCGCCGTCACCGGCGCGCGCTGCGCGCCCTCCGCAGTCTCATCAACCAGCGAGAGCAGCACCTTGACCAGTGCTGCTCCGTCGCCAATACAGTGGTGAATACGCCCGAAAAAGACGCTGCCGCCTCCGTAGCCTTCGATGAGCGTGAACCTCCACAGAGGCCGGTTCAAATCTAAAGGAGCAACGAGCAGGCGAGCTACCGCTTCGTTGAGGGCCTTCTTATCCCCAGGCGAAGGCAGGACGATGCGCTCAACGTGTGCCCGCAGATCGAACGCCGGATCTACTTCCCAATAGGCGCGGGTCCTGAGCGCGCCCCGACGCTCCACCACGCGCTGCCGAAATCGCGCGTGAATCAGAAGACGCTCCTCCAGCACAGCCAGCACTTGCTCAAATTGCAGCGGCTCCTCAAAGATCCAGAAGCCGTTGATCACCATCGGATTGGTCGGGTCGTCCATCATGAGCCAGGCCCGATCTACGTTGGACATCGGTTCGCGTCCGGTCATAGGCATGCCCTTCACGACGGTCATCAGGGGCCTTTGCATCTCTCTTCGGGCCTTATGCTAGATAGCGTTTGAAAAAAAGCCCCCTGGTGAGATAACTTTGAAGTTCGACACCAACAAAGTATCTCGCCAGGAGGACCAACCGAATGATTGCGCACTTTGACGATTTCTGTCTATGGGTCTATGTGGTCGTTGACGACATGTGTCAAGAACTGGAAGGCGATATGGGACGACCGGGGCCCAAGCCGGCGTGTAGCAGTAGTGAAATGATAGCCGTCTGTCCCGTCGGCGAGTGCCTGGGGTGGGATGTGGAAACAGAGCTACTCAGTCATATGCAGGCACATCGGGATAAGTTTCCCGTCTTGCCGGAACAAAGCCGCTTCAATCGGCGACGGCGGCAGTTACAGTTTGTCATCAACCGGATACGACAGATGACGTTGGCTCGCATCGATCTCTCTCGAGATGGGCATTGTGTAATCGATAGTCTGCCCATTCCCGTGGTTCAGTTCCATCTTGCGCCTAATTCGTGTGGTGACTGGACAGCCCATGGCGCAAATTTCGGTAAGAGCGCCTCCCGCAAAGAAACAGTTTTCGGTTACAAGCTGCATCTTCTGACCACTGCAGGCGGTCTCATCCTCGATTTCGAGCTCGCCCCTGCCAGTGTCTTTGACTTGACGGTAGGGCGCGAACTCTTGGCGCAACACAGCAACTGCCGCGTCATCGGCGACAAAGCCTATATCAGTGCAGAGGTCGCTGCCGAACTCTGGCAACACAATCGCATCCGTCTGCACACCTTGACCCGCCGCAACCAGAAACGACAGCTCCCCAAGTCTGTCCGTCGCCTCTTTAACTCGTTGCGCCAAATCATTGAAACCGTCAACAGCCAGTTGGTCGAACAATTCCAAATCGAGACCAACCATGCACATACTTTCCAGGGACTGCGCGCCCGCCTGTACACGAAGCTGACCGCACACACCCTATGCATCTACATCAATCGGCTCATGGCGGCGCCCGACTACCTGCAGATCAAAAAACTGGCCTTCCCTAACTAGCATAAGGCCCAATTAGCTTTTTCGGGTTGCGGAATCCGGGTTTCGGAGGACGTTCACCCTACGGGCGCTGCTGGTTATACAGCTCCGCATTGGTGCCATCCGCCAGCAGCACTTGCTGGCGAACGGCCCGGTTCATGCGGCCCAGCTCGGCCATATAGCGCGCCATACTCCCCAAGTCGTTCAACTCAAGGCCATGCAGAGTGCGCACAAAGGTGATCTGGAAGGGATCGCCCGTCAACAGGCGCGGGATGCGTAAACTCTGCATCACGCCCTCGGTCAGGTCGCTGTCCGGGTCGCCGGAGACGGCGGCAAATTCGACCGGCAGGCCGTAGGCGGCCAGGCGGTCGGAGACGTCGTAGTTGGCCGCGGGTTTGGCGACGCTCCACATAGTTTCCAGATAGCGCAGTGTTGCGGCCGATACGGGTGTGAACGTCCCTTCGGGAGAAAAGGAGGTGAAATCCTCCGACGAGGCGATGTCGCGCCAGAGGAGATGCTCCAGGTTGTAGTCGCGAGCGAGCGAGCGCACGAATTCCCGGCGCGCGAGGAGGTTTTCATCCTCGTTGAAGGAGCGCTCGCCGCCGTCCGCATGTTCCAGCGTTTCCGTCGGCCCGGTCGCGACCGCGTCCTGCGCGCTGCGGCGGACGTAGGCGGCCAGGGTCTGCGCGAGGCCGCGCTGACCGTCCCCTCTATGCGCATTGTCGGACTGGCCGGTGAACAGAGCCGCGAGTTGATCACGGCGCTGCGGGGATGTCCAGATTTCGCGCAGCCGCCCTTCCCCATGGCGTCCTTCGGCGTCCTGGCGGCTGCGCATAAAGGCCTGGCAGCGCTCCCACAACCCTGAATTGAGATGCGGGCGATAGAGATGGGTGCTGGTCACGTCTTCGGGCGGCAGCGGCGGCAGCGCCTCGCTGACCGACCACTCCTGCAGAAGCTCGCAGGTCTCCTCAAAGACGCCGTCCATCTGTTGCAGCATCTGTTGCAGACGTTCATGGGCGCGTCCCAGCCCGCGTCGTACGCTTTCCTGCAACCGGCCGGTCAATTCGGAACGGGCCAGGTTCACCCTTTCCCGCCGCAGCGTTCGAACGCGCCGCAATCGCGTCCGAAATGAGATCATCGCACCCAGAAACGCGCCGAGCATCAGCCCGATGAAGGTGGCCGCGTTGGCCTCGCTCTCGATGAAATCGACGACCGCGCCGGCAAACGCTTCGTCCATCAGCCCCATGAGCGCGACCGCGTTTGAATCGTTCGTGACGATGGCGTCCATGTTGCCCGCCAGACCGGCACCGAACAGATAGAGCAGAGTCAGCAGCACGATGCCGCCCAACAGGCCGACCGCGCGCGTCATCGAGCCGAACAGCGACGGCTGGTCGCCGAGCGTGCGCATATAGCGGCTGCGCCAGTCGCGCAGTTCCAGCTGGCGCTCGGCGTGGCCGGCTCCGGCCTGCGGGATGACGTCGTTCGCAGAGCTGGACAGCGCGTGGCGTTCCAGCCCCAGTTCGTAGAGCCACTGGTGGAGCTGCCGTCGCGCATGTACGATCCCCGCCGGTTGCGAACCGAGAAGAGTGAGCAGCCGCGTGCGCATTCGCATGGCGATGGCCGGCAGAAAACGGGCGTCGCTCGCGTTGTGGGGCAGGCCGTCCTCGCGCAGGGCGGCCAATCCCCAGGCGGAGTCCAGCGCGCCGCCGTCGGTGCTTTCTTCAAACTGGGCCAGCACCTCCTGCAGGTGGCTGTCGAAAGCCGCCTGCCAGCGGACCGGGTCCAGACCGCGCAGTTTGCGCGCCGTCGCGTTCGGTAATATGTAGCTGGGGTGGACCGAGATCTGCTCAGCCGATTGGGGGCTGAGCTCATTGAACAGGTGGGGCATCTGCTCGGTGAGCTGCGTCAAAACCTGCTGCGAGGTTGCGCCCAATTCCTGAAGAGGCGTCAACGGCTCCATGCCTGCAGCCGCGGGCGGCGGCGATATTCCGGCCCCGCCTGCCGCCTCGGTGGGCAAAACCAGCTCGCGTAAGAGCCGTTTGCCCTCGTTTTCCTGCGCAGTCTGCAGTATATAGTCGATCGGCATATAGTCTGCGGCCGCGCCCAGCAGGCTGTACGGCCGTTCGCCGGCGTTGCGCAGGTCGATGCCGACCTGTTCATCAATGTAAGCGGATCCGTCGGCGGCAATGAGCGATTGGAGCGCGTTGCTGACCAGAGCGGACAGCTCATAGCTGTTGCGGGCCAGTCCTTGATTGCTCTTTTCCCGGTCCACCAGGTAGATGCGGTCAAAGAGAGGATTCCCCAGCAACTCTTCCGGCAGCGAGCCGCGACCTGTACCGCGCTTGCCCAAATCCTGACGCATGGAGGCCGTAAACTTGGCGAGATTGGCGGGACGCAGCCCGGTGAGCGCCTCCAGCTCCGCCATCGCCGCGTAGCAGGTGGCGTCCTCGATGACGCGGCTGCTGTCGGTTGCGTAGCTGCCCGCCGCGAATATGCCGACAACCTGGGCGATGTGGCGCTGTCCCAGGTAGTTGAGCTGATGCGCGATCGTCGGCCAGATCAGCGCCGAAGTGAGCGGTTCGAAAAGAGGTGCGATTACGTAGAGGGTCGTTTGCACGAAGGGATCGCCCGGCACGTGCGTGTCGGCGCGGATCGGGTCGATGATATTGGACGCGACCAGGTGGGCGATGTGGTCGCCGGCCTGCAGGCCGGCGCGAAAGGCGTGCCGCCGCGTAGGCGGGTCGTGCGCGGTCTGCGCTGCCGGCGGCATGCCGGCGCCGCCGAGCGCATCGTCGCTTTGCTCGTCTTTGCCCGACCTGCGGAAAGGCCAGGGCAGTCCTTTGCGGGGAGAAGAAGCGTCCCCGCGCCTTCCCGCGTTCGCCTGCCACTGCAGAGGGATCAACGTATCGTCAACCGCGGCCAGCAGCTGGCTGGCCCGCCGCTGGCTGGCGGCAAGCGTCGCGGCGTGTCCGCCTGCGGCCGCGTTCCTGGAGCGGTCCAGCTTGTGCAGCAAGCGCTCCAGGTAGAAGGGCGGCAGCCGGTTGTCGCGCAGGGTAAAAAGGCTGAGGTCCAGCTCGCCCTGTTGGTCGAGGTGATCGGAGGGAAGAAGGGCCGCAAAACGGGTGATGCGCGTCAGGTCGGGGCCGTCGATACCGTTGGCGATGCGCTGTTCCTGGGCAGCCTGCAGGCGCGGCGCCAGGTGGAGCATTGTCTGCAAGCCCCATCCGCCAAAACAGAGTATCGCGGCTCGGCTACGCGTTGCGCCGGGAAGCATAGGTAGTCTTGAGTTTCTAGTTCTTAGTTTTCAGTTGTCTGCTCGGTGCGCGTTGATCGCATTCATTATTGAGCCACGAACAATGAAAAGCCTATAACTGGAAACTAATAGCCGTCCTCCGTGATTTCGGGCAGATCGACCCAGGCGGGATGGAGATGAAACTCCTCGCGGGCGGGGAAATCACGCTCGTTTTCATACTGCGCCCGGAACTCGTCCAGCCGGTCGATCAGCGTCACCGGCAGGCCGTGGACGATCCATACGGCGTCCATGCGGCCGGTGTCGCCGGTGGGTATCCATTTAATGTCCTCCTGGCCTATCATCGCCATCGCCAAGTTCGGATCATCGGTGCGAGAGGACGGTGTGGCCGCCAGGCGGATGTGCTCCAGGTTGCCGTCGTGGAAGCTGAAGCGGTCTGAGTCCCAGCGGATGTACGGGTTGAGGCGATCGAGCCACTGCTGCACGCGGTTGTTGGGCAGGGGCCGCGACTGCTGTGTCTCTTCGCCGTGCTGCACATCGATGATGTGCCGGATGTCCACGCACTGCAGCACGCGGCCCAACAGACCCCGTTCGTTGGCGATTGCGTTGGTGAGATTGGCGAAGAGCTCCTCGGCGGTCACGGGCTGGCCGCTGCTTGAAATGCGATCGACAACAGGCCCCAGCAGGGTCTCCCAGTCGCTTGCATGGACGACCTGGGCCGCGTTGCGATAGAAATGCTGCAGGTAGTCGCGGCCGACCGCGCCGGTCTCCAGTTCATAGTAGGTGTTGGTGCTGGCCGTGCCGTCGGGTATACGCGGATCGATTCTGTCTGCGGCCCTTCTGGCCGTCTGATTGGCCCGCCCCAGCGCGCTGCCGGCATTGTCAATCTGCGTTCGGAACAGTTCGCGCATCTGTGTGCTGTGAGAGAAAAGCCGCTCCACCAGCACCCGCTCCAGCCTGTCGCGGCGCTGGTTCAGGCGCGCGCGGGCCTTGCGCTGGCGCATATCGCGCGCACGGTCGCGCGCCTGGCGCGGGTTGAAGGCGGCCAGCAACAGATCGCCGAAGCTGCCCGCGATCTGACCGATCTGTTCGGCGGCCCCGCCCTGCTGTGCCAGCAGCGTTCGCCAGCCGGCGCGGTCCTCCTCGGTCACCGGATGATTGTTGACGAGGAAGAGCCTCTGTTTGATCAGCGACTCCATCGGCGCCGTCGATGGGTTGAGCGGCGCAAGCAGGTCGGCCAGCGTAAGTGCGCCGCGCAGCCCTGTTTCCAGCACGGCCTGGCGAAAAGCGTTGTCGATCGCGGTCTTGAAGCCGAGCCATGCCCCGCGCTGCTCCTCGACCTCCTCGACCAGCTCCTCCAGCCGGTCGTTGTCCAGCGAAAGATAGCGGGCGCGCATGCGCGCCAGCAGTCCCTGCCAGATCGAGAGAATCTTCTGACGGCTCTGGGCGGAGATGGGCTGGCGCGGATCGTTGAGCTCCGGCCCGGCAGCAAGCCGCCTCACGCAGTCGGCCAGGAAGGCCTGCTGCCAGAAGTTGACCAGCGTCTCGTCCGGCGCGACGATGGCGGACGCGGCAAAGCTGCTGTAAACGAGATAGTTGCCCTTTTTCGGGCCCCGTTCGTTTACCACCTCGGCCGCGGCAACACTGCCCGACATGCGCTCGCGCACGACGTTGACCTCCAACCCAAGGATCTCGCTGCTGAGATGGCTGATGGCCGTTAGTTGGATGAGATGCGCGGCCAGGTTCTCGGCGTCGGTTTTGCGCGCGAGGCTGCGGCCGTCGCGGTTGGTGCGCCCGACCAGAAAGATGAAGTCGAACGGCGCATAGGGCGTGTCGGGCAGGGCGCGCTGCTCGCTGGGGTAGAGCTCCTGGAACTGCTGCGTCTCCTGAAAATAGTTCAGCTCCTTCAGAGCGGCGTAGGCGTTGGCCTTGATCCGTCGCCGTTGCAGGTCGCTGTTGATCTCCTCTTCGAGGACGTCCGGCAGGAAGAAGATGCCGACGACGCGCGCGTTGCTGCGCACGAGTGCGCGCACGCGGTGCGCCACGTCCATGAACATGCCGGCGCCCGTGCCGCCGCAGAGGCTGCTGACGACGTAAACGAGCTGGTAGTTGCTCATCACCGGAAAGCGGCGGTTCTGCGCCATTTCCAGATCGCGGATTTTGTCGAGGGCCGCGTACTTCGTCTCCAACTGGCGCTTGAAATTTACATAGTTGCGGAAGAATGAGAGCCGCCCGATTGGGCGCAGCTGCTTGGCCCCATTATGAATGTAGCCCAAGGGAATCGACGGATAGTCCCACCAGCGGGCGATCTCCGGGTGGTTTTCGAGATTGTCGACCAGCCGCGTGGCGTCGAATTTGCCCATATAGGCCGATTCATCGGCGTAAAGAGGTTCCTGATCGAGCCGGTTGATCAGTGGTTCGGTGTCCAGCGCCAGGAGTTGAATCATCGCCGGCAGCGATTCGCCGCCCCACGCTTTGCGCAGGCGCCGCTTGACCGCGCGCACGGCATTCGTGCCCATTCCGCCTACGCCGACGACGAGCGTCGGATAGATTGTCGGCTTTTCACTGATGAACGGGGCCCCGCTCTGCTCCATATCAGGTTTCTCTCAATCGCTCTTCGTATTGAACTCTTAGCTTCTCTTGTCTGCGCTCGACTGCAGGCGTGAACTGAAGACCAGCAGACAAAGGCTGAAGACCAGGCAGCTTTCCGTCGTCTACGCCCAAGGGTCGGCGCCGCCCGCGCCGGAAGGCGAGCTGCCCCAGGCATTGTCGGGCGGGTCGAAGTCACCGGACCCCTCCCGTGTGGACGGGTCCGAATCCCAACTCACCTGTTCCCAGGTTGAGTCCCAGCCGGCCTTGTGTGTGCCCGCGCCGGCCGCGTCTGCGAAGTTTTCAAACGCGGGCGCGCCGCCGGCGGCGCCTACCGGGCTTCCAGCCATCGGAGGACTTGCCCCGCCCATCTGCCTTTGCAATCCGTCGAAATCCGACGCGGCAAATGCGGCTTCCGGTTGTGGAGTCAGAGGAGTTTCCTGTCCGGGCAGGGTGATCGGTTCGTCGTCATCCACATTGTACCCGCGACTTCTGGCGCGCGCCACCACGATGATCAGTCCCAGCAGAATCAGCGGCCCGCTGCACAGAACGAGCGGGAAGGTGTAGAACGGGCGCAGCCACCACTCGACATAACGTTGGTAGAGGGTCGGGCTGCGGAAACTGATGTCGACCGCCCGCGTTTCACCGACCAGGCCGGCGATGCTCAGGACCAGCTCTCCGCTGTAGAAGGAGCCGCGCAGGGCATCCTTGGGGAGGGCATTGCGCGCAACCAGCGTTACGGGAACTTCGAAGAACCCTTCGTCATCGGGCAGTCCGCTCACTTCGACCGGCGGGGCCTCGAGGTACTGTTCGTCCAGCGTCATCACGCCGTCGCCGGTTTCGCCTGATGCCGCGACCCCGACCACCTGCACGACGAAAGGCGTTTTGCCGTCAAAGCGCAGGAGCAGCGTCTCGGTCGCTCTTTCGCCCGCCCGCCCCAGGTTGCCGAAATCGAGCGCGCCGGCGAGGCTCCACTCCACGTCGCGAATCTGCAGACGGAAGGGAATCGTATCCGAAAGAACGTCGAAGTCCTGGCCGGGGCCGGACAGGCTGAGGACGCCGTGGCAGCTGCCTGGCGTCATCGGCGTCTGACTCTGCAGCCGGATCGGAAGCGCCCAGACGGTCATGATGGCCTGTTGCCAGCCGACTGAGCCGCTGGCTTCGGCGGCGCCATCACTGTTTGCCGGCGCGGCGGGCAGCAGATCGCCGGCGGTGGCGGTCAGGCCGCTGCAACTGCTTTCGGTCAGTTCGACTGTCAGCCGGAAGGGCGTGTCCGAGTTGTAGGCGACGGGAAGCATGATCTCCTCGTCCAGCCGGAAATTCGGCGACGTATCGAAGAGCAGTTCGCCGAAGTCGGCCTCCTGCACCTGAATACGCGCTTCGGAGCGCGGGATGTTCAGCGCCACCGGCAGCGAGGGCGCGGGCCGGACCTTCACCTCCATCGGCAGGCCGGCCGGGTTGAAAGCGGAAAGATTCAGCTGGCCTTCGTATGCGCCGGGGCGGAGTAGTTCCAGGCCCTCCACGCGCAGCAGGGCTGCCTGGCTGCCCTGTTCCGGCACTTCGATGGAAAAGTTGAGTGATGTTTCGCGCACGATTTCGCTCGTATCGGAGCGGCGCAGGATCAACGAGGCCTCAAGCGTTCCGATCTCCTCAACCGTGCTGGCCTGCACGGTCAGGGGCCAGCCCCCGAGCGGCATTTTCGCCAGGTCGATGTCGGTCGGCAGGCCGCGCACATAGATCGCCGGCTCGACTTCCAGCGGCGTGCGTGCGAAGTCGCCGAAACGGATCCCGTCAACCACTGCGGTCATGAGGAAGAGCGCCTCGTAGTCATGCCCGTCCTGCGGCGTAAAGCCGTCGTCGGAGCAGAGAGGGCTGCGGCCGGCAGCCGGACTGTGGCAGCTGAGCCCTGTGCGGTAGACGGTTTGGCTGCCTCCGCCGGTGACGTCGTACACATAGACCGCGGCCTGCATATCTTGCGCCTCAACGCCGGCGGCAAAGCCGATCTGCAGGAGCAGGCTTCCGTCGTCGCGGATGCCGGAATTGGTGGCTGAAGGCGAGAGGACCTGAGCCTTGGGCAGGTCGTCGCGGGCCTGCAGCCGGAAGGTGCGGCGCAACTGCAGCGGGTGCCTGTCCTCCCCCAACTGTATGGTCAACTCATCCGGGCTGCCGGCAAGCTGCTGGGCGGCGATCTTCCTCCCGCTGATTGGGTCCTGGCCGAGGTCGGGGATCGGCGTTGTTCCGTCGAGAAGCAGCGGTTCGTCGGCGGCGGGGCCGGCCCCGGCCGCAACGATGAGCGGCGAACCGCCGGCAGGATAGTAGCGTGTCGAGGCAGCGTTGCCCTGGACGCTCGGCGGCGGGAAGACCAGTTCGGGGTAGCTGTCCGCCTGGACGACGGCAAAGGTGCTGAGGTCGTTTGTTTCGGCGACCCATTCCCCGGCTGGCAGCGGCGCAACCGCGACGTTCAGGTCGATATTGCCATCATCGAGAAGGCTCTGCGTCTGGACTGGCGCGCCATCTCTTTGCACTGCCGTGATCGCCGAGTGCGGGCTGACGAAGGCGATGCTGCCCGTGCCATGTCCGTTGCGAATCGAAATCGTCAGGTCACCGGCCACGTTGCGCCGGGTGACGAGCGAACGGTCCGACTTCATTTCGGCGAAAATCTCGCTGAAGATGAGCAGGAGGTCCTGCGAACTCTTGGCCTCGCGTGCCAGGGCGGAGTGGCTTTTGAGGAAATCGCCTGCGCAGCCGGCATCGGGATTGCAAAGGATCACAGGGTAGAGGAGCGCGCCCGCGTCCTCGATCTGTGCCAGCAGATTGGCAATGACGGGACGTTGGCCCGGCACGTGCAGCGGCGCGGTCGGTTCGCCATCGGTCAGCAGGAGCACATACTGGCTGCGGCTGGGGTCGCTGTGTGTTTCGAGCAGCTGCAGCGCCTCGCGCAGGCCCAAATCCATACGCGTGTAGCCGCGTTCGACATAGTCCTCGGGCGCCTGCAGCGTCGCGGCAAGCCGGCGGCGGTTTTCCGCGCTGCCCATCTGCTGCAGGAGGCTCAGCGCGCCGACGCCCTCCGCCGTGCTGTCAAAGCGGAGAACCGCAATGCGGTCGGCGCTGTCGGCCAGATGTACCAATAGCCGCGCCGCGCTATAGCGGAGCTCGTTCGGATCGCTGGGCGCGTTGCTGCTGTAGCCTTCGCAGGGGGGAGAGGTGGGCGGCGTCCCTGCTTCCCAGGGCCAACAGGTGGCCATGCTGCCGGAGTCATCGAGGATGACGATTACGTCGATCGGGTCGGCGGCGGCCGGCTGCGCATTGCCGATTGTGAGCTGTGCTTTTGGGGCGCTGGTTTGGGTCAGGGCGTGTACTGGCGCGACGAAACGTCCCGTCATCGACAGGAGGAGACAGCCGGATAGAAGAGATGCAAACACGGCGTAAAGCCGGTGAAGAGCTTTTTCGGGCAGACGGCGCTCCTGTTCGGGGGAGAAAGCGACAGTGGTTTCCCGGAGAGAGAACGCCTCCACACCCCCTGAAGGTTCCCGGTCCAATAGAGAAACGTGCGCGCGCATCGGCTCCGCGTTTCCCCCGCTTCGACAACGAGGGCGGCATCCCCGTTCATGGGGACAGACCTGCTGTGAGCGAAATGCGCGCGCATTGGCTGCGCTGGTATCCATTTGGATTTTATCATAGCGCAGAATGCGAACAAAAGGCCCTGGTCGGACTGGGAAGGCGTTCCAAATCGGGCCTCAAGACGGGGACGAACGGCAGGGGGATACACTGGAGATGTGGGCACGGAGTGGCGTGGTGGCCGCGGCCTGACAGTCTCTTCGAATGTCGACAACGCGCAGAAAAAGCGGAACCGATTTTGGGCGATTTGCCTACGATCCGCCAATGAATCACGAACTTCAGCCAATGAGCGAAAGCGGCGGGTGAACCGCTGTTGGACTGTCCACCCGCCGCTCTTCACGTCACGTTGCCGTTTTATTCGCTGCCAGGGTCGCTTTCGACGCCAACCGCTGCGAGCGCTTCGGAAAGCGCGCCGACGAACTGGTCGGCAGGCAGAGCGCCGGGAATCAGCCGGCCCTCGCCGCCGTAGAGAACGACGAAGGTGGGCGTGCCGCGCACGAAAGGCATGCCATCCTGCAGATCGCTCTGTACTGCAAGGGCGGATTCATCCTGGGCCAGACAGCTCTCAAAAGCGTCAATGTCCAGTTCGTATTCGGCGGCCAAGGCCATGAAGTAGCCCCTGTTGTCCGGGCGGGACCAGTCCGACATCTCGACGAAAAGGCGGTGGTGAAACTGCCAGAACGCCTCCTGCCGCGCTGCGCACTCCGCGGCAATCGCCGCCGAGACGGCAAAGGGATGGATGTTCTCGATCGGGAAATGCTTGAACACCCACATCACCTGCCCCGTATTTACGAACTCCTCATCCAGGACCGGCTGCGTTGTCAGCGTGTGGCGGCTGCAGTAGGGGCACTGGAAGTCGCTGAACTCGACGACGACGATCGGGGCGTCGCTGCTGCCCTTGTATATGTCGCCTGCGAGGGTGAAGCCGGGCCGGTCCGGGTCGGGGAGCAGGCCTGCAGCGGTGGCCCAGAAGGGCAGCTGTCCTTCGCCCTGCGTCTGGTCTTGCTGCGGCGCCTGCGCAGCGCCCTGCGGCGAGCCCCCGAGCGCGATCGTTTCGATCCAGTTGGAGAAGGTGTCGTAAGGCTGTGCGCCGGTGAGGCTGAAGGCTTCGCCGGTCTCTTCATAGACGAAGCGGAAGCTGGGCGTGCCGGTGAAGCCAAAGGACCTGGCTTCCTCCAGGCTTGCATTTACCTTTTCCACCAGGGGCCCGCTATTGGCCATGCAGGAGCCGTATTGCGTGGGGTCCACGCCCAGCTCCTGCGCCAGCCCGGCGAAGTAGGACAGAGCCTCTTCGAGCGGCGCCCACTCCTTCTGCGTGCGGAAGAGCCTGTCGTGCATCTGCCAAAACAGGACGACATCCTGTTCGGCGACACAGTTGGCGGCGATGGACGCGGACAGCGCGTTGGCATGGAGCGAGGAGAGGGGCATATCGCGGAAGACAAATTTCACCGCGCCGCTCTCTCCGAATGCGGCCAGGAGCGCCGGCTCGGTCTGGATGACGTGACGGGCGCAGAAGGGGCACTCGTAGTCGCTGTACTCGTAGACGGTGACGGGAGCGTTAGGGTCGCCGCGGAAGGGATAGCCCTCTTCGGTAAGGCCGACGGAGACGCCTCTGTGCATGTTGGGCTGCTGCCAGGGGTCGGCAACGCCGGAGTCGACAGCGCCGGAGTCGGCAACGCCGGAGTCGGCAACGCCGGAGTCGGCAACGGGCGGGCTGACAATGTAGCCGTCGGCGGTGCAGGCGGCGACGAGTAGAAGGACGGCTGCGAGGAACGGGAGGACCACTAGGGGCATCCCTCCCCTTTCGTTCCCCTCCTTCTTGCGGCGCGAACGTCTGTTATGCGAATTCATGGGATCTCCGATCGAGTACAGGTGTCCGGCACTCCCTCTACGTTGACGGGTAAGCGCGCGGGCGCGGCGTTTGTCCATAAACACAAGCGGCAAACAGAAGCGGCAAGGCATTCGGTCTGCAACGGATTTCCACATTGTAACCGTGGAATCAAGGGACAACCAATTGTAGAGGTAGAATAATCCAAGGGGAGTTCGTCGCCGCGGTTCCTCTAAGCGGGACGTGCAGCGGCCCGCCTGATATATCGGCAAGTTTGGCTGAAAAGGCCGTAACGTCGTAGTATGAAGACTTTGCAAGGGCTGTGGCCAACCGCCGCGCACTCGAAGCGAGGGTAGGCAATGGACGATGTGACGCTGGGAGCTGAAGCAGTGCAGGATATCGAAGAGAGCCCATTGCATGCTGCGCGTGACGACGCGGCGCACGGGCTGCCTGCTCCCCTGGTCGGACACCTGCGTCAGCTCGAGTCGGAGGCGATCTATGTGCTGCGCGAGGTGGCGGCCCAGTTCGAGCGGCCCTGCATGCTCTTTTCCGGGGGCAAGGACTCGATCGTCTGCGCGCATCTGGCCAGCAAAGCGTTCGCGCCGGGGCGGATTCCCTTTCCGCTGCTGCACATCGACACGGGACACAACTTCCCCGAAACCTTGCTGTTCCGCGATCAGCTTATTCAAGAGTTGGGTGTCCGCCTGCTGGTTCGCTCGGTGCAGGACTCAATCGACGCCGGGCGCGTTCAGGAGGAACCGGGTCTCAATCCCAGCCGCAACAAACTGCAGACAGTTACGCTGTTGGATGCCCTGGCAGAGCTGCGGATTGACGCAGCCATAGGCGGCGGCCGCCGCGACGAGGAGAAGGCAAGAGCGAAGGAGCGCTTCTTCTCGCACCGCGACGCGTTCGGCCAGTGGAATCCCAAGAACCAGCGGCCCGAGCTGTGGAACCTTTTCAACGGGCGTAAATTGGACAACGAGCATTTCCGCGTCTTTCCAATCAGCAACTGGACCGAGCTCGATATCTGGCAGTATATCGCCGAGCAACGTATCGAGTTGCCCAGCCTCTATTTCGCCCATGAGCGGGAGGTGGTGCGCCGCGACGGGGTCCTGCTCGCGGTCGGAATTCATGTCACCCCGCAGGCGGGCGAAACGGTAAGCTGTGAGAAAGTGCGCTTCCGCACGATTGGCGACATGACCTGCACCGGCGCGGTGCTCTCCGCCGCCGGCAGCCTGGCCGCGATCATAGAGGAGGTCGCGACCGCGCGCATAACCGAACGCGGTGACCGCGCGGACGACCGCCGCAGCGAAGCCGCGATGGAGGACAGAAAGCGGCTAGGGTATTTCTGACAGCAGCGGATAGTGGTCAGTGGATAGAAGTCAGTGGATATTGGAAAGCAACTGCATGAGCCACCGAACAATTGCCAGTTGAATTGACATGGACCTTTTACGTTTTTCGACCGCCGGCAGTGTGGATGACGGCAAATCGACCCTGATCGGGCGGCTGCTCTACGACTCCAAAGCGATTTTTGAAGACCAGCTGCAAGCGGTTGAGCAGGCCAGCGCCGCGCGCGGCGATGCAACGGTCGATTTGGCGCTCCTGACCGACGGGCTGCGCGCCGAGCGGGAGCAGGGCATCACGATCGACGTCGCCTACCGCTACACGGCTACGCCCAGGCGCAAGTTCATCATCGCCGACACACCGGGCCATATCCAGTACACACGCAACATGGTGACCGGCGCGTCAACCGCGGAGCTGGCGATCATCCTGGTGGATGCGCGCAAGGGTGTCCTGACCCAGTCCAAGCGGCACAGTTTCATCGCCTCGCTGCTCCAGATCCCCCATATCGTCGTCGCCGTCAACAAGATGGATTTGGTCGGCTACAGTGAGGCGCGCTTCCACGAGATTGTGGCCGAATACCGCGCATTTGCCGCCAAGCTGAACGTGCGCGATGTCGTCTACATTCCGATCTCTGCACTGCACGGCGACAACATCGTCAGCCAGAGCGCCAACATGCCCTGGTACAACGGCACAACGCTGCTGCACCATCTGGAGACGGTCAACATCGGCGCCGGCCGCAACATCGTTGATTTCCGACTGCCGATCCAGTATGTGATCAGGGCGAGCAACGCCGATGGCCGCGACTTTCGCGGTTTCGCCGGGCAGATCGTTTCCGGCCGCATCGCGCTCGGCGAAGAGGTGGTGGCCCTGCCTACCGGCATCCGCAGCCGCGTGGCCGGCATCCATCGCGGTGAAGAGAGCTATGAACGCGCGCAGGTCGGCGACTCGATCGTGGTTACGCTTGAGGACGAGATCGATGTCAGCCGCGGCGACATGCTGGTGCGGGTGCGCAATCTTCCGCATTCATCCAACCAGATCGACGCAACGCTCTGTTGGATGAGTGAAGGGCCCATGAACTGTCGCGGGAACGGGCCGGGCGGCGACTTCGCTGCCCACTTCACGCCCGGCAACTGGTACTGGCTGCAACATTCGACGCGGCGGGTGCGCGCTTCCGTCCAGGAGTTGAACTATCGCATCGACGTGGACACGATGCACCGGCAGGACGCGCAAACGCTGCAGCTGAACGAGATCGGCCGTGCGCATATCGTTACGACCGAGCCGCTATTTTTCGATGCCTATCAGATCAACCGCGCCACGGGCAGCTTTATCCTGATGGACCCGCACACGAACAACACGGTCGCGGCCGGCATGATCCGCGACCGGGCGCGGCGGGTCAGCGAAATTGTGCAAACGCGCGAAAGGAGCAGGTCCCGCCCTGCGCTTGCCGCTTCCCGTTCCTCCGATGTCGTCTGGGAGCCGGTCGCGGTCACGCGGCCGATGCGCGAGGAGATAAACGGGCACGCGGCGGCGGTGCTCTGGTTCACCGGTCTGTCCGGTTCGGGCAAGTCGACAATCGCCAAAGCGCTGGAGCAGCGGCTCTACCGGCTGGGCGTGCGCACCTTTTCCCTCGACGGCGACAACGTGCGCCATGGCCTCAACAGCGATCTGGGCTTCAGTGCGGAGGCGCGCCAGGAGAACATCCGCCGCGTGGCGGAGGTGGCGAAGCTGGCATACGAGCACGGCAACATCGTGCTGTGCACCTTCATTTCACCCTACATCGCCGATCGGGATGCGGCGCGGGCGCTTGTGGCGGCGTCCGACCCGGAGCGAGGCGGGCAGGGAGCTGACCGGGCGGGGGCGGTGGGTGAGCCGACAGGCCCGTTCTGGGAGGTCTACGTCAAGTGCGACCTCGAGGTCTGCAAAGGGCGCGATCCTAAGGGGTTGTACGCGCGCGCCGCGCGCGGCGAAATCCCGAATTTCACCGGCGTCTCGGCGCCCTACGAGGAGCCGACGCGGCCGGACCTCGTCCTGGAGACCGACCGGTACTCAGCGGACGAGATCGCGCAGCAGATTCTGGACGAGCTGGTGCAGGCGGGAATCGTGGCCAGCTCTTAGCTCCTGGTTTCCAGCTTTCGGTGGGCTGCTGCGAGTCCATGGCGCGCCTCGCAGATTGGGAAGTAATGGGTCGAAGAATCGCTGCAAATCGGGAGGGAGATAGCAATGGGGCTATTCGAGTCGGAGAACCAACCGCGAAGAACCGCCGTCGTCCTCGGCGGCGGCATGGCCGGACTGTTCGCCGCCAATGTGCTGTCCGACCATTTTGAGCGGGTTACCGTCGTCGAACGGGACGACGGCGGCAAAGACGAGTGGCGGCCCGGCGTGCCCCAGTCGCGGCATGTACATGTGCTCCTGCTGCGGGGTGTGGAGATCCTGCGAAGACAGTTCCCAGGGCTGGAGGAGGAGTTGCTTGCCCTCGGCGCGCCGCCGCTCAACTGGCTGCAAGAAACGGCCGTCCTGGCTGCCGGCGGCTGGCTGCCGCGTTTCAACCTCGACCTGCTCGGTTTCAGTGTGAGCCGCGATCTGCTCGAACGGCAGGTGCGCGAACATCTGCGCCGCCGCGCCAATATCCACTTTCGCAACGGCCACCGGGTCACCAGACTCTGCGCCAACAGCGACAACAGCCGCATTACCGGCGCGGTCTGCGCCGCAAACGGCGATTCGGTTACACTGCATGCCGATCTCGTCGTCGATGCCTGCGGACGCGCCTCGCGCCTGCCGGAGTGGCTGGCAGAGTTCGGCTACCCGGAGCCCCGGGAGTCGACGGTCAACGCCGACGTGGGCTACACGACGCGCTGGTACAGGATTCCCGCGGGCTGGCAGGCGGAATGGAAGATGGTGCTGCTCGGCACCCGCTTCCCCGACATCAGCGGCGGCGCCGTGGTCCAGCCGGTTGAGGACAATCGTTGGGTTGTGACGCTGGTCGGCTACGCCGGCAATCACCCGCCGACCGACGAGGCCGGATTTGAAGAATTTGCCCGCAATCTGATCGGCCCGCAAGTCTGGGAAGCGATCAGCGCGGCGCAACCGCTCAGCGGCATCATCGGCTACCGGCGCACCGAGAACCACTGGCGTCATTTTGAGGGCCTGAAGCGCTGGCCGCAGGGGCTGATCGCGCTGGGCGACTCTGTCTGCGCCTTCAATCCGGTCTACGCACAGGGCATGACCGTAAGCGCGCTCTCAGCGGAGGTGCTCGACGGCGTCCTGCGCGATTCGGGCTCGGCGGAGCTGGGGCTGGCCTTCCAGAAGAAGCTGGCGAAGATGCTGCAAACGCCGTGGCAACTCGCCACCAGCGACGACTTCCGCTGGGCCGGTCGCGCGGCCGGCGACGCCACCCTCTTCGATCGCTTCATGCACCTGTACCTGGAGCATGTTTTGGATCGCATCCAGCGCAAGGATGTCTGCCTCACTTTCTTCAACGTGGCCCATCTGGTCAGTCCACCGGTCTCGCTTTTTCGCCCCGGCCTCGCCATCCCCATTCTTTGGGATATGGCGAAAGCGGCAGTCGGCGGCGGATCGCGATCGCGGCCGGCTGCACTTAGTCGCTGACCTTCACCAGGGGCGTGAGCGTCGCCACCGCGCTGGGCCCGATGCCGGAGACCCGCTCCAAATCCTCGATTGCTGCATAGGGCCGTTCGGCGATGATTGCGGCCGCTCTGCTGGGGCCGACGCCGGGAAGTGCAGTGAGTTCCTCCGCTGAAGCCGTGTTGACGTTGATCAACCCACCGGCGGAAGCACTTGCGGCCGGCGGGGCCTCGCTCGAGAGTCCGGCAGCGGGCTGCTGGAGATTGGGCGAGGCATCTGCGCCGTCCGACGCCAGCGGCAGGGGCACATGGATCTGGGCCCCGTCGAAGACCAGCTCGGCCTGGTTCACCAGCGCCGGGTCCGCCTCCTCCACGAGTCCGCCCGCTTTGGCCAGCGCATCGCCAACGCGCGCGCCGGGCGGCAACTCAAACATGCCGGGATTGCGCACGCCGCCGCTGACGAATACGAACACGGGGCCGGGGGTCGCCGTGGGAATCGGAGTCGGCGTGGGTTCGGCGGTTGGCGGAGGATGCAGCACAATGGGCGGCTGTTCCGGCCGCCGCAGGAGCCACATTACGACCCCGGCCAGTATCGCGCCCAGCAGGAAACCGAGACCGATCAACCGCAGCGCAGCGGCCAGCGGCATCGGCGGCGGCTGATCGGGCGTTGGCAGAGCATCGGGGGGGTTCTCTGCGTTCATGTCAGTCCCTATTGAGATTTCAGCTCTAGTCGGCGGCGGATTGGACCCTCTTGAGCGCGTTCTGCCCGAAGATGAGCAGCGCCTGGTCGTCGTTCAGCGGGTGGAAGAGGCCGGGGCGGACGTCGCGCAGGTAGCGTTCCAACGGCAGGCTGCGGGCCATCGAGGCGCCGCCCACAACCCGGACGGCGTGGTCAACCGCCTCGATCGCGTTGTTGGTGACAGTGTACTTGGTGGCAATTACAGCAGGGGAGAGTTCATCCCGCCGCGCGCCGGACATCTCGTCCCAGTCGCGCGCCGTGTTGTAGAGGAGCGCCCTGGCCTGGAGCAGCAGCAGCTCGGCCTGGCCGAGTCGGCGCCGGATGCCTTCCAGCTCGGCAATCGGTTTGCCGAGCGCGGTCGGCGCGCGCTTGCGCGCGAAATCGGCGGCGAAGTCCAGCGCAGCCTGCGCCACGCCCAGGTAGACCGCGCCGACCGTGCAGATGAACCAGGCGTTGGCCGGCGCCTTGCCGGTCGTGTGCGGGCTGGGCGCGCCGCGTGCGATCATCTGATCATCGGTCACGCGGGCGTTTACGATTTTCAGGTCATGGCTGCCGGTCGCGCGCATCCCGAACGAGTCCCAGGTCTCGATAATCTCGAAGTGGGGGCCGGCCGGGATGACGAAACGGGCGATATGGCCGCTTCCGTCCTGCAGCGCCGCCGGGATGATAAAATAGTCCATCTCCGGGCTGAGGCTGGCGAAAGTCTTGAGGCCGTTAATGAGCCAGGCGGCCGCTCCCTTTTCCGTCACCGGTTCGGCGCTGGTTTCGGGCATGCCGCCGCGGCTGGGGCTGCCCAGCTTCGGCTCGGTGGCGACCGAGTTGATGAGCGCGCCCTGCGCCACCGCGTCGCGGCAGACCTGCGCGAAAAGCGGCCGGGGCCAGCCGTTCGGCTCCTCGGCCACGCCGCCCATCACCTGCACGTGCATGACGAAGCTGAGCGCGGTGCTGCCGTCCCCCTGCGCCAGCCGCTCCATCGTCAGCGTAGATTCGAGCAGATCGGCGCCCCAGCCGCCGTATTCCTCCGGGATCACCAGGGAGGGCAGTCCGACCCGCCGAATATCGGTGAAGTTTTCGTGCGGGAAGGAGCCATCGCGGTCGTGCCGCGCGGCCCGCTCCTGCAGCGCGGGGACCAGCGCCGATGCGATATCAACAAAGCGCTGCTGGCGTTCGGTTCGCGGGTAAAGCATGCTGCCTCCGTCGCCCCGGCCTGCCTCCAGGCCGGAGTAGAATAACAGGCGCACCGGCCTTGGCGATGCGCGGCTGGTATTTTAACATAATCTCCGGTTGATTTACCATACTGTAGGGCAGCAGTTCGTGCCGTTTCCGTCCACTACCCACCGTCCACCGCCCACCGCCCACTGCCCACTGCCATGACTCAGGTGAACCGCAACCGGATACGCGTTCTGATCGCCAAGCCGGGCCTGGACGGCCACGACCGCGGCGCCAAGGTGATCGCCAGGGCGCTGCGCGATGCCGGATTCGAGGTGATCTACACCGGCATCCGCCAAACGCCGCAGATGATCGCCGAGGCCGCGCTGCAGGAGGATGTTGACGTCGTCGGCCTGTCGATCCTGAGCGGCGCGCACATGACGCTCTGTCCCAAAGTCATCGAACTGCTCCACGCCCAGGGCCAGGAGGATGCGCTGGTGCTGGTGGGCGGCATCATCCCCGACGAGGATGCCGCCCAGCTCAAAGCCGCCGGCGTCCACGCCGTCTTCGGCCCGGGCACCTCTACCGCCGAGATTATCGCCTTCATTCAGGATGCTTTCAGCGGCTAGGTTCCCGCCGTCTTCCATCGTGCTCTTACGCGGAATTTCGCTGCCAGCCCACAATCAATAAACGAAAACCGCAGTCAACCAATGCCCAAACGGATTCCCACCCGCCAGTTGATCGACGGCCTGCTGAATGGGGAGCGGCTTGCGCTAGCGCGCGCGATCAGCCGCGTCGAGGACGAAGCGGAGGATGCCGCCCGCATCGTGCAGGCCGCCTTTGCGCACAAGGGCAAGGCGCACCTGGTGGGCATCACGGGCGCGCCGGGCACGGGCAAGTCGACGCTGGTCTCGGCGCTGGCCGATAACTACCGCGAGTCCGGGCTGACCGTCGGCGTGCTGGCTGTCGACCCGACCAGCCCTCTCAGCGGCGGTGCGCTGCTGGGGGACCGGGTGCGCATGACCGGGCACAGCGGCGACGAGGGTGTCTTCATCCGCTCGATGGCGACGCGCAGCGGCGCGGGCGGGCTGGCCAAGGCCAGCGCGGAGGCGCTGCTGCTGCTCGACGCGGCCGGCTTTGACCGCATCCTGGTCGAGACGGTGGGCGCGGGCCAGGCCGAGGTCGAGATCGCGGCGGTCGCCGACACGGTTGTGGTAGTAGAGGCGCCGGGCATGGGCGACGAGGTCCAGGCGATCAAGGCGGGGCTGCTGGAGATTGCCGACGTTTTCGCGGTCAACAAGGCGGACCGCAAGGGCGCCGACCGCGCGGTCGCCGCGCTGGAGATGATGTTGGAGACGGGCGGCGGGGCGGCGCAGACCATTCTCCATCATGGAGAATTGATGGACGCGCGTGCGGCGGTCTCAGATGAAAGTGGGCAAGGCTGGTCGATCCCGGTGTTGAAGACGGTCGCGGTCAGCGGCGGCGGTGTTGCGCGCCTGCGCGACGCGCTGGAAGAGCACAGAGCATGGCTGCAGGAGAGCGGTGCACTGGCCGACCGCGAGCGGACGCGCCTTGCGCGGATGCTGCAGAGCCTAGTCGAGGCCGAGCTGCGGGCGCGGCTGGAAAGAACGCTCTCCCCGGCGCAGCGGCAAGAGCTGGTGGGGCGGATGTTGAGGCGGGAGGTTGATCCGTACAGCGCGGCGGCAGACGTCGTGAAGCGATTCGCGGATTGAACGGGATACACCGGGACCGTGCACCATGGGCACTTCTGAGACTGGCACACCGGTTTGGCGCATCGCGACGCTGTTTCCATACCAGGGCGCGTGGAGCGAGCAGGAATACCTGGCGTTGGACACCAACCGCCGGGTTGAATTCGATAGCGGGTTTGTGGAGGTGCATGACCCGCCCACGGACCTGCACCAGGGCATCCTGGGGACTATAATCCACGCACTGTACTCGCACGTAAAACAGATTGGCGGCGCGATACGCCCGGCCGGAATGCGACTGCGGTTGTGGGACCAGAAGTACCGCGAACCGGACATCGTTTTACTGCGCGATCGCAGCAGCGGCCTGCGCCAAGAGAAATACTGGGACGGCGCCGACCTGGCCATCGAAATCGTCAGCGAAAGCCGCGAAGACCGCGAGCGGGACCTGGTGACGAAACGGCTTGAGTACGCGCGCGCGGGGATCCAGGAATACTGGATTGTCGATCCTGAGCAGGCGTCGGTAACGGTACTGAACCTGGCGGGCGAAGTCTACGTGGAAAGCGGCATATATTTGCGCGGGGACACGGTTACTTCACCCCAACTACCCGAACTCGGCCTGCCCGTTGCGGATATTCTGGACGTGCATTAGCCCCTAAAGCATCTGAAGTCGGTGGCTTTTTCGAACCCCATAAGCCACAAAGAGCTTGCCTACTTCGTACGTTCAGGCTTTCTTCTTGCTCGTGGTCCAGGTCTCGGGAGTCACCCTTAGTCAATCTGTCCGGTCAGCGAACTGACCGGTTCCGTCTCGTCGGCATTCTTGGTTTCAGTGAATCTCGTGACCATCTCATTACAATTGCAGTCGCTACCCAAGTCAAATTCAAAAGAAAGGTGTATTAGCGATAAACTGTTGAAGATTTGACATACGTTGTATGCAATCCTCCGCGGACCTGCCGAAGATTCTTGTTTTGACAAAAGGTGACTCATCGCCGAGGTCATTGATGGATTGACTTATTTCCTGCAGACACCTGCTCCTAATCTCGCTTCGATACCAAAATGTTCCACGAGCGCCCCCCCTCAGTCCAGGTCTATGCAAGTACATCATGCCTAGAGACATGAGTATCTCTAGCTTGACAAAGTTGGTTGTGTAGTGTTCTTTATCAGGGATTTCTCCTAAAGAATGCTGTCGCAATGTATCGAGCATCCACTCGTTGAGAGGCAGATAATGTTTCTCTTTACCTTCTAAGATTCCTTTCAGTCGTCCACCATTCAAAAGCACGAATGGTGCTAGCAAATGCACAACGGGCAGACTCTCGTTCCTATCGTCTTGAACTACGGTAGAAAATAACTGGCCGAGAAAGGCGAGCCGCTCCGACTCGACGGCTCCAAGTCCCAGTGCGTAAAACAGGAGAGCACCTGGGTAGAGGCGCATATCAAGCCACATTACATTTCCTCCGATATGGGGCACTGTACACAAATGCTTGAGAGCCCGTTTCCAGGTCCTGATGTGCTCCTGTTCTGCCCAGCGCCCTCCCACCACTCCTATTGTCATCATAGTTGAGCAGGCCGCGTCGTAAGCACGAATACGCGTCGTCACAGATTCCGGGGTTGGGATCGGACTGCCCACATCAAATTCTGCGCCTGAGATTGCCTTCTTTACTCGCTCGACTGTTGAGTCTATTAGATCGCCAAGTTGTATTTGGAATCTTTGCTCCGGAAGGTAGCGCTTCAAGCTCGCCACCGCTGCTTCTGTGGAAAGGGGATGCGGTTTCGAGAATTCCTCGATCGCCTCCACATGCTGCTGAACAGATCCGAAGAACTCATCGGCGCCGTCTATGGAAATGACTTGCGCGTTTCGCCGATTGATCAGTTCTCTTGCCTGAGCGCTGGCTTCGTCGCGCAACGCCCAAAATGTAGTGAAACGGCGGGACGGAGCACGTTCAATTGCATTGCTCAGAGCATTGTCCCACTCGGCGGACCAGCCGCAGACGACCAGACCAAACTCGTCGAATATGCGGTCAAGAAGCCCGTCGAACTCTTCGTCGTATTCGTCAAGTTCGTCAGGGGCGTTGAGAATACGTGTATCAAGATAGTCCCCGTGTATCTTGAACACGCAACACTGCGTATGAATAAGAGGGAGGGCGCCTCTGGCTTGATCTACTGAACTGATCACCGTCGGCACGACGCCTGCTTCACCCAAAGCAGACTCTATCAGGCGGTCAAAGTTGGTCGTCACTATGACCTTGATGAATCCCCGCGCGGCCAACTGAGCGATGGCGCGGTGGGCTGCTGTCGGCTGCTTCTTGCCTTCCTCGCGTTCTTCTTTGTTCGACTCGATATAAGGTCGCAAGAGTTGCTGCCGCTCGGTCGGCGTTCTTGTGAGCTGGTCAAGCAGCTGAGAATAGTCTGGCGCCTCCCCAAATTTGTCCAGAAACCATCGTTCTGGGTCAGGCCTCCACTCTTCGCCAGATGACTCCGCAAGTTTGCGCACCAGATCGAGAGTAATCTCCCAACCGGTAGGAATCTCCGCCGCCCTGGATACTCCGGAGCCTAGCAGAAGCGCGTACACGCCACGATTTGACTGCATTGAAAATGCCAATGAGAGAATAGGGTCTACCATTCAATCGTTCTCCACGTGAGTACTACCTTTTGCCTCTTCATATGTCTAAGCTAGCGCTCACTTAGCACGGAAACTCAAAAGAGAAAAGGGTAGCCACAAATTGGCACGCGGGAAGCATTACTCACTTCTATTCACTCACTTCTCGTACCTCATCATCCAACCCGGCAAGCTCAGCCCGCAACGCGGTCAACTCCGACTCCAGGTTTTCGATGCGGGCGAGCAGTTCCGCGCGGCGGCTCGGCGCGTCCACCGGTTCCCGCTCGGCATCTGGCGCCTCGGTCTCGGGCGATTCATCCACCATCCGGCTGTCGGTGCGGATGGCGAGCAGATGGACCGCCCAGAAGGCGGTCGCGGTTACCGCGCGCACCAGCCCGCCCTGCGTTTCGACGCCCAAAACGTCTGCCTGGGGATCGCCCAATGCCCACAGCAGCACACGGTAAACGACGACCGCCAGCTCGAACAGTATCAGCAGTGCGCCCACCAACGCGATGCCGTACAGGTAGAGGCGCCGCGGCCAGGACGCCCGCTCGGCGCGGCCGGTCTCGTTGTCCCGCAGGGCCGTGCGCTGCGACGTGCGCCAGTGCAGCGACCAGACCGGCGCGCCGACCGCGATCAGACTCAGCCCGGAAGAGAGCTGGTACGCGCGAAAGCCCTTTTCGACCGACTCTCCGCCAATGAAGAGGTAGTCCAGCAGCGCGCTTAGCAGATCGACCAACCCGATCCAGAGGAGCAATAGCCCGGTCGCGGCCACCGCGTAGTAGTAGAGCCGCCGCACGAACTCGCTCTCGCGCGTGTCGCCGTAGCGCTCCGCCTCGGTGAGGACCTGAATCCAATGCCAGCGCCAGGCCAGGGCCCCGACCGGCAACAGACCGAGCGGCGTGGTGAGATCATCGATGTTGACATAGTCTGTGTCGACCTCGCCGAGGATAACGAGGACAGCGAGTCTCAGGAGCATTGCAACGGGTATCAATGTGACGGCCGCCGACAGGACGGTGGAGGCATAGAGGTAGAGGCGCCGCAGCGCCATGCGCCCTTCCGGCGGCTGCATCGCCAACAGACTGTCCCAGTAGAGATTGTTCAGCCGCCAGACCAGCCCGCCCACCAGAAGAGCGGCCAACGAACCGGCCAGACCGCGCTCCCACCAGGCAACCCCCACCGTTGCCAGATTCGTCTCGCCAAACGATTGCAGCAGAAAGCGCCAGACGAGATTCAGCGCGTCGGCGGCGCCGGTGATGAGCAGGCTCAACCCCAGGAGGCCGGCGAGCAGCTGAAAGAGCCGTCGCCAATTGCCCGCCCAGCCGCCTTCGAGTCCCAGGTCGCCGTCGGCCCGCAGCAGCCGCACGAATGTGAGAAACAGCGCTGCATGTACCCCCGCGTGGAAGAACTGCGCCTGCCAGCGGCCGGGCTGCGCGACCCTTTCCGGCAAAGGATAGCCCAGCAAAATCTCCAGGCTGCCCTCGATGAGCAGATAGAGGGCGCGCACGCCGACACAGCCGGTGATAGCCAGCACCGCATAAAGAAACAGCTTGCGCAGGGCTGCCGCAGACTCGCCCGGCTGCGCACCCAGTCTCCCGATTAACCGCCAGTGGAGCAGGAAGATCGGTAGGCTGACGATCAGCAACCCGCCCTGGCGCGCGATAGCGTTGCGCGCAAAACCGGACGGGTTGACGTCCAGCAGCGTATCCGGCGTCAGCCAGAGTCGCACGAGAACTTCGATAAGTCCATAGGTTGCCGACAGCCCCGCGACCAGGCTGATGAACGCGATCAGATAGAGGTATAGGCGGCGGATCGTCGCCAGCCGGTTCGGGTTTGCGTTTGCCTGTTCAGTCATCGGCTATGCCCTCACTAATCGGTGGCTCAATGGAAAGGATCCTCGGTATCGATTTTCCACGCCCCGTCCTCTCGCACCAGCGGGATTGTGCGCCGGTAGGTCCATGTACTGCTTTCGAACAGGCCGCCCTGGTTGAAGTTGTCGATGGCGATGCGAACGTAGGCCCTGTCGTTCTCCTCGTCGATGTCCACGTCAAGTATGAGCAGCCGCCGTGCCGGTCGATCGTGGTCGTAGTAGCTGAAACGCTCGCGGAATGGCGGCCCGTCGTCCTCTTTCAGCACATCAAGGGAATAGTGGTCGATCGCAACGTCCGGTTCGTTGCGCACCGAGGCCAGGAAGGCGTCGTGGACGACTGCCTGCGGCGTATCCTCATTCAGATAGTCAGCGCTCTGCCAGCCGCGGCCGCCCGAAACCACGACCGTTATGATGGCGGCAGCGATCAACACCACCACGCCGATAACAATGCCCCAGGTAAAGCGATCGATTTTCAATCCCATAGCTCCGCTTCCTTGTCATTGCAGGATGCCGGCGCCCGGTGCTGGGACGTGCAGGCGGCGTATGCCCTGAACCCGGCGCCGGCTAGCGGGAACCGGCGCTGAAGCCGGTCAGTTCAAAAGTAGCCTGCGACCGCCCGTCGATGAACTTGACGACGGCGAACGGCGCGGTACGCGCCACCCATGCCCGCGAGGTGCGCTCGTTGGTCTTCAATTCTACGACCCAGGTGTCAAAGACGCCGGCAGGCACCGTGACCGATTCGTCTCGTCGTACCTGCAATACCACGCGTTCCATCTTGCCGACGATTGGCAGAAAGCTGTTGATTCGGGTGGCGTACCCCTGCGTCAGCGGCAGCGTGCGCATGATCAGCAGCAGAGTGCGCTCGTCGCGAATATCCGAGGGCACCTGCACCCGTTCATAGACGGTTGCGCCCTGGCGATTGGTCAGGGCGAGCTCGACCTGGCCGCCCGCGATCTGCGCCTCCACCACCTGTGAGCCGCTGCCTCCAGTGCGCTCGAGACGGCTGTAGAGCGGACGGTAGCCGACCGGCTGCATTTCAACTGTTGCCCGCTCGCTCACGCCGGCGTCGATGATCTCCCGGTGGAGGGTCCAGCCGTCTTCCTGGGCCCAGTCCAGGCCGCGCTGCACTTGGAAGGTGGCCGTGCCGACGATGCGGCCCTCGCGGTTCGTCACGCGATAGCTGCTCGTTTCGCCGTCGGCCCAGATCGGTTCGCCGAACACAAGCGGCTGAGGCTGGGCCGAGCAGGCGGCGAGTAAGGTGAGAAGGAAGAGGAGCGAAGAGAGGGTGAGCGCCCTGGCAAAATCATTCGGGCTTGTGCAATGTGCTGCAGTTTTGCCAGATGCGCGCTTCGGGGGGGGCGCGACCCACACACTACTCACTACTCATCCCTCGCGCCCCGTTCCCGCATCCATTTAACCGCGGCCGCGGCCAGCGCGGCCGCGCCGACCGGCAGAGCGTCTTCGTCGATGCGGAAGGTGGAGGTGTGGACGAAGTAGCGCTGGGGCCAGTCCGGGTTGTGCGTGCCCAGCCGCAGGAAGCTGCCCGGCGCGGCCTGCGCCATGTAGGCAAAATCCTCGGCCGCCATGACCATCGACGCTTCCGGCACGTTCTCCTCGCCCAGGAACTCGGCCGCCGCCTCCATGGCAATCCGTGTCGCTTCCGGGTCCAGCACTGTCGGCGGATAACCCTCTTTGATCGTCAATTCGAAGCTGCCGCCCAGGGATTCGACAACGCCGCAGGCGCGACGCAGCTCTTCCTGCAGCAGCCGGCGCGCGTCCGGCGTAAAGCTGCGGATTGTGCCGTTGAGATAGACACTGTCCGGGATGACATTGTTTACCGTGCCGCCGTGGATCTGACCGATGGTGATGACGCCGGGTTCGAGGGGGTCGAGCCGGCGGCTGACAATATGGTGGATGGCGTGCACGGCGTGGGCGGCCAACACGACCGGGTCGTTTGCCGCTTGCGGCCGCGCCGCGTGCCCCCCGGTCCCTTGCACGCTGATTTCGAACTCATCGGCGGAAGCCATCAACGGGCCCGAACGGGTGGCGATGACGCCAAGGTCCTGCGTCGGGTCCACATGGACGCCGAATACCGCATCGATGCCGGCCAGGGCGCCCTCCTCGACCATGCGCATACCGCCCGACTTGCCTTCGTCGTCCGAAGCCTCCTCGCTGGGTTGGAAGAGCAGACGCACGCTGCCGGGCAAGCGGCCTTCGTCTGCGACCTGCTTGAGCAGCGCGGCCGCGCCCATCAGCATCGCGGTATGCGCATCGTGTCCGCACGCGTGCATAAGGCCCGGCCGCGTGCTGTCAAATTCGCTGCCGTTTTCCTCCTGGATTGGCAGGGCGTCCATGTCGGCGCGCAGCCCCACAAGCGGCCCATGACTTCCACGGATATGGCCGACTATTCCAGTTTTGGCAACTTCCGTCTGCGTCTCGATGTCGAGGTCCAGCAACTCCTTGTTGACATAGCCGGCCGTGCGGTGTTCGTCGAAGGTCAACTCCGGGTACTGGTGAATCGTCCGCCGCCACCTGCGGATGCGATGCTGGATCGACTGCGCACGTTGGTAAAGTTCCGCGCTTGTGACCGGCCTGTCTTCTGGCATCTGATCTCTCCTGTTCGAGCAGACGATGGCGGCTATCCATGCAATTATACTACACCGGCCGCCGTTTCCGGTGAGCCGGCAGGCGAAGGGTGCGGTCCAAAAATCGGGGTGCAGATTCCGATACCTCGGGTAGCAATGGAGTCATGGCCGGTCAACGTTCCCCTCTCTGGCAGAGTGGAGGAATACGCTTCCCTCATTCCTTTCGGGCGGTCGGGCCTGCGGCCCTCCCTTGTGCGGGGGGACTCCCCCCGCAACGCCCCCCTGACACCACTCCACACGCCGCCGGGTGTGGGTTCTAAAGTAGCCCTTTGCAACCGGCGGCCCGTCGCCCTGCCACCGTGCGTGCGCAATTCCAGCTTGCCTCCAACGCGCCGCGTGCCTACTCGGCCGTGTCTGCGCGCCGCCAGCCGTTCGCGCGTTCGACCGGAGAGGACCGCCCCCTGCAGTTCCTGACCACTATCCCCTGCCCCCTGACCCCTGCAGTTTGACGGTCGGGCCTGCGGCCCTCCCTTGTGCGGGGGGACTCCCCCCGCAACGCCCCCCCCTGATGTACGCCCCGCGCCGAGTGTGGGGTTAATGCAGCCCTGTGCAACCTGCGGCCCAACGCGCCTCGCCCCCTATTCAGCGATTCCCACGGCCTCGGTAGGGGCGGGCCCCGTGCCAGCCCTGCGCCTGCCCTGTGCGCCCCAAAGCTGGAAGACTATGCCAGCCACCGCTGGCATGAAGTCCCCGCCAGACGATTCCCACTCCCAAAAGTGGGCTGCACCCGCAAGCGAACGGCAGAATTCGTCTGCAGAATTCCGGCTACCTGTTAGCGGAAGCCTGGCAGTGGTTCTGCGAAAGTCAGTATGCGAAAGTCAGTAGGCGAAAGACAGATGTACAACGCCCGGGTTTTTGCGCTTTCTGTCCAATGCATGAAAATATCTCTGACCCTCTCTTGGTTTCTTGAAATCACCCCTGGCAAGCCACTGCCTTTTCGGGAATCAGTGAAAGGCCGCCAGCAAAAGCAATCGTACTGCAGGGAACTCGTCCGCCAACAGCCATCAGGAACAACCAATGACAACCATAACCAGCCGTGAAATTCACCTTCGCAGCCGTCCGCACGGGCTGCCCACCGCGGACAACTTCGCCCTCGTCGAAACCGAACTGCCCGCCCCCGCCGAAGGCCAGGTGTTGATTCGCAACAAGTTCATCTCCGTGGACCCCTACATGCGCGGGCGGATGCGCGATACGCGCAGCTACACGCCCCCATTCGGTCTCGACGAACCGCTCACCGGCGGCGCGGTCGGCGAAGTGATCAGCTCGAACAGCCAAGAGTTCGCCGCGGGCGATTTCGTCCTGCACATGCTCGGCTGGCGCGAGCACGCGCTGACAGAAGCCCGCGGGCTGACCAAAGTCGACCCTTCCCTGGCGCCGCTACAGAGCTATCTCGGCGTGATGGGCATGCCGGGGATGACAGCTTACGTCGGCCTGCTGGACATCGGTGAGCCGCAGCCGGGCGAGACCGTTTTCGTCTCCGGCGCAGCCGGCGCGGTCGGCGCCCAGGTCTGCCAGATTGCGAAGATCAAGGGCTGCCGCGTGGTCGGCACCGCCGGCTCAGAAGCGAAGACGCGCTGGCTGGAGGAGGTCGCCGGCGTGGACGCGGCCATCAACTACAAGGAGACGAACAATCTGCGGCGTGCGCTCAAACAGGCCTGCCCGGACGGGATTGACGTCTACTTCGAAAATGTCGGCGGCGCGCATCTGGAGGCCGCGCTGCAGTATATGAACAACTGGGGCCGAATCGTTGTGTGCGGGATGATCAGCCAGTACAACGCCACAGCGGCGGCGGCTGGCCCGGCCAATCTGGTCCTGATGATCGGCCGGCGGCTGCGTATGCAGGGCTTCATCGTCTCCGATCATCCCGAACGCCGCGACGATTTCCTGCGCGATGTGTCCGGCTGGATGAAAGAGGGCCGGCTCAAATGGGAAGAGACGGTCCTTGAGGGCATCGAGCGCGCGCCCGAGGCGTTCATCGGCCTGTTTCACGGCGAAAATCTGGGCAAAATGCTGGTAAGCGTGTAACGGCAGTGGACAGTGGATAGTGGACAGTGGATAGTGGATAGTGGATAGCGATAGGTGCTGCAGCGGTTAGAAACTCGTGGTGATTCCAGAGATTTCGAAGTAAGCGCCAAGGACTGCGAAGGAACGAATATGGGTACGCGTACAATGCAGCCCCCGATGGGGCTCTACTTTGAGGAGTTTGCGCTCGGCGACGGCTGCGAAAGCGTGGGGCGAACGGTTACCGAGGTCGACATTGTCAACTTCGCCGCGCTCTCCGGCGACTGGAACCGCATCCACACCGACGCGCACTACAGCCAGGCGCAGATGTTCGGCGAGCGCGTGGCGCATGGGCTGCTGGTGCTCAGTATCGCCAGCGGGCTGGCAGTGCGCATGGGCTTTATGGAAGGCACAGTCCAGGCCTTTATGCAGCTCGAGTGGCAGTTTCGGCGGCCCGTTCTGATCGGGGACACCGTGCGCCTGCGCGCGACCGTGCGCGAGAAGAAGGAGATGCGGCGCATGGGCGGCGGCGTGGTCATCTTCAAGATGGAGGTGCTCAACCAGAAGGATGAAGTCTGCCAGCGCGGCAGCTGGGACATCCTCTGCAAGAACAGGACGGACGAAGCTGAAGCAGAGGCGTAGTGTGTCCTCTCTCGCCTCTCTCCTCTTTCCCCTCTCCCCATCTTCCTCGCTGGCGATTGCACTGTTGCTGACCCTGCTCGGCGGGCTGCTGCTGTGGTTGGGGCGCGGCCAGCGCCGCCGCAGCGGCCTGCCCGCCGGCGAGTTGCTCTACCGCGATGTGGGAACGTGGCAGGCGACCGAGCGCCCGCTGCGCAGCCGCCGCTACGGGCTGGTGGGGCGCCCCGATTACCTGGTGCAGACGCGCGCGGGCGCCGACACCTTCGTCGTCCCCGTGGAGGTTAAGAGTCGCGCCCGCCCGCGCCGGCCATATTCCAGCCACGTTCTGCAACTGGCGACCTATTGTCTGCTCGTCGAGGACAATTACGGGTCTGCGCCCCCTTATGGAATTCTGCGCTACGCCGACGACACTTTGCGTATCCCCTACACGGACGAACTGCGCGACCGCGTACTCGAAACGGCCGATGCGATCCGCCAAGCGCGCGGCGCGCCCAACGTGCGCCGCAGTCATCGCCAGTCATCCCGCTGCGCAGCCTGCGGCTACCGAGCAGCGTGCGGGTCGGAGGCGCTCTCCTAGCCGGCGCGCACTACGCTTTCGTAATCTTCGGGCAGGTCGATGTCGAAGAGCAGCGAGGCCGATGAGACGACGCGTACGGGGATGCCCGCCTCTTCGGCCAGGCGCTGGTGGCGCGCAAAGCTTTCTCTGCCAAAGGCGAAAGCGATCGCCTGGGCCGGTTGCAGGAAGAGCGCGTTGGTGCCCCCGTCGCGGCTGGGCGCGATGATGATCTGAGGTCCGACCCCGCGCGGCGAGGCCACGGCCCGCACATCTCCGGCTGTCAGGTTGGGTATGTCGGTCGGCAGGACCAGGATTTTGGTTGCGCCGCGTGCGACAGCGTAGCGGACAGCCTGTGTCAGGGCCGCGTTGAGCTGCAGTTCAGTGGATTTGGCATGCGGTTGGGGGTCGTTCTCGGACAGTTGCGGATCAGGGGGCTTCTCGGTCAGCGCATGGCTTCCCGCGCGGGCTGCGGCCTCGAGCGCCTCCTTGTCGCGGCTGACGACAACGACTTCGCCATCGACACGCGCCAGGCGGACGGCGCCGAGCGTGCGCGCGAGCAGATCGCGGTTGAGAGTGCGGCGTTTATGTGGCGAAAGATGACCGGCCAGGCGGCTCTTTCCCTCGCCGAAGGGCTTGACCGGCAGGATTGTCCACAAGCTCATGACAGCGTTTCGAATTCAGCGGATCGTGCACGGCGACAGGTCACCCGTCATCGCCGACAAGCGAACGGCCGAAGCGGAGAACTTCCTCGGCCAGGCGCCGTTTGGACGGCAGACCGGACATCACTGTGTCGGTCGCCAGGGTCGGTAGGCCAAACATCCCGGCCTGCGCGAGCGCGCTGTCGCGCGCGTCGATCACGAAGCCGTCGAGCAGATCGCCCAAGTGTTCGGCGACTGTGAGCGGGCTGGTTGACCGGCCCATCTCCTGCATCATTTTGGCTGCCGGCCCCTTCAGGGCTCGCCCGCCGACGATCGGGCTGACGGCCACCACCGGCGCTCGTACATTTCGAATCAGATCGCCCATACCGGGCACCGAAAGGATTGGGTCCACGCTCAGATAAGGATTGCTGGGACAGATGACAATCTGTGCGGCGGTCCGCAGCGCCTCTGCTATGTCCGGCGTCAGCTTCGCCTTGTCCGCGCCGACAAAGGTCAAGCCCAGAAAGACCGGCTCGCAGCGCCGCCGCACGAAATAGTCTTGAAACGGGAGGTTACCTTCCTCTGTATGTACGAGCGTGCGCACCGGTTCGTTGCACATCGGCAAAATGCGCGAGGGCACGTCGAAATTTCGTCGCAGCCGGTCGGTGATTTCGGTGAGGTTTGCGCCCGCATCCAGCCAGTAGCTGCGGAGGGTATGCAGCGCGAGGTCCTTGTCGCCCAGCCGGAACCAGCTCTCGCCGCCCAGACGCTTCATCTCAGTCAGAACATTCCAGGTTTCGTTGTCGCGCCCCCAACCTGTCTGCGGATTGTTGACGCCTGCCAGCCCGTACAAAACGGTGTCGATGTCTGGGCAAATTGTCAGTCCCCAGTGCTCGAAATCGTCTCCCGTGTTGACGATGACTGTCAGCGCGCCCCGGGGCAAGGCCGCCTGCAAACCAATCGCGAGTTTGGCGCCGCCGACACCACCGGCCAGGGCCACGACCCGCGCGGGACTCTCCGATTTCGCCGCCATTTAATCCGACATTTGTTTTTCGCTTTGCACGATGCGCAGTTTCCTGTTCAGCGCCACAACACCCGGTCGGCCAGGGGAAGCCTCTGCGCCCTGTCCCTTTGCGCGGCCGGCTTGTCGCCCGGTTCTTCCGCCGCGTAGCCAAGCGTGATCAGCGCCTGGGGATGCCAACTTTCGGGCAGGTCGAGCGAACCCCGCACCAGGTCGGGCACGAACAGCGGCGCGCACATCCAACAGGCGGCCAAGCCGAACTGTTGCGCCGCCAGCAGCAGGTTCTGACAGGCCAGGGCCGTACTCTGCACGGCCATCATCCATTCGGCCTCCTGACGTCGACGGTCGGGGTATTCGTCCATCTCTTCCAAAGAGACGGAGACCGCCACCAGCGCGGCCGCGCCGGTGATGCGGGCGTGGCTGATGCGAACGCGCCGCTCGATCAGCGCCGCGTCGGCGCCGTCCGCGCTCAGGTCCGCGCGCCAACGCCTGCCCATATGGTCGCTCAGGTCGTCTTTGGCCGCTTGGGCGGTGACAACGCAAAAACGCCACGGCTGGCGGTTATGGGCCGAAGGGGCCCAGACAGCGGCCGTCAACAACTCTTCCAGCAGCGGGCGCGCAACCGGGTCGGGCCGGTAGCGGCGCACAGATCTGCGCCCGCGAATGAGCCCCCAAAACCACTCGTCGGTGACGCGTTCCGGGCCGGGCTCGTTTGCGTCGCCCGGCCGATCGGTCCGATCAGTCTGCCGCCAGCCGTTGACCTCGTCGCCGGACGGGCCGGACACTTTTGTGCTACGCTGCTGCTTCTGCATGGCACGGCATTATAGCACGGACTGCCGCGAGCAAAAACAGATTGCCTGTTGCAGGGTGCCGCCCACATTTTGGGGTGGGGACTGTCTGGCGTGGAATTCATGCCGGCGGCGGCTGAGGTTTTTCGTCGGTTTTGGGAGAGATACAGGGCAGGCGCAAGGCCGGCGCAGGATAGGCGCAGGACAGGCCTGGTGCCTGCCCCTCCCGTGGCCGGGGCGTGCGCTGATTAGGGGGCGGCGCGTAGGGCCGCAGGTAGCGCAGGGCTGCATTGACCCAAACTCGGCGGGGGAGAGTACATCAGGGGGGCGTTGCGGGGGGAGTCCCCCCGCACAAGGGAGGGCCGCAGGCCCGACCGTCCCAAAGGATACAGGAAAGCGTATTCCTCCACTCGGCCAGGGAATGGACCGTGGACCGGCCATGACTCCATTGCTTTCCGATGTATGGAAAGAGTCGTAGGAAATTGTGCTCCAATTTTGGACTGCACCCGTGTTGCCGGGCGTGGTCCAGGCAGGGGCGAGCTTCCGGCTCCTTCGTGCTTCCTGCATTTGGCGACTGCGAGACCTTCGTATTCCAACTGTGTATCACCTGCCGTTGCCGCGCTTTCCACCAGAAACTGCGCTATCACCCCGGCAGATTTGTGCATCTTTGACGCTGCTTTCCGACAAGTGTACAATTCAACCAATGGTCGCGAGTAATCATTAGTGGACGCCGCGCCCGGCCACGAATTGTCAGGGCTTGAGCCTTCGCAATACCAACTGTTTCAGGAGTTTTTATGACTGCGCCAAAGCACACACGCGTCGCTCTCTATCTGCAGGATAAGCACCCGATCCGCGAGGGGATGGCGCACGCGCGCTACGCCGAAGAAAAGGGATTCGAGGCGGTCTGGCAGGCAGAGAGCCGCCTGGTGCGCGACGCGATTGTGCCGATGGCCGCCTTCGCCGCTGTCACCGAGCGAATTCAGATCGGCTCGGGGGTAATCAATAACTGGACGCGCAACATCGGTCTGCTGGCGGCAACCTTCCTGACGCTCGATGACCTCGCGCCTGACCGGGTCATCTGCGGCATCGGCGCGTGGTGGGATCCGCTGGCGAAAAACGTGGGAATTAACCGCCGCCGGCCGCTGAAAGCGATGCGCGAAACGATTGAGGTCCTGCGCCGGCTGCTGGCGATGGAAAACGTCAGTTTTGAAGGCGAGTTTCACCAGGTGCATGGCGTCGAGCTGGACGTCGTGCATGGTCGGCAGAAGCCGCGCAATGTGCCGATTATGATCGGCGCGACGGGGCCGAAAATGATGGAGCTGACCGGGGAGATCGCCGACGGCGCGGTGCTGAACTACTGCGTGCCGCCGGATTACAACCATATGGCGCTGGACCGGCTGGCGGTCGGCGCAAGACGGACCGGCCGCAGCCTCGACGACATTGACCGCCCGCAGCTGATCGTTTGCTCTGTGCATGACGACGAGCAGACGGCACTCGACGGGGCGCGCGAGCTGCTGACCCAATACCTGGGCCAACAGCCGCACATCGCCCAGGCCAGCGGCGTCAAAACGGACGTCGTCGAGCAAATCCAGTCGATTTTGGGTTGGCCTGCGACCAGGGAGCAGGTGCGGCGGGCCATGCCGCTCGTGCCCGACGAACTCGTAACCCGTATCACCGCCAGCGGCACGCCCGACAACGTGAAGAAGAAGGTGCGGGAGTATATGGACAACGGCGCCACCTGCCCAATCCTCTATCCCCTGGGCGATGTAAAGCTGATGATCGATACATTTGCCGGCGGATTTTAACTACAGCGGTCAGTGGCTGGTGGTCAGTGGTCAGTGGTCAGTAGAAACTTCGAAGAAGGGGGAGTGGTGTTCGCCAAATGGTCGCTGCCGGATTTTCGGAACGTAGGATTCAGCAGCGGTCGGTTCTACTGGCGATTTTCCGTAGGGGCTGGCGGCTTCGTTGAAACCGCCGCTAAGTATTGAAGATCAGTAGCTTTCATGTATAGATTCTACCTATCTCCGAACACGCTGGCTGAAGCCCTCGAGTTGAAAGCGAAACACGGCGCGGCCGCCCGTTTTATCGCCGGCGGAACCGACCTTCTGATCGATCTGGCGCGTGCAGAGAGTCCGGAAAGCGCTGAATCGGGCCTGATCGATTTGACGCGCATCCCCGGCATGGCCGAGATTTGGGAAGAGGGTGGCGCCCTGCATCTCGGCCCGCTCGTGACCCATAACCAGTGCGTGCGCGATCCGAGGATAGTCGAGCGCGCGTTTCCATTGGCGCGCGCCTGCTGGGAGGTGGGCGCGCCGCAGATACGCAACCGCGCCACAATCGCCGGCAATCTCGTCACGGCCAGCCCGGCCAACGACACGATCGTGCCGCTGCTGGCGCTGGATGCAAGCCTGCGCGTCGAGAGCGCAGAACGCGGTAGCCGCACGCTGCCGCTGGCGCAGTTTTTCCGCGGCGTGCGGCAGGTCGATCTCGCCGCCGATGAGATGCTCACGCGCATCTCGATTCCACTGGCAGACGGTGTACGGAGGGGCAACTTTATCAAGCTGGGGCTGCGCCGAGCCCAGGCGATCAGCATCCTCAGCGTCGCCGGTTCGCTCGCGGTCAAGAACGGGGACGGCAACCGGCACGAGGGTGAGATCACCCACGCGGCGATTGCGCTCGGCGCAGTGGCGCCGACGGTCGTTCGCGCGCCCGCGGCCGAGGCTTACCTGCTGGGCCGGACTCTGACCGAGGAGACGGTAGCTGAAGCGGCGCGGCTGGCCGCGATGCAGGCGCGGCCCATCGACGACCTGCGCGGCAGCGCCGACTATCGCCTGGCGATGACGGCGACGCTTGTCGCCCGCCTCCTGCGCCAGCTGCGCGACGGGCGCGCGCGTGAAGGCTGGCTCGAAGAGCCGGTTACGCTGTGGGGCGACACGCAGGGGCGCTGGCCGGTTACGCGCGCCGAGGGTGAGCGGCATTTCGACTCTTCCTCTCCCTTGCGGTCAACGGTCAATGGCGTCGAGGTCGAGCTTGCCGGCGGCATGACGCTGTTGGACAGTCTGCGCGCCGCCGGTTTTCTCGGCGTCAAGGAGGGCTGCGCCGAGGGCGAATGCGGCGCGTGCACCGTCTTTCTCGACGGCATGGCGGTGATGGCCTGCCTGGTCCCGGCAGAGCGGGCCGCTGGCAGCGAGCTGGTCACGGTCGAGGGGCTGGCCGCGTCCGACTCGCTCCTGCACAGCGTGCAGCAGGCGCTGATCGAGAGCGGCGGCGTCCAGTGCGGTTACTGTACGCCCGGCTTCGTCATGTCTGCGGCTGCGCTGCTGGAGGAACGGCCCAACCCCACCCGCTCGGAGGCGCAGGAGGCGTTGACGGGCAACCTCTGCCGCTGCACCGGCTATCGCAAGATCCTCGACGCGGTCGTGGCCGCCGGGGAATCAACTGACAGACGCGGGTAGGATTTGAAAATGGGCTCTGCCGCAGACGAACTTATCACCTACTACCTGGAGATGACCAGCCCGGAGCAGTTGCGGCCGGCGGACCCGCCGGCGGAGCCCTTTACAGTCCGCAGGGCGGAGCTTGCCTTTCCTGCACTGAACCGTTTCTTCTACGCCGAGGTCGGGCGCGCGCATTCGTGGACCGACCGGCTGCGCTGGAGCGAAGAGGTCTGGCAGTCCTGGCTGGCGCGACCCGGCATGCAGACCTGGATCGGCTACATTCGCGAGACGCCGGCGGGCTTTTTCGAGTTGGAGAAGCAACACGGCGCGTGCGCCCAGCAGGCAGAGGGAGAATCGACGTCGGTCGACGCGGTCGAACTGGTCTATTTTGGTCTGCTGCCACCCTTCATTGGCCGCGGCGTGGGCGGCGCCCTCCTGACGGAGGCGGTGCGACGGGCCTGGGCGCTCGGCCCGCAGCGCGTGTGGGTCCACACCTGTACCGACGATCATCCGGCGGCACTGCCGAACTACCGTAAACGAGGGTTCCAAATCTATGATCAGAAGAGGGGCGAGGGGGCCTAGAGGCGCCCGGGTATTCTTTCTCCTCGGAGTATTCTGTCTTTTATATCTTTTTCGCAACGACGAAAGGGGGCCAGCGGGGTGGTTCGCCATCCCCGGCGCGGACACGGTCATGTCGCCTTCTCTGCCCCGCCGCGGCAACTGGCTGACGCGCCTGATTGGCCGTCTTGCGTATAAGATCACCGGCTGGCGTATCGAAGGCCGCTTGCCCGACGAGCCCAAGCTGGTGATCGCCGGCGCGCCGCATACCTCACACTGGGATGCGGTGGTGGCGCTTGGCTTCTTCACGCTCACCGGGCTGAAATGCCGCTGGATGGTCAAAGAGGAAATATTTATGTTTCCGATCAACGGCATCATCCGCTGGTTGGGGGCCTGGCCTGTCAGACGCGAAGATCCCGGCGAACTCGTAGCGGAGATGATCGACGAGATGAACCGCAACGAAAAGTTCGTGCTGGTCATCACGCCGGAAGGCGCCCGCCGCAAGGTGGAACGTTGGAAGACCGGCTTTTATCGCATCGCGCTTTCGTCCGGGGCGCCCATCACCCTGGCCTACGCCGACTTCGCCCGGCGGGTGGTCGGTTTCGGCCCGACTGTCCAGCCCAACGGCGACATGAAAGCGCAGATCGAGGAGATGCGGGGCTTTTTTGAGGGAATCGCGGCCCGCAACCCACACTGGGCTTGAATTGCAGCAACCCTTGCTACTTGAGGTACTCTGATGCGCGCAGTCGGCAGCAGCATACCCCGTTTTGACGCCGCCGAGAAGGTGACCGGTCAGGCCGCCTATCCCGGCGATATCGACCTTCCCAACCAGGTCTGGCTCAAGATCGTCTTTGCCCGCGTGCCCCACGCGCGCATCCTGCGCCTGGACACAACGCGCGCCGCGGCCGCCGACGGCGTTGTCGCGGTTCTCACCGCGGCCGACGTGCCGGTCAACGAATACGGACTGGTGATGCCGGACCAGCCTGTGCTGTGCGGGCTGGGCAGCACGCCCCAGGCCGAGATTGTGCGCTGGGAAGGCGACAAGATTGCCCTGATCGTGGCCGAGACGCCGGCACAGGCCGCGGCCGCGGCCGGTTTGCTTGACATCGAGTACGAGCCACTGCCCGTCATCAACGACCCGGAGCAGGCGCTGGCCGCCGGCGCGCAGCCGCTCCATCCGCACCCCTTCAGCAACTTTCCCTACGAGGAGCGCGACAGGCAATCGAACCTGCTCGTCGCCCACCGCCTGCGACGCGGCGACATGGAGGATGGCTTCGCCCAGGCCGATGTCTGCGTCGAGGGCGTCTACAGCACGCATCCGCAGGAGCACGCCTATTTGCAGCCGGAAGCCGGCCTCGCCCACATCCGCGCCGACGGGCGCGTCGAGGTCATCGTCGCCGGGCAGTGGATGCACGAGGACCAGGAGCAGATCGCACACGCGCTGGACCTGCCCGCGAACGAAATTGTCGTGCGCTACCCGGCCGTCGGCGGCGCCTTCGGCGGGCGCGAGGATATGTCGATTCAGATTCCGCTGGCGCTGGCGGCGTGGAAGACGGGCCGCCCGGTCAAGACGATCTGGAGCCGCGAAGAGTCGATCGTCGGCCATCACAAGCGCCATGCGTTCGAGATCCGCGCCAAGTGGGGCGCGACCAGGGATGGCAAGCTTGTCGCCGCACGCATGGAGATGACCAGCGACGCCGGCGCCTACGCCTACACGAGCACCAAGGTCCTGGCCAACGCCACGCTGATGTGCCTCGGCCCCTACGAGATTCCGAATGTGCATGTCGACGCGCGCACCGTTTACACCAACAACTGTCCCGGCGGCGCGTTTCGCGGTTTCGGCGGTCCGCAAGCCCACTTCGCCGCCGAAAGCCAAATGACCAAGCTGGCGCACGCACTCGACATCGACCCGGTCGAACTGCGCATGCGTAACTTGTTGCGCGACGGGTCGCTCCTGGTCACGGGCAGCCCCATTCCCGCCGGATGCACCGCTGTCGAGGTGCTGGCTGAGGCCGCGCGACAGGGCGGCTGGCACCAGAACGGCGGGCAGTGGTCGGCGGCCGGAGACGGGCGGGCGCCCTCCGAACCCGGGGCAGCGGGGCACGATGCGCTCTCTACCAGTCTTGACTCCTCGCGCTCACGTGTGGCCCACGGGCAGGGGATCGCGGTCAGCTACAAAAACGTCGGCTACAGCTTTGGCTTCCCTGAACATTGCACCGCTTGGGTGGAGCTGCACGGCGCCGAGACGGTCGAGAGCGCGCGCGTCGGCTGCGTCGGCGCGGAGGTCGGCCAGGGCGCGCACACAGCCTTTGTGCTGCTGACCGCGGAGATCTTGGGGCTGTCACCGGAACAGGTCGAGTTGGAGGCGGAGGACACCGACGTAACCGGCTCCAGCGGCAGCAGCTCGGCCAGCCGCATGACTTTCATGGCCGGCAACGCGATCCAGGGCGCGGCCGAGCGGGCGCTGGCGCTGTGGCGCGATGAAGAGCGCCCCGCCCGCGCCGAGTTCGTCTACCATCCGCGCGCGACGACGCCATTTGACCGCGAAACCGGCGCCTGCGACCCGAACATTACCTATGGGTACTGTGCGCAGGTGGCCGATGTCGAAGTGGACCGCGAAACCGGGCATGTCACGGTCAAGAGGCTGATCAGCGTCAACGATGTCGGCCGGGCGGTTCATCCGCAGCACGTCGAAGGCCAGATCGAAGGCTGCGTGGCCCAATCAATCGGGTGGACGTTGCTCGAAAACTATCTGCAGGAGGACGGGCGCACGGTCACCCCGCATTTGAGCAACTACCTGATCCCCGGCGTCGCCGATGTTGCCGAGGAGATCGTTCCTGTGATCCTGGAGTACCCGGATCCGCAGGGCCCGCTGGGCGTACGCGGCATGGCCGAAATGCCCTTCCTGCCGACTGCGCCCGCCATCGCCGCCGCGCTTCACGACGCGCTCGGTGTCTGGTATGATGAGCTTCCCTTTACGCCGGAGACGGTCTGGCGCGGGATGGAAAGGTAGTTCGAGTCAGGGGCGAGGAGCCAGAAAATGGCCGCCGCGAACAGCGATAACCGCATTGGCAGCCTCACTTGGGGCGTCCTGCTGGCGCTGGCGGGCATCGGTCTGCTGCTCTTCAATCTCGACCTGCTCCTCCGCTTTGAACCCTACATCCAATATGCAGGCGCTGCGTTACTTGGTCTGCTGGCGCTGGGCTTCATCGGCAGCTATCTCTCGGCGCGCAGCCACTGGTGGCGGCTGATCCCCGGCTGGACGCTGATCGCCCTCGCAGTGATGATCTACCTTACGACTGTAAGCGAGCTCGACCAGCGCGTCACCGCGGCCGCGCTCTTCGTCGGCCAGGCGATCGCTTTCGCCCACGTCTATCTGCTGGACCGCGCCGAACGCTGGTGGGCGATCATCCCCGGTGGATTCATGCTGATGTTGGGCGTCACCATCGCCCTGAGCAGCGTCACCGAAGATCCGGCCGCCCTGGGCACAGCGCTCTTCATCGGCCTTGGCGCAGTCTTCTTTCTGCTCTACCTCCTGGGCAGGCGGAGGCAGCTGTGGTGGGCGTTGATCCCGGGTTCTGTGCTGGTCCTCTTCGGCCTGATTCTTTTTTCCGCCGGCCGCAGCGGGCAGAACCTTGTCTTGCGCTGGTGGCCGCTGCTGATGCTGTTGCTGGGCGCGCTGCTGATCTGGCGTGCTGCACGTCCTCCCTCCAGCCGCAAGCTGGCCACCAACACCGCGCCCAAACAGGCCCGCGCCGAGGACAAGACAACGACCGCCCGGCCCCGGTCGCAGCCATTTGGCGAATACAGGGGGCCCGCACCCGGCGCAACCGTCGAGGTGCTTCCCGACCCGGAGGAGACGTAGCAGCCCATGCGCGGTCGATCGGAAATCGTTGGCTTGCAAGACGCGCTGGACCCCCCAAGCGGGAATCCAGGATTTGGGGTTGTGCAGACGAGCGCGTTGCGGAGCCTTGTGCAACGCCCGGAGGCGGGTGGGATCGAGCCAGTTTCCAATGACTATCTCGAGCATCCATGCCGAAATGATCGGCCTGTCAACAGGCTTGTGTTCAATGCCGGTTGAGAGATGTTGTCGGCGCGCCGCGACCTGCCCATTTTCCACGTTGCCACTGCCGCCCACGGCCGAAGGTCGCGGCTAGAGCGTCATCCCGGCTTACTTTTTTCTGGAGTTTTTCGTCTGGCTGAGAGTGAACTTCGCAAACCGCCCGGCAAAGGCCGATTGAGAAAGGGGAAGAGGTTTCCATGACGAAGATCGCCTATATCGCAGCAGGTAGCACCGGTTTCGCCCCCGGTTTCGTGGCCGATATCATGATGCGCCCCGCATTGGCGGACTGCACCTTAACGCTGATGGATATCGATCAGGACAATCTGGACGTCATCACAGCCCTGTCCAAGAAGCTCGCCAGGCAACTCGATGTCCCCATTGAAATCGAGTCGACCCTGGACAGGCGCAGGGCACTCGACGGCGCCGACTACGTCATATCGACCGCCACTGCTCTTGGAGGACGGGAGGCAAGGGTAGTCGAGCGCAAAATCATGCTCAAGTATGGGCTGGATGTGTCCTCCGGTTGCACGACCGGTCTCGGGGGTGTCTTCCGCACCATGCGCTACGCCCCCCTGATGCTGGGCATATGCCGTGACATGGAGGAGCTCTGCCCCGATGCCTGGCTGTTCCACTATGCCAACCCCACCACGACAGTGCCGCTGCTGATGAACGTTGCATCGCCCATCAAGAGCATGGGCCTTTGCCACAGCGTGCAGCATACGGCACAGACCCTGGCTGCATACATCGATGCGCCGTACGACGAGACCGGACACTGGGTGGCCGGTGTCAATCACCAGGCCTGGTACCTCCGTTTCGAGTGGAACGGCGAGGACGCCTACCCTCTGCTCATCGAGAAGATGCAGGACTCAGAGATCTATGAGAAGGACATCGTACGCTTTGAGATGATGAAGTACTTCGGCTACTTCCTTACTGAGTCGAGCGGGCACAATTCGGAGTATGTGCCTTACTTTCGAAAGAACGCTGAAATGATCGAGCATTACACACCCGGCATCCATGCTCTCAAATGGCAGGAGAGGGAGATTGAGCGGGAACCCAAGCGGCGATCTGAGCTACGCGATAAAGCCTACGGAGATGAGCCGCTGGAAATCTCCGAGAGCCCGGAGTACTGTGTCGGTATCATCAATGCCATGGAGACAAATGAGCCCTTCCGGTTCAACGGCAACGTGCTGAATACCGGTACGATCACGAACTTGCCGTCTGATATCGTAGTGGAAGTGCCGTGCCTCGTGGACAACCTGGGGATTCATCCCTGCTATGTGGGAGATCTGCCACCCCAGTGCGCGGCGCTGAATGCCGGTCGCAGCGCAGGGGATCCGCTGGCGGTCAAGGGGACGCTGGAGGCGGATCGCAAGGCAATCGAGCAGGCTGTGGCACTGGATCCGCTCACCGCCTCTTTGCTTACGCTCGACCAGATTCACGCGATGGTTGAGGAAACCTTCGTCGCGCTGGCTGAATGGCTGCCCGAGGCCATGTGAGGGAGCGAACCGCATACCGGAGGCTACGGCGCAGTCGCACAAAACGCCGGCTCGCCGTGGAAAGCGCGGCGCAGCAATGAGTTGCGTTCTCCAGTTAGCTGGGCTGCTATGAACGTAGAAGGGTGAGATTTGGCTATCCAAGAGGCAGAGTGGTTAACTTGCTCCTGGGCCCTGGCATATTCATTGGCCTCGGCCCGGCGCACAGGCTGCGGTCGCCCTCTTTAGCTCGTTTGCCCAGCGAGCGCCGGTCTGATATTCCGATACAATCATCCCTGTCCCAAGTCTGGGACGAATCCTGGAGCCATGAAATGGAGCTCGGAGCATTCTCGGTAAGCCTTGCGGTCAAGGACCTGTCCGCCTCTCAGGCCTTTTACGAAAAGCTTGGATTTGAAATCTTCCACGGTGAGGCAAGCCAGGGCTGGCTGATCATGAAGAGCCCCAGCTGCGTGATCGGCCTCTTTCAAGGCATGTTCGACGACAACATTCTCACCTTCAATCCCGGCTGGAACGATAGCGCGCAGCCGCTCGACACCTTCACCGATGTCAGGGAGATCCAGCGAAAACTCAAAGAGGACGGCATCGAGTTCGCGACAGAGGCCGACGAGACGACCTCCGGCCCGGCCAGTTTCGTCATCGTCGACCCCGACGGCAATCCGATTCTCGTTGACCAGCACGTTTGACTGCTGCAGTGGTCAAAGACCAGTCGACATGCCGGCCATCCAACATTGACACCTCGCGATTTTGAAAGGTACCAACGCAATGTCTGAATTCGCAATTACTCTCGTCCAGATGGACTGTCTCTACGGTGACCCTGAGCGCAACTTCGAGCGGGCTGAGGCGTTCGTGACCGATGCAGCCGGGCGCGGCAGCGATCTGGTTGTACTTCCGGAGCTGTGGAGTTCGGGTCTCGATCTCAAAAATGCCGGCGCTTACGCGTCGCCGCTGGTCGCGGACGCGGGCGAAGAGGGCTGGTTCGGGCATTTCGCCAAGCTGGCCAGGGACAATCGGGTCTGGTTGACGGGTTCGATGCTGGAGAACCGGGGTGGACGGTTCTACAACACGATGGCGCTCTACAGCCCAGAGGGCAGGCTCGCCGCCTCCTATAGAAAGATTCACCTTTTTCGGCTGATGGATGAGGACCAGTACCTGGCGGCGGGCACGGCCGGGGTGCTGCATGAACTGCCGTGGGGCTGCGCGGGGCTGGCGATCTGCTACGACCTGCGTTTTCCGGAGCTGTTCCGGCGCTATGCGCTGGAAGGCGCGCGTCTGCTGATTCTGCCGGCGGCGTGGCCGCACCCGCGGCGGATGCACTGGCGCACGCTCCTGCGCAGCAGGGCGATCGAGAACCAGTGTTTCGTTGCCGCCTGCAACCGCGTGGGCACGACCGATGACGTCAGCTTCTTCGGTTCAGCCGCGGTGATCGACCCGTGGGGCGAGACGCTGATCGAGGGCGGCGAGACCGAGGCGCTGCTGACGGTGCGGATCGATTTGGAGACGGTGGCGGCGACGCGTAACAAGATCCCGGTTTTCGCGGACCGGCGGCCGGAGTTGTATTGAGGGAAGGGTTATGTCTGGCGCGTCAGGCGGTTGGCATAGAAACGGAAACGGGCCATGACAGCAACATTCACTCGTTGGGATGTCGCGGACCATCTGCTAACTGAGGAAGATGCCCGTCTCTACCTCCAAGCGGCCTTCGAGGATGATCTGGGCGACGGGCGCCTGGTTGTGGCTGCGCTCGGCGACGTCGTGCGCGCCCGTAAAGTAAGCAAACTGGCTCGCGCAGCTGAATTGTCCCGCGAGGGACTGCATAAAGCGCTCTCCGCGACCGGCAATCCCAGCTTTGCTACGCTGCTGAAGATCATCCGCGCGCTGGGGATGCGGCTCAGGGTCGTCAGCCAGCGCGTGGAAAATCCCCGCAACTGACCTGTTTTTCGTCGTTTCCTTTCCCCCCGAATGTCGTCAATCGACTGCTGGGCTTTCCGAAACTGCCTGCCGATTCGCCTGGACTGGTGTCTTGGCCTAATGATAGTGCGGCCTGCTGATAGTGCGGCCCGCTGTCCGGCGGCGGCGCCGGGAAAATGCACAAGAACGGTTTTCCCGGCACGATTGCATAGTTTCTCAATCTCAAACTGCGCCGACAGTACTCGGCATACTCCTGCGCGGTCCTTGCAGGTACCAGGAAGAGCGGAGGCAAAAGACGTGCGGCCGGATCAAAAGACTATCCCAGGCATGCTAAGCGTCGATGCGTTGCGCACAGCCGTAGACGACGGCTCGATAGACACCGTCATCCTCGGATTCCCAGACCCGTACGGCAGGCTGATGGGGAAGCGCCTCGACGCCACCTATTTTCTGACCGACGCCGCGGGCGGTACCCACGCCTGCGACTACCTCTTTACTGTGGACATGGAGATGGAGCCGGTCGCCGGGTACGAGTTCTCCAACTGGGAGCTCGGATACGGCGACGTGCACCTGGCGCCGGATCTCGGAACGCTGCGCAAGCTCTCCTGGCTCGACCGGACGGCCCTGGTGATCTGCGACGCGCAGCTGGATCCCGGGCATGAGCCTGTGCCAGTGGCGCCGCGATCGATTCTCCGCAAGCAGCTCGAACGGCTGCGCACCCTGGGATTTGAAGCGATGTCGGGCTCGGAACTGGAGTATTACCAGTTTCGGACTTCGTACCTGGACGCGGCCCGGAACGGGTATCGAGAACTGACAGAGGTTGGATGGTACCTGGAGGACTACCACCTGCTGCAAGGGTCGAGGACCGAAGAGTTCAACGGTGCGTATCGCCGGCATCTCGCTGCATCCGGCGTCCCCGTCGAGTCGACCAAGGGAGAGTTTGGAAGGGGCCAGCACGAGCTGAACATCCGCTACGCTCCAATGCTGGAAATGGCGGACCGCCATCTGGTTCTGAAGCAGGCGGTGAAGGAGATATCAGACCAGCTCGATTGCAGCGTCACCTTTATGGCCAAGCCGGACGCGGCGCAGGCCGGTTCAAGTTGTCACCTGCACGTCAGCCTGTGGACACCCGAAAACGGAGATTTGACCAACGCGTTCCCAGGCGGCGGCGACCTCTCCGGCATCGCCTGCTCCGACCTGTTTCGCTGGTTCCTGGGCGGCTGGATGCGCTACGTGCCGGAGATGATGGTCTGCTACGCGCCAACGGTGAATTCGTACAAGCGATTCCAGGCCGGGAGTTGGGCCCCGACCGCGTTGGCGTGGTCGCCCGACAACCGGACCGCCGGCTTCCGCGTCGTGGGCCGTGGGCCGAGTCTACGCATCGAGTGCCGCATTTCCGGCGCCGATGTGAACCCGTACCTCGCCTACGCAGCCGTTATCGCCTCCGGTCTGGCCGGTATCGAGCAACAGATCGAGCCGCCGCCCGCTTACATCGGCGACGTCTATGCAGCTTCTGACGAACAGATGCTGCCCGGCAGCCTGGAGGAGGCGGTCCGGATTTTCGAGGGCAGCGAATTGGCGCGTTCCGCTTTCGGCGAGGACGTTGTCGCGCACTACACCCACTTCTTCACCACCGAGGCGGAAGCCTACCGGAACGCCGTGACCGACTGGGAGCGAATCCGCTACTTCGAGCGGATCTGATATGGATGTCTGTCCAAACCTACGACTTTGAAAAAAGGCTGCACAGCGAAATCGCGTATGTGCCTGCCGACGCCCACATTTGGTGAGTGCTCTTGGTTTCATTTGGGAAACACTTTAGGCAACAAAAAGCAGAGCGCGCGCTCTGCTTTCCGGCCAAATAGCAAACCTGCCTAATTCAGAAGGGGCTCAACAATCCCCACGGGAATTGCTCTCCCGTTCCCCTTACCCCCCTAAGAATTCATCAATCGCCTTCCTCGCAATCCGATACTGGCTCCCGATGCGGCGCGCCTGCAGCGACCCGTCGTCTATCAGCGCCTGTATGTCTGCCGGCGAGACCTGCAAATAGCCGGCGGCCTGCTCCAGCGTCATCACGGCCGGAGCCGCAGGCGGCTGCGGGGGAACGGGCGTCTGCGGGGGGACGGGCTGCTGCGGCGCGCCGCCGGCGGCCTGGCCCGCGCCCTGCATCGCGTTGGTGATCATTCCGGCCATTCCGGCGCCAAGGCCGATGCCCGCGCCCAGCCCAAGGCCTTCGCCGGTACCGCCGCCGCCCGGCTGCTGCGCCGCGTCGCCCAGTGCCCGCGCCGTCTTGAACTGCATGTAGGCGGCCATGTCGCCGATCGCGCCCATGCTGGCACGCTCGTCGATCGCCTTGGCCGTCTCCTCGGTCGGGCTGATCGAGACGATGCGGAACTGCTTAAGCGCCAGCCCCATCGCCGCGAAATCGTCCTGCAGCGTCGCGCGCATCGCCGCGCTCAGCTCGTCGAACAGCCGCGGCAGGTCGAGAATGCTGGTCATGTTCTCGCCCCACATGTCGGTCATACGGCTGATGATCGCGCTGCGCAGGAAGTCGTTGATCTGCGCCGTGCGGTACATCCCCTGTGTGCCCACGAACTGGTCGACAAAACGCTTGGGGTCGGCGATCTGCATCGTGTAGTGGCCGAAGCCGCGCAGGCGCACCATCCCGAAATCAGTATCGCGCAGCGTGATCGGCTCCGGTGTGCCCCATTTCAGGTCGGTGAACTCGCGCATGTTGACGAAGAACACCTCGGCGGTGAAGATGTCCTCGCCGCCGGTGGCCATGCGCAGCAGACCGGACAGGACCGGCAGGTTGAACGTTGTGATCGTGTGGCGCCCCGGCTCGAACAGATCGAGCGATTTGCCGTCGCGGTAGAAGACCGCTCGCTGGCTTTCGCGCACGATTGCCTGGCTGCCCAGGCGGAAATCACCCGAACCGACCTCCGGCACGCGCACGACCAACTCCTGCGCCCCCTGGTCGGCCGCCTCGATGACATCAATGATTCTCGGCATTGCGCTTCCCCTTTACGGTTATTCTTCGTCCTCGACGACGGCGTCTGTCGTTCCCAGCAGCGGCGCGCCGGCAAGATGAGCGGGATCGACAATCGCCTGGCCGCGCTTGTCAAAAAGCCGGTGGAGCTCGGTCACCGTCGCGTTGACGGCTTCGATCGCCGGGCCGAGCGCGTCGCGGCTCGCGGCGGCGGCCTCCATCTGGCCGATCCCTTCGTTGATCTCGCGGGCGCGCTCCGCCAGCGCCAAGTCGAAGCGATGCAGCGCGTCCAGCTGCTCCCCCTCGATCTTCACCGCCGCAAACAGTCCGGCATAACCGTAGCTGGCGGTCTTGATGCGGTCGATGAGCGTCTGCAGGCGCTGGATTGCACCGTCTGCGTCGTCCATCCAGGCCAGCCCGCCGCCGCGCAACAGCTGCTTCTGCAGCACGTACAGCCGCTGCTTCTCCTGCTCCAACTCAGCAGCGAGCAGTTGACGCAGGCGCCGGTCTGCCTCGCGGCGCAGCTCCTTGTCGTTGTATTCGCGCACAAGCGGCAGCCCTTTGAGCACCCGCTCGATCGCGCCCATGCTCGCTTCCGCCCTGTCTACAAAGGAATCCGTCATTTCAGACCTCTCTATTGTACTGGCACGTTATCGTGCATTACGTCGACTCTGCCGCCCGCGTTGCAGCCCGCTGCGTCAGGAAGACTTCGCTGCCGCACCAGGGGCATTGGACCAGGCCTTTGCCGGCGAGTTCGACTTCGCCGCCGCAGTTGGGACAGTTGCGTCCATCGGTCAGTTTCTGGCTGTCGACGCTGTAGAGCATCCCCTTTTCCCAGTCGATGGCGCCGCTGAAGAGCTGCTTGCCCACCAGGCTGCGGATCATCTCCTCCACGTTCGCGCGCGGCTGCTGCAGCTCGACGATGAGTTCCTGCACGCTCACCTGGCCCTGGGTCAGCACCATGTTCAGGATCTTCCGCTCCTGCGCAACCTGGGCAAACTCGCCTACCTCCTGTTGCCCCTTGCGCCACAGATAGTAGCCGATGCCCAGCAGCGGCGCGCACACGACCAACGCCAGGAACAAGCCCAATACCAGCCCGCCGGTGGTCGTGCCCGAGGCCGCGACCGCGGCCGTCCAGCCGGCGAAAAGGACCACCGTTATCCCCATCATCGCCAGGCCGACCGTTTTCCCCCCGCCCCGCATCTCTCCTCCTTGATCAGTTAACCGAAGCCGCCGCCCCCGCCACCACCGCCGCCCCCGCCGAAGCCGCCGCCGCCGGAGAACCCGCCGCCGCCCCATCCGCCGCCGCCCGAACTGGTGCTGCTGGGCCGGCTGACCATTGCAGTGCTGGTGCTGGTGAGCAACGCACCCAGCCCTGCGCTCATCCCCGACAGCCCGCTGCCCAGGCCGCGGCTGGCATCGCCCAGACCGCCGCCAACGCCGCCGCCGGCGCCGCGTCCGTCGAAATCGGGTCGTCCGCTGCTGGATGCGGGGCCGGCAGGACCCGGCCCGTAATACCAGCGCCGGTACGGGCCGTACATGGTTGGATGTGGGATGTACCAGCCGGGCGCGGGCGCGTCAACCGCGGCAAACTTGCCAATGTAGTGCGAATCAATGCCAAAGGCGATCGCGTAGGGCAGCCAGCGGTCCCACAGCTCCTTCTGTTCCTCCAGGTCGCTGTAGCGATCGATATCGCGCAGATAGCGTTTGAACGCCTGCCAGCGCGCCGCAGTCTCGGCGCCCTTGTCGGTCTTGCGGGGCATGAAACGCGCCAGCAGCAGGCAGCCGAGCGCGGTCACCGCCAGCCCCACGCCCGGCAGCGCGGCCGCGCCGGTCAGGTGGCCGAAGAGCGCCGTCAGTCCTATGCCCACCGCCGCCGCCAGCGCCAGCAGGCCCACGCCAAGGCAGCCGTACTGGTTGCGCACCGTCTCGGGGCTGCGGGCAAAATAGTCCTGCGCAGTCGCTTCCTGGTAGAGCGCCTTTTTCAGGCCGGGCAGCTTGCTGTGAAACTTGTCCCTTATTTGCGACAGCCTGACCTCACTCTTGTGGCCGAAGAGGCTGACCAGTAGTCGCGTCTCGAAATCGGACACGGGCAGATCGTGATTTTCGTAGCGATAGATGAAGTCGCGCGCGGTCAAGAGGCTGCCGGTCTTCTCCTCGGTGATGCTGATGACCTTGCGCTGCGCCAGGTCCACCAGCGTTGCGACGATGTCCTCCATGTCGGCCTGCTCGTCCAGCAGCGTGCCGACCAGGCCCGGTGAGATGTTGTCGGGCGGCTCCGGCAGGTATTCGGCGACCATCTGGACCGGTTTGTCGCGGCCCAAACGGTACCAGAGCAGATAGAGCGCTGCCGGTCCACCCAATATGAGGAGGATGCCAAACGCGCCAAACGTCAGCGTGAGGAGCGGGCCCACGCGCGCCCGAAAGCGTGCGGCTGCCGCGGCTGCCTCCGCCTCGGCGTCGGCGCCGGCTTGCCAGGGTTGCGCCTCTCCGGCCACCACGCCGGGCGCAAACTCGACACGCACCTCAAACGCCTCACCCGCCGCGAGTGTGCGGTCGAACTCGTACGTTACCTCCCGTTCATTCTCCGCGAGCGACGCCATGGCCATCCCCAATGCGTCCTCCCAGGCCCTGTCTCCCTGTTTGACATAGGCAGCCCACTCCTGAATCGGGGCCGGCGCCGACAGATGCACGCGCCCTCCCCGCACCGGAAAGGTGCGCTCCCCATAGATCGCCTGCCACCAGAGTTGGTCGCCGTCCTCGTAGTAGCGCAAGCCGCCGTGCACGGCATAGGCAATGGTATAAGTCTCGCTGCGGCCGGCAACAGGAGGGAAGAACCAGTAGATGACATAGCGCGAGCCCTGCTCAGTGACGGTGAAAGTGAACGGCTCCCTGCCTGCGGTTGCCAGGCGGTAGCTGTTGCCGCTGCCGTCGGTCAAGGACCAGTCGCTGATAGAACGGAGCCTGTCCCTGGGGATTTCACGAAAGCCGAACGTGAACGTTCCGCGCGTAAAGCGAATCGTCTGGCGCTCTTTCACGTCGAAGGCGCCGTCAGGCCGGACGACGATATCCACATCGAATCGTTCCCAGACCAGCGATTTTTCCTGCGCCGAGGCGGCAGGGATGGGGACTATCAGCAGCGCACCGAGCAGCACAGCGGCGACGGCGCATATACGTATCAAAATGCCGCTGCTTTGGCGTCCCTTTGGAGCATCCTGCGGATGCGTGGTCATCGACTCTCCTGCTCGGGCGTGCGTGTATGCTCCCAGTGTCGCGCAATGCCGCCTGACATGCCTGACATTCTACCAACCCTTTGGCTGACGATTCAATTTGGGTCGGTTATGGGGTGCAGTCCAAAATTGAAGCACAAATTCCTATACCTCGGGTAGCAATGGAGTCATGGCCAGTCCACTGTCCACCACTCCCGGCAGTTCCTGGCAACTGGCAACTGCAGTTCTGGACGGTCGGGCCTTCGGCCCTCCCTTGTGCGGGGGGACTCCCCCCGCAACGCCCCCCTGATGTACGCCCCCCGCCGGGTGTTGGGTCAATGCAGCCCTGTGCTACCTGCGGCCCATCGCGTCTCCCCCAAATCAGCGAACGCCGCGGCCGCGGTAGGGGCAGGCCCCGTCCCTGCCCTGCGCCTGCCCTGCGCCTCTCCCAAAAGCCGGTAAACAATTTCAGCCACCGCTGGCATGAATCCCGCGCCAAACGATTCCCACCCCAAAAGCGGGCTGCACCCCGGCTATGGGCCTGGAAGCGCTTTCAGCGGCTACACGACCTGGTTGAAGAGTTCGGTTTCACCCCGCCACAGCCGGTCGAGATTTTCCAGCAGAATGTCGAGCAAATTCTCTTCGTACATGCACGTTTCGCCGCCGGAGTGCGGGGTGATGAGGAGATTTTCGAGCGCCCAGAAGGGCGAATCCTGCGGCAGCGGCTCATCCCAGAAGTGATCGATGCCGGCGCCTGCGATCGCGCCCGTTTCGAGCGCAGCCAGGAGCGCGGGCTCGTCGACACAGCCGCCGCGCGCGACGTTGATCAGATTGGCGCTCTCCTTCATATTGGCGAAGGCCGCGGCGTCGATCAGCTTGTCCGTTTGCGGCGTCAGGGGGCATGTGATGGCCACGAAGTCGGCCTCCGGCAGCAGCGCCGGCAACGCCTCCGGCGGGTGGACGGCATCGACAGCGGCATCGACAGCGCTGGCGGCGGTGGCCGGGTTGCGTTTGGTCGCCAGCACGCGCATGTCGAAAGCCTTCGCCAGCCTTGCCAGGCGGCCGCCAATCTTCCCCAGGCCGACAATCAGCAGCGTCTTGCCGCCCAGTTCATCCTCGCGCAGCGACAGGTCGCCGATCATGCCGCGCCATTCGCGGCGATTCTGCCGGTCGCGGCAGGTGTGGATGTGGCGCGCCAGGGCCAATACCAGCGCCATCGCATGTTCGCTGACCGCGTTGCTGTTGACGCCGCTGGCCGTGGCCAGGCGGATACCGCGCTGCCGCAGCGCGTCAAGGTCGAACTGCTCGATGCCGGCGCCGATTGACTGGACGAAACGCAGACGCGGCGCGCAGTCGAGAAGCTCGTTCTGCCACAGGCCGGAGATCACCAGCACATCGGCCTCCGGCAGGCGCGCGGTCAGGTCCGCTGCCGTCCAGACCTGGAAATTGCGTAAATCCGTTTGCCGGCGGGCAAAGATCAACTCCAGCCGATAGGCGACGTGCGCAAAGCATATCGTCAGCTCTTCCCGCGCGGGAAATGGTCGATTGGTCATGGGGCGGCTCCGCTGGGTCGGGGCATCGGTTCAAAGTTCAGCTCGGTCTAGAGTTGAGCTCGGTTTATAGTTCAGCCCTGTATAGCACGGTTGCGCGCGTTCGCGCAACGCGCGGGCGGCGAAGAATCGGGTGCATCCAGGATTTTTGGATTTCAGGCGAGTCCGATTAGTGGGAGTGAACGGTGGGAGGGTTGACTAAGGAGCGTAGCCCGTAGTGCGAGCATAGCTTGAGCGCCGTGTCGAGACCAGCGCATGCCCGACTGTTTGAGACGTTGTTGAACGACCAGTTTGCAAGCTGACTCGACCGTTCCGCTGCCGATGGGATAGCCTGCTTCGCGGAAGAGGCGGTAACGCATACGTCTGCGATTGTGGAAGAGATAGTGCGTTGCGTTGCGCACAGCGTCGGGCAGGGTGTTTCCTCTGGGGTAAAGCAGGCGGATGTTGCGCACAAGTTGGCGGAGGCTCCCCTCGATTAAGAGTTGTTTCTGCGCAGAGACCCATGCTGTCGCCTCCTCTGTTTCCGTGCCGAACCGGTGCTGGGCGATTAGCCACAGCTTTTCGACAGCGTGCCACCAGTCGATGATTTCGACACAGTTGCCATAACACATGCGCACGATGTTCCAGATCCAGGCTGCGCCGTCGTTGACACTGCTCAGATAGCCAGCCTTCTCCACGCCCCGACAACAGGCTTCAGCCCACTGCTGCTGACAAAATTCGCTCGCATCCCACAACCCGGCCCGATAGCTATGCTCGCTTAACAGGGTGGTTGCTTCGCCTGTCACCCTATCATTCAGATGCCGTATCGCCGACACCGCTACCGTTTTCACCTCTTTCCAACCTTCGCCGCGTATATTGACCATCGCCCCATCCATCGAGATGTTCATGGCCGCACTCGGCGGCTCCGGTATCTCACGCCTGACCTCCCCTCCCTCCTTACTCGGCATCTCCATCGTTGCCTGCGCTTCTTCCGCCTGGCGCTCCACCAGTTGCCCGCCATACGCTTTGACCAACTCCTGCAGACTACTCGTGGACAGACCAACATGCGTCAACTCGCTAAACTGGGCCGCAGCCCGCGCATACGAGGGTATCTCTACGCTCATCCGCAGCGCTTGGGCAATCGTCGCCGGCGTCCAACTACGCCGCGTCAGCTGGAGCCTTCGATCCAGGGGGAAAAATCCCTCGCCCACATTCCGGACAACGGTGATAGCCCCGCTCGATCTTCACCTCCCCTTCGGCATGTAACACCTTCCGCCTCCGCCGTCCACTCGACTTCATCTTCTCCCCACAATCCAGACAGACCACCTCTTCATACCTCCCATCCCCATGTTGCTGCACTAATTCCCCCAGCAATTCCCCCATCAACTCCTGACGCTGCGGCACCAACTCCGCCGCCATCTCGTCCAGCGTAGCCTCCGTGTGCTCTGCTCCCCACGACCACATCCGCTCAAATACAGCTTCCGCCTTCCCCAAAAACTTCGCCCTCGCCTTTTCCTTGCCCATCTTGACCTCCCTCTCTTTCCCTTTGTTTATCCTCCCTTTAGTCTACAACTCCCTCCCTCTCGCAAAAATCTCGGATGCACCCCGAAGAATCGTCCTGCTTGACGCCGGCAGTGATCGCCGATAGGCTATGCGGCTACGCGCGCAAATGGAGGGACTGGCAGCGCATCCATCAACCGAACACGCCGGAGGCCTGTAATGAGCCAGTTTGTCGCCGATTTCGAATCCTACATGCCGGACGACTTTGCCGGAAAGCCCTACGGCCCGACCGGGCTGCTCGCCAACGCAGACGCGGCCGGCATCGACGTGAGCGTAGTCTTTCAGTCCGGTGTGCCGGCCGACCCGCGGCCCGGCAACGCCGCGGTGCTCGCCGCGGCCGCGGGCGAGCCACGTATCCTGCCCGGTTGCCTCGTCAACCCAACGATGGGGCCCGACGCGCTGGCGGACCTGGAGCAGTGCGTGCAGCGCGGCGCACGCACCGTAAAGCTGATGGCTGCCGGGCACGGCTACCGTCTCGACGGCCCAGCGGCCGACCCGGTCATGGACCTGGCCCGCTCCCTCGGCATCCCCGCGACGATCCATTCCGGCTCCTATCTGAGCGGCTGCGCGCCCGAATACATCGCCCGGCTGGCCAGTCGCCATCCCGCGGTGACGATCATCATGGACCACATGGGTTATCGCGAGTGGGTCGGGTCGGCGGTGCAGGCCGCACAGGAGAACGGGAAGATCTACCTCGGCACAACCCTGATCGCCGCGGCCGAGCCGTACACGATTTCAAAGATTGTGGAGAGCGGTGAACTGGGCGCGGACCGCATCGTCTTCGGTTCCAACGCGCCCGCGGGCATCGCCGCGCACGGCGTCAACGGCATCCGGCTCGCCGGCTTCTCACCGCAGGACGAGGCGTTGATCCTCGGTGAAAACCTGCGCGCCATTTACGATCTATAGCGGGAGGCGGCTACCCTATTCCGTCTACAATCGCGGCAGGGTAATGCCGGACTGCTTCTGATATTTGCCGTTGCGGTCAGCGTAGGAGACCTCCGGCATCTCGCCCTCGAAGAAGAGGACCTGGGCAATGCCTTCGCCGGCGTAGATGCGGGCCGGAAGGGGAGTCGTATTGCTGATCTCGATCGTGACATATCCCTCCCATTCCGGCTCAAAGGGCGTCACGTTGACGATAATGCCGCAGCGGGCGTAGGTAGATTTGCCCACGCAGATTGCCAGCACGTTGCGGGGAATGCGGAAATACTCGATCGTGCGTCCCAGCGCGAAGCTGTTGGGCGGAATGATGCAGACGTCGCCGGTGTAGCTTTGCAGAGCCCGTTCATCCACCGCCTTGGGGTCGATGACCGTCAACTGGCCTGTGGCGGGCGTAAAGATGCGAAAGTCCTTCGCCACGCGGATGTCGTAGCCGAAGCTGCTCAACCCATAGGAGATGACCCCATCGCGCACCTGGCCGTCCTCAAACGGCTCGATCAGGCCGCACTCGACGGCCTGACGGCGGATCCAATGGTCTGGTTTGATGGAGAGCATGATTGAAACCTTGCAAACTAATGGATCGTTAGAAGCTAAGTCGCTATGAAGGGGCAGTCAGGCCGGATGCCGCAAACAGAATACCATGCAATACTATGCTCCTGATTATGTTCCCTCGCCCTGCCAGTCCCTATCCGGCGCCAGATAGATCAGCGGCATACTCACCAGTGTAACCCCATACTTGACCAGCAGATTGAAGACGAAGATCTCCCAGGCCACCGTCCAGGAGTCGACCAGCTGCGCGCCCAGAAAAGCGAAGGGCGAGAAGGCGATTAGCACGAAAATCAAATTGTCGACCGGCACGCTGACCGAGTTGCTCACCAGTACCCGCAGCCACTGGAAACGCGTGGTGACGCGGCTGACAAACAGGTGATAGATCTCAGTATCGACCAGCTCGCTGACCAGTTCTGCGAGGATCGAGGCGCAGACGATGCGCCACAGCGGCGCGAAAATCATGCTGAACTCGGCGCCGCCGAATGAGTCCGGGTCGCCGGGCACCGACGCCGACCACATCAGGTAGAGCACCATCGCCAGGTTGATGACCGCGGCCGTGACGATCAACAGCTGCGCGTTGCGCTTGCCCAGCGTCTTGTGCACCAGGTCGCGCAGCGTGAAGGTGACGGGATAGACGAAGGTGCCCATGTCGACCGCCAGCCCGGCGACGACGCCGATCTTGAGGCTGGCGATGTCGGCCACCATTTGCGCCGCGATGTAGGCGGCCACGACCACCACCGCAATCCTCGACAGCGCAGCCGCCGTTTTGCGATGGGAACTTTGTTTTGCTGAGTCGCGAATCGTCACGTTACAATCACCCTGCGCGTCCATAAGGTGAAACCGCATCGCATTCAACGCTGACGCTTCATTGTAAGCGGCCGCTTCGCAAAACAGAAAACCAGAAACCGAGAACGACCCATGCCCAAACGCACCGATATCTCCTCGATTCTCATCATCGGTTCCGGCCCGATCGTCATCGGCCAGGCCTGCGAGTTTGACTATTCCGGCGCGCAGGCGTGCAAGGCGCTCAAGGCCGAAGGCTACCGCGTCGTCCTGGTCAACTCCAACCCGGCCACGATTATGACCGACCCGGAGATGGCCGACGCCACCTACGTCGAACCGCTGACCGCCGAGCTGCTGGAAAAGATCATCGTCGAGGAGCGTCCCGACGCGCTGCTGCCCACTGTCGGCGGACAGACCGGCCTCAACCTGGCGGTCGCGCTGGCCGAACAGGGCATCCTCGACCGGCACGGCGTCGAGCTGATCGGCGCCAATCTGCGCGCGATGCAGGTGGCCGAGGACCGCGATCTGTTCAAACGGGCGATGTCCGAAGCCGGGCTCGAATCGCCTCGCAGCCGCATCGCCCATTCGCTCGAAGAGGCGCGCGAGATCCTTGAATCCGTAATCGAGCGCTTCCCCATCTTTATTCGCCCCAGTTTTACACTCGGCGGCAGCGGCGCCGGCACCGTCTTCACGCCTGATGAGTTCGACGAAAAGGTGGCCTGGGGATTGCGCGAGAGCCCGGTGCATACCGTCCTCGTCGAAGAATCGCTGATCGGCTGGAAGGAGTATGAGCTGGAGGTGATGCGCGACCGCGCCGACAACTTCGTCGTCGTCTGCTCGATCGAGAACCTCGACCCGATGGGCGTCCACACCGGCGACAGCATCACCGTCGCGCCGGCGCAGACGCTCACCGACAAGGAGTACCAGCGGCTGCGCGACCAGGCGCGGCTGGTGATGCGCGCCGTGGGCGTCGAGACCGGCGGCAGCAACGTCCAGTTCGCGGTCGATCCGGATTCGGGCCGCGTCGTCGTGATCGAGATGAACCCGCGCGTCTCCCGCTCGAGCGCTCTGGCGTCCAAGGCGACCGGTTTTCCCATCGCCAAGCTGGCCGCCAAGCTGGCCGTCGGCTATACGCTGGACGAGCTGAGCAACGACATCACGCAGGAGACGGTGGCCGCGTTCGAACCTTCGATCGATTATGTCGTCGTCAAGATCCCGCGCTGGGCGTTCGAGAAGTTCCCCGGCGTCGACCGTGAGTTGGGGCCGCAGATGAAGTCAGTCGGCGAGGTGATGGCGATCGGCCGCACCTTCAAGGAGGCGCTGCAGAAGGGCGTGCGCAGCCTCGAGATTGGCCGCGACGGCCTCGGCCCGCTGGCGCGCGACAACGACGGACAGCTCAGGGGCTATCCCCCCGGCGCGTCGGCCGCCGATCTGCTGCACGCACCCAATCGCGACCGGCTCTTCGCCGTCTACGAACGCCTGCTGCTGGCCGAGCGGGAAGACCTGGGAGAGAGTGGGGAGGCGGAAGGGGAAGCTCCTACGCGTGCTGCCCTCCGCGAGTGTGCCGAAATCTACGACCCCTGGTTCGTGGTGCAGATGCAGGAGCTCGCCCGCTTCCAGGCCGGCATCGAACATGCACCGCAGCTCGATGCGTGGACGCTGCGCCAGGCTAAGCGCATGGGATTCAGCGACGCGCAGCTTGCACGCGTTCTGAATGAGGCCGCAAATGGACCGGAGTCGACCACCGAGGCCGGCATCCGCGCCCTGCGCCACCGATATGGCGTCCTGCCCACCTATCACCAGGTCGACACCTGCGCGGCCGAGTTCGCGGCCTTCACGCCCTATCTCTACAGCAGCTACGAGAGTGAAGGCGAGGCCCCGCCCACCACCCGCAACAAGGTGATCATCCTCGGCGGCGGCCCCAACCGCATCGGCCAGGGGATCGAGTTCGACTACTGCTGCTGCCACGCCAGTTTCGCCCTGCAGGAGATGGGCTTTGAGACGGTGATGATCAACTGCAACCCGGAGACGGTCAGCACCGACTACGACACCAGCGACCGGCTCTATTTCGAGCCGCTCACGCTCGAAGACGTGCTGCACATCTACCAGCGCGAGGCCGCGGACGCGACCGGTGTGAAGGTCCTGGTCCAGTACGGCGGGCAGACACCGCTCAATCTGGCGGCCGGCCTGCAGGCCGCGGGCGTGCCCATCCTCGGAACGCAGCCGGAAGCGATCGAGCTGGCCGAGGACCGCGAGCGTTTCAGCGCGCTGCTGGCCGAGCAGGAGATCCCCGCGCCGGCGAACGGCATCGCGCACAGCGCCGAGCAGGCGCTCGCCATCGCCGGCCGCATCGGCTATCCGCTGGTCGTGCGCCCCTCCTATGTGCTCGGCGGGCGCGCGATGGCGATTGTCGACGACGAGCAGAGCCTGCGCCACTACATGGCCTATGCCGTCAACGTAGATACCGAGATGACCACCAGCGGCCAGGAGGTCGCGATCCTGGTCGACCAGTTCCTCGAAGACGCCTACGAGGTTGACGTTGACGCAATCGCCGACGGCGAGCAGGTCGTCATCGGCGGCATTTTGCAGCATATCGAAGAGGCCGGCATCCACAGCGGGGACAGCGCGTGCGTGCTGCCGCCGTACAAGATCAGCGGCTACCACCTGAGCATTATTCGCGAGTACACGGAGAAGCTGGGCCTGGCGCTGGGTGTGCACGGGCTGATGAACGTGCAGTACGCGATTAAGGATGACGTGGTATACGTGATCGAGGTGAACCCGCGTGCGAGCCGCACTGTGCCCTTTGTCAGCAAAGCGACGGGGGTTCCGCTGGCCAAGCTGGCGGCGCGGGTGATGGCCGGCAAGTCGCTAGCCGAGGTGGGCTTGCTGGAGGAGCCGGAGGTACAGGGTTTCTTTGTCAAGGAGGCTGTGCTGCCGTGGAAGAAGTTCAGCGGCGCGGATACGCTGTTGGGGCCGGAGATGCGCTCCACCGGCGAAGTGATGGGGCATGCGCATAATTTCGGCCATGCTTTTGCCAAGAGCCAGTTGGGGGCGGACTACCGGCTGCCGGTCGATGGCGGGGTGCTGATCACGGTGAATGACTATGACAAGGGCGCGGCGCTCAAGCTGGCGCGCGACTTCAGCCGTATGGGCTTCAGCCTCTACGCGACGGCGGGGACGGCCGCGCTGATCCAGCGTGTGGGGCTGCCGGTGGATGTCCTGAGCAAGGCTGCGACGGCAGACGAATCCAATCACGGTTCAGACAGGGGATCCTATACGACCCTGGACGCGATGCAGGAAGGAAAGATCGATCTGATCATCAATACGCCGCTTGGGCCCCACAGCCGCGCGGATGGGCAGAAGATCCGCACGCTGGCCACGCGCATGGAGATCCCGTTGATCACGACGCTTTCGGCAGCCCAGGCCGCGGTGAACGGAATCCGTGCGATGATGGACGCCGAGTTGAGCGTGCGCAGCCTGCAGGCGCACTATGAACGAGCTGGTCGCTGAGCGCCGGTTCTGCAGGGGAACTGCGGGGGTTAGGGGCTGAGATAGCGCGTGGGAAGGAAGACTCTGTTGGCTAGACATGATGTTTGGGCAAGAATAGACACCCTGGCTAGCCAGGGCGGGGCGTTGCGGGGGCGCAGCCCCTGCACAAGGGAGGGCCGAAGGCCCGACCGCCCACAATAAGACAGTCAGGGGAGAGAGCACCTTTGCTCGCCTCGTTCAGCGTTGCGAATCAGTTGCGGCTGAGTAGTTACCATCATACTATGCACGATTGAGACAACCATGACACAAACTGAAAAAGTACAGAAGAGCGTCTATCTGGCGAACCCGTACGGCTTTTCTGCGCAGCAGCAGGCGCTGTTGCTGCCGCCGCTCATCGAGGCTGTGGCAGCGCTGGGGCTGGATGTGTGGGAGCCGTTCACGAGTTCCGGTGAGAAGGTAGATAGAAGTGTGCCGGGCTGGGCCCATCGAATCGGTCAACTCTGCTACCGGGATGTAAGAGAGAAGGACGCCATTTTCGCCGTGGTCAACGGCGTGCCGCCGGACGAGGGCGTCATGGTCGAGCTGGGCATAGCGATTGCGCTGGGGAAGCCGACATTTCTCTTCCGCGACGACTTCCGCCGCGTCGCCGATACGGAAGAGTACCCCCTCAACCTGATGCTCTTCACCGGCATGCCGCAGCACGACTGGGAGAGCCACTACTATACGTCGGTTGATGAGATTTCGTCGCCCGAGAAAGCGCTGGCGCGCTGGGCCGCGGGGTGAGCCGATACTTTGATCGGACTGCAGCGATCGGACTACAGGGCGATCTGGTCGATCAAGATTCCAGCAGGCAAGATGGGGATGGTAGCGTAGGCGCCCATTTGGAGCAGATGGCCATCGCCCGACACGATTGCTTCGGCCTGCGCGCCAAGGGCACAGGCAAGTACGGCATCGTCGTCCGGGTCGGACAGAACTACCGGCGGCAATTCTGCCGGTTCGACCGTGGTAGCAAGTGCAGCATAACCAAGCACTAAATCATTTGCGGTGACACGGGCTTGGTGCAGCCGCGCTTGGAATTTGCTGCGGCGCAGCACGTCGTCAAGTTCAATCAACAGGGGAATAGAAGTGTAGAGCTGTACAATATTGGAGTGGGCCGAGAGCAGAATTCGTCGCGGTGCCCCCCGCCAGAGGAGCGCGGAGATGACTGTGTTGGTATCAAGGACAAGACGCACCGCTGCGCCTTTCCGCTCGTGCGGCAGCGATTTCCGCCGCGATTTCTTCAATGCCGAGAGTGTCCGTTTCCTCCCGGTCAAGCCGTTCAATCGCGCCAATCAAATTGTCGATCCGCCGCTGCTGCACCTCGCGCCGCAAGAGCACTGTCAATGATTCAGAAGTGAGCAGTCCTGCTTCACCGGCTTCGGCAGCTAATGCACCCGGAAGTTTCAGTGTAAGCGTAACGGTATTCATGGCTTCACTCTCGTGCCTGGGAATGCGCCCGTCCGTTTTTGCAAAGGCCTTTTCAGCTTCAGTGTAGCGCGACACGACAGGATCGCAAAGCAAAAGCAGGAAAGAAGCACGTCCCTTGTCCTCCCCGTTCCCGAATGCCTCTGCCGATTTCGAGGAACCGTCCGTCACTCCGCTTTGCCGAGGACATTCGCATTCGACACGGGAATCCGCTATGGCCCCATGCAAGTGCTATGTAACCCGAGTTCGGAGTTAGATAAGGGCAGGCAAGAGAGCCAAGTCTTTGTCAGAGAGATGGAGAGATGGCTTCTTGGGTTGCCAAGAGTAGGCAATCAGCCCGGCGATAAGATTGACGATAAAGTTGGTTGGGCTCCGGTGACGGGTATGTTCAATTTGTGAGATATTTTTAAGCTGGTCAACGATGGTCTCAATGACGAAGCGCTTACGCGTGAGCAGCTTGTCTTCGAGAACAACAAGTCGATTCTGCATGTTTTTGCGGATGGGCGTGATCAATTGCAGTCCGCGTGCGAAGAGTTGCTCAAAGAGAGCTTGGGAGAGATAGCCGCGGTCGCCGACCAACTTACCCCATAGGTTTTTGGTCATTCATGGGACCGGTTTGCGGTCATCTATGTTGCCGGGCGTGAGTTGAACTGCCAGCAATTCACCCTGGTCATTGACAATCAGATGGAGCTTGAAGCCATAGAACCATCCCATGCTGCTCTTGCCCCGCGTGGCCACCTCGGCAAAGATTCGGTGGCGGCCGATGCGCTGGTTGTGGCAGACGGACAACGGGGTCGAATCGATGAATGCCACCCCTGTCGCCTGGCCAAAGCGCCCACGCAGATAGAGACACACTGCTGGCAGGGCTGATGGCATAAACTCCACAAAGCGCGTGTAACTGACCAGTGTAGGGAATTCACTGCGCATATGCTCACATACGTGCTGCATATAGTAGGCCTTGAAATCGCGATAATGCGACTGGTGAAAGTGAATCAGAATCGTCATTACTTCACTCAAGCTCAGCCGCGGGGCCGGCCCTCGTTTGCGAGTCACGCCCAACAGTTTGGCATTTTCTTGTGTAGCCAACCACTGACAGAGATCATCGACATGACAGTACAGTTTGAGTATACTCATCACTGAGCACCTTTCCTTGCTGGAGAATTTCGGTTGCAGAACTTCAATTCTACCAGCTTGTTAAGGTGCTTACTTACTCCGAATTCAGGTTATGGGGTAAGTTGGTCGGCGACCGCGGCTATCTCTCCCAGGCTCTCTTTGAGCAACTCTTCGCACGCGGACTGCAATTGATCACGCCCATCCGCAAAAACATGCAGAATCGACTCGTTGTTCTCGAAGACAAACTGCTCACGCGTAAACGCTTCGTCATTGAGACCATCGTTGACCAGCTCAAGAATATCTCACAGATTGAACATACCCGTCACCGGAGCCCAACCAACTTTATCGTCAATCTTATCGCCGGGCTGATTGCCTACACTTGGCAACCCAAGAAGCCATCTCTCCATTTCCCAGACAAAGACTTGGCTCTCTTGCCTGCCCTTATCTAACTCCGAACTCGGGTCCATAGGTTTTTGGTCATCTGTGGGACCGGTTTGCGGTCATCTATGTTGCCGGGCGTGAGTTGAACCGCCAGCAATTCACCCTGGTCATTGACAATCAGATGGAGCTTGAAGCCATAGAACCATCCCATACTGCTCTTGCCCCGCGTGGCCACCTCGGCAAAGACTCGGTGGCGGGGGATGCGCCGGTTGTGGCAGACGGACAACGGGGTCGAATCGATGAATGCCACCCCTGTCGCCTGGCCAAAGCGCCCATGCAGATAGAGACACATTGCTGGCAGGGCTGATGGCATTAACTCCACAAAACGGGTGTAACTGACCAGTGTGGGGAATTCACTGCGCATATGCTCACATACGTGCTGCATATAGTAGGCCTTGAAATCGCGATAATGCGACTGGTGAAAGTGAATCAAAATCGTCATTACTTCACTCAGGCTCAACCGCGGCGCCGGCCCTCGTTTGCGAGTCACGCCCAACAGTTCGGCATTCTCGCTTGTAGCCAACCACTGACAGAAGTCATCGACATGACAGAACAGTTTGAGTATACTCATCACTGAGCACCTTTCCTTGCTGGAGAATTTGGTTTGGAGAACTTCAATTCTACCAGCTTGTTAAGGTGCTTACTTACTCCGAATTCAGGTTAACTACTAAGCCGCATACAGCGTCCGTCTCGACCAGTGCTTCATCCCCGCCGCCATTCAGATTATCTGATTGCGTTTTCGGTTGGCCGCCGCCACGTTGGATAAGCCGCACAGCAGGAATGACGACGTACCGTTGGTGAGCGATGGTTTTGGAGGGGGGCGTTGCGGGGGGAGTCCCCCCGCACAAGGGAGGGCCGAAGGCCCGACCGTCCAAAAAGCATGGAGAAAGTAAAGCGGAGTGAGGAGAGAGAAAACACCTTCGCTCGACTCATTCAGGGTCGCAGACTGATTGCGGCTGAGTAGTTACCAGACTCGGAAGAATTATCAGAAAACTGAAGCCTATGTGCATCTCACGCGGCGGGAAAGGCGACAAGCTGTATCGGACATCGCGGGGCTCATTTCGAACTGGGGTGTTGCTCGTCTGTTTGCGGAATGTATCGACAAGGTGCATTTTGACCCGACAATTGCCATGCGGTCTGTCCACGAGCAGGCGTTCGAGCAGGTAGTTTCCCGGTTTGAGCAATACCTGAAAAACAGCGATGAAGGCTATGGTCTTCTCATCCACGACAACAACCAGACTGTAGCCAAAAGACATACCGAATTGATGAAGACTTTTCTGAGGAAAGGCACGCTATGGACAAAGATACGACACATCATAGAAACGCCGATGTTTGTCGATAGTCAACTGACCAGTATGGTGCAACTGGCTGATCTATGTGCCTATGCGCTACGGCGATACCTGGAGAACGGAGAGGAGGAACTCGTCGACCTAGTCTTTCGCAGGGCTGATAGAAGAGGACAGATCGCTGTCGGTGTAAGACACTTCACAAGTCCGGGGTGTCTGTGCAAGATCTGCGCCAGCCACTAGAACCGCACCAGACTCCTCCCCGAATTTTGACATCTCCCCAATCGCCTGCTATAGTCTCCCATCAAACAACCGAATATCTGGTGCTCTTATCCAGAGAGGCGGAGGGACCGGCCCTGTGAAGCCTCGGCAACCCGGTAGCGGAAGACTCATATCCCTTCCGTGACGTAGGTGCCAATTCCGGCAGATATACTCTGGTAGATGAGAGGCAGGAACTTTCTATTGCTACCTCTCGTCTGCTCGATGAGGGGTATTTTTTACCCGAAGAGCGAGTAGAAGGCGCATGATCGTAATGAAATTCGGCGGAACGTCCGTCGGCACGACCGATTCAATCGACAGCGTTGCCCAGATTGTGGCCGCCGCCATCGAGAAGAAGGCTGAATGCGCGCCCGCGGCAGCAGACGGCGAACTGGAGGCGAACACCCCCGGCGCACTCGTCGTCGTCAGCGCCATGAGCGGCGTAACCAATACCCTGATCGACGCCGCGCAGTCGGCCGCGGCCGGCGACGAAACGCCCTATCGCGACGCGCGCAGCCAGCTGCTGGTGCGGCACCAGGTCGTGGCCGGCCAGCTGATCGAGGACGGGGTCGAGCGGGCCGCGCTCGGCAGACTGTTCGACAACCGCCTGCGCGAGTTCGAGCGCCTCTGCCGCAGCATCACCGTGCTCGGCGAGCTGACACAGCGCGGGCTCGACGTCGTCAGCGGCGTGGGTGAACGGCTGAGCGCACCGCTGCTGGCCGCGGTGCTGCGCGCCAGGGGCGTCAAGGCCCAGTTCGTCGACGCCGGCGAGCTGATCATCACCGACGAACAGTTCGGCGGCGCCAATCCGCTGATGGAGCCGACCGTTACCCGCTGTCGCGACCGCCTGCTGCCCATGTTGCAGAGCGGCGTCGTGCCGGTAGTAACCGGGTTTGTCGGCGCGACCGAGAACGGCGTGCCCACCACGCTGGGGCGCGGCGGCTCCGACTATTCTGCCGCCGTTCTGGGCGCGGCGCTCGACACCGCGGAAATCCAGATCTGGACCGATGTCGACGGCGTCATGACGGCCGACCCGCGCATCGTCGCCGGCGCGCGCTCGATGGATGAGCTTTCCTACGAGGAGGTGGCCGAGCTGGCCTACTACGGCGCCAAGGTGCTGCATCCCAAGACGGTCACCCCGGCGGTCGACAGGAAGATACCGCTGCGCGTGCTCAACACCTTCAACCCCGGCCACCCCGGCACCCGCATCGTTGAGCGGACGCGCGAGCTCCGCAACGGCGTCAAGGCGATCACCGCTGTGCGCGATCTGCGCCTGATCACCATCTCCGGCCGCGGCATGATCGGCGTGCCCGGTATTGCCGCGCGTACCTTCAACGCCGTCGCTCGCCAGCCCGCCAATGTGCTGATGATCAGCCAGGGCAGCAGCGAGCAGAGCATCTGTTTCGTCGTGCCCGAGTCCGAGGGTGAGGCGGTGATCGCAGCGCTTAAAGACGAGTTTGCGCGCGAACTGGACCGGCACATGATCGAGGAGATCGCCAGCCAGACGGATATCGTCATCGTGGCCGTGATCGGCGCCGGCATGAAGGGCACGCCCGGCATCGCCGCGCGCGTCTTCAGCGCGCTCGGCGCGCAGGGCATCAACGTGATCGCGATCGCGCAGGGTTCGAGCGAGGCCAATATCAGCCTCGTCGTGCTGCAGGCATTCGCCGACGACGCGATCCGCGCCATCCACGACACCTTTGAACTGGGAACGGAGTAGAGGCATGGCCAACAGTTCCGCCGCGACTTCCGACCGGGCGCAGAAGGCGCCCCAGCCAGTCATTCTCTTGGGCCTGGGCGGTGTGGGCCGGGCGCTGCTGCGTCAGATCGAGGAACAGCGGCCTCTTCTGGAGCGGGAGTACGACCTGCGCATCGCCTGGCTGGCGCTGAGCGATAGCAGCGGCGCGATCGCCCCGCCGGAAGGCGGCTTCAGCGCCGAGCTGCTGGCAGAAATCTTGCAGCTGAAGGAGGACGGCGCCGCGCTCGCCTCGCATTCGCTGGGCCGCGCCTACGCGAATCCGGCCGCGCTCGTCGAGGAAGTCGGCAGGCCGGGCGCGGTCGTGGTCGACTGCACCGCCTCGGACGAGACGTTGGATGCCCTCTTCCTCGCGCTGGACCGGGGCTATCAAGTCGTTCTGGCAAACAAGAAGCCGTTGACCGCCGCGCAGGACGTCTACGACCGGCTCAACCGCATCGGCGGCGCTGCCGCCGCGCCGCGTTCCCTGGCCGCGCTGCGCTGCGAGACGACCGTCGGCGCCGGTCTGCCGGTGATCGCAACGCTCAACCGGCTTGTGTCGAGCGGCGACGAGATCGAGCGCATCGCCGGTTCCTTCAGCGGCACGCTCGGCTTTCTGATGACCGGCCTCGAGGCGGGCCGCTCCTACAGCGAGACCGTACACGAAGCCTACCGTTTGGGTTATACCGAGCCGGACCCGCGCGACGATCTCGGTGGCGTCGACGTTGCGCGCAAGGCGCTGATCCTGGCGCGCGGCATCGGTTGGCGCATCGAGATGGCGCAGGTGCAGGTCAACGGCCTCTATCCTGAGCGGCTGGCCGGCCTGAGCGTTGACGACTTTCTGGCGGCGCTGCCATCGCTCGACGAAGAGTACCGGCAGCAGGTGGAGCGCGCCGCGTCCGCGGGCAAGGTCCTGCGCTATGCGGCAACGCTGGCCGACGGCGCCTGCAGCGTCGGCCTGACCGCCGTCGACAAGAACAGTCCCCTCGGCAGTCTGACCGGCACAGACAACCTGGTCGAATTCTACAGCCGCTGGTACAGTCCCAACCCGCTTGTTATACAGGGTCGCGGCGCGGGCGTTGAGGCGACCGCGGCCGGCGTACTCAGCGACGTCGTTGAACTGCATTTCAGCAGTCCCTGATTTCGTCGGCTGGCCACCGACCGCCAGCCACTGAGCACTGTTTTGGAGATGATTCCGATGACAGGATTCCCGCAGTTCAATCAGCCGAAGATTCGAGTGGGCGTGCTGGGCGCGACCGGCGCGGTGGGGCAACGGTTTGTGCAGATGCTGCAGGGGCATCCCTGGTTTGAGTTGACCGTGCTGTGCGCGTCGCAACGCAACGCCGGCAAGCGCTACGCCGACGCCTGCAGCTGGCTCCTGCGCGGCGACATGCCGCCCCACCTGCGCGACTGGACCCTGCAGGAGATGGCGCCCGGCATCGACTGTGAGTTGGTCTTCAGCGCCCTTCCAACCGAACCCGCCCGCGCCATCGAAGGGGCGTTGGCCGCGGCCGGATACGTCGTGTGCAGCAACGCCAGCGCCTACCGCTACGAGCCGGATGTGCCGCTGCTGATCCCAGAGGTCAACCCGGAACATGTCGGCCTGATCGAGCGTCAGAAGATTGAGCGGAGCTGGCAGGGATTCATCACCACCAATCCCAACTGCTCCACCACGCACCTGGTGAGCGCTTTGCATCCACTGCACGCGGCGTTCGGCGTCGAGAAGGTCTTTGTCGTGACGATGCAGGCGACCAGTGGAGCGGGCTATCCCGGCGTGCCGTCGATGGATATCATCGACAACGTGATCCCGTTCATCGGGTCCGAAGAGGAGAAGATGGAGCGCCGCGAGCCGCAGAAACTGCTGGGAAAGTTCGACGGTCAGGCCGTGCAGACGGCCGACTTCGTCGTCAGCGCGCATTGCAACCGTGTGCCGGTCCGCAACGGTCATCTGGCAGCGGTCAGCGTCGAGTTCGCACAGGAAGCAAACCTGGAAGATGTGCGCCGGGCCTGGGACGAGTACGACCCTCTCCCCCAGCGCATGGGCCTGCCGAGCGCGCCCCAGCCGGCAATTGTCTATCGCGAAGAGGCCGACCGTCCCCAGCCGCGCATGGACCGGCTGGCCGGCAGCATCCCCGGCATGGCGACGGTCGTGGGCCGGCTGCGGTCCGATCCGCTGCTGGATGTGAAGTTCCTGACGCTGGGACACAATACGATTCGGGGCGCGGCCGGCGCCAGCCTGCTCAACGCCGAATACCTGGTGGCGCAGGGCTATCTCGGCGGCGAAAAAATTGGCGTAAAGGAACAGTTGCCGTTGGCAAATGCCGTGATGGCCGCGAGTCCCTAGCCAGCGCGGCGCTGCGCAAACGCGCCGGAAATTTTACATAACAATCTGGCATAGGGTAGAATCGTGGGCAGCGCACGGCGCGGCGACTCTTTCAGCGGTCAGTCTTGGTCTTCGGTTGCTCGGTGCGGTGCAGACGGACAACTGAAGACTGGAAGCTGAAATGGAAGGTGAAGAATTGGGCAATACGCAGACCAGAGAGGCCTATCCGATAGCGGTTGAGAATTTCGGGCTGACGTCCCTGGACGAGCTAATCGGCGACCTGGTTGTCTACCGCAAATTGGAGCCGCTCACGCGCCAGATCCCCGGCCTGAAGTCGGCCCGCTACCAGCTCGGGCTGCCCAATGACGTCGTTCCCCGCAAGCAGGATGCCTCCTATGCTCAGGTCGCATTGTGGATCCTTGAGCAGGCGCAGAAGCGGCGTGCGGCAGCCGTTGCAGAGTTGCTCTTTATCGGCGACACGCTTTCCGGGGACGGAAACACCTTTCAGGTGATGCGCTCCCTGCGCTCGGCGGATGAACCGCCCCTGGACGACGAGGAACCGCTCAACGGCGGCGTCCCCGCCATCCCCAGCGCCTGTTTCATCGGCAATGAAAAGGCCAAAGAGCCCGAACAGTTCAGCGCCGATGAAGAGACCGGCATGTTCGAGGCCAATCGCTGGAGCCAGCTGGTGGACTGGGTCCAGTGGGCACAGCAGAACGGACTGCGGCTGGGTGAAAACACCGCGGTCGTTCTCGACCTGGACAAGACGGCCATCGGCGCTCGCGGACGCAACAACCGCGCCATTGACATCGCCCGCCTGAAGGGCCTTTACCGCACAGTCGGCAGCCTGCTGGGCGACAAGTTCAATGCCAAGCGCTTCACGCAGCACTACGAGCATCTCAACCGCGCCCGCTACCATCACCTGACCGGCGACAACCAGGACTATCTGGCCTATATCTGCCTCGTGCTCAACAACGACGGGCTCGATTGCAACGACCTGCTTGAGCGCATCGAGAGCGGCGCCGTGCAGACTTTTGAGCAGTTTGTTCGCTACGCCGAGGTCTGCATTGCCGGCGGCGGACGCGTCAGTGAAGCGATGCGCCAGGCCCACGAAGCGGTCAACACCGCGGTTTCGCAGGGGGACCCGACCCCGTTCAAACAGTTCCGCCGCGAAGAGTTTCTCGCCACGCTCGAGCATATGAACAATCTGGCCGATGACGTGCCGGCGGAGGAGCGCCTCCAACAGGAGATCTGCATCACGCAAGAGGTGCGCGAGGCCGTTCTGTGGTTGAAGGAGCGCGGCTGCCTGATCATCAGCTTCAGCGACAAGCCTGACGAGTCCTCGATTCCCCACCGCACCCGGCACCGGGGCAAACAGCCCATTCACAAAGCGATAACGCACGCGACCGGCGTCAGCATCGTAGACCGGCTGCGAAGTCTGTGATCGCTGCATAACCTGCGGCGCGCCGATCGCAACTGCAATGCGGCGGTGTGCAAGACACTGGTTTCCGGCTTACTGAATCAGGCGGCCTTCTTCTGCTATACTAGAGGCACAATGTGTAGACTGTGCCGGTGCAGCCTTTTCCCGGCGTCTGCTTCAGGGAATTTCCACTATGATGAACAACGAGAGAAGACCGGACGGCGAGCGGCCGCCGGATGAGAACCCGAACGACCGTTACCGCCAGATGTTCCGCCGCAGCTGGCTTTGGATTCTGCTGGCGATCCTGCTTTTCTTTGCCTACCGTCTTTTCATAAGCCCACCGAACGCCGCCGACAACCTCCTCGGGCTCAACGAGGTCGCCGAATATGTGCGCAACGGCTCTGCACAGCGGATCGTTGTGCAGGGCGACGATGTCATTGTTGAGATCTCCGACAGCGAGCGCCGCCGCAGCCGCAAAGAGTCTGGCGAGAGCATTCTCGATTCGCTCAAAACTTTGGGCGTGACCGCAGATCAGCGCGCCGCGATCCCGATAGACGTGGAGCGCGCGCCCAACAGCGGCGCCTTTTTCAACTGGCTGATCATGCTGCTGCCCATGATCCTGATCTTCGGCTTCTTCATCTTCATCATGCGCCAGGCCGGCGCGGGCGGGCAGAACCGCGCCATGCAGTTCGGGCGCAGTCGCGCCAAAAAGATGGAGGAGGCCGACCGCCCGACTGTCACCTTCGAGGATGTCGCCGGTTCGGAGGAGTCCAAGCAGGAGTTGCAGGAGGTCGTCGAGTTTCTCAAGGAGCCGGAGAAGTTCGCAGCCCTCGGCGCACGCATCCCCAAGGGCGTGCTCATGGTCGGTTCGCCGGGCACCGGCAAGACGCTGCTCGCCAAGGCCGTGGCCGGCGAGGCCGGCGCACCCTTTTTCAGCATCAGCGGCTCCGAATTCGTCGAGATGTTCGTCGGCGTCGGCGCCAGCCGTGTGCGCGACCTTTTCGAGCAGGCCAAGAAAAACGCGCCCTGCATCATCTTTATCGACGAGATCGACGCGGTCGGCCGTCATCGCGGCGCGGGCATGGGCGGCGGCAACGACGAACGCGAGCAGACCCTCAACCAGATCCTGGTCGAGATGGACGGCTTCGACAGCGACACGACCGTGATCGTGATCGCCGCCACCAACCGCCCCGATATTCTCGACCCCGCCCTGCTGCGCCCAGGCCGCTTCGACCGCAAAATCGTCGTGGACAGACCGGACCAGCGCGGGCGCGAGGCGATTCTGCACGTCCATGCGCGCGGCAAACCGCTGGGGCCGGACGTCGACCTCAGCGCAATCGCCAGGCAGACACCGGGCCTGGTCGGCGCTGACCTGGAAAACCTGCTCAATGAGGCCGCGATCCTGACCGCCCGCCGCGATAAGCGCGCCATCGGCATGGATGAACTGGTCGAGTCGATCGAGCGGGTGATGGCCGGACCGGCGCGCAAGAGCCAGATACTCAGCGACGAAGAGCGGCGCGTGACCGCCTATCATGAAGCGGGCCATGCCGTTGTTTTCGAGATGCTTGAACACGCGGCCCCCGTCCGCAGGATAAGTATTGTCAGCCGCGGCTCGTTCCTGGGCTATGTTATGCCGCTTCCGGACGAGGAGCGGCGGCTCAAGAGCCGGACAGAGTACGAGGACGAACTGGCCGGCGCCCTGGGCGGCCGCGTAGCTGAAGAGCTGGTTTTCGAAGAGATTACAACCGGCGCCGCCGCCGACTTGAAGCAGGTTACGAAGGACGCCAAAGACATGGTAACGCGCTTTGGCATGAGCGAGGAATTGGGTCCGATGCAGCTGGTCCAGGGTCAGACCAATCCATTCCTGGGCATGGAGCTGGGTGAACGGCGCGCCTACAGCGAGGATGTGGCGCGCGTCATCGACCGCGAGATGCGGCGCATCGTCGAAACGGCCTATACGCGCGCCAATGAAGTTCTCACGTCCAACCAGGACAAGCTGCATATCCTGGCCGAGACGCTGTTGGAGAAGGAAGTCCTGGAACGCAACGAGTTCCTGAAGCTGATGGGGCTGGCATAGGCCAGTCATCCAACCGCGCGGCGGCCTGCTCTCCGGTCGCGGAACCCACCGACAAAGCGTATCAACTGAGAGCCGCCGCGATCGCGGCGGCAACGCGGGCATTGTTGCGCAGCAGCGCCAGGTTTGCGCGCAGGCTGCGGTCGCCGGTCAGTTCGGCAATACGCCGCAGTAGGTAGGGCGTCACCTCGGCCGAGCGCAAACCCGCGGCCTCGCTGTCGGCCAGCGCCCGCTCGATCAGCGGTTCGATCGCCGCCGAGGGAATTTCGTCCTCCTCCGGCACGGGCACCGCCACGAGCAGGCCCCCCGCCAGGTCCAGCGATCGTTTCGCCCGCCAGATCTCCGCCACCTCCTGGGGAGAGTCGCAACGCAGATCGACCGGCAGCCCGCTGTCGCGGCTGTAGAAGGCGGGGAACGCCTCCGTACCGTAGCCGATGACCGTCACACCGTGCGTCTCCAGGTATTCGAGCGTGGCCGGCAGGTCGAGCAACGCTTTTGCGCCGGCGCAGACGACGATTACCGGCGTTTGCGCCAGCTCCTGCAGGTCGGCGCTGACATCGGCGCTCATCCCCGGCGTCGAACTGCGGTGAACGCCGCCGATCCCGCCGGTTGCGAACAGCTCGATGCCGGCGCGCTGCGCGATCCAGATTGTGGCGGCGACTGTTGTGGCGCCGTCCAGTTTGCGGGCGACAACGACCGGCAGGTCGCGGCGGCTGACCTTGCGCACGTCTGCTGCGGTCGCCAGCCTTTCGATCTGCTCCTCGCTGAGGCCGGCGATCAGCTCCCCGCCAATCACGCCGACCGTGGCCGGCTCCGCCCCATGGCGGCGGATGATCTCCTCCATCTCCCGCGCCAGTTTCAGGTTGTCCGGATAGGGAAGCCCGTGGCTGATGACCGTCGATTCCAGTGCGACCCGTGTCATTGTGAAGTCTTGAGTTTCCAGTTCTCAGTTTTTTGAGAGTTTGCCCCAGATTTTCTGTTATCGGCAGGGATGTGTCAATTCGGTGGTCTGTGGATTCCTGGAGGAGGAGGTAATGACAAACAGAGAACAGGCGCTGGCCGGAAAGGTGGCCTTGGTGACTGGCGCGGGGCGCGGCATCGGCCGCGCGATTGCGATCGCCTACGCCGGCGCGGGGGCGGCCGTCTGTTGCGCCGCGCGCACGCGCGCGCAGATCGAGGCGGTGGCCGCTGAAATCGAGGCGGCCGGCGGGCATGCTTTCGCCCTGACCACCGAAGTGTCCGATCCGGCGTCGGTCGAGCGTACGGTTGCCGAAACCGCGGCCCGATTCGGCGGTCTCGACATCCTCGTGATCAACGCCGGCGTCTCTCCGTCGAAAAGCGACGTGGCCGACAGCGATGCGGCCGCGTGGAACCGGACGATCGCGATCAATCTGACCGGCGCCTACCTCTGCGCCCGGGCCGCCATCCCCCACCTGAAGGCGCGCGGCGGCGGCAAGATCATCACGGTCGGCTCGGGCCTGGGCCATCGCGGCACGGCCGGCTCATCCGCCTATAGTGTCTCCAAGGCGGGTCTGTGGATGTTGACGCACGTCCTCGGTATGGAGCTGCGCGGCGACAACATCAGCGTCAACGAGCTGATCCCGGGGCCCGTGAACACGGCAATGACCGCCGCTTCCCCGACGGGCGAGCCGATAGACTGGGATGGCGAGTGGTTCAAGGAGCCGGAGGATGTCGCGCCGCTGGCGCTTTTCCTTGCTACCGCGCCCGACGGCGGCCCGACGGCCCAGAGCTTCAGCCTGATGCGCCGCGACGGGTAGCCTTCGCCGCCCCCCAGCGCGCGCCCCCCCTTCCTCATTTCTCACAATCGGGCTACCGCTCAATCCTCGGCAATAGCGCGTTCACGTCACCGCCGTAGTAAAAGGCGTAGAGCACGCCTTCGTCTTCCGTCATGAAGCCCATCGCGCCGCTTTCGGTCTCGTATCGCCAGAGCTCCTCGCCCGTCTCGCTGTCCACGCCGAAGAGGAGGCTCCAATCAGTGCCGAAGTAGACCACGCCATTGACCACCGCCGGCGTGGAAGCCACGCCAAGCCCTGTGGGGAAGCGCCAGAGTTCTTCTTCCGCTTGAAAGCGCCAGAGCTCCTCCCCTGTCCTCGCGTCGAGCGCGTAGAGATGTCCGGCAATCGAACCGCCGTACAGCACGCCTTCGACCACCGCCGGAGAGAAGAAAACACTGGTTACTGAGTCGTAGCGCCAGATTTCAGAGCCCGTTTCACCATCAAGGGCATAGATGAGGCTGTCCCGTGTATCGAATTCCGACTCATGTGAGGCAAGGTAGACCATGCCACCCACGACGACCGGCGATGCGTTGACCAGGCTCTCGGTCGCGGCGCGCCAAAGCGGTTCCCCGCTACTCGCATCCAGCGCGTACAGCTCTTTGCCGAATGTCGTGAAGTAGACCACCCCTTCTTCGACATGAAAGGCGATCATCCCGTCGCCGGCCGAGTGGTGCCAAAGCGTCTCGCCGCCAGCAGTGCCGAGCGCGTAAATTTCGGCGTCTGCGATAGCGTAAAGGACACCCCCGTCCACGGCGCTGAGGACCAGCCCGTCAACGTCGATTCCGCTGCGCCAGATCTCCTCGCCGCTCGTCGGTTCCAGCGCATAGATGACGCTACCGTCCGTATTGAAGTAGACGACGCCGTCTGCGGCCATGACCCGGTAGGCGGTGAGGTCGGTCTCAAGTTGCCAGAGCAGCTCACCGCCGCCGGCGTCGATGGCGTAGAGGTTGCCGTCCTCCGCGCCGACGAAGACGCTGCCGTCCACCAGAGCGGGCGAACCCATGACCTTGCCTCCGGCCTGGAAGTTCCAGAGAGATTCGCCGGTTTCGGGATGCAGGGCGAAGATGTAGCCGTCCGGCGCGCCGACGTAAACCGTCCCCCCGACCAGCGCGCGCATTAGGAACAGCGGCCGTCCTTCCGAAGTATATTCCGGTTCGTCGGGCTGGTAGGTCCAGAGTAGCTCCGGCGCGCCTTCCTGCAACAGCCTTTCTGCGCGGGACGGCGGCACGGGCGTGGGCACGGGCGTGGGCTCAGCCTGCGGTTCCTCGGTGGGTTCGGGCGCGGCCATCGCGGCCGGGTCTGGAATCGGCCTGCAGCCTGCCAGGATGAACAGCAGGGTGAGTGCGAGGGCAAAGCTGCCCATTGTCTTTCTGCTTGTTGGACGCGCAGCCTCTCCTCCGGCGCAATGGAGTTTTCGGCCTGATGTTGCCATGGCTTTCGATCCTTTCGCTTGACGCCGACGCTATCTGCCCCCTATTTGGAGGCAATTGAACTGTCGGCGGACGGGTAACTGAGGCGTCTCTGGACGGTTCATTGAATTGTTGTAACTACTCAGCCGCAATCAGTCTGTGACCCTGAATGAGGTGAGCGAAGGTGTTTTCTCTCTCCTCACTCCGCTTTACTTTCTCCTTGCTTTTGGGACGGTCGGGCCTGCGGCCCTCCCTTGTGCGGGGGGACTCCCCCCGCAACGCCCCCCTCCAAAACCATCGCTCACCGACGGTACGGTGTCATTCCTGCAGTGCGGCTAATCCAACGCGGTGGCGGCCAACTGTATACGCAGTCAGATAATCTGAATGGCGGCAGGGATGAAGCACTGGTCGAGACAGACGCCGTATGTGGCTTAGTAGGTACGTTCTATTAATCGTCTACGGAGGTCTAACAGCCAGCGGATGAGAAACTGTGGCGCTGCCCGATGATTGTGGCATCCGTTCCCTCGCCAGGAATGTCGTACAGGCCATCACTCGGCCTGCGACGAAAATCACTGAGCCGCTTTGAGCGCATACAGGTAGCCGTCGTCGGAGCTGACGTAGACCACACCGTCCACCACAACCGGGGAGTAGGAGACGGTTTCGCCGACGTCGAAAATCTTGCGCTTCTCTCCGCTGGCGGCATCCAGGGCATAGAGAGCCTTTGGGTTTAAACCCCAATCCCATGCCCCGAAGTAGACAATGTCATCGCTCACGGTCGGTGAGGAGGAAACTGCGTGTTCCAGCATGAATCGCCAGCGTTCGACGCCGCTGGCGGCGTCAAGCGCGAATACGTGGTCCTCTTTGGAGCCGAGATAGACCACGCCGTCGACCACGACCGGTGAGGAGTCAATGCCATCGCCCAACCACTGCCGCCAGCGCAGCGCGCCGCTAGCGCCGTCGAGCGCGTAGACCCAGTCATCATCGGAGCTGACGTAGACAACGCCGTCGACTGCGGTCGGCGCCGACTCGATCGCGGCGCCGGTCTCGTACCGCCAGAGCTCTTCGCCGCCGGCGCCATCGACGGCGTAGATGAGGCCGTTTGTCGCGCCGACGTAGACCATGCCCTCCGCCACGGCCGGTCCTGTGCGGGCGTCAGCGTCCGGTCTGAAACGCCAGATCAACTCTGCGTTGACAGCATTCAGCGCATACAGGTGGCCGTCAGCTGAGCCGGCGTAGATCACGCCGTCGGCGATGACGGGAGGGGAGCCGTTCTCATCGCCGGTCTTGTATCGCCAGAGCAGCGTCTGGGAAGCCGGTTCCAGGGCGTGGAGAAAACCGTCGATTGTTGCGAAAAAGACGGTATCTTCGACTACGACCGGCGCAGATCCCAGGAGGCTGTTTGTATGAAATCGATGGTACAAGTCCCCAGTGGCGGCATCCAGGATATATAGGTGTCCGTCGTCTGAGCCGGCGTACACCTTCCCGCCCACAACAGCAGGACCAGAGGAAGGAAATCCGATCGGATAGCGCCAGAGATAGGCCGCAAAAGCTCCTCCCTTCTGGCTGCTGGCTGGCGCCGGCGGGGCCGGGGGATCCTCGGCCGGGGCAAGCTCCGAATCCTGTTCGAGAATACGCATGGACGCATCAAGGGCGTAGAGGTGGCCGTCGAGTGAACCGACGTAGACAACTCCGTGACCCTTGGCTGGAGTCGGATGAACGCTGAAGCCAGTCCGGGGGGCTAACGAGTCTTCGCCTACTTCTATGTCGTAGTGCCAGATAATGTTTCCATCTGCCGCATTCAGGGCGTACAGGTCACCGACATAGATAACGCCTTCGTCCACGATGGGAGCGGAGTGCAAAGGACTGCTTCGGTAAATGTGGAGAATCTCACCGGTGGCGGTGTCCAGCGTGTAGAGTCCGAAATAGGTTGAGACGTAGACAACGCTCCCATTTGCTACCGGCGAATAGTCGACATCACCATACCCTTCGACAATCCTGGTACTCCAGAGCTGCTCTCCGGTGTCGGCTTGAAGCGCGTACACGCGCAAAAAGATGCCCCCGGAGGCCCTGTCAACAGTGCTGAAGTAGACCACGTTCTCCTGCACAGCCGGACGACCCTCGAGGTGACCGCTGGTGGCGAAGCGCCAAAGCGTCTCTCCGGTCGCGGCGTCGAGAGCGTAGAGATGTTCATCCCCGGCGCCGACAAAGACAACTCCATTCATAGCCTCAGGAGATGAGGCCGCTTCTCCCGGCGCGGCATGCCAGCGCAGCTCTCCGGTCGCGGCGTCGAGGGCGTACGTGTTGCCATCCCCTGAATCGAAGTAGACCGTGCCCTCAGCAACCACCGGATTGGAGCGCACCTGCGGCCCCGGACCATAACGCTGGCGCAGGACACCCGTCTCGTACTTCCACAGCAGTTCCCCGCTGGCGGCGTCCAGAGCATACAGGTGGTGATCGTCGGAGCCAATATAGACGATGCCAGCGGCGACGGCCGGTGAGGAAAAGACAGGGCCGCCCGTCTGGTAGCGCCACACGAGTTCGCCGCTGGCGGCATCGAGCGCGTAAACGTGGTGATCGGCTGAACCGAAATAGAGTACGCCACCGGCCAGGGCCGGCGTTGTTTCCACGCTACCACCCGTCTCGTGGCTCCAGATCAACTCGGTGGAAGGATAGACAGGCCGCGCTGGCGGCTGATAAGGCGGCGACATTGGGCAGCCGTTCATGAGCCAAACAAGCCCTCCCATAATGAACAGGCCGAAGAGGTTGGCGTGCATCGCCAGGCTCCAGGGAACAGGCCGCCAGTTGTTGCTCTTCATCGGTCAGGCCTCCAATGCTGGTCCACAATGTATGGAAATGGGTTGACGCTCGCACGGCAACCAAAGCTCTGGATTGATGCCGCGCAGCAGCCGGGTGCCGAGATCACCGCGGCGCCCTGAGCGCGTACACGTACCCGTCGCTGGCGCCGACATAGACCACGCCGTCGGCCACGGCCGGGGCAGAGAAGCCGACACCGCCGATGGCATACCGCCAGAGCAGCGTCCCGCCGGCCGCATCCAGCGCATAGAGGTCGCCGCTGCGCGAGCCGGCGTAGACCGTTCCATCATTCACCGACAGCGCGGCGAAAGTGGTCTCGTCAAGCTGGAAGCGCCAGAGCGGCGTCCCGGAGGCCGCGTGCAGAGCGAAAACTTCGCCATTCTGCGATGTGACGTAGACTGCTTCCCCGGCAACGATCAGATAGGAGCCTAACGCTCCGCCTACGTGCTGGCGCCAGAGCAGCCCACCGCTCTCTATGTCGAGCGCGAGCAGATGCTGGTCGGTCGAGAGGGCGAAGAGTGTGCCCGCGTCCGCTTCGATGTTGGCGACCTGGCTGCCGCCGGTGTCGAAGCGGCGGATGAACTTACCGCTTTCAGCGTCGAGGGCGAATATGGCGCCGTCGGGGGCATCGAGGAATACGACGCCTTCACTGTACGCCGGCGCGGCGCGGAAAAGGAGGCCCCTGGTCTCGTAGCGCCAGAGACGCTCTCCGCTTGCCGCGTCCACGGCGTCGAGGGCGCCGTGTCCTGAGAGGAAATAGATGGTCCCTTCGTTTTCGATCGGGGTATACGCTCTGCGGATGAAGGGATTCTGGACCAGCGCCTCTTCCCAGCGCAGCTCGCCGGTTGCGGCGTCCCGTGCGTACAGACGGCTACTGCCCGAGCCGTAATAGAGCAGTTCTTCCGTCACCACGGGGGAGGAGCCCAGGGCCGCGGAAGGGGCATGTTGCCAGAGAATGTTGCCGCTGGCGGCGTCCAGGGCGTAGAGCTGTCCCTGGCCGAAGCCCATTCCCTGTGGTGCTGCAGAACCGACGTAGACGATGTCTGACTGCACTGTTGCGGGCGTAACGATGGCTCCTTCGACTTTCTGGCGCCAGAGAAGCTCGGGGGAAGGTGGATCAGGTTCCTTTTGAGCGACGTGCCGTTCATCGGCGGCGGGGACCCGGTGGGCTCTGAAGGCATAGAGCGAGCCGTTTTCGGAGCCGACATAGACTACGCCGTCGGCGACGGTCGGGGCGTCATGCCGGAAGCCCTCATCCTCTTTTCCCTTGTAGCGCCAGATTAGATTTCCGTTTGCAGCCTCCAGGGCGTACAGAAAACCATCACGGGAGACCGTGTATATGACGCCATCGGCGACTGACCGTGTGGTTGTTGCGGCGGAGCTAATTTTGTGGCTCCAGATCTGATTTCCGGTTGCCGCTTCGAGCGCATACAGGTAGTCATCGAACTGGGAGCTGACGTATACGACGCCGTCGACAACGACCAGTGAAGAGATTGTAGACCCGCCAATATTCTTGCGCCACAGCAGGCTACCGCTGGCCAGATCGAGAACATAGAGGTGAAGATCATATGAGATGGCGTACAAAACGCCTGCGTGTACCGCAAAAACGGAACCTAACGGATTTGGCGTGTTTCCGATTGGGAAACGCTGGTTGGCCTCTCCGGTGGCCGGATTCAGCTCGGTCACCAGGCCATCGGCCTCGTCAATATAGAGTTTCCCTCCAGACAACACGGGGGGAGATATCGTCATTATCCAATCGTGCGAATAGCGCCAGAGGCGATCGCCGTCGGCCGCGTCCAGCGCATCCAGATCGCCGGGAGAAGACCGGACATAGATTTCCCCTTCGGCCGCGACAATCGTTGCACCGTCTACCAACTTCGGGTCTTCCATAAGGGGGACGTCCCAGAGCAGTTCCCCGGTATCGGTATCCAGCGCGTAGAGGTGACCATCCGCGGGACCATAATACAGCACACCCTCGGAAGTCACACTCGACATACTTGACTTGGTAAAGATGGAAGAGCGAGGACCTGGACGGACGCGCCAGAGAAGCTCTCCACTGGCGGCATCGAGGGCGTGCAGGAAGGAGTCTTGAATCTCCCTTTCCTCGTAGATCGTGGAGCCAAAGAGGACGACACCGTCGCTTACGGTTGCCGCCGTCGTCACATCGCCTTCTGGTTTGTAGCTCCAAAGAAGTTCCGGAGTAACGGGTTCCGACGCGGTTTCGGCTGCAGGTTGCGACGCTGCAGCCTGCTGTGGGGACAGGGACGCGGCCTGGAGCGCGTAGAGGTAGCCGTCATTCTTGATGACGTAGACGACGTCGTCAGCGACTGTCTGCGCGTAGAAGTTTGAGCTGGCGCGGCTGGGGTATATGGCGCGCTCGTGTCCGCTGGCGGCATCCAGCACGACCAGTCCCTGATCATCACCGGTGCTGAAGTAGAGAAGGCCACGCGCCACGGATGGGTTAGAATAGGCGCGGCCTTCCTCGTAGCGCCAGATTTCTGCGCCGGAGGAGGCGTCCAGCGCGTAGACACGGTCTTCCCAGGAGGGGCTGAAGTAGACTATGCCGTCGTGGACGCTGAGCGAAAAAATCGAGCCCCAATTATCATCGAACTTGTGGTTCCAGAGCTCCTCGCCGGAGCTTCCATCCAGCGCGTATAGCATGTCATCGTACGAGGGGGCGACGAAGACGACACCCTGCCCAGCGGCCGGCGGGCGCGTGACAAGTCGATTGGTGTCGAAGCGCCAGAGCTCCTCGCCGTTGGCGGCGTCCAGGGCGTACACATGTCCATCGTAGGAACCCACGTAAACGACGCCCCCAGCCGCCACAGGCGCCGTGCGAGCGTGGGCGTCAGGTCTGAATCGCCAGAACTCTTCGCCATCGCCGGCATCAAGGGCGTAGACGTGGCCGTCGTACGAGCCGACGTAGACCTTCCCCTCGGCAACCGCGGGGGAGGAGGCTACGTCGTCGCTGGTCTTGAAGCGCCAGAGCAGCGACAGTGTGTCGGCATCCAGAGCATGAAGGTGGCCGTTGGAGGAAGCGGCGTAGACCACGCCATCAGCGACAATCGGCGGCGAGTACACATCACCGGCGGCGTAGCGATGGCGGATGTTTCCACTGCCGGCTTCCAAGGCAAAGAGGTAACCATTGTTTGAACCTGCGAAAACTGCGTCACCGTCCACGGCGGGCGCAGTCAGGCTCCACAGAATTCCTCCATAGTCGTGTCCTCCTCCGGGCGTATGGCGCCAAATAAATTCAGAAGCGCCGTGGCGTGTCGTGCCGCCCAGAGGGGGCCGCAGCGACGGAAGCTGGTCTACGGCTTGCGCCTGCACCGGGGCGGCGGTGTCGAGGGCGTAAATGTGTCCGTCCAGGGAGCCGGCGTAGAGGACGCCGTCGGCCACCGCCGGGGTCGAGGAAACGGCGTCGTTCGTACGGTAGCGCCACTGTTCGGCGCCGCTGATGGCATCGAGGGCGTAAAGGTGGCCGTCGAAAGAGCCCGCATAAAGAGTTCCGCCAACGACGGTCGGGGATGCATCCACAAAGTCGTCTGTTCGGTAGCGCCAGAGCAGGTCGCCGCTGGCCGCGTCGAGGGCGTAAAGATGGTTATCCAGCGACCCAGCGTAGATGACACCATCTGCGACTAGCGGGTCGGAGAAGAACAGGTCCCCCGTCCAAAATGGCAGTGGTTTTGCCCGGTAACGCCAGAGCGGTCTGGCGCTCTTTACATCAACGGCATAGAAGCTGCCGTCGGCCGCGCCAAAATAAGCGATTCCGTCTGCGACCGCTGGGGAGGTGCTGATGGCATCGAGCGTTTTGAAGCGCCAAAGTTCCTCGCCGCTGGCGGCATCGACAGCGAGAAGGAGACCGAAATCTGTACGTCCGAAGTAGACCTCCACCTGTTTGGATGCGATGTAAACTACGCCCTGGTGAATGGTCGGGGAGGACAGTACAGGCGGACCTGCCCAGTAGCGCCAGCGCAGTTCGCCACTGGCGGCGTCGAGCGCGTAAACTTGGCCGTCTACCGCGCCGACATAGAGTACGCCGTCGGCAACGACAGGCGAGGCATGCACGGCGCCGACCCAGTAGCGCCAGAGAAGCTCGCCGGTTTCGGCATCCAAGGCGTAGACGCGGCCGTCTTCGGCGCCAACAAAGACGGTCACGCCATCGGAGGCGGCTGCCGAACGTACGGGAGACCCTGCCTTGTGCCGCCAGCGCATCTCCCCACTGGCGGCGTCGAGGGCATAGAAGTAGCCGTCGAGGGAGCCGGCGTAGACCATGCCGTCGACCAGGATGGGGGAGGCATCCACACCTTCGCCGGTCCTGAAGCGCCAGAGGGGACCGACGGAGCCTTGCTCCGATTCTGCTGACGCCTGCGGCTGCAGCGGGACGGCCTGCCGCGCTCCCGTCTCTGCGGCGGCAACCGTGGTGGCCATGGTGGGCAGGGCATAGATGTGGCCGTCGTCCGAGCCGACGTAGACCGTGTCATTGACCACGGCGGGTGAGGAGAGCACGCCGGCGCCGGTGCGGTAACGCCAGCGTTGGCTTCCGTCTGCGGCGTCGAGCGCGTAGACGTAGCCGTCCGACGAGCCGGCGTAGACGACGCCGTCGACCACGACGGGGGAGGAGTCGATCGCATCGCCGCTTGTGAAGCGCCAGAGCAGGCCGCCGTCGCCGGCATCGAGCGCGTAGAGACGGCCGTCGCCGGACCCAAAGTAGACGACGCCGCCGGTCACGGCGGGAGAGGAGCCGACGCCATCGCCGGTTGCGAAGCGCCAGAGTTCCTCGCCGCCACTGGCGTCGAGCGCGTAGAGGCTGCCGTCCCCCGAGCCGAAGTAGACGACGCCATCGACCACCGCCGGAGAGGAGAGTACACTGCCGCCGGTGCCGTAGCGCCAGAGCAGGCCGCCGTCGCCTGCGTCGAGCGCGTAGAGATGGCCGTCGGCGGAACCGAAATAGACCGCGCCCTCGACGACGGAGGGAGAGGATGCTATGTCGCCACCGGTCTGATAGCGCCAGAGCATCCCGCCGCTGGCGGCATCGAGAGCATAGAGATGGTCGTCAAATGAGCCGGCGTAGACAACGCCCCCTGCGACCGCCGGGGAAGAGTAGGCCGGCCCTTCGGTCTCGTAGCTCCAGAGTTCCTCTTCTCCTTCGGATGCATTGAGGGCGAATATCTTGCCGTCCTCGGAGCCGACGTAGACCACATCTTCTGCGACTGCAGGGGAAGAGAGCACAGAGTAGTTGTGCCAGTAGCGCCAAAGTGTCACACCGCTGGCGACGTCGAGCGCGTAGAGATGTCCATCCGAAGAGCCGACGTAGACCACATCCTGCTCGACCCTTGGCGAAGAGATGACGCTTTGGCCTGTGTTAAATCGCCACCGAGGCTCTACAAGCTCGTACTCGGTGGCGCCTTCTGTTGCCATCGGTTGCGCGCCGGGGTGCGACGGCTCGACCGCCAGTGCGTAGATGTAGCCGCTGGCGTCGCCGACATAGACCACGCCATCTGCCACTGCTGGAGCGGACTGTTCCTCTCCCTCGGTCACGAAGCGCCACAGCGTATCGCCGCTTGCCGCGTCCATGGCATAGTAGCCGAAGGAGTAGAGCACGCCATCGACTACTGTCAGGGGAGTGCCCCAGATGTCTTCGGCCTGGAAGTGGGGGAGCGGATTGCCGCTGGCCGCGTCTAGCGCGGTGACGCCGCGATACGTTTGGAAGTAGACTGCATCCTTGGAGACTACCAGTCCAGGGTTGGGATAGCTCGATGCGAAGCTCCAGATCTGCTTCCCGCTGGCGGCATCCAAGGCATACACACGGCCTTCGACATTGTCGCGACCATACTCTCTACCGTGAGAGGTGAAATAGACGGCTCCTCCGTTCACAATCGGGCTGCCGCTCAGCCCGCCGGCAGTAGGGAAGCGCCAGAGCTCCGCGCCGGTGGACGCGTCGAAAGCATACAGGTTCCGGTCGCCGGCACCGATATAGGCGATTCCTCCTGCTACGGCTGGCGCGGAGTCGTCGGCGGTCCTTGGTTCAGCCTGCCACAGGAGTTCCCCGGTAGCAGCATCAAGGGCATGGAGAAGGCCTCTAAATGTATTGAAGTAGATTGTGCCGTCCACCACCACCGGCGCGGACGGCTCCGGTCTGCCGTCTGTTTTGGAAGCCCAGAGAAGATCGCCCGTAGCCGCGTCCAACGCGCGGATGTGGCGATCGCTCCAGCCGACATAAACGACGCCTTCCGCAACGGTGGGCGAGAAGGGAACCGCCTGGCCGGTCCGGTAGCGCCAGAGAAGCTCGCCGCCAGAGGCATCGAGGGCCCAAAGAGAAGGGTCGGTTGACGCGACGTATAGTACGCCGTCAGCAACGGCCGGTGTGGACTCAACGCTTCCGCCCGTCTCAAAGCGCCAGAGAAGTTCAGTGAAACTGTGTACGGGCGGCGGGAGCGGGGGCCTGGGACTCGGAGTCATCGCTTCGGCGTCGCGCTGGCCGGCGGGACGGGCATTGGCGGCGTGCGCGCGGCCGGTCATCACAGAGCAGACGGCCAGGCACAGCAGGACGGCCCAGAGCGGGCGCAGGCGCGTCAAGAAAAGTGGGATGGATCTATCGATTGTCATCGGGGCAACCTCCTGGGCGACCCTTGCTGGGCCTTTAGCCACGCATGCCTGGCCACTGAAATGGCTCCACAGGCCGGTGGCATCGGCCTGCAGCCCGCCAAAATGAGAAGCGAGGCGAGTGCGAGCCCCACTCTGCCCGGGCTATGCCTGCGCGCCGCATGAGCGAAAGTCGCGTCGGAGCGGCTGACGCGCTGCCGCGATGACTTCCTTGTAATCAGTCCTCCCGCCGTCATATATGCCATTAAATCGTCCTTCCAGGGCGGCATGTGGGAAAGGAAAAACATTCACGCTTTTTGACAGGCTACCGGTCGGCGGCCGGGGACGGCTGCGGCGCCTTGAACGCGTACAGGTAGCCATCCAAGGAGCCGACGTAGACGACACCGTCGGCCACAGCCGGAGGTGAGTAGATGTAGTCCCCCGTCTTGTAGCGCCAAAGTGATTCCCCTGTCGCGGCATCGAGCGCGTAAAAGCTACCGTCTTCCATTGCGACGTATAAGACGCCCTCGATAAACGTGGGGGTGAAGCAGGTGTAAACGACCTCTTTCCAACCGTCTTCTGAAGTAGCCAGGTCGACGCGATCCTTTCCGCCCAACGGAAAAAAGCGCTGCCAGATCTCTTTCCCGTTCGCTGCGTCCAACGCATACAAAAACCCGTCCGTAGAGCCGACATAGATGACTCCCTCAGCCACTGTGGGAGTAGAGAGGCTGCCGTCTGCTGCAAAAAGCCAGAGCTGCTCGCCGTCGCCGGCATCCAACGCGAAAAGGTTGCCATCCCGTGTTCCCAGGTAGACTATGCCTTCAACCACCGTCGGGTGGGTGCCCAGGACTTTCCCCAACTCCAGGCGCCAGAGCAGGTTCCCGCCGCTGGCGTCCAGGGCATAGAAAAAGTCATCACTCGCGCCAAAGTAGACGGCGCCCCCCGCGATCACAGGGACGTTGAACACCTCCGTACCCGTAGCGTAGCGCCAACGGACAGCGCCGCTTGCGGCGTTGAGCGCATTCATGTGGCCGTCACGCGTGCCGACATAGAGCGTATCGCCTGCAACCTCCGGCGGAAGCTCCACAAAGTGGTCGCCTAACTCGAACTGCCAGAGAGATTCTCCGCTGGCGGCCTCAAAGGCGTTGAGAAGGTCTTCCGAGTCGTGGTTCTCAATGCTGAGATAGAGAACACCGTCCGAGACGGACGGATCGAAGTGGATCGTTTCGCCCACTTTCTTTCGCCAGAGAATTTCTCCGCTGGCGGCGTCCAGAGCGGTTACGAAGCCATCTTTAGTCGCGTCATATACGATGTCCTCGGATACGGCCGGCCATGCGTACATTGCCTTTTCGTCCGGCTCGAAGCCCCATAGGGGCTCTCCGCTCTCAGCATCGACCGCGTACACGTTGCCTTCGGGCGTGCCTGCGTATACCACTCCACCGGCCGCTGTAGGCGCTTCGTAGAGTTCAGCCCCGGCATCATAGCGCCACAATAGCTCGGCGGTCGCTACGTCCTGTGCGCGGTGGCCGGCATTGGCTTGCAGCGCTTGCGGAAGGTCGACGGCGTAAACGTCACCTCTTTCTGCTGCCGCGTACAGCACGCCATCGACCAGGACAGGAGACCAGACGCGGCGGCCCGTTCTCAGGCGCCAGAGAATCTCTCCATCGGTGGCGGCGTCCAGCCCATAGACGCCGCCGTCATCGGCGCTGGCGTAGATCACGCCATCGGCGATTTTCAACTCGGAAGACAGACCGTCCATGCTCTCTTTTGATCTCCATAACAGGTCTCCACTTGCGGCATCCAGCGCGTGGATAATGCCTGTAAAGACGCCAAGACGCTCGGTGACTACATATACAACGTTTTCTGCAACTGTGAAAGACCCGACCTCTTCATCGCCGGTCTCAAAACGCCACTTCTGTCTGCCGCTGGTCGCGTCCATCGCGTATACAGTTCCATTGGCTGAGCCGAAATATACCGTCTCTCCAGCCACACTGAAGGACCTTCCGAACAGTTCGTCGCCTGCGGCCAAAGAGTTACGCCATTCTTTCTTTCCGCTGGCCGCGTCCAAGGCGTAAATGTGGGCAACTCTGTCGTCCGATGGGCCTTCAAGCGTGTAGAAGTATACGGACCCATTGGCCACGGTGGCGCGGGTCCCCGGCTCTATTTCCAGGTCAAAACGCCAGACGGTCTCTCCACTTGCGGCGTCCACGGCGTATAGCTTCCCATCGTAACTATAGCTGGCCAGTATCATGTCTCCTACCAATTCCAATGTGTAGTGCTGATACTCAACTTCCTGCCAGCGCCAGCGCTGTGATCCGCTTTCGGCGTCAAAAGCGTACAGATAGCCGTCAGACGTGAAGAAGAGAATTGTCCCGTCGAACCTACTGAAGGGGTGGAAGGAAGGCCGCTCCTTTTCGTCGTAGCGCCAGCGCAACTCTCCGGTGTAGGCGTCGAGGGAATACAATGTGCCGGATGTGCTGAAATAGACCGCTTCCTCTGACGCCCTCGGGTAGCCGGTCAGCTGGTCGCCGGCGTCGAAGCGCCAGCGCAGGTCGAATGATTCCGCATCCAAGGCGAAAACCTGGCCGAATTGGGAGCCGAAATAGGCTACGCCGTTGCCGACCGGTGTCAGGTATTGGGGCGTGTCAAGGGCATGGTGCAAGAGTATTTCGCCGCTACCGGCATCCAGCGCAAAGAGGCTACCGTCCTTCAACTCAATGTACATTACCCCATCGATCACCGACGGATAGCCCTGGACCTCGCCGTTAAATGTATGGCTCCAGAGAAGACCCGGTATTCCGGGAGAGTCAGGCGGCGTCAGCGGGTGAGAAGGCTTGTGGACCGACAGGTCCGTTGCGTTCTGGTCACTTCCGTTGTTATCGACCGTGGAGTCCCGTTCTACCGGCTGAGAGGTCAGCTGTCCGGACTGAGCTGACTCGGCGCTGTCATCCTGATTCGTCGGATGTGCAATCGGCGGCGACGGCGGCGGGCAACCGGCCAGCAGCAGTACAGCTACCATGAAGGGGGGAAGGCGGAACAGACCGGACAGAGCCGAAAGCAGGGGCGTCATCATAGGTGGGTCTCCCTTGCGAGTCGTTCAGTTTAAAAAGCCGCAATCCAGGCGAGTAGAAGGGCAGAGAGAAATTGCGGCTCCTCTGCTACCTGTCAGCCGGGTACATGTAATCCGCACCGCGCCCCCAGAGCCGCAAGGTTGCCGCCATTTCGCAGTTCTCGCAGCGTGCTATTGCTCAAGCCTGAACGCCAACACCTTGTCGTCCAGCAAAGCGACATAGACGATGCCGTCAGCCGCGACCGGCGGCACAAGCCCGAACCCGCCGACGTCGTAGCGCCACTGCAGTTCACCGCTTTCCGGGTCCAGCGCGGACAGTTCGCCGTCGAAGATGCCGGCAAAGAGGACGCCGCCGGAGGTCGAGATGAAGGGGGGCTGTCCGTCTTCAAAGGTGTAGCGCCACAGCGCATTCCCCGACCCTCCGTCAATCGCCTCGACTTCGCCTTTTGAGGTGCTGAGATAGACGTTCCCGTCGGAAACTACCAGGAAGGGCAGCAGCCACGCATCCGCCTCGTGACGCCAGAGCAGGGCGCCGCTCTCCAAGTCCAGCGCGTGCAACTGCCGTTCACCCGAAATTGTGTACAAGATGCCCCCGTATACGGCAAAACTGTTAACACTGAGACCACTGGCGGAGAATTGATTGAGCAGTTCACCTGTTGCGGCCTCCAGCGCCACTACGAAGCCGTCAAGCGTATCGATATAGATCGCGTCTTCAAGCAGCAGCGGCGAGGGCCGGGTCAGGGTGTGGTTATCAAAGCCGTATTCGGTGAAGTAGCGCCAGAGCTCCGCCCCGCTGGCGGCATCGACCGCGTACAGGTTTCCATCCTCTGGGAGAAAATAGACGATCCCGGCGCCCACTTGAGGGGAGAAGGCCCTCTTGACAAAGGGCTCTTCCACAAAGACCCTGTCCCACTGAACTTCCCCTGACACGGCATCGAGGGCGTAGAAATGACCTCCGTTCGTGCCAAGGTAGACAACGCCATCCACTACCGCCGGGGCCGAATGGAGCGCGGGTGCGGGCGCGCGTTGCCACAGCAGTTCGCCGCTGCCGGCGTCGAGCGCGTACAGCTGCCCTTCGCCGATGTCCAAGCCGTCAAGCTCAGCGGCGCCGGCGTAGAGGACGCCTTCAGACACGGTCAAGCGCGCCGTCACAGTTCCGGCGGTCTCGAATTCCCACAGGATGTCTGGCGACGTGGTCTCAACTTCCTTCTGTTGCAAGGGCTGTTCGGTCGTACCCTCTTCCGCAGACATCTGCGGCGACCTGAGCGCATATACATGGCCGTCATTGGCGCCGACATAGACTACGTTGCCGACTACGGCTGGCGCGGATAACCCGACGCCACCGATGGCATACCGCCAGAGCAGCGTCCCGCTGGCGGCATCGAGCGCGTAGAGGTCGCCCGTGCGCGAGCCGGCGTAAACCGTTCCTTCAGCCACCGAGAGCGCGGAAAACGTTGTCTCATCAAGCTGTAAGCGCCAAAGTGATGTTCCGGAGGCGGCGTCGAGCGCGTGAATCTCGCCGCTCGGCGAGTTTACGTAGACGGTGTCCCCGGCAACGATCAGATAGGAACCCAACGCTCCGTCTACCTGCTGACTCCAGAGCAGCTCTCCGCTATCAACGTCGAGCGCGAGCAGATGTCTATCCGTAGAGACGACGTACAGTATGCCGCCTGCCACCTCGATGTTGGCGACCCGGTCGCTGCCGGTGTCGAAGCGGCGGATGAGCGCTCCGCTGACGGCGTCGAGAGCGAAGACGCCGCCGTCGGGGGCATCGAGGAAGACGACGCCGTCACTGAACTCGGGCGTAGCTCGGAAGATGACCCCCTCGGTCTCGTAGCGCCAGAGGCGCTCTCCTGTTGCCGCGTCCAGGGCATCGAGGGCGCCATGGCCTGAGAGGAAATAGATGGTCCCTTCGTTTTCGATTGGAGTATAGGCTCTGCGGATGAAGGGATTCTGGACCAGCGCCTCTTCCCAGCGCAACTCGCCGGTTGCGGCCTCCACTGCAAAGAGTCGGCTACTACCCGAGCCGTAATAGAGCTGGCCCTCCGTCACCAGGGGAGAGGTGCCCAGGGCCGGCGAAGGGATTCGCTGCCAGAGAAGCTCTCCGCTGACGGCGTCGAGGGCATTCAGCTGCCCTTTGCCGTAGGCGAATCCCTGTTGTTCCGCGGAGCCGACGTAGACGACGTCGGCCTGCACAGTTACGGGCGTAACGATGGTGCCGTCGACTTTGTGCCGCCACAGAATGTCGGGAGGGGGGAACTGCGGCTCCTCCGGCAAGGCAGGCTGTACCGTTGTAGCGGGCGCGTCCTGTGCCTGCGGCGCCTTGAGCGCGTACAAGTAGCCCTCAGCGGTGCCGACATAGACGACGCCTTCGGCTACGACCGAGCCGGAGAACCCGATTTCACCTACTTCGTACTGCCAGAGCAGTTCCCCGCCGGTGGCGTCGAGCGCGTACAGGTAGCCACTGTCTGATGCAACGTAGACAACCCCTGCCGCCATCGCCTGCCCGGAAGTCACTCCCGGCTCGAACGGATATTTCCAGAGCGGTTCGCCGGTCATTCCATCAAGCGCGTGGAGGTAGCCGTCAAGGGAGCTGACGTAAACGATTCCTTCCATCGCCGCCAACGAAGAGAACGCCGACCCGCCTACATTTCGGCGCCAGAGAAGCTCGGCGCTCTCCACGTCCAGCGCATAGAGTTGCTGACTGTCAGAAAGGGCATACAGGATGCTTCCTGACACAGCGATATTGACAACCTGAAGCCCGCTCGTGGCGTACTGCTGGATCACCTCGCCGCTGGCGGCATCGAGCGCGACGACGAAGCCGTTCGGTGAATCGACATAGATCTTGTCCTGGGCGAGCTGAGGGGAGGAGCGCACACGAGCCGGGACGGCGTCGTAGCGCCAGAGGCGCTCGCCGGTCGCGGCATCGATCGCGTCCATCTCGCCGATTTGGGACAGGAAAAAGGCTGCGCCTTCGGTTAGAATCGGGGTTGTGGCGAACCCCATGGCAAACGGCGGGCCGGCAGCCTTCTCCCACAGCGGTTCGCCGCTCGCGGCATCCAGCGCGAACAGCTGGTCTTCGGCGGTGCTGTAGACCACGCGGCCGCCGGCGGCCGCGGGCGCGGAGCGATGGGCCGGTGGAGGCCCGTGTTTCCACATCAGTTCGCCGCTGCCGGCGTCGAGCGCGTAGACGGCGCCCGGTTTAGCATCTTCTCCCGACCCTTCTGTTGCGGCGCCGAAATAAACGATGCCGTCGGATACCGACACCGTCGTATTGACAGAGGTATCCGCTTTGAAACGCCACAGCAGTTCGGGCGCGGCGGCGACTGCTTCACTTTCCGGCGCAGGATCCTCCGCCTCCTCCGCTTGGGCGGACGCGAGATGCGCAGGCGGGAGGGCGTAGAGGAAGCCGTCACCAGTCCCAACATAGACAACGCCGTCAGCTACGACGGGGCCGTTCGAAATCGAATCGACAATCTCGTACGTCCTGATCTTTTCCCCGCTGACGGCATCCAGGGCGAAAAAGTACTCATGGCTGGAACCCCATGACCATGTTCCAAAGTACACAACGCCATCTGCCACGGCCGCGGGCGCGGGCACAGGATTACCAACAAGATAGCGCCAGCGCTCTTCACCGGTGTAGGCGTCCAATACGAAGAGGTGGTCTTCTATCGAGCTGAGATAGACTAAGCCGTCCGCCACAGCTGGGGAGGACTGTATACCGTCGCCCAGCCACTGTTTCCAGCGCAACTCACCATTGGCGCCTTCGAAGGCGTAGACCCAATCATCGTCGGACGCGACGTAGACCAGGTCCCCTGCCGCGGTCGGCGCAGTCTCCACCGCGGCGCCCGTCTTGAAGCGCCAGAGCTCACCGCCGCTGCCGCCGTCCAGCCCGTAGACGTGGCCGTCCTCGGAACCGACAAAGACGAGACCCCCGGCGGCTGCCGGTCCCGTGCGCGCCACCGGGTCCGGTCGGAATCGCCACAACAGCTCACCGCTGGTGGCGTCGAGCCCATAAACGTGACCGTCTTTGGAACCGGCGTAGACCGCTCCCTCCGCGACAGCAGGCGCGGATGCGTTGTCGTCCCCCGTGCTGAACTGCCACAGCTGCTCCAGGCTGGCGCCATCCAGCGCGCGCAGAATGCCGTCGGTCGTCGCCGCGTAAACTACGTCCTCGACGACGACGGGCGGGGATCCAAAGAGGTAGCCGACCTTGCGTCTCTGCTGCACATCGCCGCTGGCGGCATCCAGGAGGTAGAGATAGCCGTCATCAGCGCCAACGTAGATGGCGCCGTCCGCTGCTGTCGGCGTGCCGGGATATTGTATCCGAGTCCGCCAGATGAACTCGGCCGCATCCTGCGCGGCGCTTTCGTCTGACGGCGGGCGTACCGCCTGGGGTTGCGAAGCCGGCTGCACAGGGACGCGGCTGTTTCCGTCCAGGGCATAGACGTGGCCATCATCGGAACCGAAGAATACTTTGCCGTCCACGACCGCCGGCGAGGAGAAGACGACGCCGTTTGTGCGGTAGCGCCACTGAACGGTGCCCGTCGCCGCGTCAAGCGCGTAAAGGTCGCCATCAAACGAGCCTGCATAGACCACGCCGTCGATGACCGCGGGCGAGGAGTCGACCGCGCCCTCGGTCTGGTGACGCCACAGGGGCTGTCCTGTGTCAGCGTCCAGCGCGTAGATGCGGCCGTTATTCGATCCAACGTAGACGACCCCTTCGACCACCGCCGGCGAGGAGAAAACCAAGGCCTGGGTGTCGTAGCGCCACAGCACCTCCCCGCTGGCCGCGTCCAGCGCGTAGACGTGGCGGTCATGCGAGCCGATGTAGACGACGCCGTCGGCCACCGCCGGCGAGGAGTAGACCCGTCCATCCGCGTCATACTGCCATAACTGCTCCCCTGTGGCTGCATCCAGCGCGTAGATGTAGCCGTCTTCGATGTGCCCCATCGCGGGATTGGATGCCCCGGAGCCGACGTAGACCACGCCCTCCACGACGGCCGGAGACGACAGCACCGGTCCACCGGTCAAGAAACGCCAGCGCTCCTTCCCAGCAGCGGTATCCAGCGCGTACACGAGCCCATCGGCGGAGCCGAAGTAGACGACGCCCCCCGTCACCGCAGGTGAGGAGTACACTTCCAAGCCGGTCAACTTGCGCCAGAGCAATGCCCCGCTGGCCGCTTCGAGCGCGTAAAGGTATCCGTCGGCGGAACCGAAATAGACCATGCCGTCAACCACTGCGGCGGTCGTAGTCACCCGCGCGTCCGTCTCGTACCGCCACAGCATCTCGCCGTCGGCCTCGCTGAGCGCGTAGAAGAAGGCGTCGCCTGAGCCGATGTAGACCACGCCGTCAATCACAACGGCTGAAGAGTCCACGCTGTCGCCGGTCCTGAAACGCCAGAGCGGAGTGGCCGATGCGAATGTTGTCTGTCCATCCGCGGCGGCCTGCCGCGTCTCCTGTGTTGCGCTTTCTGCGGCAGCCAGGGCGTAGATTTTGCCGTCGCTTGCGCCAGCATAGACAACGCCGTCAGCTACGGCAGGCGGAATTGCGAAAGATGGACCCTCATAATTCTCTTTTATGCTGTATTCCCACAAGACTTCTCCGTCAATGCTGTCCAGCGCGTAGAGCTCACCGGCGTAGACGACTCCGTTGGCTACCGTCAGCGCAGATTCATCTCCCGGGCGGACGGGAAAGTTCGGCAGCGGCTCGCCGCTGGCCGCGTCGAACGCGTACAGCCAGGAATAGCCCGAGACGTAGACGATTCCGTCTGCTACGACCGGTGCCCAATCCATGCCGCTGACGCCGCTGCTCCACAGCTGCTCGCCGCTGGCGGCATCGAGCGCGTAGAGGCGGCCATCGCCGTCATAGCTGTACGAGTAGGTGTTGACATAGATCACACCGTTCGCCACCGCCGGAGTGGTCTCTATCGTTCCGTTCGTGGTAAAGCGCCAGAGCTCCTCTCCGCTGGCGCCGTCGAGAGCGTAAATTTCGCTGTCACCCCCTCCGACGTAGACAATGCCGTCCGCGGCCGCCGGCGAGGAGCTGGCATTCGTCCCTGGCTTGGCCTGCCAGAGCGGCTCTCCGCTGACGGCATCGAGCGCGTACACCGTGGCCGACGAGGTAAAGAAGACATGGCCCCCTTCCACCACCGGCGCATAGCCCTTTGCATGGTAGCCTGTTTGGAATGTCCACAGCGGTTCTCCATTGGCAGCGTCGACCGCGTGCAGATGCCTGTCGTCCGAGCCGATATAGACGATGCCGCCGGCCACCGTCGGCGAAGACTTTATGACGCCGCCGGTCTCATAGAGCCAGACAAGCTCGCCGCTGGCGGCATCCAGCGCGTACAGATTGGAGTCGCGCGAACCAACGTAGACGACACCATTCGCGACCGCCGGCGACGAATCCACGCTGTCACCCGTCTGGTAGCTCCAGAGCAGTTCGGTGGTCTCGTACACCGGCGGGGGCGGCGGCAGGATGGTCATCGCCGCCGCGTCCGAAAGGTCCGATGCGTCGGGGCCGGACGCGTATACCGCGCCGGACACTGCGAAACAGGTGAATAGACAGAGCGCCGCCCAAAGCGAACGCCGCCGCGCCAGGGTGATCGATCTTGTCTGGCAACCGGCCGTCTGCCCTCTTTTGTGAGTCATCGGAATTTCCCCCTTTGGCAATACGGTCCTTGGCGGCGGTCAGTTCCTGCGGGGGGCTCGCCCGGCAACCTTAACAGGCAGCGCTCATCCCGCCGCCACCCACGAACCGTCCGCGGCCGCCCGGTACATCGCCTCCATCACCGCGCTGCGGTAGGCCGCCTCGCGCGCGCCCACCAGCGGGACGGCCGCTCTTGCCGACGGCTCCTCCGCTACCAGCGCGTCGAGGAAGAGGTCGAACGCGTGCGGCCAGGCCGCGGGCAGGTCGGTCCACGGCGACTGCCCGTCGGCGCCGTCGAGATTGGCGCAGGTAACGTAGAGGTCGCTGCGGTTGCGGATGTAGGCGTGGCCCTCGGTGCCGCTGATCTCGGCCGTGACCGGTTCGGCGACGTCAACCCAGGCCGCGGCCAGCGAACCGATCGCGCCGCTGCTGAAACGGAAGAGCGCCTCGCCGGTCTCGTCGCAGTCAGGCCCGTACTTGCCCAGCACAACCTGCAGCGTCGCCGTTACCAGCTCGACGTCGCCCAACATCCACAGCATCAGGTCGAGCGCATGGGTGCCGAGGTCGCCGAAAGCGCCGACGCCGGCCTGCTTCAAGTCGGTCATCCACAGCCATTGCGGCGTAAAAATGTCGCGCAGCGCGCCGCTGTGACAGCTGACAAAGCGGGCGCGCGTGATCTGCCCGAAAACGCCCCTGGCGATCAGTTCCCTGAGGCCTTGATGCGCCGGGATGCCGCGCTGGAAATAGCCGGTCTGGAACAGGACGCCGGCCTGCTCTATCGCATCGGCCATGCGGTATGCGTCCCCTGCGCCCATGCCCAGCGGCTTCTCCACGAACAGATGCTTGCCCGCCGCGGCCCCGGCGAGCACCAGCGCCTCGTGTTGGTCCGTCTCAGAGCAGATGATCACGCCCTCGATCGAACTGTCGTCCCAGATCGAGTCGAGGCTGGCTGCGACCGGCGCGCCGAGTTGCGCCGCGCAGCCCTCGGCGCGGGACCGATCATGGTCCCAGACCGCGACCGTTTTGACATCGTCGCGCGCCTGTAACCGTCTGATGAATCCGGGCGTGTGGATGTGGGCGCAGCCGACCAGTGCGATAGTTGTCATTTGCAAATTCTCCAGATGTGTAGGGAAGGCTCAAAGCGCCCAACAGTGTAGCGGATCAGCATCTGATCCGCTAACGTCTTTCTTCCGGGCGTTTGGCGGGCGCGGGCGCGCATGATAGCATCAGCCGTGCAGCGAACAGGCCGCCGCGAGAGCAGCAAGAGGGGGAGAGAACCGTTGGCAGACAGCCGTCCACGACTTGCAATTACACTGGGAGACCCGGCCGGGATCGGGCCGGAGGTCATTCTGAAGGCCCTGCAGCACGAGGAGGTCTTTGAGAGCTGCCGTCCACTTGTCATCGGCGACCGGCAGGTCCTCAACAGGGCCTCTGCATGGCTCGGAACTGAGCCCAGCTATGAGGTCATCGTCGATCCCGCCGCCGAAGGCCGCTACCACGCGGGCGCCGTCCCACTGCTCGACCTGGCGAACGTCGACCTGGCGCAGGCGCCCGTCGGCCAGGTGAGCGCGAGCGCGGGCCGGGCCGCTGTCGAATATGTGCAGCGCGCTTGTGACATGGCGCAGGCCGGGCAGGCGGACGCCGTCGTCACCGCGCCGCTGAACAAGGAGGCAATGCATCGCGCCGGCTTCCTCTACCCCGGCCATACCGAGCTGCTGGCCGAGCGCACCGGCGCCGAACGCGTCTCAATGCTGCTGGTAGGGCCGAATCTGCGCGTCGTGCACGTGAGCACGCACGTCTCGCTGGAGGAGGCGATCCGCCGCGTCACGCCGCCGCGCGTGCTCGAGGTGATCGAGCTGGCGCACGACTCCTGCCAGGCGCTCGGCATCGGCGCGCCGCGCATCGCCGTCGCCGGGCTGAACCCCCACGCCAGCGAAAACGGGCTCTTCGGCGCGCAGGAAGCGACGCAGGTCCAGCCCGCCATCGAAGCCGCACGGGCGCGCGGCTGGACCGTCTCCGATCCGCAGCCGCCCGACACCGTCTTTCTGCGCACCACCCGCGGCGAGTTCGACATCGTCGTCGCCATGTACCACGACCAGGGCCACATCCCGATGAAGTTGCTCGCCTTCGATAGCGGCGTCAACGTCAGCATCGGCCTGCCGATCCTGCGCACTTCCGTCGATCACGGCACAGCCTTCGATATCGCCGGGACGGGGCAGGCCAGCGAGGAAAGCATGCTGGCCGCCATCCGCGTAGCGGTCCAGATGGCCGCGGCGCGCGATATTCACTGATTACCAGTCGCTATCCGCTGTATGCTATCCACTACAAATCGAATACCTGTCCCAGCCGCCGGACCCCCTCTTCGATCTCGGCGACCCCGTAGTGGGCAAAGCAGAGCCGCAGGCAGTTGCTCTGGCCGCCGACGCTCGAGCAGCGCCGGCCGGGCAGGAACCCCACCCTGGCGCCGGCCGCTTTCTCCAACAGCGCGCTCGTGTCGACCGGCTCGGCGCAAGTGAGCCAGAAGAAGAAACCGCCGTCGGGCACGCGCCATTCCGCGCGGTCGCCGATCTCGCGACGCAGCGCCGCGTCCATCGCCTCGACCCGCTCACGATAGGCGCGGCGCAGGCCGTCCAGATACGCCCTCTGTCCGCCCCCCTCCAGCGCCACCCGCACCAGGTTCGATGTGAACTGGTTGAGCCCGCCGCCGCTGTCCGCCAGCCCGCTTAGGGCAAACCGCTGCGCCCGCTTCGGCGTCGTCTGCACCCACCCCAGCCGCAGGCCCGGCGCCAGGATCTTCGAAAATGAACCGATCGATAACACGCGCCCGCTGTCTGCCTGCGCGGCAAACGGCCGCGGCGGCGGCGTTCCGAAGTCGAGCAGATGGTAGACCTCGTCGGCGACGATATGAAAGTCGTGCGCCTCGGCCAGCGCCAGCAACTCCTGGCGGCGGCCGCGTGATAAGGTTCGCCCTGTCGGATTTTGATAAGCCGGGATGGTGTAGAGGAAGACCGGCCGGTGGCGGGTCAACGCCTCTTCCACCGCCGCCGGCGCCAGCCCGTCCTCATCGGTCGCAATCGGCACGAGGTGCAGCCGGTGGTCCTCCTGCAGGATGCGCAGGGCGAGGAAGTAGCTGGGCTCTTCAACGAAGACGGTATCGCCGGGGCGGGTAAAAAAAGTGCAGATCAGGTCGAGTGCCTGCGAGGCGCCCGCGGTGGTCATCAGCTGCTGCGGCTGTACTTCGCCGTCGTAGCCCTGGCTGAGGAATTCTGCCAGCGCCCAGCGGAAACGGCCGTCCCCCTGCGGGAAACCGTAGTTGAGCAGCTCGGTATCGCCCTCGTCGAAACGCGCAGACGCGACCTGCCGCATCAGCGCATGGGGAAGCAGCGCGAAGTCCGGCTGTCCGATGCCAAAATTGATGCTATCGGCGCTGCGGTCGACCTGCGTTGAGCGGTCATACATGGCGCGGAAGATGGCGCGCGGCAAATTGAGTGCGGGGACCGCTACGCGCGAACAACACGCTGGGGGGAATCCGCTGCGACGGCGGCGAAACGGCGCAGCCTACACATTTTCGTCCAACAGCTTGATGCGCTTGCTGCCAATGACCGAGATCATCTCCCGGTCCAGCAGTTTGATGCGCTTGCGGCCAATCTCGATCAGCCCCTGCGACTTGAGATCGTTGAGGACCTGTGTGGCCGTCTCGCGGTATGTGCCCACGCTCTCCGCCAGGTCCTGGTGCGTCAGGCCGGTCACCACGTCCGATTCCTGTTCGTCGGAGAGGCGCAGCAGCAGGTTGGCCAGCCGCGCCGGGATGCCCTTGAAAGCCATGTTTTCCAGGCTCTCCTCGGCCTCCTGCAGCCGCCGTCCCGTGATTTCGAGGATGCGCAGCGCGACCTGCGGCTTGCTAAGGATCAGCCGTTCCAGGTCCGTGCGGCTCATGATGCAGATCAGGCAGTCATCGACCGCTTCGGCAAATGTATTGTGCATCTTCGTGCCCAGCAGCGCCATCTCACCGAACAGCGTGTGCGGGCCGAGCGTCGTGATCGCCAGTTTCTTGCCCTCCGGACTGATGCGATAGAGCTGCACCCGCCCCTCCTTGAGGATGAACAGCACTTCGCCCGGCTCCTCCGGCCGGTAGAAGACCCGCCCCTTGTACACTGTGCTCATCGTCGTGATCCGGTTCAGCTCTTCCATCTCCTTCGATGTCAGATCCTGAAAGACCATCAGCTCGGAGAGATACTTCATCTTTTCCGCCGGTTGCAGCGCCGTGGGCATCTTCGTGATCGTCATTTTGCGTCTCTGTGACTGATTTCAATTGTGAGTGGAGCCTTAATTATACGCGTCGCGCCAAAATAATCAACCTTTTTTGCCGCTCCCAATCCGGTCTGATAAAATGCCGCCATGAAATGGCGTGCTCGTCGGCCAGCTTCGCGAAAGTCCGCTTCTTCTGCGCCCCTCTCAGGAAGGGGCGCATTTCGTGCTGCTGCCCGCCGTAAATTGGTCCAGAAATTGCCCGCCAGCATCCTGATCAGCATGTTGCTGCTGGTCCTGCTGCATCTGTTCAATCAGGTTTTTCTGCAGGAACCGGCAGCCTCAGTGGGCGAGCCGCGTGCCGCGCGGGCCTCAGCCCTCGAAGCGACGGCAACGCCCGATTCCGTTTCTCCCAAAGAGGCCGAAATCGCCGCCACTCTCGAAGCGGCCATCAAAGCGAGCGCTGACGGGAACGCGCAATCGGACGCGCCAACCGCCGCGACGGCCACGCCTCTGCCGTCCGCAGGGCTTCAGGGACAGATCGTCGGCGGCGAGACCGCTGCGTCCGACGCCTGGCCGTGGATTGTCGCCATCCGCGCCTTCACCGAACCCGACTCCTACACCTTCTGCGGCGGCTCGCTCGTCGCTCCCAGTTGGGTATTGACCGCCGCACACTGCTTTGTCAATGCCGCGCCCGGTCAGCTCACGGTGACTGTCGGCGTCCACAGGCTCGGCAGCGGACAGGGCCACCGGTTCGAGGTCGACCGCATCCTCCTCCACCCCAGCTACGGTTATGACTTTGCCCACGACTTTGCCCACGACCTCGCCCTGCTGCATCTCGCGCAGCCGGCAGAGGCCGAACAGGTCGCGCTCCTTTCGCCCGAAAACTTGGACCTGGCCGCGGCGGGTACCCTGTCAACCGTTATCGGCTGGGGCGCGCTCTCCGAAGACAGCGCCGAAGGCCTCCTCTCCTACGACCTGCAACAGGTGGAGCTGCCGATTGTGTCCGAAGGAGATTGCATCGACGCCATGGGCAGGATGATCAACGAGAATCTTCTGTGCGCCGGCTACAGCGAAGGCGGCAAAGATGCCTGCCACGGCGACAGCGGCAGCCCCCTTGTCGTGGCGGACGGCGACGGCGGCTGGAACCTGGCGGGGATTGTCAGCTTCGGTATCGGCTGCGCGCGGCCGGAGTTCTACGGCGTCTACACCCGTGTCAGCGAATACCACGACTGGATTCTGGCCCAGATTAGCGAGGACAATACGCCAGAAGAACGCGAGCCAACCGTGCTCATGCTGCCCGCCGTCTTCAACAGCGAGGCTGTTCTCAGGCTTCCCGGCATTCACAACGGCCTGCAGTCAACGCCAACGCCGCAGACGCGGCCCATCGTCGCGCAGCCGCCGCCTGTGCCCGACGGACTCATTCGCAAAGCACGCGTGCCGGTCCTGATGTTTCACTACGTCAGCGAGCCCCCGCCCGGCGCCGACATCTACCGGAGAGACCTGTCGGTAGCCCCCGACCTGTTCAGAAGCCATCTTCAGACCCTCGCCGACGCCGGCTACACCACCGTCAGCATGTATGATCTCGTCGAACATCTCAACCAGGGCGCGCCCCTGCCCGAAAAACCGATCATCCTCACCTTCGACGACGGCTATCGCGACAACTACCAGAACGCATTTCCCCTGCTGCAGGAATTCGGCATGACCGCGATGTTCTTCGTCGTCACCGACTATATCGACGCGCAGAATCCAGTCTATATGTCGTGGGATATGGCGCGCGAGATGCAGGCCGCCGGCATGTTCATCGAGTCCCACGGGCGCAACCATGCCAGCTTGCGCAACCGCACCGACAGCTACCTTGTCTGGCAGGCGCTGGGCAGCGCCGAGACAATCGAATACGAGCTCGGCGTGCGCCCCCGATTCGTAACCTACCCCTTCGGGCGCTACGACAACAGCACGATCCGTATCTTCGAGAGCGCCGGCTACTGGGGCGGCGTGTCAATAGCCGGAGGCGCCACCCACTCGACCGGCAACCTCTTCCAGCTGAAGCGCGTACGCATGCGCGGCTCGACGTCCCCGGCCGAACTGCTGCGCCTGCTATCGTTGAACTGGTGACGACGGCAGTCGCCGGTTTCGTAACGACTCAGCCGCTATCAGTCTGCGGCCCCCAATGAAGCGGGCGAAGGTCTTTCTCTCTCCTCACTCCGCTTTGCTCCCTCCTTGCTCTTTGGACGGTCGGGCCTGCGGCCCTCCCTTGTGCGGGGGGACTCCCCCCGCAACGCCCCCCTCCAAAACCATCGCTCACCGACTGTACGCCCTATTCCCTGCGGTGCTGCTCATCCAACCTGGCGGCGGCCAACCGAATACGCAATCGGATAGTCTGAATGGCGGCAGCAATCAAGGACTAAGAATCGTTGACATTCCCAATGACTGGTCAGAAAAATCCGCATCTACACGTACCCGCATCCAGCCCCAACTCCCGTTCGCCCGATTCCCGGCCCGAAGGCCGCCGCCTGAGCCCGTGCCGTAAATCGTGTCCATCATAAGAATCAGATAAATCACAGTTCAGACAATTGTCAGCATCTACAGATACCCGCATCCCGTCCCGACTTCGGTTCGCCTGACTCTCAGAGCGAAGACAGCCGCCTGAACCCGTGCCGTAAATCATGTCCATCATAAGAATCAGATAAATCACAGTTCAGACAATTGTCAGCATCTACACGTACCCGCATCCAGCCCCAACTCCCGTTCCCCCGATTCCCGGACCGAAGACCGCCGCCTGTGCCCGTGCCGTAAATCATGTCCATCATAAGAATCAGATAAATCACAGTTCAGACAATTGTCAGCATCTACACGTACCCGCATCCAGTCCCAACTCCCGTTCGCCCGATTCCCGGCCCGAAGGCCGCCGCCAGTGCCCATGCCGCAAACTATGCCCGTGCCGCAAACTGTGTCCATCATAAAATTCAGATGAACCACAGTTCAGACAAATGTCAACGAGCCCAAGTCAAAACAGGCGACGTATATGCCTGAGTAGTTTCCCGGTTTCTTCGATTCGGTCGCTTGTGTACAGGTCAGGGGAACCGCGGACAGGAGTTTACTTTGGCCGCAGACCTTCCGGCAAGCGGCTGGCGTCGACCACCAGGGCGGCCAGCGCGCGCAAATTCATCTCGTCTTTGCCGTCGCCGTCCTCTTTCTTGGGCGTCTCCAGCAGCATCGGCACGCCGTCCCAACGTACATCGTTGAGGATGTGGCGGAACCCTTCCGCGCCCACGAACCCTTCACCGATGTGCGCATGCCGGTCCTTGCGGCTGCCGTGGTCATTGGCGCTGTCGTTGAAGTGCCAGCAGCCCACACTCTCGATGCCGACCGTCTCCTCGATCTCCGCCATCATCGCCGCGTAGCCCTCTCCCGTACGAAAATCGTAGCCCGCGGCCAGCGCGTGACAGGTGTCGAGGCAGACGCCCACCCGCTCCTTCTCTTCCACCCGCCCAATGATCTGCGCCAGCTGCGCGAACGTATAGCCCAGCGTGGTCCCCTGTCCCGCCATCAGCTCCAGCAGCGTTTTCACGTCGCCGCAATCGGGCAGCTGAGCGTGAATGCGGTTGAGCGCGTCCGCTATCCGTTGCAGCCCGGCCTCCTCGCCGCTGCCCGTATGCGCGCCCGGATGCAGCACCACGTGGCCGATGCCGTAAGCGTGCGCCCGCTCAAGCTCATCCGCGAACGCGGCGACGCTCTTCTCCCACAGGTCATCTTTGGGCGAGGCCAGGTTGATCAGATAGGAAGCGTGGCTGACCGCGTAGGCGACCCCGCTGTCCGGCATCTGCGCATTCCAGCGCGAGACATCCTCTTCTTTCACCTCCGGGCCTCTCCACTGGCGGTTGCTCTTCATGAAGACCTGTACCGCATTGCTTTGGACGGCCTCGGCCGCATCCAGCGCATTGCTCACCCCACCGGCGATCGACATATGCGCGCCCAGTTTCAGTCCTGACATCGAGTGCCTCCGCTCTTAAGAATGAAATGGCTGCCCGCCCACAGGTACGCGCAGCCTGCCTTGTCTACCCTGACCGCTTTCTGCTATTCTACCCAATGGACTGAATGGCGGCCAAAGAAGCGGCGGGGAGCGCGCCCCGCCCAACAGCCCGGCAAACCGTAACGCATCGCCGCCAAATGGTCCCAGAGGAACGAGCGTGATACACGAATCTGTCCACGAAATGCGCCGCGATCTGAAAGCCGCGGCCGGCATCAACGACCGCGGGCGCGTCGACCTGCTCGACGCCGAGAGCGTGCGCGCGCTTCACATCGACACACTCGTGCGCGATGCAGTCTTCGGCACATTGCCGGTGAAGGCGTTCAGCCGCTGGCTGATCTGGGAACTCGGCCAGCTGATGGGCGCGTGTCCGGCCAGTATCCACGAGCTCTATATGGCAAGGGCTGCGGACGCCTGGACGCATCGCACCATCCCGGCGATGAATATGCGTTTCGCCACCTACGAGGCCGGCCGCGCCGCCTACCGCGCCGCGCAGCGCACACGCACAGGCGCCTTCATCTTCGAGATCGCCCGCAGCGAAATGGGCTACACTTTCCAGGAACCGGCCGAGTTTGCTACCGTCCTCATCGCCGCGGCCATCAAAGAGGGCTACAGCGGCCCGATCTTCATTCAGGGCGACCATTTTCAGGTCGACGGCAAAAAGTACAGGACCGACCCGGACGGCGCGCTGCACGAGGTGAAGGCGCTGGCCAGGAAAGCCGTGGCAGCCGGTTACTGGAACATCGACATCGACACGAGCACGCTGGTCACCCTCGAGCCGCCCTCGCTCGACGCGCAGCAGCGTGAAAACTACCTGCGTTCGGCGCAGCTCACCAGGTTCATCCGCGATCTGGAGCCGGAAGGCGTCACCATCAGCCTCGGCGGCGAGATCGGCGAAGTCGGAGAGAAGAACTCGACCGTGCCCGAGCTGGACGCCTACGTCCACGGCTACAAGGCCGCGCTGGCCGAGCTGGGCGACTACGCCGGTCTAAGCAAGATCAGTGTGGCCACCGGCACCACGCACGGCGGCATCCTGCTGCCCGACGGCAGCCAGGCCGATGTCGCGGTCGATTTTGACACGCTGGCCGAGCTGGGCGAGCGCGCCCGCTTTCACGGCTCCGGCGGCGCGGTCCAGCACGGCGCCAGCACGCTGCCGGCCGAGCTGTTCAGAAAGTTTCCCGAGACTCAGACGATCGAAATTCATCTGGCCACCGGCTTCATGAATACCTTTTTCGATAACCCCGGCTTTCCCGAGCCGTTGCGCGCCCAAATGCATGCCCATCTCGACGCGCACCACGCCGACGAGCGCGGCGCCAGCGATACCGACCTTGTCTTCTACCTGAAGACGCGCAAAAAGGCGCTGGGGCCCTTCAAGCCGGAGTTGTGGACCCTGCCGCCTGAGCAGGCAGAGGCGATCTTCGCCGCTGTCGAGGACCACTACGCCTTCTTCTACGAAAAATTGAACGTCGCCGGCACGCGCCGCCTGGTGGACCAGATCGTCACACCTGTTGCCCATCACAAACCGATGCCCGTTCTCACCCGCGGCGCAGGCGACGATCAAGGGCTGGCCGACTGACCGCCGACCACTTGACACCGACCACCTGTCATCGACCACCTGTCATCGACCACCCGTCACCGGCCACAGATCAGCGCTCCAGTCATTCATTCAGCTCCCGGTGTCACTGGCCACCGGCCACTAACCACTGCCATATGCTGCTCGCCCTGGAT
>CATOTS010000010.1 GCA_951813625.1 uncultured Caldilineaceae bacterium | reverse complement strand
CGACGCCGACGGTGAGGCGTCCGTCGGGCAGGAGCTGGGGCACGGGGCCGAGAGCGTAGCGGTCGGTGCGTCTATAGAGGATGCCGTGCTGCATGAACTGTCTCCGAGCTGTGTGGGCATTTGGTTGCGCGCTATGCGGCCGCGGGCCGTTGGCGGCCGGCAGCCGTTTCGATTATCGGCGGCGGCGCGGGTCGAGAATATCGCGCAGGGCGTCGCCGATGAGGTTGAGCGAGATGACGGTGAGGACGAGGACACTGCCGGGCGGAATCCAGAACCACCAGAATTGGCGGATGCGGGTGACCTGGTTGGCTTCCTGGATGATGTTGCCCCAGCTGGGGGTCGGCTGCTGGACGCCGAGGCCGAGGAAGCTGAGGCCGGCTTCGGCGATGATAATGGCGCCGATATTGAGCGTCATGTTGACGAGGACGAGGTGCATGACGTTGGGCAGGACGTGGCGCTGGACGATGCCCCAGTTCGTCCTGCCGATTGAGCGGGCGGCGAGGGTGTAGTCCAGCTCGCGGATTGAGAGCACCTGGCCGCGAAAGATGCGGGTATCGGGGAACCAGCCGAGCAGACCCATTGCGACGAGGAGAACGACCGGGGAGGGGCCGTAGGCGCCCACCAGGATAAGGAGGAGGAAGATCTGGGGGATGGTGAGCATCACGTCGACGAAGCGCTGGATGAGAAAGTCGGCTGTGCCGCCGAAGTAGCCGGAAATTGCTCCCATCACCAGACCGATGACGGTGCGGATGACGACGGCGGAGAGGCCGATGAGCAGCGATACGCGGCCGCCGTAGAGGATGCGTGTATAGAGGTCGCGTCCGGTGTTGTCGGTACCCAGAATGTGGTCGGCGCTGGGGGGTTTGCGGATTGCCTGGATATCGATCTCTTCGAATCCGTAGGGGGTAACGAGCGGGGCAAGGATGACCAGCAGGGTGATCACCACCATATACACGAGGCCGGCGACGGCGCCAGGGTTCTGCAGGAACAGACGGATGTTTTGCGCGGCCAGAGAGGGTCTTTCCGGGAGTATCTGCTGCGCTTTATCCGAAGACGCGTTGGCCTGAGCGCTCATGCTGGTCTCTCACTCCTGTCGTTCAACGACGCTGGCATATGGGAGGCGGAATGCGGCAAAGGTGCAATGGAGTTGAAGGCGGGGTGGTCACGAGTAGGTGACCCGGGGATCGACCCAGGCATAGCAGAGGTCCACGATGAGATTGACAAGGATAACGAGCGCGCCGAGGACGGCGATAATGGCGATCAGGATTGAGAAGTCCTTGGCCTGGGAGGCCTGGGCGGTCCATTTGCCCATGCCACTGATGTTGAAGGCCTGCTCGTAGAAGGCGGAGCCGCCGATGATTTCGGGGATGCCGCGGCCGATGACGGTGACGACGGGCAAGAGTGCGCTGCGGAAGATGTGGCGGCTGCGGACCACGGCCTCTCTGAGACCCTTGGCGCGGGCGACGGTGACATAGTCGGTGCGCATCGTTTCGAGCACGCTGGTGCGCGTCCAGCGGATAAGGCCGGCCGAGCCGCTGATACCCATGACCAGTATAGGCAGCAGCAGATGGTAGACGCGATCTATGAAATCTCCTCCGGTTCGGGGGTTGTAGAGACCGCCGGCTGGGAACCAGCCCAATTTGACGGCAAAGAAGAGGATTGCGCCGGTGGCGAGCAGGAAACCGGGTACGCCGATGATGATATAGGTGATGAAAGAGACGACGTTGTCGAAGATCGAGTATTGGTAGATGGCGGAGAGAGAGCCGACGAATACGCCGATCAGGGTGCTGAGCAGGGTGGCGAAGACGGAGAGGCGCACGGTCACGCCGATACGTGTGCGCATTTCGGGCCCGATGAGCTCGGCGGTCCTCATGCCGCGGCCGAAGTCACCCTGAAGCATCTTGCCCAACCATCTGCCGTACTGCAGCGGGATGGGGTCGTTGAGCCCGAGCTTTTCCTTCTGGAATTCGGTGTTGCTGATCGACTCCTCGTCGCTGCGGCCCTTGTAAGCTTCCTGGATGCCCATCTGGTCGCGTACTTGCTGGGCTGTCATGCCTTCGGTATCGGTGGCCATGAACATGAAGAGCGTCGGGTCGCCGGGCGCGAGGCGCATGAGGGCGAAGCTGCCGAAGGTCAGGACGAGGAGCATGGGGACGACGGCGAGGAGCCGGCGGATGATGTATTGGGTCAACGTTCGTTTCCCTTCACGGAAGCCGGGTGTGCAGCGGCAGGGTCGAGGACGGTTGCCCGGCGTAGTTGACCGGCGCCGGCGGAATTGAACCGGCGCCGGTCATGTTCAAACGGAACAAGAGGCTGGGGCAGCCTACGGGAAGGCTACTCGAGCCAGTACCAACTGCTTACGCCCTTTTCGCCGCAGGTGCCGAGGAAGTTGAAGGCCTCTTCGGGGATGAAGCCGCCGAGGGCTGCATTGGTGACGTAGAATTCGGCGATCTGGGTGACGCCCCAGATGGGTCCGTCGTTGAAGTAGATGTTCATAATCTCTTCGCTGAGGCGGGTGAACTCATCGGGGTCGGTGGTGCCCATGGCTTCGACGCACTTGGAGCGGAACTCCTCGTTGCACCAGTGGAAGATGGAGGGCCAGTAGTCCTCCTCACAGGAGCCGACCCAGTAGGTGCAGTTGCGGATGGTGTTCATGACCCAGCCGCCGACCATATCGATGTCGTAGTTGCCGTCGGCGCGGCGTTCCTGGCGGAGCTCTTCGCCCTGCAGGATTTCGCTTTCGATGCCGACTGCGGCGAGCTGCTGCTGGAGCAGGACCGGGGCATCGCCGCCGGCGCCGGTGAGGATGGTGAGCACGCGATCGGACTCCCATTCACCTGCGGCCTCGGCTTCGGCGAGCAGCTGTTTAGAGAGTTCGGGGTTGTACTGCCGCGGCACGACGAGGCTTTCGTCGCATTCGGGGCAGAAGGAGTCGGCGGCGCCGGCGAGGTGGCCGCGCAGGCCGAAGACGGAGTCTTCAGGGTCGCCGAAGCCGAAGTAGAGGACCTCGGCCCAGAGGTCGCGGTCGATGGAATGGGCGATGGCGTCCATCACCGTGCGTGAGAGTTTGCGGTCCTCGATGCGATTGAGTCCGTAGCCGGTCATCATGAAGGTACGGGGGTGGATGCTGACGTTGGGCAGGTCCTTGACGGAGTCGTAGTCGGCGGCGCCGATCTTGACGACGTCGGACTGGCCTTCAAGGAAGTTCTCGAGGCGCAGGCCGGACTGTTCGGCGTAGCGCATGATGCCGGGCTTGCCGTAGATGGCGTTGCCCCACCATTCTTCCCAGCGTTGGTTTTCGAGGTACTTGGCTTCCTCGTCGTATTTGACGACCTGGTAGGGGCCGCTGAAGACTTCGGGCATCCAGGCGTCGGGGAAGTCGCCGGCCCAGAGCTGGGCGGCGGTGAAGCCGCCGAGGTGATGTTCGGGCAGGATGCCGAGCATACCGAGGTCGCGCCAGATCTGGCCGACGGGCGTGTCGAACTCGACGCGCATGTTGAAGTCATCGACGATCTGGATGCCGGCGATGGTCTCGGTCTTGCCGTCGTAGTAGTCCTGGCCGCCGGCGACGTTGGGGATCATGCCGCGGGCGTCGCCGAGCCAGTAGTCGGCGTCGGCGTGGTAGAGGAGGTGGAGGGTGAAGGAGACGTCCTCGGTGGTGATGGTCTCGCCGTCGCTCCACTTGGCTTCGGGGTAGAGCTCGATTTCGAGCGCGGTCCTGTCGTCGACGGGGTCGACGCGTTTGGCGAGCCAGGGAGTCGGCGTGGAGTTGCCGAGCGGCCCGAGGAAGATCAGCGGCATGACGGTCTGGTAGTAGGTCTCGCTGCCGAAGTTCCAGTTGCTGGCGGTGATCGAGCCCCAGACGCCGACGCCGAAGCGGCCGCGGCCGGGCAGGATCAGGAGCCGGTCGGAGCCGACGGTATCGGGGTTCATGGCCAGGTCGGCGTCGGGAATTTCAGCTGCAGCTGCGGCTTCGGACTCCTCCATGGATTCGCCGGCTTCCATGCCGCCATCACCGGCGGGGGCGCAGGCGGCGAAGGCCAGCGAGAGGATGATCAGGAGCGGCAGTAGTGTACAGCTCAGCCAGTTGCGTTTCATAGGCATGTCTTTTCTCCTTGAGGAAGAATGAATGTATGTTAGTAGATTTATTCTGGATTGCGGCGTCGCAGGGCGCTGCCGGGAGGATTCTGCCGGTATTGTATGGAAAAAGAAGGGATTGTCAAACACGGGAATTGGCCGTTTCTGGGCGTGGAGGGCGGTGAGACGGCGGCTGGGTTCGGGCGGGTGAATTGGCGGTGGCCGGCGCGGGGCGGGAAGGCTGTGCGCGCTGGGACGGGGGGTTCCGGCGGTTTGTCGGTTGGGGGGCTGATGGCTGCAGGCAAGGTCGGCGACGGTGTAGAGGGCGGGCAGGGTATCGATAGGGTATCGAAGTCGTCCAATGTCTGCCAATGGCAGTTTTTTTGAGGATTTTTTTCCTTCTTCGTGACAGGATGTTTGGGCGGTCGCTTGTGACAGGATGTTGCAGGGCGGGGATTGGGTTGACTTTGGGGTGACAAAGGGCGACATTGGGTTTACAAAAGGCGACATTGGGGCGACTGAAGGCGACAAATGCGGTGTGCGTGCGGGGAGACGGCACGTAGTGGAGACTGCAGCGAGGTTGGCGGGTCGGGAGGGAGGGTTGAGGGTGCGCCGCGCGGGGGCGGGAGGCCGCGGTTGGTTGTGGTTGTTGCGGTGGGTGTTTGGCGGGTATGACGGGTTGACGTTCATTTCGTGTAGATGGTGTTGCGAGCTGACTGCGGCCGCGTTTTCGGGTCAATTGGAACCAGTGTAGCGCATGTGTGAATGTCTTGCAGGATGGTGGTGAAAACTGGCTGAAGTGCCACGCTTGAATCCGCGAAAGGGGGGATGGGTGGATCCACGAAGAGACACGAATGTACACGAAGGGGGGAAGGGAGGAACAGCGAGCGGTTAAGTGGGGCGCATCCCAAATTTGGGGTGGGATTCGTTTGGCGTGGAATTCATGCCAGCGTTGGCTGAAACTGTTTACCGGGTATAGGGAGAGGCAGCGGGCAGGCGCAGGGGTGAGCACGGGGCCTGCCCCTATGGCGGCCGCGGCGTTCGCTGAATTGGGGGCGGCGCGATGGTCGAGGGATGGGGCGTCATGCGGCTGCCTGCAGGCACCAGACAGCGGGGAAGGCACGGATGGCAGCGGTTGTGCTCTAGACTATGCCTTCTGCGAACGCCTATGGCGCAGGGCCGGACACGGGAACATCTATCTCAGCCGGAATGACGCCGTGCGTCAGCTGCACACTGGGCTGACTGTCTATTTCGCCTTCTACAACCGTGGGAGACTCTAGCAGAGTTTCAACTGTCGCGGGCCGGCGGGAGAGCACACTGTGCTTTGAGGACGGCAGACCGACCGTTGTTCATCAAAACCGGCGCATCCATCTGGAAACACCTTGTCGTTCTCTTCTTGCGGTCCAAAGATTGGGGTTTACGATAGCTGGAGGTAAGGCGGCAAAGTTTGGCGCCGATTCCACTTGATGACAAGGTGGTTATTTCCAGCAAGAAGTCAGTAGGGGTCCGCGCCCTGGTCGGGGGCGCCCGGCAGGGAAGATCCGTCACCTCGAAGGAGGCGCCGTACAGAATGGAACGCTTCTACAGTCTGAACCGTTTCAAGTTGGCCACATCCAGGGCGCGCAGCGTACGCGGTCAGGGCGGCTCCCAGACGCTGTTTGCGGCCAAAGTGCCACGCTTTGCGCCAGATGCAAATCAGGCGATGCATTCTGCCGGCCCTGCAAGTTTGCTGCCGAAATATCGATATAGATTGGCTTTCTTTCGCAGTTGAAGCGCGATAGGCTACCCGTTTTAGCGTGTCAGAACTCAGTCTCTGTTACCCAGTTAAAGGCAAGAGAAACGTACAGAATCCGACCTTCGGTCGAGGATGGAGAGTCGCTAACAGCGCGGCCGTAGGGAATACGAGCGTCGCGTGCAGACATTGGAGGGGTTACATGTGCAACCAGATCTAGTGGCATTGCACGAAGCGCTCGGGAGGATTTCCTAGTGACAGAAGGCAGCTTGATTCAAACCAGTGTGACGCGCCTGCGTGTGTTGTGGACCGTCCTGTTGTGGCTGGCAATCTGCGGCATGGTGAGCGGCCGCGCGCATGCTTCCAAGGCCGGCCCCGCCGACCTTCGCTACGTCGAAACGATGACGCCGTTGGGAGGATCGCTGCCGCCGCCGGCGACGGCGCATGATTTCACCGAACTGCTGTGGCGCTATGCGACGGGCGGGAGCGTCGAAGCAACGCCGGCCGTAGCCGACGGCGTGGTCTATTTCGGTTCGGCTGACCACCACGTCTACGCCCTCGATGCCGGCGGCGGAGAGCTGCTGTGGCGCTATGAAACCGGCGGGCACGTGTATCAATCGCCCACCATAGTGGAGGGGGTGCTCTACATCGGTTCCGGCGATAACCGCCTGTACGCGCTCGAAGCTGGCTCAGGCGAACCGTTGTGGACATACGATGCAGAAGGCCATGTTGAAGCGGCCGCGCCGACAGTTGCGGCAGGCGCCGTCTACTTCAACACCAGGGGCGGCTTCCTCCACGCCCTCGATGCCGCCAGCGGGGAGCTGCTCTGGCGCTCGGCGGCAAGAAGCTCGCCGCTTACCTCGCCGGCGGTGGCGCAAGGGATCGCCTATTTCGACTCCCGGGACGGCCACCTCTACGCCCTCGACGCCAACACAGGCGCGCAGCTCTGGCGATTCGCTCCAACCGGCTCGCTGGACGGCAGTCCGACAGTCGCGGGAGGGGTACTCTACTTCACCTCCAGTGACTACTCCGGCGGCCGCGAGAATGAACGCGTCTATGCCCTGGATGCGGCCAGCGGAGAGCAGATCTGGAGCAGCGGGTGGCGCGGTCTGATCGGCGCGCCGGTCGTTGACGGGGACGCCGTGTATGTCAGGTCGAATTACCAGATCGCCGCGCTGGACGCGGCCAGCGGAGATCGGCTCTTCCTTTTCAGAGTGGACTTCAGAACGGACATCCCTCTGGCTGTGGTTGATGGCGTCCTCTACGCGGGCCTTGACTATAGCGGGGACCTCTATGCCTTTGACGCCGCCAGCGGGGACCTCCTCTGGCGCTACATCACGAATGGGCTCCTGAATTCCTCTCCCGCGGTGGCGGAGGGCGTGGTCTATATCGGGGACGACAGCGGCCACATTTACGCACTGGCGGTGGAACCGTCCCACCCCGGCGCGCAACCTCCGGCAACGGAAGACAGTTCCGAATACGCGCTTCTGGAAAGCCTCTGGCGTTTCAACACCGGCAAAAGCGTTGTCTCCTCGCCAGCGGTCGCAGGGGACGCGGTCTACGTCGGCTCTGCGGATGGGGACCTCCACGCGCTCGATGCGGCAAGCGGCGTGACGCTTTGGCGCTACTGGACGGAAAAAAGTGTGTCTTCAAGCCCTGCGACGGCTGAAGGAATCGTCTACATCGGATCTGCTGACGGCGCCCTGCACGCCGTGGACGCCGTCAGCGGCGACGCCGTCTGGCGCTACGAAACGGCAGCGGGGGTGTACTCTTCGCCGGCGGTGGCGGAGGGCGCGGTCTATTTCGGGTCGGACGACGACCACCTGTACGCCCTCGACGCGGCCGACGGTACACTCCTGTGGCGTTACCCGACAGGCGGCAATGTAGGCTCCTCGCCTGTGGTGGTGGAGGGCGTTGTCTATGTAGGCTCTGCCGACGGGTATCTGTACGCGCTCGACGCGGCCAACGGCACTGAACGCTGGCGCTTCGCGACGGGCTTCGCCGTCGTGTCCTCTCCGGTTGTGGCCGGAGGCGTCGTCTATGCCGGTTCGAGCGACGGCAACGTGTACGCGCTCGATGCCGCCGGTGGGGAGGAGATTTGGCGCTTCCCCACCGGGGCTGGCATCGGTTCCTCGGCAAAGGCGGTAGACGGCGTTGTCTACATTGGCTCCTGGGACGGCCATCTCTACGCCCTTGATGCAGCAAGCGGCGCGCTGTTGTGGCAGTACGCAACCGGCGACGCCATAGATTCTACCCCTGAAGTTATCGAGGAAGTGGTTTACTTTGGCTCGTTCGATGGCTATATCTACGCCCTGGACGCCGGCGATGGAGCACTGCGCTGGCGCTACCGGACCGGCGGTGGCGTGCGCTCCTCCCCGGCAGTAGTCGGTGGCGTGCTCTACGTCGGTTCGGACGACGGCCACATTTACGCCCTTCCGACCGCGACCACTACGGCGATCGCCGCGGAGCCTGAGCGGCCGCAACCCCCGCTGCAATCGATTGCAGCTGCAGGTCCTTTGGGGCATGGATCTGTCGCCGCGCGCTGGCGTTTCCGGACGGGGGACGGTGTGGAGGCCTCCCCGGTGGTGTTCGAAGGAAGGGTCTACGCCGGTTCCCTGGACGGCTACGTCTATGCCCTTGAAGCCGCGGGCGGAGAGATGCTTTGGCGGCATCATGCGGGATCGCCCGTGCGTTCCGCCGCTGCGGTCGCTGACGGCGCCGTCTTCGTGGGCGCCGAAGACGGGCGCTTCTACGCGCTCGAGGCCGGTACCGGCGAACTGCGCTGGCGCAACTGGATTGGGCCGGTGCACGCCTCTCCTGCGGCGGCAGCGGGCGTTGTCTATGCGGCCTCCGCCGACGGCCACGTCTACGCTTTCGATACCGGCACGGGAGAGCGCCGCTGGCGCTTCCGGGCCGGGCCGCTTGTAGCAAACTCCCCAACTATTCATCAGGGCGTGGTATACGTTGCCACCGAGTCCGACCCCGACCCCTTCGCTCCGGTCAACTACGGGCTCCTCATTGCCCTGAATGCCGCAGACGGAGAGGAACTTTGGCGATTCAGGGCGCTTGAAGCGATAAGCACGTCGCCGGCCGTCGCCGGCGAAACCATCTACTTCGGCACAACGGACGGCAGCCTCTATGCTGTCGATGCCGCCAGCGCGAGACCGCTGTGGCGCTACCAGGCCAGGCCGTTGCCGTTCGGCGGCGGAGACAGGTTCTTCACCGACATCGCCTATACCGGCGGCGTTCTCTACGCCGGCTCATTGGGCGGCAGCCTGTACGCCTTCGATACCGCCGGCGGCGACCTGCTTTGGCAGTACCGAACGGCCGACATTGTGGAGTCGTCTCCGGCTGTGGCTGGCGGAACCGTCTACGTCGGCTCCTTCGACGGCCACATCTACGCCATTGATGCCGCGGCCGGCACCGTCCGGTGGCGTTACCGCACGAACGGCGCGGTCTCCTCCTCTCCGATAGTGGCAGACGGCCTTCTCTACGCGGGTTCCAAAGACGGCCACGTCTACGCGCTCGATACAACCGCCGCGATTGCGGAACAGGCCGCGGAGCAGCCTGCGGCGCGCACCGCCCCGCCGCAGCTTGGGCCTGGCGAGGCTTCTTCCGAGCTGCTCTGGCGTTACGCCGCCGGCCGCAGACCCTACCAGACGCGGCAGCCCACCTCCCAAGCCGCCGTAACCGGCGACGCCGTCTATTTCGGCACCAATAGTGGTTACCTCTTCGCCCTGGATGCCGGTCGCGGTGATGTCCGTCATCGCTACGCCGCCGGCGGCGAGATACGTTCGGCCCCGGTTGTTGCCGGGAACGTGGTTTACGCGGCTTCCAGCAATGGCGTGCTGCATGCGCTGGACGCCGACAGCCTGTCACCTCTCTGGCGCTTCAGGACCAGCGACAATAGAGGTTCCTCACCCGTGGTAGGAGAAGGGGCCGTCTATGTTGGTTCGAACGATGGCCATGTTTACGCAATTGATGCCGGCGGCGGCGAGGAGCTCTGGCGCTTCAGGCCGGACGCCGCCTCCCGTACCCGTCCAACGATCGCCGAAGGCGCACTCTATGTAGGCTCCGACGACGGCGCTGTCTACGCCCTGAACGCTGTCAGCGGCGAGGTGATCTGGCGTTTCAACACCGGTCATCCTATAGAAAGCGCGCCGATTGTGGCGCAGGGCATCGTCTACATTGCCCCTGCGACCAGAGCCATGCTCTACGCGCTGGACGCCGGCTCCGGCAAAGAGCTGTGGCAGCGCGAGTTCTATGACCTTAGCCGGTATCTCATGCTTGCCCCCGACGATGGCGTTGTCTATTTCGATTCCCTCCGGGATGACAGAGTCTACGCGCTGGACGCCGCCTCCGGCGAAGAACTTTGGCGCTTCGAGGAAGGTTCGGCGAGTTCGGCGCCGTCAATGGCGCAAGGGATACTCTATTTCGGCACTTTGAAGGAGTACGGCCTCTATGCGCTGGACGCTGCCACGGGACAGAAACGAAAGCTCTACCCCGGCGACTCGCTCGCTTACTTCTATGCCCAGACAGTTGCTGAAGGCGTTGTCTACGCCAGCAATAGTGACGGCTACCTGTACGCAATTCCGGCGGCGGCCCCGGCCCAGAGGCAGGCGACCGCATCGCAACCTGCAGATGAAACCGCATCGGAGCCTGTTGCTCCCGAGCTCCTGTGGCAATACAGACCCGAAGGCGTCGCGACGACAGCGGCAACCGTTAGCAACGGCATCGTATACTTCGGCACCGCGGTTATCGAAGATGAGGCGTTGAAAGACTCCTTCCTTTACGCCCTCGATGCCGGCAGCGGAGAGTTGCTTTGGCGCGTCCGTCCAGGCCCTGCCAGTTCCATCACCCCCGTTTCCAACATGACGCTTAGGGCAACCGATGGAGCGGTGTACTATTTGGCTGGAGATGGCGTGCGCGCGCTGGACAGCGTAAGCGGCGCGCTGCTTTGGGACAACGTCTCTGACGAAGCGTCGATCGAAACATGGTCTTTTGCGCTGGCCGAGGGCGAAGGCCTGCTCTATGTCCGCTCTGTCTACGAGGACACGGTCGTGCTGGAGGCGCTGGACGGGGTGGACGGTGCGCGCCTCTGGCGTTACTCTTCCGAGTTGATCATACCCGGCTCTGCACCGGCGTATTTCGAAGGGAAGGTATACATTGATGGGCAGAAGGGCATGGTAACCGAGCTGGATGCCGCCAGCGGTGAAGTCCGCCAGCGCCTGCCGACCGGCAGCGTTGCACCTCCTATGGGTTCTGTCATTGCCGTACACGAGGGAAGCCTGTACGTAGTCTCACATGACGCTCACCTCTACGTTTTCGATTTAGATCGTGGAGGGTTGTTATGGCGCAAAGATATTGGTGGGTCGCTATGGTCTTCGCTGGCAGTGGATGACGGCATCGTGTTCGTCAGTTCCCATGCGGATGACTACCTGTACGCTTTCGAGGGGGCAACCGGCGACCGGCTGTGGCGCATGGCGATGTCTTCTGCCTATCTTTCGGCCCGGTCGGCCGCGGCTGGCATTGTCTACGCTGTTTCCGAAGACGGCTATCTGTATGCGCTGCGGGCTGCAACCGGAGAGTTGATCTGGCGCTATAAAGAGGACGGGGGTGAGGGCTTTGACATCTACGCCCCAACCGTGGCTGATGGCGCGGTCTATGTCAGCTCCGAAGACGGAACTCTATATGCGTTCAGGGCCCACCAGATTCTCGACAGCGCAGAACGCTCTGCGCCATGAGAAGAGGTCCCAACCGTTTTGCACGTTCATTTCAGTCGCTACATGGCGGACGGTCCCATCGCTGCATCCGTGACTGTGTAGGGAAACGTCGTTTGCGTCGGTTCAGCAGCACAGGGGATGAATTCAGGTGCGGTACAACCTTACGGGCTCGATGCCGTTCGTGGGGAATAACTGACTTAGGGAGCGGCGCGTTGAGCCGGAACTGCAGGGGGCAAGGGGCAGGGGGCAGGGGATAGGGATTAGGGGTTAGGGGGCAGGAACTGCAGGGGGCAGGGGTAAGGGGGCAGGAAACTGCGGGGGGCGGTGTGTGACGGTTGAGGGCGCGAGCGGCGGGGGACGCGCACACACGGCGGCATGGGGACGCGGCGCGTTGGCGACAGGCTGGAAACGCGCAGGCACGGTGGCGGGGCGACGGGCTGACGGTTACAAAGGGCTGCATTAGAACCCACAACGGGCGGGAGGAGGGGTGTCAGGGGGGCGTTGCGGGGGGAGTCCCCCCGCACAAGGGAGGGCCGCAGGCCCGACCGTCCAAGAGGCAGGGAGAGAGTAAAGAGGCGTGAGGAGAGAGAAAGCACCTGCGCTCGCCTCATTCGTGGCCGGTGGCTGATAGTGGGCTGCGTAGCTACGTTCGAATTCTTGTTTTCCTTTCGGGTTACCGGAGGCAAGTCGGTTTGAAAGGCCTTCTACGTTTAGAGAGTGATCCTACCGCATTCCCCGAGAAAAATTGTGGAATTTCAGTTCTTCGGGCTTTGTTGGCAACGGCGGCAGTCTTGCTGGCCTTCAGGTTCCTATTGTGTCTGATACTGGACTGTGACGGGCCGACTCTCTTGCCCAGGCCTGATATCCCCAGTGAGCTGAGTTCGTTGCCTGCTCGAGGGCAAGTGACGTGTTTTCAGGATTCCGATCCAAGTCATCCTGGGTCTGGCGGATGGTTTGTATGGGAGCACCCCGGTCTGACTCCTGAAATTCTGGATACAAACAGCCCTTACGAAGGCTATCGAGGGAAGCTTCTGGGTAAGGTAAATTATTGTGTTGAGGTCAAGGTCGTAGACTTTGCCTGGTCAGAAGTCGATGGAGAATTCTGGCTGTGGATTGAGTCGGTACCTTTGAAAGATAGAGCTTTGGGAAATTCATTCAAAGTTCATGCGGAGACCTGGCTGTTGGTTGAACGAGAGCCATCCATCGGATGGGTCCCATACGGAGCAATCAAATTTGACAATGACGTATCGCAATGACGTATCGCAATGACGAATCACAGTGACTTATCACATTGACCGGGTCACAATGACCGGGGCAGCCGTAGAGCTTGGCCCCAAAGACTGGAACACAAGGCAGGGTGAAGAGAGGAGCAGTTCGCCAAGCCTGGGGAGGGGCGGCGGGATGGTCGAGGGATAGCTGTGGAGGGCGCTGTCCATCTCGGAGCCTTTGCGGGAGAAGCCCATGGCGCGGCGCGCCAGCGCTTCGTTGTTGGTGATGATCATGCCGCCCCGGTCGGTGGTCAGGGTCTTGCCGCCGAGTGAGAAGGCGCCGATGCCGCCGATCATGCCCACCAATTGGCCGCGTTACTTGGCGGGGTGGGCCTGGGAGCAGTCCTCGATCAGCGGCAGAATGTGGGCGCGGGCGATTTCGAGGATCGGCTCCATGTCGCAGGGGTTGGCGTAGAGATGGACGGCGAGGATGGCGCGGGTGCGGGGGTGATGCGGCGTTCGATGTCGGCGCGGTCGGTGTTGAGGGTTTCCGGGTCCCGGTCGGCGAAGACGGGGATGGCGTTGCGGCGAAGAATGCCCGGCACCGCCCGCGCCCTCGTCCGCGACCACGTCCCCCGCCGCATCTACACCTCCCACGACGTGGCCCCCTTCGCCCGCGACCCCGGCTACGAGGGCTCGCCCTTCATCTGGAACGAAGAAGAGCGCCGCCACCTGCGCGCCGGCCTCGACGCCCTCTACTTCCACCTTTACGGCCTCTCCCGCGCAGACGCCGCCTGCATCCTCGACACCTTTCCCAGCGTCCGCCGCCACGACAAAGCCGCCTTCGGCACCTACCACGCCAAAGACATGGTCCTCGCCTACTACAACGCCCTCGCCGCCGGCGACACGGATGCCGACGCGGCCCTCTGAGGCGTGACTTCGCCCTGGAAGCGAAATCCGCTAAAATGCACCTGATGCCTGACCGATCGATTCAGTCAGGATCACGACAGAACAATCGCAACAAGGATTCCTGCAAGTGACCAAAGTCTCGATCGACAGGGCGACAATTCAGGCCGTTGCTCAATTGATCGCCCAAAAATTCGACCCGGAGCAGATCATCCTCTTCGGCAGCCACGCCCGCGGCAACGCCGGCTCCCACAGCGACATCGATCTCCTCGTCGTCCTCAAAACCCTGGACAACTGGCCCAAACGGGGCAACCCCATTCGCAGGGCGATAGGCGAACAGTTCATTCTTCCCGTGGACGTCCTCGTTACCACACACGACCGCCTGGCAAAGCAGCGCAACAACCCTTATTCCTTTGTCAACACGGCTCTCGAAACAAAGGAAATCCTGTATGAGCGGGCGGCCTCCTGAACAGGACTGGTTCGAAAAAGCAGAACAAGACTTGGAAATGGCCCGCCGTGCTATGCTGCCCGGCGATCCAATTCCCGAAATGGCCTGCTATCACGCCCAGCAGTGTGCCGAAAAGTATCTAAAAGGATTCCTGGTCTCCAGATCACATAGCTTCAACTTCGTCCACGATCTCTACTATCTAACCCAAGAATGCGCGCAACGTCAGCCTGCCTTCAGCGAACTGGAACTGGCGGCCGAAACCTTGGGCAGGTACGGCGCAGGAGTACGTTATCCGATGGAAAACTTCGTAGATCCCGTCGAAGAAGAAGCTTGGGAGGCAATAAGACTAGCCGAGGAAGTCGCAACCTTCGTGAAGAGCCAACTCTAGCCCCGTGGGCCCTGCCCCGGTTCCCCACCAAGCACCGGAGCCCTAAAGAAGCGCCACAGCCGTACCCCACACAACCAACCAGCACAACCCACAACATGGCCCCCTTCGCCCGCGACCCCGGCTACGAGGGCCCGCCCTTCAACTGGAACGAAGAAGAGCGCCGCCACCTGCGCGCCGGCCTCGACGCCCTCTACTTCCACCTCTACGGCCTCTCCCGCGCGGACGCCGCCTACATCCTCGACACCTTTCCCAGCGTCCGCCGCCACGACAAAGCCGCCTTCGGCACCTACCGCGCCAAAGACATGGTCCTCGCCTACCACAACGCCCTCGCCACCGGCGACACCGACGTACCCCTCTGAGGCGCGGCTTCGCCCCGGAAGCGAAATCCGTATATAATTCACCCATAAACCGGCCACCTCCGGCCGGAAGAATCCCAAAAAGACACGGAGCGCCGGTCCCCCAGGCCCACAACAAGCGCCCGTCCGCCCCGGCACGCACATCCCGCCGCGCCAATGCAAGCCGCGCCCGAATGTCGTTGCCACTACCGCAGAGAAAGGGAACAAAATGTCTGCCAATACCCCCGAATGGGCAGTCCAAATCCAACAAAGCATCCACCAGCTCGACACCAAGCTCGACCTTCTCCTCGGCCACCTGCAAAGACTCACCACCGCCGCCGCCCGCCCCCCGCCCGCCCCATTGAAGCACCCCACATTCTGCGGCTACCCCTGCAGCTGGGAAATCGACGACGCCGGCTGGCCCACCTATATCTATCTTGAGGACGGCACCCTCGCCTCCCACCGCGAAAAACAGGGCCACCACTGGTTCAGCGCCAGCCTCGGCGACGGCCAATACGGCGAACACTACCTCAAATTCCGCCGCGCCGCGCCCCCCGACGGCGTGCTGGTCATGCCGCCTCCGCAGCCATCCGACCCCGCCCACGAGACCGACAAAGAATTCCCTCTGCAAGAACTCCACACCCTCGGCCGCACCGTCCACGGCGACGACTGGCCCCAAATCGGCCCCCGGCTCGTCCACACCCACACCGACGGCCGCACCGACAAATCCACCGACATGCAGCCCGCCGAGCTAGCCGCCCTCATAGACAGCCTCCAGCAAAAAACCTGACCACCCCAGGCGGGCCCATGAGCCCGTTGACTCTACCTTCAGGACATTCCCCTCTGCCCAAAAACCACGTAGGGGCGCCCCTTGCGGGCGTCCTTGCGGCCCATCCCCGCGTTTTCTGGAAACCAGAGGCAGAGCGTCTGGCTGTGGATCAGAAGGTCTCGCATCCCCGCGCCCGCGCGAGAACCCCCAACCCCCATCCCACTAGCAAAATCAACCCACCTGTGCGACAATTCCCTCCGCCCAATCCCAAAAGCCCACCCGCCAACAACCGCCAGCCACTGGCCCTTAACAATGCCCGGTCAACTGTTCACAAACTACTTTCTTGAAGAAGGCATCCGCCACACCCACGCCTGGCTGGGATCACTGTCCCAACCTGCCGACTTCGAGTCATTCTGCGCCCACGCGCTCGCCCTGATCGAGAACGCCGCCAACTTCCACACCATCAACGAGGCCTCCACCGAGCAGGAGCTGATCCGCCCCCTCTTCGATCTCCTCGGCTGGGCCGACTACCTGCCCCAGCAAGGCAGCGACCACAACGAAGAGATCCCCGACCACCTCCTCTTCGGCGATGCCCAATCCAAAGAACTTGCCGCCGCCAAACCCGCCCCCAAACGGTACCCCGACGCCCTGGCCGTCGCCGAAAGCAAGCGCTACAACCGGCCTCTCGACGCACGCGGCAAGACAAGCTCACCGCACGGCCAGATCCTCCGCTATCTTGCCACCGCCGACATCAACTCGGACGGCCGCATCCGCTGGGGCATCCTCACCAACGGCCGCATCTGGCGACTCTACGACCGCCGCGCCCTCCCCCGCGCCAGCGGCTATTACGAAGTCGACCTTCAAGCCGCTGTCCAGGCCGGCGACGACGCCTATCGCCTACGTACCTTCCGTCTCCTCTTCGGTCGACCCGCCTTCAGCCCCCAACATGGCGCCCAGACCAGCTTCCTGGAAGACGCCATCGCCGAAGGCCGCCGCTACGAAGAACAGGTCGCCAACAATCTTTCCGGCATCGTCTTCGATGAAGTCTATCCCGCCCTGATCCGCGCCCTCGCCGACGAAAGCGGCGCAGCGCTGGAGGACGTCCGCCAGGCCGCCCTCATCTTCCTCTACCGCCTGCTCTTCCTGCTCTACGCCGAGGACCGCGACCTGCTGCCCGTCAACGACAGCCGCTACGACGACTACGGCCTGCGCAAATCCGTTCGCGACGACATCGACAAACGCATGTCCGCCCGCGACACCTTTTCCAACATCGCCAGCAACTACTACAACCACATCACCACGCTCTGCCGCCTGGTCGATGCGGGCGACGCCTCCATCGGCCTGCCGCCCTACAACGGCGGCCTTTTCGCCCAGCAAGCCGCGCCCATGCTCGGTCAAGTGCAGCTGCCCGACGCCGTGCTCGCCCCGATCATCCACAACCTCAGCCGCACCAGGGGCGAATCCGGCCGCCGCTTCGTCAACTACCGCGACATGACCGTGCAGCAACTCGGCTCCATTTACGAGCGCCTGCTGGAGCAAGAACCCGCGCGCACGCCAGAAGGCGAGATCGTCGTCCGCCCCAACAGCTACGCCCGCAAAGACAGCGGCAGCTTCTACACGCCCCAACCGCTGGTCGATCTCATCGTCGAGCGCACGCTCACGCCCCTGCTGGAGGAGCGCAAAACCGCCTTCGAGGCCAGAGCCGCTGCCCTGCAGAGCGACACACGCGCCAAAGCTGACCGCACTGCCGAGCTCCGCCGCCTCGACCCGGCTGAAGCAGCGCTCAATCTCAAAGTGCTCGACCCCGCCATGGGCAGCGGTCACTTCCTGGTCACCGCCGTCGACTACCTCTCCGACGCCATCGCCGACCTGGTCGAAGACGCGCCGACCGCCGCGCCCTGGCTGGAGGACGCCTACACATCGCCGCTGCTTGAACGCATCGCCGCCATCCGCGGGGACATTTTGGCGCGGGCCGAGGCCGCCAACTGGGTGATCGACGAGCCCCAACTCACCGACCAGGCGATCATCCGCCGCATGGTCCTCAAACGCTGCATCTACGGCGTCGACAAGAACCCGCTCACCGTCGAGCTGGCCAAGGTCTCCCTCTGGCTGCACAGCTTCACCGTCGGCGCGCCGCTCTCCTTCCTCGACCACCACCTGCGCTGCGGCGACTCGCTCATCGGCCTGCGCGTCCACGACGCCATCCAGGAGCTCTCCCGGCTCGGCGGGCTCACCTCCGCCAGCGCCATCCAGGCCGCCGAAAACGCAACCGGGGGCATGCAACAGATCGAAGAGATGTCCGACGCCGACATAGGCCAGGTCGAGGAGTCGGCCACCCTGTTCCGCGAGGTCGAAAGGACGACTTCAGCCCTGCGCGGCCTGCTCAACACACTTTGCGGCGTCAACTGGCTCGCCGCCGGCATGAAAAAGAAGCAGCGCGCCCAGTTCGAAGCGCCGCTCCAGGGGATAATCGTCTCGCAGGAGGAAAAGGCCTTTTCACTGCTGTCCAACGGCCCTGACAGCGTTGACGCCGCCGACCCGGTCCGGCAGCACACCTTGTGGCCGGCCTTCACCGAAATCTGGCGCAGCGCCAAAGAGATCGCCGACCGCGAGAACTTCCTGCACTGGGAAGCCGCCTTCCCCGGTGTCTGGCATCGCTGGCAGGACGACGAGCCAGTCGGCGGCTTCGACGCCATCATCGGCAATCCGCCCTGGGACCGCATCAAGCTGCAGGAGGTCGAATGGTTCGCCACCCGTTCTCCTGAACTGGCTCTTGCCCCTACCGCTGCAGCCCGCCGCCGCGGCATCAAGCAACTGCGCGATGAGGGCGATCCGCTGGCTTCCGAATTCGACGCTGCCAAGCTGCGCGCCGACCGCCTCGGCCAGCTAGTCCGCGCCTCCGGCCACTATCCACTGCTCGGCGGCGGCGACATCAACCTCTACTCCCTCTTCGTTGAGCGTGCCATGCGTCTGGTCCAACCGGACGGCATCGTCGGCCTGCTCACGCCCTCCGGCATCTGCGGCGATAAGACCGCCGCCCGCTTCTTCAAATCCGTCTCTACCAGCGGCCGCGTCGGTGGCCTCTTCGATTTCGAAAACCGCAAGATCTTCTTTTCCGATGTCGACTCTCGTTTCAAGTTCTGCGCCCTTATCTTCGGCGGCGAGGAACGCCGCTTCCCCCAGACCGACTGCGCCTTCTTCCTCCACGACACCGCCGCCATCGACGATCCGGATCGCTGTTTCCCCCTGGCTCCCGCCGACTTCGCCCGTGTCAACCCCAACACCGGCACCGCCCCCGTCTTCCGCACCCGCCGCGACGCAGACATCACCCGCCGCATCTACGAACGCCACCCCGTCCTCGTCGACCGCTCCAACGGAGATGAAGTCCGTGCTTGGCCGGTGCGGTACTTCAACATGTTCCACATGACAAACGACTCCCATCTCTTCCGCACCGCAGCCCAACTGGAAGCCGACGGTTTCTACCCCGTTCAGGGCAACCGTTGGAAGAAGGCGCAGGAGCTATTCTTGCCTCTTTACGAAGGCAAGATGGTGCAGGCCTTCGATCACCGCGCAGCCTGTGTGATCGTCAATCCAGAGAACCTGAACCGCCCCGCCCAGCCAGTAGAAACCGCGCCCGACGAATATACCGACCCAAACTGGGTACCAGATTCACAGTATTGGGTTTCGGAAAATGAGTGTGAGTGGCCAGACAACCTAGAGTGGACACTTGGTTTCAAGCATGTAACGGCACCGACCAACGTTCGCACGATGATCGCAAGTGTTTTGCCTCGTGCCGGATTTGGCAACAGTCTGCCAATTCTGATGCCTGCCCCGGATCACGCGTCAATCGGCACGTCATTGTATGAGCAACTATCAAGCCTGATAATTGCAAACTTAAACTCCATGCCGTTTGATTTCGTAACGCGTCAAAAGGTACAAGGGCAAAACCTGAATCTATTTCTAGTCGAGCAACTCCCAGTCATCGCCCCCGCCAACTACGACCGCGCCTTCGGCACCACCACCGCCCGCGACCTCGTCCGCGACCACGTCCTCCGCCTCACCTACACCGCCCACGATCTGGCCCCCTTCGTCCGCGACCTCGGCTACGACGGCCCGCCCTTCATCTGGAACGAAGAAGAGCGCCGCCACCTGCGCGCCCGCCTCGACGCCCTCTACTTCCACCTCTACGACCTCTCTCGCAAAGACGCCGACTACATCCTCGACACCTTCCCCATCGTTCGCCGCCACGACAAAGCCGCCTTCGGCACCTACCGCACGAAAGACATGGTCCTTGCTTACTACAACGCCCTCGCCGCCGGCGACACCGACACCGACGTGGCGGTCTAGGATGTGACTTCGCCCCGGACGTAAAATCCGCTGGATTGCACTTGAATCCTGGCCAATCGATTCAGCCAGGATCACAACAGAAGATGCGCAATGCCGGCTCCCACAGCGACATCGATCTCTTCGTCGTCCTCAAATCCCTCGACAACCGAATCAAACGGCGTAACCCCATCCGCAGGACGATAGGCGGGCAGTTCATCCCTCCCGTTGACCTCCCAGTCACGACGCATGACCGCCGCCGTCGCCGCCATTCTGGAACGGCTGGGCTTCAGTGACGACGGCTGTTCCGGAATGATGCCGAGCCCCGTCTCCAAAATACACTCTGGGTCTTGACGCCTTCTTAGTAAAGTCATATAATCGCTTATATTGGGGACATTTATTCCAATTGAATATGAGGATACATTGGATCAGCCTTGCGCGTTCTGTTCAAGAGTAGACTTCACAGATTCTGGCAGAAACATCCCGACGCCCGCGGCGCTTTGCAGGCCTGGCTCAGCGAAGTCGAACGCGCACAATGGCAGATGCCCGGGCAAGTAACCGAACGCTACCCGTCGGCAAGCGCCGTCCCCGGCAATCGCATCGTTTTCAGAATCAGAGGAAACCGCTACCGCATGATCGTGGAAATCGACTATCAGCGAAAGGAGCTCTACATACTCTACCTGGGCACCCACGCGGAATATAACCGCATAGACGCCACAGAGGTATAGCCATGTACACCATCAGACCAATCAGGAACGAGGAGGACTACGAAGCGGCCTGCGCCCGCATTCGCCAGCTGATGGGCGCGCAACTGGACACGCCCGAAGGCGACGAACTCGACGTGCTGACCGACCTCGTCGAGCATTACGAGGACAAGCACTACCCGATCGGAAAGCCCACTGCCGTCGACTCCATCGAATTCCGCATGGACCAGGCCGGACTGACTCGCCGCGACCTGATCCCCTTGATCGGCAGCCGGCAGAAAGTCTCCGAAATCCTCTCCGGCAAGCGCGAGATCACCATGTCGATGGCCCGCGCCCTGCATAAACATTTGGGGATACCGGCCGACGTGCTGCTGCAGGAAACCGGCGCGGCCTTCGATTCCGCCTTTGAGGAAATCGACCCGCGCCGCTTTCCACTCAAGGAAATGGCCAAACGCGGCTGGTTTTCAAAGTTGACCGACCTGCCCGACCCGCCCGACCTGCTCGACCGCGCTGAAGAGTTGATCAACGCCATGCGCGAAAAAGCCGGAGGACCCCAGGCCGCCGACTTTCCTCTCTACCGCAAAAACGGTCACCGCCGCATCAACGCCAAGACCGACGCCTACGCCCTCAAAGCCTGGTGCTGGCGCGTCCTTGGACAGGCCAACGAGACCTCACCCCAGGCCCGCTACCAGCCGGGCACGGTAACGGAACCCTTCATGCGCGAAGTCGCCCAGCTGAGCGTCCGCGAAGACGGTCCGCGGCGCGCCCAGCAGCGCCTGGCCGAACACGGAATCGCCCTCGTGATCGAGCGCCATCTCCCCCGCACCCATCTCGACGGCGCCGCTCTCTGTCTTCTGGATGGCCGCCCCGTCATCGGTCTCACCCTGCGCTACGACCGCATCGACAACTTCTGGTTCAGCCTCATGCACGAACTGGCCCACGTCAGCCTCCATCTCGACTGCGACGAAAACGAGCTCTTCATCGACGACCTCTCCTTGACCGGAGAGGACCCCCTCGAAGAAGAAGCCGACACCCTGGCCCGGAACGCACTCATCCCCCCAGAGCTCTGGGAGACCAGCCCGGTGCGCAGAAGGGCCACCATACTCGCAGTCTACGCTTTCGCCCGAGAAGCCGAAGTTCACCCGGCGGTTATCGCCGGCCGCGTGCGCCATGATGAGGGAAACTATCGCCTGCTGTCGCAGCTCGTCGGCAGCGGTGAAGTCCGGAAGCAGTTTGAGACCGGCAAGAGTGCTATGCAGGCGAGAAACTGGAAATAACAGCCGTTTCATTGTGCGCCTTCGGACTGAAGAAACTCAGTGGACTCTACAGTATTCAACGGCTGGATCTAACGCGCCTGGGGCTTGAAAGAGATTGGCACCCAAATAGACTGTGATCCGACCATATGACGTCAAATACATCTAGAATGCCTACAGCAGCTCAGACAAAGCCGTCAATAGCGTCCTTAATCAAACAATCTATAGCCAAGTGAGGGAACAATGCCATCAGTAGCAGCGCGCCTCCAATCTAACCTGGATACTTTAACCGACCGATTAGCAGACTTGATTCGGGAATCGCCAATCGAATATTTTAACAGGTACAGCAGAGATGTCGTCGTCATCGTTCCAGAATACTACTGGGGCGAAGCGACCTCCGAACAGTTGAACGATCAACTTGCAATTAAGCGGGACTATGAGCAGTGGTTCGATATCTTCAAATCTGTCTTTGCCAAAGCCACGGACGATCTAAACCGTAGAATCGATGAGGCTGACAGTCGGCTCCGTAAGTGGATCGAACTGGGCTCAAACTGGTCCATTTCCAAAGATAGGTCAGCTAATGAGGAGAAGCTGCGCGCCGATGTACAGCTGTTCTACGAGCTTCTGGCCATCCTTGATACTACTGAAGAGGCTGAGACGATACTGATCCCAGATACAAATGCCATTGTCAGCGAACCCGCCCCGATCAATTACAAGAGCCTTGCCAGTAAGAGCACCTACGTCTTTCTACTGTTGCCTGCTGTTCTTGCTGAACTGGATGCTCTAAAGGTCAATCACAGAAATCCTGACTTTAGGAACAAAGTGGATAAAGTAATCACAAGGATTAAAGGTTGGCGAAAACAAGGCCGCCTTCGCGAAGGGGTCACAGAACATCGAACCATCACTGTCAAGGCCATCGCTTGCGAGCCCCAAATGGAAAGCACCCTGTCGTGGCTCGACAAAAGCAATCGTGACGACCGGATTATAGCGAGCGTTTTGGAGGTTCAATCGAATCAACCGAACGCGCGAGTCGTCCTAGTAACAGGCGATATCAACCTTTCAAACAAGGCAGATGTAGCTCGAATAGAGACAGCGGAGTTGTAACATGACCGATTTCGTACTGGTTGCCGGATGGCGTACAGCAACAATTGAGGAGATTGCCGAAAAGTGACCTTTGAAGTGGGCCAAAAAATTGGACCACAGGCTAAGGTGTATAATGGAGCAAGTCACCAAGTTTGTGGAAGGGGCAGTTCGATGGTCAAGAAATGGCGGCGCAACTCGGCGCCCTGCGAATTCCGAGTTGCGCCGGAGGCGATTGAAGGCGGTAGGACAGCCAGTCAGTTGTTGCGCGAACAAGAGATTCATCCTACCCCGTTTCAATCATAGAAGCTGCGACTGGCGGGAGACGGATCCAGAGTCTTCTGCGGCCATGAGAGAGATTGCACAATAGTCCTAATTGTCGCCCGCCGGCTGAAGAGCACATCGGGCTCTGATCAGAACCGGCCGTATCCGTCTGGATGTACCTCTATTTTCCCTTTCCATGGTCCAACAATGGGACCTACCATAGACAGCACAAGCGAAGAATCTTCTCTCGCGCCCAAAACATATGTGCCCGCGCAGTAAGGAGGTTGAATTGGGTTCTAATCGTCCCAGAAGAAATCATTATATACCAAAGATGGTGCTGCGAAACTTCGCCGACGCTAGCGGACGCCTCCATGTCTTCAACAAAGAGAGTGGCGAATTCTACAAGCTGCAACCGAAGGATGCATTCGTAGAAAATAGACTCAATGTCCGCCACAGCGATGGTGGAGAGCAAGATGACTTCGAAGTTGAGGAGCAATTCAGCAAAATTGAAGTCGCCGCTGCTCCGGCCATAAGGGAATTTATTTGTTCCGCGCGGAATGGTGATTGCTCGAACCTCTCTCCCATGCATTTACAAGCCTGGAAGAGATTCTTCTTTACGTCTTTTCTCCGAACTCCTGAGAATGCCACCCAGATATTGAACGACCTGGGCTCCGAACAAGCTCTATATGAAGCAATCCATCGCATGCTTAAGGAGCAAGGCCTGCCGGCTCCCGACAGAGAATCATTTGACTTGGACCCACAGTGGGCCAACCTGAAGGAAAAACTCAGGCACAATATCACAGCCAATCTTGCTGCTGGATTGCCCCCCCAGGTTAATAGCGAATTAGAACGCTATGCACAGGAAGTAGGTTTACTGATTGGCATAATCCAAGACAAAAGCATGGAATTCATCATCGGCAGTTGCGCGGCCGTCGTTATATCTTCCCAGCGAGAAGGTGATCCAATGTCAGGGACGTGGCTTCCCATATCCTACGACGTTGCTATCGGGATTTCACCATTCCCCGATAGAGTAACATTGCGTTCACTTGGTGCGAAGGAAGTCCAGAGAATAAACGATGCCTCCTATGAGAAGAGCCAATTCATCGCTGCCCGCTCTCCGTCTCTCTTGCAACCATTTGCGAATCGGAGTTTTGAGTAAACGTTCATTCTGAATACTCGGCAAATAATGGGTCGCGCCGGAGAGCATTTCAGTCTGAAAGGCGGACGGAACCACCTTCATTGGCTTGATTTATGGCTACAACTAAACTAGAAAGAGGGTTCCTGACTAAGTGGATAAGAAAATTCTTGGAGAGTTTCTTCGCACTCTCAACCAATCAGCGCGTAAATTGTCTGCATTTTCCCTCCTGAAAGGCAGTCCCGACTCTGACGAAGAATTGTTGCAAATCTATAGGAATCGCGATGTCGAAAGCAACCAAGAGACCACTCCGCCTGACGATGAAGTGATTGACCTATGCTGCATTTGGGCAGTGGAGTTCTACACACCCTCCCACTTGGATTCTCTGCTTACGGGTGTTAAGCACTTCGGATGGAAACAAGAGGGAATTCGAAGTCTAGGAGACATTGAGGAATGGATTGACAAGTCTGGGAAACCATCGCCTGGAGTCAACGGCAGTTGGTTGAACCTTGGCTTCGTAAGTTCGTCGGATTCTCCATTCACTGGACCGTCTGGAACGAATGACACGACTCGAAATCGAGTACACCTAGAAGCTCTGCCGCCGCAACACATATCCGAAATATCTGGCTACCTGTGTTCCATCACCTCCTCACTTTCTTGCGTAGTCATGTGCTTTGCCTTGGACGATGATTATGGTAAGAAGCTGAATGCTGTCATAAAAACCGATCGCCAGACAGAATACAAAGTTGCTTCTCACTTTCGTACCATCCTAAACCCGGAGAGGCAGAAAGTTGATGAGGTCAAACAGGTTCGACACGACATAAAGGCAACGGTCACAAAATGGTTTTCTGCGAACCTTCCTGGCCTCTTCTCGTCCGGGCTTCTTGAATGCGACATGCCGACTTGTGAGTTAGTTACATTGCGTGATGCGGAACCGTTCCCGAGCATGCGAAACTCGTCACCTTACTTCCTCCGCTTGTTAGGCTTGGATTTTTCCGATGACGTGTGGACGAGTAATGGTATTCCGGGAATGAAATTGAGTCTCCGGGACTGGGCTGGTCGCAGTCCTCAATATCACTCTATCCTTTCCATGAAGGAAAGTAGCCTCAGCGATGAGTTGCTAGAGGAAGCATGGAATTGGTCAGGGAGGCGTGCCCGAATTCTTTTCGTTGATGACTTCCTCAGAGAAGGATGGCTGCTGCAAACATCGGCATTACTCCTTATGTTAGAAGGATACGGGAATCATCTACGTGCAATTCGTGACTCTGCTTCATTGAAACGCGGCCCCCGTCGAAATTCAGTCACAATTCTCGACAGGCTGGCCAGCAACGTCTCCTTTAGCATTGACATAGATGCAGTTACAAGTGAACTTCAGAGCTTTTCTGAACCGGAATCTCGTGAGCGAGTACGCCTTCCGGCATTCGAACCTATTGAATCTCGATGGTATCCTGAAGGTTACACTCTTGCAGATAGTCTATGTACCGCGATTTCGAAACGTGCTTCTTGGATTCAAAGAATGGACCGTTCACTACGAGATCATGGCGCCCAATATGGAGCCCTTGTTGGTGCTATGGAAAATGTTCGGCTCCAAAGACAGATTAAATACTTTACGATTGCACTGACGGTTCTGACCATTGTTCTCTTGTCGGAGGGTTCATCAGTGCAGATTTTTCTAAAAGAACTTTGCAAATGGTTGCAAGGCATATGGGTTTTCTTATGGAGTCTAGTACTACAACCGCACATTGATAAGATAGGGTTCCTTCGGCGATAATGAGAGCAAGCAAGCTGAGCCGGAGGAGCTATGGAACTGAGCGAATTGGACAAATGGGCGGACGAATTTGAAGCGTTTCAAAGTCGGTTTTCCTCGTTGTTTGGACGTAGAGAGGTACAACAGCAGGCGTTGAAGTATGTGCAAGGGTTGGTGTCGCCGGTGGAACGGAAGAATGGCTGGCAGTTGGCAGAAGCGGTGGGCGACAAGAGGCCGGATGCGACGCAACGATTGCTGTACAAGACGAAGTGGGATGCAGAAGCGGTGCGAGATGCGTTGCAGCGATTTGTGATAGAGGGGTTCGGCGATGCGGAAGGCATCGGGGTGGTCGACGAGACGGGATTTCTCAAGAAGGGGGTAAAATCGGCGGGCGTACAGCGTCAGTATAGTGGAACGGCAGGCAAGGTGGAGAACTGTCAGTTGGGCGTGTTCCTGACCTATGCGACGACGCAGGGACATACCTTTCTGGACCGACGGCTCTATCTGCCTGCGGACTGGTGTGCGGACAGAGAGCGCTGTAAAGAAGCGCAAGTGCCTGCCGACGTCGGATTTGCCACCAAGTCTGAACTGGCGGCTGCGATGTTGCGCCATGCGTGGCGGCTGGGTGTGCCGATGCGCTGGGTGACGGCAGACGAGGTCTACGGTGAGGCGCGTGCGCTGCGATATGCGGTGGCCGAAAGTGGTCGTTGGTATGTGTTTGCTGTGGGGGTCCAGAACAGCGTATGGCTGGTGCGTCCAGAGGTAGGCGTCCCTGCCTGGAAGGGAAACGGTCGCAAACCTTTCAAAGCGCGCGTTCTTGATGAAAGCGCACGACCGGTACGGATCCCCGCGGTGGTGGCATCCTGGCCTGACAGCCGTTGGCAACGGCTGGAGGTCGCAGCAGGGGAAAAAGGAGCTCGCATCTACGACTGGGCCTGCCAACGGGTCGTGGAAAATCAAGACCAGATGCCGGGACGGGACAGCTGGCTCCTGGTGCGACGTTCGCTGACCAAGCCGCACGAATGCGCCTACTTTCTCTCCAATGCGCCGCCTGACACTGCCCTGCTGACTCTGGCCCAGGTCGCCTCGACCCGCTATACCATTGAACAGTGTTTCGAAGAGGCCAAAGGCGAAACCGGCCTCGACCACTATCAGGTGCGCTATTGGCCCAGTTGGTATCGACACATTACACTCTCGATGATGGCACATGTATGGCTCGCCTGGCTCCGTCTCAGACGCAACCAGAAAAAGGGGGGCTTGAATCCTTTCTGGCCGAGTTAAGCGTGCCTGAAATCAGGCGTCTGCTCGAAATCGCCTTGCCCTTGCCACCTCGTTCGCCCCCCTTACGGCTGGCTTGGTCCCTCTGGCGCCGCGCCAGACGCCATCAAGCTCGTCAATGTCACTGCAGACGCCTCGCTCAACTCTCTGTCATTCCTTCCCTATTGCAACCCCCTTAAATGCGGTTGTAGTACTAGGCATGTAGTCACTTGAGCGCCAAAGGCTTGTACACTTCACTCATATCCCCGGCACAGGAAGCAGAGTGATGCATCTACGTTTCGTCAGGAAATTCGCTGAAGTGGGCCCCAAAAGCTAGGCCACAAGCTAAGGTGTACAATGGAGCAATTCACCAAGCACCTGAGGGTAAAGTCTTACGGTCAACGAACGTCGCCTTACGCCAATCACTTCAATGTGTACCCAGACTTCTTCGCCCGCGTATAGAAATCCACCACCCTCGGTGCCTTCCAGCGCCCCGGCAACAGGATCGAATGCGTCGGCGCACCAGTCGACGCGATGCCTCGTAGAGGAGAAGTGATTTGAAACTCCCCAAACGTCATCGCAAATGTAAGACCTGTGAAAAGGTATTCTGCCCCGAATTCAAGGGTGTCAAACACTGTCAATCTTGCCGACAAGACACCGCAAAAGGGCTTCGAAAACTACTGCCAAGTCTAATGGCAAGACAGAATGAGACTTGCCCTCTTTGCTGTAAGCCCTTGCCTGAAACGATATCAGCAGAAATTCACGTTGATCACCGCTGGCCGAAAGCATTCGGTGGAACAGATGATTTCGATAATCTGCAAGCCGTTCATACCCCCTGCAACAAAGACAAGAACGCGTCAATTTCCCAGGAGGGCTACCAAGTAGTCAAAGACATCCTCCGCGCTGTCGTTGATGTCTCGCGTGTCTCGAAAAGGGGGACCAAGAATGATTGCAGCATCATTCTGGATGACAATAACCGGGAACCGATATGTCGGCTATGGGTCAACAGGAAAAAAGTGTGTTTGAACGTGTTCGATGAGAACAAGAAAGAGACGAGGCACAGAATCGGATCTCTTGAAGATATCCGTGCCTTCGCTGAAGAGATCAAAGCGACTACATTACGATTCCTAGCGAATGAACAATAGCCAGAATCACCGGAAGCCGTTGCCAAAGGCTGGTTAATTGCTCCTGATATCCTCCATGCACGACAAAGCCCCCTGCCAGCAGGCCCTCGCCGCCGCCAAGCCCGTCTACACTCTCCCCTCCCCCCACAACGCCCACCTCATCGCCCTCGGCGCCCAGCCCATCCCCCCAGACGACCCATCCGCCCTTCTGAACCCCCCACGCTCCCATCCCGAAAATCCCCCAAAATCAAAAGACCCCACCCCACCAATGCGTTGCAAAAGCTGCACCGGTACCTTACACTCACCCTGAGATCAAACAGCCCCCCATCAGCTCTCGTCTACAGCCGGCATAGGCGATACCACGATGAGCCCGAGAAAAGTACAACTTGACTGGAAAATCGGCGTCAAACAGTGCCCGTGCGGCCAGCCGAATCACCTCGACGAGACCCATTGCGTCAGATGTGGATTGGGGTTTGGCGGCGCCCGCAGGCGTCGGCCTTTCAGGATGAGACGGCTATTTCGATTCGCGCTCCTGACAACGCTGGCCATCTACTTGGCCTTCTACCTGTCCAGTCCAACAAGCTCCATGCAGCTGTCAACTGCTCTTTCTCAAAACACAAAAGCAAATCTAGAAAGCATAGCGTACCGGCTCCTGGCTTTGACGAGTGATTTGGACTGGAGAAGTATCAGGTTTGGCAACGAGACCAGTGCAGAAGATCTGATTCTCAGCTTGGAGACCCACATTCAGGCACTGGTGCGGCAGTTCGTTGACCGGAACGAAACGGTAAACCAGGTCGAGCCATCGTCGGACCAGAACGAAGCGCAAGTCCAGCGCAGCCAAAAGGAGACTGCCAGCCCGACTCCGACAGCTATCCCAACCCCCACCCCCACCAGACTCACCATCGACAAGGTGCTGGTCGTCCATGTCGAGCTCGGCAACGTTCGCACCGGACCCGGAATGAACTACGACATTATCGGAAAGGTTCAGGCTGGCGACCGGCTGGACGAAGTGGTAGAGGAATCCAGCGGATGGTACAGATTTTGTTGTCTGGACGGAGACAGACCGGGCTGGTTGCACAGCAGCCTGGTCAATGCATATCACACCGGCGGCGGGCCGCCTTCACACCTGAATGCAGACCCCTACTACCAAAAATATTTGAATGCAGGCGGCATACCGATTCTAGCCCCTGAAACAGTCCCGGACGAGGAACTGCGGCGGGCGCAGGCCACCCTTCTGGGTATGGTCGCGGACCGTCCTGACCTGCTGGACGTGTTGGCAGCGCAGAACACCAGGATACTGCTATACGACAGAGACAAAGGTGGGCTAATGCAGTTGCCAGAATTCGCCGATTACTCTGATTCAGATATTGCGGGAGTGTGGGGTGAAACATCCTATGGAGGAGCCGTGGCCGCGCCCGCAATGACAACCTATCATTGCAACGAGATATTGATTCATGAGATAGCCCACGCTCTGGACTATGCGCTTCGTGTACAAGACGGGAAGGCCTTGCGTGAACCCGAATTCAAGCAGGCTCGCAATCAAGCCTACTTGAGCGCGATGGAGGCTGGACTGTGGTCTGGCAGGTACGAATCGACCGTGAGCCAGGAATACTGGGCCGAATTGGTTGTACACTGGCTTCGACCGGACCTGTTTCGCATTCAATTCGGACTGACTGACCTGTCGGAATACGACAGCAAGGCGGCCCGCTTGGTTGAACACTATCTGGGCAACCCGACCTTACCTGACTTCTGTAAGGCCAGGCAGTTTGCCATCAGGGGCAGGGTGTTGGATGACAGAGGCAATCCGATGCCCGAAGTTTGGGTCACATTGTCAGCTTGGAGCAGCGAGGGTGATGGTTTCTGGTCGCTTCTTCATACTGCAGATGTGGTGGCGAAAAGGACCGGGATGGACGGCAAATTCTGGATTGAAGAGGCCGTGGACCCCGGCCTTCTGGAAGAAGCCGAATTCTTCACCTTGGGGATCTGGCGAGGCGAACCCGCCGAATGGTGGAGTTCCTGTTCGATTGCAGGGTTTGCCGGCCAAAACAAAACGGTAGTGAAGGGTCTGGGTCAGGAACTTCACGTCGAGGTGACGGGCCAGGATCTGAGCGGTTATACCATAACCATCCCTGATGGATTTGACTGGTCCCCCATCATGGATTGTAAGTAGTCGACACGGCGGCCGCCTGGCCGCCACCACGTTGGATAAGCCGCACTGCAGGAATGACGACGTACTGTCGGTGAGCGATGGTTTTGGAGGGGGGCGTTGCGGGGGGAGTCCCCCCGCACAAGGGAGGGCCGCAGGCCCGACCGTCCAGAACTGCAGTGGCTAGTGGTCAGTGGCCAGTTGCCGGCAACGTCAAGGGCTCAATCCACGAATTTGCACAAATCTCCACGAAGAACTGCAACTGCAGTGACCAGTTGCCAGGAACTGCCGGGGGCGATGCCGGACGGTCGAAGGCGCGAGCGGCGGGGGACGCGGACGCACGGCGGCATGGGGACGGGGCGCGTTGGGGACACGATGGAATTGCGCGGGCACGGTGGCGGGGGGCTGGGCCGCTGGTTGCGCAGGGCTGCATTAGAACCCACAACGGGCGGGAGGAGGGGTGTCAGGGGGGCGTTGCGGGGGGAGTCCCCCCGCACAAGGGAGGGCCGCAGGCCCGACCGTCCAAAGAGCAGGGAGAGAGGAAAACCCTTTGCTCGCCTCATTCAGGGTGGCAGACGGATTGTGGGTGAGTAGTTACCGAGGGCCTTGAAATCACGATAGTGCGACTGGTGGAGGGGAATCAGATGGGATGGCGCGGCGCGAAGGGGAAGCGGCTCAGGCCGACTGACCACGGGCCGGTCAGTGTGTGTTTATATAGGAGTGGCAGTTGAGACGGTCCGGTATTCCTTGCGCGTATTTGTGCATCGTTGGGGCCCGCGAAGATGTGCAGGCGATCGGGGCAATGAGTGCGGATGGCAGCCGAGACCGAGACAGGATCCAGGGGTTTAACAACAGTCTTCATTGAGACAGCGCCAAAATCAGAGCGACCTTTTCGCAGCATTAAATGGCTGAAATCGGGTTTGACAGGCATTCGGAGATGTTGTATAAGCTGTCAGCATCATCAAGAAATTGGCATTGCGCAATCATCGTCGTCATTCATTCTAATCCGCCTCTTGGCTTATCATCGACGGGTTGCCGGTTACGAATTCGCCCTTTGCCTTTCGGGACATCGTCCTGAAGGAAGGGCGGACTCTTCCGCCCGGGAGAGTGTGATTCGTGCGGCGGCAGTTTCTTAATCTCTCGACATTTCAGGAGTCAGCGTCGGTCGGATTGAGGCCGGACTGACGCAGGCGGTCGAATTTGCTGCGGTACAGGAACTGTAGGCCGCGGCTCGCGGCCGCGTATTGGACCGCGGGCATGCGCTCTCCCGATAGGCAACGATAGGGCGTATGAACATTTCGGATATGAATTCGTCGTAAAGTGTGTAGGATTTTCCTGCATGCAGATGGTGACGGGGAGTCCACCACCGAGCCAGGGGAAGAATCCGGTTTGTCAGTGAAGCGCATGTCTTCGTTTTCCAAAGTCCTATTTGTCTGGCTGGCGGCAGCGCTGCTGACGGTATGCCTTGCGCTGCTGTCGATGGTGGACGATGCGTCGGCGCAGGAGGACGTGAAGGCGGTCAACAATTTGGCGCTGGAGAGCGGCGAGCCCGGCGAGCTCGAGGCGACGTGGGACGAGCCTACTGAGACGCCGGTCGACTATCGTGTGGCCTGGGCGCGGGACGGCGAGCGTTTTGTTACCTGGACGGATCTCTCGGGCAACGCCTTTCCGATAACGAACACGCTTACGATTGCCGGGCTGGACGAGGGCGTGCGCTACAAGGTGAAGGTGCGCGCCCGCTACCAGGGGACCGGCGACGGCCGGCCCGGAGCCTGGAGCGAGGTGGTGCGGGCGGACGTAATGGCGGCACCGACGGCGACGGCGACGCATACGCCGACAGCGACCCATACGGCCACTCCCACAGCGACGGCGACGGACACGCCGACAGCGACACCCACTCCCACAGCGACGGCGACGCACACGCCGACAGCGACACCCACTTTCACATCGACACCCACTTTCACATCGACAGCGACAGACACGCCAACAGGCACGCCGACAGATACGGCCACCCCCACGCCGACGGCGACTGAGACGGCTACCCCAACGCCGACAGCGACGGAAACGCCGACGGCGACTCCTACGCCCGAAGATGACCGCGCGATTGGGGCGGTGCGGCTTGCGAGCAGCCAGGCCGGTGTGCTGGAGGTGACGTGGGATGCGCCGGATGAGACGCCGGCGGACTACCGGCTGAGCTGGGCGCGGACGGACGAGGGCTTCAAGACGTGGACGGACTCCTCGGGCAACGCTTTTCCGACTACGAACTCGTATACGATAACGGGTCTGGCCGAGGGTGTGCGCTACAAGGTGAAGGTGCGCGCCCGCTACAGCGGCAGTTCAGGGGATTGGAGCGAGATCGTGCGGGCGGACGTTGCGACTGCGCCGACGGCTACGCCGACGCCAACGCCGACGGAAACGCCGACACCAACAGCTACGTCGACGCCCACACACACGCCGACGGCGACTGCGACAAATACGCCAACTGCGACGGCTACGCTCACGCCGACGGCGACAGCCACGGCGGACACTACTGGCAGCGCGGCGGACCGGGCGGCGCTGGTCGCAATCTACAATGCGGCGGGCGGCGCGAACTGGACGAACAACACCAACTGGCTGAGCCAGGAACCGATCGGGAGCTGGCAGGGCGTCACCACGGACGCGAGCGGCCGGGTGACCAGGCTGCTGCTGAGCGAAAACGGGCTGAGCGGGACAATACCGGCTGCGCTGGGGAGCCTCGGGGCGCTGGTGGATCTGGAGCTTGCCAAAAACCAGCTGGGCGGAACGATACCGGGCGAACTTGGCAGTCTGTCCAAGCTGGAGAAGCTGCACCTTCACGAGAATGTGTTGACAGGAACAATACCGGCTGCGCTGGGCAACCTCGCCAACCTGGAGAGTCTGTGGCTGACGCACAACGTGTTGACGGGCACGATACCAACTGAGCTGGGTAACCTGGCCAAGCTGGAAGGGCTGGGGCTCTCGGTCAACGGGCTGCGCGGTTCGATTCCGGCCGAACTGGGCGATCTCGACGCATTGGAGTGGCTGTACCTGGACAGCAACGAGTTGAGCGGAGCGATTCCGGCAGAGCTGGGCAATCTCGCCAACCTGGAGAGGCTGTGGCTGTACGGCAACCGGCTGACGGGGACGATACCGGCGGCGCTGGAGAACCTGGACAGCCTGACGCATCTGTATCTCGCCGGCAACCAGCTGAGCGGCTGTGTGCCGACGGTGTGGCGGGATGTCGCGGACAATGATTTTGCCAGTCTCGGTCTTTCATTTTGCCAGGAGGCGACGGCGACGCCTACACATACGGCGACGGCGACGCATACACCCGCCGCGACACATACGCCGACCGCGACACATACACCAACCGCGAGGCCGGGCCTGACCGCGAGATTTGAGGAGGTGCCGCGTAGCCACTTGGGCGGGGCTTTCAACTTCCGGGTCGTCTTCAGCGAAGCGATCGATGCCAGCGCTGCCGATCTGCGCGACCATGCGCTGCTCGTAACTGGCGGGACAGTCACCGGCGCGCAGCAGGTGGACGGTCGCAGCGACCTGTGGCAGATTGCGGTGGCGCCTGATGCCGGGGCCGACGTGTGGGTCATCCTGCCTGCCTCCAGCGTGTGCACTGCAGAGGGGAGCATCTGTACGGCCGACGATAGGCCGTTGTCGAACCGCACTGAAACGACCGTGCCGCCTGCGGCCCCCACAGACACGCCGACACCGACGGACACGCCGACGGCGACTGCGACGGCGACGGATACGCCGACATCGACGCCGACACCGACGGATACGCCGACATCGACGCCCACACCGACAGTCACGCCCACACCGACAGCCACGCCCGACCCGGACAACCTCACCAACAGGGACGTGCTGGTCGCGCTCTACAACGCAACCGACGGCGCCAACTGGACGAGCAGAACAAACTGGCTCAGCCAGGAGCCGATCGGCACGTGGCACGGGGTCACGACCGACGCCAATGGCTACGTGACAACGCTGAGCCTCGCCAGCAACAATATCAGCGGCACAATCCCGTCCGCGCTCGGCAGCCTTGAAAGGCTGACCCATCTCTACCTGCAGCAGAACAACCTGAGCGGCACAATCCCCGCCGAACTGGGCGACCTCGCCAACCTGGTGAAACTGTACCTGCACGAAAACCAGTTGAGCGGCTCGATCCCGACCGAACTGGGCGACCTCAGCAACCTGGAGAGCCTGTGGCTGCCGCACAACCAGCTGAGCGGCGCGATCCCGACCGAACTGGGCGACCTCGACAACCTGGAGACGCTCGGCCTCTCGGTCAACCAGCTGACCGGGTCGATCCCGACCGAGCTGGGCGACCTCGACAACCTGCAGTGGCTCTACCTCGACGACAACCAGCTGACCGGCTCGATCCCGACCGAGCTGGGCGACCTCGACAACCTGGAGCGGCTGTGGCTCGACGACAACCAGTTGACCGGCGCGATCCCGACCGAACTGGGAGACCTCGAAAGTCTGCAGTGGCTGGACTTTTCCGAAAACCGGGTGAGCGGCACAATCCCTGCCGAGCTTGGCAGCCTCTCCAGTCTGAAATGGCTCTACCTCGACAGCAACCGGCTCAGCGGCGAAATTCCTGCTGAACTTGGCGGCCTTGCCAGCTTGCAGTCGCTCAGCCTCGCCGACAACTCATTGGAAGGCTGCATCCCCGCGGCCTTGCGCGACGTGCCCGACAACGACTTCGGCCCGCTTAACCTGCCGTTCTGTGTCGAAGCCACCGCCACACACACGCCCACCGCGACGTCAACAGCGACCGCGACAGCTACACCGACGGCCACGCCGACGGCCACGCCGACTGATACACCAACACCGACCGATACGCCAACGCCCACTTCCACGCCGAAAGCGCTTACATCCAGCGGATCGGGGACCTCGTCCGATCCGTATTTTGTCAGCGACCCGGCCAGCGTATCCGCGCATTCGATACGCGGCTACGTCGCCGAGCTGAATACACGCGATTCGATCTACTTCCGCTGGAACGTCGGCAACCGCCCCGGCGCGTGGACGATCACGACCGACGCGTCGCCGAACAGCCACGACTTCGACCTCTACGGCCGCGACGACCGCAGCAGCAGCAGTTGGGACGACGAGGACCGCAGCTATGACGGAGACGAGGAGATTACAGTCGAAGCGTTGGCTGGCGGCCACATCGTGGTGCGCGTGCAGAATTACGACGGCGGCGCGCCGACCGATCTGAAGCTGTCGATCGAAGCGCCTCCGGCGGTCGGCTCGCCGATTTCCGATCCAACCGATACGCCGACTGCGACGGCGACTGATACACCCACGCCGACTGACACACCGACCGCTACAGCGACGCCGACAGCGACGCCTACTACGACGGCCACCCCGACAGTCACGCCGACGCCGACGGATACACCGACGCCGACAGATACGCCGACACCGACGGCCACACCGACTGTCACGCCGACGCCGACGGCAACGGTCGACCTCAGCGGCTATTCGGACAGGGACGCGCTGGTGGCGCTCTACAACGCGACCGACGGCGGCAACTGGACCGACAAAACCAACTGGATGAGCAGCGAGCCGATCGGCAGCTGGTACGGCGTCCGCACGGATTCGGACGGCAAGGTGACGTCTCTGAGGCTCTCCAGCAACAGTCTGAGCGGTTCGATTCCGGCTGCGCTCGGAGCCCTCGACAAACTGACCAGTCTGTCCCTCAACACCAACGATTTGAGCGGGTCGATTCCGGCCGAGCTGGGCAGACTCAGCGACCTGACCTCGCTGGCGCTCCATTCCAACGAGCTCAGCGGGCCGATCCCGAAAGAGTTGGGCGACCTTGCCAACCTTTCCAGCATCTCCTTCTCAGGCAACACCCTGAGCGGGTCGATGCCCAGCGAACTGGGCAAGCTCTCCAACCTGACCAACCTGTCGCTCTACAACAACGAACTGAGCGGCCCGCTACCCAGCGAATTCGGCAATCTCGTCAACCTGACCAGGATGTCGCTTTCGGGCAACGAGTTGAGCGGCTCGATTCCGAGCGAACTGGGCAATCTCGTCAAGTTGACCTCCCTGTCGCTCTACAACAACGACCTGAGCGGCCCGATTCCGAGTGAGCTGGGCAATCTCGTCGAGTTGACCACCCTTTCGCTCTCGGGCAACGAACTGAGCGGATGTGTGCCGGACGGGCTGCGCGACGTCGCCGACACCGATATAGACTATGCCGGCCTGCAGTTCTGTTCAGACGCCGCGCTTGAAGCCACCGCCACGCCCACAACCACGGCCACCGCCACGCCCACCGCCACGCCCACAACCACGCCCACCGCCACGCCCACAACCACGGCCACCGTCACGCCCACAACGACAGCAACCGTCACACCCACGGCAACGCCTGACACCGATGCCGACGGCACCGACCGCGACGCGCTCGTCGCCATCTACAACGCCACCGGCGGCACCAACTGGACGGACAAGACCAACTGGCTGAGCCAGGAACCGATAGACACCTGGCACGGCGTCAGGACGAATTCTGACGGCAAGGTGACTGACCTGAGCCTGAGCGACAACAATCTGAGCGGTTCGCTGCCGAGCGAGCTGGGCAACCTGGTCAACCTGACAAGGCTGTCGCTGGGCAGCAACGAGTTGAGCGGCTCGCTGCCGAGCGAACTGGGCAACCTGGTCAACCTGACCTATCTGTCGCTGAGCAGCAACAATCTGAGTGGTTCGCTGCCGAGCGAACTGGGCAACCTGGTCAACCTGACCGGCCTGGCGCTGAGCAGCAACGAGTTGAGCGGCTCGATTCCGAGCGAACTGGGCAACCTGGTCAAGCTGACAAGTCTGTCGCTGGGCAGCAACGAGTTGAGCGGCTCGCTGCCAAGCGAGCTGGTCAACTTGGTCGAGTTGACCAATCTGTCGCTGGGCAGCAACAGTTTGAGCGGTTCGATACCGAGCGGGCTGGGCAATCTGGTCAAGCTGACAAGGCTGTCGCTGGGCAGCAATGAGTTGAGCGGCTCGCTGCCAAGCGAGCTGGGCAACCTGGTCGAGCTGACCGGTCTGTCGCTGGACAGAAACGAATTGAGCGGTTCGATACCGGCGACGCTGGGCAACCTGGACAAGCTGGAGTCGCTGCGGCTCGCGGTCAATCGGCTGAGCGGTCCGATTCCGTCAGAACTGGGCAACCTCGACAGCGTGGAAGTCTTGTACCTGCATTCCAACGAACTGAGTGGTTCGATTCCAAGCACGCTGGGCAATCTGGAGACGCTCGAAACGCTGTGGATACGCTACAACAACCTGAGCGGTTCGATTCCGAGCGAACTGGGCAATCTCTCCAACCTGACGTCGTTATACCTGAGAGACAACAGCCTGAGCGGCTGCGTTCCCGACGGGTTGCGCGGCGTCACCGATTCGGACATGTACCAGGCCGACCTGTACTTCTGTTCCGACACGCCGCCGCCGGCCCCGGCCCCGCCCGACCCGCAGACCGCAGCCGCCGACCGCGCCGCGCTCGTCGCGCTCTACAACGCCACCGGCGGCGCCAACTGGACCAACAACGACAACTGGCTGAGCGCTGAACCTATCGGCGCCTGGCACGGCGTGACCACCGATGAAAACGGTCGCGTTACCGAGCTGAATCTCTTTTCCAACAACCTGGTCGGGACAATCCCGGACCTGAACGCACTGACACAATTGTGGACTCTCCATCTCGCCGACAACCAGTTGAGCGGCCCGATTCCGGACCTGAGCGCACTCAACAGACTCTACTCACTGGTCTTGTACGACAACCAGTTGAGCGGACCGCTGCTCTACCTGAGCGCACTCAACAACCTGGGGCAGCTGCAGCTCCAGGACAACCAGTTGAGCGGGCCGGTCGAGGGGCTGCGCCACCTCACCACGATGTCGAGGCTAGACCTGGCAGGCAACAGTCTCTGCCTGCCGGCAGCGTTTGACCGGACTGCAATCAGAAACACAAATGTGTTGGCCGCGCTCGACAGCCTCAGCCTGCCGACATGCACCGATGATCAGAGCGCGGTTGCGCCGGGCGTGCCGCAGAACCTGACGACCAGCGTCGCCGGCAGCCAGGTCACCGTCACGTGGGACGCAGTGACGAACGCCGCCAGCTACGACCTTTGGGTGTGGGACAGCTCTGACCAGTTGTGGGCCAGCGCAAGCGAGATGCTCACCACCACCTCCCACACGCACACGGCGCTGACCGACGGCCGCAGCTACTACTTCCGCGTGCGCGCCCGCGACGCCAGCGACAACCGCGGCGCCTGGTCGGAGGAGGAGGCGGCGGTCGTGAGCGGGTCGCAGTTCCCAGCGCCGCCGCCCTATCTCGGACTTTCGTCCTTTGGCAAGTACGCCGAAGCCGGCGGCGTGGGCGTGCTCACCGCCTGGTACACGCCTGATTCATATCTGATTCGGGCGCAGGGGGTCATTACCGGTATGTTCAAGAGCCGGCCCGACCTGCTTGCACAGCTCGCCGCCAAACGCACCGCCGTCAGCATCGAACCTGGCATCAGGGGTCTGGCGCAGAAATACACCTTCAGTTGGATCGCGCACACGCCGCAATATGACCCGTACTGCCACACGATGGTTCACGAGATTGCGCACTTGGTGCATTACCTGTTGGAAGCCGACCCCTTCGACCCCCGTCTGCTGGCCATGTACGAGGATGCGCTCGACGCCGGTCTGTGGATAGGCAGCTATTCGGCCACCAACCACTGGGAGTACTTCGGCCAGGCCGTCTCGTTCCAGTTGACCGACTCGTATCAGAATCGATACCATGCCTCGACGACTCTGGCAGAATACGACGCCGACCTGGCCGCGCTGGTCGATGAAATTTTCGGCGAAACCGCCATGCCGACAACCTGCGGCCCGGATTGGTAGGAGTGGGCGGAGCTGCGACCGAGACAGAATCAAGGGGGGGTGCGACAACCGTCTTGGCTGAAGGGGTGTCGAGATCAGTCTGACCGGTTCGCAGCATTGAATGGCTGAAATCGGGATTGAAAGGCATTCGGTGATGTTGCATATACTGTCAGAATTATCAAGAAATTGGCATAGCGCAATCATCGTCGGCATTCATTCTTATCCGCCTCTTGGCTTAGCTTCGACGGGTTGCCGGTCACAGAATTGCCTATCGCCTTTCGGGACATGGTCCTGAATGGAGGGCCCGCACTTCCGCCCGGGAGAGTGTGATTCGTGCGGCGGCAGCCTCTCTATCTCCAGACAATTCAGATGACAGCGTCGGCCGGGTCGAGGCCGGATTGACGCGGGCGCAGAGTAGCCACCACCGGCACAACAGCAGGGAGCAGGACAACCGTCTATATTGAGGCCATGTCAGGATCAGGGCTGTCCGAATGCTGCGCTGAATTGTTGAAATCGCATTTGACGGGCGCCGGGTGCAGATTGTATACTCTCGGCGTCAAAGGTCATACCATTGACATTCAGAACAACATTATAGGCATTCATTTCCCGTCAGAGTTCACATTATTCTTTATGAATCATCTGGGACGGGTTGCCGGTCAGACATACACCTTTCTCCATTCGGCATGCTTTCCAGAATGGACAGCGCATCAATCTGCGCTGTACCTCGTACCCCCGGAAGCATTCTTCCCCCAAACTCTCGACAATTCAATCACCAGCATTGGCCCGGTTGAGGCCGGATTGACGCGTGCGGTCGAATCCGCTGCGGTACAGGAGATGTAGAACGCGGCTGGCGTTAGCTTTACCGGCCGCGAGGGCCCATTCTCTGTGATGGCATAGGAATGGCCAGGGATCATCCTGGCTTGGAACCTGCCGCGAGGAGAGGGAACGTGTACGCAGGCAGAAGGTGGAGAGGGATCCAGCATCGCGCGAGGGGAAGAAGCCGGTTTGGCAGTAGAGCGGAAGTCTTCATTATATAAGGTTCTCTTTGTCTGGCTGCTGGCGGCGCTGCTGATGGTATGCCTTGCGCTGCTTTCGGCGGTAGACGATGCGGCGGCGCAGGAGGACGTGAAGGCGGTCCACAACCTGGCGCTGGAGAGCAGCGAGCCCGGCGAGCTAGAGATTACCTGGGACGTGCCGACGGAGACGCCGGTAGACTACCGTGTGACCTGGGCGCGTGTCGGCGATGGCTTCAAGACGTGGACCGACCTATCGGGCAATGCCTTCCCCACGACGAATACGCATACGGTCAGCGGCCTGGACGAAGGTGAGCGCTACAAGGTGAAGGTGCGCGCCCGCTACCAGGGGACCGGCGACGGCCGGCCCGGCGGCTGGAGCGAGGTGGTTGAGGCGGACATAGCGGCATCGCCGACAGCGACACCGACGCATACGCCGACGTTCACTGCAACGCCTACGTTTACGGCGACACCGACTGACACGCCGACGGCAACGCCGACTGCGACATCGACAGCGACTGCCACTCCAACGGCCACAGCGACGGCCACAGCGACGGCCACAGCGACAGCGACGGCAACGCCCACTCCTACGCCGACCGATACGCCAACGGCGACACCGACTCCGACAGCGACACCAACGCCGACGGCAACGCCGACCGATACGCCCACTGCAACAGCGACGCCAACGCCAGGGGACGACCGCTCGGTTGGGGCGGTACGGCTGGTGAGCAACCAGGCCGGCGTGCTGGAGGTGACGTGGGATGCGCCGGTGGAGACGCCGGTGGACTACCGGCTTAGCTGGGCGCGGACGGACGAGGGCTTCAAGACGTGGACGGACTCGTCGGGCAACGCTTTTCCGACGACGAACACGTATACGATAACGGGGCTGGACGAGGGTGTGCGCTACAAGGTGAAGGTGCGGGCGCGTTTTAACGGCAGTTCAGGCGACTGGAGCGGGATTGTGCGGGCTGACGTTGCCTCTGCGGCGACGGATACACCGACGCCGACGGAGACGTCAACTGCGACGCCGACGGATACGCCGACCGCGACACCGACACCCACGGCCACGGTTGAGGGCAACAGCGCGGCCACGGACAGGGAGGCGCTGGTCGCGCTCTACAACGCAACGGACGGCGCCAACTGGACCAACAAGACAAACTGGCTCAGCCAGGAACCGATCGGGACCTGGTACGGGGTCACCAGCGACGCCAACGGCCGCGTGACGGAATTGAGGCTCGGCGGCAACCAGTTGAATGGGGCAGTTCCAGCGGTTCTGGGCAACCTCGACAAACTGGAAGACCTGTACCTCGACCACAACCAGCTGGACGGGACCATCCCTGCCGCAATTGGAGACCTCGGTTCTCTCGAGTATTTGAACCTCGCCTCCAACCAGCTGACCGGGACGATTCCTTCCGCTCTAGGCAACCTCGAAAACCTGCTGGCATTGGCTCTGGGCAACAACCCGTTGGGCGGCGGCATCCCCGCGGAACTGGGCGATCTCGACAACCTGAAGATTCTGACTCTAGAGAACAGTCAGTTGAGCGGAAAAGTTCCCGCCTTTCTGGGCAGCCTCGACCACATGCGGCTTCTGGACCTTTCCGCAAACCGGCTTACCGGGCCGGTCCCTTCCCAACTGGGAGACCTTGACGGCCTGAGACACCTGAACCTCTCCTTTAACACGTTGACCGGGACCATTCCTGCCGCCTTGGGAGGCCTTGACGAGCTGGAAAACATGAGTCTCCGCAACAACCAGCTGACCGGTACTATCCCTTCCGAATTGGGCGGCCTTGACAGGCTGAAGTACCTCTATCTCCAGGACAACCAGTTGACGGGGACCATCCCGACTGCTCTGGGGGATTTTGCTAACCTGCAGACACTCAATCTAGCCAACAACCAGTTGACCGGAGCCTTCCCGACCTTTCTGCTCGACATCAGAAGCCTTACCAGCCTATACCTGTCCGGCAACAGTATAAGCGGATGTATTCCTCCACTCGCGGTCAATTTGTTGGAGGGTAACGAGTTGACAAGCCTGGGCTTGCCTATTTGCGCCACTGCCACGCCGACTGCGACAGCGACGGAAACACCGACCCCCACAGAGACGCCTACGCCAACACCGACAGCGACGCCTGAAGGATTCACGTCGAGCGGGTCGGGGACATCATCCGATCCGTACATTGTCAGCGACCCGACCGGCGTGACCGCGCATTCGATACTAGACCACGTGGCTGACCTGACAAGGAGCGCGTCGGTCTACTACCGCTGGGACGTCGGCAACCGCGCGGGTGAGTGGACGATCACGACCGACGCGTTGCCGAACGGCCACGATTTCGACCTCTACGCCAGGGATGACCAGGGCAGCGGCTGGGACGACCAGGACCGCAGCTTTGACGGGGACGAGGAGGTCACGGTCGACGTGGAGGCGGGCGGCCACATTGTGGTGCGGGTGCAGAACTACGACGGCGGCGCGCCGAGGGACTTGAAGCTTTCGATCGAGCCGCCATTGGCGTTTTCTCTGCAGGTGTTGGATCCAACGGACACGCCGACTGCGACGCCGACTGACACGGCGACGGCAACGCCGACAGCCACAGCCACAGCAACACCCACAGCAACAGCCACGGCAACGGCGACTGACACGCCGACGGCGACGGCCACACCCACAGCGACGCCGAGCCTGACGGCGAGTTTTGAAGATATGCCGGCAGGCCATACGGGAGCGGCTTTCAATTTCCGCGTCGCCTTCAGCGAGGCGATCGATGCCAGCGCTGCCGACCTGCGCGACCATGCGCTGCTGGTAACCGGGGGCACGGTGACGGGTGCGGAGCAGGTGGACAGCCGCAGCGACCTGTGGCAGTTCACGATAGCGCCGAATGCGGGCGCGGACGTGTGGGTCATTCTGCCGGCCACGAGCCTGTGCAGCGCAGAGGGGAGCGTCTGCACCGCCGGCGGCAAGCCGCTGTTCAACCGCAGTGAAGCGACGGTGCGGGCTCCGGCCCCGACGGACACGCCGACGCCGACTGATACGGCTACAGCGACGCCGACGCCGACTGATACGGCTACAGCGACGCCGACGCCGACTGACACGGCTACCGCGACGCCGACGCCGACTGATACGGCTACCGCGACGCCGACGCCGACGGATACGGCTACCGCGACACCGACGCCGACAGATACACCAACGGCAACGCCTACGCCGACGGACACGCCAACGGCAACGCCGACGCCGACTGACACGGCTACAGCGACACCGACACCGACAGATACGCCGACGGCAACGCCGACGCCGGATCTGCAATCTTTGCAGCAGCTCGTGATTCTCGACGAAGACGATGGGCGGGATGCGGCGTCGGACAGGGAGGCGCTGGTTGCGTTCTACAATGCGACCGACGGCGACAATTGGACGGACAACACCAACTGGCTGAGCGAGGACGAGATCGGGACATGGAACGGCGTCACCACTGATGCCAGTGGCCGTGTAACCGAGTTACACCTCTCGCAGAATGGGCTGAGCGGGTCGATTCCGGCGGAGTTCGGCAATCTCTCCCGGCTCAAAGAGATGGACATTCAGTACAACGGGTTGAGTGGTTCGATTCCGACTGAACTAGGCGGTCTCTCGAGGCTGGAGAACCTGGACATCGACAGCAACCGGATAACAGGGACGATTCCTTCCGAACTGGGCAATCTTGCGAACCTGAAGAAGCTGGTTCTGACCAACAACCAGATAGCAGGGACGATTCCTTCCGAACTGGGTGATTTGGCGAAACTGGAGTGGCTGTACCTTGACTACAATATATTGACGGGGACGATACCAACGGAGCTGGGCAATCTGAGCAGATTGCAGGTGTTTGAGCTCGGGGACAACGGGTTGACGGGGACGATACCGACCTTTTTGGGCGACCTCGACAAGCTGCGCAGTTTGGATCTCGGCAGCAACGTGCTGACCGGGACGATACCCAGCGAACTGGGCGGCCTCGACAAACTGATATTCTTGTACCTCCACGACAACCAGCTGACGGGGACGATACCATCCGAGCTAGGCGATCTCGAAGAGTTGCTTGAGGTGAGAATCGCGACCAACCAGCTGAGCGGATGTGTGCCCAAAGAGTGGGAGGAGATTGCCAGCAACGATTTTGACGACCTAGGGCTGCCGTTCTGTACGGACGCGACCGCGACGCCCACGCCAACCGCGACGGACACGCCGACCGCGACGCCGACGGATACCCCGACTGCGACGCCGACTCCGACCGATACACCGACGCCGACGCCCACGGTTGAGGGCGACATCAGTCCGGACAGGGACGCGCTGGTCGCGTTATACAACGCCACCCGTGGTCCTGATTGGACGAATGCCGATAATTGGCTTGGTTCCAAGCCGATAGGGACCTGGTACGGGGTCACAACAGACGAGGACGGCCGTGTGACCGAGCTGCGTCTGGCGGGCAACCGTTTGTGGGGCTCGATGCCGGCTGAGCTGGGCGATCTCGAAGAGCTGACGTATCTGGACCTCAGCGACAACTGGATGAAAGGCCCGATGCCGGCCGAGTGGGGCGACCTCGATAACCTGACACATCTGGACCTTCATGATACCTTTTTGGGCGGTAAGATACCGGCTGTGCTGGGCGATCTCGACAGCTTGAGCTATCTGGATCTCAGATTCAGTGAATTAGGAGGGTCAATACCAGCGGAGCTGGGCAATCTTGACAGCCTGACCCATTTGGACCTCAGTCGCAACAATCTGAACTATTCGATACCAGCCGCCTTGGGTGACCTCGCCAACCTGACCTATCTGGACCTCCAGCAGAACGCCCTGAGCGGATCGATACCGGCCGCGCTGGGCAAACTCGAGAGCCTGACGTATCTGAACCTAAACCGCAACAACCTAAGCAGACCGATTCCTGCTGCGCTGGGCGACCTCGCCAACCTGCAAGAGTTTTACGCGGTCTACAACCAGTTGCCGGGACCGATCCCGTCAGAGCTGGGCAGCCTCGCCAGCCTACAAAGGTTGGATCTTTCGCGCAACCGGTTGAGCGGCTCGCTCCCGGCAGGGCTGGGCGACCTTGCCAGCCTGACATATCTGGACCTCTCTGAAAACCGGATTAGCGGCTCGATTCCGACGGAACTGGGCAGGCTAGCCAGCCTACGAAGGTTGGATCTTTCGTACAACCGGATGAGCGGCTCGCTCCCGGCAGAGCTGGGTGACCTTGCCAGCCTAACGTATATGTCCCTCGGGAGAAATCAGTTCAGCGGCTCGATTCCGGCCGAACTGGGCAGCCTCTCCGGCCTCAGTTATCTCACACTTGGGGGCAGCCAGCTGAGTGGGTGCATACCGGCAAGTCTGTACCTTATCCCTATAAACAACCTCGCCAGCTTAGGTCTGCCGTATTGCGAGGATCCAGGGCCCACTGCCACTCCGACTGCTACAGCCACGCCCACGGCAACGCCGACGTCTACGGCTACGGCCACGCCTACGGCAACGATTTCGGCAGACCCCAGCGACAGAGAGGTGTTGGTTGCCCTCTACAATGCTACCAGAGGCCATGTCTGGACGCACAGCAGAAACTGGCTTTCCGGCGAGCCGATCGGAGACTGGTTCGGTGTCACCACCGACGAGAATGGGCGCGTGACCGAGCTGCGCCTCTCACGAAACGAGTTGACCGGGACGATCCCTGTGTTGCTGGCCAGACTCGACAACCTGAAGCATTTGGACATGGGGTTCAATCGCTTGGTCAGAGGGATTCCCGTGGAGCTTGGCAACCTCGACAACTTGCAGGTGCTGGACCTCAGCTGGAACTGGGACTTGGATGGCTCGATCCCCGGCCAGCTCGGCAACCTCGAAAGCCTGCAGGAACTGCGCCTCAAAAACAGTGGGTTGAGCGGTGGGATTCCGCCCGAGCTTGGCAACCTCACCAACCTACGCGTGCTGGACCTGTATGGGAACCGAGATATGGGCGGCGCGATTCCCTCCGAGCTGGGCGGTCTCGCCAACTTGACAGTTCTTGACCTTTCTTACAACGACTTGAGCGGTTCGATTCCAGCCGAGCTGGGCAATCTCGGCAAGCTGAAGGAGCTGGCCCTCCATGGCAACGATTTGAGCGGGTCGATTCCAAGTGAATTGGGCAACCTGGTCAAGCTGGAAAGGCTGAGAATCGGCAGCAACAGTTTTAGTGGTGCGATTCCAAGCGAGCTCGGCAGCCTCAGCAGCCTGCAATATATGGAACTTGGCTACAACGAGTTAAACGGCTCGATTCCGGGCGCGTTGGGCAGCCTCACCAACCTGTTCTATCTGGGCCTTGACTTCAATCAGTTGAGCGGCTCGATTCCGGCTGAGCTGGGCAGCCTCGCCAGCCTGAGGTATATGTTGATCTCAGCCAACAATCTGAGCGGTACGATTCCGGCTGAGCTGGGCAATCTCGAAAGCGTGGAATGGTTGAGCCTGTCAGGCAACGAGTTAAGCGGCTCGATTCCAGCCGAACTGGGCAACCTCGACGCCTTGGAGAAGATGGAGCTCGGAGGCAACAGTTTGAGCGGTACGATTCCGGCTGAGCTGGGCAACCTCGATAACCTGAGGTGGATGAGCCTCGCTGGCAACAAGCTGAGCGGTTCGATTCCGGCGGCGCTCGGGGACCTCGACAACTTGGCGACACTGTACCTCAGCAGTAACGAATTGAGCGGTTCGATTCCAAGCGAAATGGGCAACATCAGAACGCTAGGGGGGTTGTACCTAGAATCGAACCAGCTGACCGGCCCGATTCCAGCTTCGTTTGCCAAACTGGTCAATCTGACTATAGTGTACGTCACCGGCAATCAGTTGAGCGGATGTGTTCCAGACGCCTTGCGGACTGTAGCCAGTCATGATTTTGCCAGCCTCGACCTGCCGTTCTGTGGGGATGCTACGGCCACGCCGACAGCAACCGCCACCTCCACGCCGACAGCGACGCCGACGGATACGCCAACACCGACGGATACGCCAACGCCGACGGATACGCCAACACCGACGGATACGCCAACGCCGACGGCTACACCAACGCCAACCAATACGCCGACGCCGACTGCGACACCTGAAGGATTTACGTCGGGCGGGTCTGGGACATCGTCCGACCCGTACATCATCAGCGACCCGACGGGCGTGACCGCGCATTCGATTCTTGACCATGTGGCTGACCTGAGCAGGAGACAGTCGGTCTACTACCGCTGGGATGTGGGCAACCGGCCGGGCGAATGGACGATCACGACCGACGCGTCGCCGAACGGCCACGACTTCGACCTCTATGGCAGGGACGACCGCGGCAGCGGCTGGGACGACCAGGACCGCAGCGGGGACGGGGACGAGAGCATCACCGTCGATGTGCTGGCCGACGGCCACATCGTGGTGCGCGTGCAGAACTACGACGGCGGCGCGCCGACCGACCTGAAGCTGTCGATCGAAGCGCCGGACGCGGTCGACCCGCCGGTCTCCGATCCGACGGACACGCCGACTGCGACAGCAACGCCAACCGCCACAGCGACCGCTACAGCGACACCGACGGCCACGCCCACTGTAGAGAGGAGCGCGGCGACGGACAAGGAGGTGTTGGTGGCGCTTTACAATGCGACCGACGGCGACAACTGGGGGGATAACACCGACTGGCTGAGCAGCGATCCTGTTGGGGATTGGTACGGCGTCACCACCGATGCCAATGGTCGTGTGACCATGTTGTCCCTCAACTTAAATCAGCTGAGCGGCCCGCTGCCCGCCGCACTGGGCAACCTCGACCAGCTGCAGAACCTGTACCTGTACGACAACCAGCTGACGGGGAAGATTCCTGCTGAACTGGGCAACCTCGGCAACCTGGAGAAGATTTTCCTTTCCAGCAACAATTTTAGTGGGTGCATTCCGAAAGCTCTCTTTGATGTCCCCACCAGCGACCTGGACGCCATCAGTCTGCCACAGTGTGAAGACCCGACGGCCACACCGACAGCAACGCCGACAACAACTGCCACAGCAACTGCGACTGCGACGGACACCCCGACCGCGACTGCGACGCACACTGCGACTGCGACGCCCACTGCGACTGCGACGCCCACTGCGACTCCGACGCACACTGAGACTCCGACGGCCACCCCGACTGCAACTGTGACGCACACTGCGACTGCGACGGCCACCCCGACTGCAACTGCGACGCACACCGCGACTCCGACGCCTGCCGTTAACGCGGCGCACAGGGAAGTTCTGGTTGCGCTCTACAATGCGACGGGCGGCGGGAACTGGACGAATAACGACAACTGGCTGAGCGGGGAGCCGCTTGAGGATTGGCACGGCGTCACGACGGATGCGGGCGGGAATGTGACGGATTTGTACCTTCGGGAAAACAATCTGAGCGGGTCGATTCCAGCCGAGTTGGGCAATCTGGAGAGTCTGAGGAGCCTCGACCTATCGAGCAATCGACTGAGCGGGCCGATTCCTCCCGAGTTGGGCAACCTAGGCTTGCTGGAAAGGTTGTCGCTGGGTCCAAACGAGTTGAGTGGCTCGATTCCTACCGAGTTGGGCAACCTCGACAATCTCACCAGGCTCGTGCTGCAAATCAATGATTTGAGCGGGTCGATTCCGAGCGAGCTGGGCAACCTGGACTCGTTGGAAGCGTTGTGGCTGAATAGCAACGAGTTGAGCGGCTCGATACCATCTGCGTTGGGCAATTTGGACAGCTTAACGCGCCTCCACCTTTCGAACAATCAACTGAGCGGCTCGATCCCATCCGAGTTGGGCAACCTGGACTCGCTGGAAGAGTTGACGCTGGACTACAACCAATTGAGCGGCTCGATCCCTTCCGAGTTGGGCAACCTCGACAGCCTCACCAGGCTCGTGTTGCAAATCAATGAATTGAGCGGGTCGATTCCGAGCGAGCTGGGCAACCTGGACTCGCTGAGGACGATGTTTCTTGGCCACAACGAGTTGAGCGGGTCGATTCCAGCCGAGTTGGGCGACCTGGCCAACCTGACGCACCTCATCCTCTCGGGCAATCAATTGAGCGGTTCGATCCCTTCCAACTTGGGCAGCCTGACGCTGACGCATCTCAATCTCTCGAACAATCAACTAAGCGGCTCGATTCCTTCTGCGCTGGGCAACCTTGGCAGCCTGACGCTGACGCATCTCAATCTCTCGAACAATCAACTGAGCGGCTCGATCCCTTCCGAGTTGGGCAACCTGGACTCGCTGGAAGAGTTGACGCTGGACGAAAACCAGTTGAGCGGCTCGATCCCTTCCGAGTTGGGCAACCTCGACAATCTCACGAGGCTCGTGCTTCAGTTCAATGAATTGAGCGGGTCGATTCCGAGCGAGCTGGGCAACCTGGACTCGCTGAGGACGATGTTTCTTGGCCACAACGAGTTGAGCGGGTCGATTCCAGCCGAGTTGGGCGACCTGGCCAACCTGACGCACTTCTTCCTTTCGAGCAATCAACTGAGCGGCTCGATTCCTTCCAACTTGGGCAGCCTGACGCTGACGCAATTCAATCTCTCGAACAATCAACTGAGCGGCTCGATTCCTTCTGCGCTGGGCAACCTTGGCAGCCAAACGCTGACGCGTCTCGATCTCTCGAACAATCAACTGAGCGGCTCGATCCCTTCTGCGCTGGGCAACCTGGACTCGCTGGAAGATTTGACGCTGGACGACAACCAATTGAGCGGCTTGATCCCTTCCGAGTTGGGCAACCTCGACAATCTCACGAGGCTCGTGCTTCAGTTGAATGAATTGAGCGGGTCGATTCCGAGCGAGCTGGGCAACCTGGACTCGCTAAGGACGATGTTTCTTAGCCACAACGAGTTGAGCGGGTCGATTCCAGCCGAGTTGGGCGACTTGGCCAACCTGACGTACCTCTTCCTCTCGGGCAATGAACTGAGCGGATGCATTCCAAGTGTCCTGCGCAATGTAGCCAATAACGACCTAGACGAGCTGGGGCTGTCATTCTGTTGAGACTCTATAACCCCGCCTACGCCAACGGTCACGCCTACGCCAACGGTCACGCCCACGCCGACGGATACAGCGACGCCGACCGCGACAGCGACGCCTGACGATTTCACGTCGAGCGGGTCGGGAACCGAGTCGGATCCTTACATTATAGCGGACGCGACCGACGCATCGGCCCGTACGATTCGCAGTTACGTTGCCAGTCTGCAGGTGCGAGAGTATGTTTACTTCCAGTGGGAGGTCGGCGCGCGTTCCGGGTCATGGACTATCAGCATCGACGCTTCGCCGACCAATCACGACTTCGACCTTTACGTCAGGGATGACCAGGGCGGCTCGTGGGACGATTTCGACACGAGCTATGACGGCGATGAGAGCGTCGACGTCAGCGTGCAGGCGAACGGTCACATCTTCCTGGGGGTCCGCAACTACGACGGCGGCGCGCCGACCGATTTGACGCTGACGATCGAGGCGCCCGACAGCGGCTAACGCTTCCAAGCTTGAATCGACAGCAAACTGAGTCCGACGAGAGACAGCCTCGGCTACGGTCGACTGCGGCTGGTCTGTCGAGCCAATTTCCCCTTGTTGCGACTCACAGAAGAGCGACCGCTACTGCGAATCGGATTGCGTCGCGGCGGAATTCTGCTACGCTGGAGTTCATTGCAGGAGTGCAGCAGCATGCGGAGGATTTTCTCGGAGGGCGCCAGACTGACCGATTAGACCAGAAGTCAGCGGGGCATGACGGCACTACCGGCACTACCGGTCCTGTCGGCCCTACTCGGTCCATTGCGGATGCGACAGTGCTTGCTCGGTCTGGTCAAGGCAGAATTCCATCTCAACGCTGCCGGCGGCCGCCAGCCTCAGATCAGCGTTGAGGATCCCCTCACCGATCAAGTCTTCCATAGCGCTGCAGTGTGCCAGCGCCTGCACCACGGCCGCGTGAAAGGCGTCATACCCCGGAGGCGGCACCATTGCCAGCGCTTGCTCGAGGGGCACCCTCAGCGCGGCGAGAGCGCTCCTGAACCGCTTCACCCAGGCGTCGTCCGTCAGCAGGCTGTTGTTGGCTGCCGCCTCGCTCATAACGACGAGCATATGGTCGATGGCGCCGTGGATTCCCCGCCCCGATCCGTCGTCTTCCAGCAAAGCCAGGATCTCCGCCCGATAGCTCGCCTCGCGCCGCGCCGCGGCCGCGGCAGGGTCGGGTGTCGGCGTCGGTACGGGGGTGGGCACGGCGACCACCGGGACATGGGCCGCGTTTTCGGGGGAGGTATAGGCCGCAAACAACCAGGCGTTCCCGTCGCCGAAGGCGATGCGCCACCAGTCGCCGGCGGCGTTCTTTCCCGTGATCGCGAAGTCGTCGCCCGGCTGCGCCGACCCGACAATTGCGAAATTGGTCCCCGGCCCTCGCCGCACGTTCATGCTGCGGTTGACAGTCAACCGGGCTTGGGCCGGCGTTGCGGTTGGGGTTGGCGTCGCAGTCTCGGTTGGCGTTGCGGTCGGCGCGGCGGTTTCCGTTGCAGTCGGCGTCGCGGTCGGCGCCAGCGCCGTTTCTGCCGCAGCAATTCGGGCAGCCAACGCCGCGTGTGCTGTCGAATCTTGCGCAACTTGCCCGGCCAGCTGCTCTACCTGTTCGGCCAGTCGCTCCACCTGCTCGGCCAATCCTTCCAGCGTCAGCTCGCCCTGGGCCAGCAGCACGCCCGGCGCGGCCAGCGCCAGAAGAAGCGCTACGACCAGCAGACGTTTCTTCATCGGCGGATTCCCCTGAAACTCTATTGTTTCCGATTCTCTGGAATCGTTGACTCTGCTCACGTTCCTAGCGTGGTTCTTCGCTGCCTTCGATCGCTCCTCAGAAGTCCAGGCTCAATTTTCTTCGCGTAGTAATTCCCGGTTTCTCTAATTCTGCTCGTTATGGTCGTGAAGGTTTGCGGCCTCATAGAAAACGGATCCCTGCCAGGGAGTCGGCGGGCGGGGGCTCAAGGGCTGTCGTTGCGCCACCAGCGGACTTCGTTGCTGCCGCGCTCGGCGGCGGCGATGATGTCGAGGCGGCCGTTGCCGGTGAGGTCGGCGGTGATGACCATGTTGGCGTTGGTCCAGCCATCTTTGAGGAGCTGCATGTCCCAGGGGCCGCGCGGGTCGCCGCGGTGTTTGAAGAGGGCGACGCGGCCGGTGACGTTCCAGGCGGTGGCGATGACTTCGAGCTGACCGTCGCCGTCGAGGTCAACGGCGATGGCTTCGAAGGCGTGGGGGAAGTTTTCGCAGATGATATGCTTGCGCCATTTTCCGGCGGCGGGATCGCCTTCGTGCTCGTACCAGACGACCTGGTGGTGCTCGAAGGGTACGCCGGTGGGGTCGTCGGGGGGGAGCATTCCGAGGGCCATGACGATGTCGACGCCGCCGTCGCCGTCCATGTCGACGGGGCGGCCGTGGATGGGCTGGGGCGCGTCGTCGATTATGTGTTTTCGCCAGCCGTGGTTGGCGGGGTCGCCGCTGTTCTCGTACCAGGCAACCTGGTTGCCGACGCGGGCGGTGGCGATCAGGTCGAGCTTGCCGTTGCCGTTGATGTCGACGGCGTGGATGTCGCGGGTTTCGGCGATGTCGTCCTCGATAATGTGTTTGACCCATTTGCTGCCGGTGTTTTCGTACCAGAGGACCTGGTTGCCTTTGCGCCAGTTGGTGGCGGCGACGTCGAGTTTGCCGTTGCCGGTGAGGTCGGCGACGGCGACGTCGTAGGCGCCGGTGATTGTGCCTTCGTCGATGTAGTGGAACTGCCAAGAGGCGGGCAGGCGGGGGTCGCCGTCGAAGGCGAAGTAGAGGAGGCTGGCGCTGATGTTGTCGACGGTGACGATTTCAGGGCGGCCGTCGCCGTTGATGTCGACGATTTGGTGGCGTTCGAGCCACTCGTTTTCCTTGCGGTGGATGACGTGGCGCGTGAAGGCGCCGTCGCCGAGGTTTTCGAGCCAGTAGAGGCCGACGTCGGTGTCGGGGGTGATGATGTCGGGCAGGCCGTTGCCGGTAAGGTCGACAGTGGATATGCCGAAGGCGTAGGTGTAGCCGTCCATGGCGAGGTGTTCGGTGAGCTTGATGAGTTCCGGCATGTGTGGCCTCTGATTGGTTGGTGCGGGTTAGGGTTTTCTCTGCGCGGGCAGGATAGCAGGGTTGATGGGGGAAGGCAATTTGAACTTCTGTATTGGGTTCTTGGTTTCTAGTTTTTGATGTAGCGTTTCTTTGAGTCTTGGGCTTTAGAGAAGAGAGTGGAGAGGCGAATCGAGGGAGGGTGTGGAGCTGTGCGAAAGGGGGAAAGGGGTTGATCCACGAAGGGGCACGAATTAGCACGAAGGGGCAGGGGGTTGCTCACTGGGGGATGGGAGGATGCGCGTAGGGTCGAAGAAGGGGATTTCCGGGACCGTGGAGAACTTCATCTCGGTGGTCGAATGGATGTGAAGGGCTGCGACGTGCAGCGAGACGGGCGGTTACAGTGTTATGTAGACCCTGAAATGTAGACCCTGTTATGAAGACTCCGTTTAGGAAGACTCCGTTATGAAGACCCTGTTATGAAGGCCCCGTTACGAAGACCCCTCTGCCTTTTGCGCGGTCAAAACGCTGTTCTGCTCGCTGATCGGCGACATTCTCCGCTTACCTGAATAGCCCTGCCAACACCGAAATAATGGAAATGCCCATCAGGGACATCGCCAGCAGCAGGAGCGGCAGCACGACCGCAAAGAACGCGGTTGCGCCGGCCGCGCGCCAGCAGCCGCGTTGCATCTCCGCCCAGGCTGCAACCGATTCTTTTCTTCTGTACTGCGTTGTGGACGGCTGTGGTTGCGGCCGCGGTCTCTCGGGCTCGATTTTTTCGCGCATGGACTGCGGCAGGTCCCAGCCCTGCGCCGTTTCCCTTTCGGCGTCTCCTCGTTGCGTTTGCATAGCTTTCTCCCGTCTCTGCGGTCGGCCGCCGGTGTTGTGGCCCGTTGCGTAGCGGGCTTTAAGATAGCAGGCCTGTCGCGCGATGACAAGCGATTTGAGGGGGACCGGGCAGGAGTTGCGGATGGAAGGGTGCGGCCCGCTTTTGGGGTGGGAATCGTCGGGCGTGGAATTTGTGCCGGCGGTGGCTGGAAATGTCTACCAGTTTTTGGGGGAGCATAGGGCAGGAGCAGGTTAGGCACGGGGCCTGCCGCTACCGTGGCCGCGTCGTTTGCTGATTTGGGGGCGGCGCGTTGGGCCGCAGGCCAGAACGTCGAGAACGGCCGGAGCTGCCGGAACTCGGAAGGGTCGAAACTCGAACTGCAACGTTTAGGGCAAGGGCTTGATCCACGAATGTGCACAAATTTTCACGAAGGACGTCAGCTGCGGGTTGTGTCAAGGGGGCGTTGCGGGGGGACTCCCCCCGCACAAGGGAGGGCCGCAGGCCCGACCGTCCAAACTGCAGTGGCCAGTGGCCAGGAATTGCCGGGGACGATGCCCTCCTGTCGAACGCGCGAACGGCGGGGGACGCGGAGACACGGCCGTACAGGCACGCTGGCGTTGGCGACACGCTGGAATCGCGCGCGCACGGTGGCGGGGCGACGGGCTGCCGGTTGCAAAGGGCTGCATTAGAACCCACACCCGGCGGGAGGGGGGGTGTCAGGGGGGCGTTGCGGGGGGAGTCCCCCCGCACAAGGGAGGGCCGCAGGCCCGACCGCCCAAAAGGACACGGGAAGGCGTATTCCCGCACTCTGCAAGTAAATGGACCATCGGCAGGCCATGACTTGGTTGCAATCCGAGGCAAGGGAATTTGGACCCCAGTTTTTGGCTGCGCCCCGGATGGAAATGCAACTTGACATTGTAGAACTTATGTTCGATAATGTGGGTGAAATCATTTTAGCGGGAGAGTTGAGAGGGGGGCAATCATGAGGGTCGCATGTGTTCTGATCACGCATTTGCGGGCGAAGGCGGAGATGAGGCGGCAGGTCTATCTGCAGGAGAGGTCGGCGGATGACGGGGAGGGAGTGGAGAGCAGCGGGGGGAGCGAGCAGGAGAGCGAAGGGAGAGGGGACCCTTTGCATGCTTCATCCTTGGGGTCCTGTTCGCAGGTGGAGCGGCAGGGGCCTGCGACGCTGGTGGTTGAGGGTGGGGGCGCGTCGGGGGCGCGGCCGGCGGTGGTCGACTATTTTCCGGGCGCGCCGGGGGTGAAGGCGGGGATGACGCTGGAGCAGGCGGTATCGCAGCAGGCGGATACGGTGGTACTGCGCGCGGACGAGCCGTATTACCGGCAGATTTTCGGCGAGCTGCTGCGGTCTTTGCAGGGGGTGAGCGACCGGGTTGAGGGGGCGGAGCTGGGCACGGCGTATGTGCGTCTCGACGGGCTGGAGGCGATGTACGGGAACGAGGAGCGGCTGCTGGCGGCGCTGCTGGCGGCGGCGCCGGCCGATCTGAACGCGCGCATTGGCGTGGCGGGTGCGAAGTTTCCGGCGTTTGTGGCGGCGCGCACGCGTGCGCCGGGGGTGTCGCATGCGCCGGAGGACGTGCGCGGGTTCCTGGCGCCGTATTCGGTCGATCTGCTGCCGGTCGGCGCGGAGGTGAAGGAGAGGCTGCACCGTTTCGGTTTGCATGCGATGGGGGATGTGGCGGCGATGGAGCGGCATCTGATCGTTGCCCAGTTCGGGGCTGAGGGCAGCCGTTTGTGGGCGCTGTGCAACGGGGAGGACGGGCGTCCCGTGGTGCCGCTGGCGTTCGGGGAGTCGATCGTCGAGCATAGCTCGCTGCCGTTCAACTCGTCGTCGCTCGAGCTGCTTTTTGTGGCGGTGGATACGCTGCTGCGGCGGGGGTATGCGCGTTCGGAGCTGGATGGCCGCTATGTGGGGGCGGTGGGGTTGGCGTGCAGCGCGCGCGGCTGGCCGCCGTGGGCGGCGTCGATCGCGTTCAAGCAGCCGGTGGGGCGCTGGGAGCGTGCGGCGGCGCTGGTGCGGGACCGGCTGGAGTTGGAGCCGCCGCAGATCCCGGTTGAGGAGGTGACGCTGACGCTGTCCGGTTTCAGCGGCGGTTCGGGCGAGCAGATGGGGCTGTTTCAGGATGTGAAGGAGCGGGCGGGGCGGCGGTTGATGGAGATGGAGAAGCGGTTGCAGGTGCGGATGAACGGCAGGCACGTGCTGCACCGGATCGCGGAGGTGGCGCCGTGGCATCCGGCGCCGGAGATGCGGGCGTTGCAGATCCCGATCGATCCGGCCAAGCGGGATGACATCAGGCCGCTGCACGCGCCGGCGGCGGTGGCGGTGCGGGAGGGCTCGGGGGGTCAGCCGGCGGCGGTGCAGATTGGGCGGCGCTGGCGGCGGGTGACGGGGATTGCGGAGCGGTGGCGGTTCGACCTGTGGTGGCTGCCGCAGCCGATCAGGCGCGCCTATTTTCGGGTGGAGTCGGAGGAGGGGCCGGTGACGCTGTTCAGGGACGAGGGGGAGGGGGCGTGGTATAGGCAGAACGGCAGTTGTTAGTTTTTGGTCTTTCGTTTTTAGCGGCGTCGAGATGGGAGTTGTGGGGATGGGGTATGTTGAGCTGCAGGTGAAGAGTTTCTTTTCGTTTGGGCTGGGGGCGTCGCATGCGCATGAGCTGCTGGCGCAGGCGAAGGCGCAGGGTTACGACGCGCTGGCGCTGACCGATACGAACCTGTGCGGGGCGCTGGAGTTTGCGCGGTTGGCGAACAGTTTGGGGGTGCGGCCGATCACGGGGGCTGAGCTGACGCTGCTGGACGGCTCGCGGCTGACGCTGCTGGCGGAGACGCGGCAGGGATACGCGAACATTTCGCGCCTGTTTACGCTGGCGAATGCGGTTGACCGCCGGGAGCCGCGGCTGGACCCGGCGCACCTGGCGGGGCATGCGGAGGGGGTGGTCCTGCTGACGGGGGGGCGCGACAGCCAGGTTGCGCGGCTGGCGCTGGCGGGCCGGCGGCGGGAGGCGGAGGCGCTGCTGCGGACGTATGCGGCGTGGTTCGGCGCGGGGTCGGTCTACGCGGCGCTGCAGCAGAATTTTCTGCAGGGGGATGCGATGCGCAACCGCAAGCTGGCGGGCATTGCGCAGGAGGCGGGCATCCCGCTGGTTGCGACGAACGACGTGCATTACCACGTGCGGGGGCGGAGCCGGCTGCAGAATGCGCTGGTGGCGGCGCATTTCAACACGACGGTCGACCAGGCGTTGCCGCATCTGCGGCCGAACGATCAGTTTTATCTGAAGCCGGCGGGGGAGATGGCGCGCCTGTTTGCGGAGTTTCCGGAGGCGGCGGCGAACACGGTCCGCATCGCGGAGCGGTGCGCGTTCGACCTGAGCACAGATTTGGGTTACACGCTGCCTGAGCCTGAGCTGCCGGCGGGAGAGTCGCCGGAGAGTTTTCTGAAGCGGCTGTGTTACGAGGCGGCGGAGCGGAAATACGGCGCGGTGACGGCGCGGGTGGCGGCGCGGCTGGAGGAGGAGTTCGATCTGATCGGCCGGCACGGGCTGGCCGGTTTTCTGCTGCTGTACCGGGAGATCGTGCTGATCGCGCAGGGGCTGGTGACGGAGCGGAACGGGGGGCATGCGCCGGCTGAGGGGCGCGACCCGCCGGGGCGGGGGCGGGGTTCGTCGGTGGCGCTGCTGGTGGGCTATCTGATCGGGATCAGCCATATCGACCCGCTGGCGTGGAATTTGACGCTGGAGCGGTTTATCTCGGCGGACATGACGGTGCTGCCGGACATCGACCTCGATTTTCCGCGGGCGCTGCGGGACGAGCTGATCGAGCGGATTCACGCGCATTTCCGGCCGGAGTATGCGGTGCTGGCGGGCGCGATCGCGACGTACAAGATCAAGGGGGTGCTGCAGGACCTGGGCAAGGCGCTGGGGCTGCCGCCGGACGAGCTGCGTCTGCTGGCGGACCAGATGCATTCGCACGATGCGGGGCAGCTGCGCGCGGAGATGCTGCAGCTGCCGGGGTTCAGCCAGCGGGTGGATGCGTGCGGCTGGCGGGAGCTGATCGAGCTGGCGCCGCAGCTGAAGGGGGCGCCGAAGCTGTTGGGGCAGCACGTGGGCGGGATGATCCTGAGCAGCTCGCCGATCCCGGAGATGGTGCCGGTGCGCGCGGGTGCGATCGAGGGGCGCTACATCATGGACTGGGACAAGGACAGTGTGGCCGACGCCGGTTTCGCCAAGATCGATATTCTGTCGCTGCCGGTGCTCGATCAGATCGAGGAGGCGCTCGACCTGGTCGAGGCGCGCACGGGCAGGCGGCCGGACCTGGGCCGGATCGACCCGGAGGACGCGGCGGTGTACGACATGATCAACGCGGGGCTGTCGAAGGGGATCTTTCTGCTGCAGTCGCCGGCGCAGCTGAAGATGGGGCAGCGGCTGCTGTCGCGCAACCTGCTCGACCTGGCCTACCAGGTGGCGCTGATCCGGCCGGGCGTGGGGGTGCAGGGGAGTGCGGTGTCGCAGTTTGTCGAGCGCTACCGGCACGGGGCGGAATGGGAGTACGATCATCCGCTGGAGGAGCGGGCGCTGGCGCGCGGCTACGGGATCATCGTGTGGCAGGAGCAGGTGGTGCAGCTGATCACGGATGTGACGGGGATGACGGCGGCGCAGGCGGACGAGATCCGGCGGGCGTTCGCGAAGTCGAACAACGAGCATCTGATCGAGATGCACTGGGAGCGGTTCCGCGAGGGGGCGCGCGGTAAGGGCGTGCCGGAGGAGACGGCGCGTAAGATTTATGCCAAGATCAACGGGCATTACATGTTTCCCGAGAGCCACTCGCATGCGTTTGCGATCACGGCGTACCAGGCGGCGTGGGTGAAGCGCTACCATCCGCTGGAGTTTTTTGTGGCGTTGATGAACAACCAGCCGATGGGTTTCTACCCGCTGGAGACGCTGAAACAGGATGCGCGGCGGTTCGGCGTGCCGTTTCTGAACCCGTGCGTCAACCGCAGCGAGGAGCGCTGCGCGCCGGAGGGCGGCGCGGTGCGGATGGGGCTTGTGTTCGTCAAGGACGTGGGCGCGGAGTCGGCGCGGCGGATTGTGGAGGAGCGGGCGCGGCAGGGCAGTTATGCCGGCGCGGGGGACTTGGTGCGGCGGACGGGGATAACCGACCAAGCGGTGCTTTCGCTGGCGCTGGCGGGCGCTTTCGACAGCGTTGCGCCGAACCGGAGGCAGGCGCTGTGGGAGGCGGGGCTGTACGTGCGTCCTTCGCGCAACGGGCAGATGACGCTTTCGCTGCCCAGGCCGGAGAGCGTGGCTGTGCTGGAGGACTTTGACGCGCGCGAGCGTATGATCGGCGAGTACCAGGTGCTCGAGATCTACCCGAGGGGGCATCTGATGGAGTTCGTGCGGCCTGCGCTGGCGCCGCACGTGCTGCGCTCGCCGGAGGTGGAGGGCCGCGAGGATGGGGAGGCGGTGACGGTGGCGGGGTGGCCGGTGGCGAGGCAGCATCCGCGCGGGCGGGACGGTACGGTGTTCGTGACGATCGAGGATGAGTTCGGCGACGTGCAGATCATTCTGTGGGCGGATGTGTTTGCGCGTCATCGCCGCGAGCTTGACAGCCAGGTGATCGAGGTGAACGGGGTTGTGTCGAAGTGGGATGGGACGACGAATGTGATCGTTACGTCGTTGCGGGCGATCCGGGTGGGTGTGCAGATGCCGCGCGCGCACGACTGGCATTGAAAGGGCGGTGGCCGGTGGCCGGTGGTCGGTGGCCAGTGGCCAAATTGCAGTCCTTGGATTATCGGCTGGCGGTGCGTACATCAAGGGGGGCGTTGCGGGGGTTCCACCTGCACGCTACGGTTGCCGTTCCACCGGTCCAAAGCCAGCTGACCGTTTTTGCCCGGCCTGAAATGAGGTCTGGCGGCATTTGTCTGAACTGTGATTTATCTGATTTGGCTGATGGACAGGATTAGCGGCGATTACTGCGGTAGGGACTTCGTTGCTGATTGCAGTTTGGATTGGGTCGAAGTCGGCGGGGCGGTCAAGCGTGCCGCGTGTGGACGACTGGGCGGTAGCCGGGCGTGTTTTGAGCGATATTGGGCTACCCAAAGTGCGCGCTGCCAAGCTTGCCCCCAAGTGTGCATCGCGTCCCAAACTGGTGTAGGATACCCGTATTCCAATCGACTGACACCGATTTAGATCCGTCTTCCCGCCGCCCACACCAGAAAGAGACCCAATGCAGATAGCGGAGTCCGGCATCCTTAGCCGCGCGCAGGCAGGCACTTCGCGAGCGGCCCTCACTTTTCCCACAGTAACGGCGCTGTCCGACGGCACAGTGCTGGCGACATACCGCACCGGCTCGACCAAGGACTCAGAGGATGAGACGGTGGAGTTCACGCGCTCGCTGGACGGCGGGCGTACGTGGAGCGAACCGTGGAGGCCCTTCGAGAACCCGGAACTAGACGGTGTGCGCGGCTCGCTGCGAGTCTGCTACCTGACGGAGTTGGCGGCGGGGGAGCTGCTGGCGGCGGCGTTGTGGATCGACCGCGGCAGCTATCCGGGCGGGCCGCTGTTCAACGAGGAGACGGAGGGCTGTCTGCCGATGGCGGTGCTGCTGGCGGCTTCGGACGATGGCGGTGAATCATGGTCGCCGTGGCGGCTGGCGCCGATGCCGGATGAGGTGGGTCCGCCGAGCCTGACGGCGCCGGTGTTGAAGCTGGCGGACGGTTCGCTGGCGCTGAGCATCGAGACGAACAAAGAGTATAACGACGCTTCGCCGTGGATGCAGAAGGTAGTCTTCTTTCATTCGCACGACGGCGGGGAGAGCTGGGCCGAGCCGGTTGTTGCGGGCGAGGACCCGAGCGGGCGGATCTTCAACTGGGACCTGCGCTGCGGCGTCGCGCCGGACGGGCGGGTGGCGACTTTTGCTTGGACATACGATACGGCGGCGGGCAGGTACCTGAACATTCACCGGCGTGTGAGCAGCGACCACGGGCAGAGCTGGAGCGGGGCGGAGGACCTGGGCTTCGCGGACCAGGCGGCGCGGCCGGCGATGCTGGCGGACGGGCGCGTGGTGCTGGCGTGGGTGGACAGGTTCGGCAGCCGTTCGATCCGGGCGCGGCTGGCGCCGGCGGTGGACGGGCCGTTTGAAGCCGCGAGCGAGGTTGTCGTCTACCAGCAGGATGAAGGCGCGGGCGGGGCGTCCGGCAGCACTTCGGAGACGCTGAGCGAGATGAGTCTGTGGACGTTTGGGCTGCCCTATGCCGAGACGCTGCCGGACGGGGCTGCATTGGTAATCTACTACGCGGGAACGGACGCGGCGATGGACATACGCTGGGCCAGGATCGAACTTTAGACTTTCCACACAAAGGAACTACCATGCGCAAGAGCAAGATGCTAAAGAAGTTTCGCAGCGGCGGTTTTGCCCGTGTCTGCGGCCTGGGCCACTATCTGCCCTTTTACATCCGCTACGCGGCCAACTGCCGTTACGACGGCATCTGGCTGGACCTCGAGCACCGGGCGATGGACGCGCGTGAGGTCCAGGCGATCACGATGATGTGCTATCATAACGACATCGATTGCATGGTGCGGCCGCCGACGCTGGAGCGGACAAAGCTCTACCGCTACCTCGAGGACGGGGCGAGCGGTTTTCTGGTGCCGTTGGTCTCGGAGCCGCAGATGGCGAGCGACCTGGTGCGGGCGGTGAAGTATCCGGGGCTGGGCAACCGCGGCATGGACGGCGCGGGCCTGGACGGTGACTTCGGCATCGGCGCGTGGGACCCGGACATGGACTACAACGCCGCCGCCAATCGCGAGACCTTTTTGATCTGCCAGATCGAGACGCTGCAGGCGGTTGCAAACGCCGAGGAGATCGCCTCGATCGAGGGCGTTGACGGCCTGTTTGTCGGGCCGGCGGACCTTTCTTTGCGGATTGCGACCGAGGGCGACGGCAGCCTGACGATGGACAAGGCGATCGAGACGGTGGCGGCCGCGGTGGAAAAACACGGCAAGCTGTGGGGCATCACGGCCGGGTCGGTGGATGACATCCAGCGATTTCGGGGGATGGGCGCGCAGATGGTGCCGTGGGGCGGCGACTTCAGCCTGATGAACGTGCTCAAGCAGTGCAGCGAGGAGCTTGACGGGATACCGGGCGCGTAGTTCCAGCGGGACAAACCGATTCGAAAGGCGGAGGAAGATGAGAATCGCAATTCTGCATGGCCCGCGTGACCTGCGGATTGAGGAGCAGGCGTTTGACGCCAGCCAGCTCGCAGACGACGGGATCCATGTGAAGACGCGCATTTCGGCGCTCAAGATCGGCACCGACCGGGGCAACTATGAGGGCGCGGACCAGGTGCCGGGCGCGCCCGGGTACCCGCGCTGGGTTGGGGACAGCAACCTGGGCATCGTGCAGGCGGTCGGCAGTGGGGTGACACGGGTGAAGGTGGGTGACCGGGTGGTGACGCGGGCGCCTCACCAGTCCGAGTACATCATGTCGGATGCGGAGAGCGTGGTCGTGATCCCGGACGGCGTGGCCGACGAGGACGCGGTCTACGCGCATCTCTACGCGCTGAGCGCGCACTGCTATCACAAGGCGCATTTCCGGCCGGGCGAGACGGTGGCGGTGGTCGGGGTGGGCGTGCTGGGGCTGGGCGCGATCGCGCTGGGGCCGCTGTTCGGCGGCCGCGTTGCCGGTATCGCCAACAGTCCGGTGCGGATGGAGATGTCGGCGCGGATGGGCGCGCACGCCAATTTTCTCTATAATGACCCGGAGCTGGAGGCCAAACTGGATGAATTCAGCGGCGGCAACGGCATCGACCTGGTGATTCTGACCGCGAATCCGTGGCCGGCATTTCGCACGGCGATGGAGATTGTGCGCGACAACGGCCGCGTTTCGGTCGTGAGCCTGTTGGGTCGGGGCGAGCCGCCGCTCGACTTCAACCCGCTGGCGATGGAGTTGTTCTACAACAAGGGCACGACGCTGATCGCGGTCTCGGGGCGCGCCGGCTACCTTTATCCGGATGCCAGCTCGAATGCGTTCCATACGGCGGACCGCTACGCGTGGGACAACATTGCCGACCACGTGGTCTCGCTGATGGCGGACGGGCTGCTGGAGCCGAGCCGGCTGGTCACGCACCGTTTCCATTACAGTGAGATGGTCGAGGCGTACGAGATGGCCTATCATCGTGAGAAGCAGATGCTGGGCGTGACCTTCAACTGGCAGGATTAACTTACACGGCGGCGATGCAGGATATTCTGCCGGCGCGAATCTCATTGTAGGAAGGAGGCGGCCATGACCGCGTTCCCGAAGGCGGCGAATCATGAAGTAACGCGCTCGCTGGAGCTGTACGAGCAGGCGGGCGAGCTGATCCCGGGCTGGACGCAGCTGATCAGCCGCCGGGCCGACCAGTTCGCGCACGGCGTCAGCCCGATTTACGCGCAGCGGGCAAAGGGCTCGCGCTTCGTCGACGTCGACGAGAACGAGTACATCGACTGGATGAGTGCGGTCGGGGCGATTATATTGGGTCACGCCGACGAGGTCGTCGACGGTGCGGTCAAGGAGCAGATCGACCGCGGCAGCCTCTTTTCGGCGAACAACCCGCTCGAACTGGAGCTGGCGGAGGAGTTGAACGCGACAATACCCAGCTCGGAGATGGTGCGGTATGCGAAGGGCGGGGGCGACGCGTGTGCGGTGGCGGTCCGCATCGCGCGCGGGGCGACCGGTCGCGACAAGATCCTGATCTGCGGCTATCACGGCTGGCACGATTGGTACCAGGCCGCGAATTACGGCGTCGACCCGGAGAGCGGCGAGTTTCCATTTGCGGGCATCGAGCCGATCGGTGTGCCCAAGGCGCTGGCGGGCACGGTGATTCCGTTCGTATACGGCGACCTGGAGATGCTGGCGGCGCTGTTGGACGAACACGCCGGCGAGGTGGCGGCGATCATGATGGAGCCGGCCCGGTCCGAGCTGCCTGCGCCCGGCTACCTGGAGGGCGTTCAGGAACTGGCGGCAAAGCACGGCGTTGTCCTCATTTTTGACGAGGTGTCGTGCGGCTGGCGGCTGGCGGTGGGCGGCGTGCAGGAGGCGGTCGGCATTACGCCGGACATGACGGTGGTGGCCAAGGCGATGTCGAACGGCTATCCAATGGGCGCGGTGGTTGGCTCGCGCGAAGTGATGGAGCCGGCCAAGCGGATGTTTATATCCAGCTCGTATTGGAGCGACAATGTCGGCCTGGCCGCGTCGGTGGCGACGATCCGCGAGTTGAAGCGGCGCAACGCGCCTGAGCGGCTCAAAGAGATTGGCGAAGCGTTGCGAAGTGCATTGAACGGGGCGATTGCGGACGCGGGGCTGGAGGGCGCCTGCACCGGCCTGCATACGAATCCCGCGGTCACGCTCAAGACGCCGGACGGCGTCGACGCCCGCAAGGTGTCGACGTTGTTCATCCAGGAGATGGCGCGGCGCGGCGTGCACTCGTATATGAGCTTCAAGGCGACGCTCGCGCATACGGAGGAGGACATCCGTCTGACCGGGGAGGCGGCCGCCGAGTCGTTGCGTGTGGTTCGCGACGGGCTGGAGCGGGGGAACCTGGACGAGCTGATTCGAGCTGATCTGAAGAAGGAACCTTTCCGCCGCCTGGTGCGATAGGCCGCAAAGCGCCGCCGGCGCGCACGGGGTACGAGGAACGCACCCATGTTTACATTTCAAGAGGCTGACCGCACTTTTCTTGATCGGGAGGTCCTGCCGCATTTGCCGGACCGCATTTACGACGCGCATGCGCATCTGTTTCGCCACGATCACTATCCGGCGGGCGCGCTTCCGCCCGGCCTGGCGAATACGCCGCCGCGGATTGGGTTGGCCGAGTACGCCGAGTTCAACGGCTGGCTGCATCCGGGCGGCCGCGTGGTTGGCGGGCTGTTCTTCGGGCTGGCCTTTCTGGGCGACCGGCAGGCCAACAACGAGTTTGTCGCGGCCGAGGTCAACGGAACGGGTCCGCTGGCGCAGAATTCGCGCGGGCAGCTGATTATATCCCCGGATTTGGACGCAGAGGCGGTGCTGGACGAGGTGCGGCGGCTGGACATGACCGGCCTGAAGTGCTACCACACGATGGCGCCGCTGAATCCTCTGTTGGGGACGGAGGCGTCGGGCGCCGGCACGTATACGGCCGACCGGCCGACCTGGGAGGCGCCGATCGAGGCCTATCTGCCAGAAGCCCACGTTGCCGCGGCCGATACGCTCGGTCTGACGATCACGCTGCACATGGTGCGCGACCGGGCGCTGGCCGACCCGGTGAACCAGGAGACGATTCGCAGGTATTGCCGCAGCTATCCCAACATGCGGCTGATCCTGGCGCACGCGGCGCGCGGGTTCAATCCGTGGCACACGATCGAGGGAATCGAGAGCCTGCGCGGGCTGGAAAACGTCTGGTTCGACACCTCGGCGGTGACCGAGGCGGGCGCGTTCGAGGCGATTGTCGAGACGATGGGCCATGAGAAGCTGATGTACGGGACCGATTTTCACGTCAGCCAGGTGCGCGGGCGCTGCGTTGCGATAGGCGACTCCTTCCACTGGCTCTACGCCGATGATATGGACCTGGAGGAGAAACACATCGCGCTGCGGCCGGTGTTGATTGGTCTTGAGTCGCTGCGCAGCATCGTGCTTGCCTGCCGGCGGTTGAAGTTGAGTGAGCGCCAGGTCGAGGACATCTTTTGCGGGAACGCGGCCGCGCTGCTTGGAATCGATTGAGGAGGGAGAGATGCAGGTCCTGTCGCCGCCGGAGCAGATCGATTTTGCCCACAACAAGCAGCTACTGAACCGCTACCGGTTCATCGAGTACGAAATGCTGCGCATCCTGGCCGCGTGGCTGCCCGCGACGGCGCGAATGGAGTGGAAGCTGGCGATGGGGCGGCTGCTGTGGGAGGACGCGCAGCACGTGCAGTATCTCTACCAACGGCTGCGCGAGATCCAGACGCCGGCGTTCCGGCCACCGGGCGACGATGCGCTCGAAGAGCTGATGGCGGAGGCGATTCATGCGCCGACGGAAGCGGACCTGCTGGGCGGGCTTTTTCGCGTGATCAAACCGGCGCTGGCGGCCACCTATCGCTGGCATTGCGAACAGACTTTTGCCAATCCCGATGCGCCGACCCTCTACGCGTTCAAGCACATCCTTATCGATGAGGAGGCGCAGCTGGCGTGGGCGGAGGAGACGCTGGCGGAGCATCCGCAGGGCGAGTGGGAGGCGTACATCGCCGGTCTTATGGCTGCGGCGGGCGGCGTCTCCGGGCGTGAAGAGCGGCCGCCGCCGCCGGTGCGGCCTGCGGAGCGGAGGCAGTTCGAGCTGGCTGACGAAGCCGCACGCGACGAACGCTTCCAACTCGTAAACCGCAACGCCGGTCAGCGCGTCGTGGTCCCTGATGAGGAGACACAGCGCCTGCTCGACTTCGAGAGCTACAGCCAGGAGATGCTGGCGGCGGAGACGGTGGCGGCGATCATTTACCTGTCTCCGGGCATGCCGTGGGCGTTCACCTACGACAGCGCGCGGCACTGCTACGACGAGACGCGTCACTGCAAGCTGGGCATCGAATGGCTCGCGCACCACGGGCACGACTACACCGACGTTCCGCAGAACACGCGCATTTACGCGTGGCGCACGCAGTACGATGCGGCCACGCAGTACTGTATGCTGACGATGGGCAACGAGACGCACGCCTTCCCGCGCCGCCATGAGCAGATGGCGGACTACGCCAAGACCGGTGACCGGCTCTCGGCCCAATATGTGAGCTATGATATGGCCGACGAGCGGCAGCACGTCGCTTTTGGCCGTAAGTGGCTGCCGCAGCTGATGGCCGAGCACGGCATCGACACGCCGGTTAAGACTTTTGTCGAAGAGACGGTGGAACTGTGGAAGCGGGAGTATTCGTCGGGCACGCTGCCGCTGCACGGCGAGCAGGAAACTGCGGCGGCCGGCATTGGCTGACGATAGGGCGTTACCTCACAACTACCGGCGCTGAATCCAATGGACTCCAGCAAATTTCGCGTACTTGGTCGAACCGGGCTGTCCGTCTCCCCGCTGGCGCTGGGCACGGTGGAGTTGGGGCTGGACTACGGGATCCCGGTCCCCGGTGAATACGGGCGGCCGACCGGGGCTGCGGCGGAGCGGCTTGTGCACGCGGCGCTGGAGGCCGGCATCAATCTGATCGACACGGCCCAGGCCTATGGCAGCAGCGAGGCGATCCTGGGCCGGGCGCTGCGGGGACATCGCAGTCGCGTGGTGCTGGCGACCAAGTCGACGGTGCAAGCGGATGGAAAGACACTGCGCGGGGATGCACTGCGGCGCGCATTGTGGGCCGGCCTCGAAAACAGCTTGCACCTGCTGCATACCGAATACGTCGACATCTGGCAGATCCACAATGTCGACGGCGACCTGCTTGAGCAGTCGGAAATCGTAGCCGAGGTCTTTTCGGAGGCGCGCGCCAGGGGAATGGCGCTGTGGAGCGGCGGCTCCTTTTACGGTCCCGATCTGCCGCTGGCGGCGCTGGACCACGACCTGTTCGATGTCCTGCAGGTTACCTATTCGGTATTCGACCAGCGGCTGGCAGACAGGCTTCTACCAGCGGCGAGGAGGCAGAATGTCGGGGTTGTGGCGCGTTCGGTCCTGTTGCAGGGCGCTCTGACAGAGCGGGCCGAACATTTGCCCGACAGGCTGGAGCCGTTGAAGGCGCGTTCGCGGCAGTTCCGCGACCTGGTTGCAGCGCAGGGCGGCGGCCTTTCACCGGCGCAGGCCGCGATCGCTTTTGGAATGGCAGAGACGCGCATTGCTTCAGTGCTGATCGGCGTGCGCGCGGAGTCTGAGCTGGAGGAGAACCTGGTGGCGGCGAAGGCGGCCCTTTCCCCCGACCTGATGTTCGAGCTGCGCCAACTTCGCATAGAAAATCCGGAGTTGGTCAACCCGAGCATGTGGGTTGCCGATCTCGCGGCGGCGGCGCGGGAGATCGGCGGCGCTTGATTTTCTGCCTGTCTCCAGCGGTGCATTCGTACCAAGAACTTGATCATTCAGGAGGAAGAGATTATGGAAATGCGCCGGTTGGGCAAGTCGGAGCTGCAGGTCAGCTCGATTGGTCTGGGCAGCGTTACGTTTGGCCGCGAGATCGACGCGCAGACGGCCTTTTCGATTATCGACTATGCGCTCGAGCGGGACATCAATTTGATCGATACGGCCGAAGTCTATTCTGCGGGCGGCTCCGAGACGGTTCTGGGCGAGTGGCTGGCGCGCGGCAGCAACCGGCAGAAGGTGGTCCTGGCGACAAAGATCGCGCCGCCCCTGGGCGGGGAACGGATTCTACAGGTTGCGGAGGAAAGTCTGCGGCGGCTGCAGACCGACGTCATCGATCTCTACCAGATCCACGCCTACGACGCCGGCACTCCGTTGGAGGAGTCGTTGGAGGCTCTCAACCGGTTGGTGGAACAGGGCAAGGTGCGCTACATCGGGTGCAGCAACACCGATGCGTGGCAGTTGTGCAAGGCGCTGTGGAAGGCGGAGGTGAACGGCTGGGCGCCGATGGTTTCGGTGCAGCCGAACTACAATGTGGCGATTCGGGATATCGAGGCCGAGCTGCTGCCGTTCTGCGCCGACCAGGATCTCGGCGTCATCTCCTACAGTCCGCTGGGCGCGGGATTTCTGACCGGCAAATACCATAAGACATGGACGGCACCCGAAGGCACGCGCTTCGACGTCATGCCCGACCACTGGGACATTTACGAGAACGATCTTTCGATGCGGCGCATGGAGGGGTTGCGTGCGGTCTCGGTGGAGACGGGTATCTCGATGGTGCAGCTGGCGCTGGCGTGGGCGATTGGGCAGCCCGGCATCACCTCGGTGCTGATCGGTTGCCGCAAACATTCCCATGTCGACCAGGCTTTTGAGGCCGAGGAGATGGGTCTGCCGGCTGAGCTGCGGGACAGACTGAACGCACTGGGCTGAGCGGATCGGGCGCCCGCCGCCGTGAACCTATTTGAGCTGGGGCCAGAAAAGGAGTGAGAAGATGAAGAGCTATCGCGCCGGGGTAATTGGATGTAGCCGCATGGGCGGCTTCATCGACAACGAGGTGATCGGCGCGGCAGGCATTCACCTGCCCTATTCGCATGCCGCCGGGTTCACGGCGTGCGGGCGGACGGAGCTGGTCGCCTGCGCCGATCTACGTACAGACGTGATGGCCGAGTTCGGGCGGCTGCACGGCGTGCCGGCGGAGGGCCAGTACACCGACTACCGTGAGATGCTGGCGAAGGAGGGGCTGGATATCGTCAGCGTGGCGACGCAGCCGGAGCCGCGTGCGGCGATTGTGATCGAGTGCGTCGGGCAGGGCGTGAAGGCGGTCTACGCCGAGAAGGCGATGGCGGCGTCGATGGCTGAGGCGGATGCGATGGTCGAGGCGGTCGAAGGCAACGGCGCAATCCTCAATCTGGGCACGAACCGGCGCTGGGACGAGCGCTACGACCGCATGAAGGAGATCATCGACAGCGGCGAGCTGGGTGAGCTGGAGCATCTGATCGTCTACAACGTCGGTACTCTTTTCAACTCGGGCAGCCACCACCTCGACCTGGCGCTGCGCCTCAACGGCGACCAACCGGCGACCTGGGTGCAGGGACATGTGCCCGACAGCGACCAGTTCTTTGACGGGGATATCCTGACCGAGGACCCGCAGGCCGAGGGCATCATTCAGTTTGCCAATGGGGTGAAGGCCCACGTTCTGCTGACCGCGCGCTCGTCGGAGTATGAGGCGATCTGTTCGAAAGGGACGATCACTGCCATCCACGACGGGCTCAGCTGGCAGGTACGCAAAGCCTCTCCGACGGGGCTGCGCGGGCGCGACCAGTTGCAGGCGGTAGAGGCGCCGGAGACATCGCCGAGCAGCTCAACGCTGCGATTGATCGAGGACCTGGTGCATTCGCTGGACACGGGAGAGCCGCCGCGAGGCGGTGTGCGGGCGGCGCGGGCCGGCAACGAGCTGATTTTCGGCCTGATCGAGTCCCATCGCGCGGGCGGCGCGCGGGTCCCATTGCCGTTGGAGAAGCGGACGACGCGGCTTGCACGCGACCGGGCGCCGCGCCAGCCGAAGTACAGGCCCGATTAGAACCGGGCGATCCCATCAAAGCAGATAGAGTTCGGCGTTGCGCTCGACTTCGGCCAGAAGGGCGTCGACGTAGACGCGCACGCTGAACAGCCGGCAGTCGGCGTCGCCGACGCTGCCTCGCTGCAGCGATCCCGTTCGTTCCCAGTACGCGCCCAGACCCGGCCGGTCAAGCAGTGGGTACGGGACTCCATCGGCCTCCCGCCGGCTGGCCGCAGCCCCGACCGCAGGCAATTGACTCTCCCCGCGCTGCACAACCTCACTCCTCGCCTTTTGCCTCAGCCGGTTCCAGTACATCACTTCCACCAGGTGAACGTAGGTCGATGATTCGTAATCGACGCCCAGCATCAACAGCTTCGCCCCGGCCTCGTAGGCCCGGTACATCGGCGAATGCACACCGTACGTCTTCCCCCACGGCGCCAGGTCCCACGGTGAGTCCATCCCCTCCCCCCTCAGGTGGTCCGCCACAAAGGCCTCAGCCCCTCGTCCCCGCGCAGTCACAGCATGCGAGTAGTGGTCAGAACGGTGGACGCCGGGCAATTGGCGGAACTGCTCTGTGATCCAACCGACGGTCGAGGGCGTGGTTGCGTGGTCCCAGGTCTGGGCGCGTTCCTCCCATTCCACCAGGTTGAAGGAGGGCATTAGCAGTAGTCCATCCGTCCCGACAGCGGCCTCCAGGGCCTCGATCACGGCGATGGCGCCGCCGACGACCGGGCCGAGCGACTTGAAGGAGGAGTGGACGAAGAGGATGTCGCCTGCTTCTACGCCCAGGCGCCGCAGGTCCAGGGCCAGGTCGGTGCTAATATATTGTGGCATATCGAAGGTGTGCCGTCAGTGTCGCCGGGCCTGCTTGTGTTGAGAAATCCAGGGGAGGTTCCGTAAGATTCTCACGTCTCGGTCGTCCTGCTTACCCCGCCGCAACGACGCCAAACTCAGCTTCGAACTTCGCCCACACAGCGTCGTCCAACGGCGAATTCGCGGCGCGGATATTGGTCTCGAGTTGCTCGACGTTGAGGCTGCCGATCGGGTTGCCGTGGATGCGGGTCTCCTTGAGGCAGAATTGGATGGCCAGTTGCAGGAGGTCGATGCCCTCTTCGCGGCACCACTGCCAGAGCAGCCGCGCGGCGTCGGCATCTTCGTCAATCCGGTAGCGGCTCTTCGTGCGGGCCTCGTCGATGTCGGCCCCGGTCAGCAGGCCGCGCAGGATCGACCAGCCGTTCATGACACCGATGTCGGCGGCGGCTGCGGCGGGCAGGACGGTGTCGGCTGCGGACTGGCGTATGAGATTGTAGTCGCTGAAGCAGAGGATCAGGTCGACGTCGCCGGTGGCGATCACCTGCTGATGGAAGTGGTGCTGGCGCATGCCGTAGCCAACGTGGCACACCTGTCCGCGTGCCTTGAGCTGGAGCAGGCCCGCTAGAGTGCCGTCCTTCTCCAGGGTGGGTTCGATGCGGGTCGGGTCGTGAATCAGCATGCCGTCGAAGTAGTCGATGCCAAGGAGTTCGAGCTGGTCTTCGACGTCGCGGATGGCGCGGTCGGCTGAGAAGTCGGCCTCGCCCTCGCCGCGATAGCCGCCCCAGGGCGCGCCGGAGTGGCAACAGAGCCGGCCGGTGATAATGACATCCGCGCGCGGGATCTCGCGCAGCGCCAGGCTAAGCTTGCGCAACGAGTCGCCGTAGCAGCGCGCGCAATCGAAATGGTTGACACCCAGCGATACGGCATGCTTGATCAGGGCAACGGCCTCGTCGTCGGCGACAAAGCCGAAGTGGCTGCCAAAGCCCATTGTGCCGAAGGGTATGACAGGGATGCTCAGTTCGGTGCGGCCGAGGCGGCGGCGCGGCGGTGAGATCTGGGCTGCGGTCATCGTCATTCTCCTGAATTGTCATTCGGGTTGCACCAGGCGATGCAGTTGCGCAGCAACGCCTGGAACGAAGGGTGGCGCCATACTTCGGGGTTGTGGCCCGGTGTCAGGACGCCCACGCGGCCCTTGCCCTCGGTACGCGCCCATCCCGCCGGCTGCCTGCCATGCTGAGAATCGGTGTGGAGGAAGAGATCGACGTCCGGGTCGTTCATCTCCATCATGTAATGCTCGTCCTTCAAAGTGAAGGCCGCGCTGCCCGCGGTCAGAGGATGCCCGCTCAAAGGCTCCACCGTGACGGCGCACTGCGGCGGATGGCCGGTGAAGATACCTCCCATCAGCTTACACAGTGAGGGAGAGTTGCCGTATAGGGCCGTACCGGAGTGAAGAACAAGGATGCCGTTTCCGGCGGCCACATGGTCGGCGAAGGCCCGGCCGGTGTCTTCATCCGCCCAGGGTTCATGCTCCCTCTGCGACCGGTTGTTGGCCTTCGAAAAGATAACCAGCGGATAGCTGTCCAAGCTCTCGCTGCGCCAGGCCGCCGGGTCCTCCACCCAGTCGAGTGCGAGTCCGGTCTCACCCAGGGCTGCAAGTCCATCCCGCGTGAGGGAAGCAGGGTGGGCGCTGTCGTCGCAGAAGACAAGTGTGCGTGTTTTGTCTGTGCTCATGTTAGTCCTATTGGGTCGTGTTCAATTGGGTACTGCCGCCAGGTCTACGAGTCCATTGCTGAGCCTTACCCTTTTCCTGCCGTGGAATTGAATGTTCTCGATGTTGCAATCCGTTCGGTCTGGCTTGCGGTCAGCCACGGTCACGGGCCTACGGTTCAACTGTTGCGTATTTGGCACCGGGTATCTGCACTCTGCGCCCCGCCCTGTGCCGGGAACTGGTTGATGGGAGGGCTCAATTTTCGGCAAAGCTCGCTTGGGCTTCCCTCATGAACTGGTAATCGCTCCATAGGGTCATTGTTCCATCTACTTCTGAACAGATGCCGCTGAACCGGGGCTCGTTGACAATTGTCTGAACGTAACTACTCAGCCGCTATCAGTCTGCGACCATGAAGGGGGCGAGCGAAGGTTTTTTTCTCTCCTTGCTTTTTGGGCGGTCGGGCCTGCGGCCCTCCCTTGTGCGGGGGGACTCCCCCCGCAACGCCCCCCTCCAAAACCATCGCTCACCGACAGTACGTCGTCATTCCTGCAGTCCGGCTTATCCAACGTGGCGGAGGCCGACCGAATACGCAATCAGATAATCTGAATTGGCGGCGGGGATGAAGCCCTGGTCGAGACAGACGCTGTATGTGGCTTAGCAATTACGTTTGAACTTTGATTCATCTGATTCATGTGATGGAAACTGTTCACTGCAGCGGCTCAGGCGGCGGTCTTCGCTCCAAGAACCAGGCGAACCAGAACCGGGACTGTAGGCAGCCAACCTGTAGATGCCAACTCTAGCTGATCTATCAATGGAACTGTCTGCGACCCCCAATCGATTCGTATCCAACGCGGGCCGGGAATCCCTAGTCCAGGTCTGCGCTCGACTCCTGGACGGCCGTGATCGTGTCCTCGATGTCCTGCTCGGTGTGGGAGAGAGTGAGGAACATCGGGTGGTTGGGATGGAGGTAGAAGCCGCGCGCGAGGCAGCCCTGGAGCATGGCGATGCAGCGGTCCTTGTCCTCGTCCTGGATGACCGGGGTGGGCATCGGTCCCGTACCGGTCAGCCGGTAGCCGAGGCCGCCTTGTTCGCAGGCGGCGTTGACGCCCTCGATCAGGCGGTTGCCGATCTTCCACTGGTAAGCGATGCCGTCGCGGCGCTTCATCTCGCTGACGACGGTCTCGATGCTCACGAGGCTGGGCAGGTCGCAGTGGAAGGTCGCGGCCATCCAGCTGGACTGACACTGCGGTGAGCCGAGGATATCCTTGCGGCCGGCGACGATGCTGCCGGGATAGCCGTTGAAGCAGGCCTTGCTGAAGGCGGTCAGATCGGGGGTGACGCCGTAGTACTCGCCGGCGCCGCCGAAGGCGACGCGGAAGCCGACCTTGACCTCGTCGAAGACGCAGAGCGCGCCGTATTTGTGCGCCACGTCGACGCAGCCCTGCAGAAAGCCCTCGGGCGGGCCGTCGCCGCGGATCGTCTCCATGATGACACAGGCGACCTCGTTGTCATTCTGTTTGAAGCAGTCTTCGAGCGCATCGAGGTCGCCGTAGGGCACTTCAAGCGTGAGGGGCGCGATTACTGTCGGCGAGCCTTCGTCCTCGGTGCGCGACCAGTCGTGCCAGCCGTGATAGCCGCAGCGGATGACCTTGTCGCGGCCGGTGTAGGCTCGGGCCAGCCGCACTGCGGCCGAGGTCGCCGCGCTGCCGCCGATCAGGAAGCCGAGCATTTCCACGGCCGGGATCAGGTCGATCAGCATCTGCGCGACCTCGAGCTCCTTGGGATGGGCGGTGCTGTAGATGGTACCCTCTTCCATCTGGGCGCGCACGGCCGCGCTGACCGCGGGATCGTTGTGTCCCAGGACGATCGGTCCGAAGCCCAACAGATAGTCGAGATATTCGTTGCCGTCGACGTCCCAGAAGCGGGCGCCGGATGCGCGTTGCGTGAAGACCGGGTATCCCAGCTCCAGCATCTCATGGCTGCGCTTGTGCCCCTGGCAGCCGCGTATGATCAACTGGTCGGAGCGATCGAGGAGCGTGCGTGACTGTTCGATGTTGTACGGTTGGACCGGCATGGGCTTTTGTTCCTGTCTGGCAGTTGCGGAAAGTGAATTGGTCTGTATGCGCGGCCGCTCAGCTCTCTCGACCTACAGTAGCGAGCCGACATCACCGTATATGATGGGGCAGTGGGTTGGGTCGTCGATGAATGCGGTCAGGCCCTGGCGGAGATCTCCCTTAGGGCGAGATTTCTCAGTGCGCATGTGGACAGCAAAGCTGCGGCGCGGTTGCGACGACAGGTTGGGGCCGCTGCCGTGGAAGGTCAGTTTCTGGTGGAAGCTGGCGGCGCCCGGCGGCAGAATGGCGGGCACTTCTCGCCATTCCTGGCCATGGGCGTTGCGGATCGTCTCGCGCAGGGCCTCGTACTCCTGCGACGCGAAATCGCTCTCGGCCGACAGTCCCCAGCGGTGGGAGCCGGCGACGAAGTTCATCGGCCCGGTTTCAGGGGTAACGTCGCTGAGCGCGACCCAGGCCGTAAACAGTTCGCTCTCCTCTTCCCAGGCGCCCCAGTAGTTGTAGTCCTGGTGCCAGCCGATGTTGGTGCGCGGCTGCTGGCCGGGCGCCGAGGGCGGCTTGTACAGCAGCTGCACCCACCAGACTTGCACGGCGCTCGCGCCGGTGACCTCGGCCGCCTTTTCGCCCAGGGCCGGATGCGAAACCAGCTCCATGATAGCCCGACTGGCGATCTGCGGCTTCTCGATCTTGCAGAGCGCATTGGGGTCGTCGCCTGGATTCCAGCGCGAGGGCCGCGGGGGAATCCCCGTGTCGTATTCGCCGGCGCGCACAGCGTCCATGCCTGCAACCGCTCTCTCTACCAAGTCCCGCGGTATCAGCGGCTGCGTGCAAATGTAGAAGCCGTCCTGCTGGTAGCTCTGACGAGCCAACAAGACTTCTTCAGTCTGCATCCTGCGTCCTCCCGGTGCGGCTGGCTTGAAAGACTTCAGTCCACGCATAGAATCAAAGGCACTGGAAAGCGGAATCCTTGGGGCCGGCCGGAAGGAGGTCGATTCTTCTGACAGTTCGGCCGGTCGAACTACTGGCCCGCGAGCCTCAACGCCTCCAGTGTCTCGTAGCAGGCGCCCAGCGGGTGATAGTCGGTCTTGGACGGCGGGCTCTTGAGATCGTCGTACTTCTCGTTTTTGGCATCAAGGATCCGGTACCAGGCGCCGTGCTCGTGGTCGACAAAGTGCCGGTCCGAGTATGCCCAGAGTTTGTCGTACCACGCCCAGTAGCTGTCATCGCCGGTACGCAGGGCCAGCGCAGCCGCGGCGGCGAAAGTCTCCGACAGCACCCAGTAATAGCGGTCGCGGTCGAGGACGGCGCCGTCGGGCGTGAAAGTGTAGTTCATGCCGCCATTCTCGTCGTCCCAGCTCTTCTCAAGCGCGGTGTCAAACAGATGGCGGGCGCGCGGCAGCATCCACTCCTCCGGCCGGTAACGTTCCAGGATCAGCAGAAGTTTGCTCCACTCGGTGAAGTGACCGGGAAGATAGCCGTAGGGCTTGAACAGGTCCTGCGGGTCGTCCTTGTTGAAGTCCCAGTCGTGCGTCCAGTCGGCACGGTAGTGCTCCCAGACCAGCCCGTCAGCCTTGTCGGCCAGGTCAACGCAGATGCGTTTCGCCAGCAGGTGGGCGCGGTCCAGGAAATGGGATTCACCGGTGGCCTCGTAGGCCGAGAGCATCGCTTCACACATGTGCATATTGGCATTCTGGCCGCGGTATGGGTCGACCGCGTTCCAGTCGCCGGCCGCGATCAGGTCGGCGTAGAGTCGAGCGTCCGGCTCCCAGAAACGTTCCTCCAGCAGATCGTAGACGTAGGAGGCGAGCTCCGTTCCGCCTTCCACGCCGGCTTTGGCTGCGCAGGCCGCGGCCAGCAGCACGAAAGCGTGACCGTAGCAGTGGCGGTTGCCATCCTCCACCTCGCGGCCTTGCAGCACCCAGGCGAAGCCCCCGTCGGTTTGCCGGTGCGACTCCTGCAGGCAGCGCAAACCATGCGCGACCGCATCGCGATAGGTCCCGTCGCCCAGCGCCAGGGAGGCCACCGAGTAGCAGTAGACGAATCGGCAGGTGCCAACCAGGTGCTTCGTCATGCGGTCGAAGACCGAGCCGTCGTCGCGCATCTGGTTTATGAAGCCGCCGTACTCCTCGTCGATGCAGGCCGGGTGATAGAAGGAGATAATGCTTCGTATGTGGGCGCGCAGGAAATCGGGGTCACGGTATGACATTAGGGGTTTTCCCCTTGACTGTTATGCGGAATGCGGCGCCATCAGATCCAGGGCCCCCAGGGATCACATTTTTTCAACCTGTCGCCCAGGGCAGCGTAGACGTCGGGCAGGTCAAACGAGGCCAGACAGTTCTCTATGAAACACGAAAGCGGCCAATTGTGCAAAGGGTTGTCGATCAGGAGCCGGTAGCTGGGGAGGTAGTGGACAAGCTCGCAAGTCGGCCGGGAAGCGTGCAGCAGAGCGGCGAAAGCGACCGGCAGCGAGCCGGTGCCGCGTCCGATGAGATGGACGGTCGCGCCGCCGTCTTCAAGGCAGTCGATCGTGCGCAGGATGTCATAGACCCGCCTTCCAAGATAGCTTTCGCCCATCATGCTGCCGAAGCTGGCATAGAGATAGTCGGCTCCATAAGGTTCAAGCAGGCCGCTGGAACCGCAGGTTGCGGGGAAGCTCTGTCCGGTGCCGCGCAGGTCGGCCGCGAGGATACGCTGCCCTGCGGTGAGGCGGCGTTGCAGCCAGGGGAGAGAGGCGCAGTCGTCCTCACTGGAACAATGGCCGACGAAGAGGGAGACCTCGCCCCCAGGCCGGCGGCACTGGTTTTCCAGGTCGCCGAACATGGTCAGAATGACCTGGATGCCCGTTTCGGTCTCGACCGCGAACTGGTAGCCTTTGCCGGTGGCAGCATCCTGCCCGCCGCTGCGACGCAGGAAACGGTGGTGGGGCGGGCCATCCGGCAGTTCGATCTGCAGGTGTTTCCTTACAGCGTCCTGCAGCGCCGCCAATTCGAGCCGAGGGCGCTGCGCCTCGAATTCTTTGGCCCGCGCCTGCGTGAAGCCGAAGATCTTCTTGCTGCCGAAGGGGACCACCTCGCCCCCGGCGGCGTTTAGCTGTGTCTCGGGGATCTCCTCCATCGCCGGTTCCTGGCAATCGACATCCAGTCTGGCATGTTTGATGAAGAAGCGGTACATCGCCTCGCGCGCATGCTTATGGAAGCCGTGGTCCAAGTGGCCCACGCTGATTTCGCTGGAGTCGGGAGAGCCGAGCAATGTATGAATTTTCTCCATTTCGGCATGGGCCTGCCTTGCGCCGCGCTGATCAAAGTAGCAGTTTTCCTCGGCCAGGATCATTGTCGGGCGGGGCGCATAGGCCAGCAAGAGGTCGACCTCATCCAGGCCGAATTCAAGCGCGCGCGGCGGATTCTGTTCGGCATCGGCGGGCAGCTCGTTTTCGAGATTGCAGAGCCAGCTGGTGATATAGCAGTCGGGGGCGGCCATCGTGATGCGCGGGTCGAGTGCCGTCACCTGTGTAGTCTGCGTGCCGCCGCCGGAGCAGCCGGTAACGCCGACGCGGGTCGCATCCGTTTCGGGCCGCTCCAGCAGATAGTCGAGGCCGCGGATCGCGTCCCAGGCGAACCAGCTGCCGACGAAGTCACCGGTTAGCAGCATACGGTTGCCAATCATGTTGTGGGCGACAGTCGACCTGGGCCGCGCATCCCCTGCGGATACGCCATCCTCGGCGTAAAATTGGCGCCGCTCCCCCTGCGAGACAGGGTCCATGATGAGGACGGCAAAGCCCTTGGACGCCAGCCCGCGGGCGAAGAACTGGTATGGACCATAGGCTTTGCCGGCATCTGAGTGGCCGCACAGTCCGAGGACGCAAGGCAGCTCGGCGTCGACCTGCGCGGGGAGGTAGAGGTTGGCGCTGACCAGGAACCCGGGACGGCTTTCGTAGACGACCTTTTCCAAGCGAATATCGCCAAGATCCAACGTTCCTGTAATCCGCGCGCACAGGTCGGTCCTTGCCGGAAGCGCAGGGAAACAGCGCGCTGCCTTGGCGCGCACGTCGTTTACGTATGCCTCAGCTTGCGCCCGCGTCTGAATTGCGTCCAGTCTTGCCGCCCGTTCCTGCAGGATGCGGCGCACGCGGCCGACCGTATATTCGTGGACCATGTGGCCGTAGCGATTGTTGTGCATGACGGGAAGTTCATGAAAGGTTGGGTGAGGGACAGTCTAACTCTTGATCCCGCTCATGACAACCACCGGCGCGAAGGGATTGCAGCCCATGTATGGGGCGGGAATTGTCTGGCGGGGGAATTCATGCCAGCGGTGGCTGAAACTGTTTAGCGGGTCTGGGAGAGGTACAGGGCAGGTACAGGGCAGGTACAGGGCAAGCACAAGGCCTGCCCCTACGGTGGCCGCGGCGCGGCGAAACTGCACATATTTGATTCTGAGACAGACCTCCGCCTGAACGGCTGATCGCGCGCATCGGCTCTGTTTCCCCTGAGGCCCTCCAGTACAGGTTTAAGCCCCTCAAGGGCGCTATTTGCTGAGCCTGCCGCCATGGCGCGACGTAGATGCCGGGTAAATTGAACGACGCCGGACAGCTCTCGATCGTGCAGGAGCGCAGCCTGTTGCGCAAGTGGACTTCGACTGGGATCCGGGAGTTGGGGAAAGAGAGGGCATGCTTTCAGGCAGTGCAGGGGGAGGATCCGAGACGGACTAGATTGCAGGGTGGTGGGCTGCCCCTTTCACCCCGGATACTCGTGCCCACCTCAATCCAATTCGTTGACGAAGGGTCCCATTCGCGGTATAAATTGAATGAAGACCGGAAACCGCTTGCAGGAGCATGGTATGCCCAGCCCCTTTCCTGGAATGGACCCCTACATGGAAAGGCCGGGTCGCTGGCCGGATTTGCACCGGCGTCTTATCGTATACGCTTCCGAGGCTCTGCAGCCCCAACTGCGCCCCAAATATATCGCTCGTATCGATGAACGAGTTGAACTGAGACCGTCAGGCAAGAGGGTGGTCCCCGATTTCCTGGTGATTGAGCCGCCGAGCCAGCTTTCGGAGCCACAGACTGATTACGGCGCGCTGATTGCCGACGAACCGCAGACGATCAGCGGCGGCGATGAAGAGCGTCGGATCCCTTTTCTCGAACTGATTCAGCGGGAATCGGGCGATGTTGTTACGGTGATCGAGGTTTTGAGCCCAAGCAACAAACTGGGTCTTGGGCGGGAAGATTACCTGCAGAAGCAGGAAGACTTGCTCAACACCGATTGTAATCTGGTTGAAATCGATCTGTTGTCTGGACCTGCTGTTACTCTTGCCCGTCGTTTCAGGGTCAACACTCCCCAAGATTGGCGATACATCGTCAGCATCAGCCGCTCGCAGCAGCGCACGCAGGTGGAAGCTTACGCGATTCCCCTGAGAGAAAGGCTGCCGCGCTGCAAGATTCCCCTGCTTCCTGAAGACAATGACGCCGTACTCGACCTGCCTTCGGTATTCACGCGCTGCTACGACGTGGGCGGCTACGACCTGCTGCTGGACTACCGGCAACCGCCGCCGGTCGAGTTGAGCGAAGCCGAAGAGAAGTGGGTGGCCGCACTGCTGGAGCAAAAGGGCCTGCGGATCGAGCCGGCGCAGCAGTAGTCCGAAGGCGCAGGCCGGTCAATCGGCCATCCTCTTGGCCCGGCCAGGCCACACGATCGCACATTGGGCAGCAGTTGAGTCTGCTCTGACCTCCCATAGAGAAATTCGTAAGGAAAAAGGAGAGAGTTCATCTCTCTCCTTTTCAGTCTTTCTTCCGTTGTAACGACTAAGCCACATATAGTATCGGTCTCGACCAGTCTTCCATCCCCGCCGCCATTCAGATTAACTGATTGCGTATTCGGTTGGCCGCCACCACGTTGGATAAGCCGCACCGCAGGGAATAGGGCGTACTGTCGGTGAGCGCTGGTTTTGGAGGGGGGCGTTGCGGGGGGAGTCCCCCCGCACAAGGGAGGGCCGCAGGCCCGACCGTCCAAAAAGCAAGGAGACCGTTAAGCGGAGTGAGGAGAGAGAAGACACCTTCGCTCGCCTCATTCAGGGTCGCAGACTGATTGCGGCTTAGTAGTTATCTTCCGTTAATGAACCCGGAAGGGAAGAACCGCTGCCGTTCCGGTTACACTGCCGAGGTCCGAATTTTGTGGCTGGCGAACCGCCTTGCCCGCATCTTATCGTGGGCCTCGACCGAGCCGTTGTGGCTTGTGCCGAACCAGACGTCGAACGGTATGTCCAGTCCCCCGTAGTTGCATTCGAAGTACCGGTGGTGCAACTGGTGGAAATAGGACGCCCCCCTCAGCTTGGATTTGCCGTTGACGACGACGGACTCGAAGCCCGCGTGCGCCTGCGCAGGGGAGAAGGCGGCGAGCTGCCCGTTCATGACAATGTGGATCGGGTGCGAGGGCACAATCCAATGGATCAGTACGCCGCTGAAGAACAGGACGTGCTCGACCGGGTGCATTGACAGGCCGGACCAGGGACCGGGGTTGATGTTGCGGTGGTGCAGGAAGTGCGCCACTTTGTAGAGCGGCGGCCAGTGCAGCAGGCGGTGGGTCCAATAGAAGTGGAACTGGCCCCAGAGTTGGATTGCGCAGAGCAACAGGACGAAATAGACCGGATGCGCCCTCGGGTCGAGGTAAGGGATGTACTTGTTGGCGTAGGCCCACAGCGTGACGACCTCGTAGGCCGTCCAGATTGTGCCGCCGCTTACGCAGCTCCAGAAGATGTTGTCGAACAGCTGATTGCCGCCCAGGAATTTCTTCTTGCCTTTCGCCATCCAGTCGGCCGTGTATTTGAATTGGAAGCCCTGGGATTTGCGCCCCCACAGCCACAGGTACCAAACGCTGACAATGAAGATCAGCATGACCTGATTGCGCACGAAGAGGTAGAGAATCCAGTCGGCGCTGAAGCTGGCCATTTTTGACATCTCCGGCTGCAGATAAGTGACGGTCAGCACGGCGATGAGCATGTAGATGAGATTCCAGGGAAAGAGGTAGTTGTAGAGCCACCTCGCCACCTTCAACGGTTTGGGCGGCCAGTCGAAGACCGGGTTGGGCAGCTTCTCTCCTTCCGGCTGCCAGTGTCCGCGTTTGTCGCGCGGCATACCGTCGATCAGACCACCTCTTTCAGCGCTGACGTCAGCCATGGCCACCCTCCCGGTATCGTGAGCTTGTGCGTGGACTTGTGTGGGCACTCTCTGCCCGGTCCGGAGGCGTTTTGCCATCCTGTGATTGACGGCAATTCTACACCTATGTTATGAATTCTGGCAACCGCGCAAAACCAGCAAACGATTGGAAGATTGAAGCGCAAAGTATGCGCAGGATCGCTGCTCTTCAACCGGAACGCCATGCCGGCGGCCAGCGCCAAAGCGCCACCCATCTGACGCGAAAGTCTCTTCGCAGTACATGTGGCCTCAGGAGTTTCGGAAGCGAAAGAGTGGGGAGGGCATGCCCTCCCCACTCTTTATTTGTATCTGCCTGGGTTCGTCGAACGCCGAGTGCGCCGCCGATGTGCCTAAGCGGTCGAGGTCCGGATCTTGTGGCTGGCGAACCGCTTTGCCCGCATGGCCTCGTGGTCCTCTTCCGAGCCGTTGTGGCTGGTACCGAACCAGACGTCGAAGGGTATATCCATTTCGCCGTAGTTGCACTCGAAATAGCGATGGTGCAACTGGTGGAAATAGGATGCACCGCGCAGCATGGATTTGCCGTTGACGACGATTGCCTCGAAGCCCGCGTGCCCCTGCGCCGGCGTCAAGGCGGCGTGCTGCCCGTTAAAGACTGCGTGAATCGGGTGCGAGGGGATGATCCAGTGAATCAGCACGCCGCTGAAGTAGATGATGTGTTCGATCGGGTGCATTGACAGGCCGGACCAGGGGCCGATGTTGATGTTGCGGTGGTGCAGGTAGTGGCCCGCCTTGTAGAGCGGCGGCCAGTGCAGCAGACGGTGGACCCAGTAGAAGTGGAACAGGCGCCAGAGCTGGATGCCGCAGAGCATCAGGACAAAATAGACCGGATGCCTGGCCGGGTCCAGGTAGGGGATGTACTGGTTGGCGTAGGCCCAGAGTGTCACGACCTCGTAAGCGGTCCAGATGGTGCCGCCGCTGACGCAGCTCCAGAAGATGTTGTCGTAGAGCTGGTTGCCGAACAGAAACTGCTTCTTGCCCTTCGCCAGCCAATCCGGCGTGTACTTGTACTGGAATCCCTGGGACTTGCGGGACCAGAGCCACAAGTGCCATGCGCTGACGATGACGATCAGCATGATCTGGTTGCGCACGAAGATGTAGGCGATCCAGTCGGCGCTGAAGGTGGTCATTCTGGACATCTCCGGCTGCAGGTAAACGACGGTCAGCACGGCGATGAGCATGTAGATGATGTTCCAGGGAAAGAGGTAGTTGTAGAGCCACTTTACCATCTTCAACGGACTGGGCGGCCAGTCAAAAACAGGATTTGGTAGCTTGAGCCCTTCCGGCTGCCAGTAGCCGCGATCGTCGCGCGGCATTCCGTCCATCAGACCTTCTCTTTCAGCGCTTACGTCAGCCATAATTACCCTCCTGGTGTGGTGAATCCGCGCGCCGAACGGGGTGGGCGTCTTCAGCCCCTATCAAGGGGGTCTTAGCGTCCCCTTCTATGGCGGCCATTCTACTATGGGAAGGCGCAAATCCGCAAGCGCCAAAATTCAGCTGTGGAAAGGCAAATTCGAACAACGCAATGCGATCAGTCGTGCTCTTCTTCAACCGGCACGCCGGCCAGGAGCCCGCTGCCGTGCATGTCGACCCACTCGTCCATGAAGACCTTGTTCCAGTGGTCGGTGAGCGGGTGTTCGAGCATGTCACGGTAGACGGTCCACATGGTGACCAGCTCGTCGGCGCCGTCGCGGAAGGCGGCGTGGGCGGTCTCGACCGAGCGCACGAGCGCGGCCATGACAAAGGGCCGGTCCTCCCAGCCGCTGAACATGGCCGCGCATTCGCGGATGAGGCGGGTCGGGTCGCCGCCCATCTCGCGCACCGGGTCGCAGAAGGGCAGAATATGGTCGACGCCGGCCTGTGCAACCGCGGCGGCCTGGGTCAGCGAGAAGACCGTGGTGCAGAACGTCTCGATGCCTTCCTGGCGGAGGATGCTGAAGGCCTTGAGGCCATTGATCGTGCAAGGGAGCTTGAGGATGATCTGCGGCGACATCTCGGTGAAGACCTTGCCGACGGCCAGCAGCTCCTCGACCGAGTGGCCGTCGATCTCGATGACCACGGGCTTGTCTGTCATGGCCAGGTAGGCTCCGGTCAGGGCGATGACGCTGCCGTAGGGTTTGGCGTACTGGTTGAGCACGACGGTGTTGGTAACGATGCCGGCGATGCCGAGCGGCATGAGCTCTTCCAGGTCAGAAGGCGGTCCGGCGAGCCAGATGGTCGGCCCGCGGCCGGCCGAGCGGGTCTTGACCACAGATCCTTTTGCGTCCATATTGGGAACCTCGCAGGTGCTGAATTGCGTTTTTTGACGGGCATTGCCGCATGCTGCCGGAGCGTTTGAAACGAGGTCAACGCTGTCCGTGCCCGGCGACGATCGGGTGGATGGCGTGCTCCCAGAAGCCGCCGATCTCCATCTCTTCGGCGGCGCCGGCCGCGTCCTTGCCTCCGGTAAAGCGAGTATAGTCGGGGATGTAGATGATGGCAAAGGCGCGCCGCGGTTTGTCGGTGCGGTTGGGGCCGGCGTAGTGAAAGGTGCAGCCGTGGTGAAAGGTGACGCCGCCGGCGCGCATCGGCATTGCGACCGGCCCGGGCACGGCAATTCCCTGGGCTTTGAGTCTTTCGACGACGCTGTCGTCTTCGCTCTCAAGGCTGATCGGTTCGAGGCGGTCGTGTTTGTGCGAGCCGGGCACGAAATGGAGACAGCCGTTATCGACGCTGACGTCGTCGACCGCGATCCAGGCCGAGAGCGCGCCGACCGGGTCCATCGGCCAATAGGGGGCGTCCTGGTGCCAGTTGGTCTGTTTGCTGACCTGGCCGGGGGGCTTGATCATGGCGTGGTCGTGGTAGATTCGGACGCGGCGGCAGCGGCTCAGCTGACGGGCGTATTCTCCAAGGCGTACGTCGAGAGCGATCTCTTTGGCCTGCGGGTAGTCGGTCCACAGGTTGACCATCTGGTTGAAGACGCGCTCGTACTCTTCTGAGAGTCGCCCGCCCTTGTCGGCGCCGCGGATGCGCTCGCGGCGGGCGGCGACGGCGTCGTCGAGCGCCATGCGGAGCGAGGCGACCTGGTCTTGGGAGAGGAAGTCGCGGTATTGGATGTAGCCGTTCTGTTGGAAGAAATCGATTTCTGCCGGGTCGACTTTGATCTCTGTCATGTTCCCTTTCCTGATACGATTGGGATACATCCGGAGGTTCGGGGCATTATATTTGCTCGCCGGGGGATGGGCAAGAATCATGTGGGAGGCGGCCAGGGGAATCTTGCAGGCGCGGCCGTGCGCGAAGGGCAGGCTTCAAGGCGGTGAATAACGAGTTAGGGTTATGGTGGTATAGAATAGCGGACAGAGTGGCAGTCCCTCAGTACACAATGCACTCGATTGGCCCAATGGCCGGCATCGGCCTGGGTGTGTCCGCGATTGTGAAGGGGCAGCAGGAGTTGGCGTAGGGGAAGTAACGGCGGCCTCAGGGGCGCGGCAGGAATTGCACCAATGCTCCGATTCCGATCGCCTGGGCGATGCCAGCCACGACTATCATGCGCCATGTAAGTGTGGCGGTGACGCGTTCAATATCGGCTTTGGTGGCCATATGCTCAATCTCGCCTTCCATTCTGGCGACGCGTTCTTCGGTGGTCATTACTGAATTCCTCTCGGGGGCCAGGTCACTGACCAAAGCATACAGCGAGAGAATGCGCTTGACAATTGCAACTTTCCCACCGAATTTGGAAGCACGCGGATCGGATTGGTGTTGAGGGTAGTGCGGCTGACAGAGGAAGTTATCGTCGCGGGTCTGGAGAATGACGCGAGTGAGAAGGGGCTGCCTGAGCTGGTCGTGCAAGCGCAACAGGAATTAGAGTGGTGCGCCGCCGAAAACGAATACGGGAGAAGAGGAAACCAATGCAACACGACGCAAGCAAACACCTGGTCTACATTAACGGTGAGATGTTCCCACCGGCGGAGGCGAAGATTTCGGTGTTCGACTCGGCGGTGACGCTGGGCGACACGATGACGGAGTCGACGCGGACGTTTGGTCACGAGCCCTTCAAGCTGGAACGGCATATCGAGCGGTTGTACAAGTCGCTGAAGGTCAGCCGCATCAACCCCGGGCTCACACCGCAGGAGATGACCGACATCACCCTCGACGTCCTGCGGCGAAACCTTCCACACGTGCCAGCCGACGAGGATGTCTGGATCGTGCACAATATTTCGCGCGGTGCCGGTGCGCTGGCAGCCGATCCGACACAGCAGCGCTCGCCGGCCACCGTCATCATTCATACCGCGCCGCTCATCCTGAGCGATTGGGCGGCGTTTTACACGGAGGGATGCCACGCGGTGACGCCGTTCAGTCGCGCGATCCCGACGCAGTCGCTGGACGCGCGCATCAAGAACCGGAGCCGGCTGGCGTACACGCTGGCCGAGGCGGAGGTCAAGCTGGTTGACCCGGCGGCGCAGAGCGTGATCCTGGACACTGACGGCAACGTGACAGAGAACAAGGGCGGCAACTTTTTCATCTACGCCGACGGCGCGCTCAAAACACCGCACGCGCGCGGCGCGCTGGCGGGGATCAGCCGGGAGACTGCGCTGGAGTTGGCGGAAGGGCTGGGCATCGCCACGCAGGTCACCGATTTTCAGCCGTACGACATTTACACGGCGGATGAGGCGTTTTTCACGAGCACGCCCTACTGCATCATGCCGGCGACGAAGTTTAACGGGCTGCCGGTGGGGGACGGAACGGTCGGTCCGGTGACGAGGCGGCTGCTGGATGCGTGGAGCAAGCTGGTGGAACTGGACATCGCGGCGCAAGCGCAGCGGCATCTCCAGGGGTGAGGGGAGAGGCGTGAGGCGTGGGTTAAAACGAGAAATAGAGCGGGGCGTGGAATGAGCTGGCTCAGGCGCGCGCGAATACAGTGATCTGCCAGAGGCCTTGGGTATCGGCGTGGACCGGCTCAAGGCCTTTTTTTGCGGCGATGGCGTGCACTTCGCTGTGCGGGTGGAGGTAGGTGCGGAAGTTGCTGCGTTTGAGGCGCAGGAAGAGGTTGAAGAGCTTGAATGTGAGGAATACCCACCACTTTGCGCGCGGATAGCTGAGGGCAAGGAAGCGCCCGGCCTTGTCGGCGGATGCGTTCAGCAGGTCGTCGAGGAGCGGATAGCAGCAAATGACGCGGTCAAGGATGACGGCGTCGGCGGCGTCAATGGCGTCGGCGGAGCGGGCGAAGTCGGCGTGCAGGTAGTTGACGCGATCGTCTAGGCCGAGTTCGCGGCCGATTGAGCGGGCGGCTTCGATGTAGGCGGAGGATGCCTCGACGGCGACCGCGCTGTCGGCGACGCCGCGGCGGAGCAGCTCATAGTGGACACCGCCGACGCCGCCGCCGATGTCGAGGAGGCGCAGTTGTCCGCCGGCGTTGCGGAGGAGATAGGCAATGAGGCGGGCGCTGCGGCCGTCGAGGCCGGCGCGCAGGTAAGCGTCGGCCTCGGTTTTGGCCCGTGCCGAATCGAAGAAGGATTCGATGCCGTCGATGTCGGGTGGCTGGCAACACGGGCAGGGCATTGATTCGCTCCCGGGTGAAAAGGGGATCAGAGCGCCTCGACGGTATTCTCAAGGACGCCCAGGCCTTCGATCTCGCCCTTGATGCGGTCGCCCGGCTCGAGGCGGACCTTCTTTACATGGCCGACGCCGGCGGGCGTGCCGGTGCTGAGGATGTCGCCCGGTTCGAGGGTGATGAACTGTGAGACGAAGGAGAGCGCCTCGGCGGGCGAGAAGATCATCTGGCCGGAGTTGGCGTCCTGCTGGAGCTTGTCGTTGTGCCAGAGTTGCATGCGCAGGCGGTCGGGGTGGGGTATATCGTCGCGGGTGGTGATCCAGGGGCCCATGGGGCCGAAGGTGTCGAGCCATTTGCCGACGAGCCAGTCGAAGAACCAGTCGCCTTCCTGTTCGGGCAGGTCGTTGCGGAAGGTGAGCTCGCGGGCGGAGATGTCGTTGAAAATGGTGTAGCCCATGATGTGATCTTCCGCCTGTTCGGGGCTCAGATCGCGGCCGCGCTTGCCGATGACGACGGCGAGCTCGAGCTCCCAATCGGCGAAGGCAGTGGAGGGCGGGATGCGGATCGGCTGTCTGGTTGCGGTGACGGATGAGCAGGGCTTGATGAAAAAGCGCGGGATCATCTTTTCCTTGCCGATGTATGAGCCGCCGCCTTCTTCGATGTGGCTGGCGTAGTTGCCGGCGAGGCACATGAGCTTGCCGGGGCAGGGCAGGGGCGCGCGCAGGGTCACTTCGTGAAGGGGAATCTTGAGTTCGGGTCCGTTCTTGTTCTGGGCCCACTCGAAAGCGGCGCGGGCATCTTCGAGCGCGGCGTCGCCGGCTTCGAGGAGCGTGCGCATGTCGGCGAGCGTGGCGGTGTCGGCGAGTCGGCAAGCCTCGGCGCTACCGAGGAGGTCGTAGATATGGTCGCCGTCAACGACGCCGATGCGTTCGCCGGCGCGTCCGATGTATGTCGCCAATTTCATCGTAGATTGTCCTTTCCGGATTGCTGCCTCAGCCGATTGATTGTGTCTGTACCGCGCCGCCGGACTTTCGGGTATTCTCAGCGGGCGAATTCCCTGCCGCCGGACTGTTGCAGGAGTTTCGCGACCAGGCCGGTCCAGCCGGTCTGATGGCTGGCGCCGAGACCTTTGCCGTTGTCGCCGTGGAAGTATTCGTAAAAGAGTAACCGGTCCTTCCAATGGGGGCAGTTCTGGAAGAGTTCAACGTCGCCGAAAGCCGGGCGCTTTCCCTCTCCGTTGCGCGTAAAGATCCGGATCATCCGCTGGGAGAGCTCTGTTGCGACCTCGTCGAGCGTCATCCAGACGCCGGAACCTGTCGGGCATTCCACCTTCAGGTCGTCGCCGTAGTAGTGATGGAAGCGTTGCAGGCTCTCGATGATCAGGAAGTTGATCGGGAACCAGACCGGCCCGCGCCAGTTGGAGTTGCCGCCGTACATGCCGGTGCGCGATTCGGCCGGTTCGTATTCGATGTCGAAGATCAGATCGTTGACATGGATGTGAAAGGGATGTTTCTCATGCACTTTCGAAAGCGAACGGATTCCGTAGGGGGAGAGGAATTCATTCTCGTCCAGCAGGTATCGCAGTACGCTCAGCAGCTTGTCCTTCGTTAGAAGCGAGGTCAGGAAGCGCTGGCCGACGCCGGGTTCGTCGATGCTGCTCATCGCCGAGGCGAAGCGCGGCCGGTGCTCGATGAACCAGTGCGTGCGGCGGTTGAAGTCCGGCAGCGAGGACATCAGCTCCGGCTCGAGCGTTTCGACGGCGATCAGGGGAATCAGGCCGACGAGCGAGCGGACTCTGAGCGGAATGAAGGTATGGTCGTGCAGATGCAGCAGATCGTAGTAGAAACGGTCCTCCTCATCCCACATGGAGACGCCCTCGCCCCTCTGGTCGTTCATGGCGGTGGCGATGCGCAGGAAATGTTCGAAGAACTTGGTCGCCAGGTCCTGGTAGACGTCGTCCTCGCCGGCCAGTTCGAGCGCGATCTTCATCATCATCAGGCAGTAGAAGCCCATCCAAGCGGTGCCGTCGGACTGGTCGATGTGGCCGTCAGCGGGCAGCCCGGCGCTGCGATCGAAGACGCTGATGTTGTCCAGCCCGAGGAATCCGCCCTGGAAGACGTTGTGGCCGTCTTCATCCTTGCGGTTAACCCACCAGGTGAAGTTGAGGAGCAGTTTGTGGAAGAGCCCCTCGAGGAAGCCGCGATCGGAAACGCCGGCGTGGCGGGCGTCGATCTTATAGACGCGCCAGACCGCCCAGGCGTGCACCGGTGGGCTGACGTCGCCGAAGTTCCATTCGTAGGCGGGCAGCGCGCCGCTCGGGTGCATGTACCATTCGCGTGTCACCAGCTCCAGCTGCCGCTTGGCGAAGTCCGGGTCGACGAGGGCGAGCGGCAGCGCATGGAAGCCCAGGTCCCAGGTGGCGTACCAGGGGTATTCCCACTTGTCGGGCATCGAGATGATGTCGAAGTTGTGCAGATGCTCCCAGTCGCTGTTGCGGCCGTTCTTGCGCTCGGGGAGCGCCGGCAGGGCGGGGTCCCCGTTGAGCCACTGGGGGACGTCGTAGTAGTAGAGCTGCTTGGACCACAACATGCCGGCCAGCGCCTGCCGCTGGATCATTTTCTCCTCTTGGTTGAGGTCCGGGTTCTGAATCGCGGCGTAGAACTCGTCGGCGTCGGCCATGCGCTGGACGAAGGTATCGTCAAAGGCGTCACCGAACGGTTCCTCGTAGCCGACGTCGGCCAGCCGGCAGCGGTAGACTTTGGACCCGCCCGGCGGAATGCTGTCGACGTAGTGGGCCGCGGCCTTGGTGCCGAAGTGTTCGGGATTCACGGCCCAGCTCTCGTCGTGAATGACGTAGCGATGGAATGCGTTCTTGACGAAAGGGGTCGGGTTGGATGAGCCGAAGAGGAGCGCCGAGTTGGTGTCGTTCTCGGTGAAGAGCAGGTCTTGGGCGGCGTCAGCCCAGAAATAGTAGCGGCCCAGCTGCACGTGGTCCGCTGCCAGGCAGACAGTGCCGTCGGGACCCTCGTGCCGGGCCATGTGCGGCCGGCCCGGCGCCCTGCCCAGCGGCCCGCTTTCATAGCCCCAGCTCCAGGAATTGCGAAACCAGAGGGTGGGCAGGAGATGCAGGGGGGCGTTCTCGGGGCCCCGGTTGGTGACGGTGATGCGAAGGAGCACGTCGTTTTGCTTCGCTTTGGCGTACTCGACCATGACGTCGAAATAGCGGTCTTTGGCGAAGACGCCGGTATCCAGGAGCTCATATTCGTCGTCCTGGTAGCCCAGCCCGCGGTTTTTTTCCACCAGGTCGGCGTAAGGGAAGGCGGCCTGGGGGTACTTGTAGAGCATCTTCATGTAGCTGTGGGTCGGGGTGCTGTCGAGGTAGAAGTAGCACTCCTTGACATCTTCGCCGTGATTGCCCTCCGGTCCAGCCAGGCCGAAAAGGCGCTCCTTGAGGATCGGGTCGTTGCCGTTCCAGAGAGACAGCGCCAGGCAGAGAAACTGGTTGCGGTCGCTGACGCCGGCCAGGCCGTCTTCGTTCCAGCGGTAGGCGCGGCTGCGGGCCTGGTCGTGGGAGAAGTAGCTCCAGGAGTCACCGCTTGCGCTGTAATCTTCGCGCACGGTGCCCCAGGCGCGCTCGCTGAGATAGGGTCCCCAATGTTTCCAGTTGCTGGCGCGCTTTCTGTACTCTTCGAGGCGGGTGTGTTCGGCTGTTTGCTGCATGTGGTGATCCAGTTGAACCCTACATTGCTACTTCCGACTCATGGTGCGGCGAAAAACATGTGCTACCGAAACCTGCGGCCTGCTTTCTCAGCGCGGCGACAGTTGGACTTTTGCAAAGCAAGAGATCGAGATCTCCGCACAGGGGCTTTAGACTCTTGCGTCCGCTCCGGCATCAGACCTCGACGCGCCGGCCGCTGCGGTTGGACTCGTAGGCGGCATCGATGACTTTGGCGACGCGGACGGCGTCCTCTCCGGTGGCCATCGGTTCGCCGTTGCCGAGACAGGCGTCGATGAATGCGCGCAGGAAGGTCTCGCCGTGCGGGCCGCCGTAGGCCGGGGACTCGGCGAATGTGTAGTCGAAGGTGCGCCGCGGCGCGGACGCCCAGTCGGGGTGGGAGCTTTCGACGTAGACGCTGGTGGGTGTGCCGCTGGAGCTCCAGGTGACGCGTCCCAGGCGGCCGTTGACGCCGACGTAAGTGTCGTAGCCGGCGGCATTGTGGTAGCCGCCGCCGCTGAGGCTGAGCATGTAGCCGGTGTGCAGTGTGCCGACGGCGCCGGAAGCGAAGCGGAGCGAGAGCGCGGCAACATCCTCGACGTCGATACCTTCGCCGCTGCGGGTGGCGAGCTGCGCGGCGACGGAGACGATTTCGTCCTGCGTGACGTTCATGATCTGGTCGATGTAATGGCAGCCGAGCCAGGAGAGAATGCCGCCGCCGGATTTCTCTTGATCGAAGAGCCAGTGCTGCGGGTTACGCATCGCAACCTGGGTGGTGACCATGCGCATTTCGACCGAAACAAGGTCGCCGATAAGACCCTGCTCGACGACGCTGCGTGCGTCGCGGATCGGGTCGAGGGCGCGGTTCTGGTAGAAGACGCCGAGTTTGCGCTGCTGGCGGCGGGCGACGGCTGCGACCTGTTCGCTTTCGACAGCGGTCTTGCCGATCGGCTTGTCGGTGATCAGGTGCTTGCCGGCCTCGAGGGCGCGGATGAAGATGGGCGGCCCCAGGTCGTTGCGCAGCGCGGCGACGACGAAGAGGATCCGGTCCTGGTCGAGCACCGAGGCGAGATCGGTCGTCGTCGCGGAGATCTTCTCGCCCTGTTCGCGGACGGTTGCGCGCAAGAGCTCCTCGTCGGGGTCCCAGAGGGTGATTGAGGCGACTTCCGGCAGGGTCTGGAGCGTGCGCAGATGCGCCTTGGCGTGGGGATGGTCGAGCCCGATAAGGGCGGTATGTATGTCATGCATGGTGTTTATCGGTCCTGGCGCCTGGTGGGGGCGGAGTCTTTACGGCGGTAGCGTTCGATTGCCGAGTACGATAGCATATCGTATAGGTGAATGATTGGAATGTCAACCTGTCTGACCCGGTGCGAGGGGCAGGCCACACGAAGGCCGAGGAGGTCAACGATGTATAAAGCAGCGGTGATTGGCTTGGGGCGGATGGGCAGTACATTTGACGATGAGATGACGCATGGCGGTTCGATTTTCATTCCTTACTGCCACGGGCCGAGCTACGCGGCTTCGCCGCTCACCGAGCTGGCGACGGGCGCGGACCCGCACGCGGAGCAGGGCGCGATCTTTGCCCAGCGCTGGGGGCTTTCGGAGCAACAGATCTACCTGGACCATCGCGAGATGCTGGAGGCGGAGAAGCCGGACTTCGTGAGCGTGTGCACGACCGCACGCCACCGGGCCGCGATACTGCTGGACGTGATCGACGCCGGCGTGAAGGCGATCTGGTCGGAGAAGCCGCTGACACTGAGCCTGGCGGAAGCGGACGCGGTGATCGAAAAGCTGAATGAGAAGGGGGTTGCGCTGGCGATTAACTGCTCGCGGCGATACAACCCGTTCATGCGCGAGGCGCGGCGGATGGTTGACGAAGGAGAGTTGGGCGAAATACTGCAGATCAACGCGTATACGATGTGCAACCTTTCGCACAACGGCAGCCATGCCCTCGACGCGATGCGTTTTCTCGTCAACGGCGACGTCGAGTGGGTATACGGCGAGATGGAATCGGACGAGAAGGCGGCGACCGACGACGACATCATGGGCAACGGTTACCTGGCGTTCGACAACGGCGTACGCGGCTTCATTCGCGCGATGCCGACCGGCGCGGCGCCTTGGGAGTTCGACCTGATCGGCACTGAGGGGCGCGTGCGTTCCATGGGGGAGGGTCTCGAACGGGAGTACACGCGCTGGGTTCCGGGCGGGCCGCGCGGCCGGCCGCTTCCGGCGAAGGCGCCGTTCCCGCTGCCAACGAATATCCCCGGAATGGGGCTGACGGTGATCGAGGACCTGGTGCAGGCGGTGGAGACGGGCGGGCCGACGGCCTGCACGGCGGATGACGGACGCAAGGCGCTTGAGATTGCGATTGCGATGCGTGAGTCACACCGGCAGGGCTTCCGCCGCGTCGACCTGCCGCTGGCCGATCGTTCGCTGCAGATGTTGTCGGCTGAGATTACCAACGACGACGCGCCGGCGCGCATCCGGCGGATGGAGGCCGCGCGGAGCGGTGGTTAGTTTTGAGTTTCTTGTTTTGAGGTAACTACAAAGCCACATACAGCGTCTGTCTTGACCGGTCCTTCATCGCCGCCGCCATGCAGACTATCTGATCGCGTATTCGGCTGGCCGTCGCCGCGTTGGTTGGGCCGCACTGCCGGGAATACGGCGTACTGTTGGTGAGCGCTGGTCTTGGAGGGGGGCGTTGCGGGGGGAGTCCCCCCGCACAAGGGAGGGCCGAAGGCCCGACCGTCCAGAACGGCCGAGACTCGGCAGGGCCGAAACTCGAACTGCAACGTCAAGGGCAAGGGCTTGATCCACGAATTTGCACAAATCTCCACGAAGAACGTCAACTTCGGGTTGTGCCAGGGGGGCGTTGCGGGGGGAGTCCCCCCGCACAAGGGAGGGCCGCAGGCCCGACCGTCCAAAAAGCAAGGAGAACGTAAAGCGGAGTGAGGAGTGAGAAAGCAGCTTCGCTCGCCTCATTCAGGGTCGCAGACTGATTGCGGCTGCGTAGTTGCGTTTTGAGTTTCCGGTCTGGGTTGGCGCGCGGTCGGAAGGCTGGGTCGTTGCCGTAGAGTTGGAGAGGGACGGTTGCGGCTGGTGATGCCGCGGCGCGACTACGTGCGCACCTGGATGGCGTTGCCGCTCTCGTAGCGGCGCAGTCCTCGATGGAAGACGAAGACGGCGAGCGAGAGAAAGATTGCGCTGCCGCCGCAGATCTGGGCCAGCTGTCCGAGGTCGAATTGGCGTACGAACTCGGCGGGAAGCGCGCCGATGAACGCGGCCGGGACCAGGGTGAAGAGTAGCAGTTTGGCGGTGCCGTCGAAGAGTGTGATGGGGTAGAGCGAGAAGGTGATGATGGCGTTGAAGGCGTTCTGCGTCAGCATGGGGGCGTTGCCGATCCAGAAGGTGAGACTCTGGACGAGCACGAGGAAGGAGATGAGGACGGCGACGGCGGCGAGGCTGGCGAGGAGAAAACGCAGCAGCATGAGGCCGCTGAAGCTGTCGGAGTAGACTGCAGCCGCGGCGAAGCTGAGCAGGCCGTAGGTGAAGTCGCCGGCGGATGACGCGTTGCTGCGGCTGGCGAGCGCGTGCAGCAGGACAGGACGGGGCAGCGAGAGGTAGTAGTCGAGCTGGCCTTCGGCGATCAGAGAGGACAGCCGTAAGGCGTTGCCGAAGAGGTAGGTCCCGGCGCCGAAACCGGTGGCGACGACGCCGAAGAGGAAGAACATGTCGAGCAGGTTCCAACCCTGGACCTGCTCGAAGCGGTCGAAGAAGATGATCCAGAAGACGAAGTAGAAGGCGTTGTTTAGCATCATGCCGACCATCTGTGTCAGGAAGGAGACGCGATACTCCATGGCGCTGATGAGGTTGGCCTTCCACAGGGCGAGCAGAAAGGGGAGATGGCGGATCACGGTTCAGCCCCCGTTGACGGCGAGACGGGCGACGGCCCAGCGGTAGATGAGCCAGACGGCGCAGCCGAAGACGGCCAGCCAGATGGCCTGCTGGGTGAGGACTGCGCCGAGGCGGGTCAAACTGGGGTCGACGAAGAGGCGGGCGGGGCCGTAGATGATCCAGGCGAAGGGCAAATTGAACGCGACCGTCTGCAGCCAGGCGGGGAAGAAGTCGAGCGGGATGAGCAGGCCGCCGAGCACGAGCAGGAGTTTCTGGTAGATCCAGCGGAAGGCGTTGGTCTCCTCGACGACGAAGGCGCTGAGCCCGATGAGCGCGGAGAAGCAGAAGTCGAGCAGCCAGGCGAATACGACGGCGACCGCGGCCAGCAGCCAGCCGGCCAGGCCCGGCGGCGGGCCGGCCATCAGCCAGACGACCGCGCTGCCGATGGCAAGGTTTCCGGCGAAGGCGAGGATGGTGTCGCCGAGGCCGGCGGCGAAGTGGTAGAGGATGAAGTTGAATGGCTTGTTGAGCAGGTAGGCGACGCTGCCGTCTTTGACCTGCTCGGTGATGGTGTCGGAAAGCTCGCGTTTGCTGAGCATGACCGCCTCGGCCATCATCAGATACCACATCGTGTCGGCGAGCGTGAGGCCGGCGATGGAGCGGGCGCCGGTTGATCCGTAGGTGACGCGCCAGAGATTCATGAAGATCCACATGAAGAGGACGATGAGGAGGCTGCGGCCGAGCAGGTCCATGGGGTAGGCGAGGCTGTTGACCAGCTGCGTACGGAAAACGGCCCAGTATTTGCCTGCTGAAGCCTTGATTGAAGCCCGCCGCCAGCCTGTTGCGGCCGAGCGGGTACGGGCCGCGCGGCTACTCATTCTCGGCCTCCGCGCGGGCGTAGATGGCGCCGATCACTTCCTCGAGGGTGGGCTCGGAGACGGTGACGTCGGCGAGACCGCCGGCGGCCGCGAGCGCGCCGATCACGGGTTCAACCGGCGTGACGCGGGCGTCGAAGCGCATCTTGGCGCCGAAGCGTCCGACTTTGAGCATCTCGACGCCGGGCAGGCTGAAGTCGGGCGACAGCTGCTCGTTGTAGCGCACGTCAACGTGCTTGACGGTCAGGTAGCGGCGTCTGAGGGTCGAGACCTTGTCGCGGTAGACGATTTCGCCGTCGTTGATGATGATGACGCGTTTGCATAGGGCCTCGATGTCGCCGGCGTCGTGGCTGGTGAGCAGGACGCCGACGCCTTCGATCTCGTTCATGCGCTGGATGGTGGCGCGCAGGCGCTGTTTGGCGACCACGTCGAGGCCGATGGAGGGCTCGTCGAGCAGGAGGATGCGCGGCTTGTGCAGGAGGGAGGCGGCCACCTCGCAGCGCATGCGCTGGCCCAGCGAGAGCTTGCGAACGGGCGTCTCGAGCAGTTGTTCGATTTCGAAGGCTTCGGCGAGGAGAGCGATGCGGCGGCGCAGGTCGGCCTCATCGAGCTCGTAGATCTTGCCAAAGAGGTAGAAGGTGTCGATTGCGGGCAGGTGATACCAGAGCTGGGGGCGCTGTCCGAAGACGGAGCCGATCTGGAATGCGAGCTCCTGGCGCTGGCGCCAGGGCACGCGGCCGAGAACGCTGGCCTCGCCGGAAGTCGGGTGCAAGATGCCGGTGAGAATCTTGATGGTGGTAGACTTGCCGGCTCCGTTCGGTCCGATGAAGCCGAGCAGCTCCCCTTCCTCCATGTCGAAGGAGATGCCGCGCACGGCGTCGAGCGTCTGGAAGGCAGGCCGAAAGAGAGCGGCGAGGGCGCCGCGCAGGCCGGCGGCCTTGCGCTTGGTCTGGAAGGTCTTGCGCAGGTTGCGCACGGAAACGGCGGGCATCGGCCTGTCCTGGTCAGCGGGCGCCGGCACGGTCCGGCGCGCGGCCTGAGGTTGTGCAATTATCAATGCGGCGGTTGGCATCGCCAAAAAAAGGGCTGCCTGCGTGCCGAGAGCCGCGCTTTTTCCCAAAAGGGGTCCAAATTTGCTAAAATCGTCCCCAGTTTGCGCAAATGGCGGGGTACGGCCGCGGAGAAAGCCCTGCGTCGTGTCGATGGTGGTCTGAAAGGAATCGAGGCGCCCAATGAAAGAGCTGACGACGTTCGAGATCCGCAACTATTTTCTGGACTATTTTCAGGCGCGAAATCATCAGATCGTGGACAGCGGCAGCCTTGTGCCGGCAGACGATCCAACGCTGCTGTTCGTCAACGCCGGCATGGTGCAGTTCAAAGACACGTTTTTGGGGCTGGAGAAGCGCGATTACAACCGGGCGACCACGTCGCAGAAGTGTCTGCGTGTGAGCGGCAAGCACAACGACCTGGAGAATGTCGGGCCCAGCCCGCGCCATCACACCTTCTTTGAGATGCTGGGCAACTTCTCCTTTGGCGACTACTTCAAGGAGGATGCGATCCAGTTCGCGTGGGACCTGCTGGTCAATGACCTGGGCCTGACGCTCGACCGGCTGTGGTTCTCGGTCTATACGGATGACGACGAGGCCGATGCGCTGTGGCGGAAGGTGGGCGCGCCGCCGGAGCGGATCCTGCGTTTCGGCAAGAAGGACAACTGGTGGGCGATGGGCGACGTGGGTCCGTGCGGGCCATGCTCAGAGATCCACTATTATTGGGGCGACATTGAAGAGCAGACGGCGGAGGGCGTCAACGTCGACGACGAGTACCTGGAGATCTGGAACCTGGTCTTCATGCAGTACGAGCAGCGGGAGCCGGATGGTGAGCTGATCCCGCTGCCGCGGCCGAGCGTGGACACGGGTATGGGGCTGGAGCGGATCGCGTCGATTTTGCAGGGCAAGGACAACAACTACGACACCGACGCGTTCACGCCGATCATGGACCGCATCCAGGCGCTGCTGGGACACAGCGACGCGCAGCGGCAGGAGCATCTGACCGGCTACCGTGTGATCGCCGACCACGGGCGAGCGATCACGTTTCTGATCAGCGACGGGGTGATGCCGGGCAACGAAGGCCGCGACTACGTCGTGCGCATGATCCTGCGGCGCGCGGCCCGATTCGGCAAGATGATTGGCTTCGAGGAGCCGTTTCTGGCGGAGATCTGCCGGGTCGTGATCGCCGAATTCGGCACGCACTACACGGACCTGCGGGCCAACGAACTATTCATCTTGCAGACAGTCACGGCGGAGGAGGAACGATTCCAGCGTGCGCTGAGCACGGGCCTGTCGCTTCTGGACGGGTTGATGGAACGCCTGCGGGCGGGCGGCACGCAGGAGATCTCGGGGGAGGACGCGTTCAGGCTGTGGGATACATACGGCTTCCCACTGGATATCACGCGCGACGTGGCCCAGGAGAACGGGTTCAGTGTCGACGAGGCCGGGTACGAGACTGCGCTGGAACGGCAGCGTCAGCAGTCGGGCAGCGAGCAGCTGGGCATGGCCGCCGATGTCTCGGTCTACGTGGAGCTGCTCGAGGGGCTGCGGCAGCGGGGGCTGGTCGGCGCCGAGGGCGTACGCCAGCTGATCTATGAGGATGAGGAGGACGCGGACACGACGATCGTCGGCCCTGGTGAAGGACGGCGAAGCCGTCGAGCAGGCGCACGCGGGCGACGAGGTGGAGGTCGTTCTGCCGGAGACGCCGTTCTACGTGGAGAGCGGCGGGCAGGTAACCGACACCGGCGAGATCGAGTTTTTCCCAGACGGGATGGAGCGGGCGGCGTGGTCGGTTGACGTGCGGACGGCGCGGCGACCGATTCCGGGGCTGATCGTCCATGTGGGCACGGTCGGCAACGGCACGGTGCAGGTGGGCGATCCGGCCTATGCGCTGATCGAAAACGAGCGACGTTGGGACATCATGCGCAATCACACAGCGACCCACGTGCTGCACGCGCAGCTGCGCGCGCAGCTGGGTGAGCACGTGCGCCAGCGGGGTTCGTTAGTGGCGCCCGAGCGGCTGCGTTTCGATTTTTCACATCCGCAGCCCGTCAGCGCGG
>CATOTS010000009.1 GCA_951813625.1 uncultured Caldilineaceae bacterium | reverse complement strand
ATCGAAGTCGACAAGTTTGCGCATCTGCGTTCGGAAGGCGGGCAGCGGGTTGAAGCGCTCGATGATGCCGGCTTGGAGCGCCTGCTCGTAGGCCATGCGCTTGGGCGGCGTTCCCTGCCGCTCACGCAGGTGAATGCGCCGCTCGACCTCCTTGTGCGTGTTGTCGCTGGCCGAGCCCCCGTAAGATGCTTTCAGTTTTATTCCGTTGTAGCGGGGCGGGTTGTGGCTGGCGGTGATCATCACTCCGCCGTCCGCCCATTTGTCGACGATGGCGTAAGAGATCATCGGCGTCGGCGCATCGGCCTGGCTCAGCCAGACGCGGATGCCGTTGCCGGCCAGAACCTCGGCCACGGCAACGCCGTAACGGTCACTCAGAAAACGCGTGTCGAATCCCACAACCAGCGATGGCTGTAGGCGCGGCAATCCCTTGAACTGGTCGTTCGTAACATCGGCAATCGCCTGCGCAACTTTGCGCACATTTTCGAACGTGAAATCTTCGCTAATGACGGCCCGCCAACCATCAGTGCCAAACTTGATCGTCAACTCGCAACCTCCGCCGCAATGAATGCAGTGGGGTCCTCCACCAGACCCTCACATCTCGAAATAGCGTGTGCGCATCCGCCGTAGGAATTCAATGCTTTGCCGCATCTCCTCCATTCCATTGACGCCGTCTTCGATGCTGACCCAACCGTCGAAGCCGCTGTCTCGCAGGATGGAGAAGATGGCGTCGTAGTCGTTGCTGCCCTGCCCTGTCACACCATGCTGCAGCTTGTCGGGATAGCCGATGAGTCCGCTGGGCAGGAGAACCTCATCCAGCGCGGCCCCCTCGACCAGAAAACGGTCGCTGGCATGCATCGTCACAACGCGATCCGCGACCTGTCGCATCAGCTCCACCGGATCGTCCCCCGCCACAAGCGCGTTGGACGGATCATACTGTACGCCGAAATGTGTGCGCTCTGGAATGGTATCCAGCAACTGTACAAAGACGTCAGCTCTCTGGGCAAATTCCGGGTACTGCCAGTAGCCGTCCTTGTAATGGTTCTCCAGCCCCAACACAATGTCATGCTCTCTGGCGACGTCGATGCATTCCTGAATGCAGGCCGTCACCCACGCCAGCCCCTGCTCGAGCCTTACACCGGGCCGGCGCTGGCCGGACAGTATTCGGCAGACGGCGCCCTCACCACCCAGACGCCGCGTAATCTCAATCATGCGCGCTTCCCGCTCCACCGCGCGCGCGCGGCCAGCCGGGTCGGGGTCGGTAAAATCAGGCGAGCAACAGAGCATCGGCATGGCAAAGCCGGCCGCGTCTATGGCCTCGCCGATCGAATCGATATAGGCGTCGTCCAAGCTCCAGAAAAAGCCTTCGTACATCTCCAAGCCCTCCGCGCCCAACGCCTGCGCCTGCTCGATCCAGTCGAAGACCGACATCGTGCGGTGCAGCGAGATTTCATCCAGATAACACTTCGGGAAGGCCGCGATTTTCATCTGTTCGAATCTGTGTGGGTCAATGCTTTCAGTCAAACACAAGAGGCAATGTTAAGACAAGCGCATTGCCTGCGTTCGGGTCAATGACAGGCGTCCGAAATGGCTACGGTTTGAGTATGATCTTCACCAGTTCGCATTCACCGGCGGCCAGGCTGCGGAAAAGCTCCGGACCATCCTCCAACGGAGCGTTCTTTTCCACCAGTGGATCTACGTTCAGCCGGCCCGAGGCGAGGACCTCGAGCGCGGCCGCAAAGTCGGCCTTGTCGAAGCCATACGAGCCGCGCACGCTCATCTCTCGCGTGACGATGCTCTGCATGTCAACCTCAATCATGCGCGCGTTGTTGCCGATCCAGGTAATGTTGCCTCCGTTGCGCGTCGCGTCAACCGACTGTTGCACAGTTGGGCTGATGCCCACGGCCTCGAACGCCACATCCACGCCGCCCCCGCTCATTGCTCGTATGGCCGCCGCGGTGTCGTCTGGTGTGTCTTCGGGTCCCACGTTGATGACAGCGTCGGCGCCCAACTCCTCGGCCAGCTCCAGCCGGTGGGCAGAGCGATCGGTGACGATTATCGTTCCCGCGCCCTTCAGGCGGGCAGAGAGCATTGCCAGCAGGCCAATCGGGCCGGCGCCGATGACCGCTACCTTATCCATCGGGTTGATCGGCGTTATGCGTGCGGCGTGCAGCGTGACCGCCAGCGGTTCGCACAACGCGGCCCGCTGCCAGCTGAGCTCCTCGGGCTTGCGGAACAGCTGCGACGCGCGCACCGCGACGCGTTGCGCATAAGCGCCGTGCTCGTTCATCCCCGTCAGCCGCCGGTGCGGAGACAAGTTGATCGGATACGGGTCTGCGCCTTCGGCCACAGAAAACAGCGGCATGACGACCACTTCGTCGCCGACCCGGTATCCCTCAATTTCTGCGCCAAGTTCGCTGATTGTTCCCGCGAACTCATGGCCCATCACAATGCCGGGCGTGCGGCGTCCGCTCTTGCCGGTGAAGCCATGAACGTCCGAGCCGCAGATGCCGGCCGCTTGCACCTCCACGACAACCTGGCCCTTTTCAGGCTTCGGCTCCTCCATCTCCTCCAGGGGCATCTTCCACGGGCCGCCGTAGATCATTGCTCGCATCAGAGAGAATCCTTTGCAGTTGCAGGGTGGTCAAACGACTACAATTCGTCCAAAGCGCATTTCGGTGGCAAGACGCAAGGCGGCCGGCCGATACGCGGCCCGGCCCGACTATCCCTCGACGCGCTGCACCTGGCTGCCCCCTGGACCGTCCATAGTCAGCCTTCAGTGCCGTTTCGTTGCGATAGTTGGTCCGCTGCGACTGTTTCTGTCCTTGCAGGGCGGACAGCCGCAAAGAATGGAGCCGGGACTGTCGAACCGCCGGGTTCGCCTCTTGCTTCTCGACAGTCTCCAAATTCCAGTAGCTGAGCCAGGCCTCGCCATCCGTCCCCCAAGCACAAAGCACGGAGCAAGGACAAGCCAGGTGGGTCAGGCTTGGCACTTCGATCTTGGCACGTTGATCCGCTTTTTGTCAATACCTGACCGTGAAAGGGGTGCAGTCCTGAATTGGCGTACAGATTCCTATCCCTCGGGTAGCGATGGCGTCTTGGCCGGTCCACGCCCCTTTCTCTGTCAGAGTGGAGGAACACTTTTTCCTGAATCCTTTTGGACGGTCGGGCCTTCGGCCCTCCCTTGTGCGGGGGGACTCCCCCCGCAACGCCCCCCTGACACCACTCCACACGCCGCCAGATGTGCGTTCTAATGCAGCCTTTTGCAACCGGCAGCCCGTCGCACCGCCACCGTGCGTGCGCGATTCCAGCTTTTCGCCGACGCGCCGCGTGCCTACCCGGCCGTGTGTGTGCGAAACCAGCCGTTCGCGCGTTCGACGGGAGGGCATCGCCCCCGGCAGTTCCTGGCCGTTGCTGTTTTGGACGGTCGGGCCTTCGGCCCTCCCTTGTGCGGGGGGACTCCCCCCGCAACGCCCCCCTTATGTTCTCCCTCCGCCGAGTGTGTGGGGTCATTGCAGCCCGACGCGCCGCCCCAATCCGCGAACGCCGCGGCCACGGTAGGGGTAGGCCCTGCACCTGGCCTGCGCCTGAACTGCGCCTGAACTGCGCCTGAATTGTGCCCCCAAAGCTGGTAGATTACTCTAGCCACAATTAGCATGAAGTCCCCGCCAGACGATTCCCACCCCAAATTGGGCTACACCCTCGTGAGAGGCCCGATCGAAATCGCAGCCGATCCTCTCATTGCAATTCAGTCTAGCGCGGGTATGATTAGGCAGAGTCGCCTAAACCGCTAAAGAGTTGAGGCGGTCCGTTGTCCGCCGCCGCGCTCTGCCGAAAGGGTTCCGCATGGAAGGTTCCACGACCCCACTTCTCCTCCGCGTCCTATTACGAAGAAGAAACGAGACAGAAGGCGAATCCGTTCCAACTTCTGTGCGTGCTCTGCCGTCGTCCGAAGCCTGGATGATTCTCTATGCGCTGATGATCCCCTCTACCATAATGCCGCTCAGCTCTTCGATGAGCCGCGTCGCCCTGCCCGTCCTGCGCGATACATTCTCCATGAGCGCCGATGTGGTCGCTTGGACATCAAGCGCATTCACATTGCCCTATATGATACTGATGCCCGTCTACGGACGCCTGAGCGACGGCGTGGGCCGCCGGCGTCTCATTTTGGCCGGCATTGCAATCTTTTCGGCCGGGTCGGCAATGACTCTGTTCGCCACAAATCTGACATGGCTGATGATCGGCCGGGCTGTGCAAGGTTTCGGCATCGCCGGCATGATGCCCCTCGGCATGGCATTCATCGCCACCATTTTTCGCGAAGGCGAACGGGGCAAGGCGCTCGGCACCTGGGGTTCCGTGGGGCCGTTGATGGCGGCAATCGGCCCCTTCTTTGCCGGCTTTCTCGTCGATGCCTGGGGGTGGAGGGCCGCGTTCGCGCCGGCGCTGCTCCTCGGCATCGCCGGCCTCTATGCCGTGCGCCAGTGGGTTCCCGCCGGCCTCAGCGACGTGCGGCCGGATTTCTTGCGCAGTTTCGACTGGACCGGGGTCCTCCTCCTGGCGGCTACGCTGACCGTAGGCCTATTCTACCTTTCCAGCCGCCCCATTACAGGTGTCGAGCCACTGCGCGACTGGCGGCTTTTGGCCGCGTTGGCGCTGCTGCTTGTCGCCTTTCTTGTCTGGGAGAGACGCCGCGCCAATCCTTTTGTCCCGTTGAACCTCTTCAGCTACCCCAATTTCCGTTTCGCCTCTTTGTGCGCGGCCCTCCGCATGTTTGTCATGGGTGGGGCCAGCTTTCTCGTCCCACTCTATCTCGTTGATATCCACAACTTCAGCCCCGGAATTCTAGGCCTGATGCTGACTATCAACCCCGGCGCCATGGCGTTGATGGTGCGATTTGGCGGTCAGGCTGCCGATCGCTGGGGCAGCCGCTGGCCGGTGCTCGCCGGTCTGAGCGGGCAGGCGCTGGCAGTCTTTTTCCTCTCCCAGCTCTCGGCCTCCGCGCATATCGGCGTGGTCATTTTTCTGTTGGCGCTGCAGGGATTGAGCGTAGGCACAATGCTCGCTGCACTGCACCAGGCCGCCATGTCAGAAACGGAAGAGGAGGAGATGGGCACGGCTGCGGGCGTCTATAGTATGATTCGTTTCGTCGGCGTAGCCAGCGGCACGGCCCTCGCAGGCGTTCTTCTGCATACAGGCCTCGAACGCGGCCTCCCGGTCATCGAAGCCTACCAGCAGGTCTTTCTCTACGTGGCGCTCGCCGGTCTCGTCGGCATCACTGCCAGCCTGGGCCTGCGTAGCCGGCCCGGATGATAGGTACCGATCGTACATCTAAGCTGCTTCGCCGCTGAAACCCGGAGATTCTGCCCGACGGCCCTGCCGGCGGATCGCCCATGAATCCAGCCTGCCCTGCTTCTGTTAGTCCGTCGTTCGAAGAGGGACCCCGATGAAAAGCCAGGAACGAACAACAAGATTTGACCAAATGAGGGAAGTCCCGTGCAAGAGCCGGCGCCGCGAGCTATAGTAGGACCATGACCTGCGCGACAAGCGTCGGCAGTGACAGAAGAAACAACATCGCCGGCGCCGCCCAGCACCATTTTGCGCTACTCCGGGCAAGAGAATTGAAACCGTGCTATGCTGTCATTATCATGCCAATTCAACCAAAGGACTCCAGCCAGGATCGGCCCGCAAAAACTGGATCGACCCGACCTGACCGGACTTAACCGGACCTGACCGGACCTGACCGGACTTCGCTCGACTTCGGCCGCACGAGACAATCGGTAGGGATACCTTACAACCTTGACTGACCGCACATCACAGACACACAGGCGCCGCCAGCCCGGCAGCACACCCTGATGAACCGCCAAAACGACCCGCTCACGACGCAAGAAGGCAAAATAAGGCGAATTCCAGTGCAAGAGCGCTCCGACCATGCTACGCTGTCAACATCATGCAAAACTGCCCAACCGAGCCGGCCCTGTTCGCGCCAAAAAGCAGATGCCCCAAATTCCTGCTACAATACCTGCTACGCTGCAAATGTCATGCCATTCAAACCACCAAATTCTGCCCGAAATACGCTCGAATTACCGCCGACCCCGGCGCCCGACACCCCTCCCACAAGAAAAAAAATTGGATGACATTGGGCTATATTGGCCGATATTGGACGACATGAGTCGACGTATTTTGTCAAAAAGCGACGACTTCGGTCCTCAGAAACAATCGAGCCAGACGACCGCCATCTCAGTTCTGCAAAAACGCAAATATTGTGACCAATGACCGGTCGAACCAGGATAGTTTTGGGACTTATATACTTGACACAACTACAAACCCATGATATAATGGTGGTATGGATAACGAAAAAGGAACTGCCACCATGAATTTGAAGCAATACAACAGCCTCTACGATCTGATGGAAGCGTTTCCGACCGAGGAGGCTTGCGTCAAGCACTTGGAAAAGATGCGTTGGCCTTGCGGGATCGTCTGCCAGTGGTGCGGATGTTCCCGCAAATTCTATCTTATCAGCCGTTCTCATCGCTACAAATGCGCAGACTGCAAGCGTGAATTCAGTGTTCGCAAGAATACAATCTTTGAGGACAGCCATCTGCCGCTTCGCAAATGGTTTGCAGCCGCCTGGCTGATGACTTCGCATCGCAAGGGCATACCCGCCACCCAGCTGGAAAGAGAACTCGGCGTTACCTATAAGACGGCATGGTTCATGCACGGACGCCTGCGGGCCGTTATGGAGACGATGAATGAGCATGGCGGGCCGATGGACGGTGAGGTCGAGGCGGACGAAACCTATATCGGCGGCAAAGAGCGCAATAAGCACAAAAGCAAGCGTCTGAACGCGGGGCGCGGCTCGGTAGGCAAGAAGCCGGTCGCCGGTCTGCGCTCCCGCAAGGGCAAGGTCAAAGCGAAGCCCGTTACGAGCGTCAATCGGGAAGAGCTACATACTTTCATTCGTGCAAATGTGGTGCCCGGCACCCAGATCTACACCGACGAAGCACCTGCCTATAACGGACTGATGCACTATGGCCACGAAAGCATTAGGCACAGCGTAGGCGAGTATGTGCGCGGGCAAGCCCATACGAACGGAATCGAAAGCTTCTGGGCACTACTGAAACGCGGCTATATCGGCGTGTATCACCATTTTAGCTGGAAGCATCTACACCGCTACCTGCATGAGTTCAGCGCCCGGTGGAACATGATGCACCTAACGAGCGGAGAGCGACTGGACGCCATATTGGGATCGGCAGCCGGTACTCGCCTCACCTATCAGGAGCTAATCGCATGAATATGGACGCCCTGCTCAAACAGGCTGTGAGCCGGGTAGACCCGTTCATAATGGAGAACTGGACGGGTAAGGTTCACCAGGGAGATTGCATCGAACTCATGGACAGGATGCCCGTCGGTTCGGTAGATGTAATCGTTACCAGTCCACCCTACAATCTGAAGAACAGTACCGGCAACGGCATGAAGGACGGGCGGGGTGGCAAGTGGGAGAGAGCGGAACTGGTCAACGGCTACAAGACGCATGGGGACAATATGCCGCATGAGGAGTATGTCGAGTGGCAGCGGGCTTGTCTGCGGGCCATGATGCGCGTTCTCAGAGAGGATGGCGCAATCTACTACAACCACAAGCGTAGAGTGCAGAACGGACTGCTCCAGGACAGACAGGACATTGTAGACGGCTTTCCCGTGCGACAAATTATCATCTGGCAGCGTAGCGGCGGTATCAATTTCAACCCCGGCTATTATCTTCCGACTTATGAAGTCATTTATCTGATCACCAAGCCAAAATTCCGCCTTGCGCCCAAGGCAAACGCCTTGGGCGACGTGTGGAGCATACCGCAGGACAAGAATGTACCGCACCCCGCTTCCTTCCCTGTCGAACTTGCCCAGCGATGCGTAGCGTCTACGACGGGTCACGTTGTGCTTGATCCATTCCTAGGTTCGGGCACAACTGCGATGGCAGCTGTTATGGAGCAGAGGCAATGGATTGGTATAGAGATCGCAGAGGATTACTGCAAGTTGGCTCGGGAACGGATCGCAGCCGTTGAGAGGATGACAAAATGATTGACTTTCCCGACAATCCCCCCAATACCCGGAAAGAACTATTTGAGCGCATAAGGGCCGTGATTGAGCACGGGCCTTACGATATGCCGGAAGGCAAACGCTATAACGGCACTGGTGCGCCTGGGCTGTTTATGGAGGACTTATTGGGAGCCACAGCCGGAAGCAAGGACTTGCCGGACGCTATAGGCTGGGAGTTGAAATGGCACACAGACAAGACCAACCTGATAACGCTCTTTCACAAAGAAGCCACAGGGCCGCAGCACATCATGCGGTACATGGTCAAGCGGTATGGCTGGAAAGACAGCCAGGGCCGTCTCAGTTTTCGGCATACCATCAAGGGCAAATCCGAACTGTTCCGCGTCGATACCGACACCGGGCAAGTTATCGTCCGACCAGTGAAGGGGAACGGTTCGGTTCCCTATTGGCTGCATGAGGAACTGTTGGCGGCGGCGGGAGCAAAACTGCGGCGACTTGTCTTGGTCAAAGGCGAGAAGAAAAAGCGAAGCGTCCGCTTTCTTCAGGCGGACGCTTTCGAGACATTCCACTTGGCAGACTTCATCTACGAGCTGATCCGAGGCTCCATAGCCCTTGATTTCGACTGTCGTGAAAGCAAGCCAGGCAGCACTGGTTTACGCAATCACGGCACGAAATTTCGCGTCGAGCCCGGTGCCGTTTGCAGGCTGTACCTCAAAAAAGAACGAATCAGGTAGTACTAAGTATATAAGTCCCATAGTTTTGCCAGGTTGAGAACTTCGATTCGCTCGGTCTTACAAGGGAATCCGCTTGGAAAATGGAAACTACCCCATCGAAACCAAGAGTTTGCACTTGCCGCCATTAGGGGTGAGACGATTCGAATCCCAGGACGCGACTATTGCCAAAAGTCGTGGTATCAAAAGGGACCTACATTAATTTGCATTCTCGCCCCTCGCGGCGCCCACCGGAGAGAACCATGTTTCCCAATTTCAGTCCCAGGGCCCTGGGCATCGACGTGCCGTTTGACGAGGCCGTACAGCTCGCCAGCCGCTTCCACTATGGCGGTATAGACGTTTCAATTGCCGAACTGCAGCAGATCGCGGCGCGGCAGGGCATTTCCGCCATCGGCGAACAGATGACCCGCGCCGGCCTGCGCTTCGGCGTCTGGAGCTTGCCGGTCGCCAGCGCGGCCGATGAAGTTACATGGCGGCGAGAACTGGCAGAGCTGCCGGCGCGAGCCGAGTTGGCCAAGTCGCTGGGCGCAGACCGCACCTCCACCCCCGTTTCCCCTGCCAGTGATGAACGCGCCTGGGATGAGAATTACCGATTTCATCTCGAGCGCCTGCGCCCCGTCGCCGAAATCCTGGCGGCGCACGAAGTCCGTTTCGGCCTGGAGTGGATCGGGCCCAAGACGTTGCGCGACGCGACGCGATATTCCTTCATCCACACGATGGAGGATATGTTGCAACTGGCCGCTGATCTTGGCGAAGGGGTCGGTTTGCTCGTCGATCTCTTTCACCTCTTTACCAGCCACACCGACGTCTCAGCCGTGCGCGGCCTGTCCAATGCCCAGGTGGTGAATGTCCATGTCAACGACGCCGTCGCCGGTCGCAGCGCCGATGAGCAGATGGACCTTGAGCGCGAGCTGCCGACCGAGACCGGTCTCACCGATGTTGGAGGATTTCTACAGGCGTTGGACGCGATCGGCTACGACGGTCCGGTGACTGTCGAGCCGTTCAGTCAACGAATTAGCCAGCTTGCCCCTGCCGGCGCGGCAGAGGCTGCCGCCAACTCTTTGGCCCGCTCCTGGCAGCTGGCAGGTCTGAAATGGCCTGCAGCTGCTGACGAATAGAAACGAAAATAGACGAAAACTCAATCCCCCGGAGGTTTCGATGTTAGCGAGAGTGCGAAGCTGCGCGATCGTCGGCCTGGACGCCGAACCGATCGAAGTTGAAGTCGATATTGCAAGCGGACTGGAGAGACTAACTGTTGTCGGCCTGCCCAGCGCGGCCGTGCGCGAAAGCGGGGAACGGGTTCGTTCCGCCATCGCCAACAGCGGCTTCTTCTACCCCCAACACCGCCTGACGGTCAATCTGGCGCCGGCGGACCTCCGCAAGGAAGGACCTGCCTACGACCTGCCGATCGCGCTTGGCATAATGGCAGCTTCACGCCAGATTCTGGCCGACGTGGAGGACGCGCTGGTCGTCGGCGAATTGGGGCTGGATGGCGCTGTGCGCCACGTGAACGGAGCGCTATCCATGGCCGCTATGGCGCAGCGGCGCGGCATACGACGCCTCTTTGTGCCCCAGGACAACGCCACCGAGGCAGCCCTCATCGAAGGCCTCGACGTCTACCCGGTCGCGCACCTCAGCGAAATCGTCGGCCACCTCTCCGGACAGAAGATAATCAGCTGCCAGAACACGACCACCTTCAGCGTCGAGGAGGAGGTCGTCTATCCCGTCGATTTTAAGGATATCCGCGGACAGGAACACGCAAAGCGCGCCTTCGAAATCGCCTGCGCCGGCAGCCACAACGTGCGCCTGGTGGGTCCGCCCGGCAGCGGCAAGACATTGATGGCGCGCGCCCTGCCGTCGATTCTGCCCGCGGCGAGCCTGCGCGAATCGCTCGAGATCACCCGCATCTATTCGGTTGCCGGCGAACTCGACGGCGTTGGCCCGTTGATTCGCGTCCGACCCTTTCGCGCCCCGCATCACACAATCAGCCACGCCGGCATGGTCGGCGGCGGACGCGTACCTCGCCCCGGTGAAATCAGTCTGGCGCATCGCGGCGTCCTCTTCCTCGACGAGTTGCCGGAGTTCGGATCGAAGAACCTGGAAAGCCTCCGCCAGCCATTGGAAGACAAGGTCGTGACCATTAGCCGCGCGGCCGGCACACTTTCTTTCCCCGCCAATTTCATGTTTGTGGCCGCCATGAACCCCTGCCCCTGCGGCTATTTCGGCGACGAGCGCAGACCGTGCAGCTGTTCAATGATGACGGTGCAGCGCTACCAGGGTCGCATCAGCGGGCCCCTGATTGACCGCATCGACATCCATGTGGACGTGGCGCGCGTGCCCGTGGAAAAGCTGTCGAGCCTCGACGGCGGCGAGCCTTCCGCGCAACTGCGGCAACGCGTCGAGCGGGCGCGCGCCCGTCAACAGGCCCGCTTTTCCCAATTGGACAAGACCAACGTCGTCGTAAACGGGGATATGGGGCCGGGCGAGGTACAGCGTTTCTGCCCGCTGAAGGAGTCGGGCAAAAACCTGATGACAGCAGCCGTGCGCCAAATGGACCTCACAGCCCGCGCCTACCATCGCGTCCTCAAACTGGCCCTGACCATCGCCGACCTCGCCGGCGAAGACGAGATCGATACGCCGCACCTCGCAGAGGCACTGCAATATCGGGCGCGCGCGATGATCTGACGACGCCGCGTTCAGCGTCCAACCGCCCAAAAAGGAATGCCTCGGCCACCGGCCCTCTGAATGTGTATCGGGCAGATTTGACGCCGACCGCGGCGATGTGGTATACAATTCGTAGTCAAATCGTAGAGGCTGCGTAGTCTTTTGGCGTAGGTCAGCCCGGATCGCTCGGCACTCGTACAGCTTGGTCTTGAAGTTCCGTAATCCTGCCCCGCGCTTGCCTCAACGACGAGATTGGACGAATAACGGCCCGGGAAGGCAGCTCTTTGGCGTCACGCATTCGTCGGACACTTAGGTTGTCGGACCCCGTTCCACCGGGGTCCCCGTAGTTCCGTCAGTCTAGAAGCCAATCGCCCATCTCTTCCGGACACGCGAGCGGATCCCCGCTGAGACGCCCGGTTTCGTGTTTGGATTTATCCACACTGTTTGCGTCAAACTTTTCGGGCGCAACGCAACGAAGACAAGGAGAGTTCAGAAGATGAGGATTTCTAGCAAGAGTGTTGGATTCGTCCTCTCCCTTATCCTGCTGGTTTGGCTCCTCGCGGCCTGTGCCGCGCCCGCCGATGCGGAGCCGGCAGAGATGCAGGAAGAGGAGATGAAGGAGGAAATGGCCGCAGAGCCCGTCGAGCCCTGGTACGATGAGGCAGACGTGGACAGCACGACGATCCACATCTGTACCGATTCACCTCCCAAGCAAGGCGGAGAAATCGTAGTCGCCGGCGCCGCCGGGGCGATGACCGGGAGCAACTGGTTCATCTTCAGCGCCCGCGATGACTATCTCTGGAGCCAGCTGATAGACCGCGACACCGATGCCGTCACAGTCCATCCCGACCTGGCGACGAGCTGGGAAGTCTCCGAAGACGGTCTCACCTATACATTCCACCTGCGCGATGATGTCCGCTTCCACGATGGCGAGCCGTTGACCGCCGAGGACGTTAAGTTCTCCTTGGAGATGTTCTTCCATCCTGACACGGGCGCATCCCACGGGCGTACCTCCGGCCTCGATCAGCTGGACGGCGCGGAGGCGTTTGAGAACGGTGACGCCGACGAAATCAGCGGCATCAAGGTTTTGGACGACTATACCGTCGAACTGAACCTGGTGCGGCCGCGCAGCAGCGTTCTTAGCAATATGGCCGCCTTTAACATCTGGCCGAAGCATCTGCTCGAGGGAACCCCCTTCTCTGAACTGGAAAACACCGAGTACGCCGTGCGCAATCCGGTCGGCTCCGGCCCCTTCAAGATGGGTGACTTCGAACCGGACCAGTTCTACATCCTCGAAGCCAACGAGGACTACTACGCCGGCCGGCCCTACCTCGACCGCATCATCTTCCGCATCGGCCTGAGTGGCGCAACAGCCTTCGCTGCGCTTGAAAATGGCGAAGTTCACATGGCCGGCCGCGTCACCGCCGTCGAATACGAACGCTACAAGGACGACCCCAACATCGTCCTGCTCGGCGGTCAGCTGGGCGGCGGCATGACCGTATGGGCCAACCACAACAGGCCTCTGTGGCAGGATGCACGCGTGCGGCAGGCGCTGCTCTACGCGCTCGACCGCGAGTCGATGGCCGAAGCCTATTACGGCGAACTGGCCGAAGTCCTCCATCTCCGGCTTACAAATCCCGAATTCGTAAGCCCTGATATTACAAAGTATGAGTACAACCCCGATAAGGCGCGCGAGCTTCTGGCCGAGGCCGGCTGGGATTCCGAGCAGGAGGTCAGCTTCGTTACCTACTACCAGGATGACCAGAACAAGCGCATCCACGCCGCCATGCAGCAGTTCTGGGCCGACGTAGGCATCGACGTCGAGCTAGTCTACCTCGACGGCCCCGCCTGGGTCGCCCGCGTTTATGACAACGACGAATTCGACCTCTCCTACGGCTGTTGCGGCTGGTTCAATCCCGACCAGTTGCGCCTTTCGCTGGGCTGTGACCGCAGCTGGCCGGCGGGCCGCAACGTAGGCCACTACTGCAACGAGGAGTTCGACGCGTTGGCCGAAGCAGCCATGTCCGAGCCCGACCCGGAGGCGCGCAAGGAGTTGCTGTACCGCGCCACCGAGATCATCACCGCAGAAGCGGGTGAAATTCCTGTCTTCTGGCCGACTCGATTCTCAGCCTTCAGCGCCGACGTTTGCAATAACGTCTACCGTCAGCTGGACGAGCCGTTTTCCGAACGCTACCCGGCCACTTGGTATCTTGCCGGAGAGTAGGAACAACTAAATCGACGGGTCAGTGGACGGTGGTCAGCAGTCCCGCCCTCCACTGACCCATGTCTGTCATCTACGGGGCACGAGGCCACCTGTAGCCAGGGCGTTAGGCGCTGTAGTCACCGGCTGCTGGACTTCCTGCTTCTTTAGCAGGTCTGACCTAACCTGAAAATCTGGAGTTTGGAATCAAAGGAATCGTAGAGGCCGCGTTGTCGGCGGTTCATTCTCGATCACAGCTTCTTGTCGTATTTTCAATTGAAATTCATCCTTGTTTCACCGATTCGCGATTCGGTCCTCTCAGGTCAGGGAGGCCCGGGAGCATTTCCATGAAGTCAACCGTTCCTCACTTTCGAACGCGATACAAGAATTGCTGCAACGTTCGCCGGTGACGTGTCTGGAATCATGCACCCCGCTCGCGTCCACATGACGGTACGCATCGCAACAATGACAAGGAGGGTTTGAACGATGTTGATCACGAGAAAGCAGGTTGGATTCGCCATCTTCCTGATCCTGCTGGTCGGGCTGCTCGCAGCCTGCGCCGCGCCGGCCGCCACAGGGCCGGCCGAGATGGAGGAGGAGATGGAGGAAGAAGTGGCGGAGGAGCCTACCGAACCCTGGTACGATCCCGCGGACGTCGGCAGCTCGACAATTAACGTCTGCCCCGATTCACCGCCCAAATATGGCGGCGAGGTGATCATCGCAGGCGGCGCCGGCGCTATGACCGGCAGCAACTGGTTCATCTTCTCGGCCGCAGACCCCTACATTTGGAACCAGCTGATCGACCGCGACACGGATGCCGTCACCATTCATCCAGACGTGGCCACAAGCTGGGAAGTCTCAGAAGACGGCCTCACCTACACCTTCCACCTGCGCGATGATGTGCGCTTCCACGATGGCGAGCCGCTGACAGCCGAGGATGTCAAATACTCGCTCGAGTTGTTCTTCCATCCCGATACTGGCGCCTCGCACGGCCGCACCTCGGGGCTGGACCAGTTGGTCGGCGCGGAGGCCTTCGAAAATGGCGAGGCCGATGACATCTCCGGCATCAAGGTCCTGGACGACTATACCGTCGAGCTGAACCTGGTGGGGGCCCGCAGCAGCGTCCTCAACAATATGGCCTCTTTCAACATCTGGCCGAAACATCTGCTCGATGGCATCCCCTTCGCCGAACTGGGCGAGTCCGAGTATGCCGTCCGCAATCCGGTCGGTTCCGGCCCCTTCATCATGGGTGAATTCGAGCCGGACCAGTACTATATCCTCGAAGCAAACGAGGACTATTACGCCGGCCGCCCCTACATCGACCGCATCATTTTCCGCCTCGGTCTGAGTGGCGCCACCGCCTTCGCCGCGCTTGAAAACGGTGAAATTCACATGGCCGGCCGCGTCACCGCCGTCGAATACGAACGCTACAAGGATGATCCTGATATCGTCCTGCTCGGCGGCCTCCTCGGCGGCGGCATGACCGTATGGGCCAACCAGAACAAGCCGCTCTGGCAGGACGCGCGCGTGCGACAGGCTCTTCTGCACGCGCTCGACCGCGAAGCCATGGCCGAAGCCTATTACGGCGAGCTGGCCGAAGTCCTCCATCTGCGGCTTACAAATCCCGAATTCGTAAGTCCCGACATTACCAAGTACGACTACGATCCCGACATGGCGCGCGAACTGCTGGCCGAGGCCGGCTGGGACTCCGACCAAGAGGTCAACTTCGTCACCTATTACCAGGATGACCAGAACAAGCGCATCCACGCCGCCATGCAGCAATACTGGGCCGAAGTCGGCATCGATGTCGAGCTGGTTTACCTCGACGGCCCCGCCTGGGTCGCCCGCGTCTACGACGGCGATGACTTCGACCTCTCCTACGGCTGTTGCGGCTGGTTCAACCCCGACCAGTTGCGCCTTTCTTTGGGCTGCGACCGTAGCTGGCCGGCAGGCCGCAACGTAGGCCACTACTGCAACGAGGAGTTCGACGCGTTGTCCGAAGCCGCCATGTCCGAGCCCGACCCGGAGAAGCGTAAGGAGATGGTCTATCGCGCCACCGAGATCATCACCGCGGAGGCGGGTGAAATTCCCGTCTTCTGGCCGACGCGCTACTTCGCCTTCAGCGCCGACGTGTGTAACAATACGTGGCGGCAGCTGGATAACCCTTACGCTGACCGCTACCCGAATAGGTGGTATCTGGCCGGCGAGTAAGAAGAGCAGCGACTAGTGCTCAGTGGATAGCGGCATTTCTGACCGCTATCCACTGACTCGTATCCACCCTTTACCAGTCTCAATCCTGCCTATGAACCGATACATTCTGCGCCGCCTCGTCCAGATGTTGCCCGTGCTGATCGGCATCACGATCATCACATTCACCTTCACCGAACTTGCACCGGGCGACGCCGTTTCTGCCATGATCCTGATGGACTTTGAGACCGGGGCCGGCGGCGATGAAGGCTCAAACGCCGATAAGCTACGCGAGAAATACGGGCTCGACAAACCCGCTCCCATTCTCTATTTGCAGTGGATGGGCGGTCTCCTAAAAGGCGATCTCGGCGTGCGCATTCGCAGCAAGATTCCGGTCAGCGAAGAGATTGCCCGCCGTCTGCCGGCGACACTGCGCCTCATGGCCGCGGCCATGGCGATCTCCATTGTCCTTGGCATTCCCCTCGGCATCTTTTCCGCCTTGAATCAGTACACGCCGCCCGACTATCTGCTTACGTTTCTGGCCTTCATCGGCATCTCCATCCCGGGTTTCTTTGCCGCCATTGCCGCCATCTATCTCTTTTCCCTCAAATTGGGATGGTTGCCGACCAGCGGCTATTCGTCCATTGGCAAAGATTTTGGCCTCTGGGGAACGATTTTCGATCGACTTCGCTACCTGGCGCTGCCAGCCATCGTGCTGGGCCTCGAGACGACGGCCGGCATCATGCGTTATACCCGTTCGAGTGTGCTGGAGGTCGTGCGGCTCGACTATGTCACCGTCGCTCGCAGCAAAGGGCTGAGCGAAAAGGTTGTCATCTTTCGCCACACGCTCCGCAACGCGTTGCTGCCGGTTATCACCATCATCGGCCTGCGGCTGCCTAGTCTTTTCGGCGGCGCCATCATCATCGAAACCATCTTCAATTGGCCCGGAATGGGCATCCTTTACCTGGATGGTGTGGCAACGCGTGACTATCCTCTGATTATGGGAATGGTCCTTGTCTCCGCACTCACCATCGTCGCCAGCAACCTGATAACCGACCTGACCTACGGAACAATTGATCCCCGCATCCGATATGAGTAAGGTTACAACTGTCCAGATTATTGGCTCTGGGCCCGCCCTTGGCTGCGGACTGTACTGCCCAAAAACCGGAATCCAGACGAATCATGAGTCTTGAAGGAAAAGCCGAAGGTCTCCAGGATATATCCTCCGCCCTCAGCGGCGATGAAGGTGGAGCAGCCGCGCAGCGCCGCCGCGCCTGGCGTCGATTTCGCCGCCACAAACTGGCCTTTGCGAGCGCGGTCCTGATGGTCGTCTTTGTTGTTGTATTCTTCCCCCTGGCGTCCGTCGTCGCGCCGATCGATCCAGCCAAGATCGAGATCAAGGAGATCGGGCTGGCCCCAGGACCCGGCCACCTGCTGGGCACCGACCTCACGGGTCGTGATGTCTGGAGCCGGGTCATCTTCGGCGGCCGTGTCTCCATGTCCGTGGGCATCGTAGCCGTCGCTCTCTACATCACCATCGGTACGATTCTTGGCAGCATTTCGGGCTATTACGGCGGTCGCGCCGACGCCCTGATCATGCGCGTTACCGATACCGTCATGGCCTTCCCGACCCTCATCATCCTGATTACAATCGTCTCCTTCATCGGACCGGGTATATTTAACTCCATGCTCGCTATCGGCTTCATCGGATGGACCGGCGTCGCCCGCCTCGTGCGCAGCCTCATCCTCTCCATCCGCGAAATGGACTATGTAATGGCCGCCCACGCCGTCGGCGTCGAGCAGAAATGGATTATCATGCGCCACGTCCTCCCCAACGTAGTCGCTCCGATTACAGTTGCAGCCAGCTTCGGTATCGCCGGCGCCATCCTGACCGAAGCAGGGCTCAGCTTTCTCGGCCTGGGGGTACAGGTGCCGACCCCCAGTTGGGGCAATATGCTCAACGAGGCGCAAAACATCTCTATCATCGAAGACATGCCCTGGTTTTGGGTTCCCCCCGGCCTCATGATCACCATCTGCGTCCTGAGTATTAACTTCATCGGCGACGGCCTGCGCGACGCACTCGACCCGCGCATGACCCTCGACTGAGCTAGTCAGACGCGCCTGCCCGGGCGCATTGGAGGAGGAGATGATCCTTACGCCGGAGCAAAAGGCAACCTTCTGGCGCGACGGTTTCCTGCCGTACCCCACTCTGCTCGACGCAGGAGAACTCGCAGAACTGCAACAGCTGACCGAGGACATCGCTTACGGCCGCGTCGAAGTTCCCGCCGATATCAAGGGGAAACCCGTCCTGGAGAAGGAGGCGGTCATAGCGCGCGGCGAGGTGCAGGCTGACGATGCTCTCGACGAGCTGCGCAAGATCAATTTCCCAGCCTCGATTAACTCGAGTTTTCTCGCGGTTGCAAAGAAGTCGAAGCTCGTCGACCTGATCGCAGAGCTGTTCGACGAACCGGACATCAAGCTGCTAGGCGACCAGATTTTCATGAAGCCACCCGGTCACGGCTCGTTCAAGGAGTACCACCAGGATACCGCCTCGTGGCCATTCCTCATCCCTCAGAGCCAGATAACCTGCTGGATTGCGCTCGATGACGCCACGCTCGAAAACGGTTGCATTCGTTGCATCCCCGGCAGTCACACCTACGGCCTCCTTCAGCTCAAGCACCTGCCCCAGCTTCTGACCGAGGAAATGAGGGCGCAGGAGATTCCCAACCCCATTCCTGCCGGCGGATGCCTCCTATTCCACAGCCTCAACCTGCACTATTCCAGCCCCAATACCTCGGACAAGCGCCGCCGCGCTTGGGCCTTGCACTACATGATCGCGAAGACAAAAGACCTGAGCGCCCCCGACGAAGTCCATGTTGACTATATCTCCGTGCGCGGCAGGTCATACGCGGGATGTGTCTGAGCGCGAACGAAGCGAGAACGTCGCCGGCCCAAGCGCGGCGCGCATCGCCCACGCGCTCCTCGTCGTGCTGGGTCTTGTCGCGCTGGCGGCCAGCTGGCACGCCGCCTCCAACTACATCAGTTCGATCACGAGCGTGCAGAGCCTCGAATTGGAATTGACCGATGTACGCCGCACCGACGACGGCAGCGCACGCCTTATTCTGGATTTCAAGCTGCACAACCGCTCGCCTCTACCGATCCGCCTGAACAGCTACTTCTTCAACGTATTCCTGGATGACGAACGCATCGGCGGCAGCAACAGCGCCTTTCTAGGCAACGACCCCAACGTGGACCAGGCCCTCTATAGCCGAGCCTCCACCATCGACCAGACCCTGGCGCCTCACGGGCAGATGGATGTCTCATTCCCCCTTTTCATCTATGACTTGGACAGGGTCATGGCCGCACGCGCGCAGGCTTCTACGCCGCCCCGTTGGACGGTCGAAGCCGGCATTCGCCTGGTTCATCCCTTCGGGCGCGACGAGCGCCTGGTGCGGCTGCAAGCCGACCTGGAGGAGTAGCGCTTTGCATTCACACCTCCGTTCGGCTGCATCAGTCCTTGCCGTCGCCTCCATTCTGGCCTATCTGGGGCTGATTACACTCTCCGACATCGGCGGCTACGTTCCCTGGCAGGCCAACATGCTGGTGCTGAGCACTGGCGCTGTGTTGAGCGGAATTGTCCTCGCGTTGGCGGAGGAAAGAGCGATGCTGTTGCAGTTGATCGCCTCTCTGCTGAGCGTACTGCTCTTTGGCGGCTTCTGGACGTATGCGACTTGGGGCCTGCTGGGCGGATTCGTCCCCCTGTTCGAACTGCTTCTTTCCGATTTCGTTCTGCTTTACACGCTGCAGCGCGGCTTCCTACTGGTCGGACCTGGTATCGTGTTTGGACTGTTGGGCGTAATCATCGTACATTTACTTTTGCCGAAACTTCTGCGCAATTGAACTGAATGAGTGACCCGGCCTGCAAGAACGGACAACCGAGGAGAACGACCATGGCACTGACCGCTGAACAGAAACAGTTTTTTGACGACAACGGCTATCTTGCCTACGGCCGCGTGCTGTCGGATGGAGAGGTCGAGGCCCTCCGTCAGCGCAGTGAAGACATCGCCGCCGGACGGCTCACCCATGTGCCCTCCAACTATATTCAATTCGAAGCGGAGTTCCGCGACGGCGCCAAGACGGTCGAGCCGCGCATCGACATGATCCGCAAGATGGTCTATCTCTGCTACCACGACGATCTCTTTGAGTCCGTGGCCAGGAAAGCGGCCATCGTTGACGTGATCGAAACGCTTATGGGCACGCCCAACATCAAGTTCTACGCCGATCAACTGATGATGAAGCCGCGCTTCAACGGTACCGTCACCCACTGGCACCAGGACTCGGTCGCCTGGCCCATGTTCGCGCCGCAGAACCATGTGAGCTGCTGGGTCGCGCTTGACGACGCTACGGTCGAGAACGGCTGCATGACAGTCATCCCCGGCAGCCACAAATTGGGGCCGATTGCGCGCGAGTATCAGGAAAGATTCCTGGCGCTTCCACACGTGGCAGACCCGGTTCCGGTCGAAATCAAGGCGGGCCACTGTATGTTCCACCACGGCCTTAACTTTCACCGCACCGGCGCAAACCCAACGCCCGATCGCCGTCGTGGACTGGCGCTGCACTATATTGACGCCGAGACGAGCTACCTCGGCATCGTCGATGAAGATCACCGCAAGCAGGTCGAAGGCACGCCCAATCGGGGCAAAACGCCCTTCATGCTCATCCGCGGCCAGGAGATTCCCGGGCGCGTGTGACGACGGTGGTTCCACGCCAGCGGATAGCCGATGTCGCCAGGCGGTTCCCCGTATGTAACCAATCTGCTCCGCGGCCGGCGGGCTGACGCGACTGCTTACCCGCCAATTGAGACGGAAAGAGAGGAGAAAGAATGGCCAATTCCCTACCCACCGCAATTCTTGGCCGTACCGGACTGGAGGTCACCCGGCTAGGATTCGGCGCCGCTCACCGCCGCGCCATGACCGATGCCGAGATGGATTCCCAGCTCAATGCCGTCCTCGACGCTGGCATCAACTTTGTCGACACGGCCAATGACTACGGCAACAGCGAGGAGATGATAGGTCGCTTCCTCCGCCATCGGCGCGACGAGTTCGTTCTGGCTACCAAGTGCGGCTGTCATCCCGACGGGCATATCTGGACCAGAGAGAACCTCTTCCGCGGCCTGCATGAAAGTCTCGAGCGCCTGCGCGTCGACTCTGTGGACATAATGCAGCTCCACAACCCGTCCGTCGCCGAGTGCGAACAGGGCGAACTGGTCAACGCGCTACAGGACATGCGCGCCCAGGGTAAAGTGCGCTGGATCGGAATGTCGACGACGCTGCCGCACCTGCCCACCTATCTCGAATGGGACGTGTTCGACGTTTACCAGATTCCCTACTCTGCGCTCGAGCGCGATCACGAACTCTGGCTGACGACGACCGCGCAAGCGGGTGCCGGCACCATCATCCGCGGCGGCGTGGCCCTGGGCGAGCCAAAGGTTGGACTGGGAAAGCCGGAAAACTGGCAGCCTTTTGACGAAGCCGGGCTGGCCGACTTGCGCCAAGCCGACGAGAGCAACACCTCCTTCATGCTGCGCTACACACTGACGCATCCCGACGTCCACACGATCATCGTCGGCACCACAAACCCGGCGCATCTCGATGAGAACGTGCAGGCCGTGCTCTCCGGTCCGTTGTCCGATGATGTCTACACCGAAACCAAGAGCCGCCTGGACGGCATCGGCGTGACACCAGCCTGAACCTGCCGCCCGGGTCACCGGCCCGCCACACTTGAGGCAAGCGCCATGACAGACTCACTCGACGGTCAGGGCATAATCGACATCGGCTCGCGCCGTGAGCTCCTTGTTGATGACCACCTGATTGCAAGTATAAGCCGCGACGCGGCGCTGCGGCTGCACCGCCCTGTGCCGCAGAATATCGTTCTCGAAACTGACGCCCCGTGGGAGGGCAACGCCTCCGGTTACTATACAGTTTTTCGGGACAACGATACCTACCGCATGTACTACCGCGGTTGGCACTTCACGCACGACTCTGGCTCCCTCGAGTACCCCCATGCCGAGGTGGTCTGCCTGGCCGAAAGCAGCGACGGGATCAGGTGGAGCAAGCCGGAGCTGGGACTGGTCGAATACGAAGGCTCACGCCGCAACAACATCATCCTCGACGCCCGCGACGACAGCAGCCCGGCGATAAACTTCGTGCCTTTCAAGGATCCCAATCCCGACGCCGCCGGCGACGCCCGTTACAAGGCGCTCGCCAACAACCGCGGTTACAAGGGCCTGTTTGCGCTCGGATCACCCGACGGCCTCCAATGGGATCTGTTGCGCGACGATCCTGTCATCACCAAAGGCTACTTCGACTCCCAGAACCTGGCCTTCTGGGACGGTGAGCGCGGCGAGTATCGCGATTACCACCGCGACTTCCGCCACGGCCGCGACATCATGACCTGTGTCTCCGCCGATTTCCTCGACTGGACCGAGCCGGTCTTCGTCGACTACCGGCCTGGCCGCATCGCCGAACTCTACACCAACCAGATCATTCCCTATTTCCGGGCGCCTCATATATTTGTCGGCTTTCCCGCGCGTTACGTCGATCGCCCCTGGTCGACGGCGATCGAGGACCTGCCGGAGCAGGCGCATCGCCGCATCCGCGCCGACGCGCACGAACGCTACGGCGCCGCGCTGACCGATGGCCTCTTCATGAGCAGCCGTGACGCCCTTACCTTCAACATCTGGCCGGAGGCTTACATCCGCCCCGGCCTGCGGCCCGTCGATAACTGGACCTACGGCGACAACTACCAGAACTGGGGTCTGGTGACGACCCCCTCTCCGTTTGCCGGCGCGCCCGACGAGTTGTCAATCTACGTGAGCGAAGGCTATTGGCGCGGTCCAAGCGTCGGTCTGCGCCGCTACTCGCTTCGAGTGGATGGTTTCGTCTCCTTGAACGCGCCCCTGGCCGGCGGCGAAATGGTGACCAAGCCGCTCAAGTTCCAGGGCCGAGAAATGGAAGTGAACTTTTCCGCCTCGGCCGCGGGCAGCGTACGCGTCGAAATTCTGCACGGGCAGGTCGACACGGCGATTGAGAGCTTTGGCCTGGCCGACTGCGTAGAAATTCTGGGTGATGACCTGGCGCGGAAGGTGGGCTGGGCGCAGGGCGCTGACCTCAGCAAGCTCAGCGGCGAAGCCGTGCGGCTGCGCTTCGTGCTGCACGACGCCGACCTTTTCGCCTTCCGCTTCGTGTAACAGTCGCCGACCATCGCTAAAGGCCCGATAAAGCCGCAGAGCGGCGCGGGGAAATAGGATGAGCATAAGGCCCTATCGACCGACCGATCTGGAGACGCTGAAGACGATCACCGCGATCTGCTTCGATGGCGTGTGCATCGACCAGAACATCGAGTTGCTATACGGGCTGATCCACGGCAAGAACTGGCGCTGGCGCAAGAAACGTCACATCGACGATGACGCCGCCGTCAACGCCGCGGGCATCTTCGTCGCCGAAGTGGACGGTCAGATCGTTGGCTACGTCTCTACGCGTGTCGACGCGGCCGCAAAGGTTGGCGGCATTCCCAACTTTGCCGTCCTGCCCGCCTATCAGCAACGCGGTATCGGTCGCAAGCTCTTGGAGAAGGCGGTCGAATATCTCGCCGCTGAAGGAATGCACTACGCCAGAATCGAGACCCTGGCCCAGAACGAAGTTGGAGCGCACTTCTACCCCAAGTTCGGATTCCAGGAGGTGGCGCGGCAGGTACACTACGTCATGCCGATCGCCGCCAATGAATGAGCCGAACCCTACGTCGCAAGTCGCGGCATTAACCCACATCTCAGGAGTGATCGCATGTCAAAAGCCAAGGTCAGAGTTGGCATCGTCGGCGCCGGGCCTATCGGTGGATTGGGGCGCAGGCCCTTTTCCCACGCCGCCGGCTACCGCCGCTGCGAGGACGCCGAGCTTGTCGCCATCGCCGATATCGACCCTCAGCGCCTCCAGCAGTTCGGCGACGAATGGGAGATCCCGCCCGAACATCGCTATCCCACCGCGGGCGACATGTACGAAAAGGCCGCGCTTGATGTCGTCGACGTAACCACAAACAGCCTCTACCACCACCAGCCCGTCATCGACGCCGCCGCGGCCGGCATCAAGGTCATTATGGTCGAGAAGCCTCTAGCCACCAGCGTTGCCTGGGGCCGCAGGATGGTCGAAGCATGCGACCAGAGCGGCGCCCGCCTTATCACCGAACATACGCGGCGTTTTCTTCCCCATTACCAGCGCCTCAAACGTATGGTCGAAGAAGGCGCTGTCGGCCGCGTCAAGACTATCACCTACGAGGGCTGCCGCCCCCTTCTCACCAACGGGACGCATACCGTCGACTACGCCTTCTTCTTCACCTCCGCCGAGCCGCTGCTCGTCTCCGGCTACCTGAACCAGGAGAGCGTAGCCGACCCGGGCGGCGCCGGCCTGATCGCCTGCTCAGACGGCGTCGTCGTCATCGTCGACTGCATTGCCGAGCGCAGAGAGCACTTGGGCTACACGACAATCGCCGGCACCGGGGGCCGCATACACTTCAGCGAGCGGCGCGGCCTCTGGGAACATGGGCCCCTTGTAGAAGCCGAAGAGGGCTATGGAACGCGCTATGATATTGAGCCTATCCCCGACATGCCCACCGAATTCAAACTCGACGACTATTTCTACTCTGCCGTACGTGAATGCATCGACTGTTTGCTCGAAGACCGCGAGAGCGTTTCCACAGGTCGCGACGGGCTCAAGGCACTCGAAGTCATTACCGCCATCCACATCTCTCACAAGACCGGCGCCCAAGTGTCTCTCCCACTCGCTCCGGGCCTCGACGAAGTCGAAATCCGCACCACGGGCGAATAAGGGAGCGGAGAGGATTTTGAGTAGACGGGAAGGCAATAACATGCGCCGACACGCCTGAAAGGCAATACCGTCTCCCACCTCGCAGGAGCCCAATATGCCCACGACCTACCGCGCCGCCATCATCGGCCATACCGGGCGCGGCAACTACGGCCACCAGCTTGACCTGGCTTTCCAGGGTCTGCCCGGCGTCGAAGTCATCGCCGTCGCCGACCCGGACGCAGAGGGTCGGGCGGCAGCCGCAAAGCGGACAAACGCGCCGCTCAGCTACGCCGACTACCGCGAGATGCTCGCGCGCGTCCAACCGGACCTCGTCAGTGTCTGCCCGCGCTGGGTTGACGAGCACCGCGAGATGGTCATCGCCTGCGCCGAAGCTGGTGTCAAGGGTATATTCTGCGAAAAGCCGTTTGCCAGCACGCTGGCAGAGGCCGACGCCATGCTCGCGGCCTGTGAACGACACAATACGAAACTGGCGGTTGCGCACCGCCGTGCCAACCCCTACGAACTGCACGCAAAGAAACTGATCGAGCAGGGCCTGATCGGTGACGTGCAGATGATCCGCCGCCACGGCAAGGCCGATCATCGAGCCGGACCCATGGACCTGATCGTCCTGGGCACGCATCTCCTCGACGATATCCGCTTCTTTGCCGGCTCAGAAGTGCTTTGGGCGCACGCGCACGTCACCCAGGACGGCCGCGAGGTGACCCTGGCCGATATTCGTGAGGGAGACGAGGGCGTCGGGCTGATCGCGGGCAACGGGCTGGCTGCATATTTTGTCTTTCGCAACGGCGTGACCGCCCACTTCGACTCCTACCGCAGCGACGACGCCGACACACGCGAGCAGGTAAACTGGCACGGTATTGAAATTCACGGCTCCGCCGGTATTCTGTCGCTGCGCGGCGCACCGCTGGGTGAACTCTATCGCTACCCCTACCGGCTCTGGCTTCCCGGCGACCGCGACGGCTCCTGGGAGCGCATTGCCCTACCCGAATGGGACCGCAAAACCGACGGCCAGCCGCGCTCGGTAAACGAGAAATTCCAGTTGAACAACCGCCAATTCGTCGAAGAGTTGATCCGGGCGATTGAGGAAGAGAGAGAGGTAAAGGCGGTGACCAACGGCCATGACGCGCGTGCCGTGCTGGAGATGATCATGGCGATCCACGAATCGCAGCGTGTAGGCGGGCGCGTCTACTTTCCGCTGGAAAATCGCGACAATCCCTATGAAGTCTGGCGCAAAGCGGCTGGATGTGAAGGAAAGTAGGACTGGAAGATAAAAGCTTCGCCCTTCCGTGAAATTCGCGTTGAACCACATCAGATCAGATGCAGGAGTTAAATATGGCCGCTAGTCAAAGTTCATCGGGCAAAACGTACCGGGCCGGCATCATCGGGCTGACCGGCATCGGCCAGTCGCCGCCGCGCAACAATCTTTGGGCGACGCGCCATCCGCAGCCGCATTCCCACGCGTCCGCCTATGCGGCGCATCCTCGCACCGAAGTGGTGGCCGTGTGTGAGCTTGTGCCGGAACTATTGGACCAATACGAACGGAACTGGGGCGCGGCGGCGAGGTACAACGACTACCGCGCCATGCTGGAGAAGGAAAACCTGGACCTGCTGAGCGTGGTCACGTCCGATCACCTGCACGCGCAGATGGTTGTCGACGCGGCCGAAGCAGGCGTTCCCGGCATCTACTGCGAGAAGCCCCTCGCCACGACGCTGGCCGACGCCGACCGTATGTTGGCCGCGGTAGAGAAGAATGGCACAAAGATTTGCGTCAACCACGGCAGACGCTGGGATCCTTTCTGGCGGCAGGCGAAGGCGATGATCGAGGACGGGCGCATCGGCTCGCTCACCCGGATTGGCGCGCACCTGGGCGGCGAGAGGGCGATGCTCTTCCGCAATGGCACGCACTTGGTCGACACGGTCTGCATGTTCGCGGACGCGCCGCCCGACTGGCTGATCGGGAGCATGGAGGAGGGCTACGAAGACCGCACCGAGTACCGGGGCGACGGCGGCCACGACCCCAGTACCGATCCCGGCGCATCGGCCTATCTCCACTTCACCAACGGCGTGCGCGCCCATATCGAAGTCTCGCAGAAGACGTTGGTCAACTTCGAGCTGGATCTGCTCTGCACCAACGGGCGTATCCGCATCAGCAACACGGAAGCGACCGTCTACCTTGTGTCGGAGGCGTTCCCATACGAGGTGGCTAGCCGCCCAATTGGCGGCACGGCCGACTATACGAGCGGCATGGTCAATGCGGTCGATGAGATGATCGGATTGATCGAGGACGGGGGCGAGAGCGTGTCAAACGGCCGGGAGGCGCTGCACAGCCTGGAGATCATGATTGCGATCATGCGCTCGCAGGCCAAGGGTGTGGAAAAGATTCATTGGCCCCTGGCCCGCGACGGTTCTGCATGATCAGCCGCCCTTCCGCGCGATCTCAGCGTAGGCGCGTGCCTGCGCGACCATATCCACCTCTACCATCTGGTTCCAGGCCGACATCAGCTGCAGCGTAACCTGACCCGGTTCGCCCGCACCCACGTCGTGGCCGTTGAAGCGCGTCGCCGGCATGATTGTGAAGGGCGTCGAGGTGAAGAAGGCCTCGTCGGCGGTCATCACGTCATAGGGCTCCAGATTTCTCTCCTGGCAAGACAGCCCCAGCCGCTGCGCCAGTTCGATTACCGCCTGCCGCGTCACGCCGCGCAGGATGTTGCGCGGCTCCGGCGTCAGCAGGCCGCCGTCCTTGACCACAAAAAAGTTCGACCCCGTGCCCTCTGTAAGGAAACCGTCCTCGTCCACCAGCATGGCCCACGCCTCGGGGTCAACCTTCTGGGCCTGTAGATTGGCCACCTGGTAGTAGATGCGGCTGCGATTCTTGATCTTGGGGTCGATCAAACGCGATGGGACCGCACGCTGTGCCGGGACGACGGCATGGACGCCGCTGACATAAGAGTCGGCCAGCGCGGCCAGGTGCCAGGTCAACGGCCAGCAGTTTATCGTAACCGTCGGCTTCACGCCGCCCTCAAAGATCGAATGGTAGAAGCCCAGCGGCCCGCGTGAGACATTGTGGACGATCTGAAAGTCAGTTCCGTCGGGAAAGCAGGGCCGGTTTCTTTCGATTGTCTCCAGGGTTGCCGCCTCCATTTCATCCGGAGTCAGTCCGCACTCGATCTCCAGTGTCCTCAGCCCGACATAGAGCCGCTCGATGTGCTCGCGCAGACGGAACGGCTGGCCGTTGAAGGCGCGCGTCGTCTCGAATATCACGTCGCCGTACATGAGCGCCGAATCAAAGATCGAGACACCAGCCTCACTCTCGGCGACGAACGAGCCGCTGAAGTAGACCGTGCGCTGTGTTGTCATTGCCATCCTCCGGGAGGTGAGTGGAGAGGCGAGAAGATGGCTCGCCCCTAATTGAAAGCTGACCGAGTTTGATTGTACACTTGACCGTACGCTCCTGTCTATCGCCATGGCGCCCACCACAGAGAAAGGAATCGACGCGTGACCAAAGGACAGCGGCTGGTACTTACCCCCACGGGTCAAATTGAGATCGAAGAATTCGACGTGCCGGTCCCGTCGTCGAACCAGGTCCTGGTACGCACGCACCTCACGCAGGTCAGCGCCGGCTCCGAAATGAACGGCATCCGCCGCCGCCGCAACGCCAGCGCCGCCGAACAAGCCGCCTTCGAACCGGTTGGCTTGGGCTACACGGCTATCGGCGTCGTCGAGGCCGTGGGCAGTGAGATCAACCAGTTTGATGTCGGCGATCGTGTTCTCTGCGCCGGCAACCACGCCTCCCACTGGCTTGCAACGCCTGAACTGCAGACCAGCGAGGTTGTCGTCATGCAGGAATTCCGGGTCGAAAGACTGCCTGACGACCTGACCGACATCCAGGCCGCCTTCTGCGTTCTCGGCGATATTGCGCTTCACGGCGTCCGTCGCGCGCAGATCCAGATAGGCGAGTCGGTCGCAATTCACGGCCTCGGCGTCGTCGGTCTTCTAGCGCTCCAACTCTCCCGCCTCGTCGGAGCCTATCCCCTCATCGGCGTCGACATGGTGGACGAGCGGCTCGAAGTTGCGGGTCGGTTGGGTGCCTCCCATCTCGTCAATGCGAGCAGCCAGGACGTAATCGCCGAGATCCGCGCCCACACCGAACTGCCCTGGCGTTGGCGAGGCGCGCTGCCAAGCATGCCCCAGGGCAGTGGGGCCGAGGTTCAGATCCACTGTACCTCCTTCATCGGGAACTATCCCACCATGATAAAGGCCGCCGCCGATCGCGGACGCATCATCCTCGTCGGCGCAACCAGCGGCTCCGTCCCGATCGAATCCGATGAACTCTTCCGCCGCGAGATTATGATGACAGGTTCCTACCAGACCGGTATGAACGACACACATCCCTACTGGCCGTGGACGCGTGTTCGCAACCAGCATGTCATCCACGATCTGATCCGCCGCGGCGAGCTGCAGATCGATCCCCTCGTTAGCCACGTCGTGCCCCACGACGAAGCGCCGCAACTTTTCGACAACATGATGACCGGCCATCAAGGCTGGCTCAGCGTCTTTTTCACCTGGGTCTGACGATGTTTGTGTCGAAATCCTTTTGTCATGCTGCATCGTGCCAGCAGCCAATCAAAAGCCAACTACCAAGATTTGCGAAACGGAAACCCAGCAATGATTGACTTCCCGCGCTCCTTTTTCACCTGGCAGACCTTCCCCATAAAGCCTGATCCGTATTACAAGTACGCCGGCGGCTTCATCGGCAAGGAAGGCGATGTGCGCCACGTGCGCTTCAACCTGGAGTCCCGCTGTTCTATCTCGGACGGGAATGGCAAGATGGCAGAACTCTTCGTCGGCGCGCCCTGCCGTTCCGAATACACGATTCCGCGGCGTGAATTCTTCCAGATTCCGAGCGACGAGTTCCGCATGGCCTTCAGCCGTACGCATCAGATTCCGATTGCCAAGCGTCCCAGTGGCGAGAGCGAAACGGCGGCCGCGCAGGAGCTCAGTTCCTCCTTCCGCGACCATCGCATCAGTCTCAGAGAGCACGCGCACCCGGTCGAACTGCGCGCCCCCGAGCAGGTCGTCGAGGCCACGCTGGCCGACGCCCTGCTCAATGCCCGTTGCGCGTACCAGGACTTGCAGACCAACCTGCGCGTAACGGTCGAGTATCCCGTCAACCTGATCAACGTTAACCGCGAAGACTCCACTTTTCAGGTCTGTACCGGTCCGTTGATCCTTCCCGATCTGGCCACTTGGAATGGCCGGACGGTGGAGCGCGTATTTCTGGCCCAGGCGGCCTTCACGGCCTTCGACTATGTCGAATTCATTCTGCGGCGCGAGATTGCGCCAGCGGCAGAGGAGCTGACCTGGCTGCACCGCATAGAGGGCCGCGATCGACTGGAACTGCACGATCCCGGCAACAAGCCGCCAGGCTATCCGCCCTCGCGCCCTTCGCCAAAGGTCTACCACGAGGTTTGGGCCCTTCAGGCGGAAATTGTGCTGCTGCGTGCGCCCAACTTATGAGAGGAGAACGCAATGAGTAGTGCCACGAACGGAAACGCCGACCCACTCGTGATCGGAACACGGTTGGAGCCCATGGTCGACGATTTTTTGATAGCGGACCTGGAGGGCAGAATCGAACTCCGCTTGCATCCTCCGGTCAGACAGGAAGTGGTGATGGAGACCGATGCGCCCTGGGAGGGCAACGCCTGCCTCTACCGCACGGTGCTGCAGGACGATCAGGGCCTCATGCGCATGTACTACGGCGCTTGGCAGTACGACATGGGCGGCAGCCAGATAGATTACCCCCATCCATACCTCCTATGTTACGCAGAGAGCCGGGACGGCAAGCGTTGGGACAAGCCGAAACTGGGTCTGGTCGAGTACGAAGGCAGCCGCGACAATAACATCCTGCTCTCGCCCGAGAGTTTGGACGGCGTCAAACTCAGCGCCGGCGACACAGTCGTATTCCGCGATTCGAATCCTGCCTGCCACGAGAGCGCCGCCTACAAGGCCATTGTCCCGGGTCGTACGCCGCGCGTGCTCTTCGCCCTCGAATCGCCCGACGGTTACCGCTTCTCGCTGATGCGAAGCAACGGCGAATCCTCCCCGGAACCGGTCATTACCCAGGGCTATTTCGATTCACAGAATCTGGCCTTTTTCGATGGGGCCCGGGGTGAGTACCGTGCCTACTATCGCGACTTTCGAGGCGGCGCGCCGTACGGCGTGCGCGCGATCAAGACCTCCACCTCGTCCGACTTTCTGAACTGGAGCGAGCCAAAGTGGCTAGAGTACGGCGACGCGCCGGAGGAAGCCCTCTACACCAATCAGGTCCGGCCCTACGCGCGCGCGCCGCACATCTTTTTCGGCTTTCCAATGCGATACGTGGACAGGGGCTGGGTGGACCAGACCGACTACCTGCCCGGGCTGGCGTTGCGCCGCGAACGCAGCGCGGCCCATCCCCGTTACGGTTCGGTGGTCACCGATGGCGTGTTCATGTCCAGCCGCGACGGCGAGACCTTCAGGCGTTGGGGAGAAGCCTACATCCGGCCCGGCCCCAGCAGCTTGGACAGTTGGGTCTACGGCGACAACTGCATCGGCTGGGGAATGCTCGAAACCGAGGCCGACACGCCCGGCATGCCGCCCGAACTCTCCCTCTACGTCACCGAGAGCTACTGGAGCGGCAAAAGCACGAAAGTACGGCGCTACACGACGCGCATTGACGGCTTCGTCTCGCTGCACGCGCCTTCGGCCGGCGGCACCTGCCTGACCAAGCCGCTGATCTTTTCCGGACGGAACCTCTTCCTCAATTACGCCACCTCTGCGGCCGGCAGCCTACGCGTAGAGATCTTGGATCAGGAGGGGAGACCCGTACCCGGCTTCTCTCTTGAGGATAGCAGTGAGATCTTCGGCGATTCGATCAGCCAGATTGCGCACTGGACAGGCGGCAGCGACCTCAGCGCACTGGCGGAGCAACCGGTACGCATCCGCTTTGCGCTCAAAGACGCCGACCTCTATTCGATCCAGTTTCGCGAATGAATGATAGTATGGCCTTCCGCTCTCGTTGCCATCGTCCGGTTTCTGGCAATGTAAACTTCAGGAGAGGATAATGCACATTGCCGATCTGGATGTAACCACTCTGGAAAGGCGTCGCCAAGAGGCCTTCTTGCTGGATATTTCACCGCGTACAGAAGGGGGCTGGTGGCAGCTTCCATTGCTGACCGCGACCGGAGCGGAGCCGGGGCCTACCCTGGTTGTGCTTGCCGGGGTGCATGGGGACGAGTATGAAGGCGTCGAGGCGATTCACCGCATAGCCGCAAAGGCCAGCCCGACGGACTTACGCGGCACGCTGCTCATGGTCCCGGTCTGCAACGTAGCGGCCTACGCCACGGCCACCCGCAACAGCCCCGTGGACAGCCTCAACCTGGCCCGCGTCTTTCCCGGTTCAGAGTCCGGTACGCTGACCCAGCAGATCGCCCACTGGCTCACTGTAAACCTGTTCAGCGCAGCCGACTTTCTGATCGATCTGCACAGCGCCGGCGTCGTCGGCGACATTCCCACGTTGGCCGGTTACGTTCACAGCAATGATAGCGTAGGCCGGCGTTCGCTGGCCGCGGCGCGCTTCTTCGGCGCGCCCGTACTCTGGGGTCACCCGCCGCCGGTGCCGCCGGGCCGAACGCTATCGGCCGCGCTCGACCTGGGTGTACCCTGCCTCTACACGGAGGCCCCCGGCGCTGGCCGCGCACGCCCGCAGGATGTCGACTGCTTCACACGCGGCGTCCTGAATGTCATGCGGCATCTGGATATGCTGGAGGAGGAGCCGGAGTCTTCGCCACCGCCGCTGCACCTGCTGGGCGACGGCAATATGGACGAAGTAATGTCCGCGCCGGCCCCCGGTTACTTCCGCGCCCGCGTTGAACTGCTTGAGGAGGTGCAGGCCGGTCAACTCGTCGGCACCATCCACGACCCGCTCGGCGATTCACTGGCCGAACTGCACGCTGAGAAGGACGGCATCGTCATCATGCGGCGCGGCCTGCACCGCGTACACAGCGGCGACGGCCTGATCCACCTGACCGGCCGCGCCGAAGAATCCTACACCGCAACCACGCCGAGCATTGTCAAAGAGCAACTGACCACTGGCAACTGACAACTGACAGCTGCCCTCCCCTACCAGCCGAGCGCATACCCATCGCGCCGCGGGTCCGCGCCGCCCATGAAACCCCCGCTATCGGGGTCGACCATGATGCCCTGGCCGCCGCCGACATCGGCAGCCCAGGGCCCCAAGCGGTTGAGCCGGTGGCCCTTCAGCGTCAGTTCGAGCAGCACGTCTTCGCCGATGCGCGTCTCCACGTCGACCTGCGTGCCCGGCGCCGTCGCCTTGACACGCGGCGCTTCGATCGCGGCCTGTATGTTCATACCGTGATCGATCACGTTCATGATCATCTGCGGCGTCGTCTGCAGAATGCCGTAGCTGCCCGGCGTCCCGATCAGGAAGCGCAGCCCCTGGTCATCCCATATCTGGGCCGGGGACATGCACATCTCCAGCTTGCGGCCAGGCCCGACCGCATTCGGGCTTTGCGGGTCGCTATCCATCCAATAGAGGAAATTGTTCAGCGCGATGCCCGTGCCCGGGATCACGACCGCCGACCCATATCCCGCGCCCAGGCTCTGGGTTACGCCCACCGCGTTGCCGGCTGCGTCGGCCACACTGAAATGGGTGGTGCACTCACTGCGCATCCAGGCCCGCGGATCGCCCGCCAGCACCTCGCCCCCCATCTTTTCGGACGTGTAGCGCTCGCCGCCGCTGGGACTGGCCTGCGCGCCGATTTCGGCGCGGCGTTTGGCCGCGAACTCTTTGGACAGGAGGCCGGATGTGGGCGGGTCGTCGACTCCGGCATACTCGGCTCTGTCGGCCTGGGCCAGCTTGGCCGCCTCGACAAAGTGGTGCAGCGTAGCGGCGCTGTTGTGGCCCATCGCCGCTACGTCAAAACCCTCCATGATGTTGAGCGTCTCCAGGTATTGGACGGCCTGGCATGGCGGCGGTGGCCCGAAAACGCGGTAGCCCCGATATGCCACCGAGACCGGATCCTGCCACTCGACCTTGAAGTCAGCCAAGTCTCGGCTCGTGATCAGCCCGCCGCTCTCCTCCATGTAGCGTACGAGTTTGTCTGCGAATTCGCCCCGATAGAAGACGTCGGCCCCACCCTCGGCGATGGCGCGCATGCTGGCTGCAAGATCGGGCTGCGTCATCAGCTCGCCCGCACGCGGCGGGCGGCCGTGCGGCAGATAGTTCGCCGCGGTCGACGGGTACTTCAGCATCGCCGGCACGTTGAACTCGGTGAACTCGGCGTTCTTCACCGTCAGCGGAAAGCCCTGCTCCGCGTACTCTATCGCCGGCTGAAAGACCGCGGCCGCGTCCATCGTGCCGTAACGTTCCAGCGCGGCCAGCCAGCCGCCGCAAGCTCCCGGAATGATCGGCGAGCGCGGCCCCCGTTCGCGGTTAGCCGACTCGCCAACCTCATCAAAGGTGGCGGCGTATGGCGCCCGGCCCATATAGTCCAGCACCCTGTGCTCCCCCTCGCGCGCCGAATAAATGTGCATGTATCCGTCGCCGCCCAGCCCGGACATATACGGCTCGACCACGTTCAGCGCGGCGGCCACCGCCACGGCAGCGTCGATAGCGTTGCCACCGTCGATCAGGATGCGCAACCCGGCGACCGAAGCCAGCGGGTGCGCCGATGCGATCATGCCCCGCTTTCCGGTTACAGTCGATCGGTGAACGATTCCCCTGGCAGAAAAGGACATCTTGCGTCTCCTAGGGCGAAACAGAGTGTTGGGAACTGACGGATTGCGACTGAACGTTTGCTATCCAGGCGGGGATGATTTTGTCGCCGCCGGGGTCTAGGAGATTCGGTTGGCGTTGCACCAGTCTGCCCTTAGTCCGGATATTCGCGCTCCTGGGCAACTGTGGTTAGGTAGGGAGCTGACGAGTGGCAGTAGCGTTCTCTATGTTTCTCAGGGCAGCGGCACTCCGGTGAATTCAAGCTTCGCAGGGTCCCTTCTTGCCCCACCCTCCATATCGAAGGGCCAACGATTCGATTCGCAGTAAGGAGCCGATGCGGCAAACTTCACATCCATTTCGACCGAAAACTTGATGAAGTGCTCCAGGTCCGAAGCCATGATATAAGAAGGGTTGTAGCCGTCTTCATCATCATGAAACACGACCGGATAACCCGGCCCGAAGGCGCCTCGCAAGGGGACTATGTCCTAGTTTCCGCAGCCGTCGGTGCCGATAGGAAGCCACCCTGATTCCTGGAATTCGGGCATGAAAGCGTATATGAAATCACCGTCATTTCGGTCGTTCGTTGGTTCTGTGCCGTTGTGATTGACGGTCTTGATTCTGAACAGAAACAGTGAACGCACAGCCAGCCCTTTAGTAATCTTGCAGAAAGCTTGTATCTCTGGCGGTAGAACCAGTGTCGTTAGTTCCATGAACGCCCGCAGATCCTTTTCGGTCGCGCCGACAAGCGGATATTCCCCCAAAAACCTCCGGAAAGGTGCTTCGCAAGAGTTCCAAACGTCGATGAGTGTCCATCGCCGTCCCTTACCGCCTTGCCATTCCCAGCGAATGCGCTTCGCTTGGACCCGCCTTCAGCGACGAATGCAACCAGTCTTCCCCTATCCAGCGACACGGTTCATTCTTCCCAGATCAGCAGCACCCCCATCGCCTCGGACAGCCGTTCGTAGAGCAGGTCGAAGGCCTCTTTGGCCTGCTGGTAGGGGAAGCGATGGCTGATCAGCGGCTCGACTCGGATCTTTCCCGCCTGCATCAGTTCGACAGTCCGCGCCATCATGATTTCGCCGGAATCCTCCTCGAAATAGCCGCCCAGCATTCGCCGCCGCTGCATCTTTGAGGCGTCGAGCGGCAGCGGCTGCCCGTGATAGAGCCCGATCAGGTGCAGCGTGCCGCCGACGCGGACCATCTGCTGTGCCTGCGCGAAGGAGCTCACGCCCGGTTTGCCGCCGACACATTCGAATACGATATCCGCGCCCTCACCCCCGGTCAGCTCCATCACCCGTTCGACCGGGTCGGTTTCGTTCACGTCGATGGCGTGGTCCGCGCCGTAATCGAGCCCCTGCTGACAGCGTTTCGCGATCGCGTCGACGACGATGATCCGCTCGCACAGATGCTGGCGCGCCGCCTGCAGCACCAGGTTGCCGACCAGCCCCTGCCCCATGATAACAACCGTATGCCGCGGCCGGATGCCCGGCGACTGCGCCCAGATGACGCCGCTCTTGGACAGAGGCAGGAAGGTCGCCTCTTCAAAGGAGATGTCGTCCGGAATCGGCCACACGCGCGGCCCGTCATACCCCGCAACAGGCTGCACCGCGTACTGCGCATGCGGCGCGACGATCATGACACGATCTCCGGGCTGAATGCGGGGCGCGACTTCGCTGCCCACCGCGTCAACCACACCGGCAACCGAATAGCCCATGATGGCCGGATCGATCGCCTCCTCCCTCATGTAGCGGCGCAGAATCTCCGATCCCCTGCTAATCAGGCTGACCTTGCTCCGCACCCTGACCTCCTGCGGCCCGATCGGCGGTATGGGTACCTCTTCCAGGACGATATTGCCGAATCCTTCGGGCTTGGCTACGCGCAGCATGGCTAGTACCTCGCTATGACATGCAGTTGTTCGTGAATAGTGGATAGGGGATAGTATACTACACTGGCCGTTTTCCACTAGCCGCGATTTCTTGACGTCATGCGCCGCCCGAACTTCCTGATTATCTACACCGATCAGCAGCGCTGGGATGCCCTCGGCGCCAGCGGCAATCTCCAAATTCGTACGCCCCATCTGGACAGTCTGGCGCGCGCAAGCGTCAACTTCGATCACTGTTTCGTGCAGAATCCCGTCTGCATGCCCAGCCGTCTGAGTTTTCTTACAGGGCAGTATCCTTCCACACTCGGCGTCACCCACATGGGCGCGCCCGTGCCCGAAGATACCGTCACGCTACCCCGCCTGCTGGCCCCCTACGGCTACCGCTCGGCCAACATCGGCAAGCTGCACTTCCAGCCCCACGCCAATCGCGACCACCGCACGCATCATCCCCCGTACGGCTTCGACCACCTGGAAATCTCCGACGAACCCGGATCGTACGAGGATGCCTATCGAGCCTGGGTACGGCGCCGCGCGCCCGACCAACTGCCGTACATCAGTTGGGGTCTGGCGCCGATGACAGAGGTCTGGCAACAGACGATGGGCGTGGAGGATGGGATCGACCATCCAACCGAGCGCTTCCCCAAGCGTCCACTGCCCGCCCGCTGCCGCGATGACATGACGCACACCGCATTTGTTGCCGAACAGTCGATCGAATTTATGCGTCAGCAGGCCCAATCTGGCCAGCATTTTCTCTGCATCGCCGGCATCTATTCGCCCCACTCACCATGGGTGGCGCCGCAACAATATTTCGATCTCTACGATCCCGCGTCCCTGCCCCTGCCGACTTTCCCACCCGAAGTGGACGCGCAGCGCGACGCGGGCAATTTCCCCGACGAAGAGCTGCGCCTGGCGCGGCAGGGATATTACGGACAGGTCAGCGAGGTGGACCATCACGTCGGTCGGATGCTGGCTTCGCTCGAAGAGCTGGGCCTGGCTGACGAAACCGTTGTCATCTTTACCTCCGATCACGGCGAGTGGCTCGGCGAACACCTGCGCTACGGCAAGGGCTATCCTGCCCATGACCAGTGCAGTCGCGTCCCCCTGCTGATGCGCCTGCCGGGCAATACGGCCCACGCCCGTACCGATTCCGGGCTGACCGAGGCGCTCGACGTGCTGCCGACCATCCTGGATCTGGCCGCAATTCAGACTCAGCCCCACCTGCAGGGCTGCTCGCTACTGCCGCGACTGTACGGCGACGGACAGTGCGGCGATTCCGCCTTGACCGAGCACACTGGCTGGAAATCGCTGCGTACCGAGCGCTTCCGATACGTCCTCCACGCCGACGGTTCAGAATGTCTCTACGATCTGTCCGTCGATTGGGGCGACTACCGCGACGTTGCTTCCGAGCCAGCATACGTCTCCGAACTGGCCGAAATTCGCCATCGGCTCAGCCACAAGCTGCTGGCCGCGGAGAGGCCGCTGGCGCGCGCGTGGCCCTACTGAAAAGACTGTGAAGGGAGAGCGAATGGCCGGCAACGGCCCGGAACGTGCTTCCCCTCGCCGCGCCGGCACGCGGCCCCACGCCGTCTGCAGTGTCAGCGAGCTGCCGCCCGGCGAGCGCAAGATCGTAGAGGTGGGCAACCGCTCGATCGGCGTTTTCAACGTCCACGGCGACTTCTACGCGCTCCGCAGCCTCTGCCCGCACCAGGGCGCGCCTCTCTGCCGTGGAACGATCACCGGCACCGCCCGCGCCAGCCAACCCGGTGAGTTCATCTGGGAGCGTGAAGGCCAGGTCCTGCGCTGCCCATGGCACGGCTGGGAATTCGACATCACAAGTGGGCGTTCGGTCTTCAATCCACACCGCCTGCGCGTACGAACCTACGACGTGACGGTCGAGCAGCGCGCCGAGGAAGAAGATCCCTCTGTCGAGAGTTTCGACGTCACGGTCGAGGACGGCTGGGTCGTACTGCATGCGTAGCGCTTCGGAACTGCTTGATACCTCCGATCGACCATGAGCCTGAAGGACGATCTCCCGTCTTGATCGCCAGTTCCCCTTCATCCTTCTGTATTGCCCCGGGGTGGCTGCACGCCTGAACGCCTGCGCGCACCCGCTGTCACCTTCCTCCAGGTTGTTGCAATTCACGTTTTGACGCCTCACTTGGCACTAATTCTTACCTTCTTACTCCGCTTTCCCGTGCCAGGCACGCCAAAACCGGCAATTCCTCCTCCTGAAACTGGGACATTTCAACCTTCAAGACGCCGCCCGCGCCCGTTATTCTATTTATTGGAAACTTTTAGGGTTCTCTTTTTTCTAATCGGGTCTTGTGGCCAAAGAGGAAGCACACGGCAACTGGAAAGCGCCTCGACGTGAAAGTCGCGCCATCGCGGGCGGCCTTGCACGCGCAGTACACTAGGAATGTTCTTCACGATGCACGACTCTGCTGAGCGACGAGACGGGCCGGACGTGAGGCGCAAGTCGTCATTCTGTAACGCCGTAGGTTTTTTGGCGGATGTGAAAGTCGGCGGATATTCCGTTGGGCTTTTGGCTTTGTTCGCGGCTCTGATGGTCGCCCTGACCGCCCATAGCTATTTCGATTCTTACCTCCCCCTGTATCTTTTTGTAGCGGCAGTCTTCTCAGGGGAAGCCGCACACATTCTTTTGTGTAAGCGTGAGCGTCTTTCCGGTCTTCTCCTTGGGCTGGGTTTTCGTTTTGCGGGGCTGGGGGTCTGCTGGTGGGTTGCCAATTCCTACCTCGGTTTCCCTTCATTTCCCGGCGTCCTGGTCATCGTAACCGGACCCTTCATCGGGTCTAAGGCCTTCGCCCTGATACGCAAAATACTTCGCCAGCCATAGCCGCCCTCCAGCACCCTGGGGCAACGCTGCCAACTGCTGGCGCGGTTCGATTCCAGGACGAAAGCCCCTCGGCCAGGAAGGAATTTCCGATTTGCCGGAGGAGGACATGTGGAAAGCGCCGCCAACGCGGCGTAAGAGGAAGGGGAGGCATTTCAGATGGCGACTGATATACTGGCGCGATGGACAATGGTACCTTACAGACTCTCTCTAGCCGTTTGGACGGGTCTTGCCGCTGCAGGCGCGTATTTTCTCGGCGATGTCTATCTGGGGACCGACTCTCGGTTTCAACTCGCACTGTTGTATTTTGCGCTCTCCACAAACTGGTTTGTGCATGATGTCGTCTACAAACGAAAGAGTCTGGGTGGCGCGCTGCTCTCGCTGGCTATCGAAAATGTCCTTTTCGGCTTAGGGATATGGATATCTCTCGCTTTTTCCACCGACGACTCCTATCTCAGTCTTCTTCCCCCATTGGTCGGAATGTTTGCCGCAGGGCGCGTCGAAGCTCTCGTCCAGAGAGTGACGCGCAAGACTTAATCTCTTAGCCAGACGTCTTCTCTGCTCCCCCATGCGGGCGCGAAATTCACCTGTACGCCCTTCCCGCCGGTGAGAAAACTGCCTTAACCGCGGCGCCCTTTCTGCATAACGGTCCAACGGACAGGATGCGGACTCCAACGAGTCAGTGTAAAATATGCCGGGCGTACGGCGCTGCAGCGCTGGCAGAGTTCGTCGCGCAGCTTCTTTCCCACGACAGTCAACCAACCATCCCACAGGCGGGGCAAACCATGGCCGATCCGATCATCACCAAAATCGAGTTGCATACCTATACCTTCGAGAGGGAGAATCTGGGCACCGACTACAACGGCTTCAATATCGTCTACGAGCCTGGCAACCGCATCAAGCATCAGGGAAATGTCCTTCGTGTAGAGACCGACCAGGGCATCACCGGCGAGTTCGCCGGCGGCCGGGACGCCGAGTTCTCCACCATTCCCATCTTTGCCCATTTCCTGATTGGCCGCAGCGCGCTGCAACGAGAGCTGATCTACACCGAGGTCAAGCGCGCGCTGCGGCAAGTGGCCCGCATCGGTCTGGCGCCTATTGACATCGCGCTGTGGGACATCGCCGGCAAGCTCTACGACCAGCCCATCTACAAGCTGCTAGGCGGCTACAAAGAGAGTGTTCCCTGCTACGCAAGCACCTACCACGGCGACCACCAGCCCGACGGCCTCTCATCACCCGAGGCCTTCGCCGACTTCGCCGAACAGTGCCTGGAAATGGGCTATCCGGCCTTCAAAATTCACGGATGGGGCCGCGCGCCCGTCAGCCAGGAGGTCGCCAACGTCCACGCTGTGGGCAAGCGCGTCGGCGACAAGATGGACCTGATGCTGGACCCTGCCTGCGAGCTGATCACCTTCGGCGACGCGGTCAAAGTAGGCTGGGCCTGCGACGAGAACCGCTTCTTCTGGTACGAAGACCCTTACCGCGACGGCGGCATCTCCCAGTTCGCCCATCGCAAGCTGCGCCAGTTGATAACGACGCCCATCCTGCAGACCGAGCACGTGCGCTCGCTGGAGCCCCATATCGACTTCGCGCTCGCTGATGCAACCGACTACGTGCGCGGCGACGTCGGCTATGACGGCATCACCGGGGTGATCAAACTGGCCTACGCCTGCGAGGCGCTCGGCATTGACCTCGAATTCCACGGTCCCGGCCCGGCCCAGCGCCAGTGTATGGCCGCAATTCGCAACACGAACTACTATGAGATGGGCCTGCTGCATCCGAAGGCGCCTCCCAGCCACGAGCCTGAACTCTATCTCGATTACCGTGACGAATTGGACGCTATCGACGCCGAAGGCCATGTGCCGATCCCGCAGGGGCCGGGGCTCGGCGTGGAAATCAACTGGGATTGGGTGGAGCGAAATCGCGTCTCGGTGGTAGAATGGTGAGTGCGCGGCACTGTGGTCAGGCCGGCACACAGCTGACGCAGCCCAACATTCATTTCTTATAGCCTATATCCCACCTTCAGAATCGGCGCAGGCAATTCGCCCGCGACCCCAGGAGGATCCTCTATGACTTTCGCCACACAGGCCCAACTCTCGACGGCTGAGCTACTGGCCGCTTTGGAGGGTGTAACCGCAATCCCCGTTGTGCCATACCGCGACGGGAGTGTCGATAACGAAGCGCACCTGAAGAATGTGCGCTACCTGATGCAGAACAACAGGCAAAGCGAAAACCGCCCGCGCGTACTCTCCATCGCCGGCACCAGCCCCATCCACCAGATGACCCGCTCCGAGCACGTCGGCCTGGTCGACATCACGACGCGGGCGATGGGGCATGAGGGCGTCTACATTGCCGGCGTGCTGCCCAATCCACTCGCCGAAGCAAGGGAGACCATCAGCGAACTCGCCGCGCTCGAACGCCCTCCTGATGCTTATCTCATCATGCCGCTGGCCGGCGTCTACGACCCGGACAGCATGTACAACGAGTTCATGGCCTTCGGCGAGGAGATGAATGACCGCTTCGGCGCCCGGCTCATCTACTACTTCAAGGACGGCCGCGACATTGCCCAGATGGAAAACCTCTTCCGCGACTCGGAAGCTTTTGTTGGCGTGAAGGTAGGCACGAGCGAGGACGACGTCGAGCCGCTCAAGCGCGCGCTCGGCGACAATGGTCTCGTCATCTGGGGCATCGGCGACCGCAGCACTCGCGCCGCCCAACTTGGCTCCAAGGGACACACCTCCGGCATCGCCATCGCCTACGCCGGTGCCTCCGATGCGATCAACAACGCACAGCGCGTCGGTGACTTTGCCGAGTCCCAACGGGTGGAGGATGCGATCTTCGCGCTCGAGGAGCTCCGCTTCCGCGGCGGGCGCCGCTACAACTACGGGGTGGTCATTTCGGCCATGGCCCAGTCCGGCTTCGACGACATCGACGGCGGCAACGGCGCGCCGTTCAATCCGCTTGTCCCCGCCGAAATCGCCCGCGAAGTGAAGGCCGCAATCGCCGACTTGGCGCAATATCACTGATTCCTGGAGTCCGACGATGTCACCGCAACCCAACGGCGCGGCCGACGCGCCGTCCGTTCTACTGATTTCGACCGATCACTGGCCCGCATACCTGATGGGCGGGGCCGGACACGGGGCCATCCGCACGCCAACCTTGGACAGCCTGGCCGATGCGGGCGTGCGCTATACAAACGCCTACGCCGAGTGCCCGGTCTGTATACCCGCGCGCCGCACGCTGATGACCGGCACCACCCCCCGCACGCATGGTGACCGCAACTTCATGGTGCAGGAGCCGATGCCGCCCTTTCCAACCCTTGCCCAGACCTTCCGCGACGCCGGCTATCAGGCCTACGCCGTGGGCAAGTTGCACGTCTTCCCCCAGCGCGACCGCATCGGATTCGACGATGTGATTCTCGCCGAAGAGGGCCGCCCCATACTCGGGGCAATCGACGATTACGAGATCTGGATGGGTGATGAGGGCTATCCCGGGCGCTCTTACGCGCACGGCATGAGCAACAATGAGTACAGCTTCCGTCCCTGGCATCTGCCCGAACACACGCACGTAACAAATTGGGCTACCGACCAGATGTGCCGGATGATCCGACGGCGCGACCCGACGCGTCCCGGACTCTGGTTCCTCTCGTACTGCCATCCCCACCCGCCGCTCGTGCCGCTGGAATGGTACTATAATCTCTACCGTGAAATCGACATACCGCTTCCTTATCGGGCCGCGTGGTCGGCCGATTTCGGGGACTTGCCTTATCCGCTTCAAGTGATACAGACCCGCTACGGCGACGCATTCAACGACGGCGCTCTTCAGGACATCCTCCGTGCCTTCTACGCGCTCTGCACCCACATCGATCACCAGCTGCGCCGCGTCATTGGCACTTTGCGCGAGGAGAATCTGCTCGACAATACGATTATCTGCTTCACCAGCGACCACGGCGATATGCTGGGCCACCACGGCCTGTGGGCCAAGCGGCTATACTACGAGCAGGCAGCCAACATCCCGATGCTTCTACTCGGGCCCGCCGGCGACGAACGCACGCCGGCAGGCACTGAGGATGACCGCCTCGTCGGCTGGCAGGATGTCATGCCCACCCTGCTCGAACTGGCAGGCATCCCTGTCCCTGACAGCGTCGAGGGCAAGTCGATGGTCGCCCCCGAGCGGCGTCCCTATCTCTACGGCGAAGTGGGAGAAGGGCCGATGGCGACGCGCATGGTCCGGAAGGACCAGTACAAGCTGATCTACTATGCCACTGGCAACCGCTTCCAGCTCTTCGACCTGGACGCCGATCCCCTGGAGATGCATGACCTGAGCGCGTCGCAGGAGCACGCGCAACTGAGCCAAACTTTGACCGCGCATTTGCTGGATGAGCCTTACCGCAGCGATGAGGAGTGGCTGCAAGACGGCGAACTGGTCGGCCTGCCCCAACGCGAGTGGCGCCCGGCCCTAAACCGTGAACTCTCAGGCCAGCGCGGGCTGCACTGGCCGCCGCCGCCATTGGACCTGTCCGGCAGACAGGTCGGGATGCCAGGGCAAAAGTAGGGGCTAGATTCGAAACGGCGAAATCGCCGGCTAAGTGGATTCTTGGAGGGCCCGATAGAGCGCGTCCTCGACAAAATCGTCGAGGCTAACGCCGCTCTGTTGCGCGGCGATGAAAGTCCGGTATTGCAATTCCTTGGTTACCCGGACGGAAATCTCGCTGGGAGTTAGGCCGCTTTCGGCTCTTGCCGGTTCCCTACCTGTCTCTTCGCAATGGGTCAGATAATCGTCAACAGCCTCGTGAAAGGCCGTTTCCAGCTCCTCGACCGAGGTTCCTTCAAAGTAAACGTCGTCGTACGTGCCCAGAAGATGACCCCAAAGGATCCGGTCCCGTTCGTCAAAACGTATGTCGGCTGTGAACCCTCTGTAGTTCATTGTTCAGGTTCTATTCCGAGTTCTTGCAGGAAAGCTCAAACAGCTTCTACGGCATAGCGTTTTGCTTCTTCGCCGGGGCGAGGGCGATGAAATTTCCGAATATGATCATTCAAGTCGATGCGAACGCGAGAACCCCTACCTTCGGTAGTTCTGGCGCCGACAGCGATAAAGAGGTTTTCCACATCGGAACAGCGAATGTTTGCGCGAGTTGGTCGGTCAAAAACATCCTTCAGCGTTTTCCGCTGTTTGCGATTTAGCCCCATAGTTTCAATAGGAGCAATCGCAAAATCAAGACGCGGTGGTTGGTATTGGTACTTTGCCCCTTCACAACGGCAGGTTTACATAGAATAGCGTTAACATTATAGTACATTTGTATCAGAAATCTAGCATGGATTTGGTAGACACACAAGGGAATTGTGCCCACCATCGAAAAGGATCGCTCCCGTGTCATCACCCAAACGCCGCTACGCGCTCGTCGGCGCCGGCGGGCGCGCCCGGATGTACATTCACGCCATTCTGGGCGACTTCGCAAAGTGGAACGAGCTGGTCGCGCTCTGCGACCTGAGTCAGACGCGCATGGACTGGTACAACAGTCAGGTCCGGCAACGCGGCGCGGAGACTTTGCCCACCTACCACGCCCGCGACTTCGACCGCATGATCGCCGAAACCAGGCCTGACGTCGTCATCGTCACCACGATGGATGCCACACATCACCACTACATCTGCCGCGCCATGGAGCTGGGTTGCGACGCCATCACCGAAAAACCCATGACCACCGATGACGCCAAGGCCCGCCAGATCTTCGACACGATCGAGCAGACCGGCCGCTCGCTGCGCGTCACATTCAACTACCGCTACGCTCCGCTCGCGACGACCGTGCGCGAACTGATCATGCAGGGCGTGGTCGGGCGCCCGCGCCACGTCGACTTCTCCTGGGTGCTGGATACCCGCCACGGCGCCGACTACTTTCGTCGCTGGCACCGCGAAAAGGACAAGTCCGGCGGCCTGCTCGTGCACAAGTCCACGCATCACTTCGACCTGATTAACTGGTGGATCGACTCGATACCGCAGACTGTCTACGCCCAGGGCGACCTGCTTTTCTACGGACGAGAAAACGCGGCCGCGCGTGGCGAAAGCTACAGCTACGACCGCTATACCGGCGAGGAGGCCGCCGCCGCCGACCCGTTCGCCATCAGCCTCGAATCCGACGACACGCTGCGCGGCCTCTACTTGAATGCCGAGGCCGACAGCGGTTACCTGCGCGACCGCAACGTTTTCGGCGACAACATCACCGCCGAGGACACAATGAGCGTCACAGCCCGCTATCGCAACGGCATCATTCTCAGCTATTCGTTGCTCGCCTACTGTCCCTGGGAGGGCTACCGCGCCGCCGTCACCGGCGACCGCGGACGCATCGAAGTGGAGGCCATCGAGGCCGTTGGGCGTACCATCGTGGCCGCAGAGGAGGAGAGCCTGCCCGCTGCCGGCAGCCCACTGCCAGATTTCGGTGGCAAACACATCTGGGTTTTTCCCATGCACGCTGCACCCTACAGCGTGGAAGTGCCCGAAGGCGTTGGAGGACATGGGGGAGGTGACCGAATTATGCTGGAGCAGATCTTCCATCCCGATCCGCCCGAAGACCCATTTGCGCGCGCCGCCTCGCACATTGACGGCGCCGCATCAATTCTTCTGGGCATAGCGGCCAACCACTCCATCGCTTCCGGCCGGCCCGTCGAAGTCGATCAACTTCTGAAACTCAACCACGCCTAATACTACAACCGCACATTGATAAGATAGGGTTCCTTCGGCGATAATGAGAGCAAGCAAGCTGAGCCGGAGGAGCTATGGAACTGAGCGAATTGGACAAATGGGCGGACGAATTTGAAGCGTTTCAAAGTCGGTTTTCCTCGTTGTTTGGACGTAGAGAGGTACAACAGCAGGCGTTGAAGTATGTGCAAGGGTTGGTGTCGCCGGTGGAACGGAAGAATGGCTGGCAGTTGGCAGAAGCGGTGGGCGACAAGAGGCCGGATGCGACGCAACGATTGCTGTACAAGACGAAGTGGGATGCAGAAGCGGTGCGAGATGCGTTGCAGCGATTTGTGATAGAGGGGTTCGGCGATGCGGAAGGCATCGGGGTGGTCGACGAGACGGGATTTCTCAAGAAGGGGGTAAAATCGGCGGGCGTACAGCGTCAGTATAGTGGAACGGCAGGCAAGGTGGAGAACTGTCAGTTGGGCGTGTTCCTGACCTATGCGACGACGCAGGGACATACCTTTCTGGACCGACGGCTCTATCTGCCTGCGGACTGGTGTGCGGACAGAGAGCGCTGTAAAGAAGCGCAAGTGCCTGCCGACGTCGGATTTGCCACCAAGTCTGAACTGGCGGCTGCGATGTTGCGCCATGCGTGGCGGCTGGGTGTGCCGATGCGCTGGGTGACGGCAGACGAGGTCTACGGTGAGGCGCGTGCGCTGCGATATGCGGTGGCCGAAAGTGGTCGTTGGTATGTGTTTGCTGTGGGGGTCCAGAACAGCGTATGGCTGGTGCGTCCAGAGGTAGGCGTCCCTGCCTGGAAGGGAAACGGTCGCAAACCTTTCAAAGCGCGCGTTCTTGATGAAAGCGCACGACCGGTACGGATCCCCGCGGTGGTGGCATCCTGGCCTGACAGCCGTTGGCAACGGCTGGAGGTCGCAGCAGGGGAAAAAGGAGCTCGCATCTACGACTGGGCCTGCCAACGGGTCGTGGAAAATCAAGACCAGATGCCGGGACGGGACAGCTGGCTCCTGGTGCGACGTTCGCTGACCAAGCCGCACGAATGCGCCTACTTTCTCTCCAATGCGCCGCCTGACACTGCCCTGCTGACTCTGGCCCAGGTCGCCTCGACCCGCTATACCATTGAACAGTGTTTCGAAGAGGCCAAAGGCGAAACCGGCCTCGACCACTATCAGGTGCGCTATTGGCCCAGTTGGTATCGACACATTACACTCTCGATGATGGCACATGTATGGCTCGCCTGGCTCCGTCTCAGACGCAACCAGAAAAAGGGGGGCTTGAATCCTTTCTGGCCGAGTTAAGCGTGCCTGAAATCAGGCGTCTGCTCGAAATCGCCTTGCCCTTGCCACCTCGTTCGCCCCCCTTACGGCTGGCTTGGTCCCTCTGGCGCCGCGCCAGACGCCATCAAGCTCGTCAATGTCACTGCAGACGCCTCGCTCAACTCTCTGTCATTCCTTCCCTATTGCAACCCCCTTAAATGCGGTTGTAGTACTAAGGAGACACGCAATTGAACAGCCTGTCCGGTCAGAATGTACTGGTCACCGGCGCCAGCAGCGGCTTCGGCGAGGCGATAGCCCTGCAGTTCGCACAGGCGGGCGCGCATGTGGCCCTGGTTGCCCGCCGCGAGGCGATGCTGCGCGCCCTGGCGGAACGCATCGAGCCATCCGGTGTCCGGACCCTCGTCTGCCCCTGCGATGTGGGCGACGAATCGCAGGTCCGCGCCACCGTTGACAAGGTTGACGCCGAATTCGGTCCGATTGACGTGCTGGTAAACAACGCCGGTACGAATGTCCCCAACCGCACCATCGTCGACACAACCACCGCTGACTTTCAGGTCGTCGTCGATGTCAACCTGGTCAGCGCCTTCCTTTTCACCAGCCTGCTTTTGCCACAGATGAAGGCGCGCGGCGCCGGCACCGTCATCAATATCGCCTCGCGCGCCGCCAACTTCCCCAGCCTGCTGGCCGGAATCGCCTACAGCAGCGCCAAAATGGGGATGCAGGCCCTCAACCAGATCACCAACGAGGAAGGCAACCCCCACGGCGTGCGCGCCTGCGTTATCAATCCCGGCGTCGCCGCCACCCCATTGCTGGACCGCCGCCCCGTTCCGCCCCCGCAGGAGACGCGCGAACTGATGATGCAGGCCGAGGATATCGCAGCTACCGTCCTTTACGCCGCCAGCCTGCCCCTGCGCGCCAACGCCGACCGCATCGATCTCTATGCGACAAGCACGGAGGTGTATTGACATCGAGCGCAAGTCCGGAGACGTACCGCCTGCCATCGCCGCAATCGCGGCTGATGGACAACTCACCCCGGCACAGAAACGACGCTTCCTCCTATCGCTCTCTCTGCGACGCCAAGGGCCCGGCACCGGCAGCGCACCCCAGTTTCTGCGCGAACGAACTGCGAGATACGCCTGGCCCGACCTTCGAGACCTGCTGAAAGGGATCCGTTGGGCGGTCGCCGGCGCAGTGGCGACACGCGCCTACATGCCAGAACGCATGACAAGAGATTTCGACATCCTTGTCCATTTCGAGGATGGAGACGAGGCGCTGGCGCGGCTGCAAGGAGCAGGCTTTCAACCGGCTTCTGAACTGTCGATCCCCGGCTTCACGTTGAACGCTCCCGACGGCACTGAGATCGACCTGCTCCTGATCCCATTCAACTGGATAGACGATGCATTTCAACAGAAGCGCCGCGACGCGGCCGGCTTCCCGGTCCTGGACCTGCCCTATCTCGTTCTCATGAAGTTGGAGACTTCGCGCGCGCAGGATCTCGCAGACCTCTCGAAAATGCTCGGCCTCGCTGCCGATGAAGATCTGGCTCGGACACGGGAGTGCGTTGCCCGCTACATGCCGGAAGCCGCGCAAGACCTGGAGTCCCTGATCTACCTGGGCCGTCTGGAAATGAAGGACGTGTAAGCCGTTCCCGCTCAAGCCCGCGCCACTGGGGGCAACTGCCAGGCTATGCTACGCGTCGGAATAGTCGGAACCGGCCGCATCAGCGACCTGCATGCCATCGAATACCTTCAGAACAAGCGCGCGCAGATCGTCGCCGTCTGCGATACCGACAGAGATCGAGCCGAAAGTCGCGCCGCCGCGTGGGGCGTACCATCCTCCGGCATCTTCAGCCATCATCACGAGCTTCTTGCTCTGCCCGACCTCGACCTGGTCGAAATTCTGTTGCCCCATCACCTCCACCACCCCGTTTCCCTCGACGCATTCGCCGCCGGCAAACACGTCTCCGTCCAGAAGCCGATGGCGCTCAGCCTTGCACAGGCCAATGAAATGCTGGCGGCCGCCGCGGCCGCCAGCAAAGTCCTGCGCGTCTACGAAAACTTCCTCTTCTACCCGCCGGTGACGCGCGCGCAGGAACTGATCGACGCCGGCGAAATCGGCGATCCTTTGACCATCCGCATCAAGAGCAATGCCGGATTCAGCCCCAACGCCTGGCACGTGCCGCTCGCGTCCTGGGCCTGGCGCTTCGACCCTGAAACGTGCGGCGGCGGGCCGTTGGTTTTCGATGACGGCCATCACAAGTTCGCGCTGGCCTGGCACTTTATGGGGTTGGCGGAAGAGGTGCATGCCTGGATCGGCAAGATGGAATTGATGCCGGGCCGCATTCTGGATACGCCCGCAATCGTATCGTGGAAATTCCCCGACAACAGGCTCGGCTCGATGGAAGTCGTGTACTCGCCGCAGCTGGAGATCGAAACCCGGCACTACGCGCAGGATGACCGCGTCGAAATCACGGGAACCAGGGGCGTGCTCTGGATAAACGGCGGGCATGGCCGGCTGGCTGACGCGCCGCCCCTCATCCTATACCGCGACGGCAAGACCCGAATCTTCGACGATTTACCGGTCGCCTGGGAGTTGAGCTTCGTCCACGCCACCCGCCATCTCATCGACGCACTTGAAAATGGGGACCCACCTCGCTTGACTGGCGCCGAAGGCCGAGACATCCTGCGCTTCCTCCTCGCGGCGCAACAGTCCGCCCGCGAGGGTCAGGCCGTGACTGTTTGAGCGGCGCGAGCCTGACCTGCCGGAAGGCCAAAAAGCAAGAACGGCCGACCTGTCAGAGTCTATCGCCTGACAACCCGGCCGATTCGGTTGAGGGGTGAACGCGCCGCACACTTTGCGCCAGCGTTTTGCGGCAAGAGACCTCTAGAACGGAATGTCGTCCTCGCCGCCAGGTTCCGATCCCTCGGCAGAAGCGCCGCCGCCATAAGACTCTCCCTGGCCCGCGGCCTGTGCCAGTGCTTCACCCTCGGCGCGCGTGTTGAGGAAGCGGACCGTCCGCGCCCGGACTTCCAGCGAGGCGCGTGTGTTGCCCTCCCGGTCGGTCCATGTGCTCGGCTCTTCCATTTCGCCAACCACCAGCACCCGCTGTCCTTTTGTCAAGTACTGGTTACAGGTTTCGGCCAGTCGTTCCCATGCAGCCACGCGGAACCAAACGGTCCTGTCCTGGCGCTGTCCGTCCTGGCCCGTCCACGATCGACTGGTGGCAACGCTGAAGTTTGTGACAGCCGTGCCGCTGGGCGTGTAGCGCATCTCCGGATCACGGCCCAGGTTCCCGATTAGTGTAATCTGTTGATACATTGTGCCTCTTCCTTCCCTCAATTCATGTTCGATGAACCGGCGCTGGCGAAACGGGCGGCGTCAGGAATTGCCCCGTCGACCCGTGCCTTGCCTGCGCCTACCTGGTACCTCGTGGATACTCAATCAAAAGCGAACGTCCACATCGCTACCGGCATCCGGACTGGGAGCACTCTCGCCATCGGAGTAGACAGGCTGTCCGCCGGATTGCTCATCAGACTCGGCGCGCGAACTGAGGAACTGCACGGTGCGCGCCGTCACTTGTAGCGAGGCGCGTGAGGTGCCGCTCTCGTCCGTCCACACATAGGGCTCCTCCAACTCCCCCACAACAAGCACCCGTCTCCCTTTCGACAGATACTGATTACAGGTTTCCGCAAGCCGTCGCCACGCCGTTACCCTGAACCAGACGGTCTTTTCCTGCCTCTGACCGTCCTCTCCTGTCCATCCGCGGCTTGTAGCGACGCTGAAATTCGTAACGGGGTCGCCGCTTGGCGCATAACGCATCTCCGGGTCGCGGCCCAGGTTCCCTATTAATGTGATCTGCTGGTACATTGTACAGCCTCCTTGGGGGAATTCGCAATCGAAATGATCAATCGGTCCGGCAGGCTCAAAAAGGCGCACCAAACCATCCAGGTTCTATTGTACATATGTTCTAGCAGAACGCAAAAACGGATGCCTCCCGCGCGTAAGCGTTCAAAGACGAAACTTTCTTTCCTGTATTTGGTCTGCGCCATCAGCCGATTTGGCTTTCCTGAAGACCGCCATGAATTAGACCGTTTCGCCACTTCATGGAATAATGACTGCGTGCTCAGCCCCGTAGCTTACCCTTTAGATGCCGGTGCGCCGCCCAAGAGCGCGTTCGCGCTGGCACAGGAACGTGGCCTCCTGTGAGACTGGAACAAGTCCGCAACTATCTGCGCGATCATGCCATGGCCGGATGGCTGCTCTACGACTTTCGCGGCCAGAATCCGATCGCCGCGTCTGTCGCAGGGATCGAAAACACCGGAACAAGACGCTGGTTTCTTTGGATTCCTGCCGAGGGCGAGCCGCAATGGCTGGTCCATGCCATCGAGCAGGCGGCATTCAGCACGGTGCCGCCCGAACTGGCCGGGCCGGTTCACCTCTACGTCGGCTGGCAGGAGATTGAGGCAAAGCTGCGCCGCCTGCTGCCGCACGGCTCCTCCAGCCGGATCGCCATGGAATACAGCCCCAATTGCGCCATTCCCTACGTCAGCAACGTCGATGCCGGCACGCTTGAGCTGGTGCGCGCCGCCAGCGGCGCAACCGTCGTCAGCAGCGCCGACCTCGTGCAGCTCGTTCAGGCTGTGCTCACCTCAGAGCAGATTGACAGCCACCGGCGCGCCGCCGCCCACATGCTGGCGGCCAAGGACGCCGCCTTCGCCTTCGTCGACGCCGCCCTGCGCGCCGGGCAGGAGATCACCGAGTACGGCGTGCAGCAGCTGATCGTCGACAGCTTCCGCGACACCGATCTGGAATGGGACCACGACCCGATTGTGGCCGTCAACGGCAACGCCGCCCTGCCCCATTACGCGCCCAGCGCCCAGCAGCACAGCCCAATCCGCCGCGGCGATGCCCTGCTGATCGACCTCTGGGCCAGGGAACGCAACCGCCCCGACGACTGCTACGCCGACATCACCTGGACCGCCTACTGCGCCCAGGAGCCGCCGCCGGCGCTGCCGCGCGTCTTTGACGTGGTCGCGCAGGCGCGCGACACCGCCGTCGCCGCCATCAGGCAGGGGCTTGACAACGGGCAGACTGTTCATGGCTACGAAATAGACGACGCCGCTCGCCGCGTCATCGAAGGAGCAGGCTTCGGCCACGGCATCCTGCACCGCACCGGCCACAGCCTGGGCCCGACCACCCATTGGAACGGCGTCAACATCGACAACGTTGAGACGCAGGACCGTCGCAGCCTCATCCCCGGCGTCATGTTCACGATCGAACCCGGCATCTACCTGCCCCGGCTCGACTTCGACGGTAGCGGTCAGCCAAAAGGGCTCGGCATCCGCAGCGAAGTCAACTGCATTGTCCACGAAGACGGCCTGGAATTGACGACGCTGCCCTTGCAGAATGAACTTGCGCTTCTGGGCAGCTGAACTGGTTTCCGGACCGTCGCTTTTGCCGCAATTGACCTTCAAGAGACCATCGAGCCATCATTTGCCTGGTTCCAACTACGCAACGCAGTGACAAGAGCGGACCATCCCATGCACAAAGCCACCTTTGAAAGAAGACCCGAGCGCGTCGCTCTCTTTGTTACCTGCATGGTGGACATGCTTTACCCAAACGTAGGCATCGCTGCCTGCGAGCTGTTGGAAAAAAACGGCATCCAGGTCTCTTTCCCTGAGGAGCAGACCTGCTGCGGGCAGCCGGCCTTCAACGCCGGTTACCGCAACGAGGCGCGCAAACTGGCGCGGCGCTTCATTTCGATCTTCGGGCCGCTCGTCGACAGCGGCGAAATCGACGCCATCGTCGCGCCCTCCGGCAGCTGCGCCACCATGACAAGCCACTTCTACGAAGTGATCTTCCAGGAGTCGAACGAGCCGGACCTGACCATTCAGGCCCAGCGGCTGGCAGCGGTAACGTTCGAGCTGACTGAATTCCTGGTCGACGTTCTTGGCCTGGTGAGCACCGGCGCCCAACTCCAGGGCAAGGCAGCCTACCACCCCTGCTGCCATTTGTACCGCGAGCTGGGCGTTGACGAGCAGCCGCGCAAACTGCTGGCCGGTGTAGAGGGCCTCGAACTCGTCGAGTTGCCCCACGCCGACGACTGCTGCGGGTTCGGCGGGCTCTTCGCCATCAAAAACAGTGGCATCAGCGCAGCAATGGGAAGGGCAAAGGCCCGCTACGCCCAACAAAGCGGCGCCGACGCCGTCGTCCTCTGTGACGTCAGCTGTATGACCCACATCAACGGCATACTCAGCCGCGAAGGCGTCGACTGCCGCGCCCAACATATTGCCGAGATCCTCAACGACCAGTGCGGCAGTAACCTGCGCCCGCCGACCGATCCTACCCCAACACCCGCCGACCATCCGCGACGCTGGGGCGATGTCGCCTGACCTGCAGACGCAGCGCCCGACACCGGTCTGCCAGTGTTGCTGCCCGGTCCGACCAATGCACACGACCGGCCAACAGGAACGATTACGATGCAAGTAGATATCCACGCCCCCTACAAGGACCGCATCCGACAGGCGCTGGGCGACCCCAATCTTCGCGTCGCTGTCAGCAAGGCCACCGACCGCATGGACAACGCCCGCAACGCCTCCATGGACGAAATCGAAGGCGAGAGGCTGCGCTCACAGTTGCGCCAAATGAAGCAAAATGTGCTGCGCAACTGGCCCGATTATCTACAGGAATTGGAGACAAACCTGCGTCAGAACGGCTGCGTCGTCCACTGGGCTGAAGGCATCGAAGATGCGCAGGCAATCGTCAAGGACATCGCGCTGCAGAACAGCGCCAAGCTGGTCGTCAAAGCCAAATCGATGGCCACCGAAGAGATTCACCTCAATCACGCCATGGAAGAGGCAGGGCTGCGCGTCGTCGAGACCGACTTGGGCGAGTACATCATCCAATTGGCCGATGAACCGCCCAGCCACATCGTCGCCCCGGTGATCCACAAGCGGATGGAAGAGATCGCCGAAGTCTTCCAGGAAAAGCTCGATATGCCGGTTACGCGCGACCCGACGAAGATGACGTCGCTGGCGCGCGCCCGGCTGCGCAAAGAGTTCTTCGCCGCCGACATCGGCATCAGCGGCTGTAACTTCGCCATCGCCGAAACCGGGACTATCTGCATCGTCACAAACGAAGGCAACGGGCGCATGGTCAGTAGCATGCCGCGCGTCTACGTGGCCGTGATGGGCATCGAAAAGCTCGTCCCCACAGTTGAGGACGCATTCCTGCAGCTGCAGGCCCTCTGTCGCAGCGCAACCGGGCAGCAGTTCACAGTCTACTGTTCGATGACCAGCGGGCCGCGCCGCAAAGGCGATGTCGACGGCCCCGAACAGGTCCACGTCGTTCTTCTCGACAACGGCCGCACCCGCATGTTTGCCCGCGGCTACGGCGAGGCGCTCATGTGCATCCGCTGCGGCGCCTGTCTCAACGCCTGCCCTGTCTATCAGGAGATCGGCGGCCACGCCTATGGCAGCACCTACAACGGACCAATCGGCGCCGTCATCACGCCGGCCCTGGCCCCCGAGATCACCCAGTTCAAGGAGCTGCCGCACGCCACCTCGCTCTGCGGCGCATGTCGCGAGGCCTGCCCGGTCAAGATCGACCTGCCCCGCCTGCTGCTCGACCTCCGCTCCGATCTCGTGCAGCAGGGCGCCAGCCCGACCACCGAGGCCCTCGGCATCAAGAGCTACAGCGCGCTGATGAGCAGCCGCCGCATGTACGAGAGCCTTGGCAAACTCGCCAGCATCGGCTCGAATGTCTACGCCGGCATGAGTGGGGGCAACATCAAGTTCATGCCGCCGCCGCTGAATGGCTGGACCGCCTACCGCGACTTCGCCCCCTTTGCCCGCAAGAGCTTTCGCGACTGGTGGAAAGAGCGCAGCAAAAAACGCCAGCGAGCCTGAGAAGCGCCCAGTCAGACCGATTCAAACGGAAATACGACCCATGAGCACACGCGACAATATCCTCGCAAGCCTGCGCGAAACGCTGCGCCAGCCGGACCTGCCCTTTCCCCTGCTCGATAGTCCCCCCCTGACCCAGGCCGAGCGGATGACAGTCACCAGCGCCTCGGGCGGCCTCTGGGCCCAGGCCGAACGCTTCGCGCAGGAGATCGCCGCGGTCAAGGGGACCTGTGAACTGTTGGAAACCGAAACCGAGGCCCGCCTCGCAATCGTCTCTCGCTTGCAAATTTGGGTAGAAGAAGAGCAGGCGGCTCGCAAAACTGCCGACGCCGAACGCGCCGAAGACTGGGACGTGCTCTGCTGGCCGCCGGCGCAGCTGCACGTCGAGGGCCTGACACATATCCTGAAAGAAACGGGTTTCAAGCTGATCGAACCGACCGATCTGCATGACCCGGAACAGCGTGAGCGTATCCGCCCGGTTCGGGCCGGAGTCACTTCCGTTGAGGCAGCCTTTGCCAGCACCGGCTCATTCGTAGTCGGCGCTGGCGGCGCCAACGCTCGCGCCGCCAGCCTGACGCCCTTCCGCCACCTGGTGGTAGTCCCCTTCAGCCGGCTCTTTGCCACCGCCGAGGACTGGCTTGCCGAAATGCGCTACGCCGGCGGCCTCGACGCCTACATCCGCCGCAGCCGCAACATCTCAATTGTCACCGGCCCCAGCAAATCAGCCGACCTTGAAGGCAATCTGACCCTGGGCGTTCACGGCCCCAAGGTCGTGCATGCCATCCTCTTCGACGACGTGCAGGAATAGAGTCCGCCGCGCCAGGGCCCCGCGCGCCGCCGCGCGGGGCCCCTTTCTTGAAAGGACCCGAAAAGATGGACAACCTACAGGGGCAACAGCTCCGCACACTCATCAACTGCGCGCAACTTTCGCACGCGCTCGCAGCTGCAGACGACCCCGCCGCAAGCCCCTTCCGCATCGTCGACTGCCGCTTCGACCTGGGAGACACCGAGGCCGGTCGCTGCGCTTACGCCCAGAGTCATATTCCCGGCGCACAGTATGCACATCTGGATGAGGACCTGTCGGGGCCGATCGTTTCCGACCGCACCGGGCGGCATCCCCTGCCCGAGGCCGACGACTTCGCCCGTACACTCGCCCGCCTTGGCATCGGCAACAGCGCCCAAGTCATCGTCTACGACGACGGCAGCGGCTCAATGGCCGCCCGCATGTGGTGGATGATGCGCTGGCTCGGCCACGAAGCCGTCGCCGTGCTCGACGGCGGCTGGGCCGCCTGGACCGCCGCCGGTCTTCCCGCCCGCGGCGGCCATGAAACCGTACAACTCGTCAGCTTTACAGCCAGCCCACGCCCCGAGCTCGTCGTCGACGCCGCCGAGATGCTCGCTAAAACCGCCAGCGGCGGCGCACTCGTCATCGACGCCCGCGCCGCAGACCGCTTCCGCGGCGAAAATGAAACTCACGACCCCATCGGCGGCCACATCCCCGGCGCCTCCAACCTGCCCCACGCCGGCAATCTGCGCGACGGCCTCTTCCGCCAGCCCGCCGAGCTGGCCGCCCGCTTCAGCGAGCTCATGGGCAACAGGCCCCCTTCCGAAGTGATCTTCTACTGCGGCTCCGGCGTATCAGCCTGCCACAACGCCCTCGCCCTCGAACACGCCGGCATCGGCGAAGCCCGCCTTTACCCCGGCTCCTGGAGCGACTGGATCACAGATCCCACCCGGCCTACCGCACAGGGGTAGACAGAGCTTCGGAGGACTTACGCAAGAGAAGATACAGCGAATCACCTTTGTCTATTTCTGTATACCGAAGACACGCAACCTTGTCGAATTCCGGGCCTGCGACCGCTGTAAGCGACGCGTCTGTGTAATACGTGAACCGCATCCCTTGATTTTCTTCCGTACCCTTGCCGTACCAGAAGGAGTGCAATACCAGGCCGTTTCCATTCAGTCTCGCCGCCTGCAGTTGTAGAGATTTTCGCAGTTCATCCACATTCAGGTGATGCAGCACTTTGTTGGAATAGATGGCGTCGAATCGTTGTTCCGTCTCCAGCGTCATTGCATCCAGCAGCAATACATTGGCATCCGGATGGTTCCGGCGATAGCGACGCAAAAACACATCCGACCGGTCTGAGCCGGTCGCGTCGAACGCCTCAGCGAGCAAGGCCAAATCCTTTCCAGGCCCCATGCCCAACTCCAGGATCGTCGAGCCAGGCGGCAAGTACTTCTTCAAGACATCTACCAGTTCTCCTCCGTCGTACCCCTCCGCCATCTGCACGTATGCTTCAACATTTTTTTCGTCGTCAGTAACTACTCAGCCGCTATCAGTCTGCGACCATGAATGGGGCGAGCGAAGGTGTTTTCTCTCTCCTTAGCTTTTTGGACGGTCGGGCCTGCGGCCCTCCCTTGTGCGGGGGGACTCCCCCCGCAACGCCCCCCTCCAAAACCAGCGCTCACCGACGGTACGTCGTCATTCCTGCAGTGCGGCTTATCCAACGTGGTGGCGGCCAACCGAATACGCAATCAGATAATCTGAATGGCGGCGGGGATGGAAGACCGGTCGATACAGTTGCCGTATGTGGCTTAGTAGTTACCGCCGTCATAGAATTCCATGCGAATGATGTCTTCCCCAGGATGAGCCTATCCACCAGGTCTGTGTCATAATACCGCGACCCGTAGTTCAACCGATTCCAAAGGATCTTCCCAATGAAAACGCGAACAGGCAACTTCCCCATCGGCTTCCGCCAGGTCAAATCCCCGTGGCAGCGCGACCTCCCATCCGTGCTGGAATGGGCCGTCCGGAACGAATTGGAGGTGATCGACCTCAACCACAGCTCTGCCGAATCCGCAAGGGAAGTCGCCGCAGCCGGTCTGCGCATCGGCTCCATCGATCTGCCCGACCACAAAGGCATGATCGCCGCCGATCCCGTCCGTCGCGCCGACGCGCTCGCCCGTAACAGCGAATGCATCCGCGCCTGCACCGCTGACGGCCCCCAGAACTTTTTCGAAGTCATGTTGCCTGATAATCCGGAGCTCCCGCGGGCCGATAACTACGGCTACATGGTCGAGAGTTTTACCGCGCTGGCCAGCGTCCTCGAAGAAAGCGGCTCCCACTACGTCATCGAAGGCTGGCCCGGCCCAGGTGCCCTCTGCTGCACGCCCGAGACCCTTCGCGCCTTTCTCCGCGATGTCCCCTCACCCTCCATGAGCGTCAACTACGACCCCTCCCATCTGATCCGCATGGGCATCGAACCGCTGCGCTTCCTCGAAGAGTTCGTCGATCGCGTCCACCACGTACACGGCAAGGACACCGAAATCCTCGAAGAGAGTCTCTACGAGTACGGCCACGAACAGCCGGCCACATTCGCCGACAGCATCGCGTTCGGCGCCCACAGCTGGCGCTATACAATTCCCGGGCACGGGCTCTTCCGCTGGGGTGAGGGCCTTCGCATCCTCGCGCAGAACGGTTACAGCGGATGCATCTCCATCGAGTTGGAAGATTCCAACTTCAATGGCTCCGAGGAAACCGAAAGACAGGGCATTCTCCACGGAGCCCGCTTCCTGGCCGGCTGCTGATCAGGAGCGGCGGCCCGGCTGCGCAGCCGTTCAAAACTCGAACGACTCATGCAAGGTAGGCGCGACCACATCGCTGTGACCTTGTCCCCGTAACTCTTCCGCCAGCGCGCCAGTCCCCTCGGCCTCGCCGTGGACAAGAAAGACCTGTTGCAGCTTCCCTCGGTCGAACTGCGACGCCCACGTCAGCAGCTCTGCCTGGTCGGCGTGCGCGCTGTAACCGTTGATGCGCGCGACCTCGGCCAGCACGTCGTACGCCTCGCCGAAGATCCGCACCGTACCGCTCCCCTCCAGGATACGCCGCCCAAGCGTGTGCTGCGCCTGGAAGCTGACGAACAGCACTGTGTTCTCCGCTTGACCTACATTGTTCTTCAGGTGGTGCAGCACCCGCCCGCTCTCCGCCATGCCGCTGGCACTGATGATAATCGCCGGCTCCGTCATGTGGTTGAGCTGCTTGCTGCGCCGCACCTCCCGCACATACTCGATGCGCGGATAGTCGAACGGGCTCCGCCGCCGCCCGTCCTCCAGAAACGTCCGCACGTTCGTGTCCCACGACTCCGGGTGCATGCGGAACACATCCGTCGCATTCACCGCCAGGGGGCTGTCCACAAAAACAGGAATCTCCGGGATGTCGCCTCGCGCGTCCAGCTGATTCAGGGCGTAGACGATCTCCTGCGTGCGCCCCACCGCAAACGAGGGGATGATCACCTTCCCCTGCCGCCGCGCCGTCCTGCACACAACCTCCCGCAACCGCCTCTGCGCCGCTTCGTAATGCCCGTGCCGGCGCGCGCCGTAGGTACTCTCCATAATCAGCAGATCAGCCTGCGAGACGATAGCCGGGCTCTGTAGCAACGCAATCTCATCCCGGCCCAGATCGCCGCTGAACACAACCCGCCAGCTCTTGCCGCTGGCAAACTCCTCGATCTCCAGCTCCACAATCGCCGAACCCAGAATATGTCCGGCGTTGTGAAACGTCAGCTTGACGCCATTGGCGATCGGCGCCGGCCGCCCTTCGCCGACACTGACAAAAAGCGGCAGCGTCTCCCGGGCGTCCGCCCGAGTGTAGATCGGCTCGACCGGTGGCTCCCCCTTCCGGCTCCGCCTGCGGTTGAGATACTCAACATCCTTCTCCTGGATGTAGCCGCTGTCCATCAGCATATAGGCCGAAAGATTGCGCGTCGCCGGCGTACACCAGACATTGCCGTCAAAACCCTGTTTGACCAGATTGGGCAGCTTGCCCGTGTGATCGATATGCGCGTGGCTCAGCACGACGCAATCGATCGACTCCGCCTCCCACGGAAAGTTCAGATTTCGCGCGTAAGTATCTCTCCGCCGCCCTTGGTATAGTCCGCAATCCAGCAGAATTCGCTGCCCGTTCACCTCCAACAGGTGCATCGACCCAGTAACTTCCTGCGCCGCACCGTGAAATGTAAGCCGCATCGAATGTTCCTCCTCAGCCTTCCTCAATCCTGGAACATTCGTGCGGGAAGGGACTTGACACCGCACAGATGTTCTTGTATACTTGGGATAACGTTTGGGAAATGCTTGAAATGCTTGGGATTAACCAATGGTAACAAGCTGAGCCCCAAGTATCAAGCCAAGTATCAAGCCAAGTATCAAGCAAAGGCGCATCCATCCACATGCCAGGAGCATAGCCATGAAACTGTCGGAACGCCAAAAGAACATGCTCTCCTTCATCGCCGACTTTGTCGGGAGCAACAACTACCCTCCCACGATTCGCGAAATCGGCCGCGCCTGCGGCATCTCGAGCACTTCCGTTGTAAAGTACAACCTGACCAAACTGGAACGCCATGAGTTGATCCGCCGCGACAAAGAGGTGAGCCGCGGCCTGAGTCTGGCCTGGGAGCGACTTCAGGAATTGGGGCTTGCCACTGATCTGACCGGTGCGCCGTCCGACGCAGACCCCGCTGGCAGTGGCAGTCCGCTCCAGGGTTTCTTCCAGGTTCCCGTGCTCGGTTTCATCGCCGCAGGTCAGCCGATCCAGGTCGAGCCCGCCGATCATTTCAACGCCGACGAGTGGCTCGAACTCAACGAGTCTCTCTTCCGCAATCCCACCGAGCTCTATGCACTGCGCGTCCAGGGTGACTCGATGATCGACGCCAGCGTCCTCGATGGCGACATCGTCATCCTCCGCCACCAGGAACAGGCCGAAAACGGGGAAATGGTCGCCGCTTGGATCGACAACCAGAATGAGACCACCCTCAAACACTTCTATCTCGAAGGCGACCAGGTCCGCTTGCGCCCGGCCAACGCCAGCTACCCGGAGATTTTCCTACCGGCCGCCGCTGTGAGCGTCAAGGGCAAAGTCGTGTCCGTCATCCGTCAGTTGGAATAGTTGCGACGAACTCAGCAAGGCGCCTGTGCCCCCACATTCACAAATCTGAGTGACAACGACAAAGTCTAGCGTTAGGCCGCCGCCGAGTTTCTTGTCCTGCCTACCGATTGAGCTCAATTCGCGGCGGCCGCGGCTCTATTGCCGCTCCGGGATTCTCGCCAGCTCGCGGCGGATCTGCGAGAGCCGCTCCTGCAAGTAGTTGAACTGTTCGTCACAGCCCGCAATCGGCGTGGGATAGCAGCTGATCTCCTTCTGGATGCATGCCCTTTCCACCAGCAGCTGCTCACGAAGCCCCCGCCTTTCCGCGTCCTCCGGCGCAACTTTACCCGCCCGCCCGCTCATATCCCCTCCCCATTCTGTCAACCACCCTTCCACCTGCTGGACTCGATTCTACCATCATCTACAAAGCTCATCCGTATCCTAATACTGTCATTAGAGATGTCGGGCTGAGATTGGGTGCAGTCCAAAACTGGTGTACAAGTTCCTATTCCTCGGGCAGCCACGGAGTCATGGCCAGTCCACTGTCCACCACTCCAAACAGTTCCTGGCAACTGGCAACTACAGTTCTGGACGGTCGGGCCTGCGGCCCTCCCTTGTGCGGGGGGACTCCCCCCGCAACGCCCCCCTGATGTTCGCCCAGCGCCGCGTGTGGGGTCGATGCGACCCTGTACCGCCTGCGGCCCAACGCGCCGCCCCCAAATCAACGAACGCCGCGGCCACCGTTGGGGCAAGCCCAGCGCCAGCCCTGTACCTCTCCCAGACCCGCTAAACAGTCTCAGCCACCGCTGGCATGGATTCCCCTCCAGACGATTCCCACCCCAATGATGGGATGCACCCTCTGAGATTTCCACAATTGCAAGAAACGCAAATGTCTAGTACAATAGTTCGGAAATGCGCGCAAGCAAAATCGTGGATCACGCGCAGTTGCATCGAGGCCAAGCGAATCGACCAATTCTATTCGACAGCCGGTACCAGGATAGGAAACATGGGAGTTTGAGCAGGGCGCCCGTCGCGTCAAATCAATAACGCAGTTTGTCGTTGCCCCCCTGCCAGAAAACGTCCCGAAAGGACCGCCCGAAACCGCCTGAACGACTCCCACACTCTATCGCGAGAAGGCGCCTTTCCGCCGGGACCGCACACGCCCATGGCGTTCAGAAAAATCGATCCCACCCGACCTGACCGTACTTGACCGTACTTGGCCGTACTTGACCGGACAAAAGTCGGTAATAGAAATATCTTGCGACACAACACAAGACTCTGTGACACAACACGCTCGTGACCGAACGCCAAAGCGGATGACGGGAGCCGCAGCCGAAAGCACCCGCAACTCGATCAAAGCACACGCAGCCGGCAGCAGGAGATATCGAATGGCAAAAACAGGACGGGCGGTCATCGCCCACGGACAGGACTTTGAAATCCGCGAATACCCCGTTCCCGATCCGGAGCCAGGAAAAGTGCTGCTCCGCCAGGAGCTGGCCGGCATTTGCGGCACCGACCTGCACAACTGGCAGAACGGCATAGAGGGCGAGATGGTCCTCGGCCACGAAAACGTCGGCATTATCGAGGCCATCGGCACGGGCGGCGCGGTCGACTACATCGGCCGGCCAGTTGAGGAAGGCGACCGCGTCATATTCTCCCCCGGCACAATGGGCTATGGCGCCTACGGCTTCTACGATACGCCCGACGTCCCGCCCCACTTCTACGGCGGCTTCGCCGACTACATCTACCTCGGCCTCCACAACACACTGATGCTCAAGACCGACTGCTCGCCCGAAGCCGCGGTCCTGACCGAACCCTTCACCATCGGCGTCCACGCCGCGATGCGCGGCCAGGCGCAGCTGGGCGATACCGTCGTCGTCCAGGGTAGCGGCGCAATCGGCCTCGTCACCCTCCTCTGCGCCAAGCAGATGGGCGCAGCCCAGATCATCATGGTCGGCGGCCCCGCCGCACGTCTCGAGCTGGCCAAGCGCTACGGCGCCGACGTAACCATCAATATCGAGGAAATCAATTCTCCCGAAGAGCGCACCGAACAGGTACTCTGGCATACCCCCATGAAGCAAGGCGCAGACGTCGTCTTCGAATGCTCCGGCTTTCTAGCCGCCACGCCCGAAGGGCTCGGCTACGTCCGCCAGAGCGGCACCTTCGTCGAAGTCGGCCACTTCGTCGACATGGGATCCATCGATTTCAATATCAATCAGCTGCTCATGCGCAAGAACCTGCGTTTCGAGGCGGTCTGGGCCAGCACCTACGACCACTTCGTGCGCGGGCTCCGCATTCTGGAGAAAAACGAATATCCCTACGGCGATATGGTCAGCCACACGCTGCCCCTTGAGCGCGTCGAGGACGGCTTCCATGCCCTCAACGGCACCTACCGCCTTGGCGGTGAGGAAGTGATCAAGATCGCGGTCAAAGCGTGGGACAATTAGTAACAACGGTCGCAGGCGTCAGTACATCTCTGACGATCGCCTTGAAGTCGCTCTGCAAAGGCGGCGCCACCTAACCAGCCAAAGGAGAACACGATGCCGTTCGGATCCGGGAACTATCAGTACGAGTTGGTCGAAAACTGGGGCACACTGCCCGCCGGCTGGCAGTTCGGCTGGGTAGCCGCCGTCGCCTGCGACTCGCAGGACCGCGTCTTCGTCTATTCGCGCAGCGAGCATCCACTTGTCGTCTTCGACCGTGAAGGCAACTTCCTCTCCTCCTGGGGGGAGGACGTCATCAAAGACGCGCACGGCATTTTCATCGACAGCGAGGACAACGTCTGGTGCACCGAGCGCGAGACCCACTGCGTCTTCAAGTTCAATCCCCAGGCCGAGCTGGTCTTGACGATCGGCGTGCCAGGGCAAGAGGGCGCACCGGGAGAACCGTTCCGCCTACCCACCGACTTGGCCGTCGCCTCCAACGGCGACCTCTTCATCTCCGACGGCTACGACAACGCGCGCGTCCACAAGTATTCCGCCGCCGGCGAACATATCCTCTCCTGGGGCGATTGGGGCACCGGCCCCGGCCAATTCGAGCTTTCCCACTCCGTCCGCCTCGACAAGGACGATCGCGTCTGGGTCTGCGACCGTACAAACGACCGCGTCCAAATCTTCGATACCGACGGCAACTACCTTGAAGAGCGCACCGGCCTGCTCAAGCCCGATACGATCTACTTCGATCCCAACGACGAAGTCTTCTACGCCGCCGAGCTCGACCAGCGCGCCAGCGTCTGGAGCCTCGACGGCCAGCTCCTGAGCCACTGGGGGGGCGCCCAGCGCAGCGAAAAGCCGGGCGAGTTCAACGGCTGCCCCCACGGCATCTGGGCCGACTCGCACGGCGACCTCTACGTCGGTCAGGTCCAGGTCGACGACGGCCTCCAGAAGTTCCGCCGCCTATGAGACGGCGGGCAGCCATATCAGGGCCGCAGACGCATGACCCGCTTTGACCGCTCCGTCCTCCAACCAGACCCCGCTCGCCGGGGTCCTATCCTGGAGGTGCTGGACGCCGCGCTTGATGCTGTGGATCCTAACGCCGCGGTCCAGAACGTCCTCCGTCGCGACGGCGATACCTTATTTGTCAGCGACCCCTCCAACCGCGGACCGGCGAACGCGGTCACCTACGACCTGCGCCGCTACCGCCGTATCTTCGTTGTCGCCGCAGGGAAGGCCGCCTCGCCCATGTCACGCGCCGTCGAGGACCTGCTGGGCGACCGCATAAGCCAGGGGCTTGCCGTGACCAAATACGGGCACGCCCTGCCGCCCGGGCAGGCGCCCTCGGCCTCCTCCCCCATCCGCATCGTCGAGGCCGGCCATCCCATGCCCGACGAGGCCGGTGTCCGCGCCGGCAACGAAATGCTGGCGCTGGTCGAGCAGGCCGGCGAAGACGATCTGCTGATCGCGCTCCTTTCCGGCGGCGGCTCAGCCCTGCTGGTCGCGCCCGCGGGCCAATCCACCGGCGCCGGCGGGCCACGGCTCACACTGGCCGACCTGCAGGGAATGACCGACGCGTTGCTCGCCTGCGGCGCCACCATCAACGAGATCAACTGCCTGCGGAAACACACCAGCGCCGTCAAAGGCGGCCAGCTTGCCCGCGCCGCCCAGCCCGCCGCGCTCCTGACGCTCGCTCTCAGCGACGTCATCGGCAGCCCTCTCGATGTTATCGCCAGCGGTCCGACCGTCCCCGACGACAGCACCTGGGCCGACGCCTGGGCGACTGTCCAAAAGTACGACCTGGCCGCCGCGTTGCCCGCCCCAGTGCGTACGCGCCTGCAGGCCGGGCAGTCCGGGGAGATCCCCGATACGCCCAAAGCGCACGATCCGGCCTTCACCAACAGCCGCACACTCGTCGTCGCAGACAATCGCACCGCTGCCAACGCGGCCCTTGCCAAGGCACGGGAGCTTGGCTATAACCCGCTCCTGCTCTCTACGTTCGTCGAAGGCGAAGCGGCCGAAGTGGCGAAACTGCTCGTCGGGCTGGGCCGCGAGGTGCTGGCCAGCGGTCAACCCGTGCCCGCACCCGCCTGCCTCGTCCTCGGCGGTGAGACCACTGTCACTCTGGGCCAAAGTCCGGGCCAGGGCGGCCGCAACCAGGAGATCGCCCTGGCCGCCGCACTCGCTCTGCAAGATCTGCCGCGGATGACCGTCGTTTCGCTCGCCACTGACGGCACCGACGGCCCCACCGACAGCGCAGGCGGCTTCGCCGACAGCGGCACCGCCACCCGCGGCCACGATGCCGGTCTGATCGCCGCCGACAACCTGCGCCGCCACGACGCCTACCCCTTCCTGCGCGCTGCCGCCGACCTGCTCCTGACCGGCCCGACCCAGACTAACGTCAATGACCTGCACTTCGTGTTCGTGCACGAACTGTGAGAGAATGGACAGACCATCTGTCCGGAGCCGTCGCAATAGCGCCTACACCGGCAGACAAACAGCGAACAATTCTGGATTCATACACGTGCAGAGGAGAACGATCTCATGCCAAAGCTGACCGTTGAAAACGTCGGCACATTTGAAGTGAATGCCGGCAAAAGGCTCGTCCTCGCGCTGGTCGAAGACGCCGGTGTGGACCAATTGCACGCCTGCGGCGGCAACTGCGCATGCACCACCTGCCGCGTCGAATTCGTTGACGGCGAACCCGCGCAGATGACCGTGGCCGAAAAGGAGAAACTGGCCGAAAAGGGGCTGAGCGGCGTAAGGCTCTCCTGCCAGTGCCTCGTCGAGCAGGATATGTCGGTGCAGATCATCAGCCGCCTCGAGGGCAGCGGGCGCCCCGATTCCGGCCCGCCGCCGGATCCGTCGATCCAGCCGGAACCGGAGTGGACCGCGAAGGCATAGATTCCGGCGAAGGCTGCGGCCAATGACTACCGCTCCCGCTGCGCGCGGACCAGGATCGCCCGACAGGCCGGTCCTGGTCTCCGCAATGCAGTTTGAAGACGAACTGAAGAGCGGCGAACGTTCGGTTTGGGAGCTCATCGACATCGCCGCCCGCGCCGGCGCCGACGGCCTGGAACTGCGGCGGGAAACCTGGCCGCGCCTCGAGGCTGAATTAGCGCAGGCTGCCCGCCGCATCGCCGATACAGGTCTGCACGTCACCTACGCGACTCAGGCCACGCTATTTGACGACTCCGCGCAAGGCCAAAGGCAGTTGCGTCAAGACATTGACGCAGCCTCCGCGCTCGACGCCCCCCTTGTGCGTTTCTTCACCGGCCAGTCACCGCAGCTAGACGATGTCGCTGCCTGGACGCGCGCGCAGCAGATCGTCGACTACGCCGCCGCGCAAGATATCGTCATCGCGCTCGAAAACTATGCACGCACGCCCGGCGGCACCCTGGTGGAAATTCAAACCGCGCTGGACCGGCTGACTTCCCCTGCTCTACGCACCAACCTGGACATGGGCAACTATTCGAATCATGGCCAGGAAGTCGTGGCCGCCATCGAGTGTCTGGCCGATCGGATCATAGCCGCCCACCTCAAGGACAAGACCGCCAACCCGTCCGATCCACCAACCGTTCTCGGTGCCGGCGTGCTGCCGCTGGCCGAAATTCTCGACGCGCTCGATCAGCTGCCCCAGCGTATCTACTACATCTTCGAGTTTCGCGGCGGAAACGACCCGGTCGGGCGAATCGAGCGCAGCCTGGCCTACCTGCAACGGAGATAGAAGGAACGCGCGATTATGGGTCCGCATAAATCGTTTGGCGGCGCGGCCCGCTGCCAGCGCCGGAATTTATCGTCCCGTCCAGACGGTATGGAGAGGTGACATGAGCCGCCATAGTGCCCTTGAGGGAAAACGCGCGCTCATCACCGGTGTCGATCGCGGCGGCATCGGTCAGGCCATCGCCTTGGAGATGGCCCGGCAGGGCGCGGCCGTCGTCTGCCACTATCCCTACAGCGATGAGGGCGCGGCCGCAGCTGTCGCCAAGATTCAGGCGGACGGAGGAACTGCCGCAGCCGTCCAGGGAGATTTCACGCAGTCGGCCTCCGTTTGCGGCGAAGTCGTTGACTTCGCCGCCGATTTCCTTGGCGGGCTGGACGTGCTTGTCAACAACGCCGGCCTGACCGAGACTTTTCCACTGGCCGAGGTCACGCCCGAGCACTTTGACAAACTTTTCGCCATCAACGTGCGCAGCCAAATCTTTTCCATCCAGCAGGCGCTCCTCTACATGCAGGAAGCTGGCGGCGGCTCCGTAATCAACCTGGCGTCGGTACACGCCCACGCCGGCGTTTCTGATTACGCCGTATACGCGGCCACAAAGGGGGCCATCGCCGCGCTTACCCGCCATCTGGCCGTCGAGTTAGCTCAGCAAAAGGTGCGCGTCAACGCCGTCGCGCCCGGTCTGATCGAAGTGCCCCGCTACCGCGAGACAATTCCCGACTACAATCCCGCTGTCTTCGCCGCAACCGTTCCCTGGGGACGCCTTGGCGAACCGCGCGACATCGGGCCGGTGGCCGCCTTTCTCGCTTCCGACGCCGCCGAGTTTATCACCGGCCAGACCATTTACGTCGACGGCGGCACAACCGCCCAAATGTCCTTCGTCGCGCATCTCGACGGCCAGGCGCTGCCTGCCGCAGAGTAGAACGGTCACCAGCACGCAAGCCGCTGATATCTGCCGGGACTGACCTCCGTCAAGGACAATTTAGTAGGAGGGTCCTGACTCTGCCTTTGCCGCCTGACGCTGGCAGTGCCCGATCTTGTACGAATCCAATGCTCTGAGTACAATTACTCTGCAAATCGCGCTTATTCATTATTGGACAAAAAGCAGAGGAAGGAGAAAACCAAAATGGACCGAAGACGATTCCTGAAAGTTGCCGCTACGGGAGCGGTCGGCGCGGCTGCACTGAGTGTTGCCGGCTGTGAGCAGGCCGGCGTCATGCCCCCGGGCCAAGTCGAGGGCGCCGTTTCCGAGGACTCAAGCCTGCCCGCGATCGAATGGCAGATGGCCACCAGCTGGCCGCCGGCTCTCGACACAATCTTTGGCGGCGCGCAGACGGTCGCCAAGCGCGTCGAGGCCATGACGCAGGGCAGGTTCAAGATCGAGGCCCGCGCCGCCGGCGAGCTCGCGCCCGGTCTGGAAGTATTGAACGTTGTCGAAGAAGGCGCAGTTCCGATCGGCCACACGGCCTCCTACTACTACGTGGGCAAGAGTCCGATCACAGCCTTTGGCACCGCAATGCCCTTCGGCCTCACCTCCCGCCAGCAGGACTCCTGGCTCTACGAAGGCGGAGGCCTTGAGATGCTGCAAGAGGTCTATGCCGAGAAATTCAACACGATTCAGTTCCCCGCCGGCAACACCGGCGTCCAAATGGGTGGCTGGTTCAACAAGGAGATCAACTCCGTCGCCGATATGGAAGGGCTGAAGATGCGCATTCCCGGCCTCGGCGGTCAAGTGATGGACCGGCTGGGTGTAACCGTGCAGGTGCTGCCCGGCGGCGAGATCTTCCAAGCCCTGCAGACAGGCGCCATCGATGCCGCCGAATGGGTCGGCCCCTACGATGACGAAAAGCTGAGCTTTCACAAAGCCGCCAGCTTCTATTACTTCCCAGGGTGGTGGGAGCCGGGCCCGTCGCTCGAGATCCAGATCAATCTGGATGAGTGGAACAAGCTGCCGGAGCAGTATCAGGAGGTACTCAAGACCGCGGCCTACGCAGCAAATGCAACAATGATGGCGCGCTACGATGCCAAGAACCCTGCAGCGCTCAGCCGCCTGATCAACGACGCCGACATCACCATGCTGCCCTTCCCGGACGACGTCATGAAAGCCGCTGAGGAGTCCGCCTTTGAGCTGTTCGATGAAAGGGCCGCCGGAGATGCCGACTTCGCCTCGATCTTCAAGGAATGGTCCGCATTCCGCACGGCGATTCAGTCTTGGCACGGCCTGGCCGAACGCGGCTACCTGCAATATGTCGGGCAGAGCCGCTAACAGGCGCCTGCAGCGCGCAATTGCATAAGGTTAAGTTGGAATGACGGGAGAGCGTCGCGTGACGCTCTCCCGCTTCGATCAAGCAGGCCGTTGATGACAACGATCCCCCTGGGTTTTCTTGCGGGTGCGCACGAAAGGAGAACCTTGTAATGGATCGGAGACGTTTCCTGGGGCTTGCCGCGACGAGCGCTGCCGCGCTTGGTGTAGCCGGGTGCGAGCAAGCCGCCCTCATGTCGCCAGTCCAGGTTGAGAGTGCGGTGGCGGATGGGGCCGGCCTTCCGACAATCGAGTGGGAGATGGCCACCAGCTGGCCCCCCGATCCCAACTCGATCTTCTGGAGCGCTCAACTGGTTGCCGCACGCGTCGCAGCCATGACGGACGGCAAATTCGTGATCCAGCCCCGCGCCGCGGGCGAGCTGGCGCCCGGCCTGGAGGTATTAGACGTGGTCGAAGCGGGCACTGTCCCCATCGGCCACACGGTTTCCCACTACTATGCCCAAAGAGGCGCAGTCACCGCATTCGGCGCGGGACTGCCTTTCGGTCTGACGGCGCGTCAGCAGAACGCCTGGCTGTACGAAGGCGGCGGTCTGAACATGCTGCAAGAGGCGTACGCGGCCCGGTTCAACATTATCCAGTTCCCAGCCGGGAACTCCGGCGTGCAGATGGGCGGCTGGTTCAACAAAGAGATCAACTCCGTCGCCGACCTGGCCGGGTTGAAGATGCGTGTTCCCGGCTTCGCCGGCCAGGTCTTGGAACGGCTGGGCGTTATCCCCCAGATGCTGCCGGTCGGCGAGATCTTTGAGGGCCTGAAGTCCGGCGCCATTGACGCAGCAGAGTGGGTTGGCCCCTACGAAGACGAAAGGCTAAAGCTGCATGAGGCTGCCGCTCTTTACTACTATCCCGGCTGGTGGGATCCCGGCTCTTCCGTTGAGATTTTCGTCAATCTTGACAAGTGGAATGGGCTGCCGGAGCAGTACAGAGAGGTGTTTAAGGCTGCTGCAGCCGAGGCAAATCTCAGGGTCATGGCCCGCTACGATGCCAGAAACCCGGCGGCGCTCACCCGTCTGGTCAACGATGCCGGCGTCACGTTGCAGCCTTTCCCGGATGACGTGATGAAGGCTGCGGAGGAGGCTGCGTTCGAGCTGTACGGCGAGATCGCCTCCAAGGACGCCGAATTCGCTTCAATCTTCGGGGAATGGTCGGCTTTCCGCGCCGCGATCCAGTCCTGGCACGGTCTGGCCGAGCGCGCCTACCTTCAATACGTCGGGCAGAGTCGCTGATGTCGCTGAGCTGAAGCCGTTTCCCTGGTATTCTTGTAGCAAAAAAAGGGCGAGAGCACGAGGCTCCCGCCCTTCTGCTCGTCTCCGAAATGCTACGACGTCGCTTCGATCAGCCAGGTCACCGTTTCCGGTACGAGGATCACGATGATGAGCGCGATGCCCTGCAGCACCATGAATGGCAACGCGCCTTTGTGAATATCTACAGTCTTCACCTCCGGCGGCGCCACGCTCTGTAAGTAGAACAGCGAGAACCCTACCGGCGGCGAAATGAAAGCCATATTCAGGTTGATCGCCATCATAACCCCGAACCAGACCATCTGTGCATTGGTGAAGCCCAGCTCCAGCGCGGCGGGCACGAACAATGGCATAGCGATGAAGCTGATTTCGATGAACTCCAGATTGATTCCCAGGAGAAAGATGGCAATGTTGGCAACAATCACGAATCCCCAGAATCCGCCCGGCAGACTCGTCAGCAGACTCTGCACATAATTCTGGCCGCCCAGCCGGTCGAAGACCAGCCCGAAGTAGGTCGAACAGAAGAGGATCATGATGACCAGAGCGGTGATGTTTGCTGTCGCGCGGGCCGCATCCTTGATCAGCTTCCAATTCAGGTTGCGGTTGAGCGCCGTGAGAACACAGGCGCCGATGGCCCCGACCGCGCCAGCCTCCGTCGGCGTCGCGATTCCCTGGAAGATACTGCCAAGCACAGCAAATATCAGGAGCACCGGCGGAACGACGGCGATCAGCGCCTGGCGCAACAACGCCATGCCCTGAACAGTGCGGGCCTCTGGCGGAAGCGCCGGTGCATCCTGCGGACGAACGATCGCGATTCCAATCACGTACAGGGCGTAGAGACCGGAGAGAATCAACCCCGGAATCAATGCGCCCACGAATAAATCGCCCACCCCCACCCCGATCTGGTCGCTCAGTACCACCAGGACCAGGCTCGGCGGCAGGAGCTGCGCCATCGTTCCCGACGCGGTGATGATGCCGGTCGCCAGTTTGTGGTTGTATCCGTAGCGCACCATGATCGGCAGAGACAGCAGCCCCATAACGATGACCGTCGCCGCCACAACGCCCGTAGCCGCAGCCAGCAGCGTGCCTACCAGCACGACGGCCAGCGCCAATCCGCCCCGCATCGAGCCGAGCATAATGCCCACCGTTGTCAGCAGCCGCTCCGCCAGTCCCGACTTTTCAAACACTGCTCCCATGAAGACAAAAAATATGATCGCCAGCAGGGTGAAATCCGACATCGTGCCGAACCAGCGATTGGGCAGCAACTTGATCCAGTTCAGATTGAATTCGCCCAACGCCAAACCGATTAACATGAAGACGAAGGCGGTTCCGGCAAACGAAAACGCAACCGGATATCCATACAAAATCAGAACAAAGAAGAGTACGAACATCACGATTGCGAGCCATTCCAGCCCCATAATCTTTCCCTTTTGTGAGCAGTGGACGGTTTGGAATCAGTTCTACCTGCGCCGGACCGGCAACGAAGCGAGACGGCCCGCTGCAAAGTGGTTCGGGCCTACTCGATCCGCAGGGCCTCCTGGTGCTCCGTCAAATCTGCGATTTCCTCCTCGGCCCCGCGCAGGACTGCAAACTCTTTTATCAGTTCCGAGATCGCCTGCAGGAGTAGGAGCGAAAACGCGACGATTATCATCGTCTTTAGCGGCGCGCGCGGCAGGCCGTCCGGATCGGGAGACATCTCCCACTGCCGCCAGGAGGTCAACACCGGATTGACTGTAACCCAGATGCCAATAACGCAGTAGGGTACGAGCAGGAGCAAATGCCCCCAGAAGTCCAGCATTGCCTTGCGTTTCCTGCTCCAATTGGCGTAGATGAAGTCCACGCGTACATTGATGCCGTTCTTGAGGATATAGGCGAAACCCAGGAAGAAAACGAGCGAATAGAGATACCATTGCATCTCGATTAACAGGTTGGAAGTCAACTGCACGCCAATATACTGCCCCATATAGCGGACCACTACATTATAGAACCCGGCAAGAACCGTGATGATCACGAGCCACACCGACACGCCACCGACCCACTCCGAAAGGCTGTCGATCAGGCTGGAAATCTTCAGGAGTATCCGCAACATACTGTTCCTCTCAGGCGGCTGCGTGCGGCGTCTGTCCGGTCCCTTCTTACTCTTGCCGGTTCTTGTTCTTTGAGCGGGATTGTTCTATCTTACCCCAAAGAGACTGTTTTTCAAGAACTGCTAGTCATTTCTTGATGGCGCAACCGTCCAACTGACCGGAATTCGGAAAGTCTCGCGAAAGGGGGCATGAACTGGCCGCTCAAAGTCTACTCTTGAACGCAGACTGCTTTTCTTCCATTGAGTTGTACGAACAGACGTAAAGGACTAACCATGGATTGGTACCAGTCATTGGTAAAAGTAGGCGTATATGTCGACGCCGCCAATATCTATCGCAACGGCGGCTCCCGTATGCAGTATGATGTCTTGCGCGAATTTGCCTGCCGGGATATGGGTGAACCGGTGCGGCTGAATGCCTATGTAACCCACGACGTTGAACGCGCCCAATGGGATATGGACTACCGTGTCGGTGCGCTGCGATTCCATTCCGCCTTGCGCGACCTCGGATATAAGGTGATCATCAAGCGCGTGCGCTGGTACGATGACGAGGCCGGCAACCGCTACGCCAAAGCCAACTCCGATCTGGACCTGGCGGTAGATGCCCTGCTCCAGTCCGAAAATCTCGACAGAGTGTTGATCGCAACCGGCGACGGCGACTTCGTCCAGGTGGTGCGCGCGCTCCAGAACAAAGGCTGCCGCGTCGAAGTCGTCGCTTTCGACAATGTGTCGAGCAACTTGCGCCAGGAAGTGGACATGTTCATGTCCGGCTATCTCATTCCCAACCTTCTTCCCGCCCACAACGACGTCGCCGATTGGGGACTGCCAGATTCCATTGTGCGCGGCTGGTGCTACTACTACAACGAGGAGAAGGGTTTCGGTTACATGCGCTTTCTGACCAAAGTTTCGCCCCATCTTTGGCTGGTCGACAAGCGCAAAAGCCCCGATTCACCCTACGAAAGCGCCTTCTTCCATTTCTCGATGATGCAGGATGATTCGGTCAAGGACCACCTCCCCAGCCGCGATCACATCTTCGAATTCCGACTCATTCCCTCGGAACGGGACCAGAATGAACTGACTGCAACCAATATCCGCATCGTTTGCTCGCTTTAGCTGCCGAACCTAAATTGACGCCACGCAACAGCAATCCGTCTTGATAGGAGCCTGAACAACATGCCCGCAGCAATCTCTGCTCCGCAGCCGCTCGCCGTCGAAGCCGGCGCCAAGGTCCTCATGGCTGGCGGCAATGCAATTGATGCCGCGGTCACCGCCGCGCTCGTGCAGTCGATCGTCAACCCCCAGATGTGCGGCGTTGGCGGTTACGGGGTGATCAATCTTTACCTGGCGGCCGAGACGGCTTCCGTAGCCGTAGACGCCCCTGCCTTGGCCGGCGCGTTGGTGCGCGACGATATGTGGGTAGACAAGCTGATTCGCCCCAATCCGGGCGGCTGGGGCTACTTTCTCGAGGGCAATGTCAACGAGGCCGGCTACAGTTCAGTCTGCACGCCCGGCGCCGTTATGCTATACGCCGCGTTGCTCGACCGCTGGGGCACGATCGACTTTGGTCAGGCCGCCGAGCCCGCCATCCGCATCGCCCGCGACGGATTCGCCGTGTCCGATGCTCTGGCCGTTGCCTGGAAGCGCTCCAACCAGTATTGGGAGGGCCTGAGCCTGCGTGACTACATCCACAGCAATGCCGAGGCCCGCCGCATCTACCTGCGCGACGACGGTGAGACCTATGATACCGGCGAGACCTTGCGCAATCCGGACTACGCCGCGTCCCTCCGCCATATCATCGAACACGGCAGCGAAGACTTCTACCACGGCGAACTGATGGAGCGCATGGCGAGCGACCTGGAGGCCAACGGCAGCTACGTCACTCGGCAGGACTTCGAAGAGTACCGTCTGCGCGAAGACGCCTCGGTGCGGGGCAGCTACCGCGGCCACGCTGTTACCAGTTCGGCGGCTCCCCACGGCGGCCCAACGCTGATCGCCATTCTCAATATCCTGGAGGGGTACGACCTGGCGGGCATGGGCCACAACTCGCCCGAATATATCTACACGGTCGGCCTGGCCATGAAGGCCGCCTTCGCCGACCGCAACCCGCACCTGGCCGACACCGATTTTGAGGAAGTCCCGCTCGACTGGATGATATCCAAGGAGCGGGCCGCCTTCTGGCGCGAGCGCATCGACGCAGGCCAGCCCATCGAACCGACGCCGCCGCCGGCCGAGTCCCCTCACACGACCCACCTCTCCGTGATCGACGCGCAGGGAAACAGCGTCTCGCTGACACATTCGCTCGGCGCGTCTTCGGGCGTCATCACGCCGGGGCTGGGTTTCATGTATAACAACTCGATGGTCAACTTCAACCCGCTGCCCGGTCACCCCAACTCGATCGCGCCCGGCAAAGGACGTACCACCGGCATGACCCCGACCATCGTCTATCAGAAGGCGTCTGGGGACGGCGATCCCAACGCGCAGGCGCCGTTGCTCGTCCTCGGCGCACCCGGCGCGACCCGCATCATCACCTCGGTCCTGCAGGTGATCCTCAACGTCGTCGAATTCGGCATGGATATCGAGAAGGCGGTGCATGCACCCCGCTTCGACTGCCAGCTGGACGCCATCAGTTGCCAGCGGCGCATCCCGATCTGGGTGCTCGACGAAGTAAACAAACGTTATCCGGCAATCCACATCCCCTACAGCCACGGCGGGCTCGCCCTGGTCCATGCACTACACGTCGATCCGCAGACCGGCGCGCTCTCCGGCGCGGCGGATACGGGCAACGAGGGCATGGCCGCGGTGGTATGATTTCATCCGGCGTGTAGACTCTCTTGAAGCGTTTGGAAACTGCCCTTAAGCCCAAAGCCAACTGTAAGATTGAAGAGCATGCATTGCAGGGAGAAACCATCCGCGAACACGGTCACCTAGCCTTTACTTTGGAGCTGGCAAGTCACCTTGCGCTACAATATGTCCAGGGTCGAGAAAAGCTTGCCGCGGAGGCCGCGTGAGACCTTTGTTCGTTGTGTTCCTACCAAGTGGACATATGCAAATCGCGTGAATCTCTCGGTTGTGGATGGCGGTGAGTTAACGACTGATCCATTCCTATAGCTAGCCAAAACCAGGAGCAATCCCCCATGAGCTACCTGAAACGCATCGTCTGTCTGGCGAACTCCCGCAAATATTCGGAGCGTTGCGTCGCCGGCCTTGAAGTCGAGGGAACGCAGCTGAGTAACTGGGTACGCCCGGTCAGCAGTCTCCCTTTGGGAGAACTCGGCCTCTCCGAGCGGAAATTGGAGGATAACTCCGACCCTGCGCTGCTCGACATTCTCGAAGTCCCGATGCTTGAACCCCGTCCTCTGGGCTGCCAGACCGAAAATCATCTGATCGATCACAATGGAACCTGGGCTAGGGTGGGACAGTTCCCAAGGCAGCAGCTTCTCCGTTACTGTAAATCGCCCAATCCACTTTGGATAAACGGATATAGCAGCACGCGCGGTCTCAATGACCGGATTCCCGAAGAGCAGGTTGAGACGTTGCCGAGCTCCTTGGTCCTGGTAGAGCCGCAACAGCTTCGCATTGAAATCAGGCTGGAGGCGGCAAAGCTGAGGGTCAGAGCGGAGTTTTGCCTGGAGGGTCAGAAGTACAAGCTAGGCGTTACTGATCCGGCCGTTGAGGGACATAGTTTTTCGCGTCCTGAAGGTCTTCACGCCTACAAGAAACGTGCAGTGGCCTGTATTTCCATCGGTGAACCATTCAATGGCTACTGTTACAAGATCGTGGCTTCGATAATTCCCTTGTAAGCGGCAGTCCCGAGGATCCAGCATGAGCCGGAAACTATACACGGTTGGGCATTCAGTACATACGCTTCCGCGATTTATCGATCTTCTCAAGAGACATCGGATCTCAGCGGTCTGCGATGTGCGTTCTACGCCGTACAGCCGGATACATCCACACTTCAACCGTGAAGCGCTCCGCGAGGAACTCAAACGTCACAAGATCGCCTATGTATTTTTGGGCGAGGAACTTGGAGGACGGTCTTCCGATCCGTCCTGCTACGACGCCGATGGCAGAGTAAAGTATGGTCGACTTGCGGAATCAGACGCTTTCCAACATGGGCTGGTTCGGGTCAGGGAAGGCATAGAGACACACCGAATCGCCCTTATGTGCGCGGAAAAAGATCCCCTTACCTGCCACCGCGCTGTCCTAATCTGCCGTCACTTGCGCAACGACAAAGACCTTTCAATTTTGCACATCCTGGACGATGGTCAGACCGAACCTCATGAAGAGAGTGAGAGAAGGCTATTGAGGCTCGCTCGCATGGAGCAAGCAGACCTATTCAAGGAAAAGGAGGAGCAAATTGAGGAGGCATATGAGCATCAGGAGCGGCGTATTGCCTACCGGGTGCAGTCAGCAAGAACTAACGGGGATGGGCGCGATGACGCGGCGGACGGAGTCTGATATGAAACTATTTACCATAGGATTCACCCGCAAGAGCGCCGAGACTTTCTTTTCGCAACTCAAAGCGTCGGGCGTTCGTACGCTGATCGATACCCGCCTCAACAACCGGTCTCAACTTGCCGGTTTTGCCAAGCAGAACGATCTCCGCTACTTCTTGCGCGAAATCGGCAATATCGACTACCTCCATCTGCCTCTGCTCGCACCCACTCAGGAGATCCTCGACGCATTCAAGAAGAAGAAGGGGACTTGGGATGCCTATGAGCACTCATTTCGCGCCCTTATGATCTCCCGCAAGATCGAGGAAGTTTTCAATCCAGAACTCTTCGAAGACGCTTGCCTATTGTGCAGCGAGCACAAGCCCCACCATTGCCACCGCCGTCTCGTCGCCGAATACCTGCGGGAGCGATGGGATGGGATCGAAATAGGAATCGAGCATCTCCAGCCCCAAGACCCCGACTGAGATACCGGCGAGCCCACACTGCGCTGCCGTGTCTGCCGGCTACCGGAAACTCGCCCCAACTCTCACCGGTCCGGCTCGAACACCGACCCGTCCAGCACCGTCTGCAATCCCTTTGATACGTCGTCCAGCCGCCTGATCTCCTCCGCCGGTAGTTCAAGGCCGACCGCGCCCACAGTGTCCTCGATGTGCGCGGGCACGTCAGCGCCGGATATGATGCACGTTACCTCAGGATGTGAGAGAATCCACGCCTGCGAGACCTGACCCGGTGTCGCCCCTACTCGCTCGGCCACGGCAATCACCTCCGCCACCACGTCAGCGACCCGGTCGCGCACCACGTTCTGGAATGCGTGCCTCCGCCGCCCGCCCCACAGACTGTCCTCCTCGGGTAGCGCGTCCGGTTTGTAAACGCCGCTCAGCAGCCCGACCGCCAGCGGACTGTATACCATCACGCCCAGTCCCATCTCTGCGACCATCGGGAAAACCTCCTGCTCCAGGTCGCGGTTGAGCAGATTGTAGGGATTTTGCAGCGTGATCAACGGCGCTGCGTTGAGCCGGTCCTGCACGCGCAGCGTCTGCACAACCTGCCACGCCTGATGATTGCAGACGCCGACATAGCGTACCTTCCCCTGCTGCACCAGGCTGTCCAGCGCCCGCAACGTCTCCTCCAAAGGTGTCGTCTCGTCCGGCCCGTGAATCAGATAGACATCGATACGGTCGGTATTCAACCGTTGCAATGTGCGCTCCGCCTCGCGCAGAATGTGGTAACGGGAGAGGCCCACGTCGTTGGCGGCGTCACCGACCGCCCCTCGAACCTTCGACGTGATCACAACTTCGTCGCGACGGCCTTGAAGCGCCTTTGCCAGCAGCATCTCCGACGTGCCGCGCAGGCGCCGGTCATCACCCAGACCGTAGATATTGGCGCAGTCCAATAGGTTCACACCCAGATCTAGCGCGGCCGCGACCAGCTCGCGCGCCGCCTTCTCGTCGCTCTGCCCGCGAAGTCCCATCCCCAGGGCCACGCGCGAAACCTTCACCCCCGCGCTGCCGAAATTCACATACTGCATCGCCTTCTCCTCGCCGTGCGAAGCCAATCATCGCTTTCGCGTAGGAATTTCTCTTTTCAGGCCTTCGCTGCGCCGTCTGCCGCAGTATACCGGTTCGCTACCGAAGATTCAACTGACAGCCGTTGAAAATAAGACAGCCTATTTTTTGACAGTCCAGACCATTTCCGATAGACTTCCTGCTTGATATTCAATCTGGGTTCGCTTCGCAACCTGCTCACAAATCGTTTGATTTCGCTCCCAAGGGAGCGTTCTCGGTAAACCACATCGCATTTCTCAAGGAGACAAAAAGAATGGAAAGGCAAGTAAGTCGTCGACAATTCCTGCGCCTGGCCGGTGGTGCGGCCGGCGTCGTTGCTCTGGCCGCCTGTGCTCCCGCGGCAGCGCCCGCCGGCGGAGGCGAGACCAGCATGTCCGAGGAGCCGATCGTCATCCGCTACGCCGGGCTTGATGGGATGGGCGCACGCGTTGAGGCGTTTATGACCTCCTGGGTCGAGGACAACGGCTACACCTTGGAACGCGGCGCCTTCGGTCAGCAGGAACTGACCGACAAGATCATGCAGTCGGTCGCCACCGACACCTACCTGGCCGACATCTTCCAGTTCCCCAGCAACGCACGCGCCGATGTCATCAGCGCCAACGCATTGCAGGAGATCCCGCAGGAAGTTCTCGATGCCATCGATTTCGACGATGTGCTGCCCGGCATCGTCAATACGCTCTCCTGGGAAGGCAAAATCTACGCCCTTCCCTACGACGGTGATATCCACTACTACTCCTTCCGCAAAGACTTGTTCGCGGACCCGGACATCAACAGCCGCTTCAGTGACGCCTACGGCTACGATCTCTCCCCCGAAAACGGCGCCGAGACTTGGGACCAGTGGCGCAACATCTGCGAATTCTTCACCGGCTGGGACTGGAACGGCAACGGCGAGGAAGACGACTTCGGCGCCGGCTGCATGACCAAGCGCGGCGACACGCTCTGGTGGGGCTTCAACTCCCGCGCCACCGCCTACGCCAAGCATCCCGACGACGACGCCTACTTCATCGACCTCGACACCGGCGAAGCCCGTCTCAACAACCCCGGCTTCGTGCGCGCGCTGACCGAGTGGGCCGAGGAGATGCAGAACTGGGCGCCTCCGGGCGGCACCAACTTCACCTATGGCGACTCCCTCAACGCCATGAACGGCGGCCGCATAGCTCAGACCTATAACTGGGATGCCGTGACCAGCGCCACCGATCCGGAAGCCTCCGTCGTCAAGGGGCTGCAAGGCTACGACATCCTGCCCGGCTCCCACGAAGTGTACAACTCCAAATCGGGTGAATGGGACTACTTCGACGTGCCCAGTCACGCGCCCTTCCACGCCTTCGGCGGCTGGGTCATCGCCGTGTCCGCACAGGTCGACGAGCTGGCCTACGATGCCGTTTGGGGCTTCGTAACCCATCTGACCAAGCCGGAAAGCGGCCTTGCATTCGTCACCGACCTCACCGGGGCCAGCCCCTACCGCTTCAGCCAGATGGACGCGGTCGAAGAGTTTGCTACCGGCCCCTTGCAGCTGGGCGAGGAAGTCGCGAAGGACTACCTCGACGCGGCCCGCGAGACCCTGGACCACCCCAATGCAGTTACCGACCAGGCCTTCGGCGGCTGGGTCCAGTATCGCGATGCGCTCGAACTGGGCGTCTCTAAGGCGCTGGCCAATGAGCTTTCGCCCCAGGATGCCCTCGACGAGGTCGCCGCTGCCTTTAACGAGATCAGCGAGCGCATGGGCGGCCTGCAGCACCAGGCCGAACTGTATGCCCGTACCTTGGGCAGGTAGTAACGAGGCGTGAGAATCTTGCAGTGGTTAGTGGAATGAGGATTGCCATCCGCGACTCCTCTCCCACTAGCCACTGCTCTTTGCATTCTCGCCTCGCCATAACGGGACCTGCCTGTCATGGCTACTGAAACACGAACCTATCCCCGCCGCCGCTCTCGCTTCGAAATCCGGGATAACCTCTGGAAGTGGATTTTCCTGCTGCCGGCGGTCGCTATCATCGTCATTTTGCTGGCGGTCCCCGTGCTGTGGACGCTCTATGCCGCATTCACCGACCTGCACCTCTACCGCATCGGTGATATCGAAACGAAGTTCGTTGGCCTGGCCAACTTCGAAAAGCTGCTCAGCAACCGCTCCTTCTGGCGTACCGCTCAGAACACGGTTGTCTTTATGCTCGGCGTTGTGCCGGCTCAGTTGATCATCGGCCTGACCGTTGCCCTCTCTCTCAACAACATCACCCGCGGACAGAAGCTCTTCCGCACCTGGTTCCTGATGCCCCTGATGGTCAGCCCGGTCGTCGTCTCCTTCGTCGTCGGCCGCATGCTGTTTCAGGAGGACATCGGCCCCATAAACGACATCCTGCGCAACCTCGGTTTCGAAGGCGTGCCTTGGTTGACCAGCCCCGTTTGGGCTATGGTCGCTCTCATGGTTATCGACGTGTGGCAGTGGAGCTCCTTCATGATCCTGATGCTGCTCGCCGCGCTGCAAGGCGTCCCGCCAGACCTGCACGAGGCCGCCCGTGTAGACGGCGCAAACCAGTTGCAGGCCTTCTGGAAGATAACCGTTCCCCTCATCATGCCGATCACCATGACGGCGCTTCTCATCCGCATCATCGACGCCTTCAAAGTGGTGGAAATCATTATGGTGCTGACCGGCGGAGGTCCGGGGCAGGCCACCGAATCTGTAACGCTCGCCATTTATCGCACAGGTGTCAAAGGCGGCGACCTTGCCTTCGGCAGCAGCCAGGCCTACTTCTTGCTGATTGTATTGATGATCTTCGGCGGGGCCTACCTGGTTTTGACAAGACGAGCGATGGGGAAAGACTGATGGGACTCGCCGCACAGAAACGTCTTCGCTCGACCATCTCCTACATCGTCCTGGGAATCTGGTCCTTCGTCCTCCTCTTCCCCATGTACTGGGTGACCATTACCTCCTTCAAGAACCGGATCGACATGTCGATCAAGGCGACCTATCTTCCCTTTATCGACTTTCAACCGGGACTGCACGCCTGGAACTATCTGTTCGTCGAGCGGCTAACCTGGTTCCTCGACCCGTTTATGAACAGCGTACTGGTCGCCTTCATCTCGTCAGCTGTCGCCCTTGCAATCGGCTCCTGCGCCGGCTATGCCCTGGCACGCTTCGACTACGGCGGCCGCAATAATTCGATCGTCCTCGGCTTCATGTCCCAACGTATGTTCCCCGGCGCGCTCTTCATCCTCGCGTTCCTCGTGATGTTCCGCGAACTCGGCCTGCTTGACACGCGCCTCTCGCTGATCATTGTCTACAGCAGCGGCGCCATTCCATTCATCGTCTGGGTGATGCGAGACTTCTTCGAGGGTCTGCCAATCGAGATCGAGGAGAGCGCCATGATCGACGGCGCCAACCGCCTCGGCGTCCTCTTCCGCATTGCCATGCCCTTGGCCGCGCCCGGCCTTGTGGCGGTCTTCGTCCTCTCCCTTATCGGCGCCTGGAATGAGTACCTGGTCGCCCTTACGTTGACCTTCCGCGAAGCGATCACCATTCCGCTTTTCATGACGATGCAGGTCAGCCAGACCGGCTACACCGAGTGGTGGAACATGAGCGCCATTTCGCTGGTTAGCGTCATCCCCGTCGTTGCAGCCGGCATGGCGCTGGAGAAATACATCACCGGCGGCCTCACCTTCGGCGCGCTCAAAGGCTGAATCAGCCACGCCCGCATAGTCCACGCCTGCCCTACTCGTCCACGCGTCTCCGCCGCCCCAGCAGATAGCGAATCATCCAGATCAGCGCCACCACTGGAATCAGCAGCACGAGCAGCACCGGTGCCAGATACAGAATCGCCCAGATCAGAGCGGTCATCAGCCCTTGAAGCGTCTGTACCAGAGCCCGCAACGCGTCACGCGCCGGGCCGCTCGCGCGCCACGTCTCCTCCACGATTGGTCGGTTGACGCTATCGGGAATCACCTCAACCCAGATCGTCGAAAGGCTGATCTGATTGTCCAGTAGATTCTTGCGCCCCTGCAGCGTCTCGATCTCTTCCCGGATCGCCATCAGGCTGCGGTGCACCTCCAGAATGTCTTCAACCTTGGCGTTCGGCTTCTGGCGCACCTCGGTCAGCAGGGCCAGTAACTCCGTCTCAGTGGCGCGCAGATTGCGCAGCCGCGCATCGAGATCGCTGTACTGGTCGGTCACATCTTGGCGGCTGACGTTCAGATAGCTCACACTTGTGGCAAGGGACTGTAATCGCGTCAGCGTTTCGTCGAGGTTGGCAGTCGGCACGCGCATCGTCATCGAGCCGCGCAGCACCTCCCCTTCCCCGTGACTGTCTGTGGAAAGATTGACATCGGCCACATAACCGCCCGCGTCGGACGCGATTATCTCGATGCCTTCAACCGCCGCCTCCGTGTGCGCCACGACCAGTGAGATGTTGGCGTTGGCGACGATCTTGCGTGTGTCAGCCAGGCTGCGGGTCGAATCATCGGCCGCGCCGTCCGCCATCTCCATCGCCGCGACATTTTCCGCTGCCGCCGCGGCTGACTCTTGAGCATATTCGGCCGAAGGCATCGCCTGCGAAGCGCAGGCCGCGCAGATGATTCCAGCCAGAGTCAATACGCCAAGGAAGTTCAGATTTCGCATTTGCAAAGCAATTCCTCCCGACGGTAGGCTCTCTCCGGGCCACTGTGAAATCGGAGCGAAGCGGGCAGCCGAGAAATGTACCGCATCCCATCCATCTGGGCGAATCTGCCCGGACTCATCCCTCGTACTTGCTCGCGGCAACGCCCCGTACACCCGGCTCAGCCACAAACAACCCGCCCGCGTGCGGCTGCTGAGCCTTTTCCGCCTCGCTCAGACGAAACGAAGCGCTGGTGATATAGAGCTGGTCAATATCCGGTCCGCCGAACGCGCAAGCCGTGACACCCTCCGCCGGCAATTCGATCTCCGCCATCACTTTCGCCGTGTCAGGATTCCAGCGCCGCACGCGGCTGCCCCCGTAGTGCGCCACCCACAGCATCCCCTCCTCGTCGATGGTGAAGCCGTCGGCAAAGCCCATCTCATTGGGTATGCTTATAGCGATTCGTTCATTGCTGATGCCGCCAGTCTCCACGTCGTAGTCGTAGGCGCGAATCGCGAAATCGAGCGAGTCGGTATAGTACATGGTCTTGGCGTCTAAGCTCCAAATGATGCCGTTTGAAATGCCAATGTTTTCGATCATTTTGTGGACACCGTGGTCCGTGTCGAGGCGGTAGACGCTGCCCTGGTCCGACTGATCTTCGTAGGCCATCGAGCCGGCCCAGAAACGTCCGCCGGGATCGCACTTGCCATCGTTGAAGCGGTTGCCCGGCAAATGTGCTTCCGGATCCGCGATCATTTCCAGCGCGCCGCTGGCCGGGTCAAACGAGGCGAAGCCGTCTTGCAACGCCAGCATCAGCCCGCCTGACGCCCGCTGCACCACCGTACCCACGTGCTGCCCCACGTCCCACTTCCGGTTCTCGCCCGTTGCCGGGTCGTAAGCGTAAAGCTCGCTGGCCATGATGTCCACCCACCACAGCACGCCTGCGTCCGCGTCCCAAATGGGACCTTCGCCCACGAGCGAGCGCGAGTCAATAAGAAGCTCAGCTTTCAAAGACATGCAGTTCCCCCGTTTGTCATAGAGAAGATTCGTAGAAATGGACTCTCTTGCGGTATTGCAATGGGCTGATCACATACCATTACATTCGGTTCAGACTGCGTCCGGACTGCGCTGAGAGCCATCCTGATCGTATGCTGTAAACGTCTCGTCCACCTCGGCTACTTTGACCGGCCTGCCTACCTGTGCCGAACGGATCGCCGCCAAAGTGCAGCGTACCGCGCGCGCGCCGTCCGCGCCGTTGTAGCGCACCGGAAGGTCTTCGCGAATCGCATCGATCAGGTGATGGACCTGATTGATGTGGCCCTGCCCGTAGTAGCTGATCTCAGACGCCCACACCCGGTCGCCGCCCTCATCGAAGCGGAAGCACGTCGTCTCGCGGCCTTCGCGATGCAGAACAAGATGCTGCTGCTCGCCTTGCCACAACAGATTATTGCCACCCTCGCCAAGTACTTCGATCATGCCCGTCTCGCCCACAACCGTCGTACTGAACCCCTGCATGAAGTCATACTTGCCGTTGAGCCGCTCCGCCCGCATCCACACACCCTGCCGCGCCGGATCCGCGTAACGCCAGGTGATTATCGGAATGTCCACCTCAGCCGTGCGATACGGGTCGTGCTCTGCCCCGCCGCGGCGGCGACTGTCGCCAGCGCTCGCAGCAACCGCGTAGATCTCATCAATTCGTTCGTCGCCCATCAGATACTCAGCCGTAGCGAAGAAGTGCACTGCATGATCGAAAATCCACGGATAGCGCCCTCCACCAGACTTCGCCCCGTCCAGCCGCCACCCGCGTGAGACAGCGTCGATATGCAGTTCATGCTCCGGCCGGCGGTGCCACGCGCCGTGCCGTTGGCGTATCTGCAAAGGCCGTCCTATTGCGCCGTCTTCGATTAACAATCGGGCCTTCAAGTGCGAGGAGAGAAACACGTAGGTCTCGCCCACCAGCAGCTTGACGCCCGTTCGCTCCGACGCCTGCACCGCGGCCATCCCTTCGGCCACGCTGCGGCAAAAGGGTTTCTCACAGTGTACATGTTTGCCTGCCTGCGCGGCCTGCGTAGCCATCTCCGCGTGCAGGAAGGTAGGCGTTGCAATGTCGATTACGTCCAGGTCGGCATCCGCCAGAAGCTCCTTGTAGGAAGAATAGTTCCGATCTATGCTGTACTCTTCAGCAAAGGCCGCCGCCCGCTCGCCGTCACTGTCGCACACCGCCAGCACGCGCGCCGCTGGGTGGCTGCGGTACCCGCGGATGTGCGCGGTCGCGGCTAGCCCCAAGCCCACAATCCCAACAGAGATCTCTCCGTCCATATGTCTTCTCTCCAGAGAACCGAATTCGGTGTCAGCCCGTGAATCGCGGCATGACTTCCCGGATGAACAGTTCTGATCCGGCGGTATGCGGAAAGTCGGCCATGCGGACCTGGATCAGATCGGCTCCGAGGTCGACATACTCCTGCAAGCTCGCAGCCACTTGGTCCGGCGTGCCAACCAGAGCGATTCTGTTCTTGGTGTATGGCGATTCCAGTGCCTGCCGCTGGGCCTCTGCCTCCGATTCGTGAATTGCAATGACCGAAAGCGAAATCGTCTTGCGAATCTCGTTGAAATCGCGCCCCACCGCCGAGCAATGTTCCCGCAACACGTCCAGTTTGTGGGCGAAGAGCTCCGGTGTGCCGCCGGGCATATTCCACCAGTCCGCGTGTTTGGCGACAACTCGCAGTGTCAACTGTTCGCCGCCCCCGCCAATCATCACCGGCGGCAACGGATCGGGCTGCGGATGACAGTGGGCGTTCTCAACCCGATAGTAGCGTCCCTCGTAACTGACCGGTGAATCCGTCCACAACAGCTTGGTGATCTCGACTGCCTCCTCCAACTGACGAATGCGGGCGGCCGGTCGCGGAAACGGCCAATTGTACGCCTCGTACTCCTCTTGCAGCCAGCCGGCGCCAATGCCAAAGATGTAGCGCCCGCCGCTCAGCCACTGCAGCGAGGCGGCCATCTTTGCCGTCAGCGCCGGGTTGCGGTAGGACTGGCACAGTACAAGGCTCCCCCAGTCAAAATTCGGGTAGCGGGCGGCAAAGTGGGCCAGCGTCGTCATCACCTCTGTCGCCGGCGTTTCGCGCGGCACAAAGGGTCCCCATGGGTGCACGTGATCGTCCACCCACACCGATGTCATGTGACCGTCAATCAGTTGAAGATGCTTATCAACCTGTTCCAGGAAGGAGTTGGGACTGCTGCCATCCACTGGGAAGGAAGGCGCGTGCCAGCCAAAGTCAACTGAAGGCATCGTTGGCTCCTGTGTGTGAGTCGTCAGAGAGTCAGTCGTCCGCTGCCATCCTGCTGGCGTTACTTGCCCGAGGAATGGTACCAGCGGTAAAACTGTAGAACTGTGTTTGCAAGTATAGCTTTGCCAATCTGCGGTCGCAACTACAAGGCAACTGCCCGCCCAATCTGCGACAGCACTTCGTGGGCGATGCGGCCAAAAGACTTGACTTACTTTTTGGATGCCCAGAGTCCTTTGATCGTGCAATTCGGAGCGTGTTATACTGCGCCCGTGGTGCTGCCTAATGTCCAATCCTTTTGTATAGCGAGTATGTTGTGATCAATGGGAATCGCTTCGCCAGCCGCCTTGCATGGTCCGTTTCCCGGCTGTTCTGGCTGACCGCACTGCTGTTCGCAGCCTGTACGCCATCGTCCGAAGCGAACGTGTTCGGCTACCTAATCGAGCAGAGGCTGGGCGGTCCAGTTGAGTTTGCGCCGTCGGTCGCGCGCGGCAGCCTTGCGGGGCAAGTGCTGTCTGCAGGCAAGCCGGTGGCGGGCGCCTCCGTCATCGTAGCCACGCGCACCGGAACGCCCTTCTCCGCGCGTACCGATGCCGGCGGCCAATACCGCATTGACAATATCCCGCCCGGGCAGTATGTGCCCGCGGCCGTGGCCCATCAATTCGAGGAGACCGCGCTCACTGGCGCGTTCGGCTTTCCCTATCCGATCACCGTTCGCCCTGGAGAGATTGCGCAAGCCCCGGCGCTAGCGCTGCGTCCGCATCAGCCCCGCCCTTTACCCGCTCCTCTGCCGGACGCGGCCTCGCTTGAGTCTGGCGAACCGATCACGCTGACAGCCACCTTTCCCGCCGGTGCAACTGCCTGGGCGCGCCCCTATTCCTTCGCTCGCGAGGGCGCAGTGAATGGGTCCTTGCGGCTCTATCGTCCCTTCCCTGATGTCGGCGAGAAGCTGCCCCTGCTCTTTGTTCTATTCCCCGGCGACGTTGACGACTGGGTGCCCGTGATCGTTGCCCTGGCCGATGCCGGTTACACCGTTGTCGCCCTTTCTCCTTCCGTCCACTGGAAGATCGACGTCACCGCCCATGCCGAGGACGCGCGCCTGGCTCTGGCATTGGCCCGCGGCGGCCATCTCGGCGTGGACCTGGCAGATGTGCCCGCCGTCGCCATGGGCGGCAGCTTCACAAGCGCCATCGTAAACCGTTTGCTGCGAGACGAACGTGACCAGTTCGCCGCCTGGCTTACCTTGGGTGGCATCAGCAACGCCTTTAGCGGCAGCGCTGACTTCTACGCCCGCCGCCTGTCCTTGCCCGAACGCTTTGAGTATGTTATTCCCGCGCTCGGCCCGGCCAACCTTTTTCCCCTGACATTCCTCTACTTTTCACCAGTCTACACCGCCTCTCACCTGCCGCCGACGATGATCATTCACACCGAGGTCGACCGCATCATCCCGATTAGTCAAGCCTACGAAATGGCAGCGGCGCTGCGCGCGGCAGGAGTCCCCCTTGAGGTCTTGTACTACGAGGATGAGAGTCACTATCTGCAGATAGGCGAGGACATGACCGAATCTGGCGAAGAGATGTTCTGGAAGACGTTGGCCTTTTTGGAAAAACATACGAAGGCAAGTACTGAGTGAGTGGTCGAAATACAGCTCCCCCTGTCTTGACGGACCTCTGCAGGCTCATTATGATCGATTGCGGGCGGCACTCCGTTCAAGGCACCGACAACCGGCAACGTGTTGCACAAAACGCGAGGTTCAGATGAGTACAATACCTGCTGTCTCTATTTACGAACTTGAGTACCAGGCCCTGGTCTCCGGCGCAGCCGTTCAGGTGCGACCGCACTTCGGCACTCTATGCCTAACAGATAAAGACCGGGTCGATTTCCTTCAGCGGATGACCACCAACGACATCGCCCGCCTGCAACCGGGTCAGGCCGCGCTGACCGTGCTTACCAGTCCCGTCGCCCGTATCGAAGCCGTGTTCACGGTCCTATGCCGCCAGGATGACCTTCTTCTGCTGGCATCAAAAGGCGAGGCGGAGAACCTGCGCCAGCGCCTGCAGGGCCAGATTTTCTTTATGGACAAGGTGAGCGTTGCTGATGAGAGCACTGTGCTGCGCCGCCTTCGCCTGTTGGGTCCGGACGCGGGGAATCTACTGCCGGCCGCGGGACTGCCCCGGCCAGCCGATGATGACAGTTTCAGCGAAGAGGCAGGCGTCATCGTGCTACGTCAAGAACTCTTCGACCTGCCCGGCTACGAGCTTATCTGCCCGGCCGACGAATTGTGTGCGCTCATGGGGCGGCTGACGGAAGCAGGTGCACTGACACTCTCCGACAGCCCCGCATACGAGATTCGTCGCGTCGAATTGGGCCGGCCCCAACCGGCAAGTGAGCTGACTGACGCCTTCAATCCGCTCGAAGCCGGACTGGCATGGGTCTGCGCTGAGAACAAAGGTTGCTACACGGGCCAGGAGATCATTGCCCGCCAGATTACCTACGACAAGGTGACGCGTTCGCTCGTTCGACTGCGCAGCGATCTGCCCCTGACCGCAGGCGACGACGTCAGCGTTGATGGTCGGAGAGTAGGATCCGTCACCAGCAGTGGACTTAGTCCAACACGCGGACCGCTGGCGCTGGCAATCATCAAGCAGCCTCACAACGACGAAGGCGCCTCTGTCTCGGTGGACGGCACCCCCGCGTACGTGGAACGGATTCCACCAACGGGTCTTTGAGTAAAGTGGTCGTTGTGTCGAGAAGCGTCTTCGATAAACTTGCTTGCAAATGGCAATGCCGAGTCCGCACTGGCGCTTGATCATCGAAGAGTCTCCACGCTCCGGCGCAGCCAACATGGCGATTGACGAGGCGATTGCCGAAGCCACAGCCGATGGAGCGGCGCCGCCCTCTTTGCGCTTTTACCGCTGGCATCTCCCCACCGTCAGTCTCGGGCGACATCAGAAGGCGGCCGACGTCGACGAGGCGCAGCTGGCCGCCCGCGGCTACGACCTGGTGCGGCGAACGACGGGTGGCCGCGCAATCCTGCATACCGACGAGCTTACCTACTCCGTCGCCGGGGCAATCACAGAACCACTCATGGCAGGCGGTGTAATGGACGCCTACATGCGCTTCAGCAACGGCCTGCTTTCCGGCCTGGAAGTCTTGGGGCTTGTCGCAAACAAGGCCGGCGCGCGCACGCGCGCTTCTCGCGACCTTTCGGCAGTTTGCTTTGAAGCGCCCAGCGCCTACGAGATCACGGCGGGGGGGCTCAAGCTAATGGGCAGCGCGCAGAGCAGACGTAAGGGCTATGTCCTGCAGCATGGCAGCCTGCCGCTGTGGGGCGATATCACCCGCCTGGTGGACGTGCTTGCCGTCTCCGGGGCGGAAAAGGAGCGCCTGCGGCAGCAGCTGCCCCGGCTGGCCATCACTTTGGCCGATGCGCTGGACGTGCCGGCCGACTCAGATAGCCTCGCGTTCCCGCGAGTGGCCTCGGCCATGGCCGAAGGCTTCGCTTCGGCGCTGGAGCTTGACCTGCAGCCGGGAACACTTTCAGCGGGGGAACTGCGCCGCAGCGCCGAACTGATTCGCATACGTTTCGCCGACCCGGCCTGGACTCGTCAACGGTAGCGCTACGTGGCCATAGGACATCTCACCCTCGAGCTCTATCTGCCCCTCACCGCTTCGCTCAAAGAAAAACGCGGCATTGTCAAGCCACTTATCGCCCGTTTGCGCCGCGACTACAACGTATCGGTCTGCGAAGCGGACGGTCAGGACGTTCTAAGCCGTGCCGTACTGGAGGTGGTTTGCGTGAGTCAGAATGGCGCGCTGGCTTACCGACAGCTCGAGAAGATCGCCATGCGCGTCGAGAATTGGCGCCTAGACGCCGAGCTGATCGACTACTTTATTGAAATGGTTGCCTGAAACGCCAGTTGCCGGCGTGTTCAGGTACATGCGAGGTAGGCCCCCGAACGGCAGACCTATTGGCGAACACCCGGGGAAGTACCGTAGTTGCTCAGGGCAACCAGCGATTCATCCTGGTTGTCCTGAGCCGACCACCCTCTGTGTCGCACAATGAGGAGCACAACGCAGACGACAACACTGACGATCGCAATCCACTGTGCGGTCGCCAGTCGCCCCATCACCCACGCGTCCGGGCGGAACATTTCCACCCAGAAGCGCCCCAGCGGGTAGGCGATAAAGTAGAGCAATGCCCCGTCGCCCTGGCGCAGCTTATGACCGAACTGCCGGTAGACCAGGAACAGCAGCCCAAACATCAGCAGATTCCAGATAGCTTCATAAAAGAAGGTGGGGTGATAGCCGTTGGTGGCGTACCAATCGAGCGTCGCCTGCGACAGATTGCCGGCACCGCAATAACCAATGTCAGGGGTCGCTTCAAGCGGTCGTTGACAGGGATAGGTCGGATTGATGTGAAAGGCCCACGGCTGACTGGTGGGCGGGCCGTAGAGTTCCTGGTTGATAAAGTTTCCCATACGTCCAATCGCCTGCGCAACCAGTACGTTAAGGCCTATGTAGTCCAGGTAGTTCAGGACGTTCAGCTTGTTGCGCCATGCATATAGGACGACGGCGACCATCCCTCCGATCAGCCCGCCGTAAATGCCTAGCCCTCGAAATCCGCCCTCCCAGAAGTTGATGATGTCCAGGGGATTTTCACGATAGTGTTCCCATCCAGCCGCATCGGCCGGCGAGCTGAATACGTGATACAACCGGCCGCCGATGATTCCCAATAGGAGAGTCCAAGCGAGCAGATTCCAGATGTGGTCCGGATTTTCACCGGCGCGGGACGCCTGACGGGCGGACAGCCAAGCCGCAACCGCGGCTCCCCCAACGATACACACGCCGTACCACTGCAATGCGAACGGCCCGAAATCAATTATTGTGGGATTCATGTGGTTCCCGCCGCCTGTGTGCTGAGTTGAGCTCCGGTATGACCAAAGCAACAGTATAGGAGAAGCCCGTACATTCGCAAAGAATCGCGCGCCGAGGTTGGGCTCTCTCGCGAATTCTGACGGGTTGGCCCGCTACGGTCCGGGCGCGCCGCTTTCCAGCCAGACCTCCAGCGTTGCGCCAACGCGCTCGAAACTCTCCGCCCCCAGCTTGTCCATCGTATCCTCAACTGTGTGCCAGTAAGGATATGTGAAGTCGATGATGTCGATTGCTGTGAATCCGGCCTCAAGGAAAGGTGTGTGATCGTCGATCAAGGCCGTGCCCCGTGCGAGACTGAACCATTCACCGTAGCCCAACTGCCTCGCAACCGCCCAAATCGCCTCGGTCAGGCCCCTGTCAGAGTTGGGTTCCCACAAAATCTGCTGATCGGCGTCACCGATCATGTCGACGATGACTGTGTAGCGCGGTGACATGCACGGTTCTACACTGGCGAGATGGTCGACAAAGTGGCTGCTGCCCAGAATCCAGTCCCACCCGGGAATGCGCCCGTTGTCCTCGGCGTCAAAGAAGGCGAGGCAGATCGTATGGTCAGTGCTTTCTACGTCCAGCGTGCGCGCCAATTCCAGGAGGACGGCCACTCCTGACGCGCCGTCGTTGGCGCCAGGTACTGGTTTGTCCCTGTTGGCGGGGTTCGGGTCCGAATCCGAGACCATGCGTGTGTCGTAATGCGCGCCCAGAATGATCACCGGGCCGGACCCTCTGAAAGCAATGAAATTGCGCGCTTCCACCTCTGGCAGCGGGCGGAACGGCTGGATCAGGACATCCCAACCATTCTGGTTCAACTCCTGCACCATCCAATCGCCCATCTCGCGGTGCGCGCTCGTGCCTGTTATGCGCGGCCCGTAGGACATTTGTTTTTCCACATAGACCATCGCCTGATCCGCCGAAAAGGAGACGCCCTCGACCGGCAAATCCAGCAGGCCGTAGCCCAGATAGCCGAAAAACCCGGCCGATGCCGCCAGCGCCACGAGAAGAGTAAACTCGACCCGGTAGTTCTTTGTTGTTTCCATAAAGCGCCTGAATGATGACATACCTGGTCGATTCAGCGAGAGCAGGGAAGAACTTGCAGCCCCGGTCTAGTCTCAGCGCGAGGAGCGGGGCCGCAGCCGGATTCGGATCGGCGTTCCCACAAACGGGTAGTGCCGGCGCAACTGATTTTCAATGTAGCGCAAATAACTGAAGTGCGCTAACTCCGGGTCATTGACAAAGAGCACAAAGGTGGGCGGCTCGACGCTGGCCTGGGTAGCGTAATAGATGCGAAAAGGGCGCAACTGCTTCGTGGCCGGCGGAGAACGGTGGTAGGCATCCTGAATGACCCCGTTCAACTCTGAAGTGGGGATACGATAGCGCCGTTCAGCCGCCACCTCGAGAGCAGTCGGCAGAACCTTCTGCACGCGCTGCTTAGTCAGCGCGCTGATAAAGAGCACCGGAACGTAGTCAAGAAATTGCAAATCCGCGCGTACCTCGCGCGTATATTCAACCATCGTCTGCGTGTTCTTTTCGACGATGTCCCACTTGTTTACAAGTACGATCACGCTCTTATGTGCTTCAAGAACGTAGCCGGCGATGTGCGCATCCTGCGCGGTAACGCCCTCGACTCCGTCAAGCAGCAGCAGGGCCACGTCGGCACGATCGATGCTGCGCATGCTTCGCAACACGCTGTACTTCTCGATGCCCGGCTCCACCCGACCGCGTCGTCGGATACCGGCAGTATCGATCAACGTGATCTCTTCTCTATTGTAGACCATCTTTGTGTCGATCGGGTCGCGCGTTGTGCCGGCTATCTGGCTAACAATGGCCCGGTCGTGCCCAATCAGGGTGTTGAGCAGGCTGCTCTTGCCGACATTCGGTCTCCCCACGATCGCGATCGCAACCCCTTCGCTATCCTCATCATCGCTGACGGGGCTATAAGCTATCGCGGCCGCAATCTCGTCAAGCAGGTCGCCGACGCCGATGCCGTGAAAGGCGCTGATCGCGAACGGTTCACCGAGTCCCAGCGACCAGAACTCCGCCGCGTTGAGCTGCCGCTCTTCGCTTTCCGCCTTGTTTACCGCCAGCAGGATTGGCTTTGTCGTCTGCTGCAGATACTCTGCAAGGTCTTCGTCGGCTGCCGTCAGGCCGTCTTTACCGTCCACTACGAAAACGATCACATCCGCTTCTTCCACCGCGATCCGGGCCTGATTCGTTACCTCCGTAACGTAGCGGGCCGAATCGCGCGCCAGCGGCGCGACACCCGGCCGGGCAGCCCGGGATTCGGCCGTCTTCTGAGCTTCGAGGCCCCCGGTGTCGATAACAGTTAAGGAGACCCCGCTCCATTCTGCCTCACCGTAGAGCCGGTCGCGGGTCGTGCCGGGCAAGTCCTCCACAATTGCCGTCCTCGCGCCGATAAGCCGGTTGAACAGGGTCGACTTGCCCACATTTGGACGTCCCACCAGCGCAACCACTGCTTTTCGTTGTCTCATTTCAGTTCAGTTTGAGGGCGCGGGCGTTTCGGTGGGAGGAGGTTCGGATGAATCCGGCGCGGGAGCGGGTTCGACTGTTTCCGCCGTCGGCGAGTCCTCCTCCCCATCCTCCGGCGTGTATGCCGGTTCAGCCGTCTCAGGGACCGGTGCGGATGGCGTTTCGACCGGTTCAGGTGTCGGTGTCGGCGTCGGCGTGATCAACGACTCGATCAACACCTCGATCGCCTCAGGGATCACACCTTCTTCAACGATCCCTTCCGGAACGACAACGGTTGGTTGAACTACGTGGCTGCCGGGCAGTAGTCCCGTAACATCAAGCATAACCTGCACCTCTTCCGGCCCCAGCAGTTCCAGACGCGGTAGAGGACCGCTTACGATTACCTCCACCTCTTCCAGCGAAACCGTAATGCGAACGTCGTCGCCCGCTCCCTGCACGAGAGGGCGACGTGTGACGGTCAGGCTGCTTTCCAGCGCGGCCACGCCCACCGTGACAATGACACTGTCTTCCACCGTCGAGATGTTTTCCGGCAGGATCAAGGACAACCGTTCACGTACCTCTCCGACCGAGCCCTCGATGAGCAGCGGCTTCGTCTCCACAAATCCGGGAAGGTCGCGCAACGCATCGGGGCTGCCCAGAAGCACAACCGTAGGTGGGTCCACCTTAACGCCCGTCAAGCGGTAGTTGGGCGACGGCGCACCCTGCACGTCGGCGCGTACGACCACCTCTTTGCGGCCCGGCGGCTGGACTACAGGCACGACAATACGCGCCGAACCGGGATCAGTTCTGACTCTATCCACTTCCAGATTCTGCGCGTTGCGCGGGCTGAGCGGGCGAACGCTTTCCACCTGGCTCTTGGCATTGCGCAAGAAGACAGAAGCGACCGCAGAGCGCACCTGCTCCACATGGGTCTGCGGACCGGTAATGGTTACAACCGAAGGTTCTGCCAGGGGATCCCGCCAGTCGTACCCAAACGCCGCGCTGTCCATCACCTCGACCACCACCGGCACATCCTTGGAGATGACCGGTTCCAACTGTACGAGCAGTTGACGCGGTTCCAGTGCGATGACTTCCACGTCCGGGTTCAGTGCCGTTACATCGACAGGAACTTCATGGCTGCCAGCCGAAAGGCCGGCCAGGTCGATTACCGCACTGAAATCGTCAGCCTGCTGCATTTCCAATGTGCGCTGCGGCGCCCGCAGGGTCAACACTGCCGTGCGGTTGGTCAGATCTTGCAGGCTTTGCAAACCTTCTCCCAAATTTCGTACTTCGATCAGGATCGGTTCTGCATACTCCTCCCGTATCATCGGGTTTTCCTGATCGATTGCGACAAACCAGACGGCAAACGCCAAGAGGACCGATAAGAGCAACGTCGTCGTCGGCCTCATCGTCTTCATTGTGCGGCCGTATCGGCGGATGTCGTTAAACTTAAGCAAGGAATTCCTCGGTCTCGGCGGTGCCCATGATCGGCCGCGGGTGATAGAATTCGGTCAGCCTACGGCGCAACTCGTTGGCATCCAGCCGACTATCCATCAGGCCACTCATTGATATCGAAATCGCTCCGGTCTCCTCGGACACAACCACAGTCATTGCGTCAGTAATCTCGGTGATGCCGATGGCGGCCCGGTGGCGGGTGCCCAGCTGTCGGTCTGCTATATTGCGGTTCGTTAGCGGCAAAATGCAAGACGCGGCGACAACCTTCCCGCTCTGGATGACGACTGCGCCATCGTGTAGAGGCGTTCCAGGAAAGAAAATGGTCAGCAGCAACTCGACCGAGACCTCGCCGTCGATCTCAACGCCCCTGTCGATATACTCCCTCAAGCCGCCGCTACCTTCCAGGACCAGCAGCGTCCCATGCCTGCGCGCCGACAACTGCTCGCAGGCGCGCACAATTTCATTGATCAATGGCTCGGTCCCGCCATTGGTTCGGCGCAGAAAGAGCGGCGTCCTCCGCCCAACCTGCTCAAGCACACGCCGGATCTCCGGCTGAAAGATGACCGGAATGGCCACAAATACCACCAGAGAACTGGTACGTAACAGCCAGCTGAACGCGGTCAACTCGACCGTGCGGATGAGTACAAAAACCAGGAAGCCGACAATCAGGACGCCGAGCACAAGCTGCGCTGCCTGCGTCCCTCGCAGAAGATGCAGCAGCGCGTAAAAGATCAGTGTGACCAGAAAGAGGTCGACAAGGTTTTGCCAATCCGATAAACGACTCAGAATTGCCAGGAAATCAGTCATGATACACCGTTTCGTGGTTGGGCCTGCCAGTCGTCGACGAGACTACCTGGGTGTGAACGGGACAACAACCCGTAGCGAATCAATTTGCAATCAACGTATCTGGCTAAAACCCTCCGAATAGGCGGCAGTTGCGGAGATAGAGTCAATGATACTTCTACGGAAGCTCTACGCCCCCCAACAGATGGGCCAGAACCGCCTTCTGCGCATGCAGCCGATTGTGGGCCTGTGGAAAGAGCACGCTGCGGTTCCCGTCCGCTACCGCGTCGGTGATCTCTTCTCCGCGGTGGGCCGGTAAGCAGTGCATCACCAGTACGTCTTTATTTTCCGTTCGTCCCACCAGCTCTGAATTGAGTTGATATGCAGGAAAGACTGCCATCCTTTCCTCCTGTTCATCTTCATCTCCCATGCTCACCCAGACATCGGTGTAAAGCACATCCGCGCCGCGTACACCGTCCAAATCGTCAGTTACGTCGACTTCTGCCTCCGCAGCGCTTAAGACATCCGCGGCTGGAACGTAGCCCAAAGGCGCTACCACCCTGACATTCAGTCCGACCTTTCCCGCCGCCATCAACAGGCTGGTAGCGACGTTATTGGCGCCGTCCCCCACATACACCAGCGTCCTATCCTCAATTGCGCCCAACTCTTCCCAAATCGTAAACAGATCTGCCAGCGCCTGGCAGGGATGACTGTAGTCGCTCAGCCCGTTGATAACCGGCACGCTGCCCCACGCTACCATCTCTTCGATGTGGCGGTGCTCGAAAACACGCGCCATGACCCCGTCCACGTATCCGCTCAAAACCCGTATCACGTCCGCCGCGCTTTCACGCGTGCCCAGGCCAACCTCTGCCGGACTGAGATAGAAGGCGTATCCGCCGAGATGCTGCATGCCCATTTCGAAGCTGACACGCGTGCGCAGCGACGGTTTCTCAAAGAGCATCGCCAGGGATTTTCCCGCAAGGATGGGTTCATTGCCGCGGCCCTGCGTCCACTCGTCCTTCAGCTGCCTGGCCAGTTTCAGCAACCCCCAGAACTGTTCACTGCTAAGATCGTTGATTCCAGTGAAATGGGAGAGGGCTGGTACGCTCACGACTAACTCCTGAAGACTTGGATTTTCCGGCGACCGGACCGAAAAAAGAATGAGGCTGGAATACAGAAAACAGCGCCGGTATGTGTAAGATCCAGCTTGAATCAACTACAATAAAGACGACAGAGAAGACTCGAAAGTTCCACTCTTAGCCAAAAAGCTCTGCTGTCTTCCACGCAGTCTTGTGCCATGCCATTCCTTGCTGAACTGTTACTGGATCAGAAAGCCGTCTGCGCCATCGCCGCCGCGCTGATCAGCATGCCCGCCGTCCACGAGAATTGGATGCTGACAAGCGGTTGACCACGATATATGGTCAGCCATGTGGCCAGCCACAGAACGCCCAGCGCTGTCAGCGGCAGCGGAACTTGGCCGACTATTAGTAGGAGCGTCACCCCTAGCTGCGCCAGCCCCATGGCCCAGTATGCGCTCCACAGACCTCCGCGCGCCTCAGGCTCCTCCAGGCAGCGGTTTCCGCCCCACGCATGCACCGTCCAGAGGAGAACCATCGCCCAGCTATAGCCGCTCCACGGGTCGAGTCCGAATAGCGTCAGACCCAGGATCCATGGCCCTGCTACAACGACAAGGCTGTGGAGCACCGAAGTAGGGAACATCGGTACGTGGCGCTGGATCCAGCCGCCGACGGAGACACCGAACACAGCGAGGGTCATCCACACTGCTGGGGCGCCAATCGCAAATGCAACCACAAACGCGAGGGCAACGCCCGGCAGCCACGCCCGCGCAAGAATCGAATGGACCCCTGCGCCTTGCTGACCGAATAAGCGTGCGGCGGGCGAGCCCGATTCCAAATAGGGCATCCAGGCCCTTCGCCGCGATATTGTCTGCCGTATACGCGGCAGAGCCTCGGACGTAGCTAACCCGCCCCAGATATTCCCCCAAAGCGGGTCCACCAGCAGGAAAAGGAGTAGGAT
>CATOTS010000008.1 GCA_951813625.1 uncultured Caldilineaceae bacterium | reverse complement strand
GATCACGCCGTAGACGGCGCGGCCGACGCGGCAGGTCAGGCCGATGACCGCGCCCTTGCGGTTGCGGATCGCCGATATGCGGTGCAGCGTGCGCTCGATGCCGGCGCGGTTGTCGGCGCCGAAGTCTCCGATGTCGCCGATCACGTGCTGCAAGTCGTCGCGCGTCGTCTCATCGGGGCTGAGCGAGAGCTCGGCGTCGGGGAAGCGCGCTTCGGGCAGGCGGCCGAGGTCCATCACGATCTCGATCAGGTCGTCGGCGCGGCCCAGCTGCCGCAGCGAGCCGCGGATGCGGTCGGGCAGAACAGCCAGCAGCAGGTCCAGGTCGTCCGCTATGCGTAGACTCATCGTTGTCCGATCAGCTCCTCAGTTTGCTCGCCGTCGACGGTGCAGACAGTTGGAGCCGGGCAAGGGCACAGTTCGGCGGGCGGGGCAACGGTCGCCTTGGGCACCGTCAGCGAGCCGGGCACCGCCTCCTGGACGGCATCCAGCGCGGGCATGCGCTGATGCAGCGACTGCCGCTGCCACTGCAAAATGTTGCGCACCATCAGCACGCGGTCGGTGAAGGGCGCGAAGCGGTAGTCGGCCAGCAGCGCGTTGAGGCCGCTCTCGTAGGCGCGCACGCCGATGTAGGCGCGGCGGGCGGCGGGCGCCTCGCGGATGCGCTGCAGGGCGAAGCGCAGCAGCATATCCGCATTGGCGGTGTCGGGATCGTTGGTATCGACCCAGAGGCGGATACAGGCGCCGCGTCTGCCCCACAGGATCTGCACACAGCCGGCCAGTCCCTCGCCGCGGTCGTCGTCGAGAACGTAGCCGCTCATCGGCGCCTGGTGGGGGTTCGAAAGGATTGGCGCGACGCGGTCGTCGTCCTCGGGGTGGGCCGGCGCACCCCCCATCTCCAGCTGTTGCACCTTCTGCGGCGTAATGCGGCAGTAGAGCCGCTCCAGCTCGGACGCGTCGGTCGGTTTCTGGGGGCGCAGCGCGGCCGCGGCCGCTTCGTCGGGCGCGGGCCGGCGCGTGCCGATGCGCCAGACGGTGACGCGCGACAGGACGGTAAAGCCGGCCTGTCTGAAGGTATTGACGGGCAGCGGCTGGTCGGGCAGGTCGCTGAAGAGGCGGCCGACCTTCTGGCGCACGATATGCTGGGCGCTGTACGTCAGCAGCTTTTGCCAGATGGCAGGGTGGCCCTGGGGGGCGTCGAGCGCGGGCGAGAGCAGGGTTACGTCGGCCTCGTGCGAGTGCGGCCGCACCCGCAACTGGATCAGGCCTTCGCGGCCGAGGCCGTTCTCTTCCTGGCGCAGGACATAGGTGAACGAACTGTGGCGGTACCAGGGAAAGCAGGAGCGCAGTACGGTCCGCACAGGGGAGACTGATTCCAGCAGGATGCGCTCGATCTGGAGGGGCGTCGAATACTTGCGCAGCCGTTGCAGCAGAAGCGCGTCGCCTATGAAAAAAGGCCGAAACGACAAATGGGCGTTCTCCTCTAAGAAAACAGTAGTTCTTAATGCTATCATAATTGGTTTCGCCGCGACTGGCAAGCGGGCGGAAGGGGTGGGTGCATCCAGGATTTTTGGATTTCAGGCGAGTCCGATTAGTGGGAGTGAACGGTGGGAGGGTTGACTAAGGAGCGTAGCCCGTAGTGCGAGCATAGCTTGAGCGCCGTGTCGAGACCAGCGCATGCCCGACTGTTTGAGACGTTGTTGAACGACCAGTTTGCAAGCTGACTCGACCGTTCCGCTGCCGATGGGATAGCCTGCTTCGCGGAAGAGGCGGTAACGCATACGTCTGCGATTGTGGAAGAGATAGTGCGTTGCGTTGCGCACAGCGTCGGGCAGGGTGTTTCCTCTGGGGTAAAGCAGGCGGATGTTGCGCACAAGTTGGCGGAGGCTCCCCTCGATTAAGAGTTGTTTCTGCGCAGAGACCCATGCTGTCGCCTCCTCTGTTTCCGTGCCGAACCGGTGCTGGGCGATTAGCCACAGCTTTTCGACAGCGTGCCACCAGTCGATGATTTCGACACAGTTGCCATAACACATGCGCACGATGTTCCAGATCCAGGCTGCGCCGTCGTTGACACTGCTCAGATAGCCAGCCTTCTCCACGCCCCGACAACAGGCTTCAGCCCACTGCTGCTGACAAAATTCGCTCGCATCCCACAACCCGGCCCGATAGCTATGCTCGCTTAACAGGGTGGTTGCTTCGCCTGTCACCCTATCATTCAGATGCCGTATCGCCGACACCGCTACCGTTTTCACCTCTTTCCAACCTTCGCCGCGTATATTGACCATCGCCCCATCCATCGAGATGTTCATGGCCGCACTCGGCGGCTCCGGTATCTCACGCCTGACCTCCCCTCCCTCCTTACTCGGCATCTCCATCGTTGCCTGCGCTTCTTCCGCCTGGCGCTCCACCAGTTGCCCGCCATACGCTTTGACCAACTCCTGCAGACTACTCGTGGACAGACCAACATGCGTCAACTCGCTAAACTGGGCCGCAGCCCGCGCATACGAGGGTATCTCTACGCTCATCCGCAGCGCTTGGGCAATCGTCGCCGGCGTCCAACTACGCCGCGTCAGCTGGAGCCTTCGATCCAGGGGGAAAAATCCCTCGCCCACATTCCGGACAACGGTGATAGCCCCGCTCGATCTTCACCTCCCCTTCGGCATGTAACACCTTCCGCCTCCGCCGTCCACTCGACTTCATCTTCTCCCCACAATCCAGACAGACCACCTCTTCATACCTCCCATCCCCATGTTGCTGCACTAATTCCCCCAGCAATTCCCCCATCAACTCCTGACGCTGCGGCACCAACTCCGCCGCCATCTCGTCCAGCGTAGCCTCCGTGTGCTCTGCTCCCCACGACCACATCCGCTCAAATACAGCTTCCGCCTTCCCCAAAAACTTCGCCCTCGCCTTTTCCTTGCCCATCTTGACCTCCCTCTCTTTCCCTTTGTTTATCCTCCCTTTAGTCTACAACTCCCTCCCTCTCGCAAAAATCTCGGATGCACCCGAAGGGGTGCAGTCCAAAATTGGGGCGCAAATCCCTATACCTCGAGTACCAGCCGAATCAAAACCGGTCCCCGCCCCAACCGCTGGCAAAGTTGCAGATTACGCTGTCCTGCATCCTTTTGGACGGTCGGGCCTGCGGCCCTCCCTTGTGCGGGGGGACTCCCCCCGCAACGCCCCCCTGATACCCCTCCACCCGCCAGGTGTGGGTTCTAATGTAGCCCTGCGCAACCAGCTGCCCAACGCGCCGCCCCCAAATCAACGCACCCCGCGGCCACCGTAGGGGCAGGCCTTGTGCCTGCCCTGTGCCGCCCGAGCCGGCAAACATGTCCAGCCGCCGCAGGCTTGGATTCACCGCCAGACGATTCCCACCCCAAGATTGGGATGCACCCGGCGGAAGCGTTCAGGCGCCGGGTCAGGCTTTTGGGATTGAAGGTTGTCGTCGCCGTAGACTTCCTCAAGGTTTCTGAGACTGGCTTCGTCGAGTGGTGGGTATCCGCTTGGGTTGAGTAAGTCGTCGTCGGGCGCGGGGGCCGGTTCAAGGTCGCGGCGCAGCGCGCTGTTGGCTCTGTCAAAGAGGATGCGCAGGGTGGGGATCACTGCGCGGGCTTCCTCCTTGGAGAGGTTTTCGAGGTCGGCTTTGTCTATAGCAACGAGGGCAATCCTGGCGAGCTTTTCTGAACGGTGGAGGCGGCGTTCGCGGAAGATGGCGGCGCGTGCTTCCTCGAGGGCGGCATTTTCTGCGCGGTTGGCTTGGTCTTAGGCAAGGACGCGTTCTTTCCAGTCATATTTTTGGGGGTGCTTGCTGAGGATGCCGGGCGGGTTGCTGCGGCTGCTTGCCCAGACCTGATGAGCAGTCTTGAGGGGACGGGTGGAGCCGAGGGTCAGGTAGGTAAGGAAGCGGTCGTACCATACGATGGTTTCGTCCGGATTGCGGTGCCAGGGTTTGGGAGATTCATTGTCAGTCATGGTTGCAATATACCTCCAGTCTTGGTCTTATGCCGGGGTTTTCGTACAGGTTCGCAAAAATTCGTATAAGTTCGTATTTTTCGTACGGAAAACTTTTTTCCGGTCGATCCGGGTAGTCTGGAGGGGATTTTCCGGGCCGGGGAATTGCGGATTTGGGCGCGTTTTGGGCCGGTTTCGCCCGGCCGGTCTTGCCTTTTGGATGCAGCGTAGCACGGTCTCAGTTTTCTTGCTCGGAGCGGCGCGAAATTGGGTTGGTGCAGTGTGGACGATGGGTATTGGCAGGTAGGGCTGTGGGTGTGAGGGGAGGGCGAGCGGAGGGCAGGCACAAGGCCTGCCCCTACGGGGGCGGTGGCGAGTGGATGGATTGGGTGCGGGGGTTGTAGGGGCGGTTGGGAAGGGGGCTGGTGTCATCATCCTCGCGGGTGACGTAGCCGGCCCTTTGGGTTCAGTTGTTGAACCGACCAACCGGCCTATTCTCCCGATAAATGGTTCGCGTCCCTGCGCTCTCTGCTGGCTGACAGAGAGATTCTTCCCAACTGCCCTGCATGAAACTTGGTCAGGTATCGAAGTGGGGCGTATGTGGAGCGAGGTCAAATGAGACGAAGCGTGTGGTGGAACAGTTCTCTAATGAAATCGTCCCAGGCCCGTTCATCGTTCAAAATTCGATAAAGCAGAAAGTCTCTTGCAACATTCATCTCGTCCAGACGTCGCCGCATTTCCGGGGTTACAACACCAAGAACGGCGAAGTTCAGGGACCTGGGAGGGGTCTGCTCAAAGCTCTTTTGGATAGCTCCCAGACGCTCCAGGGCCCCGGCCGGATCGGTACCGCTCTTTATCTCCACTGTTGCAATGATTTGCCACTCTCCTCCGGTTCGGTTCTCAAATTTGATGTCAGGTTCGGAGCCGTAGACCATTCTCACCTCTTCCGCGGCTCCGATAAATGTAGTCGACCCATGAACCTTCGTCGGTACCGCATCGTTCTTGGCAAGCCAGTCAGTAATCCGCTCCTTGACTGCTACTTCTCCCTCTTGTCCAACCAGATTCCGCAGCACTCCGTCTTGCGTGATTCCGATTGTTGCCAGGATATTCCTATAGCCGTTCTGCAAAGTCCACCCATCGGCTCCTGTGATGATCACAGAGATTACAGCATTGTAGACTCGGGCTACGCTGAGGCACTTGATCGAATCAGGCGGACGACGAAAGGCGCCGTCCTCCCAGCTTTTGACAGGACCCGCCATCAATTGAACGCGCTTGAGAGACAGGGTAGCGATACCGCGGTAGTGAAGTGAGGTCTGCGGATGGGCTTGCAGGAGGTCAGGATGGGCAAAGACCAGCTTAGGATCGATCTGTGCCTGTACGATGTATGCCCATGCTTCAGGCGCAATAGCTAGATCTTCCAGCCGGTCTTCAAAGTCGAGAGCCGCTCTGTAGGTTTGGATGATCTTCCGGATCCCTTCGTCGGCCCGCTCCCGGACACGCTCAGATATGATCAAGGCCCGTTGTCTTGCTGCCTCCAAACGGGCCTGCCGATCATCCATCGCTCTTCCTCCAGTAATAGACGCACTTTCTCAGTTCTTGTCGTCCGAATCGACCCATCTGCTGGCTAGAGTTCCCCTTCCCCCGGTTGAGGGTCCAAATGGCTTCGCACCGGAATCCCAACTGTTCCGCAAAGTCCGAAAGGATAAGGTCAACCGGAATCTCCTGGCCGTGATAGCGGACGTTGTCGTTTACCATGAAGACGCTGCCGCCCGGGGTAGTCAGTCTTGCCAATTCGCTTACCACCACAGCCATCTCCGTAAAGTAGTTCTCCACAAGGGGAATGACATTGCGGTTGCTCAGATTGTGGGCTTCCTGTCTGAGGACATGCAACGACTCCTGCAGGGCAGTCTGGTTGTCGGTCATTCTGAAGGCATGTTCGATGAGGGGGACATTCCCGTATTCTCGAAGCAGTAGCTCTCGTTTGGACCTGTTTTCCACCGTCGCCGAGAGTAGCTCCTGTCGCAGCTCCTTCAACCGGTCTGCGTCGAATCCAAGATAGACCAATTCCAGGGCGTATGTTCGTGTGTAGTCGTAACGATTTGCATAGGGTGGGGAGGTTACAACAGCGTCAAAACTCGCGTCTGGCATTTTTCTAAGTTCAGTGAGGCTGGACCCATCCACAAATTTGGGAACTGATCCGGCATACATTCTCTGTAGTGCCGGTATATCGATCATGATCTCGCCAATCCGCCGCTGGAGGGCCTGGGCGAGCATAGGGAGTTCCGACTTATGCAACCTTGTACTGACCTTTCGGCCTGAACGAGGGTCCCAGCGCAAGAACTGACCATCTTTTCGTGTGTAGCTGACTTCCTCCAGGATGCTTACACATGCCAACGTCAGAAGAGTTTGCAGCGACGGGTCACGAATCCCATCGACAAACTTCCTCGCCTTGGCCAGGTCCTGCTCGGTCTGCTCAGGGAAAGCGCTCTCTGTAATGGGGATATGTTGAAAGAGGTGGTCAATTTCATATTTCTTGGACGATAGGGACGCGATCAGGTCCTGCGATGCGTGAAAGAAATCGTTATGTCGGAGCCCATTGGCGGCGGCGACAATGGCCCGAGCTGACAGGTTTCCCACCGGCATTATCTCGATACCGGTACCATCGATCCCCATGCTGCTTGCGGTAAGAGGAGCAGTCCCAGAGCCGGAAAAGGGATCAAGAAGTGTCTTTGCTTCTATCTGGCCCAGAAAACTCTGAACCAACTCAGAGGAAAATCCTTCCTTGTATTTCATCCAACGCAGACCCGGAGCATCTTTGTTCCCCTGGTAGGAGACCAGCTTTCTGCTCAGACTATTTTTGACGGATATGCGGGAGGCAAAACGGTCATATAATGAACTGCGGGCCTGCGTAGGCGGCTCCTTATCTCTTCTTGTGAAAATCATGTGTATGGCCTCTACAATTTCCTACACTTAGAAATGCCACTTGTTTCGGAGTGTATCCTTCTTCAATATCGCCGGGCTGAGACGGATTCTACCAGACGAAAGATCTTTCTACAGAATCTCAACCGTTTCCAGACGAGTTTTGGCGGTCACTTGCCCGGGCTTACGTCCTCAGTATAGCTTAAAGATAGTTGCCGCGGCCGTTCGGGCAACGCCGAATCCACTTCAGGGCAGTACGGCGGCAACCCCCATCCTCTCCAGACCCACGCCGATCACCTTCCCGGTCAGCCGCACGACATTCTTCGAACTGTCCGCCCACTTGGAGACGTTCACGATGCCGCTGCCCGCGCCGAAAACAAATCTGCTCCCTTGGACTCTGCCGTCGAACTGACAAAACGGCGCGTTGCTCCGGCTCGGAGGCCGCGGGTTGGCCCACCTTCAACATCTCCGCCAGACCCCGCTGGGCCAGCGTACGCGACCGTCGGCCGCCTGCGATCCTGCAAAAGCGTACAGCTATCGAACAACAATCAAAGATGATATAATTGTCTCGATCCGTTAGTCTCACCCCCCTCTGTGGGTCGTTTTTCGCCACCGCGATTCCAGAGGAGGACGGCCGCTGGACCACCCCTTCAAGCGCCGCACTTCAGGTACGCCGTCTACGCCATGTCTGAATTCCGGCAGTTCATCTACCTCATCGCCGGCGAACTGATCGACGCCGCCCAAACTGCGGCCCGGGACGGTGCCAACGTTGCCTACACCCTGAATCGACCTGGCCTCGAAGGCCATGACTTCCTTCTGCGCCTTTGCGGCGCGACGACAACGCCAGCGACTGTTCCCGGCAGCAACGAGCGGCCCCTGATCGCCGCGACACCCAAAGGAGGGCACAGTGACGGCTAGGACAGATCGTCATCCTTCTCCCGTCGACCTTGGTTCGGTAAACGTCTCCGGACAGCTGGACACGCGTATCGGCCTTGGCCTCAGCCATCTCCTGGAGGTGAGGGATCGAATCCTCAGCGGTGAAGGCCATACCCAGACCTGGGGCGTCGACGGATTGGGCCGCTGGGTCGATGCGGTCGCGGCAGCGACAATGTTCGGGAAAGATCACATGCCAATTCTCGAAGAGACGGCCCGACTGCTACTGCGTTCGCAGCAGCCGGACGGCTTTTTCAGCACGCGGCTCGCTTCCGGCACATGGTTTGGCGGCAGCCGCGCCCTGCTGGGCCTGCTGGCGTATTGGGAAGCCACCCAGGAGCCCGAAGCCCTTGATTCAGCCAAAAGACTGGGCGACTTCTATCGCGCCAACCTGCCCGAGGACACGACCTGGAACTGGATGTTGACGCCTTTGGAGGGCCTGGTTGCGCTTTCAAGGGGTACAGGCAACCGCGACTACCTGAAGTTCGCCGAAGAGCTGCCGCGACGGGTCGAAGTCGATCCGGAGTTCGGCGACCCTGGCGGCGAGGAGCACAGCTATCACACACATTCATATCTCCTGGCAATGCGCGGGTATGTCGACCTGTTCGCGGCCACCGCGAAACCGGAATTCCTGGAGCACGCGCAGGATGTCTGGGACCGGATCCTGCAGCGCAATATGTGGGTCTCCGGCGGTATCAGCGAAAGCTCTACCTTTCCATTTGAAACCAGGGATGAGACCTGTTCGATCGCCGATTGGTTCCGCCTCTCGTTAAGTCTGTGGCAGGCAACGAGAGAGCCCAAATATATGGATGTGGCCGAGCATACGCTGCTCAATCACCTCTACTTCGACCAGGAGCACAGCGGAGGATTTTGCACCTACCGCTCGATTCGCGCAGATCCGACAGCCTTATCGCGCGATGACGTGGCCTGGTGGTGCTGCTCCATGCACGGCCCCCGAACGCTATTGGAGGCCGTCAAGTTCATCTACACGCACGACGATGACAGCATAGACGTCAACCTCTTTATGCCTTCTGACGCAGTGATCCCCCTCGAAAACGGAGATGTCCGCCTGAGTCAGACTACGACATACCCTTCAGAGCCTGGGACGCGCCTGGAACTCCAGCCGAAAGGCGAGAGTTCCTTCGGCCTCAGCATAAGAGTTCCCCATTGGACGCGCGCCTTCCAAATGACCCTCAACGGTCAGCCCCATGCCGTCACACCGGCGCAGGGCTACGCATCGATCAGACGTCACTGGAAGCCCGGGGATGTGGTCGAGATCGGTTTCGACCCCTATCTCCGGCTTGTGCCCGGAGATCAGAACGGCTTCTCCGCGCCGGCGATGACTCATGCGCCCGCCGATACCGGCAAGGTGGACCTCGCCGCGCTCCTCTACGGTCCCCTCGTGCTGATGCTTGACCCTTCGCTTACCATCCATCAGATGTATGAGTGGCACAGGGCCGAACTGGTGGTTCCGCAGCGGGAGAATGGAGAGTTGTTCCTTCCCAAAGCCCAGGTTTCGATACCGGGACGGAAAGAGCTCTCGGTTCCCGGTATCTGTTTCATGACGCTGGCAAGGCAGTGGGAGGAAGGAGGAGAAGCGGCCGCCCCGGATGACGAATCGTGGCAAATCGCTTTCCTCGTTCCCATCTCCGAGATTACCGACCGTTGGACGCCGTCCAGGGTCAGAAATGTCCCCTACGAAGTGCGTAACGATGCCTGGATCCTGGATCACGCGCAGACCGAGAACTACCTGGCGCGCGTGCAAACCCTGCTCGGCTCCTTTACGCGTGAAAGGAGCGGGGACACAATTTGAACCGCGTTCACATTCACCCTGCCAATGCCGGACCTGCGATCCGGTTGCTCTTGTGACAGAGAGGCAGATGCGCCCGCAGATCTCACGGCGCGCCCGGCACGATGAACGCCGGGTTCCCGACGATCACCTGTACACCGGCGCGACGCGAGCCTGACGCAAAGGAGAAACTGCCCATGAAGGTTGATCCGCAACAGCTGATGGACGACGGCTACATTATATTGCGCGAAGTGATCCCGCCGGAGCTGCTGCCTGAACTGCGCGCCAGCTACGACGCCCTTGTCGAACGCCAGGGAGGGCAGGCGTGGTTGGCGGGCGGGCGGCAGCCGCGGTTGACGACCAACCATACCGTCGACGCGGCCACCGCCAATACGATCGATTTCTGGCTGCACGAAAACACGCTGGGTGTCAGCAAACAGCTGATGCGCGGGCCGGAAGCGGCCGTCACAGAGATGTGGGTGATGTGCAGTCCGACGCGCGACCACGGGCCGGCCGAGTGGCACCGCGATTTCGATTCACCCAACATGGCGCCCCTGCAAGGTCTGCAGATGGACCTGCTTGAGAACGGCCCCGCCTATGTGCAGTGGAACATCCCCCTCTATGACGACAACGTGCTGTGGCTGGTGCCTGGGAGCTTTCGCCGGCCCAATACCGAGGAAGAAGACCGCCAGCTGCACGCGGACCCGCGCAAGCCGCTGCCGGGCGGCATCCCGGTCGAGCTCAAGGCCGGCGACGGCGTCGTCTATATCAATCTGAACCACCACTGGGGCAGCAACTACGGTACCAGGCTGCGGCGCACGATCCACGGCGGCTACCGCTCGGTCGGCGGCCCGCTCTATCCCTACAATCCGCAGAGCTGCAACTGGGACCTCGACCGCGAGATGGGCTTCTGTCAGCACATTTCGCCGGCTGCCCGGCAGACGTTCGAAGGTTGGGCCGAACTGCTGGCGCAGGAGCGAAGCCTGGTGGAAGCGACGCTGCGGACAGTTCTGGACCGGGACGCGGCCGCCTTTCGCGCCAGGCTGGCCGAGCTGCATCCCGGCGCAAAGGGCCGCATCGTGTGTGTCATCCTGCTATCCAAGCTGGCCAGGAATATCCGCACATTGCACCGACCTGACGTGGCCGGTCTGCCCCTGGACGCGCGCGCACGCGCCATCCCGGCCAATGTGCCCATGTGCCGCTTTTACGATGACCTGGCGCGCCGTTTCTCTGCTTCGGAGGCCGGCGCGCTGTGGCAACGGTTTGCGGCGTTGGACGCCAGGCTCCAGGCCGATACGCTGCAAGAGGTCCCCGGACGACCGGAACGACGCTCACGCTACCTTTACTACACAATGCCGGCCGATCTTGACGTTGAAGAGTTTATCGCCAGCTGGGGCTGACCAAACACGCACAGGAGTCGCCATCATGCCCGCCTTCAAACTTAGCGAAGACCAGCTCGCCTTTATGGAAACATTCGGCTACCTGCACCTGCCGGGTCTGCTGAACGATCGGATCGACCGCGTCACCGAAGCCTTCGAGGAGCTGATGACCAGCCGCGGCGGCGCGGAACACGACGGCTCAAGCAGGTTCTGCGTCGTTCCCGGTCTCAACCACAACGCCTACCTCTGTTCGCTGCTCGACGACGACCGCATCGCCGGCATCGCAACCAGCCTCCTGGGAGACGACTATCAGTACTGGAACAGCGACTCCAACTACTATACGGGCGACACGCGCTGGCATTCCGATACCGTATGGCCGCCACCGATTCGCTTCTACAAATTCGCCATCTACCTTGACCCGATGACGCGCGATGACGGCGCGCTGCGCGTCATTCCCGGCAGCCACCGCGCCGGCGAGCCCTATGCCGAAATCGTCCATCGCGAGCTGACCGGCGATGCGCCCTGGGGTGGCATTCATGGCAGAGATGTGCCGGCGCAAGCGCTGGAGACGCAACCCGGTGATCTGGCGATTTTCAACCACGCCACCAAGCATAGCGCCTGGGGCGGCAGCGACCGGCGCCGCATGTTCACCGTGATTTTCACCGAACGGCACGCGGGTGAATCACTTCGCCATTTCCAGGAAGTCATTCGCAACCATGGCTACTCGAAGCGCAACGTGTTCGGCGGACCAGACGGGCCGCTACTCGGCACGGCCACGCCCGATCGCAGGCATCACCTGGAACAGCTATGGGAGCACATTCCCGATGATGCTTCCGAGCCGGCCTAGATTCGTGTACTGCGCGGCGGTGAAACAACCTGTGGCAGCACTGCCCCAATCAGACCGGTGTCAACCCGACGCGTGAGGCGTGGACCGCACAAGGAGGCCCCCGTGAACATTGAGGAGTTGAAGCAGGAACTGGATGAATACGGCTTCGTCGTCATTCATAACCTGATCTCTCCTGCTGAAGCGGGCCGCATGGCAATACGATTGATGGAGATCATGGGCCGGCAGGAGGATGCAAATAAGCAGGTCCAGAACCTGCGCAACGTTCTAAACAACGATGAACAGGATTTGTTCGTGCCGCTCGTCACCAACCCGGTCTATCTCGAGTTGGCGCGACACCTGCTTGGCCCTGACTTTCAGCTGGCCGAGGTTGGCGGACTCTGGATCAAACCGGGCGCGCCGGCGCCGAGCTTCCACGCCGATGTGCCCGTGGGTTGGTTTCCCCAATCCGGCTTGCCCGTGCCGGACGCCTGCTTCATCACCAACAGTCTCTGGATGCTGACCGACTTCAGCCGTGAGAATGGCGCTACGCAGCTTATCCCCTTCAGCCACTTCTCGCGTCGGGCGCCTCGACCCGACGTGGACTACAAACATCGTGTGTCGGCCGAGGGGCCGGCAGGGTCTGTGGTCATCTTTCATGGCAGTATCTGGCACCGCGGCGGGGCCAACCTTACGCAGGACCAACAGCGCGTGGGTCTATCGGTCCCATATCACGCGCACTGGATGGACCCGGCGGCCGGACATTGGCACCTGATGAAGCGCAGCGTGCGCGACCGGATGCCGCCGTCAATCCAGAAAATGAGCAGACATGTGGTCGAGGATTGACAGATGTACGCAGCCTTGCCCGATTCTTGAAGACGCCCCTGCTCTGACAGCAGGCAAAAGACCGGAAACGCCGCCGGCCCGGTATCGGGCAGGGCATACCGCGTGTTTCCCCCCTGCAATCCTGCAATGCTCTGACATCCGCTGCAAGCCGGCGCGCAGCCCCTGCAACAGCGGCGCCCGCAGCGGCCATTCGCCTCGCGGCGCCCCCTTTGCGCCCAACGACTATGCTCATCCCGGTCCCGCCAGCGATACTAACCGCTTCCGCCGCAGTGAGAATCAGCGGGCATGATCCGTCGACGATCGCATCCGTTACACCTTGCATTCTGTCCGGCCGCACAGCGCAAGATCAACAAATAAATGACGAATTAATGTCTGTTGACGATGATCTTATGGCGCTGATATAATGACAGTCGAGAGGGAGTCTGCAGGGAGCGAGCAGGCGCTAAACGGCGCAACATGGTGCCAATCATGGCGAAAAGCCAGGTCAATAACACGCAAAGCCCTGTCGTGACAGAGGCGCACCGCCACCATTTTCGCACGTTCGGCTTTGTCGCCTTCCCACAGCTTTTCACGCCGGCGGAGATTGAGCGTTACGGACAGGCGCTCGAGCGTTCGTTGCGGCGCAAGCGGGGCGGCGCTGATTTCGATGGCAAAGAGCGCGATGTTGTGAACCCAATGATCGAGCACGATCGCGATGTCTTTTACCCGCTGCTCGATGATGAACGCCTGCTGGGAATCGTGGACGGTCTGCTCGGCGAGGACAGCCTTTTCACAGGCGGAAACGACGGCAATTTGTACGTGGGATCCACGCCCTGGCATACCGACGTCAACGGCGTTTCGCCGAACGTGCATGCTCTCCCCACGATGAAGACGGCCTTCTACTGCGATCCGGTCGCCGACGGGCATGGCTGCCTGAGCGTGATCGCGGGAAGCCACCATCCCGAAGTCTGCCGCCAACTCTACGACGCCATTCAGGACGGCGTCTTCGACATCAACTCGCCCGACGTGCCCGGCCGCACGCCGTTGGAATCGATGCCGGGGGACGTGATGGCCTTCGACCACCGTCTGTGGCACTCGTCGTGGGGCGGCAAGGTCGGCCGGCGCATGTTCACATTCAACTGGGCCTCCTGTCCCAAGCAGGCGTGGGAGGAGCGCGTGGTCCCCTACAGCACCGGGTACGAAAGCGAGCGCCTGATGGAGACGGCAGGACCCCGCCGCAGACAGAAGATCGCCAGACTGGCCGCCAGGATTCAAGCGAAGAACCGGTCGTGAACGGGCAGATGACATCTCGGTTTGCTGAAGAGCGGCTTTTCTTCCAGACATTCGGGTACGCCGTTTTCCCGCAACTGTTCACGCCGGACGAGGTTGAACAGTACGCCCGGGCGCTCATGCGCGTCGTCGGCCGTCTGCAGAGTACCGCCGGCGCCAATGGTTCGGGCGGCCAGTATCTGGAGTCGTTCATCGAACAGGACCCCGACGTCTTCTATCCGCTGCTCGACGATGACCGGCTGCTCGACGTCGTCGACGGTCTGCTGGGCGCCGATAGCCTCTACATCGGCAACGGCGGCGGTCAGGTCGCGGGAGATAGCCCCTGGCATACCGACGTCGACGGAATTCTGCACACTTACAGCACATTGAAGACGCTTTTCTACTGCGATCCGGTCGCTGAAGGCGAGGGCTGTCTGAGCATTGTCGCCACCAGCCACCTTCCCGAGTACAGCCGTGATCTCAACCAGGCGGTGAGAGACGGCGTCCTCGATATCGACTCGCCCGACCTGCCCGGAAGGGTGGACATCGGGTCAACGCCGGGTGACGTCATCGCAGTCGACCAGCGGCTCTGGAAATCGTCGTGGGGGGCCGCGGGCGCGGGCTGCCGCATCTTTGCCCTGGACTGGGCCTCCCATCCGCAGCCCGGCTGGGAGGAAACCTTCCTGGGCGGTTATCGCTACTACAGACGGGACATTCTCAACAAGAAGATCTTCAGCGAACGTCTGCTGGCAACGGCCGGACCGCGGCGCAGGCAGAAAATCGCCAAAATGTACGATATCATCGCCGACGCAGAGCGTGACACAGGGTATAGATTTGAGTAGACGACCGCGGTGTAACCATCGTGTTTGCGCCTGTCAACTGTCTGCCGGCTGGACTCAACAGGCCGGGACCGACTCGCACAGCCCTGTTGCCTCAGGAAAGATGGTCCAGGTCAGACTTGGCATGTTCCAAAGAAGGGGGTGATGCCTTTCAAAGCTTAGAAAAACGCGTTGCGACTCCGGTCTGTCGATGGGTAGTGCTCGCCCTGGCGGCGAGCGTCCAGACGTGCGGCATTCGCACCGATCCAAAGGAGAAAAGAGTCATGCAAGCGAAGAACATGATGAGCCGACGCGACTTTCTGCGCCTTTCAGCGGTGGGCACTGCGGGCGTCCTCGCAGCCGCCTGCGTCGCCCCGACAGCAGTCCAGGGGCCGGCTGATTCGGCGATGGAAGAGCCGATGGAAATCGAGTATCTGCACAAGGGCAACTGGCAGAACATTCTAAAAGGCAGCATCGATGACTACGAAGCAAGGACCGGCGTCACGGTCAAGCTGACGCAAGCCTCCGCAGCCGGAGCACGACTGGACCTGCTTTCAAGGCTGGCCGCCGGCAACCCTCCCGACATCCATCAAGACCTGGGCAACAAAATCTTCGGCGAGATAGCCCGCGGTGTCTTCCTGCCGCTTGACGACACCGTCGAGGCCTCGGAATGGGATATGGATGACATCATTCAGTCCGACGTCGAAGGCGGAAGTTGGAACGGCAAATTCTACTTTGCGCCGGTCTTCCACAACTCGACCTACGGCCAGTTCCTGACCTACTGGAAGCCCTATTTCGATGAGGCGCGCATTCCCCATCCGCCCGAAGGGAAATGGTACGAGAACTACTCCGACTTTTACTCGGAGTTGACCAATCTCAACCAGACCGATGCCAGCGGCAACACCGTCCGCTGGGGATACGACAATTTTGTGCATTGGAGCGCCGCCCGTCTGCTGGGTGGCATTCTCGACCTGGGCGGCCACTGGTGGGACGACCAGAAGAAGGAGTTCACCCTCACGACCGACGAGACGGTCCAGGCCATCAAGACGATCCACTTTGACCCCGTCTTCGAGTACGGATGCTCGCCGGCGGAGGGGAACATGCCCGAGGGCGCCGGCTGGCAGACCTTCGACCAGGGCTACGCTACGTCGGCAGCGGAGCCGGCGCTGCAGCATGCCGGCGGCGCGGGCAGGCCGGAAGCGATTCCGCTGATGGGCTACACCGAAATGCCGGGCCTGGTTGAGGGCAAACACAATATGGTCTACTACGAGACCCAGTCGATCGGCGCGGTGGCAGCGGCGCCGCAGCACAATCACGAGATGTCAAAGGAGTTCTGCATCAACCAGTTCAGGCCGGAGCCGCAGATTTACGCGTGGAAGACTTTCGCCCACGTTTCCGGGCTTAAGGATTTCGTCAACAATCCGACTGCGGTAGCCGATGCCGCGTCGGCCGGCAATTTCGGCATCTCTTTCGCCGACTACAAGCGCGCCGTCAACGACGAGCATACATGGGTAGGTTGGGAGTGGGGCGACCTGGGTCTAGCCACCTATGTGATGATCCGCTGCTCGAATCGGTTTGTTACGATCCCTGATGAAATTGCCGCGTCGTTCTGCGAAAGGTCGGGGACGATGCTGTCGGGGAATATCACGCCCGAGCAGCTTGCCGAAGAGTGGCAGGAGGTGGCGACAACCTATCGCCGGCAGTACTTCAAGAACATTGGCATCGACCCGGATGCGGCTTGACCCATCCTCAACATCTCGACCCGGCGGCATGGTCCCGGCGAGGTGAGCTCGATACACCGCATTTCGTGACGGATCTGACCGGGGGCAGGCTGCTGGCGCGCCTGTTCCCGGTCGGGCTGTTCCTCAGCAGGCGTTGCGCGGCGGGGATTTTGCCCCTGTGATGCGTGAAATCGCTCCTTCTCACATTGCGCGTCGCGTCGCACGCGTGCGATGACGCTGCATGGCGTCATAAAGATAAAACCTGGCGGAAAGACAGGGACAGATGAAGCGATCCCATCGGGTCTTGGCGGCGCTGGCTGCGGGCATTCTCTTGCTGGCCGCGGCGTCAGCCGTCGGGGCGCAGGGCCTGTTCCAACCTTACGACAGCTACACGATCGACAGCACAGGACGCCCCGTCCCCCTGCCGGATCCCTACGAGTTGGACCATATCATCCACGGCGTCTCCCTCGGAATCGGCGACCTGAAAACGCCGGGCGACATCCTGGTCGATCGCAGCAACGACCACCTCTATATTGTCGACACCGGCAACGACCGTATCGTCGAGCTCGATAACCAGGGAGAGGTCATCCGCCAGTTCGGGGCCGAGCTGAATCTGAGCGCCCCGCAGGGCCTCTACCGCGACAGCCGCGATGACACGCTCTGGATCGCCGATACCGGCAACGGGCGTATCGTGCAGATCAGCTCCGCCGGCAAGCTGCTGCAGGAGTATGGGCCCCCGCAGAGCAACCTGCTGGCTGAGATCCAGTCCTCCGCCCCCAACAAGGTCCTGGTTGATAAGCGAGGGTACATCTACTACCTGGAAGGTTCCGGGGCCGGCATGATCGTGATGGACCAGCAGAACCAGTTCCGCGGCTTCTTTGGCACAACCCGGACCGCCTTCAGCCTGTGGTGGCTCTTCGTCCGCTTCCTCTACACCGACGAGCAGGCCCAGCAGGTTTTCCTGGCCAATCCCACCGCCCATACGGACATGTTCCTGGCCGACGACGGCTTCATCTATTCAGCCGTCAGCGGCGCCGAATCGCGCCAGATCCAGAAGCTCAGCCCCGTAGGCGCCAATATCTTCGTCGACAAGAGCCTCGAACGAAAGCTCTACAAGAACAGGATTTTCGGCGAGCGCCGGCGTTCCTGGGAGCAACCGGCCCGTTTTGTGTCGGTGACGGTACACGACAACGGCACAGTCACCGCCGTCGACCAGAGTACTGGCCGCATCTATCAATACGACCAGGACCGCAACCTCCTGCTGGTATTTGGCCGCCGGGGCGTGGGGCGGGGCGAGTACCAGCTTCCCAGCGAGGTGGACGTGGACAGCCGCGGCCGGCTCTATGTCCTCGACGTCGCCCGCGCAGCCGTCTACGTTCTGCGCCCGACCCGCTTCGCGCAGCTGCTGCATCAGGCCAGCGCGCTGCAGTTCGACGGCCGCTACGACGAAGCCGCCGCCGCCTGGCAGCAGGTCCTGGACTTGGCCTCGAACTATGAATTGGCCCACAGCGGCATCGGCGCGGCCCATTATCATGCCGGCCGCTGGCGCGACGCCATGCACGAATACACGGTGGGTCATGATCAGCTGGGCTATTCGCTGGCCTTCAAAGAGTACCGCCAGGAACAGATGCGCAACATCATCGGCTGGCTGGTGTCCGGGGCTTTTGCCGCGATGATGGGCATCGTCGTCTGGCCGGCTCTTGCCCGCTTCAGGCCGGCTCGGCGCCGGGCGGCAGGAGCAGAGAGGCGGGTTTTCCTGCGCACGCACGTGCTGGACGTTTTGCTGCGTCCCGTCCAGACGTTTGAGAGGCTGGCGCAGGGACGATCGCTGTGGCCGGTCGTGGTCCTGCTCGCGCTCGCCGCGACGGCGCGGCTGGTCAGCCTGGCCCTGATCGCCTTCCACATGCGCGCCACGCCCACCGTCGGCTCCTTTCTCGACTGGTTTCGTATCTACCGTCCCGTCGCCGTCTACCTGCTGCCCGAACTGCGCTGGGAAGATGCCAACCTCTTCCTCGAAATCCTGCGCGTCGTCCTGCCCTGGATCCTGTGGACAGTAGCCAACTATGGTGTATCCGCGCTCTTCGAGGGCTCCGGCACCTTTCGCGGCGTGGCCCGCACCACCGCCTACTGCCTCGTACCCTATATCCTGTTTGCCGTGCCGGTCGCACTGCTGAGCCATCTGATGACCGCACAGGAGCGCGGGCTGTACGAGACCCTCTGGAGCCTGGTCTACCTCTGGGTCCTGCTCCTGCTCCTGCTCGAGATCCGAACGGTCCATGACTACCTGGCGCGCAGAACGGTGGGCGTCGGCCTGGTGATGGTATTCGGTCTATTGGTGCTGGGCGGCAGCATCCTCGCGGTCGGTCTGCTCAGCAACGAAGTCGTGAATTTCGCCGGTGAGATACTCTATGAGATCGTCCGCATCGTCTCATTCTAGCGCCCGTTGCCGGTTGCGGATTGCCTGTTGCCGGCGATTCGCAGTACGCGCCGGCCTCGTCTGCCTCCTGCTCCTTGCCGCAGTCGGCCCTGTGGCCGCGCAGGACGAGGAACCCTTGCGCGGCGCGCAGGCCATCGTCGACGCGGTCCCGGCGGAGTACAATCTGCTCGCGCAAAACGCCCATCTGGAGCTGTATATTCATCCCCGCACCGCCCAGATCGCGGTGCACGACCTGCGCGTGTCGCGGGTCTGGTTGAGCAATCCCGTCCTGCCCGACAGAGAGCAGATCGCCGAAAACCTGCGCGGCATCTTCGACTCGGTGCTGTTTGTGCTCACCACGACCAGCACCGGCCTGCATGCCCGCCGCATGGACACTGTGAACGAGGTCAGCGAGGTTAAGATTGAACCGGCGGCGCGCGGCGCAACCGTCCGCTACACGATGAAAGGGGACACGCTCGCGTTCGACCTGCGCTACGAACTGGGGCCCGACTACCTCGACGTCGCCGTGGAAGAGACCGGCCTGGTGGAATCGGACGAAAGCCGGTTGGTGGCGCTCGACATTCTGCCCTACCTGGGCGCAACGCCGTATCGCGCCGAGACGTCGGCCTACCTGGTTCTGCCGGACGGCCCTGGGTCGTTGACCTACATCGGCGGCCGTCAGCCCAGCTACCGCCAGGTTGTCAGCGTCAACAGCTACGGGCCGGACCGCTACTCGTTCGCGAGGCCGTCCGAGCAGCGCACGCCGCTGGCCTCCTTTGGCATCGTCCACCCCGCGCCGCAGGGAGAGAGCAAAGGGGGGATGGCCGTTCTTGGCGTGGTGACAGCGGGCGCGGGCGACTCTTCCATCGAGGCGGGGATAGGCACTTCGCCCCTTTCGTTCAGCTTCGCCAACATTCGCTTTAACTACCGCAGCCCGGGCCTGGTGCCGACAAACAGAGGCAGATTTACCGAAATCTATCAGACCGAGCGCATCGCCGGCGACCGTGCCATGCGCTACTTTTTCCTGGCTGACGAAGAAGCCAACTGGGTCGGGATGGCGCAGCGGCTGCGCCGGCACCTTATGGAGGACCGCGGTGTGCCGCGTCTCAGCCTCTCCCCCGAAGCCAGGCCGGCGATGCGCCTGCGCCTGGTCATGGGCGCTGAGAAACCGGGTCTCTTCAGACGCCGCTTCGTCACCGCGACATCATTCGCCGAGGCCGGCGAGATTATGGACACGTTTCACGCGGCAGGAATGACTGCCCTCGACGTCGTCCTGGTCGGCTGGCAAGCTGACGGCTATGAGGGGAACCTGCCCAAACGCTGGCCGCCCGACCGCCACCTGGGCGGCGCCCGCGGGTTGGAACGCCTCGCCGAGCGCGTGCATGCCCTGGAAAATCGACTGTTTCTGGAGGACGACTATACGCTCGCTTTTCTGCGCAATGGCGGCTTCTTTCCCCTGACCGACGTTGTGATCCAGTCCAATCTGCTGCCGATCAGCGACATGGTACCGGCCCATAAGGTGGAGAGGATCCCCGGAACGCTGCAAAGGGGCAGGTTCTTCCTCAACCCGGTCTTTGCCATGGAAAACTACCTGCAGCAGGACATGCCGCGCCTGGTTGCCCTCGGCGTCGACGGCCTGGAATTGCGTTGGGCCGGGGAGCTTGTCCTTCAGGACGCCAACCTGCGGCACCCTTTGCAGCGCAGCGACTTCGCCGCCGCCTGGCGGCAGATGTTGCAGACGGTCTCCGATGAAATGGGGGCGGTTGCCGCGCAGGGAGGAAACGACTACGTGCTCGGCGTGGCCGAGGCCGTTACCCGCTTCCCGCTCTACCACCATGATCACACCTTCGGCGACGTGACCGTGCCCTTCTACCCGCTGGCGACCCACGGCCTCGTTCGCATCTATCCCGAGCCGGCAAACCTGCACACAAATCTTGAAACAACCTTTTTGAAGCAGCTGGAATATGGCATGCTGCCGGTCTATGAGCTTACCTATCGCGATCCGCTCGTGCTGGCGCGTACGACCTATCCCAAGCTCTACAGCTCGCACTACCGCGACTGGCTGGCGCGCGCCGCGGCCGAGTACGCAGTTATCATCAACCAATTGGGCCATACCGTCGACCAGTTTATCGTCGGACACAGACAGCTGGCCCCCCAGGTCTTCGAAACGCGCTACGAGGACGGCACACGCGTCATCGTCAACTACGGCGACCGGGCCTACGAGGAAGACGGCCTGCGCGTCGAAAGCCTGGGCTATCACATCGCAGCACACGACGAACAGTAGTTACCGACCACCAGCCAAAGATGAAAACGACGACGGCCTGCCCTAATCTGGCCTCTGGCCACCGACCACCGGCCACCGACTTCTGGCCGCTGACTTCTGGCCGCTGATTGAATGGAATTTCCGATGAAACTGACATTGAAACAGCAGCAGAGCCTGTGGGGCTATATCTTCGTCAGCCCCTGGGTCCTGGGCCTGGCGCTACTGTTCGCCTGGCCGCTGGGACGCTCGCTGATGCTGAGTTTTCAGAGAGTGACCGACCTCTTCCAATGGCAGACCGAGTGGGTCGGGCTCGACCACTACCGCCAGATCTTTACCGAGGACATCGTCTTCACCCCGGTGTTGCTCGATACCCTGGAAAACGTGGCCATCGACGTGCCTCTGATCCTTGTCTTCTCGTTGCTGTTGGCGCTCCTGCTGACCGGTGTCGGGCGCGGTCAGACCTTCCTGCGCGCCGTCTTCTTTCTGCCGGTTGTGATTGGCAGCGCCGGCGTGATTCAACACATGCTCTCGGTCGGGGTCGGCGATCAGCTGCTGATGTCCACGCTGGAACCTCTCATGCAGGGCATGGGCGCCGAGGTCGATTCGGTGGTCGAAGGAACGCCGATACAGTGGATCGTCACCCGTCTGACCGCAATCATCTGGTTCAGCGGTGTCGAGATCCTCTTCTTCATCGCCGGTCTGAACAGCATACCGACCAGCCTGTACGAGGCCGCGCGCGTGGATGGCGCCTCGCCGTGGGAGTCCTTCTGGAAGATCACCTTGCCGATGTTGTCGCCGGTCATCCTGCTGGTGACCATCTATGCCATGATCGACCAGCTTACCTTCCCGGAAAACCCGATGATCAAGTATATCATGCAGGTCGGCGTGCGCGGCCAGCAGCTGGAGTATGCTTCGGCGTTGGGCATGGCCTACTTCTTTGTCGTCTTTGTGCAGATCGCGCTGGTCGTGAGAATCATGTCGAAATTCGTCTTCTACGCAGGTGAGAAATCATGAGCGCAACAGTGAATGGGACTGTGAACGGGACTGTGAACGGGACTGCAGCCGGGCTTCCTGCTCCCTCCGGCGCCGAAAGCGCGCCCGCGCGCCCGCGCCCGCGTCGCGTCAGCCGCTACCGCCTGCGGCGCAACGTGACGCGCGTTCTGGGCAAGATATTGCTGTGGGTGGTGCTGATCAACTTTACCTACGTCTTTCTCTTCCCGCTGATCTATATGATGGCAACCTCGGTCAAGACGCTGACCGAGATCAACAATCCGTCGATTGTGTGGATCTCGCGCGAGCCGAGTTTGCAGGCTTTTCGTTTTGCCTCCTCGATCATCGACTACTTCCGCGGCCTGTGGATCAGCACTTCCGTCAGCGCCGCCGCCGTGCTCGGCCAGACCTGCGTCGGCGCCATGGTCGGATACGGCTTCGCCCGCCCGCGCTTTCCCGGCCGTGAGTTCCTGTTTTGGATCCTCCTCTTCACCATCATCGTGCCGCTGCCCACGCTGGCCGTGCCTCTCTACCTGTTCTATTCGAAACTGGACCTGATCAATACCTTCATGCCGCTCATCGTGCCGCCCTTTCTGGGTTGGGGCGTGCGCGGCGGCATGATCCTGATCGTCTTCCGCCAGTTCTTCCGCGGCTTGCCGTCCGAACTTGAAGATGCGGCCTACGTTGACGGCGCCAGCCCGTTTCGCGTCTTCTGGCAGATCATGCTGCCGCTGGCAAAACCGGCCATCCTCGTCGTCATGCTCTTCACACTGGTCTGGACCTGGAACGACACTCTCCTCCCCGGCCTGGTTATCAACGACACCGCGGCCTACACCCTGGGGCAGCGGATGGAAAACTATGCGCAGCTGTTCACGCAGGCGCGGCATTCCTCGGCCCAGACATGGTCGACCAGCGGAGAGATCGGCGAGAACGTGCTCATGTCCGTCACCCTGTTGGGCATCCTTCCCCTGCTGATCATCTACATCTTTACGCAGCGCTACTTTACGCAGAGCATCGATCGTACCGGGTTGGTTGAGTGAGCGCCCCGAAACCGGCTTGCAGCAGCCGCCGCCCGCCCCGGGCCGTGCGCGATCCCTGCCAGCGGCCGGGTCCGAAGAAGTCTGACTTTCCAAGGAGTTATCATGGACAACGAACAGGGTTCCAGCTGGAAACGCGGCGCTCCGATCAACTATATCCGCCAGGAGATACCCGAATTTTCGGTCCCCGCCTATCAGGGTGAGCGCTACCGCGCGCTGGCGCCCGACACGCTCGACCTCCAGGAGCGGGCCGCGCTGGCGGTCAACGTCCTGACCAGGGCCACCGACCCGCTGGCCGACTATGAAATGTACTTCGACGTATTCTTCAAAGCCAGGCCGCCGCTGATGGAGCACAACTTCAGCGACTCGTGCCAGTCCAAGTTCATGGAGGCCCTGCCGCTGATGCGCATCATCAGCGGGTCGGACCTGAATACCGAGGTCGACCGCAGGTGGATGGAGGTGGCCCTGCATCAGCTGGGGCCGGATGGCCTCGCCTACGCCCCCAACGGGGGCCGGCCCTGGACCTACGTGCGCAGCCATTTCATCCCCGAAGGCTCGCAGACCGAGACCGGCCACCAGATTATCCCCTTCTACTGCGGCAGGCTCCTGTCGGCGATGATGGTCTACTACCGGCGCGACGGCAGTCCGCTGTGGCGCGAGGCGGCCGAGCGGCTGGTCGACGGGCTGGCGCAGGTGGCGGTCGACCGGGGCAGCTATGCCTTTTACGCCCCGTCCTCCCACTGGGTGGAGAAGGGAAGCACCTATGACTATGGCCGAGAGCATCCCCTGATGGGGGCGCATGTCGCGTTCGTGGCGCTGGGCATGGCGCACGTCTACCGCGAGACGGGCTACGAGCCGGCCATAAAGCTGGCCGAAAAGCTCATCCGCTACATCCTGGAGGAGATCAAATACATCGAAGCGGACGGCCGTTTCGGCTCGGACCGTCCCAGCGCGTCGCAGCAGGCCCACTTCCACATGCATACCTACTCGCTGCTGGCGATCCTGGAATATGAACGCGTCACCGGCGATACCTCGTGGCTGGAACAGGTCCAGCGCGGCTTCGAGTACGGCATCGCCCACGGAGACAGGCTGCTGGGCTACTTTCCCGAGCTGTTGCGGAACGACCAGCTGCAGACCTCCGAGCTGTGTGAAGTGGCCGACATGATCGCACTGGGCTTGAAGCTGTCGGCGGGAGGGACGGGCGACTATTGGGACGACGTCGACCGCTGGGTGCGCAACATGTTTGCCGAGGGACAGCTGCAACGCATCGACTGGATCGAGCGGGCCGCGGCCGATCTGCCCCCCGCGGAGATCGACGAGAGCTGTCAGACGACCGAGCTGGTCGCCGAACGCAACCTGGGCGCGTTTGCCTCCTGGCCGAAGGCGAACGACTGGTATGACGCCGACCACTTCTATGGCCGCGGCATCATGCACTGCTGCACCGGTAACGGCACGCGTGCCATCTACTACATCTGGGAACACATCCTCGCCCACGACGACGGCAAGCTGCGCGTAAACCTGCTCCTCAACCGCGTGTCGCCCTGGGCCGACGTCGACAGCCACATCCCCTACGCGGGCCAGGTCGACGTCAAGGTCAAGCAGGCGGTCGACCTGGCGCTGCGCATCCCGGAGTGGGTTGCGCCGGCGCAGGTGCGCGTAACGGTGGGCGGCGCCGACCGGCCGCTGAGCTGGGACGGCCGCTATGCCGGCGTTGGCCAGGTGAAACCGGGCGACGCGGTGAGCATGACCTTCCCCATGGTTGACCGCACCGACACCGTTTCGATCGAGAATGAGGCGTACCGGCTGACGCGCAAAGGCAACGAGGTGGTGGCGATCGACCCGCCGGGCCGCTACTGCCCCCTCTACCAGCGCGATCACTACCGCCAGAACAGCACGCGCTGGCGCGAGATCGAACGCTTCGTCTCCCAAGAGCAGCTCTACTGGTAAAGCCGGCCGCGCATGCCAGGGTAAACACCCGCCCGCGAGCGTATTTTTCTGACTCAGCATAGACTTGCAGCCCAGGGAGGAATGAACGATGCACCTCGGAGCCGTACTGACCGGGTTGACCGACCGGCCGCTGGCCGAAGTCGCCGGCGATATCAAAGAGCTGGGGCTGAGATCTGTCGAGATCGGCGCCGGTGGGATCTTCTCCAGGAACCATTGCGACCCGGCACAACTGCTGGCGGACCCGTCGTCGTTGGACGAGTTTCAAAAAACCCTGGACGCGTCCGGGCTGACGATCAGCGCCTTTGCCATGCACGGCGAGCCTCTCCACCCCGACCCGAACATCGCCGAGAACTACGACCGCGAGTTTCGCGACACCTGTGCGCTGGCGGCAAAGATCGGGGTCACGCGCATGACGCTCATCGCCGGGCTGCCTGAAGCTGCCCCCGGCGACCGCGCGCCCAACTGGATTCTCTCTTCGTTCCCGCTCGGCAACACGGATAAGTACCTCTGGCAGTGGGAGGAGCGGCTCGTTCCCTACTGGCAGGAGCACGGCCGGATCGCCGCCGACCATGGCGTCCGCCTCTGCTTCGAGATGCTTGCCGGGGACATGGTCTACAACGCCGCGACGCTGCTGCGCCTGCGCGCTGAGGTCGGGCCGGTCGTCGGCTGCAACCTTGACCCCTCGCATCTCTTCTGGCAGGGTGTGGACATCACCGAAGTGGTGCGCGCCCTCGACGATGCCATCTACCACGTCCACGTCAAGGACAGCTGTCTCGACGCCCAGCACGTGCGCGTCAACGGCGTTCTGGACAATGGGCTGTTCCCGGAGCAGAAGGGGCGCAGCTGGCTCTTTCGAACGGTCGGCTTCGGGCACGACGATTTCACGTGGCGCGCGTTCGTGAGCGCCTTGCGCCAGGCCGGCTATGACGATGTGCTCTCGATCGAGCAGGAGGACCCGCTCATCGAGGCCGGCAAGGGTCTTGCGCTGGCTGTTGGCGTCTTGCAAAACGTTCTCATCTGAACAGAAGGAACGCTGCGCGCCGGCGGGACGAAGCTGCATCTGCCCAAGAATTCAGCCGGAACGCTTCGGCGGTCAAGCGTTGTATGCGGCGGCGCCTGTGGCGTCAGCGCACCGTTTCACATCAACCCGGGAAAGATCGTTCACCTGCAAAGGAGGCGTGTCTGCTTCATCGCGGCAGAACACGGTACTGCAATGATCAAATTGATTCATCCGGTCGTCGACATCGCCATCATCTGCAGCAACTTCGAGGAGTCGCTCCGCTTCTATCATGAGGTCCTGGGCCTGGAGATCGCTTTTGAGATTCACATATCCGACGAGCTGGCCCAGGACGTCGGCCTTGCCCCGCGCGGGTTTCGCCAGGTGCGGCTGAAGGCCGGCGACACGCTGATCAAGCTGGCCGAAATTGCCTCGCCGCCGCCGCCGCTTTCGGGTGAGTTTTCGTCGGGCGTGAACTGGCTTACCCTGCTCGTCGAGGATATCGGGGAGACCGTCGAGGGGCTGAAGCGGCACGGCGTCGAGCCGCTGGCCGAACCCTATTCCGCCCTCGACGCCGCCGGAGTCGTCTGCGTCCGCGACCCCGACGGACTCCTGATCGAGTTTGTGCAGCCGCGGCAGCGGTAGCGCGGCGGCAACACACCGCCATTGGGCCGCCCGGCCTATGGCGGCGGCGCGGCCGGGGATGGGGGGCGAGGCCGGCCGGGACAAGATTCGCGGATTGCGGGCCGGGCCGTTGTGCGTGTGCGCGGCCTTGGCGAGAGCGCCGGTCTTATGCGTCATCAGCGTCATCAGCGTCATCGGCATCATCGGCATCATCGGCGTCATCGGCATCGTCGGCACCATCGGCGTCATCGGCACCATCGGCGTCATCGGTGTCATCGGCATCGTCGGCACCATCGGCGTCATCGGTGTCATCGGCATCGTCGGCGTCATCGGCACCATCGGCGTCATCGGCACCATCGGCGTCATCGGCGAAAGCGGCGATAGCGGCGATAGCGGCGATAGCGGCTTCGCCTTCTACGGGCTTGTAGGTTGAGAGGATTTTGTTTGCCATCTCGAATTTCTTGACCCAGTCGGATTCAATGGATTCCTCGGGTGCGGGCGGGGGCATGTACTGGAGTTCGCGGCGCTGGAGTTCGACGAGGGTGGCAAGGAGATTGCGCAGGGAGGGAAGCCGGTCGCGGGACTCCTCTGCTGAGAGGTTCTTCAGGTCCGCCTTGATGAGGGCGGCGGCGGTGCCTTCTGTCAGTTCTTCGATAACGCTGAGGCGGCGTGCGCGGGCTTCGTCGGCGCGGGCTTGTTCGCGTTCGGCCTCTTCCTCGCGTTTGGCCTGGTCCCTTTGGAAGGCGCGTTCTTTCCAACGCCACCTGACGGCCATCTCTCTGGCTGTGCTGGAGGGGTCGCCGTTTTTGCCTGTCCACTTGTGATAGGCGGCGGTGAGCGTGCGCGGCGTGGGGAGCATCATGTAGATGTGGAAGCGGTCGTACCATTTGACAGGTTCGTCCGGTTCGCGTTGCCAGGGTTTGGGTGATGTGTTTTCGGTCATGGTTGATATGTACCTCAAGTGTTTGTCTGATGCAGTCGCGGTCGAGTTTTGGTCGTGTGAAGTCCGGTCAGGTCCGGTCAAGTCCGGTCAAGTCCGGTCAGGTCGGGTGTATTGCGTTTTTTCCGGCCAATCTGGAATCTCCTGAAAAGACAATATGGGCCGGCAGATGCCGGTGAGGCGGCGGGCGGGCGGGCGGTCTTGCCTGTTGGGTCCAGCGTAGCATGGTCTCAGTTCTCTTGCCCGGAGCGGCGCGAAATTGGGTGGTTCGCCCGGCTGATTTTCCTGTTGGGTCCAGCGTAGCACGGGTAACTACTCAGCTTAATCAGGCTGTGACCCTGAATGAGGCGAGCGAAGGTGCTTTCTCTTTCCTCACTCCGCTTTACTTTCTCGTTGCTTTTTGGACGGTCGGGCCTTCGGCCCTCCCTTGTGCGGGGGGACTCCCCCCGCAACGCCCCCCTCCAAAACCAGCGCTCACCGACATTGCGTCGTATTCGCAGCAGTGCGGCCCGACCAACGCGACGTCTGCCAACCGAATATGCAATCAGATGATCTGAATAGCGGCAGGGATGAAGCACTGGTCGAGACAGACGCTGTATGTGGCTTAGTAGTTACTAGCACGGTTTCAATTCTCTTGCCCGGAGCGGCGCGAAATTGGCTGTTCGCCCGGCTGATTTTGCCTGTTGGGTCCAGCGTAGCACGGTTTCAATTCTCTTGCCCGGAGCGGCGCGATATTGGCTGTTCGCCCGGCTGATTTTCCTGTTGGGTCCAGCGTAGCACGGTTTCAATTCTCTTGCCCGGAGCGGCGCGATATTGGCTGTTCGCCCGGCTGATTTTGCCTGTTGGGTACAGCGTAGCACGGTCTCAATTCTCTTGCCCGGAGCGGCGCGAAATTGGCTGTTCGCCCGGCTGATTTTCCTGTTGGGTACAGCGTAGCACGGTCTCAATTCTCTTGCCCGGAGCGGCGCGAAATTGGCTGTTCGCCCGCCTGATTTTCCTGTTGGGTACAGCGTAGCATGGTCTCAATTCTCTTGCCCGGAGCGGCGCGAAATTGGCTGTTCGCCCGGCTGATTTTCCTGTTGGGTACAGCGTAGCACGGTCTCAATTCTCTTGCCCGGAGCGGCGCGAAATTGGGTCGGCGCGGGGTGGACGGTTGGCGTTGGCGGGCAGGGGTGTGAGGGGAAGGCGGGGGGAGGGCAGGCACAGGACCTGCTGCTACGGCTTGGGCCGGGGTTGGACGGCAAGCGACCGCTGAGCAGTGAAGGCGGGGCAACATGAAAGTCCCGAAACCGATGAATTTGCGCACCGGTTTCGGGACAACGACGCGGGGTATTACCGGTTACCGGCTGGCAGGCTGCCTGAAAGAAGGCTTCCTGTTGCCGGCACTCGGAGGCGTGCTTGGAAGCGTCCTCCGCCGCGACCGCCAATATCAAACATGCAGGCCGCATTCATCGCCGTCTCGGGACTGATGGTGATGGCGTCTGCGAGCAGCCGCCCGACAGACCGCGGGCAATCGACCCGGCGCGCGGCGGCAAAGCGTTACGCGGCAGGCGGGAGGCGGTCGTTTACTGGTTGGCGATCTGTGTGTTCACGGCATCGGTCAGCCAGCCCTCGCAGCCCTCGCGCGAATTGCCGGCCTCGCCAAACGAGTTCAGCATAATCATCAGAATCGCCCTGGCCCTGGTCTCCTGGCTGGCCGACCAGCCGGAGTCGTCCATGCGCTGCCCGTGGCGGTCGATCATCGCCGCGGTATCGGCTACCGACATGTTGCAGTATTCGGCCGTTATCTCAAGGATGACTCTGCCGGTCTGCACCAGTTCATCCCGCTCCTGCTGGCTCATGGCGTTATATTGCTCTTGCAGGCTGGCGGATGGCGCGTTGTCCTTTTCGAGCAGATAGCGCGCGTAGTCATCGTTGCTGCTGGCAACGAAGGGCGTTGGCGTCGGTGGTGACACCGGTGTGGGCGGCGGCGCCGGCGTGGCGACGACCTCGACCGCCTCGCCGTTGGTTGCATCCACCAAGGGCGCGTAGATCCAGGCGTGCTGGCCCTGGTAGTCGACACGCCACCAGCCGCCGGCCGCGTTCTTGCCGGTGATGGCCAGGCGCGTGCCGGCCCCGACGGTGCCCGCGATCGCGTAGTTCGTGCCCGGCCCGCTGCGGATGTTCATCCTGCCCCTGGTCGTGATAAAGGCGATATCCGGCGTCGGCGCGGCGGTGGCTGTCGCGGTTGCGGTGGGTGTCGCGGTTGCCGTGGCCGTTGGCGTCGGCGGTTCGGGGGTGGGCGTGGCGGTGGGGGTCTCGTCGAGCCGCGCTTCGACCGTGGCGACTCTGTTTTCGAGGGCTCTGACCTCGCTCTTGGTGGCGCTGGTCCTGCGCAGGGTCGAGACGGTGCGCGCCAGCTCGCTGATGCGCTCGGAGAGGCCTTCGAGTGTCAGCGGCGACTGCGCCTGCAGCTGGGAGACGCCCAGCGCGAACAGCAGCACGACGACGGCTGCGAGGGCGAGGAGTTTGTGTTTGCGTGGCATGGTGCCGCCCCCTCGGTGGGTCCGGGTGTTGCGCCGGATGGGTGGTTGGATGTCGCGGGGGTACGGTACACGCGGGGGGCGGGGGGTGTCAAGGGCGGAGTGGGAGCCTGGAACGGGGTGGCTGGCGTTGCGACCGTTGAAAGCCTAGAAGAATTATGGCTCTTCAGCCAATACCTTTTTCAGTGGCCAAAACGCTCTCCCATATTCACGCATCAACTGACTGATCAATGCAGTTGTTGCAGCGCTGGAGATAGGATTTCTGGCTAGAATCCCAAACGCTTCAACCCACTTGTTGTCTGTATCCCAAGACCAAATGGTTTCCTGCTCATTGCCGCGCACTCCGCCTTCTAACAGATAGAGTCGGGCAATTTCTAGAGTTTCCTCTGGCGCTGCTTGCGCCATCTGAGGGGCTGCCTTGATAAGTTCATGTTGCCACTTGAGAATCCCATTGCTCTTTTCGAGCGTCTGCCTTACTCGCTGCGCAAGCCAAGCAGGAGCGAAAACGCCTTTGTCCGGCCTGATCCAGAGACCGAATTCTTTGTACACATTCTGCTCTTCTTGCTCCTCTAGCAGCCAGTCCCAGAAATCTCTCAAGCGGCCCTTACTTTCCGGGCTCTTAGCAAAGAATTCTTCGGCGTTTTCTTTAGAAATGAAAAAGCGCCCGAGAGATTCAACAAAGTGCGCGTGTTGCCTCGGATTTTCCCTCTCCCAAAACGACTTCAACAGTTGGTGGTCCAGGCTAAACTCTTTGAAATGCATATATGCAAGCGCAAGGTGTTCGGCAGTACCCTTTTCCGGGTCTTTGAAGTGTCTTTGCCCACGGGGATAGTCTCTATCCGTCAAATCCAGTGCCCGCACATAGAGATCCTGAATGGCAGGGTCAGAAATCATCTCTCCATACAGCTTGGCAGAAATGTACCCCTCCCATGCCGCAGAATAGAGCCAGTTCCTTTCAGAATCCTGGGGAAAAACTAGCGGTAAGAGTTTGTGGACCCAGTCCTTGTCTCGGTAGAAAAAGATTGAGAGATAGTGACCAAACATGAACATGAGGGCGCGTGTTTTCTCTCTCTGGAGTATGTCCTCGTACAATTCTTTGGCATCGCATCTGATCTCTTCGCCATCCAGCACGACAAAACAAATCAACGCCTCAAAAGCTTTGCCGCGCACCGAGTTGATGGCCATAGTGAACGGATCGGTGGCCCACTTGCCATCAGCGTCATTCTGCGTCGCCCTGATATCCAATGCGTTACCGGGTTCGTCGAACTGCTCATCTGCCGTAGATGGATCAGGGTATGCAGAGAGGTAGCTCACAGTCCCCAAGACCTGTCCACGATACTTGCCAATGTTGACAGGTGCCAATCCATCCTTTTTGGTCATCAGTTCGCGCAACATTTCAGCAAGAGCCGAGTGAACGGCGTCCCAGTTGGCGAGCCAGCTATCGTACCAACCTGGTTCTCTTACCTCTCTGGGCAACGGCTTCTTTTCACCAGACTCTTTGACCGCGCAGCAAAGGTCGATCGCGCCATCCCAATTTATCTCTGATGCGACCTCCCTATGTCCCTTAATTGCTTCCTGGATTCCTCGTAGAAATGAATAAGTGTAATGTGGATCAAGTGCATCGCGCTCAAAGAAAAGAGTGGCATTGTCTATGTATTCCTGTAATCGCTCAGGCATGTCGTTATTCAATAGGACGCCAACGCCATCTGCATTGATCGGATTATAGAATTCATCCACTGTGTTTCGCTCTCTCAGCTTTGCCGGCGTCCACTCCTCGCGTAAGTTTTGGATAATCTGGGTAATAGATAACCGGCCGAACTCCTCTTTCGAAATTGGAGGTCGCGAAGAAACAAACTGGCCTTCACTATCCTCCATTGTTATGGCTGGTCGAGGCTCGTAGTCTGGATCAAGAACGAAGCCCTCGATCTCAACGCGCTCTTTCAAGTCGGGCATCTCGTCCAAATGAGGAAGAATCATTGAGAGAATTGGGGAGACGTATCGTTTCCTATCGAATTCTCGACCAAACGTCTCCAGGAACCCTTCCACATAACGTCTTTTGTCATCAATCGAAAGAACATGAAACCCTTCTCGCAATGCTTTCTTATATTCGGCCCCTGACGACACGTCGTAATAGTTTTCAGCCTCGAACAGGGAGATGTAGGCCTGCATAAGGTAGTCCTTGAATGCCGTCGGGCGCAGGCTTAAAACAAAGAACCTTAGCCTCTGCGTTGCGCGGCTTTCGGGAAGAGATGTAAAGTTACGCACATAAATATCTCGGGCCATCTGAAAGTCGTCGCATCTCTCCCCGATCAGACGGACCGCCAGCATTTTGACCACTGCCGCCAATTCACGCACTTCCGCCTGCCACAAATCAGCCTGACCGAGTTGCAAGGTGAAGAAATCTACTTCAATCAACCAATAATTGTTAGTAGCTGCCAGCACCTCGGATAGTTTCCGAATCGCAAGAGCTAGGGCGTTTTCTGCAAATTCGTTTTGAAGAGAAGCCAATTGGCCAAAAATGCCGGTACGCGTGAGATATTCCAGGTAGAAAGGGTTATAGCTACTGAGACTCTCATTTTCAAGATCTTCGCTTGGGCGAACAGCCAGCACGGCCTCAGCGAGCGCCAAGAAACTTTCAGAATCATTAGCGCCGACGAGAGTCTTAAGCATCTCCTCGCATTCGAAGCTGGAGTGACGATATATTGCATCAACTAGGGGTATCCATCGCTCGGCCAGAATCTTGCCGACTATACGAGCCAATGCGTCGGCGGGGAGAGAACTGCAGATCCGTAAAAAACTGTAAGCGACTTCTTGGCTCCTGGTGTCTGTGGATATTGGAGTATCCAGCATGATGTCCACCACGATGTCCGGTCGCCTTTCGGCCATGCGAAGAAGATATTGAAGTTCGGGTGTTCTTGTCGAAAAGGGGGAGGTGTTGTCATCCTTAATGGCATCCAGAAAACCATTGCGCCAGAGCCACTCCAGCCATCTTTCGTCGGCCTTGTGGAAGAAATATTGCCGAGCGTCCTGGTCGACCCTAATGAGATCGTAGATCTGCCTTTTGTCCATTGTGGGCAGGAACTGAATTGGCATAGTTGCTATTCCAATCTGATCAAATCACTTGGGTAGGTCGCCACTCAGGAACTGATCAATTCTTCTGTGTGTATCAAGGGGCCGAATCAATGCTGTATGCATCGTCGATTCAAAATCCTTCATCAGATTTTCGAAGTCCGATACCGAGAAATCTTGAAAGTCCAAGCTATCCGACATCACACCATGATGGGCCAAAGCATTTAGGTCCCTATATGTTTTCCCAAGGCCTACTTTCAGGAACACAGAGCCATACCTCTCAAAGGGATTGCCTCTTTTCCCGCTTGACCTTCTTGTCCTACCGCTCATAATGGGATAAAGGATCTCTCTTAGTGAGTGGGCGGCTTGTGCGATCCGGTCAGAATTGCTCTCATCTTTTATTACTGTCAACGCCCCCCGAAACATCTCTGAGGGGCTCGCTTGCAATTGTTCCAAAGCATAGAGTTCATCCAGGCGCTTGCAAAGGTCCTCTTGTTCAGGCGTCAAACGAACTGGTAGCAGAAATGTCTCGTTTGTTGTGTCTTGCTGTTGAATGTACCCATGCAGATCTCCGTATATCTCTTCTGCCTTTATGCCCTGCAACCGCAAGTGTGCTAACATGGCCTGCTTGAGTTCTTTGGAAATGCTGATTACTTCATGTGGCTCGACGTAGCCCTTGGCAGGTTGAACGAACACGCTCTTTTGGGCGATCACCCGATGTTCGGGAGCCTGAGGCTTCCTAATGCAAATTGCCGAGTCATCAGGTTGGCTCTGCAAGAAAACTATCCTGCCGTCTGCGTTATTGGGAGGGCCACAAGCAAAGAACACTGCCACACGATAGTCACTTGTAAAGTCTATCAGATTGGTCTTACCCCCGTAATGCTGGATAAACGTAAGGATTTCAAATTCATCAGTTTGACCAGTATACCTTTTGGCATCATTCAAGTTTCCTTCTTGGACAGCCTTGATGTCGATTTCTTCTCCTTGAATTTGGCTGTGTTGACGATAAAGCCCTGAGGATACTCTTTCGTAGTGTTCTGGTTCACCTCGGTATATGTAGTGGCCCTGGGCAGCGATTCTGGCGATCTCATTGATCTTGCCCAGCACCATTTCCAGGTGGTCAGAATCTGTTTTTGAGGGATTGTTCCCGCTCATAATGTTCTGTCCGCCACCGAACTTTCCTTATCCGTCTAATCAATCAGATTATACATCAACCGATCAAGCTTCCGTTCAGTGTTCCTTGCGGTTGGCGCATTCCTTCAGGGGATATTTTCTCAACTGCGACAATTGGAATAAGCGGATGGTCGTGCTTCGGTTCCAGGGGCAATCGCCGGTAACTCGGAGATAGGCTTGGCTTCTAAGACGCCTTGCGCGGCGGTGTCCAGGTGGGCCGGGGAGGGTTGTCTCGCAGAACCTGCCTGACGCCTGACGACACCGTGGTCCCCATCCTTTCCAGACTGACACTGACCACCTTCTCGACCAGCCGTCCAACTCCAAAACACCGCCCCAAACTCGATATAGCGCAACATACGCCGCGCAGGTATACTATTGCGAAATCCCCGGCAACTCCCCCGCCGGGGCAGTTGCACTATCTTCATCGCTGTCTAAACTCCAATACATTCCTGAGTTCCGTCTATGAAAGAGGCGACGGCGCGCATCAAGATCAACCAGCTTCTTGAATCGGCCGGTTGGCGTTTCTTCCCTGAAGGGGACAAACCGGCCAACATTCGCCTTGAGGCGAGTGTGACGCTCAAACAGTCCGACCTCGACGGCCTGGGCGAGAACTTCGAGAAGACAAAGACCGGGTTCATCGACTTTCTTCTGCTCGACGAAAGCGGCTTTCCCTTCATCGTCCTGGAGGCCAAATCCGAGGACAAGAACCCCCTGGTTGGCAAGGAACAGGCGCGCAAGTACGCCCGCTCCCAGAACTGCCGTTTCGTCATCCTCTCCAATGGCGAATCGCACTACCTCTGGGACTTGGAGCACGGCAACCCCGAAACCATCACGGCGTTTCCCGAACCTGGCTCGATGGCCGCCCGCCGGGAGTTCACACCCAACCCACAGAGCCTGATCAACGAACAGGTCGACGACGATTACATCGTCCTCAGTCAGCGTCCCGACTACTCCGTCGCGGCAGCGTGGACAAACGAGTCTGAGAGACCGGGATTCATCAAGGCTAACAACCTTCGCTTCCTTCGCCACTACCAACTGAGAGCGGTCCACGCGTTGCAGCGTTCTGTCGAAGAGGGCAACAGCCGTTTTCTTTTGGAAATGGCTACCGGCACCGGCAAGACGCTCACCGCCGCGGCCATCATCAAGCTCTTTCTGCGCACCGGCAACGCCCGCCGCGTGTTCTTTCTCGTCGACCGCCTGGAACTCGAAGAACAGGCCAGGAAGGTCTTCACGCGGCTGCTGTCCGCCGACTGCCAGACGGTGGTCTACAAGGAGAAACGCGAAGACTGGCGCTCCGCCGAAATCGTGGTCAGCACGGTCCAGTCCCTGCAGTTCGACAACAAGTATAAGAGGCTCTTCTCGCCAACCGACTTCGACCTCGTGATCTCTGACGAGGCCCACCGCTCTATCAGCGGCAACGCCCGCGCCGTCTTTGACTACTTCGTCGGCTACAAGCTGGGCCTGACCGCGACGCCGCGCGACTATTTCAAGAATTTTGACGCCGCAAAGGCCGGTGTCCGCGACCCGCGCGAAGTGGAACGCCGCAAGATGCGCGACACCTACCGTACCTTTGGCTGCGAGAGCGGGCAGCCCACCTTCCGCTACTCGCTGCTCGACGGGGTGCGCGACGGATTTCTGATCAATCCTACAGTCGTAGACGCACGCACCGATGTGACCACCCAACTTCTGGCAGAGAAGGGCTTCATCGTCTCCTTCACCGACGAGGAAGGAGAGGAGCAGGATCAATCCTACAAACAGAAGGAGTTCGAGAAACGTTTTTTCTCCGACGCGACGAATGAGGTCTTCTGCCAGGCATTTCTCAAGCATGCTCTGCGGGACCCGATCAGCGGGGAAATGGGCAAGTCGGTCGTCTTTGCCGTGAGCCAGAACCACGCGGCCAAGCTGACGCAGATCTTCAACAAGATGGCCGATGTCATGTACCCCGGGAAGTACAGTTCCGACTTCGCCGTGCAGGTCACCTCGCAGATCGCCGACGCCCAGCAGTTCACCATCAACTTTGCTAACAACAATCTGATGGGGACGGGCAAAATCCTTCCTGACTACAGGACCAGCAAGGCGCGGGTCTGCGTGACCGTTGGCATGATGACGACCGGCTACGACTGCACTGATATCCTGAACCTCGGCCTTTTCCGGCCGATCTTCTCGCCGACCGATTTCGTTCAGATCAAGGGGCGGGGAACGCGCAAGCACAGCTTCCTCGATCAACTGCTCGATGCAGAGATCGCCGAGCACGTCGCCCAGCCGGATAAAACGGAGTTCAAGCTGTTTGATTTCTTTGGCAACTGCGAATTCTTTGAACGTGAATACGACTACGACCAGGTCTTGCAGTTGCCCGCTTCCTCAGCCACAGAATCCAACGGTGACGGCCCGGGGCCTGTCGTCGATCCCGGCGCATTCGAGTATATGGGCGAGGATGCCATTTCGATACTGCGCGAAGAGACCATCGGCCCTGAGGGAATGAAGATCGACCGCAAACTGTTCGAGAAATTCGCCGACACCGTGCGCGCCGATGACACGGTGAAAGAGGCCGTTGAGGCTGGACAGTGGGACCGGGTCATCGACTATGTCAACCGGGAGCTCTTCGACAAACCGGAGGAGTACTACACATTGGAGAAGCTGCGCAAGGCAGCCGCGGTCGACCGCCGACTTAGCCTGCGCGAGATCCTGGAGAGGGTATTTGAACTCATTCCGAAGTTCAAGTCGAGGGACGAGCTGCTGGAGGAGGAGTTCGCCAAATTTGTGGCCGACCACAAGCCTGAAGAGGCCGAGTCGATTTCAGCGATCAAAGCCTACTTCGTAGCCTATGCGTCGAGCGATCGCACCCGTCTCATCATCGAAGAAAGGCGCTTTTCCGACCTTGCCACCAACGTCGTTTTCTCTTCCGGCGACTTTCGCGCCGTGCCTGAGAAGTACCGCCGTCTCATCCCCGAGTACATCAAAGACTACGTCTCCTTGAACCAGTTCGCAGCATAAACGGGCCATCTGGACTGAACAGCCGGAGTGGGTGGGAAGTCCTGAGTTTCCTACAAGAGCAGTGGTGAGTGGTATACTTGGCCCCCAAAGGGGTTATGTGGGAGCTTCTTCACGCCAATCTCCAGTTGATGACGAACTGAGAAAGCTGAATTGACGACTTCAAGGAGAGGGGAGAATACGTGCCGCGGGGTCGGCGCCCGCACATTTGCGGCGGAAGAATCAAGGTTTTCCACACTTGTGCCGGCTTTTTGCTAGGAGGCGAATTCATGGGCAGTGAATCGACTGCCAACCCTCTCCCGGACGGTCAGGCCAACCGGGAAATTCCAGATCGCAGTTACAGAAACGCTCCTGTTGTTGAAGCGCTCTGTGAGATGTATTTCGCCGAATCAGATTGGGACGATACTGTCCCCGGCGCGTTTTACGAAAGGGTCAGATCCGATTTCCCCAGGAAGCAGAGGCGGGAAATTCAGGAGGCCCAGATCACAATGGGGCCGGATACCGCGTCAGCCGGCGTACAACGACTGCCAGCCTGGATGCAGTTCCTCACAGAAGAAGGCAACCTGATGATACAGGTAGCCGAGAATCTTGTCGTCGTCAATCAATTGCTGCCATATCGTCACTTTGAGAACTGGGAAAGAATCATTTATGCAGCGCTGAACGTTTACATTGAAGTCGCCGTGCCCAAGAGCATTGCCCGGGTAGGACTACGATACATCAACAGGATAGAAATTCCGGGAAAAATCGTCTCAATGGAAGAATACTTTACTATCTATCCGAATCTCCCGCAGTCTTTGGGAAACACACACGGCCCATTTCTCGTCAGAGTCGAGGCGCCCCAAACCGAACAGGGGCATACCGTTTTGATATCCTTCGGAACCTCTTCTCCCCCCCAAGCGGCCGAAGGAAAACAGGCCTTCATGTTGGATCTTTATGACAGATACGCCCGACCCCTAGAGCCCGACGAGGCTGCCCTTAAGAAGGAAGTTCAGATCGCCCACGACAATGTAGTTACGGCCTTCGAAGATAGCATTACCGCCCGGCTCCGCGAGGTACTTGGAGAGGAGAAACGGACATGACTGGCGCGGTCCTGTTGGAAGATCAGTTGTCCGTCGGAACTTATGTGTCCCCAGAGTCAAGAGAGTTCGGCCAGCCCATGTGGAACCTGCTGCAGGCAGGGCTAAATGAAGGGCTTTCTACTTCTATTACCGAAGCCGCGAACATAGCACTTGAAGAGAATGCCGCCCTATATTTCAAGGATCTCGCTAAGATCATAGATGAAGAGTGCGCCTTTCTTTCGACAATGCATGAAATCGCTGCACATCCGGCATACCGTGAGATCGTAAGAATGGGGTACCATGCCCTACCTCTGATTTTGAGGGACCTTGAGAAAAGACCCAGCCACTGGTTTTGGGCACTGAATGAAATCACTCTGGAAAACCCCGTGCTTCCTGAACATAGAGGCAACATCACAGCGATGGCTCAAGACTGGTTGGAGTGGGGGAAGAGGTCTGGGATGAAGTGGTAAAGTTGGAATTGAATTTTCCGAGACTCACAGATACGGCCTACGGAATTACGAGCGAAGCGACACCGGACTACAACTGTATCGCGTGGGCAGCGGGCGATGATTCACGCTGGTGGGAACCGGATCCGTTTTTCCAGTACTATTGGCCCGAAAGGGTGGAAAGACAGTACACAGTAAGAGCGTACGCGGAGGCCTTCCTGGGACTTGGCTTTGAGCTCTGCACAGACGGCGCTTTCGAAGAGGGTAAAGAAAAAGTGGCGATTTTCGCCGCCCCCGACGGCTTACCCACGCATGCCGCTCGACAGTTGAGCGACGGTACCTGGACAAGCAAACTGGGGAAATCGGTCGACATAAGACACGTCAACCTTGAAGACGTTGGTGGGAGAATCTACGGCGATCCAGTCCTTATGCTCCAGAGACCCACAGCGGAGCCATCAAGCAGCGGAAACTACGCGCCATCTTGATTTCCATGGGAGTTCGTGCCCGCATCTGGACAGGCATTCTTGTCTGGAGAAATCGAGCAGCTCCTAAGAAAAAGAGACATGAGGACCTGGGCGACATCAACGCTTGCCCCAACCTCACTCGACATGCCACCACAAGCATGTCGAGTTCGTTGTAGAGTCACGTTTGCATCAACCAATTGCCTAACTTTCGCCTTCCAGGGGAATAACCTTGCTGGACGCCGAAACCAAACGCCGCATCGACACCGCCCGCGATATCCTCGTGGGCAAAGTGCCCGACCCCAAGAGCCAGGTCGAACAGATCACCATCGCGCTGATCTACAAGTTCATGGACGACATCGACGCTGAGAGCGAAGAGTTTGGGGGCAAGCGCACATTTTTCGCCGGCGAGTTCGCCCGCTACGGCTGGTCCAAACTGATGCAGCCGGGGCTGGGGGGCCATGAGATGCTCCTCCTCTACGCCAAAGCGATACGGCGCATGGATCAGAACACGGGAATCCCTCAACTGTTCAGGGAGATATTCAGCCACGCGTCCTTGCCCTATGAGGATCCGGAGACGCTGCGCGCCTTCCTCAAAGTGATCGACGACTTCACGTACGACCACTCGGAGCGGCTGGGCGACGCTTTCGAGTACCTGCTCTCGGTGATGGACTCGCAGGGCGACGCCGGCCAGTTTCGCACGCCCCGCCACATCATCGACTTCATCGTATCGATCGTGGACCCGAAGAAGGATGAAATCGTGCTCGACCCGGCCTGCGGTACGGCCGGTTTCCTCATCTCCTCCTACAAGCACATCCTCGCCGCCAATACCGACGCCGACGGCAACAGCACCCTGACGCCTGACGACCGCGCCCGTCTGGCCAGAAACTTCACGGGCTACGACATCTCGCCGGACATGGTGCGGCTTTCGCTGGTCAACATGTACCTGCACGGCTTCGTCGACCCCCATATCCACGAATACGACACGCTGACCAGCGAGGAGCGCTGGAACGAGTTTGCAGACGTGGTCCTGGCCAACCCGCCCTTCATGTCGCCGAAAGGCGGCATCCGCCCCCACAACCTTTTCTCAATCAAGTCCAAGCGCAGCGAGGTCCTGTTCGTCGACTACATGGCCGAGCATCTGAATGCCGGCGGGCGGGCGGGGATCATCGTGCCCGAGGGCATCATTTTCCAGAGCCAGAACGCGCACAAGCAGCTGCGCAAGAAGCTGGTGGAGGAGAGCCTGGTGGCGGTCGTCTCACTGCCGGCCGGCGTTTTCAACCCCTACTCCGGCGTCAAGACTTCGATCCTGCTGCTGGACAAGGCGCTGGCGCGCAAGACCGACCGCATCGCATTCTTCAAGGTGGAAAACGACGGCTACGACCTGGGGGCGCAGCGGCGTCCCACTGACAAGAACGATCTGCCGCGGGTGAGAGGTGAGATTGCCGCCTACCTCCAGCGCCTGCGGGAGGGCGATGACCGACCGGCGTTCACTACGATGTTGGCGGAGAAGGGCGCGGAGTACACGACGGGCGGCCCGCAGAAGGGGGATGGGCTAATTGTCGAAAAGGAAAAGATCGGCGCGGAAGGGGAGTACAATCTGAGCGGGGAGCGGTATCGAGAAATTGGCCCGTTGTCAGCGGCCTTCCCGCTAGCTGCTCTTGGGGATGTTTGTATGGTCAATCCTCGCAAGAGCGAGATTTCCGGACTTGATCCAGCAACAAAGATCTCGTTTGTTCCAATGGCTGATCTTATAGAGAACAGAATTGCATTCCAACCTCTCCAAGAAAAAGCACTGTCAGATGTTTCGGCCAGCTACACTTATTTCGGCGAAAACGATGTCTTACTGGCAAGGGTGACTCCCTGCTTTGAAAACGGTAAGGCCGGAATAGCGCGCGGTCTTAAGAACGGCATTGGCTTCGGTTCGAGTGAATTCCACGTATTGCGCCCAGATGAGCGCGCCCTTCCCGAGTGGATATATTTCTGTGTTACACATTCGCAGTTTAGGGATTCTGGGATCGCACGAATGACCGGAACCGGTGGGCTCCAACGAGTTCCGCGAGAATTCGTGATGCAGTTCCAAATCCCCCTTCCCTCACTGGAAGTCCAGCAGGAGCTCGTCGCGGAGATCGATGGCTACCAGAAGGTCATCGACGGTGCGCGGGCCGTGGTCGAGAACTACCGTCCGCATATTCTTGTTGATCCGGACTGGCCGATGGTGGAAATCGCAGAACTGGCAAAACCAGAATATGGATTTACCGAAAAGGCAAGAGAACAAGGAGATGCCAGATTCATCCGAATAACGGATATTTCGGAAGACGGCACGCTTCGAACTAATGATCCAAGATTTATCTCATTGACGAAGAAAGCTCGCGATTCGATGCTCCAAAAGGGTGATATTTTGATCGCTCGGACCGGAGCGACGTACGGTAAGACAATGGTCTTTGAGGAGAACTACCCGGCCGTATTTGCTTCCTATCTGATTCGACTCCGTTTTCCATCAGGGTGCGTTCACCCATACTTCTACTGGGCATTTGCCCAGAGTGAAGCCTATTGGAACCAAGCGAGAACTTTGGTGTCTGGTGGAGGACAACCCCAGTTCAATGGCAATGCGGTAAAACGAGTCAGATTCCCTCTACCGCCTCTGGAAACCCAACATGCCATCGTAGCCGAACTCGCAGCTGAACAGGCCCTGGTCAACGCCAACCGCGAGCTCATCGAACGCTTCGAGAAGAAAATTCAGGAAACCATAGGGCGGGTCTGGGAAGGCAACGCCTCAGATGCTTGATGCATGTAAGCGAGGAGACGACTCGCGTCGCAGGGGATCTGCCCGCGGCCCTAGACCAGCTGGGGGAAAGAGGTGCCGACATAACAAGGGAGGCGGTCTCGGGAAAGTACGCGGGACAACAATTCTGACAATGTTGCTGGCCGAAGTTACATGATCAAACGAAGCTGGAAGCGTCTCAAGCGATTGCATAGAGGCATCTTCAAGAAGGGTCCTCGATGGTGGTACGTCTCTATAGCAGCCATAGTTTTGACCGGGGCTGCGCTCTCGTTTCTCTTTTGGGAGATATTGCACAACGACCGAGATTCATTCAGCACGACCATCAGTAACTTGAGCCTCGTGCTCGGCGGCACGGTCGCGATCGTACTCGCTGTATGGCGTAGCAAAGTAAGCGAACGTCAAACGGCTGTAGCTCAGCGACAGGCAGAAACAGCTCAACGGGATATGCTCAATCAGCAGTTGCTGAAGGGCGCCGAGATGCTTGGAAGCAATCTCCTTTCAGTTCGCCTAGGCGGCATCTATGCGTTAAAGCATCTCGCCGTAGAACATCCTGAACATTACCATGTTCAGGTGATGGAGCAGCTATGCGCCTTCGTTAGGGGAACGACAGGCGCCGACGGTCAGGCAACAGCGGTCATCGAGAAAATTTTGGTCACGCGCGAAGAATTGCGGGCCCTGCATCCAGATCGTGAAGATTTTCCGCCTGGGTTCACCTTCGAGAAGTATAGGGCACGCGACGACATTCAAGAAGCTATGAACGCTATCGCATTTTGCCACGCGGGGAATCTAGCGATTGAGACAGAAAACGGTTATTGGCTAAACCTAAAAGGAGCCGACCTAAGGGGTGTAGATCTGTCAGAAATGAACCTCGCCCGAGCTTCTATAAAGTACGTAATGTCAGTTCCCATAGAGCAACACTTGTTGACTGGTCGCTACACAGATATGCGGGGAGTAAAGCTGAATGACGCATCATTGTTTGCAACAGACTTAACCCGTGTTGATTTGTCTGATGCGACCGGCCTAACTCAGAAAGCGCTCGATTATACAGAAGCAGACCCAAACCGCAAACCCAAATTGGATGGAGTTGTTGACACTATTACCTGCAAGCCTATTGTCTGGAAAGGTTCTTCTTGAGCTTGGCCCCAAAAACTGGACCACGAGCTAAGGTGTATAATGGAGCAATTCACCAAGCCTGTGGAGGGGCAGTATGATGGTCAAGATACGACGGCGACAAACGGCATCCTGCAAGTCCTGTGCTGCGCTCGATGCGCTTGCCAATGACCACTCTTTTGGACTCCGAATGGGACCACAGCGTAGGCTTGCCTGATCTTTTCGCCAGTCAAATTGGACTAGGAGGTCTCAAAAAATGCCGAAAAGAATTAGACTTTGCAAGAAGAAAGCCGAGGAAATCCTCAAGGGCGCGGGCATAACTAATCCGCCGGTCGACGTCAAAGGAATTGCGGAATCTTTGTTCTTAGAGGTAGTCGAGTCTGACACTGGTGAATTCGGTGGACGCGCATTGCTTGGAGATGGACAAATACACGTAAACTCCTCAGATTCACCTGCCGGGCAACGATTTTCGATCGGTCACGAGATCGGGCACCTTGTGTTGCATGCTGACAATTTCGTGTTTTCTGCTCATGAAGACCCAGAGAGCGAGTTGTACGCGGAAGATCCGGACAAAGAACTTGAACTAGAAGCAAACTATTTCAGCAGTGTGTTACTGGTACCGCCAAAATGGCTTCGTAAGGATGTCGATGCTGGGATGTTGCCACCCGAACTCGCGGAGCGATATCTGGTGTCAAAGGATGTGATTTTCATCGCTCTTGAGCAGAACCGTCTATTACACCAAATCGGTCGGCGATGACGGTAAGCCTAATTCAGTTCTGACCCAATTGATGTAGTTGCCCGCGCCGTCATCCCGGTGAAACGGCAACTCTCTGCCAAGAAAGTTCCTACGATTCTTATCTGTGGCTCCCCGTTCCATGCGTGTGAAGCGCTGCTCTGTCCGTCGCCCTGATAAGGCATCCCGAATCATCGCCACAAGTCGATGTGGGTCGATTTGTAAAATCTCTGCAAGCGTCAACCACAGTCCAGGGGTCTTCACGTTTGAGACCTTGACCCGATCCGATTCGAGCGAATGAATTGCCGTCGGCAGCAGCAGTACACCGCGTTCTTTGATACTAGAACTGAGTTCTGTTGCGCTCAATCCCGCGTTCTCACGGGAAGAGCGCAAAAGCGTTCCCAGAGTTTCTTCCTCGCCCGACCGCCCAAGTACCTGTGCACGGGCAAGCCACATCCGCTCCTTGGCCATTGAATCTTTCAGCCTCGCTGCCTCCCAAAGCGCGTCCGCGAGTTCCACTGCCTCATCGGGATACTGTTGAACCATTGCCTCCACATCAACATTCTCCCCTCTGGCCCATACTTTCCAGAATTCATGCACCGCTGGGCCTCGGCTTCCATGCCTCATCGCCCTCCTCCTGACCGATAGAATGTCTCAGGGCAGCCTTTCCTTCCGAAACCAACTTCCGGGCCTTTCGTTCTCCACATCCTAACTCGGAAGCGACAGACTGGACTTCAGGATGCTTGCTAAAGATCTGTAATCCAAATCGATAATGCAGGATAATGGCTCTGGCTTGGTCATTCGGAAGCGAGGCTAGCTCAACATCGATAAGGAACCGCCTCTCAAACTGTGCGTACTCATTGGAGTCATCAGGAATGTCGGCGATAAAGCTGTTTCCATCTGACTTCTCGTCGTCCTCTGAGCCGAGGCGGATAGCAAAGCGCTCACGTGCCCACTGATTGCTCCCACAAATCTTTCTTCCTGCCTGCTCAGCGAGACTTTTCATTGCACTATTGAAACGAATCTCAAAAAAAGACTCGCTTTGTATCTTCTTCCAAAACAGAGCCATTGCCTCGGCCTCCACATCCTCGAACTCGTCAGGAGGAACTCTACTATGCCGTTCTACGGCCTTACTGATGAGCCGTGCAGAGCGCTCAACCAAGATGCGTTCAATTTGGTCACGGAGAGTCCGGCCAATGGCTTGCCGGCGGGCGATGACCACCACTTCTATTGGAACACACTGCAACCGATCCAAAAAGCCCGATACTTTCGGATCTGGTAGTGCCGCGAGTTCCGCAGCGATTTCTGAGGGAAGGGTGTACTTCGCTTTAGTCACCATTGAATTGGATCTCTTCCAACTTAAGAGGCGTCTCTACTGATGATAATAACGGCACTCAGCCAAAACCTGCACGTGGGCATACTGCAGGAGCCCATGCAGGTTTCAGCGATCGGCTGTGATTACTGTAGCAAGGGGCTGGTGACGGCAGCCGACCCCAAGAACACTAGTGTCGGCCAAAGGGCCAGGAGGAAAAGATATGGCACGCGCAGAACAGAAGGAACAGGTCGCAGGAGGACAGTCCGTGATGAAATCGAAGGTGCCTGATTCCTTGGGGCGTGAGATCCCGTTCACCATAGACGGAGAAACCTTCACCACAAGTGATCTCAGTCAGAAGGCCTCTGAGCTCCTTCGATTGGCGGGGTTGGATCCAGCCAACTACGATCTCGGTGAACTTCAGGGCAAGGAGCAGCCTTTGACCAAGCGCTACGGCGACGACGATCTTGTCGAAATCAAGAAGGACGCCAGATTCGTCTCGATTCGACAGAAAGCGCCCGTTGCTTGATGAATCGCAACGTTCAGAAGTTCATGGATGACATGGACCGACTCGGCCTCAACCCAAGGGTAGAGGCCGGGCTCGTCGTCTACCAGATCACACCCGCTGACGGTGCATACGCTGGAGTCGAGGTCGAAACTGGAGTAAGTGCCGAGGATTTGGTTTCGTGGCCTCTGGCACCCCCCCATTGGGTCCATCTGTCTTCAGACGTAACATTCTCAAATACCAACAGTCGGCAATCAACGAAACAGAGGTGGCTGAAGCACAGCCGTCAGATCAATGGCTGGGGTGATGCCCCCCCGGGTATCTGCTGGGCAAGCCATGTCCGCTCCATTCTTAGCGAGGCGACCGCATGACGAAGAGGACCACCTCGGTTGCTATGACCTCTGCCACGGAGAAAGAACTGGCGAGTCTGTTGGTACGGGACGACGGTCAGGAGGATATCTGTCTCGCCACCTATCGACCGTCAACGGGCTTAACCCGAGATAGCGCGCTTATCGCTGAGGCAGTACCCCCTGAGGCTGGAGATCGGTATGTCAACCGAAATGCGACCGTTACCGCCGAATACATATTGCGGGGTGTCGCGATTGCCCAACGAAAAGGCTGCGGCTTGGTCTTTCTGCACAGCCACCCGGGGGCATCCAATTGGCAGTTCATGAGCGTGCCTGACCGCGACGCCGAGTCCAGCTATGCCAACCTTGCCAGGGAGCTAACGGGGCTTCCCTTAGTGGGAATGACCCTAGCCACAGGGACAATGACCTGGTCGGCTCGGCATTGGAACATTGGGAAAGGTAGACAGGTCGACTGCACACACTCCTCTAGTGTGCGGGTCGTAGGAAATCGGTTTGCAATTTCGTGGAACGACGTCCTTCGTCCCCAGCCGCAGCCGAATAGAAGGCAACTGCGCACGGTGAGCGCCTGGGGGGAGCAGTGCCAAGCCGATTTGGTTCGGCGCCGCGTTCTCGTTGTAGGAGCCGGGAGTGTCGGGTTGGATGTTGTTGTCCGCTTGGCCGCATCGGGACTTTGTCACATTACAGTGATGGATTTCGATGTCGTCCAGCCCCACAATCTGGATAGGCTCATTGGTGCAAGACCTCGCGACGCGCGGTTGAAGAGACCCAAGACTTATGTCGCTCAGAGAGAGGGGCGGGGAGCAGCCACTGCCGAGGACCCCAAGATCGAGGTTTCTGACTTGTCAATTTGTGAGCCTGAGGGAATGAAACTGGCCCTCGATCATGATCTTGTCTTCTCCTGTGTTGATCGTCCTTGGCCCCGAGCCGTGCTCAACGCCCTTGCTTATACTGATCTTATACCTGTCATTGACGGAGGAATTGGCATCGACACTTTTGCCGATGGAAGGATGCGCAATGCCATTTGGCGGTCCCATGTGATCAGGCCAATGCGGCCATGTATGAGTTGCAACAGGCAACTCGACCTAGCCCAAGTGATTCCCGACCGGCAGGGCATATTTGAGGACCCAAAATACATTGAAAACGCCGATCTTTCAGTCGTACCCGCAAGCCAGAATGTGGCTCCCCTTTCAGTCAGCGTCGCGGCCGGTCTATTTTCACAGTATGTTTCATTCAGTGTGGCGCCGTCAGGTCTGGGCGACCCCGGCCCGCTTCATTACTCGCTCAATACCCACAATCTTGACCATCTCGAACACACAACTCTCCCCCACTGCGCTATTGAACAGGCCATCGGCGTCGGCGATCAACGTCTCGACCTCACAGGCCGTCACAATAAAGCCGAACAATTGAGGCAGTTTACCCGCTTCCCTGACCACGCCACTCGTCTTCTACGGTGGATCGACGATCGAAATCAAATGCTTTCTGTGTGGCTGGACCGACTGAGCAAGTGAAGCCCAAGACACAGCTTATTCCCTCCCCCCGCAACAACCCAATCCATCGCGCACACGCCACCCATCGCCAAAGTCCAATACCCACACTAACCCGTCCGCTGGCGGCATGGAGCTGAGCAGCTTCGGGGCAACGCAGGCACCATCGCACAATGGCGTGAGCACCAAGACGGTAGTCTTCCGCATCAATGTTACCGGCGCGCGAAAGCGAGCGAGCCGACTCCCGCGGGCTCAGCGGTTCAGCGCTGCGTAGAAGCCATAGACCTGTCTGTGGGTGGATGCGGGGTTGAAAAAGGGCAGGGGGAAGGAGTCCTGAATTGTGGTGACGTCGCGCTCTGCTATGATACTGTGTAGCCTCAGGCAATGGCGCGGTCTCTTCGTGCGGACCAGCGCGGGCGAGAAGAGAAAGAAAGATGTCAGATATCACAGCGCTTCAGGAGGCGATCCTGGCGCTTCCAAAGGAGGATTACGCTCGATTCAGGACGTGGTTCAGCGAGCTGGACTGGGAACGATGGGACCGGCAGATTGAAGCAGACTCAGAGCGGGAGAAGCTGGATTTTTTGATCGCCGAGGCACAGGAGGCCAAAGCCAAGGGCAAGCTGCGGAAGCTCTGAATGCACCTCGCGACACCCTAGTTCTGGAGCCGGTTCGAGCGGCTCCAGATTCAGTGCAGAGGGTTGCGAGGCGGAACTACTGCAACAACATGAAAGGCAACCGCTCCCAGAAGAAACTGATCACGGAATTATGGCGGCAAGGAGTGCCCACCACGTGAAGCATTGCTGCAAGAACTGCCATTTTATGGCATCTGGCTTGAATCAGAGCGGGTCAAGCCCAACGACTTTGAACAATAAACAGCGTGAAAACCTTAAGCCACCTGAATTCGGAGTAAATGAGCACCTTACAAAGCTGGTAGAATTGAAGTTCGCCAACAAAAATTCTCCAGCCAAGAAAGGTGCTCAGTGATGAGTATACTCAAACTGTTCTGTCATGTCGATGATTTCTGTCAGTGGTTGGCTACACGGGAGAATGCCAATCTGTTAGACGTGACTCGCAAGCGAGGGCCGGTCCCGCGGTTGAGCTTGAGTGAAGTGATGACGATTTTGATTCACTTTCACCAATCGCGTTATCGCAGTTTCAAGGCCTACTATACGCAGCACGTGTGTGAGCATATGCGTAGTGAATTCCCTGCTCTGGTCAGTTACACGCGCTTTGTGGAGTTAATGCCATCAGCCCTACCCGCAATGTGTATCTATCTGCGTGTGCGCTTCGGCCAGAAGACAGGGGTGGCCTTCATTGATTCGACCCCGTTGTCTGTCTGCCACAACAGACGTATCGTCCGCCACCGCGTCTTTGCCGAGGTGGCCAAGCGCGGCAAGAGCAGCATGGGATGGTTCTATGGCTTCAAGCTCCATCTGATTGTCAATGACCAGGGTGAACTGCTGGCGGTTCAACTCACGCCTGGCAACATAGATGACCGCAAACCGGTCCCGCAGATGACCAAGAACCTATGGGGTAAGTTGGTCGGCGACCGCGGCTATCTCTCCCAAGCTCTCTTTGAACAACTTTTCGCACGCGGACTGCAATTGATTACCCCCATCCGCAAAAACATGCAGAATCGACTCGTTGTTCTTGAAGACAAACTGCTCACGCGTAAACGCTTCGTCATTGAGACCATCGTTGACCAGCTCAAGAATATCTCGCAGATTGAACACACCCGCCACCGGAGCCCAACCAACTTCATCGTCAATCTCATCGCCGGTCTGATTGCCTACACTTGGCAAGCCAAGAAGCCATCTCTCCATCTCTCTGACAAAGACTTGGCTCTCTTACCGGCCCTAATCTAACTCCGAACTCAGGTTAAGTAAGTGTAGGCGTTCGAGAAATTGTATAGATTCTCATTGCGTTATTTGTTCGAGACGTAAATGAGACCCCACGCATACGCCAACAGCAGCCATAATGGAATCAGCACGATTGGGGCATAGAACAAATATACGTCGCACTCCTTTTCGTGCTGATTGTAATAAAGACGATCTTTATCACATTGGCTCCTGCTCACAAGTGACCCGTCGTCTATTCGGCCTGCGTTTATAAGAACAAAAGTTGCCAACAAGAGGATGATGGTTATAACCAATAAGATGCGAGGAGCCATGTTCCCCCTAAAGTAACCTGAGTTCGGAGTAAGTGAGCACCTTAACAAGCTGGTAGAATTGAAGTTCTGCAAACCAAATTCTCCAGCAAGGAAAGGTGCTCAGTGATGAGTATACTCAAACTGTTCTGTCATGTCGATGATTTCTGTCAGTGGTTGGCTACACGGGAGAATGCCAATCTGTTAGACGTGACTCGCAAGCGAGGGCCGGTCCCGCGGTTGAGCTTGAGTGAAGTGATGACGATTTTGATTCACTTTCACCAATCGCGTTATCGCAGTTTCAAGGCCTACTATACGCAGCACGTGTGTGAGCATATGCGTAGTGAATTCCCTGCTCTGGTCAGTTACACGCGCTTTGTGGAGTTAATGCCATCAGCCCTACCCGCAATGTGTATCTATCTGCGTGTGCGCTTCGGCCAGAAGACAGGGGTGGCCTTCATTGATTCGACCCCGTTGTCTGTCTGCCACAACAGACGTATCGTCCGCCACCGCGTCTTTGCCGAGGTGGCCAAGCGCGGCAAGAGCAGCATGGGATGGTTCTATGGCTTCAAGCTCCATCTGATTGTCAATGACCAGGGTGAACTGCTGGCGGTTCAACTCACGCCTGGCAACATAGATGACCGCAAACCGGTCCCGCAGATGACCAAGAACCTATGGGGTAAGTTGGTCGGCGACCGCGGCTATCTCTCCCAAGCTCTCTTTGAACAACTTTTCGCACGCGGACTGCAATTGATTACCCCCATCCGCAAAAACATGCAGAATCGACTCGTTGTTCTTGAAGACAAACTGCTCACGCGTAAACGCTTCGTCATTGAGACCATCGTTGACCAGCTCAAGAATATCTCGCAGATTGAACACACCCGCCACCGGAGCCCAACCAACTTCATCGTCAATCTCATCGCCGGGCTGATTGCCTACACTTGGCAACCCAAGAAGCCATCTCTCCATTTCCCAGACAAAGACTTGGCTCTCTTGCCTGCCCTTATCTAACTCCGAACTCGGGTTAAGCCGCAAACGGTATCCGTTTAGGGATGCTATAGAAGGGTCTGGAATACTTCATTTCTGCCTCAAGATGATGAAAAAGGCGCTGCAGAGATAGAGCCCTTTGGGAATCAGATGCTAAAGGACCGGCGGGAAAGTTGCTTTTTTGTTGAACACCAGGAAGGGATGGAATGGCAAGCTGCTAACGACTTGCAACGTCTACAATACGAAAATCGACATCTCAAGAATAGTTATCGATATACCCTGTTGGGTTTGATTATCGCAGCCTTCGGTCTATTGATCAGTGCCCTCTTTCAAGCTGCGAATCTCCTTCTCAAATAGAATTGCCGCCATACTCTGGCGGCAGTCGACATGCCATATACGACAACTTCACCGCCCTTTGACACTCCCGAAAAGGGCGCAGCCCTCTTTTGGGGTAGGAATCGCCTGGCGGGGACTTCATGCCAGCGGTGGCTGGAGTTATCGACCAGCTTTGTGGGGCCCAGGGCAGGCACAAGGCCTGCCCCTACGACGACCGCGGCGTTCGCCGATTTAGGGGCGGCGCGTTGGGCCGCTGGTTGCACACGGCTGCATTGACCCCACACCCGGCGGGGCGTGAACATCAGGGGGGCGTTGCGGGGGGAGTCCCCCCGCACAAGGGAGGGCCGCAGGCCCGACCGTCCAGAACGGCATTGGCCAGTTGCCAGGAACTGCCGGGGGGCGGCTGTGACTCCGCTGCTACATGAGGTGTAGGGATTTGTACCCTGATTTTGGAATGCACCCGCTACGAAGGAACTGCCTGTCAATCTCAATATGGTCGGTTACAATCTGTTCGACCAGCGTGTCGTTCTGACTGGTGTTTTCAAACGTCATCCCATTTTCGCGCGCGGGACAGTGTTTCTTTGCCAAAGCACACGCTGAGCCCTCGACTAGAATCTACGCTCGGTCCAATAGCGGACATACCTGACGATCGGGGCTTGAATGTCCTGGTCGCCTCGTCGCCAGTGAATGGGTACTCTGACGGTACCGTCATGCCGCTCGACTTGCTTCATGAAGGCATCTTTGACTTTGACACCCCGGTTGTTCGTACCCCTTTGACTTTGCAGGAAATCGGGAACTGCGGTCGTCGCCTCGTCCAGAACTTCGAAGGGAATGTAGAACACGCTGTCCTGGTAGCTGTCCCACCAGATGCGGACCAGCAGCATGTCTGAAGTGAAGGAAAACTCCTCGAATACTTGATCGACTGACCTGTTGTCAGAGGTCCATTTCGCTGTAACGAGACCCCTACCTGTAACCGTCTTGATCTCAAGGGGCTCCCCTCCCAGCGACGCGTCTACCATCGATGCAGCGGGAGAGGGCAGCTGCACATTGGCTTCGCCCAGTTGACTGATCAGAAATCCGAGAAGAACCCTTTCGCGCAAAACGCCGACTTCCTGGCCAGTCGCTGAATGGGCCAAACCTGTACGTTTATTTAACCTTACCCGGCTTGATTCGATGTCAGCTTTCTCAAAGGCAAGAGGCAACCCCTACCGAAGGGTCTCTACAGCAGTTTCGTTAGCCAGCAGATTCGCCAACAAGGAGTTCATTTCGAAAGTCCAATTGCGTAGCGTTGATGCGTCGGGTTGCCCGCTGTTGGTAGTCAGCGTCAGTTTCATAGCCGATGAAACGTCTGCCACTCTGGATGGCCGCTACTCCGGTCGTGCCGCTGCCCATAAACGGATCGAAAATGACTTCGTCTGTATATGTGTACATTTCGATGCAACGCCGGGGCAGTTCCACGGGAAACGGGGCTGGATGACCAACCCGCTTGGCAGATTCTGCGGTCATATGCCAAATGCTTCGGGTAAGGTCGAGAAAGTCGTCGCGTCCGATCGTATCTGCGCGCTCGTCCACTTTAGGGCGCTGGTAGCTGCCTTTGCTGAACACCAGAATGTATTCATGTTGGTCTCTTATGCAGGGATTTGACGCGGACCTCCAACTTCCCCAAGCAGTGGAACTACCGGCGCTACTGCCTTTATCCCAGATGATTTCTCCACGCATCAAGAATCCCAGCCGTTCCATATCCTGAATGATGTAGGCATGCAGAGGGATGTATGGCTTTCGGCCGATATTCGCAACATTGATGCAGACTCTTCCGCCCGGCACCAGGACCCGCCGCGTCTCCTTCCACGCACCTTTGAGCAGCTTGCGGTATTCAGACAATGACAGGTCTTCATCGTAGTCCTTGCCCACGGCGTACGGGGGTGACGTCACCATCAGATGCACACTTCGGGGAGGCAGACGATTGCTCTTGTCAGGTGAAACGCAGGTATCCAGCAGCACGCGATTCACTAAGTGATCCGGCAGCGGATTCTCGGAATAGACGGTCGGCTTCTTCTTGATCGGTGACGCTTCCTCATTGATGCGCCTCGCGTAGTAAGCCGACGAATCGTGACCCCGACGCCCGTTCACTCCAAATGAGGCTGTCTTGGTGCGCTTCTTCTCCGTGTTCAATGTAGGACCCTCCAAGTGGAACTTCGACCAAGGAGACCAACGCGCGTTCTGCTGCAAAAAATGGTCGTGAGGCCGGCGAAGAGTTCCGGCTGATTTAGCGAGCACTTTGCCCCAAGACAAGGACCGCGGCAAACTCGTACACAATGCCCGTCCAATTGAATGGCGGTAACTACTCAGCCGCTATCAGTCTGCGACCATGAACGGGGCGAGCGAAGGTGTTTTCTCTCTCCTTGCTTGTTGGGCGGTCGGGCCTGCGGCCCTCCCTTGTGCGGGGGGAGTCCCCCCGCAACGCCCCCCTCCAAAACCAGCGCTCACCGACGGTACGTCGTCATTCCTGCAGTGCGGCCTATCCAACGTGGCGGCTGCCAACCAAATACACAATCAGATAATCTGAACGGCGGCGGGGATGGAAGACTGGTCGAGACCGATACGATATGTGGCTTAGTAGTTACGAATGGCGCCCTAGCTCGGTTTGGCTACGTCCGAGGGAACCCACATCATCGCCAGGCGCCGGAATCCTGCACTTACCGCGCAATTTTATGGCGGTCGGCCTGGATCTAAGCTCGATCTTAGAACAATTGTACCAAATTATCGGAGCTGTGCAAGTCTGACAGCCACCGCGGGTGCATCCCACTTTTAGGGTGGGAATCGTTTGGGGAGGGACTTCATGCCAGCGGTGGCTGGCGTTGTCTGCCAGCTTTGGGGGGGATCGTTGGGCAGGCACAAGGCCTGCCCCTACGACGGCCGCGGCGTTCGCTGAACTGGGGGCGGCGCGCTGGGCCGCGGGTAGCGCAGGGCTGCAGCTAGCGCAGGGCTGCGTTGACCCCTCACCCGGCGGGGCGTGAACATCAGGGGGGCGTTGCGGGGGGAGTCCCCCCGCACAAGGGGCCGAAGGCCCGACCGTCCAAACAGCAGTGGCCAGTGGCCAGTGGCCAGGGACTGCAGGGGGAGGCGCCTGGCGGTCGGGCGCGCGAGCGGCGGGGGACGCGCACATACGGCCGTATAGGCGCGCGGCGCGGTGGCGACAGGCTGGAATCGCGCGGGCACAACGGCGGACGCTGGGCGGCCGGTTGCGCAGGGCCACATAAGAACCCACAACTGGCGGGAGGAGGGGTGTCAGGGGGGGGGGCGTTGCGGGGGGAGTCCCCCCGCACAAGGGAGGGCCGCAGGCCCGACCGTCCAAAAGGATAAAGGAAAGCGTATTCCGCCACTCCGCCAGAGGATGCGCAATGGACGGGCTATGACTCGGTTGCTACATGAGGTACTGGGATTTGTACCCCAATTCTGGACTGCAGACCCCCCAAGAGATCCTGGCTTTGACCACAACGCGCCCCTGTGCTACTTTATGGGACTGCCCTCTGGCCGGCGGCATTTCGTTCTCTCTTTCCTCTCCTCGCCGCCCGGCCGATATTCCCGGCAGACAGTGACAGATGGCGAGCAACGGGCATAATGCCGCGCCGCCATCTGCGCTGCTCTAGCAACACACGGGATGGACCGGCCACCTACAGCGCCGGTCCGCCAGCACACTCAGGGGGACGCCGCTTGAGAAGAGGAACCCGCGTGGGCGCGGCCGCCGCCTTGCTGGTCCTGCTTGCCGGCTGCCAACCGATTGAGCCTACGCCTACGCCTACGCCGCAGCCCATGGTGACAGGCCTGCGTGACTTCGCCGGTCTGTTCGCCAAAATGGACGAGAATGAGGACCCAACCGGTGCGTACCAGGCTGCAATCGACGAGTACGCCGAGTTGCTTCACGAACTCAGAGGGTGCATCGCAGACAATGCCCTCGCCGAAACCATAGAAGAGTCGTCGCTCAGCGACGGTGAGGCGGCCGCTGCCCACTGGTTCTGGGTCAGCGCCATCCTTTCGGCCCCCTTTACCTCCAATTTGCCCAAGCTGGAGTCCCCTTCCAACTACAACCTGCTCGCAGCCTCGGTTGATATATGCCGGGACGGACGCGAGGGCCAGACGAATACGCCAACACCGCGGCCCGCGGCGGCGGGCTTGCACGACTTCGCCGGTCTGTTCGCTTCATTCGACGCGAACGAGGACGCAACCGACGAATACATCGAGCTGCTTCAGGAGTTTTTGCCGTGCGTAGAGGCGCACGGCCTGCCCGCTGGTATGGACGAGGAGGAGCTGACCGCGGGTGAACTGACCGCGGCCCGATGGCACCTTTTCAACATGACTTTTTGGATTTTCTTACAGCTCGATGGGCAGGGGCTGGAGGCTCCGGCAACGTACAATGCACTCGCACATTTCGCTGCAGGATGTCACGGCAAACTGAAGGACGGATAAGGGAGGCGCCGCAAGGAGAACCAAAGTCCGGCTACGGCCCACCGTCGCGGTTGCGGTCGCCGCGATGAACACAAACATCTCCGGGTTGGCGGGCGCGAGCTCCGACCCGCCGCCGGACTGCGACGAGAGAGACCTGGCCAGCCCCCTGTGCGCGCAAGCGTTACAACCCGGGGTTTTGCGGCATTCGCGCAAGTCTCCCCCAGCGGAACGGGGGGCGGCCAGGTTAAGACAGGAGCATAACGCAGATAGACTGGACCGGCCAGCCGCCTGTACGCGCAAGCGTCGACCGAGAAATGGGCAACTGACGACAATTCGCCTTCCAGGCCTCTGACCCTCCCCAACTGCGCGTGAACCCGGGAGAAATGGAACTCCCCGCGGCGGTCTCCACCCCCGTCCGCAGCAGCACACCCAGCAAACTTCCCAGTCCGGCCCCGCCGCGCGCGCTGCCAGTGGTGCAGCGCCGAGAACTACAAACCCTTCCTCCAACGGCGCCGGCCGGCGCCGAACCACCTTGACGCTCAGCCGAATTCGTGGTAACTTCTTTCCGGCTCTCCTGCCAGCGGCGCTCCGTTCTCTCTTCCCCCACCTCGCCGCCCGGCTGCGAATCCCGGCCACCCAGGACTGATGACGAAAAGAACGTCGCAACGCCGCGGCACCCGGCTGCGCCGCTCTATCAGCACACGGGACAGACCGGCCGTCCACTGCGTCTGTCGGTCAACACACATCCAGTGACCCGCCTTGAAAACACGAGCCCGGCTGTGGGCGATCGGTATGGGCCTGACCACATTGCTTGCGTCACTGCTCTTGACGGCCTGCGCCCCAGTTCCCGGCCCGCCGGCGCCATCAGCCCGAAACTTGGCTGACATCACAAACCTCGGCTCGGTCGCGGTCTCCGACGGCAGCTGGAATCAGCATTTCGCAGTCGACCGGGACATCGACACATGGTGGTCCGCCGACGACTTTGCCCCACAGTGGTTCGAGTTGAACTTCCCTGAGCCGGTGAAGGTGGCAAAGATCGAATTGACTGTATCGCAGGTGGCCCCCGGGCCGGCCAAGCACAAGATCAGCCTTGAGAACGCCGAGGGCGACATCGTGGTCTGGCACCGCTTCGACACCGAGAACGCCGTTGACGGCGACACCTTCACGCTCAGTATCGATCCGCCCCGTTTTGCCAGCAAGGTCCGCATCCAGACCACCCGCCACCAGGGCTGGGTTGCATACAAAGAGCTGCGCTTATCGGGGCTTACCCCGCCATATTTCTCCGTCTTTGCATCAGGCCTGTCCCGGCCCGTCTACGTTACGCATGCAGGGGACGGCAGCGGCAGATTGTTCGTTCTCGAACAGGGAGGCCGAATACGCATCGTCAAGGATGGGCTGCTCTTGAAGGACCCATTCCTGGATATCTCCGGCAACGTTCTTGTATATCAGCAAGTCGGATTGCACGGCATCGCCTTTCCTCCTGACTACGACCGGTCAGGCCGATTCTATGTCTCCTACACAAACGCGGCAGGGTACAATACGATCAGCCGCTTTTCGGTTCACCGCGCCAACGCGGACAGTGCCGATCCCGACAGTGAGGAAATCCTTCTCTCCTTTGAGCAGCTTGCAAAATTGCATCCTGTAGGCACACTTGCTTTTGGCCCTGACGATGACTACCTCTATGTCGCTGTCGGCGACGGCCATAACAGTTTCTATTCTTTTCCAGGATCCCCCCAAGACCCTGCCTCAATGCAGGGCAAAATCCTGCGCGTTGATGTTTCGTCGGGCGCCGGACCGTACGCGATCCCGCCTAGCAATCCATTTGTATCGACACCCGGCTACGCTCCTGAGATCTGGGCTCTGGGTCTGCGCAACCCCTGGGGCATCGCATTCGACCGGCGAACAGGAGACCTGTTCATTCCCGACACCGGCGAAAACACGCGCGAAGAGATGAACTACCAGCCCACGCAAACGGGTGGCGCAAATTACGGCTGGCCCTGTTGGGAGGGTGAGGGCAAGACCGGCATGTGCGAGCTTGAATCCGCGACCAGGCCTGTAACGACATACGGCAGAGACCAGGGCTGCGCAATCGTCGGCGGCGCTGTACACCAAGGCGCGTTCATCTTTGCCGACTTCTGCTCTGGCAAAGTGTGGGCATTGCGACTGCAACGAGATGGCAATTGGACGCGCGAGCACCTTATCAACGTTGGCGTTCCCGTCGGCAGTATCGGCTCGGACGAAGAGGGAAACGTCTACGCCGTAGGCTATGCAGACGGGAAAATCTACATGCTCCATCTCGACTAGGACCGCACGTAGCCAAAGTCAACCTAGCCCTCTGCCAATACAAGCACACCCTGTTCGGCCGGCAGGATGGCCTCTGCAACAGCTGCCACATTGCCTTCCCCTTCCAGAACTTCACCTCGGAATACATCGCCCCCGGTTCCCGCGGCGGCACCGGCCACATCGACAATCTCCCGCTCTTCTGCGCCGCGTTCCTCAATTCCCGTGCAGACTCGGGGATCCGTCCAACCCCCCCCACCCACCCCCGCATAAGAGTTCCGTTAGCATATCCCCATTTCGATTGACTTCGCCCGCGCAGGGGCGTATTCTGTCATCAAGGACAGCGGTCATCTGCGGCCCCACCGGCCCCGTCATCCAGGACCCGTCCTGACAACACTCTGACGGGCGCACCGCCGCAAACAGCCGCAACAACCGAACGATGGGCAATCAACGACGATTCGCCTTCCAGGCGTCTGACCCTCCCCAAACTGCACGTACCCCCGGGAGAAAAGGGACCGCCCCCGCGGCCTCCACACCCCCTTCGGCAGCAATTTACCCAGCATACATCCCGGTCCGTCCCCGCCGCGCGAGCGCACGCCGTTCGCGAGCGCGCGGGCGGGCTGCAGCCATAAGCAGCACCCGTTCCATCCATCCACAGGAGGTAGTTACCAATGTCCCACCGGAAACAGGTCAAAGGCGCCCTGTACACCAGTGGACCGTCTGTCGCCAGGACGCTCTCCATCTGGCCGTCGGCTTTCCTGGCCGCCGCAATCGAGCCCGTTCCCCTCTTTACGCCGCACCGCATTCGCACAAAACGACCGGACCGCGGTCCGGCGCCATCCATCGACGACGCATTCCGGCTTGTGCTGCTGACCCAATGGCAGCGGTTTCCGCCGTGGGTTCAGTGAGCTTGCGGCGGTGGAACTTGAAATCCAGAAAGGAGGAAAGCGATGGCTCTCAAAACTTCGCTTTCCAGTGGAGACCGACGCACGCAGATGAAGGCAGCGGCGATGCTGCTCCTGATCCTGATGCTCCTGCTCGCGCTGCTGCTCGCTTTGTTGCCGCAGCCGGCGCGTGCGGCCTCGCTGCGGACGCCAGCGATCCCCTACATCCACACCATCAAACCCGGCGAAACGCTCGCCGGCATTGCAACGCTCTACGGTGTTTCGGTCCAGGACTTGAGGAGGGCCAACAGCCTCGACAACCGGGCGGCGGTCGTCAGCTGCGAGCCCAATGCCGACAGCACACAGGTGCGGGGCACGGTGCGGCTCGACGGCCAGCCCGACGGCAACGCGGTCGCCGTCTGGTGGGAGAGGAGGCGCTAAGGCACGCGCGTCGCTGGCGCAGTGGCGCGCGTGCGGCCGCGACCCGGTTCTGCCGGCCTGCTGCGGCAGAACCGGGTCTCCTGCGCGGCAGCGCGGCTGTGGTCGCATCTCCTTCTCCTCTATCTGAATGCCGGCGCTTGCCGGCGCCCTGCGGCTGAATCTGTACTCCCTTTTCGGCTTCACCGCCCTCCGATCTCCTGAACACGGCCCCCGTTGCCCCCGTCCCCGCCCGGTCTTCGCTTGCTCCGGGCAAGAAATCAGATCATCGCGTATGCTGTACCCATAGCCAGCAGCTCGTCGATACATCCGAGCTGGCCTTCACCTTAACAACCGAATAGTAACGACTCAGCCGCAATCAGTCTACGACCCTGAATGAGGTGAGCGCAGCTGTTTTCTCTCTCCTCACTCCGCTTTACTTTCTCCTTGCTTTTGGGACGGTCGGGCCTGCGGCCCTCCCTTGTGCGGGGGGACTCCCCCCGCAACGCCCCCCTCCAAAACCAGCGCTCACCGACGGTACGTCGTCATTCCTGCAGTGCGGCTTATCCAACGTGGCGGCGGCCAACCGAATACGCGTTCAGATAATCTGAATGGCGGCGGGGATGATGCACTGGTCGAGACAGACGCTGTATGTGGCTTAGTAGTTACACCGAATATTAAGTTACACCGAATATTAGTATTTCCGACGATCGGGGCCCTCTCGCCGCCCTCTTCCGGCGCAGACCCGCCGAATTAAGTCAGAAAGTGCGCAAAAGTGCGCAATTCTGCGCACTCTGCCCATACCTGCACGGTCGCAGCCCCGTATCCCCGGCGCACACGTAATCAGCGCCAAGAAATCGAAACTGAAAGCTGACGGGCTCACGCAGGGACAGTCCCATAAATTTTTGGTAAAGTGGACAGTAGCGGACAACAGTTGCCGGCCCTATCTTCGGAGTGGCGGCGCCCGCCGTTGGACAGACCGGACACTGAGCAACGGTAGCCGGCCGCCGCGCCGGCGGGGCCGCGGGACACCGTTGAAGAGAGCCCAGGCGGCCAGAGGAGGAGAGATGTCAGAAGCCAGGTTGGGGAGTTTCGAGGAGCTGCTGCAGATGACCGAGGAACCTTTGCGCCCGGTCTTGGAGGCGCTGCGCGCAACCGTCTTCGCGGTCGACCCGGACGCGTGCGAGGTCGTGCGGCTCGGCGACCGCGCCGCGACCTATGGCGTGGGGCCGAGGAAGATGCTCGACGGTTACGCCTATCTGCTGCCGCACAAACGCTGGGTCAATCTCGGCTTCTACGCCGGCGCGGCGCTGCCGGACCCCGAGGGGCTGCTCGAGGGCACGGGCGCGAAGATGCGCCATGTGAAGATCCGCACGCGGCAGGATGTCGAGCGCGCCGCGGTTCGCGCCCTCATCGGCGCAGCGCTCGCGCACAGGAAAGGGGAGGCGGGTCCTTAGTTAGCGGCTGTCTGCCCATACATTGCTCTGCCGCTGCAAGAGACCGGCTGGGATAGCCATTGGTCATGCCGCAAGTAGCGGTCTACTGCCCATTGCCTGCGAAATTATTGGCAAAAAGTGCGCAAAAGTGCGCACTTCTGTGCACTTTTGTGTACTGTTCCCACATTCAGCAGTTGCTAAAACTGGCCACTGACCACCGGCCACTGGCCACTGCAGTTCACTCCGGGTATTCGAACTGCGGGTTCCAGCCGTCATGGCCGTCGGGCAGCAGGCTGAACAGATGCCATATACCGCAGTAGGAATCGCCGGGCCCGAAATGGTCTCTGGCCACGCGCGTGATGCTGCCGTCCTCGCTCTTGCGGAAGACCGAGACGCCCGGCTGGTAGCCGGACATGAAGCCGCCGGCAGTGCTCTGGAAGCCCATGTCGGCCGTGAACGTCGAGTCGGCCGCCGAGTAGAGCGGGAAGCGCCAGCCGCGCCCGCGTGCGAACTCCTGCTGCTCGGCCGGGCTGTCGGGCGAGACCAGCACGAAGGCGGCGCGGTCCTGCAGGTGGTGGGCGACACCGTTGAAGTTGTCGGCCCACAGCGTGCAGTAGGAGCAGCCCGAGCCCATGTTGTGGACCAGGATCAGGTCCTCTTTCTCTCCGAACAGTGCCGAGAGGTTGACCGGGCCGTCGGGGCCCTGCAGCTCGTAGTCGCTGACCGGCTCGTGCGGAAGTTGACTGCGCAGCTCGGCCAGCCTCTTCTGGGCTCTGTCCAGCTCCTTGTAGGCGGACTCGAGTTCTTTATCGAATTCAGCGTCGGTGTGTGTCATCGTATTCTCCTAACAATCGCTCACGCCATTTTCCAACCGGCAACCAACCACCGGCCACCGGCAACTGGCCACCGGCCACCGGCCACCGGCAACTGATCACTCCTGCGGCAGAAGGTCGCAGTTGAACTGCCAGGAGACGCCGAACTTGTCGACGCACATGCCGAAGTAGGAGCCCCAGAACTGATCCTCCGGCGCCATCACGACCGTGCCGCCTGCGGAAATCGCCGCGAAATAGCGGTCGACCTCTTCGCGCGTCTGCGGATGGCAGGAGACCGAGAAGTTGTTGCCCTGCTGGTAGGGCGGGCCTTGGCCGGTGGAGGTGTCGCTGCCCATGAGCACGCTTTCACCGATCGGCAGGCTGACGTGCATGACGCGGTCCTTCTCCTCGTCGGCGACCGGCATGTCCTCCGGCCCTTCGGAGAAGGTCGAGATATGCAGAAAATCGCCGCCGAAGACCGAGCGGTAGAATTCGAACGCCTCGCGGCAGTTGCCGTCGAAGTTGAGGTAGATGCTGAGTGTCACTGGACTGGTCCTTTCGATTCAGGTTTTCAGTATTGGTTCTCAGAGTTCAGCTTTTGGCGGCGGCGCGCAGCTGGCCGATGTCGATTTTTGTCATCGTGAGGAGGGCCTCCATGACGGGCTCGGGGGCTGCCGCCATCAGCTGCGGCAGCTCGGAGGGGACGACCTGCCAGGAGACGCCGAACCGGTCGCGCAGCCAGCCGCACATCTGCGTTTCGCCGCCGGCGGAGAGTTGCTCCCAGAAGTAGTCGACCTCCTCCTGCGAGTCGCAGGAGATTTCAAACGAGATGCCGGGTGTGATCTCGAACATCGGGCCGCCGTCGAGCGCGGTGAATTTGAGGCCCTCCAGCTCGAAGCCGACGATGGCGTTGCCCTCGGCCGGCCCGGACGCCATCTTCTCGACGGTGAGGATGCGGGCCTCCTTGAAGACGGAGACGTAGAAACTGGCCGCGGCTTCGGCCTGGCCGTCGAACCAGAGACAGGGGCTGATCTTGCTCATCCGCGCCATTGCCGTCTACTTTCCCTTGCCTTTCATCGCCTGCTCCATGCGGGTGGGGTCGACCGCGAAGATCTCCCACACATGGCCGTCGGGGTCCTGGAAGGCGCGGCCGTACATCCAGCCGGCGTCGGTGGCGTCGCGGCATTCGCTGCCGCCGGCGGCGACCGCCTTGTCGAGCGTGCAGTCGACCTCGTCGCGGCAGTCTACCGAGAGGGCGACCACCACTTCGGCGCTCTTGCCGCTGTTCACAATCCTTTTGCCGGGGATGAAACGCTTGAAGTACTCCTTGACCAGGAGCATGGCGAACATATTTTCGCCGATAATCATGCAGGCGCCGTGATCGCCCGCGAACTTGTCGTCAAAGGCAAAGCCGAGCTCTGAGAAGAAGTCGACCGACTTGGAGAGGTCACTAACGGGGAGATTCACGAAAATACATTTGGCCGTTTGCATCGCGGCTGATTTTCCTTTCGAAATGGGTACAGTCCTTCAGACACAGAGCACCGATCTTACATCACCCTCCCTGAAGAGGCGAAAATTTGAAGGGCGCGAATGAAAAGTAAATGCGCTTTGCTGGTAGACGGGTGGAATGGGGGCGGATTTGACAGGCGGGTTGGATCTTTATATCGTAAATCCAGGTGCGGTGGAGGCGATTTGCTTTCGTATTTGCCGCCGCAGCCCGGTTGGGAGAGGGCTGGAATGGCGTCGCGGCGATCGAGGGTTCGAGGTCCTGTTCAGTCGACTTTAAGGGATTTGACGGATTGAGGCTAGATTCTGAATTGTCCGGCCAAAGTGTTTTGTTGGAGGATGTCATGGCGGAATGGCCGATCGAGGATGCGAAGAGCAAGTTCGGTACCCTGGTCAAAGCAGCGCTGGCAGGCGAGCCCCAGCGAGTGACCCGGAAGGGACAACCTGCGGTGGTCGTGCTTGCGATGGTGGAGTACGAGCGACTTTGCCGGCTGGAGAATGCTGACGCCCCATCTTTGGGCGAGTTGCTGCTTGAAGTCCCACAGGACGATGGTGAATTTGAGCGGCTGCCCCTGCGCGCCCGGCCTTTGGACTTGTACTGTTTCTTCTCGACACCGACGTGCTGTCAGCGCTCCGCAAACACGAACGGAATCCCACGATAGTCGGTCCAGCTACTTCATAGGAGTCGCTCGTAATTCTGACAACCGGATGACTCCCGACCAATTCAGGCGCGCAGCCCGCGCAGGTGAGTCAAGGCAGCAGGTGAGTCAAGGCGACAGGTGAGTCAAGGCAACAGGTGAGTCAAGGCGATGGGAACCGGAAAATCCGACAGCGCTGCCAACGCGACTGAGGCGGCCGGCGGCGCGCAGAGCGGCGCAGAGCCGAAACTGATGAGCGGGGGCAACCCGCAGATCGCGAAGGCCGACGGCGACGCGCCGGTCCAGGCCTACATCGCGGCGATGCCGGGCTGGAAGAGCGAGATCGGGCGCCGGCTCGACGCGCTGGTCGAGCGCACCGTGCCCGGCGTGCGCAAATGCGTCCGGTGGAACTCGCCCTTCTACGGCATCGAGGGCCAGGGCTGGTTTCTGAGCTATCGCGTCTACACCCGCTACGTCAAGGTCACATTCTTCAAAGGCACTTCGCTGCAACCGCTGCCGCCCGGCGGCAAGGACGAAAACATGCGTTGGGTCGACGTCTACGCGGACGCGCTCGACGAGGAGGAGATGGCGGCATGGGTGCGTCAGGCGGCCGCCCTGCCGGGCTGGGAGCTGACCCGAAAGACGGAGAGCTGAAGGACGCGCCCGGCGGCCGGTTCAGGCGCGCAGCAGGCGCAGAGGAGTGAAAGCAATGGCAACCAGGCGTTCCCGCAAGTCAACCAGGACAGCAGAAAAAGACGGCGGCGTGCAGGACGACGCTAAGCCGAAGCTGCTGAGCGGAGGCAACCCGCAGATCGCGAAGGGCGACGGCGACGCGCCGGTCCAGGCCTACATCGCGGCGATGCCGGGCTGGAAGAGCGAGGTCGGGCGCCGGCTCGACGCGCTGATCGTGCGCGCCGCGCCCGAAGTGCGCAAGGCGGTGCGCTGGAACTCGCCCTTCTACGGCATCGTGGGGCAGGGCTGGTTCGTGAGCTATCACGTCTTTACGCGTTACATCAAGGTGACCTTCCTCAACGGCGCCCAGTTGGACCCGGCGCCGCCCGGCGCGGGCAAGGACCCGGACGCACGCTGGGTCGACATCTACGAGGGCGAGCTCGACGAGGCGCAGATGGAGGCGTGGATGCGGCAGTCGGCCGCGCTGCCCGGCTGGCCCGGCTTCCAGCACGTCGAGGACTGAATTGCCAGCGGGGAACAGACAAAGGGAGAGAGGGAACGATGCAGAGCGACGCCAAAACGGTCGAGGAGTATCTGTCTGAGCTGGACGAGGGCAGACACGCGGCGATCGCCGCCGTGCGGGCGGTGATCCTGGAAAATCTGCCGGCCGGCTATGAGGAGACGATGCAGCACGGGATGATCTGCTATGTCGTGCCGCAGAGCGTCGTGGCCGATACCTACAACGGCCAGCCGCTGATGTACATCGCGCTGGCTTCGCAGAAGCGCCATATGTCGCTCTATCTGACCAGTGTGTACGGCGATGAGGCGACCGCGGCCTGGTTCCGGGAGCGCTACCTGGCGACCGGCAAAAGGATGAATATGGGCAAGTCGTGCGTGCGCTTCACGAAGCTGGAAAACCTGCCGCTCGACCTGGTGGGCGAGGTTGTGGCGATGACGCCGATGGCCGACTTCATCGGGCACGCCGGCGCGCACGAGGGCTCGCGGACGAGGCGGCGGCAGGCGCGCGGCAAGGCTGCGTAAGGAAGCCCGCCGGTCCGAGCAGGCAGCCGCGGCGCCGGCTGAAGGGCCGGGCCGTCGGAAAGCGAAACGATACCCGGCGCCGCCAAATTTGACCGCGGCGCGGGCTGTTGCTATACTGGACTCTCACATGCGCGGGCCGGCGGTATCGCATCGTCTGCCGCAGGTCGGCGAGAACGGGGCTGTAGCTCAGTTGGGAGAGCGCTACAATCGCACTGTAGAGGCCAGGGGTTCGAGTCCCCTCAGCTCCACAGGCCGGCGGCAGCGGCCAGACATCGTTGTGACAGGAAGGTGCGCCGGCCGGCAGACAAAACTGAATCTTGGGGCTATAGCTCAGTTGGGAGAGCGCTACAATGGCATTGTAGAGGTCAAGGGTTCAAGTCCCTTTAGCTCCACTCTCCTCGCTTCAATGCAGACGAACAACTGAATAAGATACCTACAGTTTTTCCACCAGGGGGAACCGTAAAATGCGAGCGTTGGCGCACCGTATCGTCTGAGCGCGCGGAATTTCGAGCACCTTCTCGTCGTACCCATCATCGGCAGCGCCGGCATCCAGAGAGGAAACAGTGCGCGATCTGCGCGCAGCCCGGTATGCACTCGACCGCCTGGAAGAACGCTGGCAGCAGCTCCCCGACTCGCCCCGTTTTCGAGCGGGCGGGCGCACCCGCCGCGCCTAACATTCAGCGTACCGGTCCGAAAAAGCCGGAGAGTTGCTCTGACCGACGGGGGAAAGCCCACTATTGGGGTGGGAATCGTCTGGCGGGGAATTCATGCCAGCGGTGGCTGGAATTGTTTACCGGCTTTTGGGAGAGACACTGGTCAGGCACAAGGCCTGCCCCTACGGTGGCCGCGGCGTTCGCTGATTAGGGGGCGGCGCGTTGGACCGCAGGCAGCACAGGGCTGCATTGACCCCCACACTCGGCGGGAGGAGAACTTCAGGGGGGCGTTGCGGGGGGAGTCCCCCCGCACAAGGGAGGGCCGCAGGCCCGACCGCCCAAAAGAATTCGGGAAAGCGAATTCCGCCACTCCGCCGGAGAATACAAAATGGACCGGCCATGACACCGTTGCTAGATTGGGCATAGGAATTTGTACCCCAATTTTGGACTGTATCCGACCGACGCATACTGTTGTCATCAGACGCAACAAATGGCTATAATGAACCTGTCCGGGCTATTGGCGGTTTCTCTGGCGTTTGCGGCTACCCCCTCCGAAGACACCTTTTGCCCTCCCATTCAACAGCTTCGATCTCGACATTGGACACCATGGCAACAGCCAGACCCAAGGAGCAATCGGCCATGAAGACGAGACACCGCTTCCGTCGCCCCCTGACCCTGTGGATCCTTCTGTTTTCGCTGCTCATCCTGCCCGCCGCCTGTGTGCCGGCCGACTTCGAGAGCGCCGCCCTCGGGACCGTCGTCGTCGGGTCTGGTGAGGATATCCATATCCGCTCGCTGGGCGCGCTCACCCGCGCCGGCGACCTCGGCGTTCCCAGCCAGCGCGGCGTTGCGCTGGCCATCGCCGACTACGGCCCGATCAAGGGACACAACGTCACCATGGGCGCCGGTATCGACTCGCTCTGCTCGGACCAGGGCGGCGCGGCCGCGGCCGAAACGGTTACCGGCGACGCGCGCGTCGTCGGCGTCATCGGCACCTCCTGCTCCGTCGCCGCGGCGGCCGCTTCGCCAATCCTCAGCCAGGCCGGCCTGGTGATGGTCGCACCCTCCACCACCTCGCCCTCGCTGACTTCCGACCTGCGCGGCAACGCCGGCGCCAACCATCACGCCGGCTACCACCGCACCGCCAGCAACGACCTCTACCAGGCCCAGGCCGTCGCTGATTTCGTCTACAACGAGCTCGGGCTGCGCAACATGGCCGCCATCCATGACGGCGACCCCTACACGCTCGGCCTCGTCACCGCCTTCACCGCCGCCTTTGAAGAGCTGGGCGGCTCGGTCATCGTCGCCGCCATCAACAAGGGCGACACCGACATGCTCCCTGTCCTTACTCAGCTCGCTGAAGGCAACCCGGACGGCCTCTTCATACCGCTCTTCCCCGATGAGGCCGAGCACATCCTCCAGCAGAGTCAACAGGTCGACGCGCTGGCCGGGCTGGCGCGCATCGGCGGCGGCGGCCTTCTGGTCTCCGATTTCCTCGCCATTCCGGAGTCCGAAGGCATCTACTTCGCCGGCCCGGAGCTGGACTTCGGCGGCAACGTCAACGCGGCGACAGGCCGCAGCGGCGATGAACTGGTCGCCGCCTACCAGGAGCAATACAACGAGGGCCCCACCTCCGCCTACCTGGCCCACGCCTACGACGCGACAACCATCCTCCTGCGCGCCATCGAGCAGGTCGCGGTCGTGCAGGGCGATACGCTCTACATCGACCGGGCCAAGCTGCGCGCGGCCGTGACTGGCACCAGCGGCTTCAGCGGCATCATCGGCACCCTCTCGTGCGACGAGTTCGGCGACTGCGGCACCGGCCGCGTCCAGATTACGCACCATACCAATGCGAGCATGCCCGACGTTGAGGGCCTGCCCGTGGTCTACCGCTACGCGCCCTGAACGCGCCAGTGAATCGACATCCAGCATAACCAGGGAACAATCATCATGCCGAAGACACGCCGTTTCCACCTTTCGCTGACGCTGTGGCTCAGCCTCCTGCTCCCGCTACTTCTGTCCGGCGCATGTGTGCCGCCGGCCGCGTCGGACGCCGGCGCCGCCCAAACATTCGACCTTCGCCAATTCATGGTCGGCCCGCTGGGAACGGTCGTGGTCGGCCCGGGCGAGGATATCCACATCCGCTCCATGGCCGTGCTGACGAGTGTTGGGGACCTTGGCTCCTCGATGCAGCGTGCGGTGACGATGGCGGTGGCCGACTACGGCCCGATCAAGGGGCATAACGTCAATTTGGGCGCGGGGCTGGACTCGCTGTGCACGCCCGAAGGCGGCGCGGCAGCCGCAGACACGGTGACCGGCGACCGGCGCGTGGTCGGCGTGCTCGGCACCTCGTGCTCGGCCGCGGCCGTGGCCGCCTCGCCGATCATCAGCGAAGCCGGTCTGGTGATGGTCTCGCCCACCAATACCGCCCCTTCGCTGACCTCCGACCTGCGCGGCAACGCCGGCTCCAACTACCATCCCGGCTACTTCCGCACTTCGAACAATGACCTCCACGAGGCGGAGGCGGTGGCCGAATTCGCCTACGACGAACTCGGCCTGCGCAGTATGGCCGTCATCCACGACGGCGACCCCTATACCTCCGGTCTGGCCGGCGCGTTTGCCGTTGCCTTTGAGGAGCACGGCGGAAGCGCGGCGGTGGCGACGGTCAACAAGGGTGACACGGAGATGGTCCCCATCCTGGCCGAGCTCGCCGCCGGCAGCCCGGACGGCCTCTTCCTGCCGCTCTTCCCGGCCGAAGCCGCGCACGTGATCCAACAGGTCGGGCAGGTCGCGGGCCTTGCGGAGGCGACGGTCATCGGCGGCGCCGCGCTGCTGGACTTCTCCGTGCTGAACTTGCCGGAGTCGGAAGGGATATACTTCTCCGCCCCGGAGCTGCATTTCGAACACAACGTCAACGAGGCAACCGGCAAGAGCGGGCGTGACCTCCACGCGGCCTATGAAGAGATCTACAATGAGGCGCCGACTTCCGCCTACCTGGCGCACGCCTACGACGCCGCAACCATCCTCCTGCGCGCCATCGAGGAGGTGGCGGTTGTCAGCGGCGATGCCCTCTACATCGACCGGGCGCGGCTGCGCGCGGCGTTGACCGCTACGCACGAATTCGAAGGCATGGTCGGCACGCTCGCGTGCGACGAGTTCGGCGACTGCGGCACCGGCCACCTTCACATTGTGCATCACAATGATGCCGCGATTACAGACCTTGAAAGCCTGCCCATCGTCTACTTTCACCGGCACGGTGAGCATGGTGAATCGGGGCATTGATCGCCCGTAACACCGCTCACCTGTCCGGCGGGCGGCAATGCGCTGACCAGCCGGCCGCCGGACAGATCCGTACTCCACCATCCCTCCCAACCCGGACCGCAATGAAAAAAGTTACGCTCTACACCGATGGCGCCTGCAGCGGAAACCCCGGCCCCGGTGGCTACGGGGTCGTGCTGCTCTACGACGAACACCGCAGGGAGCTCTCCGGCGGTTACCGCAGGACAACCAACAACCGCATGGAGCTCATGGCCGTGATCAAAGGGCTGGAGGCCCTGCAGAAACGATGCAGCGTCGATCTCTACAGCGACTCCAAGTACGTTCTTGACGCGCTGACCAAGGGCTGGGCGCGCCGATGGCGGGCAAACGGCTGGCGCCGCAATAAACAAGGTCAACGCGCTGTCAATCCCGACCTGTGGGGCAGGCTCCTCGACCTCTGCGACGGCCACGAGATGAGCTATCATTGGGTGAAAGGGCACGCCGGCATCCCCGAAAACGAACGCTGCGACCGGCTCTCGAACGAAGCCCTGGCCCGGCCCCACCTGCCTGCCGACGAGGCCTACGAAGGCGCCGCACGGGGGCCCGCGCCGTCGCTCTTCGGTCCGGCGTCATGATCAGCGCCGCTCAGACCGGGTAGAGCGGCCGCCAGGCAACCGCGCCGGCGCCGCAACGGACCGATCACAGCCGCATGCCAGCGTGCGTTGAATTCGGAGGCGAATCGACGCCATGACCAGGCCGCCGATTCCGCGCAGCGTCGACGAAGTAACAGCCCAGTGGATGCAGCAGGCGCTGGGCGCGGGCCGCGCCTCCGAATTTGAACCGATCAAAGAGATCGTCCTCGAAGAAATCGACGCGCGCGCCGGCGTCATGGGCACGGTCCTGCGCTGCCATCTCACCTGCGAAAGAGCTGCCGGCGGCGTTCCCGAAACGGTCATTGTCAAGCTGCCGGGCACGAACGCAGGCAATCTGCGCATGAGCAGGCGCCTGCAGATGTTCAGGCGCGAGTACGAGTACTACACGCTGGTCGCGCCGCTGTCGCCGGTGCGGTCGCCCGCGCTCCTGTACGGCGACTTTGCGGGCGGCAGCAACCATTTTGTGCTCGTGCTCGAAGACCTGAAAGAGATGCAGACGGTGAGCCAGCTCGAAGGCGCCGGCGTCGAACAGGCCAGGCGCGCGCTGCGCACGCTCGCCAGGCTGCACGGGACCTTCTGGAACCGGGGTGATCAGCCTCCGCTGGACGGCATCTACGATGCCCTGGCGGCCAGACGCAGAGCAACGCTGCAGCTCGCCTATCTGGCCCATCTGGCGCCAACGTTCGAACGGTTCGGCAGCCTCTTTTCGCCGGCGATGCGCGGCCTGGCCGAAGCCTACGGTCACCGCATCGCCGCCCACATCGGCGCAGTCGCAGCCGGACCCAGAACGCTGATCCACGGTGATGCCCGGCTGGACAACATCCTCTTCCCCGAGACACCTGGAGAAGCTGAAGCCGCAGCTGCCCGGGCAGGGCAGGAAGAGGTGGCGCTGATCGACTGGCAGGTCAGCGGGCTGAGCACGCCTCTTTACGACGCGGCCTACTTTCTCGGCAGCAGCGTGACGACCGCAGTCCGCCGCCGCGTCGAGCGCGCGGCTCTGGCAGAGTACACCGAGATCATTCGCAATATGGGGGTGGAGGGGTTCACGTTCGATCAGTGCTGGCGCCTCTACCGCGAGAGCACGCTCGGCCGCCTCCTGGCCGCGGTGCTCGTGTGCGGCGGGCTGGACTTGGGCGACGACCGCGGTCTTCAGATGGCCGAAGTCGGGCTGCAGCGCACGCTGGCCGCCATCGAAGACCTCGACGCCGGCGAGTTTCTGCCCGCGCCGGCGCCGCGCTTCAGCCGCGGCGGCGCTTTCGCGGCCTTCTCGCGCGGGGCCTATGGGCTGGTCAGGAGACTGCGGAGACCGTCGTCATAGGCATGCTATAATGTGGCCATCGCGGTGCAAGAGGAGAGCATTATGCCGACAGATAGCAAGAAAGCGACAGGTTCCCGCACGATCAAGGCGTCCGAGTTCAAGGCGAAGTGTCTGAAGCTGATGGACGAAGTGGCTGAGAGCGGCGAAGAGATCGTGATCACGAAGAACGGTCGCCCGGTGTCGCGGCTGCTGCCGTACCGGGAGAAACCGCCTAGTCCATTTGGTCGCGATCGCGACATTATTCAGATCGTCGGCGACATCGAAGGGCCGATGCCGGCAGAGTGGTTCGACGCCGTAGAGGGCTCCGAGGAAGAATCATTCTGATACGCCTCTATACGCATGTCATGATACGGCAAGAGCAAGGTGACGGCTGAGTTGGCAGCCTTTGGATTGCTGGGTCTGTTGAAACGACTGGATGCAAGAGAGTAGAGAATGGCCAGGGACTACTCCGAAGTTACAAAGGGTGACGATAGCATTAGGGTAGCGCTCAGGATAACCAACATAGATGAAAAGGCTGCCGAACAACTGGACGAATCGTAGTAACTCAACCGACCCAAGGTGACGCCAGACCCCATTCCCGCTTCCACCGCAGCCATGCTACACTTGAGACACACTAGGTGCAGCCTCTCCTCGTTTATGCCGGAGGGACTACCATGCTAAAGACGCAGACAAAACTCACCTACGCCGACTACCTCAAAACGTCGGATGATGAACGCTACGAACTCCTCAGCGGAGAGTTGGTCATGTCCCCCTCCCCCAAAGAGATACATCAATATATCCTGGGGCAACTCCACCTTCGATTAGGCACTTTCATCTACGAGCGCAACTTGGGTAAGGTCTATGTTGCCCCCTTCGACGTAGTCCTCTCCGAAACCGACGTGGTGCAACCGGACGTGATATTCGTTTCCAATCAACGCAGCGGCGTCATCACCGCCGACAACATCCGCGGCGCGCCCGACCTGGTTGTCGAAATCCTCTCACCCGCCACTGCCGTGCGTGACAGGACGCTCAAACTCGACCTGTATGCGCAACACGGCGTGCAGGAGTACTGGATCGTAGACCCTGACGCAAAGTCGATCACCGTGCATGTGCGCAGCGGGAACCGCTTCGAGATCGCGGGCATCTACGAAGAGGAGCAGTCGCTGCGCTCGCCTACGTTGGCAGACTTCAACATAGCGCTGCCAGAGCTTTTCTGAACTGCAGAGTCAGAAGAACTCTTCCATGCCCCGCCCCCCTCCGGCGCCCCTACACTGACCTTCCCGCAGACCCCACACTCTCCAATAGACCGCGAGAGTACGCTCGCCGCCATCGAGGACCTCGACGCCGGCGAGTTTCTGCCCGCGCCGGCGCCGCGCTTCAGCCGCGGCGGCGCCTTCGCGGCCTTCTCGCGCGGGGCGTATGAACTGCTCAGGGGGCTGCGGCGACCGTGGCCATAGCCCTGCTATAATGTGGCTATCACGGTGCAAGAGGAGAGCACTGTGCCAGCAGAATGGTTCGACGTTTCATCCATGACAACAGCGTAGTAAGAGCAGTGAACGGGGACGAACTTCTCGGACTGCTTCGAAGTCACAAGGCGACTCTCGCGCGGCGTTTTGGCATAACCGAAATTGCGCTCTATGGCTCGTTTGCCCGCGATGAGGGTACAGAAGCCAGCGACATTGACGTTCTGGTCGCGTTTGACGCGCCGCCCGATTTGGAGCGTTACTTCGGCGTCCAGTCGTATCTCGAAAGTCTGCTGGGAAGGAGGGTGGACTTGTCAACAAGCTCAGAATTGCGGGTGGAGATACGCCCCTTTGTGGAGCAGGAAGCAATTGATGTCTGACGTAACTCCCAAGCCACATACAGCATCTGTCTCGACCAGTCTTCAATCCCCGGCGCCGTTCAGATTATCTGATTGTGTGCTCGGTTGGCAGACACCGCGTTGGTCGGGCCGCACTGCCGAGAATACGACGTACCGTCGGTGAGCGCTGGTTTTGGAGGGGGGCGTTGCGGGGGGAGTCCCCCCCGCACAAGGGAGGGCCGCAGGCCCGACCGTCCAAAAAGCAAGGAGAAAGTATAGCGGAGTGAGGAGAGAGAAAACACCTTCGCTCGCCTCATTCAGGGTCGCAGACTGATTGCGGCTGAATAGTTTCGAATCCGCAACCGCCTGGCCCATGGCTATCTACACATCAGTGAAAGTGTCATCTGGTCCACAATTCAGCAATCAATTCCAGCGCTTCTACCTGCATTGCGGCGTCTGTTGGACAGCGTCGCAGTAGACGAAACATAACCGTGCGCTCCCCACCGCCGGCCCTCCACTGACCGACCCGCAGACCCAACGCCCTCCAATAGCAAGAGCCTTCGCCGCCATAACGACAACGAAGGCTCTCTTTTACGGCGCCCGCACGAATATGATAAGGGGCGGAACGCCGGTTCGGGGGCCACTCTGCGCCAACGCAACAGCGCCCGAACCTCTCTACTGCCGGGAAGTCAGCGGCGGCGCTGTTGACGGACCTTCCAAGACTTTTCGCGGCATCCCGGTCAGCGGGCCGAAACGGTCTTGACCAGGTTCCGCGCCACCCAGACCGGCCTGTCCATCCCGACGACCGCGATTTCGACCCAGGCCCCTGTCGGATCGGCGCCGGTGATCCGGGCCCAGGTCCCTTTGGGCAGAATCGTGACCGCGTCATACTCCATGCCCGGCCCGGCCTGGGCAAAGACCGCGCGCGGCTGGATCAGGACCGCGGGTTGCGCGCCTACCTCCTGCGAGGTTACGCTTCTGATCCCCACCAGCGAGTCGTTTACCTGCACCATATAGCGGTAGAGCCAGAAGAGCGAGGAATAGCCCTCCATCTCAACCAGGAACCAGCTTTCACCCGGGTCGATGCCGTAGATGCGGGCCTGCGTGCCCTGCGGGACGACCGCGGCGAGCTCGTAGTCGGTGCCCGGGCCGGTGCGCACGTTCATGGTGATGGGCAGCGTGATGGCCAGCGGTCTGCTGATCGCCCCTTCGTCGGGCAGGTCGAAGTCCTG
>CATOTS010000007.1 GCA_951813625.1 uncultured Caldilineaceae bacterium | reverse complement strand
GAGCTGAGTGTCCTCGCCCGTCTCAACCTGCCGGTAACGGTCGTCGTGCCGGTCGACAATGCCATCGACCTGATCCGCTCGCACCAGCTTCGGCAGGGAAAGAAGCCTCTGGGCACCGAGTTTCCCGCGCCCGACTTCACCAGGATCGCCGCCGGATACGGCATCGAATCGGCCCGCGTCGCCACCCCAGAGGCGTGCGATGCGGCACTTGAACAGGCCGGCGCAAGCGACGCGCCGTTCCTCGTTGAAGCCCATATCGATCCGATCGGCTATCCCACCACGCCGCGCTGATCCGCCCATACCCGACTAGAATTCCACCTCCGCGCGCCGGTCTATCTTCGCTTCGTCCAGCTCCATGCCAATGCCGGCACCGCGCGGCACGCTCACCATCCCGTTGACCGGCTTGACCGGGTTCTTGAGAAAGAACTGGTGGACTTCGTTCCATTTGATCAGGTACTCGAGCAGGGGCGTGGTCGGTTCCGGCCAGGCGGCGATGACGTGAATGCTGGCCGGGGTTGAGTGGCCGTGCGGGATAACGGGTACGTCGTAGGCGGAGGCCAACGCCAGGATCTTCTGTGTTTCCGAGATGCCGCCGCACCAGTAGATGTCGGGCTGGTAAACGTCGCACGCGCCCGCATCCATCAGCTGCTTCAGTCCCCAGCGGGTGTATTCATGTTCGCCGCCGCTTATCGGAACATTCACTTGCCGACGGATCTGCGCGTACTGCTCGATCTTATCGGGCAGCACCGGCTCCTCAATCCAGCGCGGCGCGTACTCCTCCAGGCGGCGCGCCATCTGCACCGTATACGGAACATCCCAGCTCATCCAACAGTCCAGCATAATGTCCACGTCGGGGCCGAGGCTCGCCCGCAGTGTTCGCACCAGCCTCAGATTGCGCTCCATCCCCGCTTTCCCATCGGTCGGACCGTCGCGGAAGAACCACTTGGTCGCCGCGTAACCTTGGGCGGCAAACTGCTTTGCCCGCTCCTGAACAAGCTCAGGGTCGAGCGAGTAGCCCAGCGCGCTGGCGTACGCCGGGACTTCAGTGCGCGTCGGGCCGCCCAGCAGCTGGCAGACGGGCGCGTCGAACCAGTTCCCCTTCAGGTCCCACAGCGCGCAATCGACCGCGCTCAGCGCCATCATCTCGGTGCCCTTACGGCCATGGACCTGCGCGCGGTACATCCGGTCCCACAGGCGTTCGGACGCCAGCGGGTCGTGGCCGAGCAGCAGCGGCGCCAGCTGCGTCTGGATGATAAAAGCCTGCTCGCGCGGAAACGGTCCGCCGCGTCCCGACACCCCTTCATCGGTCTCGATGTCGACGAAATAGGCCGTGATCCGGTAACGGCCTTCGCTGACGGCAAACATTTCGTGCGCGCCTTCCGCCCTATGCTCCGGGTAGATGTCCAGTGGACGCAAAAGCCGCTCCTCCCAGAACTCCTCCTCTTGCTCAAGAACGCCCTGCAACTCATAAACCGAAACCGCGGTGATCTTCATAGTCGATTCGCTCGCTTTCGAATTGATTGACCCAATGGTTGTAGTATACTGAACCGGCCGGCCGGGGGGCGCGGAACTGCGACTGACGCAGTCGGTTGCAGAGTGGAACGCAGCGCCATTTCGGCAGCATCGATATTCGCCCACGATCGGATATTGCGCAAGTCCACGACGCGCCTGCGACCGCATCGGGACCCTGGGTATCCGACTCCCGCTAGCTTGCCCGGCAGGACCTAAATCAGTCGCGGAGCGTTTCGGATGAGCAAACCCTGGCGCGGCATCTTCGCAATTGTAGTCACTCCATTCAACGATGAACTGGTGTTGGACGAAGCGGCCCTGCGGCGGCAGATAGAGTTCTGTATCGAGAAGGGCGCGGCGGGCCTTGTCGGTCCGGCAAACGCGAGCGAATTCGCTACGATGTCGGACGACGAACGGCGGCGCTGGATCCGCGTTGTCGTCGAGGCCGCGGCCGGTCGCGTTCCCTTCATCGCCGCCACGACGCACGGCCACACGGTGCCCGCGGTCGCGCTGAGCCGCTACGCCGAGGAGGTCGGCGCAGACGGCATCATGGCCATGCCGCCTCACATCCTTCACCCGGACGCGAGCGGATGCTACGACTATTACCGGGCGCTAGACGATGCGTTGCGCATCCCGATCTGCATCCAGAACTTCATGGGGCCAATCGGCACGCCGATGTCTGCCGATCTGTTGGCGCGCATGTGCTCCGAGCTGGAGTGTGTGCAGTATCTGAAGGAGGAGACGCTCCCGGAGCCGCGCGCCATTTCGCGCACCTTGGCTGCTGCAGGCGACGCTTGCCGTGGTGTTTTCGGCGGCCAGGGCGGCATTTACATGATCGACGAATGGCGCCGCGGCGCCTGCGGAAACATGCCCGCCAGCCAGTCGGTGGACCTGCATGCGCGAATCTGGCAGCTGTTGGAGGAAGAGAACGAGGCTGGCGCACGCGCCCTCTTTAACCGGCTGCTTCCACTGCTTAATTTCGAACGCATGCACGGTGTGGCCGTTTACAAGCAGGTCTTCAGCCGCCGCGGCGTATTCACCTCGACCGCAAGCCGCATCCCCGGCGCCTATCTCGATCGGCAGGACCTGCGGGAGTTTGACGCCATCTGGCGCGAGATCGAGCCGCTTCTGGCCGACTAGACAGAGAAGACCTTGAACGCCTCGCAATTCGGTCCGCGCGCCTGGTCGCTTGTGGGAATGTGGCTGGGAACCAGGTGGCTTCTCGTGCTCCTGGCCCTTTTGGCGCCGGCCCTGGCTCTCATCAGGACAGCGCTTCACGGACTCGCCCTCCACGGAGATTCGGTCAATTACCTCGCCGCCGCCCGCAGTTTGACCGCGGGCACGGGTTATACGCACTTTGATGGCACGCCGCTGACCGGATGGGCGCCTCTTTACCCCACGCTACTAGCACTGTTTGACGTCGCTCTGGGAGTCGACCCGCTTTCCGGGGCTCGATACTTTGATGCTGCCGTCTTTGGCCTGATTGTATTCTTCTCCGGACTTCTCTTCCAACGCTATCTCAGAGAGCCGTCACTCGTCATTGTCGGTACGGCATTTGTGCTGCTTTCCCCCGACTTACTGCGTCTCTCGACCTATGGCCTCTCCGAGCCTTTATTCATTCTCCTGACAATCATTTTTCTGCTCGGGCTGAACAGGTACCTCACCAAGAGCAGTCTCTTGACGTTGTTCCTGACGGCAATCGTCGTAGGGATGGCCGGCGTGACCAGGTACATTGGCGTAACGCTGGTTTTGGCAGGCGCAGCCGCAATTCTGTTGAACAGGCGCTGCACAGTTCGCACCCGAGTCCTGCATCTCCTGCTCTTTTGCATCGTGGCCTCTTTGCCGCTGGCACTCTGGGCCTTGAGAAATATTCAACTGAGCGGACTGCCGACTGCCACGCGAGGTCCTTCCAGGTATCCTCTGTATAGCAACCTCTACTATGCATTTGTATTCCATTTGAACTGGTTCTTCCCTGTTTACTTCATAGGCGTCACGACTACGTCGAGAGGAGCCCTGGCCGTTCTGGCCGCCGTCTCCGGCTACCTTGCGGGCGCGTTCCTTAAGCCCAGGGACCTTTGGCGCGGGATCAAGCTGGCCGTCCTGGAGCTGGACGCCGTCTCAATCTTCTACATTGCCTATGTGTCCTTCCTGGTCGCTCTCTCAACTACCATTGGCCTCGAAAGAATCGGATACAGATACATTGCTCCCGCATTTGTTCCCGCAATGCTTATTGTTCTGTATATCGTGGAGCAAGAGGTCTATTTGGCGGGCAAAACATTCTCCTTCAATCTCTTGGGCACTCTCTGTCGCTTTCCCAGGTCTCCGTTGGCCATTGCCTTGCTTGTCGCGGTTTTCGCGATAGCGGCCGCGAGGGAAGGCGCAACCATGGCCCGGCCAGTCGAACCCGAAAACAACTATAACCACTTGACCTGGCGAACAAGCGAGACCGTCCAACTTGTCAAGAGCCTCCGGCTGAACCATGGTGAGGACACTCCGTTGTACACTAACGTTCCCTTTGCCCTCTATGTGCATGCCGGCATCCCCGCCAGGTGGGCGCCAGCGGCCCACAGGCATCAGTCCGGTGAGCCGCGCAGGCCTGTTGGATCTCTGGCCGGGCTGTGGCCCGAGACGCCAGAGGCATATCTTGTCTGGTTTGATGCCCAGGCCAAAGGCCATCTCTTCGGCGTTGACAGTCTGCAAGAGATTGCCGACTTCAAGATCGTCGCCAGGCTCGAAGACGGCACAGTTTATGAGGTAACCGCCCGCTGATGGCAAAATGACAGGCCAGAGGATTTTACCCGCGATAACCAACTCTTGATTGAAACGATGATCGCTGCCATCCAGCTCTATCCCCTTCGCATTCCCCGCGAGGTGCCTTATCTCGGCCCGTTAGAGGAAGGCAGCCGGCCCAACGCCAAAGGCTACATTGTCCGGCCGGGCAATCGCACGGTTTACCCCGTGCACGACCAGACATTGCTCGTGAGAGTGGAAGCCAGCGATGGCACGGTTGGCTGGGGCGAATGTTTCGGCGTCGTCGCGCCTCAGATCGCACAGACCATCCTCGAAGAGCTCTTCATACCCTTCGTCTGCGGCCGCAGTCCTCACGACGTGGAGCGGATCTACGAAGACCTCTATGACCTGCAACGCGTGCGCGGCCACTTTGGCGGCTATGCGCTCGACGCGATCGCCGGGCTGGACATCGCGCTGTGGGACCTGCGCGGCAAGCTGTTGGGGCAACCGGTCTGGCAGCTCCTCGGCGGCCGGCGGCATGAGCGGCTGCCGGTATACGTCTCCGGACTGCCCGGCGGGTCGACCGTAGAACGTGCTGCCATCGCCAAGAGCTGGACCGACCGCGGCTTCTCCGCGCTCAAATTTGCCGCGGCCGTTGCCGACCAGGGCGAGGTCGCCGAGATGATGGCGATTCGCCAGGCTGTCGGAGAGGCGCCGCGCATCCTCGTCGACCTTCACTGGCGCTATACCGCGCTCGAGGCAATCCAGTTGATCGACCGTCTGTGCGAGTTCGACCTGCACCTGGCGGAGGCGCCGGTCGCGCCCGAAGACATGGACGGGCAGGCGCAAGTCGCCCGCGCCGTCCGCACCCAGATCGGCCTGGGCGAAGAGTGGCGCACAGTCTACGAATACCTGCCCCGCCTGCAGGCTCGCTGCATGAACGTCATCCAGCCGGAGATTGCCCACACCGGCATCACCGGATTTCGACGCATCTGTGAGCTGGCGCAGGCCTTCCACTGCCGCGTCATGCCGCATGCGACGATCAATCTCGGCATCGCCCAGGCCGCCAGCCTGCAGGTCGCTGCGACGGTCGGCAATTTCGCAATGCACGAGTACCAGCACTCGATCTTCGACCGCAACAAGCAGCTCATCCGCAGCACGATGGACTGCCAGGCCGGCTACTTCGTGCTGCCGCAGGGACCGGGCCTGGGCACAGAGCCAACCGAGGAGGCGCTCAGCTTCGCGATTGGGCGCAACTGAATCTGCAAGGAGCTATCCACATGAGCGAGAGAGAGTTCGCAGTCGTCGATACGCACTGCCACATCGGCCTGCACAAGTACGAGCCGGTCGAGGCGCTGCTGTTTCACATGGAGCGGGCGGGCGTCGACCAGGCCGTCTTCATCCAATACTTGGGAAACACGGACAATAGCTATCTGGTCGACGTCATGGAGGCGCATCCCGGCCGCTTCGCCGCGGCCATGATCGTGCCCGACGACGACGATGGCAGCGCCGTCCGACGATGGGCCGACAAAGGCATCCTCGGTATCCGCTTGCATGCCGACTTCCGCGGCCGCGGCGCCGACCCGCTCGCTCAGTGGCGCGCCGCCGCCGACCTGGGCCTGGTGGTCAGCGTCTTCAGCAGCCCGGACATTCTGCAGAGCGCCGAATTCGCCGAAGTTCTGGGCCTGTTCCCGAATCTGTCGCTTGTCATCGAGCACCTGGGCGGCGTCTCACCTGAGATGGAGGTGGACGACTTCAAGGCCATCACGGCCCTCGCCGAATACGACAACCTGACCATCAAGCTGCCCGGCTTTGGCGAGTTCTGTCACCTTCCCTGTCCGTTTGAGGAAGTCCCGCCGCTGGCGGAGCAGACACTGGAGGCATTCGGCCCGCAGCGCACGATGTGGGGCAGCGACTGGCCGCCGGTCAGCACGCGCGAGGGCTTTGACAGTTCGCTGGCCTTCCCCCTCGATTACTTGTCCGGACTGAGCGACGACGAACGCGCCTGGGTTTTCGGCAGGACCGCGCAGAAGGTCTGGGGAGTGAAGAGCCAATAGCCAAGGAAAGCCGCGATGCCAAAAGTGATCTTCTTCACACAGCTTGTACCCGAACTCGCCCAGCAGGTCATCGCGCCGGCGCCAAGCGAGTGGGTTGTGTCATTTCATCCTCATGACATTCCGGCGGCGGAAAAAGCCCGTCTGACGGCCGACGCCGACTTCCTCATCCTCTTCCCCAGCGCTATCGAGGAATCTGTGCTGCGTGAGGCACAGCGGCTCAAGCTCGTACAGCTGGTCAGCGCCGGTTTCGAACGCATGCCGCTGGAGTTATTGGATGAACTGGCGATTCCGCTGGCCAACAATGGCGGGACCAATGCCATAGACGTGGCCGAACACACCTTCGCACTCATTCTGGGCGTTTACCGCCGCCTTACGGAGATGGACCGCAACGTCCGCAACGAGTGCTGGAAAGCGATCGACAGCGGCATGACCACGTTCACCATCCAGGGCAAGACCGTCGGCATCGTTGGTCTCGGCCATATTGGAAGAGAGGTAGCCGCGCGCCTGGTCCCCTTCGGCGCGCAGGTACTCTACTATGATCCGTACCCCGTGCAAGCCGAAGTCGAGCGTGCATTGCAGGTCGAACGCGTCGAATTGCATGAGCTGCTGCAGCGGTCGGACGTCGTCACGCTGCATGTGCCATTGAATGAGCAGACCCACCATCTCATCGGCGCGTCCGAGTTGGCGCGTATGAAGAGTAGTGCGATTCTCATCAATACCTGCCGCGGACCGGTCGTCGACGAAGCCGCGCTAATCCAGGCCCTTGAAAGCGGTGCAATTCAGGCCGCGGGTCTCGACGTTTTGCGCGAGGAACCGACCGACCCACACAATCCGATCCTTCAGTTCGACAACGTCATCTTCACGCCCCACGTCGCCGGCGTGACCTACGATACCTGGGAAAGGCGCGGGCAGTTCATCTTCGAGAACCTTCAACGCGTCTGGGCGGGAAAGGAGCCGCTTTCGCTGGTTCGAGCGTGAATCGTGGGTTCCCGGGCACAGGCCCTTGATGACTCGTCCGGCGGCAGGCGCATTTCGAGCGGAGTCGATTGCCGCCCTCCTTTGGTGTTCCTTGTTGCCACTGTTATACTCCCACGGGCGCGTCTGTCCGCTTCGCGCCGCGCCATTCTAGCTCTTCCCTTCCGCAAGCGCAGCCCGAAAAGGTCGCGGTGCGGGCGTTTCAGGAGCACATATGTCAGAGACAAGCTTTGTAAAGGAACTTGCCGAGCGGCTGCTGGAGAACGTCTCCCAGGTGATCGTTGGGAAGGACGAGACCGTTGAACAGCTGCTGGCAGCCCTTTTTTCTGAAGGCCATGTACTGCTGGACGACGTGCCCGGCATCGGCAAGACGACCCTGGCCAAGACGCTCGCGGCGTCGCTCGGTGTCAGCTTCCAGCGCATCCAATTCACGCCGGATCTGCTCCCGTCGGACATTGTCGGCGTCAGCGTTTACAACCGTAAGACGGACGATTTTGAGTACCGCCCGGGGCCGATTATGGCGGGAATCGTCCTCGCTGACGAGATCAACCGCGCGGGGCCGCGCACGCAGAGCGCGATGCTGGAGGCGATGGAGGAGCGGCAAGTCACGGTCGACGGCGTCAGCCGCGCGCTTCCATACCCATTCTTCCTGATGGCGACCCAGAATCCGGTCGAGCTGGCGGGCACATTTCCATTGCCCGAAGCGCAGATGGACCGCTTCCTGATCCAGGTACAGATGGGCTATCCGCAGCGAGAAGAGGAACGCGAGATCCTGCACCGTTTCCGCACCGACAATCCCCTTGCCCGGGTCCGGCCTGTCGTTGACACAGAGGAAATTCGACGCGCCGTCGGCGCCTGCCGCAGCGTCTTCATCCACCCGGTGCTGGAAGACTACCTGCTGGACGTGGTGGAGGCGACGCGCACAAACAGCGCACTCGACTTGGGGGTCAGCCCGCGCGGCAGTCTCGCGCTGTACCGAACTGTGCAAGCCTACGCCGCGATTCGCGGGCGCTCTTTTGTGACGCCGGACGACATCCAGAAACTCACAGCTCCCGTGCTACGCCACAGACTAATTCCCGGCCCCGATACGCGTCTGCACGGCACTTCAGTCGCCAGCGTCTTAGACGAAATCCTGGAGAACGTGCCGGTCCCTGTCGAAGAAAACTGGCAGGAGGCGCCCGCTCAGGCGGGGGCGGACGGGCAAGGCCCAATCGATGCCGGCGGCGAACAGCTTCCCGAATTCTCCAATCCTCTGCAAGCGGCCGCCGTGGCCCCTGCCGCTGACGGACCCGCCACCGAATCCAGCTGATGGGACGCACGGGCTGGACGGCAGCGGCTCTCATACTTTTCATTTCGCTTATCACGCGCAATAGCCTGATTTTCACGATGGCTCTCATCCTCGGCTTGATGGGGGCTGTCGTCTGGCTCTGGAGCCGCTACAGCCTGGCCGAGGTGACGTTCAAACGACGGTTTGCTGTTGACAGGCTATTCTTTGGCGAACAGACGGATCTGCTGCTCGAAGTTACCAACGCCAAACCTTTGCCTTTGGCCTGGCTGCGTTGCGAAGACGACATTCCGCTTGCGCTCGAGCTGGCGCCTGACGAGCGCGTAAGGCACTATCAGACCAACCGCCGCGTTCTGATCAATCTGTTCTCGCTTGGGCTTTACCAGCGTGTGATCCGTCGCTACAGGGTAACCGGCACGCAGCGCGGCGCATGGAAGTACGGGCCGGCGAAGCTGATTTGCGGCGACATTTTCGGATTTCGCAGCCAGCAGGTGGAGTTGGACGGCACGGACCTGCTATTGGTCTACCCCAAGCTCTACACATTGCCCGAGCTGGGGCTCAACGCCCGCCATCCTTTCGGGGACTACGAGAGCCGCAACCGTCTGATCGACGATCCTTTGCGGTTAAGCGGCGTGCGCGAATACCTGCCCGGCGACAATTTTCGGCACATCCATTGGAAGGCCACGGCCCGCCGCCAGGAGCTGCAGACGAAACTGTTCGACCCGTCCGCCTCGCGTCCGCTGGCAATCTTCATCAACATCCGGACTTTTACGCACCGTTTTGAAGGGATCGACCCCGAACTGCGCGAGTTTGCCATCAGCGCCGGCGCTTCCCTCGCGCGCTGGGCGCAGATGCGCGGCGATCCGTTCGGCATTTTCGCCAACAGTATGATGCAAGCCGGCCGGCGCGTGCGCGTTGCGCCCAGCGCGCATCCGCGCCAGCTTATGCGCGTGCTCGAGGCGCTTGCCTACTGCGTCGGCATCCCACATACGACAATTGAACGGGTCCTCCAGCAGGAAATGGACGGATTGCCCAACGGCACGTCCATCGTGCTGATCAGCGCGACACTGCCGGAGAGCCTGCGCCGCATCCTTGTCGACCTGGAACGCCGCGGATTTTCGGTAACGGTACTGGGCATCGGCGGCCTCAGCCTGGAACAGGCCATCCCTGGCGTAGGATTCCAGACTCTCTCCAGGCATGGGCTGGCCGAACTCTCCCTGGTGAAAGATGAGGAGACGCCCGAAATCGAGGCGCCCGTGCCCGCCGGTTGATAGTCGCCAGGGAGTTTGTTTCAGTAGTAGCCTGATTTGACCAATGAATTCACCGATTGTATTGCCCTGGAAACATGCAGAGTGGAGCAGCATCGAAGGCCTCCTGCTGCCGGTGGTGGTGGCCGTCATGCGTCTCTGCTGGGTCTGGCCGTGGATGATGCTGATCCAGGGCTTCCTATCGCCTTCCGTCGACGGGCCGCTGGTGCCGCCGCTGATGCTGATCGCATTGCCCATCATCAGCTTCAGCCTGGCGCGCTGGAGCATGCCGACGCTGGCCGAGCGCCGCGACCATCAGCGCGCCAATGAAGTCCGCCGTCATATCGCTTCGGCCGGCTTTGCCGTGTTACTCTTCGCGTTGTGGCAGCGCTTCCTGAGCCAGGACTTTGCCCTGTGGGACTTTCGCTGGCTGCCGGCTGCCGGCTATGAACTGATCAACTGGAACGCCGTTCCGATCGAGGTTCCCGGGGCGGTGTTGTTCCTGGTCCTGGGCATTCTCCTCTGGCTGCGCGGCGCGCTGGACGGGCGCGGTCAATTCCATCACGAGGAGATCTGGCGGGCTTTCCTGTGGGGCGGCGCCGCCCTGGCCCTGTTCGCCTGGATTATTCCCACGGCCGGTCAGCCTCCGGGACTATTCGGACTGATGGTTCTTTTTGCAGCTGCGGGGCTGGCCGGCCTGGGCGTCGCCAATCTGCGCAAAGCCAGCGGCTGGCGGCGCAGCGCGCGCGTCGGCAAGATGAGCCCAAACCGAAGCTGGCTGGTGGGTGTCGGCGTGACTATTGGCGCTCTGCTGGGCGTCGCACTGCTGATTGGCCTGGTTATTCAGCCGGAGGACGCTGCGATCCTCTGGCGAGTCTTGGGAATGGTCTGGGGCGTGATCGCGACCGTACTGGTCTGGATCGTCACGGCCATCGCCTACCCGATCTTCATCATCGCCGAATACCTGTTCCGGCTGTTCCGCAGCCTTTTCGGCGAACGCTCGCAAGAGCAGGAGGCGCAGCCGATCGGTCCGCCGCCGCCGCAGGAGCCGTTGCCGGAGCCGCCAGAACGGGCGGTCGAAGCGCTTCCCGAACCCTATCGCTGGGTCGCACTGCTTGCTATCGCGGCGGGCGTCTTCGTCATCTTCATGCTCGCGCTGCGCCTGATGCGGAGCCGTTCGCCGACCGAGACCGACGAGGTGCGCGAGTCGGTATTGACGGCCAACTTGCTGCAATCGCAGCTGGCCGAGTTGTGGGGGCGGCTACGCGCCCGTTTCGGTCCCGGCGCCGAGGAACCCGACCCCTACTTTTCGCTGGCGGGGGAGGTCGACACACGCCGCCTGATTCGTTCGATCTATCAGCGGCTGCTATCGCTGGCACAGACGCGCGCTGCGGCCAGGCTCCCTTCTGAGACTCCCTACCGCTACGGTGACCGGCTTGCGGAACAGCCCGACTTCGAACATCGCGCCGTAGGGACCATAACCGCCGCCTACAACGAGGCCCGCTACGGTGACGAGCCGCCCTCCCAGCAGACGGCTGAGGAGGCGCAGCGGGCCTGGCAACAGATTGAAGACGAATTGTCATCGCAACTGTCCGATGACGAATCCTAGAAGTGCATGCAATGGCTACTGCCGCAGTCGCGAAGCCAACCACTTTAGGAGCAGGCAATATGAATGGTGCACAGTCGCTGATCCGCACCCTGTATAACTGCGGTGTGGATACCTGCTTCATGAACCCCGGCACGTCGGAGATGCACTTTGTCGACGCGCTGGATTTCGTGCCCGAAATGCGTTCGATTCTGTGCCTGTTCGAAGGGGTCGCGACCGGTTGCGCCGACGGGTGGGCGCGCATGACCGGCAGACCGGCAGCGACGCTGCTGCATCTGGGCCCGGGACTGGGGAACGGCATCTCCAATCTGCACAACGGACGTAAGGCCCACTCGCCGATTGTCAATATTGTTGGCGATCACGCCACCTATCATCTCAAGTTTGACGCGCCGCTTACGGCAGATATCGAAGGGCTGGCCCGCCCGGTATCCGCTTGGGTCCGCACTTCTCCGAATGCGCGGGCGGTTGCCGCCGACGGTGCAGCCGCGATCGCAGCGGCGCGCACGCCCCCGGGCCAGGTCGCCACACTGATTTTGCCGGCGGACACGGCCTGGGGGGAGGCCGACGGTGCGGAATCGCCGCAGGAACCGCCAGCCATGCCGCCCGTGCCGGACGAGCGCGTCGCCGGCATTGCCGACCTGCTGCGGCGCCGCGAGGAGACCGTCATTCTCGTGGGCGACGCGGTGATGGGGCGTGACGCACTCTGCCGGCTCACCTGCCGGATCGCGGCGCACGCAGGCGCGCGCGTGGTGGGGAATCGAGCGGCAGCGCGTGTCTCCAGGGGCGCGGGCCGCCCGGTGCTGGCGCGGCTGCCTTACCCGGTCGAACAGGCGGTTGCCCTGCTGGCCGGCGCCCGCCACATTGTCCTGGTTGGCGCAAAGGACCCGGTGGGCTTCTTTGCCTACCCTGACAGTCCGAGCCGCCTGGCGCCGCCGGACGCAGAAATCCATCTGCTGGCCGAGGCACATGAAGATATTCCGGCCGCGCTCGACGCGCTTTGCGAAGAGCTGAGCGCGCCTGAGAGCCCGCTTCCTCTTGCTGAGCTGGAGCGTCCGCCCTTGCCGAACGGCCCGCTCACAGCGGACGCCGTATGGACGGCCCTCAGTGCGCTGATGCCGGAGAACGCCATCGTCTCTGACGAGTCGGTTACGTGCGGCCGCCAGGCCTATCCGCTGACCGAAAGCGCGCCGCCGCATGACTGGCTGCACGTTGCGGGCGGCTCCATCGGCCAGGGTCTGCCGGCGGCCACGGGGGCGGCTGTCGCCTGCCCCGACCGCCAGGTCTTTGCCATGGAGGGCGACGGTTCCGGAATGTATACGCTGCAGGCGCTGTGGACCCAGGCACGCGAGTCTTTGAACGTCGTGAACGTCATCTTTGCAAATCGCAGCTACCGGATTTTGCAGGGCGAGTTGCAGAGGGTCGGAGGCGCCAGAGAGCCTGGCCCGAACGCCCTGGCGATGATGCGCCTTGACGCGCCGAGCCTGGACTGGGTCTCTCTCTCGGAGGGGATGGGTGTGCCGGCGGCCCGCGTTGACGATGCTGACGCGTTCACGAAGGCCCTCCGTCGCGGCATTGAAGAACCTGGCCCCTACCTGATCGAGGCGCTCGTCTGAGAGAGCGGCGCGCGCCGTGCCGGCCGCCGAGGTGACCCGTCAGGCTTCGGCGGAGGCGGCCAGCCGGATGCGGTCCGAACTCGCAAAGGCCAGTCCACCGGGAAGATGCTCCCTTTTGATTCCAGCTCGGCAACAGAAGATGCGATTGTTGCGGCCCTGAAAGCGTTCATGGCGGAGCGTGAGCCGATATACATCGTTGGCGGCGCGGTCCGCGACCATCTGCTGGGCATTGCCGCGGTCCCCGGCTGGACCTACAAGCCCGATTCGGCGCGGCCCCCAGCCCGCGCAGGAACGGCTTCCTCCCGGTCTCCCAGCCCTGCGGCGACAACCGATCTCGACCTGGTCATGCAAGGGCCGGTGTTGCCGGTGGCGCGGCGCGTGGCAGACCGGCTCGGCTGGGCCTACTATCCGCTGGACGAGAAGCGAGATGTCGCCAGGCTGGTTGGCGTCGGGGCGGGCGGTAAGCGCATCGAGTGCGATGCAGCCGCGCTGCGGGGCGACCTGAGGGCCGACCTGCTGGCGCGCGATTTCACAGTTAACTCGATGGCGCTGGAGATCTCGCCAACGAGGCCGCACAAGCTGATCGACCTCTGCGGCGGCGCGGGTGACCTGGAGGCGCGGATTCTGCGGCGGACGGCGCCAGGCAGCCTGAGCAGCGACCCGGTCCGGCTCTTGCGCGCAGCACGGCTGGCCGTACAGCTTTCATTCACAATCGAGGACAGCACGAGGGCGCAGATCGCAGCCGGCCCGGCCGCGATCCTGGCCGTCAGCATCGAACGCGTACGGGAGGAGCTGTGGAAGCTTCTGGACTGCCCCCGTGCGGATGCCGGGGTCCGGGAGCTGAAAAGGCTGGGCTTGCTGGCCCACCTGTTGCCGGAGGTCGAGGCTTTGCAAGGGGTAGCTCAGTCGCCGCCTCACCATTTGGACGCGTACGAACACAGCCTGTTGACGGTCCGCTACGCGGCGGCGTTGCGAGACTGGCTGCGGGGCGGCCCCCCTCCGGATGACGAAGCGCTCGCGCAGGCGCTCGCAGCGTGGACGGAGCCGCTGCGGGTCCACTTCGCCGGTGAGATCGCGGCCGGACATGACCGCGCCGGGTGGCTCGTATGGCATGCGCTCTTCCACGACACCGGCAAGGCCGGCGAACGGCCATTGACCGAAGACCAGAGCAATGCAGACCCGCCGCGCCACGCGAGCCACTACGGCTTGAGCGCCGAAATCGCCGCTGCGCGCGTCGCACACCTCCGTTTCAGCCGGCGGGAGGTCATGCTGGCGGAGCGGGTGGCAGCGCTGCACGGTCAGCCGCGCAGGCTCTACCAGGCGCTGGATGCTCGCGCGAACGGGGTTTCTCCGCTGGAGGCTTATCGCTACTTTCGCGACGCCGGCAGTGTTGCGGGCGGCCGCCAACTCGTGCAAGGAACGCACGCCGGGTCCGCCGGCGCGCCCTTGGACGGGCTGGACGTCACGCTTCAGGCGATATCAGACCGGCAGGCGACGGGGCTGGAGCGCGGCGAGGATTGGCGCCGCTTCCTGGCGGCGATGGCGAGCCTGTTGGCGTTCGCATTCTCGCCGCAGCCGGACCACCTGACGGCACCGCTCGTCGATGGCCGTGGGGTAATGGCGCACCTGGGGTTGAGCGAGGGGCCGGTGGTGGGCGCCATCCTGCGCGAGCTGGCGGAGGCGCAGGCCGCGGGCGAACTCAGCAGCGCGGCGGAGGCGCTGGCACTTGCGGAGGCCATGCTGGCCAGGATGAAGAAAGACTGAGCTTAAGGCGTGGAACCGGCTTCAAAGGGCCGGCGAAACCTCACCCTTCTGGCAGCACGTCCCGATTCAACTTGCATTGACCACGCGAGCCAGCCGGACAGTTGCCGCGCCGGCGGCGATGATCTTGCGCGCGCGTTTGATGCCTTCTGGCACACTGTTTGCCAGATCGAAGAGATGGAGAATGACGCCGGCGGTCAGGCAGACCTGTTCGGCGGCGTCGCCCGGTTCGCCTGCGAGGGCGGCCTGGTTGAGAGCGGCATGTTCGGCCGCGTTCCCCGGCGAGTGAATGCGGACGCGCTCGACGTGGCCAAGCGATGGTGGGTCAAGGACCAGGTCGCTGGCCGCGTCCTCGGCAAAAATATGGGTCTTGCGTCCGACCGCCATTTCGATGGAACCTTCCTCGCCCTGGACGATGAAGCTGCGCCTGGAGCCGGTCTGGACGGCGCGCAGCCGCTCGATATAGTTGCCGTGGAAGAAGCCGCTGAGCTGATAGGGCGCGTTGGCGGGATTGAGGAGCTTCTCGACGCTGTTGAGGACGGTGCGCAAACCGAACTGGTGGCGCAAGGGCAGCAGAGCATGCCACTGCGGCGCGAAGAGGCGGGCGGAGAGGTAGCCGAAGCCGACCGACTCGACCATTTGCCGTACCTCTTCAGGACCGAGGTCGTCGGCCACGCCCATCGCCCGCAACACCGGTCCCGGCCCGATTCCCGACTTGGTGGGCACGTCCTCATCGCCGTGAAGCACGACCGGAAGCCCGGCCTCAGCCAGCAGAATAGCGATGGCGGGAACCAGCTGCGCGGTGTTGACCTTGCCGTCGTAGGGCGCGGCCAAGTCGAGCAAACCTTCGACGCGGGGTTCGATCTGGATGATGGTCTCGGCTCGCAGGAGGTCGGTGAAGCCGCGAATCTCGTCGACCGCCTCGCCCTTGACGCGCTGCGTGATGAGAAAGGCGCCGGCCTGCGCGGGTGAGCAGGTCTGCTCGACGATCTGGCGCAGGGCCTCGACTGACTCGTCGTACGTGAGGTCCCTCTTCAGTTTTTCGCCGCGACCGACAGCCTTGATGAAGGGGATGAACGGACCGGGGTCGCGGTCGGTCGCGTAGATGGAGCGGTCTTCTACGGTTGGGCTTAACATCGTTGACCTGCCGTCGGTTCGAGATCGGTCACGGGCGGACGTTGCCGAATAGGCGACGGCCCGCAATCGGTCTCATTTTGGGCAGCCGCCTTGCCGCCTTGCCGCCATGCACGGGGCAGCGGGACGGTTGGGCGGCGCCAGCTTCAGAGGCGGCCCAGGAGGGTGTCGACGTCGGGCGCGGCGGGCGCGTTCAACTCGAATGTCAGCGGCTCGCGGGCGTCGTTCTCGACACGGGTGACGGTTACGTTCTCGCCAAAGAGGACGCCCAGATTTTCGGCCAGCTGGCTCTGAGCGGTCTGGCCGGCGTCGTTGCTCCCGCTGCCGTTGGGCGTTTGATTGGGGTAGTTGAGCCGGTCCAGCAGGACGATCTTGGCGGCATCGGTGCGAAGCTTCAGCTTGCCCTGCAGCTCGACGTCGGTTTCGGCGAGTCTGATGCTGTTGAGCGCCTGCGCAAGGGTCGTCGCCAGCGCTTCGGGCAGATCGACGCCCAGATCGCGTTTGCGGACATATAGGAATCCCGGCTTGCCGTCGGTCAAGTCGATGACATAATCGGCTTCGTGGCCGACGAGGAGGATTGCGGGCCCGTCGATTATGTGCTTGTAGTCGGCGACGTCGAGCAGGAGCTCGTTGGGCACGACATTTTCGCGGATCCAGCGGTGGAAGACAGGGATGAACTCTTCGACGTCGACGGAGAGCTCATCGAAGTAGAATTTGACGCTCATACGTTGCGGTGCAGTCATCGTCTTCTCCGGCTTTGGCGTCCAGGGATGGCGCCTAGATTTCGATCAGGACATTGCCGCCGACCTTGGACTCGCAGACGTGTGTCGCCTCGATGAAGAGGAGCGACTCCTCGATCAGCCGGTGCGCCGCATCGTTGTCGGGGCTGGGATTGGGGCTCTGGTGGCGGTCGAAAAGGTACTGGCCGAACTTGCCCTTGGCGTACTGGTCGAAGAAGAGCTCGGTATCGAAGAAGCGGGTCTTGAACTCTTCGACTATACGGTCCGGGCTGTCGCCGACGTCGAGGAACTGTGTGCGGACGAGAGCGCGTGCGGCCTTGACCATGGATGCGTAGGCGAGGGAGTCGGCGCGCGCGGGGTCGTTCTCGTCGAGCGCGACCTGGGCTTCGAAGGCCTCCGATTCGGCGGTAGCGATCTCCATCGAGAAGAGAGAGACAACTTCACCGGCGCACTCGCCGATGCCGATGTCGCCGAGGCTGAAGACGCGCGGGTCGCCCCAGTCGGAGAAGTAGTCCGGCTGCTGCTCGAAGTCGGGCAGCTTCATGTAGGGCTGGATTAGGCTGCGCGCTTCCTTCTTGCCGATGCGGCCGATCCACTCCTGGAAGGTCTCGCCTTTGGCGCGCTCTTCGACGTAGCGGCTCGTGATAGTGTCGACGACGTCGGGTACGGTCTTGGAGGGCACGGCGCCGACGGCAAGGCCGTAGCTGCCGGCGTTTTCGCGCCACATTCCGCCGAGCACAACCTGGAAATGGGGCATCTTGAAATTTCCGGAGCGGCGGCTGTTGCCGAAGAAGCCGATGTCGGAGACGTGGTGCTGGCCGCAGGAGTTGAAGCAGCCGCTGATCTTGATCTTAAGGTCTTTGATGGCGTCGGGCAGGGAGGCGCTCTTGGCGGTCAGCCGGGTGCGCAGCTCGGCGGCCAGCCCGCGTGACGAGGCGATGCCCAGCTTGCAGGTATCGGTGCCGGGGCAGGCGGTGATGTCGACGACGGTGCCGGCGCCGGCGTCGCCGAGGCCGATTGCGTTGAGCTCTTCGTAGAGGCTGGGCAGGTCGGAATCGGAGACCCAGCGCAGAACGATGTTCTGCTCGACGGTGGTGCGGACATTGTCGCCGACGTATTTGCGGGCGATGTCGGACAGGACCCAAGTCTGCTGGGAGGTGAGGTCGCCGAGCGGGAGGTTGACGGTTACGACGCTATAGCCTTCCTGGCGCTGGGCGTAGACGTTGGTCTCGAACCACTGTTGGAAGCCGGCAGAGCTGACCTGTCCGTTGAGGAATGTAGGCGGCCTTGTCGGTTTCTCCTCGTAGTGGGGCAGCGTTTCGAGGTAGGCGGTCCAGCGGTCGTCGTGGGGCAGGGTCTTGCGCTCCTCTATGACGAGGCGGCGGAACTCCTCGATGCCGAGCTTGGCGACCAGGAACTTGATACGGGCGCGGTTGCGGTTGCGCTTTTCGCCGAGGCGGGCGAAGACGCGGGATACGGCCTGCGCCTCGGGCAGGATCTCCTCTTCGGGCGTGAACTCGCTGAGCACCTTGGCCTGGTGGGGGACGGTGCCGAGGCCGCCGCCGACGTAGACTTTGAAGCCGCGCTGCTGCTTGCCGTCGACCTCGCGCACCTGGGCGAGGTAGCCGAGGTCGTGCATCATTACGAGGCCGCAGGCTTCGCTTTCGCAGCCGGAGAAGGCGGGCTTGAATTTGCGGCCAAAGTCCTGCACATCGTCGTGGCCGAGCAGGAACTGGGCGAAGGCCTCGGAGTAGGGTGTGGCGTCGAAGACTTCGGTCTGGCAGACGCCGGCCAGGTGGCAGCAGGTGACGTTGCGGACTGAGTTGCCGCAGGCTTCGCGGGTGGTGATGCCGACGGAGGCGAGGCGGCGCATCATGTCGGGCGTATCTTCGATATGGACGAAGTGGAGCTGGAAGTCCTGGCGGGTGGTGACGTGGAGGATGCCGTCGGAGTATTCGTCGGCGACCTGGGCGAGGACGTCGAGCTGCTCGGCAGTGAGGCCGCCGCCGGGGACTTTGATGCGCTGCATGCCGGGGGCGTGCCAGATCGTATCGGGACCCTTGATGCGTTCGATCTCTTCGAATTCGAGCTCGCGGCTTTCGAAGCCGTCGTGGCGCTGGCCGTTGTCGTAACGCTGGCCGTAGACGCCGCGGCGCAGGCGCGTTTCGGCGAACACTTTTTCGTCGAGTTTGCCCTGTCCCATCAACTCCATCTGGCCTTCGAAGATGTCGATTTCGTGGGCCATGTCGAGGGGCATCTCTTCCGCCAGGATGTCTTTCCAACCGATGTTGGCCACGGTAGTCTCCTTGCCTTGTTGCGTTGCTGCTCCGGGTGGGAGCGGCGACCTGTTCGTGGGAGCCCCGAAGCATGCCTTTGCGCGGCCGGGCAAGCCTGGGTCCTGCGTATGGGCGTCTATGTTTGAATCGATGGAGGCGACTGGGCGCCTCGGTTTATCTGGAACGACCTTCTTAGGCCGTAATTGTAGGGCAGGAGCGCTCGGATTGTCAAACCGGTTGTGTTGGTGGCGGCCCGGCCCGCACGTGTGCCTGCAGCTGGCGTCGAGCGGGTTGCGAATTGGGCGCCCGGACGTCAGAACCGGCGGGTTACTTCGTCCATTTCGACGACAGTTCGCTCGGGTGCATGCATCGGCGAGATCCTGGGGCTAAAGGGGCCGAGTCATGCCTCAAAATGTCCCAGAGTGGACAAGAGCGGCCAAGATTTCGCGAAAGCTTGTGTAACTTTGGCGGACCGCGCGTTGCAGATAGAGGCATGCGCTTGGGCGCGTTGCAAGTCATTTTGCGGAGCATTCTGAGACATTCAAGATAGATCCTTTTTGGAGCCACGCCTTTGGGCAAGGGTCGCATCCTGGAATTTCAGTCGCCTCGCCCTTGCGGGCGGCGTGTGAAAGCAGTTGGCTTCAATCGGGTGGTTTCCAGTTTCTCAGCAGCTTCCCTTGCAAGACCGAGCGATTCGACGTTCTCAGCCTCTCAAAACAGTCCTGGTTCGTCCGGTCGGTGGTCGCAAGATTTGCGTGTTTGCAGACCTGAGATGGCGGTCGCCTGGCTCCATTGCATCTTGGGACCGAAGTCCTCTCGTTTTGGCAGAATACGTCGACTCATGTCGTCCAATGTAGCCCAATATAGCCCAATGTCGTCCAATTTTTTTTCTTGTGGGAGGGGTGTCGGGTTCCGGGAATGGCGGTAATTCGAGCGTATTTCGGGTAGAATTTTGTGGTTTGAATCGCATGTCATTTGCAGCGTAGCAGGAATTATGGCAGGAATCCGGGGCAATTGTTTTGTGCCTCCGAAGTCGGGTGAAGTCCGGTGAAGTCCGGTCAGGTCCGGTCAGGTCGGGTCGATCCAGTTTTTTGCGGGCCGATTCTGGCTGGAATCCCTTGGTTGAATTGGCATGGTCATGACAGCGTAGCACGGTTTCAGATCTCTTGCCCGGAATTGCGCGAAATAGGGTTGCGCGGCGGCGGCGATGTTGTTTCTGCTGGCGTTGCCGGCGCATGTCGCGCAGGTCATGGTCCTACTATAGCGCGCGCGGCTGGCTCTTGCACGCGATTCCACTCTTTTGGTCAATTGTAACTACCAAGGCATAGACAGTGCCTGTTTAGACCAGGGCAGGTTGACACTTGTCTGAACTGTGATTCGTCTGATTTTGGGATGGGGATGATTAACGGCGACGGTTCGGGCGGCGGTCTTCGGTCCGGGAAATTGGGCGAAGGAGAGATGGGATGGAATGGGGATGGTTGTAGATGCCGACATTTTTGTCTGAACTGTGATTCGTCTGATTTTGGGATGGGGATGATTAACGGCGACGGCTCGGGCGGCGGTCTTCGGTACGGGAAATTGGGCGAAGGAGAGTTGGGATGGAATGGGGATGGTTGTAGACGCCGACATTTTTGTCTGAACTGTGATTCGTCTGATTTTGGGATGGGGATGATTAACGGCGACGGTTCGGGCGGAGGTCTTCGGTCCGGGAAATTGGGCGTAGGAGAGTTGGGATGGAATGGGGATGGTTGTAGATGCCGACATTTTTGTCTGAACTGTGATTCGTCTGATTTTGGGATGGGGATGATTAACGGCGACGGTTGGGGCGGCGGTTTTCGGTACGGGAAATTGGGCGTAGGAGAGATGGGATGGAATGGGGATGGTTGTAGATGCCGACATTTTTGTCTGAACTGTGATTCGTCTGATTTTGGGATGGGGATGATTAACGGCGACGGTTAGGGCGGAGGTCTTCGGTACGGGAAATTTGGCGTAGGAGAGATGGGATGACATGGGGGCAGCTGTAGATGCCGAAATTTTTGTCTGAACTGTGATTCGTCTGATTTTGGGATGGGGATGATTAACGGCGACGGTTCGGGCGGAGGTCTTCGGTACGGGAAATTGGGCGTAGGAGAGATGGGATGGCATGGGGATGGTTGTAGATGCCGAAATTTTTGTCCAAACTGTGATTCATCTGATTTTGGGATGGGGATGATTTACGGCGACGGCTCGGGCGGAGGTCTTCGGTACGGGAAATTTGGCGAAGGAGAGATGGGATGGCATGGGGGTAGCTGTAGATGCCGACTCTTGTGTCTATTCGTTGGGAATGTCAGCGACCCCTAGCCCTTCATCGCTGAAGGGCCGGAACACGGAAGGGGCGAAACTGGAAATTGCAAGGTTAAGGGCAACGGCTTTATCCACGGATTTGCGCGAAGCTCCACGAAGAACGTCAAACTGCAGGGGTCAGGGTACAGGGGAGAGGGGTCAGGAACTGCGGGGGGAGGCGCCTAGCTGTCGAACGCGCGATCGGCTGGCGACGCGCACTCACGGCCGTGTAGGCACGCGGCGCGTTGGAGACAGGCGGGAATTGCGCACGCACGGTGGCGGGGGGCTGGGTCGCAGGTTGCACAGGGTCGCAATGACGCCACACCCGGCGGCGGGTGGAGGGGTGTCAGGGGGGCGTTGCGGGGGGAGTCCCCCCGCACAAGGGAGGGCCGCAGGCCCGACCGTCCAGAACGGCCGGAATGCGAAAGACCCGAAACTCGAAATGTAACGTCAAGGGCAACGGCTTTATCCACGAATTTGCGCGAATCTCCACGAAGGGCGGCAACTGCGGGTTTTGTCAGGGGGGCGTTGCGGGGGGAGTCCCCCCGCACAAGGGAGGGCCGCAGGCCCGACCGTCCAGAAGGGCAGTGACCAGCTTCCAGTGACCAGCTTCCAGGAACTGCCGGGGGCGGGGGACTGTGGGCGACGGAATGGGAGAGAGTCCGCGTAGGGACATAAGGGGACGCGAGGCCGCCTAAGCCGGGCGATATGCTCGGTTTGGGGATGTCCGGGCGTGGTCGAGGCGCGAATTGATGGACATATGATTCGGGAGTCCCGATTCTCTGAAGCGGGGAAGGGGATGGGGCGTCGGGAAATGGTGGGGCGAGAAACGGAAAGGGGGCGAACCAAATTTGGAACCCAAGGGGCGGTTTTTTGGTATCTCTATCGGCTGGCATATACTTTTTGATTGGTGGTCTGGTTGCGTAGAGGCAACCGACTACTTGGTAAAGACGGCAATTTGGAATGGCCTGTCTGCGTTGATCGCGCAGGTTAAGGAAGATTAACCGAACAGCAAGGGATATTTCAGATTCGGGTGATAGATTGGGAAGCGGTAGCATAGCCTTTCCAAACACTCATCGATAAAGGAGTCGAACATGACGAAAGCAATAGCCAAAGTTTCTGCGCGTTCGCGGCGGCAGGCAAGAGGCAGGCGTGCGCCGGGCCGGGGCCTGCGGCGGGCGCATCTGCTTATTGTGATCCTGCTGGTTTTGGCGCTGCTCGTCTCGGCGTGTGAAGGCATGGGCGGGTCGGCCGCGACGGGAACGGCGGCGACCGAGCAGAGCGAGCAACAGGCGGAGGAGCCGGCGCAGGCGGAAGCGTCTTCAGAAGCGCAAGAGTCTTCAGAGGCGCAAGAGTCTTCGCAGGCGGAGGAAGAGGTCGCCGAGGTCGAGGAGGCCGAAGAGGCGATGGTTGTCGCGGACCTCGACAGCGAGGTTCTGGCGATGGACGCGGTGCTGCCGCTGCACGAGCAGATCCGCAAAGTGCAGCTGGACAACGGGCTGACCTACTATATTCGGCACAACACGGAGCCGGCCAACCGGGCCACGCTGATGCTGGTGGTCAATGCGGGCTCGGTGCAGGAGGACGAGGACCAGCTTGGCCTGGCCCATTTCCTGGAACACATGATGTTCAACGGCACCGAGCGCTTTCCGAAGCAGGAGCTGGTCGCTTACTTTGAGAGCGTGGGCATGACCTTCGGGCCGGACGTGAACGCGTACACCTCGTTCAACGAGACGGTCTACTTCCTGGAGTTCCCGACCGACGACGAGGATATCATCAGCAAGACGTTCCAGGTGGCGGAGGACTGGGCCAGCCGGGCGACGATTGCCGCGGATGAGGTTGAGCTGGAGCGCGGCGTCGTGATTGAGGAGGAACGGCTGCGCGACCAGGACGCGGGCGGCCGCTTGAACAAGCAGATCTTCCAATTCCTGCTGGGCGGCTCGCGTTATGAAGAGCGGGACCCGATCGGCGACATGGAGATCGTTCGGAACGCGCCGGCGGAGACGTTGCGCCGCTTCTACGAGGAGTGGTACCGGCCAGACCTGATGTCGGTGATCGTGGTGGGCGACCTCGACGTGGACGCGACCGAGGCCAGGATTGTGGAGCATTTCGGCGGGCTGGCGAACCCGGAAGGGGCGCGTGATCGGGGCGAATACACGCTGCCTGAGCTGGATGAGACGCAGTATATGATTATCACCGACCCTGAATTCCCGCGTACGCTAAGCTGGATCATCTACCGGCAGGCGTCGAATGACCTCAACACGGTCGGCGTCTACCGGGACCTGCTGCTGGGCAGACTATTCTACAGGATGCTGAATTTCCGCCTCGACGACATTGCCAGGGAGGCCGATTCGCCGTTCCTGGGGGCCGCGGTCAACGAGGGCCAGCTGGTGCGCGGCGTCAACTACCAGATCGTGGACGTGCAGGCGCGCCAGGGTGAGGTGACTACCGGCCTGGACGCCGCGCTGACCGAGGTGGAACGGGTGCGGCGGCACGGCTTTACGGCTGTCGAGCTGGAGCAGGCCAAGTCGGACCTGCTAAACGACTATCTGCGCCTGTACAATGATCGGGACAACCTGAACAGTTTCTCGCTGGCGAGGGAGTACAGCCGCAATTACCTCGAGAACGAGGGCGTGCCGGGCATCGAGTTCGAGTACCGCCTGGTGGAGCGATTGCTGGCGGACATTTCGCCGGAGGACGTGAACCAGAAGGCGGAGCAGTTTGTGGGCGGCAGCAACCGGTCGGTCATGATCATCGGGCCGGAGCCGGAGGCGGACACGCTGCCGAGAGAGGAGGAGCTGGCAGCGGTGATCGACGGTCTGCAGGCCAAGCAGGTGGACGCGTACGAGGACATCGAAGCGGTCACCGAGCTGTTGACGGAGATCCCGGAACCGGTGGAGATTGTCTCACGCGAGACGGACGAGACTTACAACATCACCGACCTGACGCTTGCGAACGGTGTGCGTGTGCTGCTGAAGCCGACCAGTTTCAAGGAGGAGGAGGTCCTGTTCAGCGCGACCAGCCCGGGCGGTTCGTCGCTGGTGAGCGATGAGGACTATCCCGAGGCGGACTTCATCGACAGCATCGTCAGCCAGAGCGCGGTAGGCGACGTGAGTTATGCGGCGCTGCAAAGGCTGCTGGCCGACCAGTCGGTCGGGGTCAGCCCGTATATTGGCGAGCTGGACGAAGGGTTCCACGGCCATTCGGGCAAAGAGCATATCGAGACGCTGTTTCAGCTTGTCTATCTCTACGGCACGGCGGCGAACGCGGATGACGACGCGTTTGCGACACTGAAGGACCAGTACATCGAATCGTTGCGCAACCGGGAGCTGGACCCCCGCAGCGCGCTGACGGACGCGTTCATCGAGGCGCGGCACGGCGATACGGTGCGGCGAAACGTAACGACGCTGGAGATAGTCGATTCGCTAGACCTCGAGCGTGCCTTCGAGATTTACGAGGAGCGGTTCGCTGACTTCAGCGACTTCACGTTCGTTTTCGTTGGCAACTTCGAAGTCGAGCAGATGGTTGACTGGTCGCAGCGCTACCTGGGCAATCTGCCTTCGACGGGCCGGGAAGAGACGTGGAAGGACGTGGCGCCGGACCCGCCGACGGGCGTGGTAGTGGCGCCGGTCTATCGCGGGCAGGAGGAGCAGAGCATCACCTCGATGCTGTTCACAGGTCCTGCGGAGGACACGCTGGACACGAGGCTGCGGCTGCGAATGCTGGCGACGATCCTGGACACGCTGATGCGTGAGGACCTGCGCGAAGAGCGGGGCGGCGTCTATGCGTACGGCGCGTCGGCGAACACGGTGCCCGAGCCGGACGGTCTGTTCGAGGTCTCGGTCTACTTCGGCAGTGATCCGGGGCGCGTGGAGGAGCTGGTGGGGGCGCTGTTTGCGCAGATCACCGGGCTGCACAATGACGGGCCGCGTGAAGACCTGCTGGATGCGGCCAAGGCGCAGTACGTGCGGCAGCGGGAGGAGCAGGTGGAGCAGAACAGCTTCTGGCTGAATGTGATTGCGTATTACGCCACGGAAGAGGGCGTGGAGCTGGCGAACCTGGTTGACCTGGAGGTGGCGAAGAGCCGGGCGGAGGCGGTGACCGTGGCCGACATCAAGGCGGCGGCGCTGGAGTATCTGCGGGTGGACCGGTACATTCAGGTCACGTTGTATCCTGAAGACTTCGAAGAGTAGCCGACAGAGGTCGGTACAGAAACAGCGAGCGGAACTGAGCGTCCGCTCGCTGTTTTTTGATTGGGGCGCCTGTCTTTGGGACTGCAGTTGCCGGTGGCCAGTTGCCGGGGGCCGGTTACCGGTGGTCGGTGTGGCGGGGAAGGCTGGAGAGGGAGGGCACAATGCTCCCGCTTTGGGGTCCTGGCGGGGGCCTAATGGCCGTAGAAGTGTTCGGTCGGGTCCATGACGGAGTTGCGCCAGTCGAGATAGCGGGCAGCGCCTTCGAGGTCTTTGGCCTTGCCCTCGTCGATCAGCAGCTGCAACATCTGGTGGTGGTCTTCGTTCAGGATGCCGGTGCGCAGGGCGACCAGCCAACTCTGGAATTCAACGTCTTCGTCGATCTGGGCCATCGAGCAACCTCCCATAAGTCCTTCGGCAGCTGAAGATCAAACCGTAAATTCGACGTCGCTGCCATCTTCAAAATAGAGCTGCAGATGGAGCGCGTTGAGGCGAAAATGGCTCATTGAGCGGCAGGCCAGATCGGCCTGTGACGGGTTGCCGGAGGCCTTGGCCCAGCGGCTCTCGCGCCCTTTGTGCTCGAACTGCAGGTAGCTGCCGTCCTGGAAAAAGAGGACGGCCTGGTTGAACTCGGCGTTGGCGACGTAGCGCACTACGTGTTCGGCCGCGTTCTGCGCCTGTGAGAACGAGTCGGATGCATGCCGCGGGGCCTCCTCTGCGTTGTCCGTCCCATTTTTCATGAGCCGCGCCCCTCTGGAGGACGAGCAGTTCGTCAAACGCGCCGGCGCACTGTACCTGTGCAGCAATCGGTGTGAGGCCTCGGCCACTGCCAAGACTATACAGTAGAGAGAACCCACGCGCAAGAAACAGAGTCGTTTTCAGCTGCTGAGGGGTGCAGTCCAATATTGGGGCACAGATTCCTATGCTCTATGCAATAAAGGAGTCTTGGCCTGTCCCCACTGCAATCTTAGACTGAGCGGAGGAATCCGCCTTCCCTATTCCTTTTGGACGGTCGGGCCTGCGGCCCTCCCTTGTGCGGGGGGACTCCCCCCGCAACGCCCCCCTGATGTTCTCCCCCCCCCCGCCGCGTGTGGGGTCAATGCGGCTCGGCGCTACCTGCGGCCCTACGCGCCGCCCCCAGACCAGCGAACGCCGCGGCCAGCGTAGGGGCAGGCTGGGCGCCAGACCTGTGCCTGCCCTGTGCCTGCCCTCATCCTCTCCAAAATCCGGCCCACATTTTCGGCCAACGCTGGCAAGAATTCCCCGCAAGACGGTTCCCACCCCAAGAGTGGGCTGCACCCGCTGCTGAGCATGGGATTTCCTTGAATCTCGGGGGTGTGCTACGATGGCAGCCTAAAGCGCCCTGCCATCGACTCGTCCAAGGGAGACGCACGATGAAAAAGCTGTTCAAGTTTCTTTTCTTCGTCGGCTTTGCCGCCGGCGTCGTCTATGTAATCAAGCAGGTGTTGGGCGGGCCGCAGACGGAAGGGAGCGGGACGGGCGTGTTGCCGGAGACGCCGGTGACGCCGCTTGAGGACGCGCCTCTGGGCGGAGAGGTAAGCCCCCAGCTGTTGGAGATCCTGGTCGATCCGCAGGACAAGGGCACTCTGCAGCTGATGGAGGATAGGAAGTTTCTCCTCAACCCCCGCAATGGGTATCGCTATCCGATCCGTAACGGCATCCCGGTGATGTTGATCGAGGAGGGCAAGAAGTACCAGGACGCGAGCCTGGCGGAGAACGGGCAGCAGAGTGGAGAGGCGGAATCGGCCTGAGACCGTCGGCGGTGCGGTGCGCAGGCAGAAGCGGCCGCCCTGCCCTGAATTAAAGGATTTTCCTCCAAGGCTGCCAATCGTCTGACCTGATAGTGCAGCATAGAGGAATGAGCCTGGCGACGATGTGTACGCCAGGCTTTTTTGATTGGTTTTCTATACGAAGGCATGATTTGCGCGCCGTTTGCAATCAGGCCGGGCCGAGCGCAGCAGGGACCCCTCTGGCCGACTGCGGTCATGCGGGGGCGGAGGGGATTTCGATGACAAACTTTGCCCCCGTTTCGCCTTCAAGCCGCACGCTGCCGCCGTGCGCCTCGGCCGCGCTCTTGACGATAGCGAGCCCCAGCCCGGCTCCAGGCTGGGCTTCGCTGCCTTGGCCGCGGTAGAACCGCTCGAATACGCGCTCCCGGTCGGGCGATTCGATGCCGGACCCGGTGTCAGAGACAGTGAGGACCGTCCTGCCGGCCTCTTCGCTCGCGGTCAGCTCCACAGTCCCGCCCGAAGGGGTGTATTTCAAGGCGTTGTCGAGCAGATTGGCCAGCGCTATCTCCAGGCTGGCCCTGTCGCAATAGATGATATCGAGGTTTTCGGCGACGTCTAGCCTAAGCTCGATCTCCTTCTTTGCGGCGAGGGAGCGGAAGGGGGCCAGGACGCTTTCGAGCAGGTCGAAGGCTTCGTGGCGTGCGATGTCGAGCGAAGCGACGCCTCCATCCAGCCGGGATAGGTCGAGCAGGTGGCCCGTGATCCACTGCAGGCGGTCGACTTGGCGCTGGCTCTCGGCGAGGAAGTCGGCGCGGGTGTCGGGCTCGGCGCCGGCTTGGCCCTGGAGGATTTCGACAAACTGGCGCAGCGCGGTCAGGGGTGTGCGCAGCTCGTGGGAGGCGTCGGCGATGAAACGGCGCAGGGCGTCGCGTTCGGCAGCCAGGTCGGCGAAGGTGGCTTGGAGGCGTGCGGCCATGCGATTGAAGCGGCGCGACAGGTCGCCGATTTCGCCGCCGGTTTCGGGGGCCCTGACGGTCAGGTCGCCCTCCTCCATCCGTCGAGTGGCGCCCTGGAGTGTCATCAGCGGCGCGGTCAACGTGCGGCTCATGAGGTAGCCCAGCAGGACGGCCACGAGGACTGCGCCCAGCCCGGCCGCGAGCAGCGAACGCCGGATCGCCTGCAATGGCTCGGCGGAGAAGGGGAACCTGTTGGTCATCAGCACGTAGCCGACGACCTGCTCGTTGTAGCGGACTGGCACGGAGACGGCAGGGCCGGCCGGGCTCGATTCCGCCGAGTGGTGGGCATCGCCGAAAAGCATGAGCAACAGCCGGTGGGAGAGGCGTCGGTCGGGCTGCACGGCTGCCGGCGGGACGTTAGCGTCTTCTGCGGATGCGGATGCGGTCGACTCCTCGATAATCAGCTGCCCTCCCCACGGACCGGGGCGCCTTTCCACCGAGAATGCGGTAATGACATCGTGGAGATTGTCCCGATCGACGTTCAGGGTGAACATGCCGCGCGGACGGCCCCGCCCCGAAACGATAACGAAGGGTCCGACGAGACCGGACGTAAGCGAATCCCAGTCGCCGCGCCGCATCTCCTGCATCATGCTCAGGGTTGCGCGCACCGAATCCAATCCACCCGGTTCAAGCTGCGAGTCGGCCAGGACCTGCTTGCCGGGACCGAGGATCTGCAGATCGGTATTGGTCAGGAAGCTGGAAGTTATGGCCAGCTGCTGCAGGCGGGCGGTCGGGGAAGGGGCAAGGAGGAGCGGCCCGGCCATGCGCGCCACTGCCTCGGCGTTCGCATTCAACGTCTCATTCTCGCGAGAGGCCATGTAGCGGGTGACCAGGGAAACGGCGACGATGCCTATCAGTGCGATCGTGAGCAGTGTGAGCGCGGAATAACTGAAAATCAGTCGCCATCGGATCGAATGGTACATATGTCTTCCCCTTTTTCCGCCGACTGAGGTGGCTCGAAATGGGTCGGCACTTCCCCCTTCAGACGGCGAACTGTCCTGGCAGGACCCGCTCTCCGGTACGACGGGCGGCCGGAGAGCGGGGTACGTCTCTATTGTAAAGGCGCCGGCATCTTCGGTGGGAACACTCCCTTGTGCTCGCCCGTCTCGAGTGACGCCGGCAGCCTCAGGATGGCATGTGGACTAGGAGTCCTGGTCCGACTCGTTTCCGCCCTGGTGGGCCTGTTCCTCGCCGTCTTGCGACTTTTCGTGCATCTCTTCCTGCATCTGCGAGCGGAAGCGCTCGAGGGGCATGATCATCAGGCCGAGGTAGGCCTTGTCCTCGTCGTCCGGGTGGGCGCCGAGCGTGATGGTTGCGTTCATCTGCTCGCCGTCGCGGTCGATGGCCAGGTCGACATCATCGCCGGGGCTATAGGCAGCCAGCGCATCGACCAGGTCGTCGAAGCCGCCGATCGCGGTCTCGCCGACGGCGGTAATCACATCTCCCTTTTGCAGCTCGGCGGAGGCGGCCGGTCCTTCATCCTGGATACCCATGACCAGGGCGCCTTCGGTGTTCATCCACGAGGGTGAGCCGCCGAAGGGCATACCGCGAGGGAAGCCGAAACGGAAGGAACCGTCGCGACCGGGACCGCTTCCGTCCCTGTGCAGCCGGAACTGGCCGGCGGGCATGATGCGGACGCCGAGAAAGGCTTTCTCGTTGTCGTCGGGGTGGGCGCCAAGGGTCACGGCCAGCTCGACCGTTTCCTCGTCGCGCTCGACCGTCAGCATAACTTCATCGCCAGGGCTGTAGTTGGCAGCGGCCTGCGCCAGGTCGCCAAGCCCGCCAATCTCGGTATCGTCGACCGCGGTGATGATGTCACCTGCCTGCAGACCTGCGGCGGCAGCCGGGCCGTCCTCGAGCAGTTCGACGACCGCGGCGCCGTCAATGTCTTTGAATGGGAGGGCGTTCATCCCCCTGCCGGGAACCATGCCGAAGGCGCGGCTGCGGCCTTGCATCCAGCCGCGGCGCCCGCGCTGAGGCGACATGCGATCGCCGCGGTCAACGTGGGCGGCCACGCCGAGGACGGGATAGCCGTCGTGATCGGCCAGCGTAACGGAAAGCGTCAGCTCCTCGTCGCCGCGCTTCACGGTCAGCTCGAGCGTGTCACCAGGGTCCTGCATCAGGACCACTTTCTGCAGCTCGGCGGCGGTATTGACCCTGTCGCCGTCGATGGCCAGCAGGATGTCCCCACGGGCGAGACCGGCCTCTGCCGCCGGCATCTCGTCAGCCACAGCCGTGATCAGAACGCCCGGTTCCGGCTTGACCCGTTCCTCCGCGGTAGCGGCGGATACGGGCACGCTCGCGGCCAGCAGCGCCAGCAACGCGGCGAGCACGATCCAGACGCTTTTCTGTCGGGCACCGATCGCAATGGCCCGGCTTCCCCCTTGCTTTAAGCGATTCATTTCTTCCTCCTGTTTATTCGCTACACTTTGGTTGGAAATCAATGCTACGACTTCCAGTGTAGCGCCCCGATTTGAAAGCTCTGTTGCCTTTCAATTAAGGATTCATAACATCGGGGAGGAAAGGCGCAGGACGCGTGATGACAGAGGGTTTGCGGAAGGCCTCACAGCGATCGAAATGCGCCGGGGTTCATCCCTGAAGCTTGTATCCGACGCCGCGCACGGTCACGATGCGAGTGGGGTTGGCCGGGTCGCGCTCTATCTTCTGCCGCAGGTGGCGGATGTGGACGTCGACCGTGCGGTCGCTGTTGACATCGCTCTCGTAGCCCCAGACCGCTTCCATGAGACCGCTGCGGCTAACCGGCACGTTGGGCCGCGCCGACAGGTAGCGCAGCAGCCGGAACTCGATCGGGGTCAGGTCGATTGCGCGGCCTCCGGCCCTGACTACCATGCGCGTCAGGTCAATCTCCAGGCCGCCGATGCGCTGTACGTCGTCCTCCGCCTGCGCGGCCAGATCGCCGTAGGCCCGGCGCAGCAGCGCGCGAATACGTGAGGTCAGCTCGCGCAGGCTGTAGGGTTTGACGACGTAGTCGTCGGCGCCCAATTCGAGGCCCAGCACCTTGTCCAGCTCTTCGTCTTTGGCGGTCAGCATCAGGACCGGTTGGCGGAAGTTTTCGCTGCGGAGGGCGCGACAGACATCGTAGCCGCTCATGTCCGGCAGGCGCAGGTCGAGCGTGATCAGGTCGGGCTGCTCGCGTCGCGTAAGCTCGAGCGCCTCTGCGCCGGTCCTGGCCCAGAACACGTCGTAGCCCTCGGCCTTGAGCGCGTAGACAAGGCCCCTGGCGACGGCCCGTTCGTCCTCAACGATCAGTAGCTTGTCTTTCTTCATTTTGCGGTCTCCGGGGCTGTCCGCGCGCAGGGAACTCTACGTCTCCAGCCAGTAGCAGCGGGCTCTCGGTCCTCTGGAAAAGGGATTCGCCGCCGCTTCGCGGGAGCCGATTCGGGCGTGCAGTCCGACCCTGCTGAATTTGCCGAGAGCGCCTCTGCCGGTGTACAATGCCGCTTTGTAGTATACAGATCAAATGCTGGCTTTGCTACAGGGACCAGCGGCTGTTCAAGCTGGCGGCAGAGCACCGCAACCACAAGGTGGAAGATCGCTTAGGTTTTGGCGCAGTTCCCTGGCTGAGATGCGTTAGGCACAGGTCCCGCTGACGTCACACTGAGAATCGAAGGAAGAGAGATACGATGGCACGCATGAAAGTTCTTCTGACGGAAGATATCCCCAGTTTGGGGCTGGCGGGTGAAGTTCACTCGGTGGCCAGGGGCTTTGCCCGCAACTACCTGATCCCGCGCAGGGAGGCGATTGTTGCGACCAAGGGCGCGCTCAAGCAGGCCGAGGAGATACGGCAGACGGCAGTACGCAGACGGGCGCAGGAGCTCTCGAACGCCGAAGCGCAGGCGCAGGTTCTCAGCGGTCAGCAACTGCTGTTTGAGGTGCGGGCGGGCGACAACAACCGGCTGTACGGCTCGATCACGACCTCCGACATCGCCGAGCAGCTGACGGAGAAGGTAGAGTTCGAGGTGGACCGCAGACGGATCGTGCTGGGCGCCTCGATCCGGGATCTTGGCCTGTACGACCTGACGATTCGGCTGATGCCGGAAGTGGAATCAACCTTTGCGGTTGCGGTTGTGCGCGAGGGCGAGACCTGGGCCGATGCGGAACAGCGGGAGAAGGACCGCGAGGCCGCGGCCCAGGCCCTGCTGGAGGAGGAGGTCGCGGCTGAGTTGATCGACGAGGTGTCGGAGGATGACTATGAGGAGGAGGAGGAGGCGTAAGACGTCCGGCCCCGGTCAGCGGTCGCCCTTCACTACTATACGAAGTACGAAAGACAGGTATACGAAGTTTGAAAGACAGGACTTGGTCCTGTCTTTTTTGTTGATCCCAGACCTGGCGGGCGCCCGTTTGCGGATGCCTGCGGTTGGGTGGGAAGAGATCCTCGAAGGGGCACGAAGGGATAAGAAAGTCCACTGGAGGAAGGGTGCTGCAGAGCAGGGAACGCTGGACTGCGGCTCCTCATTGAAGGCCTGGGAGGAGGGCGCGGAGAGAACCGTTCGGCGCAGGGGAAGCGGAAGTGGAGAACGCCTTCGCGTTAGCCAAAACGGGCGGTATCAGGTATAATTGTAAGGCTTGGGAACTGTTGTGAATGGCCCGGCTTGAAGGGTCTGTTCTGGCCTGTGGGACCGGGCAATTTCTGCCCGAAACTGACGCCCGCGCGGCTTGCAGACGAACTGTTTCGAGGGTTCAGGATTCTCCCGATGGTTGTGAACGGAGAGAGTTTCCCTGGAGTATTGTAGCAGCAGGAGATGGTGAATGAGCGACCCAAACGGCACAGACGACGCTTCCCCAGAGGACGATGGTCTGGGAAATCTGCCTTCCAATGTCCCGTCCCCTAACGGGTCGAACGGCAACGGATACTTTGCGCAGAGCGTCGAGGAAGTCTCGATCGAAGATGAGATGCGGACGGCATTTCTCGACTATGCGGTCAGCGTCATTGTCGCGCGCGCCCTGCCGGACGCCCGCGACGGCTTGAAGCCGGTCCACCGGCGCATCCTTTACGCGATGCACGATATGGGGCTGCGCGCGAATTCCGGCTATAAGAAGTCGGCCCGCATCGTGGGTGAAGTACTGGGTAAGTATCATCCCCACAACGACCAGGCGGTATACGACGCGCTCGCCCGCATGGCGCAGGAGTTCAGCCTGCGTTATCCGCTGGTGGACGGACAGGGCAATTTCGGCTCGATCGACGGCGACAGCCCGGCGGCGATGCGGTACACCGAGGCCAAGCTGGCGCAGCTGACCGAGATGATGATCCAGGACATCGAGATGGACACGGTGGACTGGGGCCCGAATTTCGACGACAGCCTGGAAGAGCCGCTCGTCCTGCCGGGCAAGGTGCCGAGCATGTTGGTCAACGGCTCGAGCGGCATCGCCGTCGGCATGGCCACAAACATTCCGCCGCACAATCTGAGCGAAATCTGCGATGCGGTCGCGCACGTGATCGACAACTGGGAGCGTCGCGAACAGATTGGCCTCGATGAGCTGATGGAGATGGTGAAGGGCCCGGATTTCCCGACCGGCGGCGAGATCCTGGGTACGGAGGGCGTACGGCAGGCCTTTGCGACCGGCCGCGGGCGCGTGCTCGTGCGCGCGCGCACCGAGATTGAGGAGACCGACAACGGCCGCTTCCGCATCATTGTGACCGAGATCCCGTACCAGATCAACAAGACGACGTTGATCGAGCGGATTGCCGATCTGGCGCGCTCCGGCCGGCTGGACGGGATCAGCGACCTGCGCGATGAGAGCGACCGAAGCGGCATGCGCATCGTAATCGAGCTCAAACGAGGGGCATCGCCCAAGAAGGAGCAGAACCGGTTGTTCAAGTTCACGCCGCTGCAGTCCACGTTCAGTGTCAACGCCCTTTCGCTGCTGAACGGGCGGCCGGTGACGCTGGGGCTGCGCCGCGCGCTGTTGATCTATGTCGATCACCGTTTTGAGGTGATCACCCGGCGCACCGAGTTCGACCTGAACAAGCAGCGGGAACGCGCGCACATCCTGGAGGGTCTGCGCATCGCCCTCCAGTTCCTCGACAGAGTGATCGCGACGATCCGTAGTTCGGACAGCGCAGAGCATGCGCGCGCGCAGCTGGTTGAGCTGTTCAATCTCAGCGTAGTCCAGGCGCAGGCGATCCTGGACTTGCAGCTGCGTCGGCTGGCCGCGCTCGAACGCCAGAAGATCGAGGACGAGTACCAGGAGGTTATGGAGCGAATCGCCTACCTGGAGGACTTGCTGGCCAACCCGCACAAGATTCGCGGCCTGATCCGGGACGACATCGTCGAGTTGAAGGAGAAGTTTGGCGACGAGCGGCGCACGTCGATCGTGCGTTACGCCAGCGGCGACTTCAGCGAAGAGGACCTGATTCCGCAGGAGAATGTGCTGATCAGTTTCAGCGCAAACGCGTATATAAAGTGCATGGCGGCGGAAGTGTTTCGGGCACAGGGCCGCGGAGGGCGCGGCGTGAAAGGGATGACGACACGCGGCGAGGACGAGGTGATGGATCTGCGCTTTGCCCGGACTCTGGACCACATACTGTTCTTCACGAACAAGGGGCGGGTGTACGGCAGTCGCGTTTATGAGCTGCCGGAGGGCGGACGTACGGCGAAGGGCGCGCACATTGCCAATGTGCTGACACTGCAGAACGATGAAGAAGTGACTGCGATGCTGACGACCGCTGACTTCGGTCAAGCGGAGTATATTACGTTGTTGACGCGCAAGGGGCGAATCAAGCGGGTACAGGCGAGCGCGTTCGCGCATGTACGTCCCAGCGGATTGATTGCGATGAATCTGGATGAGGACGATTCGTTGGAGTGGGCTCAGCTAACTGACGGGGACCAGGAGTTTATCGTGGTAACGCGCGGAGGCAAGGCGCTGCGAATGCGCGAGGACCAGGTGCGAGCGATGGGGCGTGCGGCGGCCGGGGTTTGGGCGTTGCGCCTGCGGCCCGGCGACCTCGTTACCGGTTTCGACGTTGTCCAGCCCGACGCATACCTTCTGGTGTTGCACGAGTTTGGCTGCGGCAAACGCGTCCGCATGAGCGAGTACCCTCAGAAAGGCCGATATACGCAAGGTGTGTGGACCACTGACCACCCCAGGCTGGATGAAGTCGGTCCGATCGTGGCGGCCCGCGTTGTCAATCACGAGGACCAGATTACAGTAATCACCGGCAACGGCATCATGTTGCGGACGCCGGTCTCTGGGATCAGCCTTATTGGCCGCGCCACACGCGGTGTTCGCATTGTCAATCTGGACGAAGGAGATACCGCGACCGCGCTGGCGGTGCTCAGACATGAAGATTTGACGCGGGAAATCGACGGCGTGGAATCGAATGGCAGCGAACCGGCCGCGGCCGTCACCGGCCCAGCTCCGATACCGGCGGACGACTAGAGCGGCAGCGCCTCCGATGACTGAACTGCGCACTCTCCTGAACGAAGGACCCGGCGCGAGGCTCGCTTTCCTGCCCAGCCCCAATCCGGAGACTCTGGCCGAGATTCTCGTCGCCTTCGCCAACGGCGACGGCGGAACGGTCGTGCTGGGCGTTGACGCCGGCGGACTGCCGGTCGACCCGATGGAAGGAGAGGAAGCTGAAGGCACGTTGCGCGCCGCGTTGACGCTGTGCCGTCCGCCGATGCCTACCGAGTGGCAGCAAGCGGAAACACAGGGCGGGCCGATCGTCCTGCTGCGGGTCGAACGCAGCAGCGAGCTGCATGTCCTCAGCGATGGCCGGGCGCTCGTGCGCCACAGCCGCGAGAACCGTCCGCTCAGCCCGGCAGAGCTACAGATGCTGGTGGCCAACCGCTCGATGGGCGAGTTTGAGACAGAGGTTGTCGCCGGCGCGGTCAGGGAGGACCTGGACGAGGACGTCATCGACGAGTACCTGGAAAAACGTCAGCAGCGCAACCCGCGCGGCACGCTGCTGCCCAAGAACAGGCTGTTGCAACAGATCGGCGCGATCGGCGACGACGGCGTGCCGACAATTAGCGGGATGCTGCTATTCGGCAAGGAGCCGCAACTGTTTCTGCCGCAGAGCCGGGCGGTCTTCGTGAAGTTCGACAACAACCGGTCAGACGTGCAGAGGGCCGCGGAAGTCGCGGGCGAGCGTGAGGCCGAGGAGTTGCCGCTGGGCGGCGCGGCCGGTTCGTTCGGCTATGGCCGGCGCGAGGAGATCACGGGCCCGCTCGCGCGTATCGTTGAGCGCGGCTGGCGGGTGATCTGGGAGGAGATGGACAAGAAGGCGGTTGTCAAGGGCCTGCAACGCGAAGACCGGACCGAATACCCGCCATTTGCCGTGCGTGAAGCGCTTGTGAATGCGGTCTGCCACCGCGACTATCGTCTGCGGGGGAGCAGCGTCGAAATTCACATGCACACCGACCGCCTGGAAATTACCAGCCCGGGCGGCCTGCCGGCGTACATCACAATCGACAACATCGTCGAGGAGCACTACAGCCGCAATCCGCGCATTGTCAACGGCTTGTACCAATGGGGATACATTGAGGAGCTTGGCTTGGGCGTCGACAGGATGATTGAGGAGATGGTGGCCGCGGGCCATCCGCCGCCGTCCTTTGATGCGAGGAGCCATCGATTCTCGGTTACACTGCAGAACAGCCGCGACCTGGAGAAGATCATCCCCGAGTGGGAGCAGCACATGAACGAGCGCCAGTTAAAGGCGATGCAGCATGTGCAGGCCAGCGGCAGCATAACCAATCGCGATTACAGGCAGCTGTGTTCGCACGTCGGCGCCGAGACGCTGCGGTTGGACCTGGCTGACCTTGTCGACAAGAAGCTGCTCCTCAAGATCGGTGACAAACGGGGAACGCGTTACATTCTCAGATAGCTGGCTGATTTGGGATAATTGGGTTATTCATTTGGGATAACTGACGCAATCGAGGGGACATTGACAGGAAAGGCGGGGCACCTCATGGTCCGGCGACAGACGTTTCGTTGGACAGACAGTGAAACGATCGAAATGAGGACGAGGGTTTCTTTTCAATGTGACAGTTATGGCCGCGAACGTTCCCCGCTTGATTTCAATTCGTGTCGAATGATATAATTTCTTCATCTGACTGACCAGTCACAACCGCTCTACGCCACGAAATCGGACCCAAACCGTTGCTCGATGATCAAAGAACGCCGAAAGCGTCGGAGATGGAAGCCGACCTGCCAGCGCGGTCTGTGTCCGGCGCGGCAGAGTCTCCTGAAGGCGTCGAGCCCTCCCCGGACCCCGTACTGTCCCTACCCTTAAACGAACAGGGCGCCGAGCCGGCCATGCCAGGCGGGAAGACGATTGCCACCGCCGTTCCGACGGGCGGCGCCGTACCGCTGGGCGAACTGGGCGATCCCGGGGGCGCGCTTGCAGGCGAAGAGCAGGAAGAAGATGGTATAGAACTCAAGTCGCTGCTACGGGAAACGCTGGAAACAGTGATCCTGGCGGTGCTCATCTTTCTTGTCATCCGCAGCCTGGTGCAGAACTACCGCATCGAAGGCCAGTCGATGGAACCGAATTTCCACCATGGGCAATATCTGCTCGTGAACAAGCTGGCCTACCGTCTGAGCGATCATAAGCGCGGCGACGTGATCGTCTTCCACTATCCTAATAACCCCACCCAGGACTACATCAAGCGGATCATTGGGCTGCCGGGGGACACAGTCGAAATCCTGGAAGGCGTTCTCTATCTGAACGGCCTGCCAGTCGATGAACCGTATGATCAGATTCCGATGACGCGAAACATCTCTGCGCAGATCGTTGATCCCGGGAACCTCTACGTTTTGGGAGACAACCGGCCGGCCTCGTCCGACACACGTACGTGGGGCCAACTGCCGCAGGAGTTCGTAATCGGCAAGGCTTGGCTTGCGATCTGGCCCGTCGAGACGGCGGGACTGGTGGAACACCCGGCTTTCGATGCCGGGGCGGAGGGGGAACTTTCGCCCTAGATTTCGGGGCACGACGGCCCGCTCTCGCCTTGCCAATCCGCCCGTGCCAACCCCCACTTTCTAATCAGTTCAAAATGTTGCAGGTCTTTGAGGAGCAACCGGGAGATTCCGTATGGAGAACGCCAGGGTCAGAGATTACCTTATTCTTATTGGTCATACGTGGATCTGCCTGGACTGCCGCAGCAGCCTCCTCGAGGATACGGAATCAACCCTCATCGGCCACAAACTGAGCGAATTTGAGCGGGAGAGGCTTCTGGAACTTAAGGACGAATCCTTCCGCACAGTGATGGACCTCGAAGAGGCTACCGGCCTGACAGCCGACGAAATCTACAAAGCCGTCGACCACCCACGCTCGCGCTTGCGCCACCTGAGAAAACGCCGCCGCATTTTGGGCGAATGACGACACGCGTTAGCGAAGAAGGCCCGTTCAGCATCGGTGGGACCCTGCCGGAACACGACCGCCCGTAAGGGTAGAAGCAGTGGACATTCCAGCCCTGTTTGATCGCTACGAGTGGGGATACGAGGCGGTCGCTGAAGGCGTCTGGCGCAGCAGCTTCGCCGACGAAGAGGATGACGAGTTCGACCTGTACGTGGCGGCGGGAGAAGAATGGTTGCACTTCGCCGTCAGCCCTCTCACGCCTACGCCCGCTCCGGAGTGCAGGCGGGCGCTGGCATCGCTCCTGCTGCGCCTCAACCAGTCTGTGCGGCTGGTCCGGTTCGCCCTCGATGGCGACGGCGATGTTTCCCTGCAGGCTGATCTTCCGCTCGAGGCGCTCTCCTTTCCTCTCTTTGCGGCGACGCTCGACGCCCTGATCCAGACGACGCGCGAACTGGGGGGCCGGCTGGCGCGCGCGGCGACAGACCCTGCGTACGAGTTCTCAATCTGAACCGGTGGGCGACCACCGCGATGGCGGCGCACTTGCTCCCGCTCGCCAGTTCCCGGAGCGGCGGCGTTCCAATCGGCTGGCGCAGGCCGGCGGCCAGGGTTGCGGAATCCGCCGGTAGGGCGTCCGCCATCTGAACCTTCTCCGCGCGCTACGCCGGCGGGAAATCAAGATCAATCTCGCGGTCGCCGTACCATGCCTGCCAACGAGTTTTCACGGATTCATGCTCGCGGTAGCGAAGGGAAGACAGGGACTTTTGGGTCCGCCCGCGTACCCGACCACCTGACAGGAGGGGAAGGGCCCGGTCCCGCTTGCATCTTAGGCGCGAACGAGGTGGGGCGTACGCTCCTCGACGTAGGGCATGACAACCTCCAGGGAGCGGGCCATCGCCTCGATAGCGGTGTCGACTTCCCGCTCTGTCATCGGCGTCGAGATCGCGAACTGGCACCTGGGCGCGCTGAATATGTCCTGGTTCATCAGCTCCATGTGCAGCAGCCGGGGCAGGTCCTGTGCGGCAGCCTGTGCCAGCGCGCCCTCGCGGGCGTCTCTGATCCTGTTCTCGCTCCAGTGGACGCGGATTATCGAACCTCCGCCCACCGCCCGCAGATTCACGCCAGTTGCGTCAAAGGCCCGGTTGAACCCCTCTTTCAGCCGCTGGCCGAGCCGGTTGATGCGCGCGACCTCGTTGGCGCCGTAGTCCTTCATCGTGGCGATGCCGGCCGCCATCGTAATGTTGTTGCCGTTGAAGGTGCCGTTGTGGGGAATGGTCTGCGCGTGTGTGGGATCGAACGGCGCCATGATCTCCTCGCGGCCGCCGAACGCGCCGAGCGGCAGACCGCCGCCGATGAACTTCGCGACCGAAGTCAGGTCGGGCGTCACCCCGATTGCGGCCTGCACGCCGCCGACATCGGTGCGATATGTCAGGATTTCATCAAAGATCAGGAGCACGCCATAGTCGTCGGCCAGCTGCCTTACGCCCTGCAGGTAGCCGTCTTCCGGTTCGACGCCCCCGCCCGAGCCGAGGACCGGCTCCAGGATGATTGCGGCGATCTTGCCGCTCTCGGCGCGCAGCACGTCTTCGAGCGCGTCGAGGTCGTTGAACGGAACGATTCTCACGTCCTCCAGCACAGCAGACGGAACGCCGCGCGTGGTGAGCCTGGGCTGGGGCAATCCCTCCGACTCGGTGTCGGCATGCACATTGACCTGCACATAATCGTGCGACCCGTGGTAGCCGCCATCCATCTTGACGATGACGTCCCTGCCCATGAAAGCTCGGGCCGCGCGCATTGCCAGGTGCGTCGCTTCAGTACCCGAGTTGCAGTAGCGGACGCTTTCCAGGCTGGGGACGCGGTCGACGAGCATCTCGGCGTGTTCAACCGTAACCTCGGCGGCGGAGCCGAGCACGGTCCCGCGCACGGCCTGCTCCTGAATGGCGCTCACGGTCGCCTGGTGACCGTGACCGTGAATGAGGGAGGTGTAGTTGTTGAGGAAGTCGAGGTATTTGTTCTCGTCATAGTCATAGAGATGGCAGCCTTCGCCGCGCACCATATAGGCGGGATAAGGCGTGTAATACGAGGAGGCCCTCGTGTCTCCGCCGGGCATCGTTTTCTTGGCGCGCGCGTCCCATTCGCCCGACCCCCGCGTGCGCCGCTTGAAGGTTTCGACAATGGAACTTGCCGTTTCTCGTCCTCTATTTGAACTCACTTCGGGCCTCCGTGGATTGGCGGTTCAGGCTCTATTTTGGTCACGCTTTTCGCTTTGCTGCCGGTTCAGCCGGCGTTGCCGCTTGGGTGAAGGGCTTGGGCGTTGTCGATGTGCAGGGGGGGAAATCGTCGGCCGGTCTGAAACCGAAGACCTTCCCAAAGAAGGCGAGTTCCGCCTGGTGCGTTCGCACATTTGACTCGGCTCGTCGAAACCCGTGCGCCTCGCCTTCAAACTCGAGGTGCGCCACGGGGACGCCGCGGTCGCGCAGTGCGTCGGCAACGGACCGCGACTGGTTCGGCGGTACCACTTTATCGTCCAGGACCTGAAAGATGAGCAGGGGCGCGTTGATCTCATGCGCACGGTGGACTGGCGAGCGTTGGCGATAGGGGGCGCGGTCCTCGGGGTAAGGGCCGATCAGAGAGCGGCAGTAGTTGGCTTCGAACTTGTGCGTCTCCCCGTCCCAGAATTCCAGGTCGCTGATGCCGTAATGGCTCGAACCGGCCTGGGAATAGTCTCGAAAGGCGAGCGCGGAAAGGGTTGTGAAGCCGCCGGCGCTGCCGCCGTATTCGTAGACGCGCGTACGAGCGTCAAAGGGGGCAGGCGTCGATGATTCGAATCGCCCATCCGCAAGTACACGGGCGACCACGCTGCGGCCTCCCTCTTCAGGAAGGCGGAGCAGAGCATAGAGCTCTTCACCCTCCACGTAGAGTTGGTTGATCCAATGCTGAGAACTTGCGGAAACCAGTCCAGCGCTGATCGGAGAACGCCAACTCCCATACGGCGCAGTTGTTTTCTGTACCATCCATCCCTCTATCGGTTGGCAACTGCCACTATGATCAGAGGCTTCGGCCTGGGGCCAGTGCGATTGGATTGCCCGGTGCGCGCCGGTCTCTTGCCAGTGTGGTAACCCAACGATCGACAGACGTTGTTGGAGCGGCCCTGACGTTCAACCTGCGGCGAAGGGCCAGCGGATTCGATTGCGGGATTATAACACGCAGGACGAGTCGAACCAATGCGTCCGACATCGGCCCAGATTGACTGGTTAGGAACTGTCCGCGATGCCTGGAGGGCCATGTTCCCTCTGCTGGGCAGAAACGATGCTATCCCCCGTACGCGGGGAACGCGGTACTTGCATTGAAGCCGGCAAAGCTGGCCGCCTCTCGTCCTGCAGTGGACTGAGGATAGGGTCGGTATCTGATGCGAGGCTTAGACCCAGAGCTTCGAAGCTTCCGGGTGCATCTCATATTTGGGGTGGGAATCGTCTGGCGGGGAATTCATGCCAGCGGTGGCTGGAATTGCATAGCGGGTTTGGGAGAGGTACAAAGCAGGCACAAGGCCCTGCCGCTGGGAGGCTGCGGCGTTCGCTGATTTGGGTGCGGCGCGATGGGCCGCAGGCCCGAACGTCAAACTGCAGGGGTCAGGGGGCAGGGGTCAGGGTTTACTGGTCAGAATCTGCAGGGGGAGGAGGACAGTGGGCGATGGCGGGCGCCGTGTTTCGAGCACGGCGCGGCGCGGGAGAGGGTTGTCAGGGGGGCGTTGCGGGGGGAGTCCCCCCGCACAAGGGAGGGCCGCAGGCCCGAACGTCAAACTGCAGTGGCCAGTGGTCAGTGGCCAGTTGCCGGTAACGTCACGGGCAAGGGCTTGATCCACGAATCTGCGCGAATCTCCACGAAGAACGTCAACTGCGGGTTGTATCAGGGGGGCGTTGCGGGGGGAGTCCCCCCGCACAAGGGAGGGCCGCAGGCCCGACCGTCCAAAGGGATTCGGGCAGGCGTATTTCCCCACTCTGACAGGGAACGGACCACGGACCGACCTTAACTTGCTTGCAACCCGAGGTATGGGATACTGTACCCCGATTTTGGACTGCACCCTGGCTTCCTGTTCGGATTGTATCAGACAGGATATTTCGATATATTGAAGAGTGCGCTCGAGAGGAAAGAAAGCCCCATCGATATCGGAACAATTCCACCACGGTCGTCGTCTTGGAAGCTAGGAGGCAGACCAGGAATTATCGTCGGCATTGAAACAGGCCCGATTCAACGAACAGAAGGACGGTACTGACGTGACGCACTCAATCCCATTGACAAGGTTCTCGATTCGAAGACGCCTTAGCCCCATGGTGAGGGCGACGCTGGCTCTTCTTCTGGCCGCCATTGCTGTCTTTGCCAGTGTACGCAGCGCATCGGCCTACGAGGTGCACGTCGTCAGACCGGGTGAAACGCTCAGTCAGATCGCCGCGCGTTACGGCACTACGGTGGCCCGGCTGCGCCAGCTCAACAACCTGTCCAATGTAAACTACGTCTGGTACGGTCAGAGGCTACTGATCGACGGAGCAAGTCCGGATTCCTCGACAAACGCGAATCAGAATACGGGAGGCGTCGGCACATACAGGGTGCGGGCGGGCGATTCGCTTTCGACCATAGCCAGGCGATATGGAATCAGCCTGGCCGAGCTGGCCCGCATGAACAATCTGTCTCCCTTTCGCTGGCTCTATACCGGCCAGGTACTGCGCGTGCCGGGCTCTGCGCCCGGCGGGCAGGCCGTCCAGAGTCAGCCCTCTCAGACAGGCACGCCGAACCAGAATACCGGGGGCGTACAATTCTATACTGTACGTGCCGGAGAGTCGCTCACCATTCTCGCCAGGCGCTATGGAATCAGCCTGTCCGAGTTGGCGCGCATGAACGATCTTTCTCCCTTCCGCTGGCTCTACACCGGCCAGGTACTGCGCGTGCCCGCGCCTGAGCAGCCGCCGGCGCCAGCGCCCGAGGTCCAGCCGGCGCCGCCCGTTCAGGAAGTCCAGCCACAGCCGCCCGTGACAGTGGTGGACCCGAACCGGACCGAAGTGGTCCTGCATACGGTGCAGCCGGGCGAGTTTCTCTCCCAGATCGCAGATCGATACGGGGTTGCGGCCGTGGTCCTGGCCCGTGTCAACCGACTGCAAAACCCGAACGCGGTTGAGGTGGGTCAGGTCCTGCGTATTCCTCCGCCGGACGCGCTTGAACTGCTCGAAAGTTCCTTCGCGCGGCTGCATCCTTCGCAATATCCTACGCAGACCGAGCGCTGGATCGAGGTCGACCTGAGCGAACAGCTGGCCGTTGCGTACGAAGGCACCATACCGATCAGGGCCTTTGTCGTATCGACCGGGATTGGCAACACGCCGACGGTGACGGGCACATTCCGCATCTGGGCCAAGGTTGCAATGCAGGATATGAGCGGCGGGAGCCGGGCCTCGGGCAACTTCTATCATTTGGAAGACGTCCAGAACGTCCAGTATTTCTTCAAGAACTACGCCTTTCACGGCACCTACTGGCACAACAATTTCGGCACGCCCATGAGCAGGGGCTGCGTCAATCTGACCGAAGAGGACGCCGATTGGCTGTTCGATTGGACGTCGCCTTCGGTTTACAACGACGACTGGCTGTTCAGCGACAGATCGAATCCTGGCACACTGGTGATGGTTCACCAATAGCGGGGCTGACTCTTGACTTATCGTTCCTTTTTGTGGGGACCAATTCATTCCTTCATATGGGGGTTATTCAACGATGCGCCGGATAGTGGCGGTATCAATAGGAACCGTAATTCTGTGCGGAGCTTGGCTGGTCGGTTTGAGCAGTGCGCCGGCCGCGATGGCGGCGGAGCCGGCGGAGGTGGAGACGACTGCGGCGCCGGAAGGAGGCCCGGTTGGTCTAGACCTGCTGCCGCCTCTTCCGTTCTCCAAAGCGACGATGGACGTGCCCCGGATTCGCCTGGAATTGGAGGCGTTGCTGGCCTCGGCCGAACAGGAAGAAGCCGGGGAAGAGAGCGACATTCCTCAATCGATCGACGATCGGTCCCAGCTTCACATGGATGTAGACGCGGCACGCACCGGGGGAGAGAAGTGGATTGAGGTCAATCTGAGCGACCAGAAACTCTACGCCTGGGCCGGCGACGAGCTCGAGGGTGAGTTTCTGATTTCGTCCGGAATTTCGATCTATCCGACTGTGCAGGGTGTCTTCCGCATGTGGGTGCGGACGCCGTCGCAGACGATGTCCGGGGGAAACAAGGCCGCCGGCACCTACTACAGTTTGCCAAACGTGCAGTGGGTACAGTATTTTTACGGTGAATACGCACTGCACGGTGCCTACTGGCACAACAATTTCGGGACACCGATGAGCCACGGCTGCGTCAATATGGCGGTCGACGACGCCGAGTGGCTGTTCAAGTGGTCTTTTCCCGAGTGGAACGGCGCCAGCGAATGGATTCAAGCGACGGCGGATAACGCAACATTGGTCTGGGTTCACAACTAATGGCTACGAAGTCGAAATCGCGTAGGTCAACTCGTTCGAAGGGGGGCCGCGGGTCTCGCGCAGGGGCGCGTGACCCGCTGGCGCGTCCTTCACGGCAGCAACTGAAGGAGATCGCCGCGCGGCGGCGGCGCACGCAAAACCTCTACCTGCTTGGTGGAGGCATTGCCTTGGTAGCCATCGTCGCGCTGGTCATCTACACAAACATCCGCAACACTGCGCCGGTAGGCGACGAGGAGAGGTGGCCCACGCAGGGGAACACGCACATCCCCCAAGGGAGCGCATCGCCGATCGAGTACAACACGACCCCGCCAACATCCGGCCCGCATTACCCCGGACTGGCGCCATGGGACATTTATGATGAACCGGTGCGCTACGAGCAGGTGGTACACAACATGGAAGACGGCGGCGTGATCGTCTATTTCCAGTGCGAGGACGGCTGCCCGGAGCTTCAGGAGCAGCTGGCTGAAATCGTCCAGCCCTATGTCAGCAGCGGTCGGCACGTATTGATGATGCCAAACGATCCCAGCTGGACAGCGTTCGGCTCGCAGTCGGTCCACAAGGACATGGGAGCGCGCATCGCGTTGACCGCCTGGCAACGTCTCGACAAGTTTGACGAGTTCGACGCCGACCGTATCCGCGCCTTTATCGAACGCTACGAGGGCATCGACCACCACGTCCAGTAACCGTCGCGAACCGGTTCGACTCATGTTGACAGCAAAAAGCCCCGCATGTAGATCTGCGGGGCTTTTCCATTGGTCGGTCGCGGCGCTTCGGCTCAGTTTTGTGAGACCGCCTCCTCCACGGGAATCAGCTCCGGTTCACCTTCCTCGTTTTCGACGACCTTGTAGACCTGTTCGGCCCGGTCGACCATCAAGACGCCGTCGAGGTGATCGAGCTCGTGCTGGAAGATGCGCGCCAGCCAGTCGTGCGCCTTGATGCGCTGGGCTTTGCCGTTGCGGTCCTGCGCCTTGATGAGCACGTAGGTGGCCCTGTCAACGTCGGCGGCCAGTCCGGGCAGACTCAAACAGCCTTCCTGTCCAACTTCTGAGCCCTTCGCCTTCACGATCTCCGGGTTGATCATTTCGAAGCGCTGCATCGTCTCTTCAGGGCGTTCCGAGTCCTCCGGATATTCGATTACAAAGATGCGCTGCAGCAGCCCGACCTGGGGCGCGGCCAGGCCGACACCCTGTCCATCGCGCATCGTCTCGATCAAGCTGTCCAGGAGTTGATGCAGACGCGCGTCAAAGGTTCGAACTCGCCTGGCCGGCTGGCGCAGGAGTTCGCCGTTCTCTGCCCAAGGCGTCAGAATATTGAGCTTGGTCATTCACGACCGCTGTATGATCATCATCGTCAGGCGGCTGACATTGACCAGCCGGCCTTCTTCATCCTCGATGCGGATGTCCCAGACATGGGTACGCCGGCCGATGTGGATGGGCCGCACCGTTCCGGTGACGACGCCATGTTCGACCGATCGCAGGTGGTTGCCGTTGATCTCGAGGCCAACGGCGGCTTGGCTCGCCAGGTCGATCAGCGCGGTTGAGGCCACGCTGCCCATCGTTTCGGCCAGCGCCAAGGAGGCGCCCCCGTGCAACAGGCCGTAGGGTTGGAGCGTGCGCCTGTCCACGGGCATCTGGGCGCACATAAAATCAGCGCCAACCTCGGTAAACTGAATACCGAGGTTGGCGGCTAGTGTCTGCTCGCTCATCCGATTGACGGCGGCGACGGTCATTTCCGGGTTGAACATCGTTACTCGCTGCGCGGCTGCTACTTGGGCATGTTGCGCAGCGCGTGGTAGACGGGCAGCGGGCTCCAGTCGTTGCGGACGATCCCCCACTGCGCTTTCTCGGTCCCGTCGGCTACGACACGGAAGTTCAGGTTCCACAGGAAGGCCGGGCCGACCCAGCCCCAGTTGCGCATCATCTCGAAGGCCCTGACGGTCCAGCGGGCCTGTTCGTCGAAGTCGTTGTCGTTGGCGTAGCCGTAGCGGGGGTCAAACGCGCCGCCTGCGGCCCAGCCGAATTCGGTCGGCCAGATCGGGAGGTGGCCGGCCCCGTAGCGCAACGCCAGGTTGCGGTACCCTTCCATCGTGCTGCGGAAGCTCCACGAGTGGTGGGGGTTGTCGCAGGCGCCGTTGAAGTTCTGGTTGCCTGTCTTCTGAATTTCGGCGCAGGCGTTCTGCCAGACGGTGTCGGGCGGAACGTTGTAGCCGCTGGGATGGGCGCCGAAGCCGTCGACATAGTTGGCCAAGCCCTGCTGCAGCATTGCCTCGAAGTAGCGGAAGTCATCCATGGCCAGCGAGCCGTTGTCGCCGGCAGGTGTCAGCGCGCCGCTGATCACGTGCATGGAGGGGCAGGCGCTCTTGATCGCCCCGTAAGACGGGCGCAGCAGCGCCATGTACTCGCTCGGGTTGATCGGGCGGTTGCCCCATTCGTAGTGCAGGTTCTGCTCGTTCCAGACCTCGATTGCCTTGACGGACGAGCCGCAGTATTCTCCGGCCAGGCGGCCAAGGAAGGCAGCGAATGTGCCCGGATCCGCCGGTGGTCCGCCGACCGAGCCATCGAAGCCCGACTCACGCGACCAGCTGGGGGCGTTGACGACGCTGAAGAGCAGGTTGATGCCGCGTGAGTTGGCGGCGTTCACGAGCGGCCAGATATCGCCGAAGCCGTACTGGCCCTGGTTGGCCTCGAAGACCTTCCACTCGATCTGCTGCTTGACCCAACGGAAGCCGAGCTCGCTGGTCTTGTCCATCACAATGCCTTCCTGGCCATTGTGGATCATGTGGGCCTGGACGCCGAAGCCGAAGCCGAGGCCAACAGTTTCTGAGGGCGGCGGCTGGGTAGGCTGCGGAGCCGTCGGGGCTGGCGCCGCAGGCCGCGGCGGGATCTCCGACTCGGCGTACTGTTTCACGCCGTTTACAGAGCCCTCGGTCTGGGTCAGCGCGCGATAGATCCAGGCATCACCGGATACGCCTGGGACCTCGACCTTGTACCATTCGTTGTTGGGGCCAATGCCGACGATCGTGACGCGCGCCCCCGAGGCGAGCGAGGATACCGCGGTGTACTCGGTGCCGGGGCCGCCTCTGACGTTCAGCCGGCCCGAGGAGGTGACGACTGCGAACGGGCCGCCGGTTACGGGAGCCGGCGCGGGCGCAGGCTGCTGTGTTCCCGGCGCAGGCGCGCTTGAACCGGCCTGTGGAATCCAGATCCGGGTGCCCCAGAACACGGTGTTGGCGTTGGGGAGGTTGTTCGCCTGCACGATCGCATTGACGGTCGTGCCGTGGTTGAATGCGATGCGGCTCAGTGTGTCGCCGATCTGCACTTCGTACCAGACACCGCCCGTGCCCGTCGGGGAGCCGCCGCCTCCGGTTGTGCCGCCGCCCGAACTTGCACCGGGGATGCACAACTGCTGGCCAATATAGACGAACGACGTAACCGTGGTGTTGTTCGCACTGGCCAGATTCTGGATGGTCACTCCGTAGCGGACGGCGAGCCCTGACAGCGAATCACCGGCGACAACTGTGTGCCTTTGCGCGCATCCACCCGGCTGCGCGGGGGCCGGTTGCGCGGCGCCGGGCTGCTGCTGTCCCGACGTGGGGATCTGCAGCCGCTGGCCAACATAGATGATATTGGCATTGGCAATATTGTTGGCGTTGACGATCTGCTGGACGGTTACGCCGTAGCGGGCAGCGATGATAGCGAGGGTCTCACCGGCCTGAACGACGTGGGTCGTGTTGGCAGCCTGTGGGCTTGCGCTCAGTTCGGCAGGGGCCGCCGCGATAGCCTGCGGCAGCAAAGCCAGAAGCAGAACCGCCAGAACCACAACGAGCTGCACACGACGAGTCGAGTTATATCTAGTAATGCCTGCATGCATCTGTAACTCCTTATTCAAAGTAAGCAAGACCATTCGGGGTCAAACCGCTAATTGGGAATTCTATCATTCTGCATCGGTTCGGCGCGGAAGTCAAGCAATATTCAACTCTTCCATCAACGCAATGCCAACGCGAATGCCACGATACAGGTTCGGAAGGTGTAGCTTTTCGTTGGGCGCGTGCAGATTGTCATCCGGGAGGCCCAGACCCATCAGAAGAATCGGAATAGAGAGCGCTTCCTGGAAGACGGTCGCCACGGGGATCGAGCCGCCCTCGCGGCTGAAGACCGGGTCGGCGCCGAAAACGCGCTTGAAGGCGCGCGAGGCCGCCCCGATCTCGGGCACGTCGAGCGGCACGACCGTCGCCGGCGCATGCCCACGCGTTTGCACGCTAACATCGACAGTCGGCGGCGCGATCTCGGTCAGAAACCGCTCGATCATGGGGCCGATCGCGGCCGAGTCCTGGTCCGGTACGAGCCGGCAGCTGACCTTGGCGTGCGCTTCGGCGGGGATCACTGTCTTGAAGCCGTCGCCGGTGAAGCCGCCCCACATGCCGTTGATCTCAAGCGTCGGCCGGGCCCCGATTCGCTCGGTCGCGGAGAAGCCCGGTTCGCCCCAGACCGCGGGCGCGCCGCTTTCCTTCAATAAGGTTTCGTCGTCGTAGGGCACGCGCGCGAGCGCGGCACGCTCATGCCCGCTCAGCGGCTCGACACGGTCGTAGAAGCCGGGGACCGTTACCCGGCCCTCAGCGTCATGGAGCCGCGCCAGCAGCTCGCACAGGGCCTGGTTGGGATTGTGGACCGCGCCGCCGAACATGCCGCTGTGCAGGTCCTGCGCGGGGCCGCGCACGGTGATCTCGCCGGCCCACATCCCGCGCAGCCCGTAGATAATCAGCGGCTGCTGCGGCGAGAGCATGTGCGTGTCGGAGATGAGACAGGCGTCGGCGGCCAGTTTCTGCGTAGCCGCGGGGACGTAGGCCATCAGGGCCTGGCTGCCGTCCTCCTCCTCGCCCTCGACGACGAACTTCACGTTCACCGGCAGCGACCCGGAAGTTGCCAGCAGTGCCTGCACCGCCGCGACGTGGGCAAAGAGCTGGCCCTTGTCGTCGGAGGCGCCGCGGGCGAAGAGGTCATCCCCGCGCACGGACGGCTCGAAGGGCGGCGACGTCCACAGCTCGAGCGGGTCGGCCGGTTGCACGTCGTAGTGGCCGTAAACGAGTAGCGTGGGCGCGTCGGGCCCGGCATGAAGCCAGTCGCCGTAGACGATTGGATGCCCGCCGGTCCGCACCTGCTCGACATTTTCGAGGCCGACGGCGGTCAACTTCCGCGCCAGCCAGGCGGCTGCCCGCTCGACGTCCTCTTTGTGTTGGGGCAGGGTGCTGATGCTGGGGATTCGGAGCCAGTCGCACAGTTCATTGAGCAGCTGCGCTTCGGCGTTGCGAAGATAGGTGTCGAGCGCCGGGTCGATGGGCGGATGGTCTGATCGATTCATGGGTTGTTCCTGTCTTTGGGGCTTGGAATGTGGGCATGAAGACGCGCGCGGCGCTGCCTGCGGACGGGTGCGCGTGGAAAGCGTAGAAGGTCAGCGGGTAGTGGAAAGGCCGTTAACCGGGGAGCTCGACGACCACGTACTGGTGGTCGATCGAGACTTCGAATGTCTCGGCCGTGTAGGGCCCCGGCTGGTAGCCTTGAGGAAGAGCGTCGCCCGGCGCGACCTCCACTTCATAGCGCCGGGTGCGGACCGAACCGGGATCGACCCAGGACTGGCCGGTTGTCACATCGTACTCCCACCCGTGCCAGGGGCAGCGCAGAATCTCGCCGCGGCGCTCGTACCTGTACTCGCCGCCCGGCTTGTCGGCCATGACGAAGCCGGTCAGGCGGCCCTGGCAGAGCGGGCCGCCCTGGTGCGGGCAGATGTTGCGCAGAGCGTAAAACTCGCCCTTGATATTGAAGACCCCCAGCGAACGGCCGCCGATTTCGACGATTTTGCGCTCGCCGGGCGGGATCTCATCTACGGTGGCGACGACATGTTTGGCCATGACGGTTCTCTAAAACTTGTAAAGGCTGCGGGCGTTCTCAGCCATGATCTTGCGCCGCCGCTCCTCGTCGAGCTGGATCGGAAAAGCGCGATCGGGCGAATCGAAGTCCCAGTGGGGATAGTCGGTGGCGAAGAGCAGGTGATCGTCCATGTCCAGGTGGTCCAGCAACTGGCGGAACTGCTCCGGCTGGAACGGTTCCTCCATCGGTTGGGTACTGACCCAGAAATGGCGGCGAAAGATTTCGGACGGCGGCTCGGTGACATGCGGCACGTCGATGTGCAGCTGCCGCCAGGCTTCGTCCATGCGCCAAAGCAGCGGCGGAATCCAGCCGAAGCCCCCTTCGATCAGGACGAACTTGAGCGACGGGAAGCGCTGGAAGACGCCCTCGAAAATGAGGCTGATTATCTGCGCCTGGAAGGTCTGCGGCATGCCGCCGTGGTCTTCGATGTAGTGGGCTGGGTAACCGGTGCCGGTGATCGGGCCGCCGCCGGCGCCGCCGAAGTGAATGGCGATGGGCTGGTCGTGGCGGCAGGCGGCCTCGTACATCGGCCAGTATTTGCGCCGTCCCAGCGGCTCCTTTGTGCGGGCGATGAGCAGAACGTGGACAAATCCCGGATGGCTGCCCCAGCGGTCGATCTCGGCCGCGGCCTGCACGCCGTCCTCCCAGGGGACGATGATCGAGCCGCGCAGCCGCGGGTCCGGCTCCAACCACTCAGCCTCCTGCCACTCATTGGTGGCGCGCGAAAACGCGGCTCCAAAGTCCAGGTTGCGCTCATAGCCTGCGCCAACCAGCGGATTAAGGACGCCGAACTCCATTCCCCATTCGTCGAGCAGCTGCGCCTGGAGAAATGCCAGGTTGGAGCCGGGCGGCGTACCGTCTTCCGGCCAGGCGTCGTGGCGGGCGGCATTCGGCATCGCACGCGGATAGTTGCAGCCCTCGTAGCCGCGCTGCCCGATCGTACGGTGGTACTCCTGCCAGCGCTCGCTCAGGTAGCTGCGCAGGACGTCGGGCGAAGGGAAATAGATGTGGATATCGGTGTCGATAATGGCCGTATCCGTTCGCGCCCGCTTGGCGGCGCGCATGGCCGCGCCGGGCGCTTCGCCGTTTCCTCTGTGGCCGTTACGCTCGACCGCGGGGCGGTCGACGGTGGTGGAGGTATCAACAGGAGCGGTCATGGCATTCCTCCCGTATGTGACGGTCGAAAGGATTCTTCACTGCGCTTAGTCGGTCTTGCATTTGCTGCCAAATGCGTTACAGGCGGTAAAGCTCGCGGGCATTGGCACTGAAAATCTTTGAGCGCTGGGCGTCCGAGAGCAGATCCAGAAGCTGCTCCGGGCCCCCGCGGCGATGCGGGTAGTCGCTGGCGTAGAGCAGCAGGTCCTCGCCGCCGCACTGATCGAGGATCTGCGCCAGGTGCGCCGAGTCCGGCGGCGCGTCCAGCGGTTGAATCGTAAAGCGCAGATGGGTGCGCATGTATTCGGATGGACGGCGCCGCACCCAGGGCGTATTGTGGCGCAGGCCCTTCCACTCCTTGTCGATGCGCCACATGAGCGAGGGCAGCCAGGTAAATCCTCCCTCGATCAGCGCGATGCGCAACGAGGGGAAACGCTCGAACGCGCCGTCGCAGACCAGGCTGATCACCTGCGACTGGAAGACGTGGGCCATGCCGGCGTACTCTTCGATGAAATAGGAGGGCCAGCCTGCCGCCGTCGGCGGATGGCCGGGCGCGCCGCCGTACTGGATGCCGACGGCCAGGTCGTGCCGCACGGCCGCGGCGAAAATCGGGTCGTAGCGGCGGTTGCCGTAGGGCGCCTCGGCGCGCGCCGGCAGAACAACCTGCACAAAGCCCGGATGCCCGCCCCAGCGGTCGATCTCTTCGGCTGCGAGCTGCGGGTTGTGACTGGGCACAACGATCGATGCCCGCAGGCGCGGCTCCTGCTCCAGCCAGTGTTCGACCTGCCAGTGGTTCACCGCCGTGGCCAGCGACGCGGCCAGGTCCTCGTTGCGCACGCTCTGGACGCGGTAGGCACAGTTCAGTATGCCCATATCGACGCCGTCGAGCGCGTGGGACCGAATTTCGGTCAGATCGGGCTTGGGCTGACTGCCCTCGCGCGCGGTGGTCGGCGCGCCGGCCGGGTAGTCATTGGCGTCGGGCCCATTGAAGGCCGACTCGCGGCAGTAGTCGAGCCAGTGGGCGGGCAGGTAGGGATAGAGCGCTTCCAGCCCGGGCACCTCGTTATGAATATCGCAGTCGATTCTTGTCTCTTCGGACATCTGATTCCGGCGCCTCAACCAGATCGGCAGCTGAACGATTGGGGTATTTCCGAACGAAATTTATCCTACTCGAAGTTCACCGCGCGAGCAATTTGCCGCTCAGTCGCCAGCGCTCGTCAGACCGGCAGGCCCCATTGCGCGCGCGCCTTTTCCATCGGCACAAGCTCCTCGGCGCCGTGTACCGTGTGGCCGGGGCCGCCCGCGACCCAACGCTCGTCGGCCGGCTCACTCGCTGGCTGAAAACGGACATCGCAACTGAGGCGGAAACGGTCGGTCAGGTTGGTCGTCGAGGCGTGCATCGTGTGCATGCCGAACAGGATCACATCGCCCATGAAGAATTCGGTCGTCTGCCACTCGCCGCCGAACTTTTCGACGATCTCCATCGGGTCCTTGGTGAACCAGCCGTCGATGCCGTCGCGGTCGACGTCCATGCGCCCGTAGGTATCGCGTATGGGCGCAAATTCCGGCAGGTTGTGCGAGCCGCGGCATATTGCCAGCGTGCCGTGGTCAACGGTGGTATCGCCAAACGGGATCCAGACGGTGTGGAGTTTGCGCGAGCCGCGACCCATGTAGACGAAATCATAGTGGGCGCCAGTGTACTGTTCGTTTCCGACGGCGCGCATCCACTTGAAGTTGAACGTGAGCGCAGATTCGCCGAAGTAGGCGGCGAAGAAGGCGAAGAGCTCGTCGGCTTCGAGGACATTCTGAACGTCTTCGTGGGAGGCGATGCGCTGCAACTTGGCGCCGCGCCCGCCCCTGGGCATGACGCCCTCAAGGACCGGCGCGCCGGGCGAGAGCACGTTCTGCTCGTTCATATGGTTCAATACTGTCTCCCGCGCGCGCTCGACCTTGGCGCGGTCGATCAGGCCGCGCAGGAGGAGATAGCCGTCGTCGGCCATTTGTGCCTGCAGGGCGGGCAAATCGGGCAAAAGGCGCTGGCTTTCCCGCAAGGCGCCCAGAGTGCCGCCGGGGAAAGTCATATCCCGATAACCAAAGCGAATTCTCATCATCCTGCTCCAGATCGTTTCAATGTAACCTGGTTTCAAGAGGCTGCGCCGTAGATCGCCGGCCCAAACGGGTTGTCATCGGGAACGCTTGCGGATATGCAGGACTGCGGGCCCGCGCAGTAGTCCCCAGGCGCTCATCACAAGGGCCAGCGCAACAGTCGCGATCGCGGCGAAGGCAACATCCCGAATTGCGGCGGTCTGCGCCGCGGCAGTTGCCTCAGTCACGTCGCCTGCGAAATCAGGCCCGGCGTATACGAAGACGCGACTCGCCCAAAGCGCACCCAGGGCGGCGACTCCGGCGGTATTTCCCAGCGTTCGCCCGATAACATTGATGCCGCTTACGACGCCCAGCCTCTCCCTGGGGACCGAACCCATCACCGCGCTGTTGTTGGGCGACTGAAAAATGCCCATGCCCAGTCCCAGTGGCATGACGCGCAGAACATAGCCTGGGACTGAAGTTTCGGCAGTGAGAGTGCTGATAGTGTAGCAGCCGAATGCCAGCATTACCAATCCCGCGGTGGCGATTAGCCGGTACCCGAAGCGATCCGAAAAGATACCCGAAATCGGTGAGGCCAAGCCGAAGAAGACCATCGTAGTCGTCAGCAGCAGTCCGACAACTGTAGGATCCAACTTGAGAAGATTGGTCAGATAGAATGGGAGGAGGAGCATTATGCCGCCGGAAACGATGAAGCTGATCAACCGCATCGACAGATTCAGGCTGAAGAGGGCGTTGGCAAAGAGCGACAGGTCGAGGAGTGGCTCTCTTACTCGAAGCTCTGTACGAATGAAGAGTGCTAAGGCAACCAGCGAGCAAGCCAGGAGGCCAAGTATCGCGGATGAACGAAAGCCATGGCGTTCCCCGAAAGTTAGAAACAGCATGAGCGCCAATAGAAAGGAAAAGAAGGTCGAGAAACCGACCCAGTCAAAGCGTTGCCGTCCCCCGGGGGCGGCGCTGGGCAAGTAGCGCCAAGCCAACAGGAAGCTGACGAGACCAACAGGCGGGCTGACGAAGAAAATCCAGCGCCACGAGAGAAATTTAAGCAGAAAGCCACCCAGGATTGGGCCGGCGATGCCGCCGACCGAAACAGTGGCGCTGAAGAGGCCGAGAGCTTTTCCGCGCTCCGACGCGGGGAAAGTTTCGGTCACGATTCCCATACTCAGGGCCGTAGCAAATGCCCCGCCGATGGCCTGTAAGACGCGGAAAAAGAGGAGAAACTCAATATTCGGAGCAAGCCCTGCCAGGACAGAGCCGATGGCAAATGCGATCGTGCCGCTGAGGAAGATAGGTTTCTTGCCCACCATGTCTCCCAACCTGCCCACGCCCAGCATGATCGCTGTTTGCGTGAGAGAAAAGGAGAGTACGACCCACTGGACGAGCGCGAAATCGACGTCAAATTCGGTGACAAGCGCCGGCAACACCACCCTGACGACGCCGCCGTCGAATGATGCGAGAAAGATGCCCGAACCGAGCGCTGCAAAGATATGCCACTTGCGCTCGACGAAGTGTTGATCGGCCGGCTTAGTCATTGCTGGCGGAGAAACAAACCTTCTCAGTAGATTGCGCGGAACGGATCGAGGACCCAGTGCCGCTGGTCGGGCGATTCGTCGGAACGCACTACAGTCTAGTTGCTGTTCGGCTGCAGATGCCGGCCGCCCATCAGCGACATGAAACGGTCCGGCCAACGAAACACGAGGGCGCGGATTCCGGACCCATCAGGAAGGCTGAAGTGTTGCCGGCGCAGGAGCCTATCAGAGTCCGCCCTGGGCCCTGCGGAGCGGTGCCCGGGCCTCCAGAATTCCCCATGCGCTCAGAATCAGCGTGACCGCGATAATTGCGAGCGCAGTATAGGAGACGTCGCGCAGTCCGGCAATCTGGGCCGAGGCTGAGGCTTCGGTGACACTCCCAATGTAGTCCGGTCCGGAATGTGCCATGACACGGCTTGCCCAAAGTGCCCCCAAGGCTGCGATTCCGGAGGTACGCCCAAGCGTGCGGCCGATGACATTGATGCCGCTAACGACGCCCAGACGTTCGCGCGGAACAGAGCCCATTACAGCACTGTTGTTTGGGGACTGAAACAGCCCCATGCCCAGACCCAAGGTGGAAACGCGCAGAACGTAGCCAAAAATCGAAGTGTCGACGCTGAGGGTGCTCACAGTGAAGCAGCCGAAAGCCATCATAATCAGTCCGGCGCCGGCGATGCGGCGGTATCCAAAGCGGTCGGACAGCGTGCCCGCGAACGGAGAGGCAATCCCAAATGAAATCCAGGTCGTTGTCAAGAGCAGGCCCACGACCAAAGGCTCCAGCTGGAGCAGGTTTGTCAGATAGAAAGGAAGGAGAAGGTAGACGCCGCCGATCACGATGAAGCTCACGAAGCGCATCGAGAGGTTGAGGCTGAACTGTGCATTCTTGAAGATCGACAGATCGAGGAGCGGGTCCTTCACCCGACGTTCTGTGTGGATGAACAGAGCCAGGGCCAGAATCGAGATGGCGAGCAGTCCCGACATGGCGATGGAAAGGTATCCGAAACGCTGACCGAAGGTCAGAAAGAGTATGAATGTCAATAGAAAGGCAGCCAGGAGAACGGAGCCGGTCCAGTCGAAGCTCTGCCGGCCGCCCGGACTGGTGCTGGGCATGAAGCGCCAGGCGAGGAAGAAACTGATACAGCTGAAGGGAAAGCCGACAAAGAAGATCCAGCGCCAGGAGAGAAATTCCAGCAGCATCCCGCCCAGGAAAGGTCCGGCGATGCCGCCCAATGAGACGGCGAAGCTAAAGAGTCCCAAAGCCTTGCCCCGTTCGGAAGCGGGAAAGATTTCGGTCACAATGCCCATGCTGAGAGCGGTGGCGAAGGCGCCGCCGATTGCCTGGACGACGCGAAACAGGAGGAGAAGCTCGATATTTGGCGCCAGGCCGGCGAGGACAGAGCCGATCAAGAACGCAACCGTCCCGCCGAGAAAGACAGGCCTATTGCCAACCATGTCGCCCAATCTTCCTACGCTCAGGATTATCGCCGTCTTTGTCAAGGTAAAGGAAAGTACAACCCACTGAACAAGCGTGAAGTCGACCTGAAGCTCGTCTACCAGGGCCGGCAGTATGACAACAACGATGCTGCCCTCTTTCGAGTCCAGGAAAATGCCGCTGCAGATGGCGGCAAAGATGAGCCATCTGCGCCTTGTTGACAGGGCGTCAGAAAGAAGAGTCATGAATCGGCAGGAAATCGTGGCGCCGAACGCGACGGATAGGGCGGATTGGCCTGAAGCAAGCCAGGAATCATCCTAGAAACCTCAAGTGATGGTCTGCCAACAGTCAGGCGGGACAACTATGCCATCGATGACGGAAACTGAAAGGTACGGACAGCGCACTTTGAGAGCGTGAATTCTGCTTCTCTCAGTCAGGTTGAATTCTTGACGCGCGCCATGTCCAAAAGAGTAGCCGCCGGGCGCGTGTACGCTACGGAGGGCGACTTGGATAGATTTATTGAGTACCAGGGTGGCTACCTAAAAGCAAGTGTATTGCCGGTTTTGGGGGGCTGGATTGGGCAGGTCAAACGAAAGGGAACGGCCGCCGGAACTACGGTTTCGCCGTCAAGGCGGTCGCAGGCCGCGGGAAAGGCATTGGCGGGAAATAGGGCCGGCTACGAAGAAACCTGAACAGGCCGCGCGGCCGGACGCGAGTGCAGAGTTTCCCAAGCAATCAATGCCAGCGTGACGCCAACCAAGGCCATGGCCGCGTAGGTAACATCCTGCAGCGCGGCGATCTGGGCCTCGGCGGCCGCCTCCGTCACGGACGCCGCCAAATTCGGGGCCGGCGTAGACCTTTACCCGGCTGGGCCCATACCGCGCCCAGCGCGGCCACGCCGGCGGTACGTCCCAAGAAACGGCCAATCGTGTTGGTGCCGCTGGCTATGCCCAGCCTTTCACGCGGTACCGAGCTCATGACCGCGCTGTTTGTTGGCGAATGCGAGATCCCAAAGCCGAGGGCTACGGGCGCGACCCGCAGAACGAAATCAATAGCCGAACTGGAGGCGCTGAGTGTCCTGACGTGTAGCAGCCGAAACGCCAGAATTGCAAAACCCACACCGGTGATCGCCCGAACAACCGAACCGGTCGGATAGGGTGCCGGAAACCAGAACGGCCGCGCCGAAGCAGATCCAGAATGTCGTCAGAAGCATGCCGGCAAGCAAGGGCTCAATCTGCAAGATATTGCCCAGATAGAAAGGAAACAGGAACCAGAGACCCCCCATAGCCACATTCGTGATAACCCGTATCGACAGATTGGCGCCTGAACTGGAAATTCTTGAACAAGGACAGGTCGACAAGCGGGTCCTTCACGCGTGCTTCATTGCGCACAAACTGCGCCAGCGAGAGGAGTGAGACGGCGAACAGCCCCAGCATGACGGGGGAAAGGAATCCAGCGCGGGCCGCCAAATGTCAGATACAACATGAGTGCCAGGAGCCCTGTAAACAGCAAGAGGGAGCCTGTCCAGTCGAAACTCTCCCGGCCGATTGGGCGAGACTTGGGGCAAATAGCGCCAGGCCAGGACCAGGCTGATCAGGCTCAAAGGCTGACCTACGAAGAAGATCCAGCGCCACGACATTGCTTCCAAAAGGAATCCGGCCAGCATCGGCCCGACGATGCTTCCGGCCGCGAAAATTGAGCCGAATGCGCCCAACGCCTTGCCGCGCTCGGAAGAGGGAAAGTTCTCAATTACGATGCCGTAGTTCAGGGCGATAGCGAATGCCGCGCTCACGGCCTGCAGCACGCGAAAGAGAAGCATTAGCTCAATGGTCGGCGCCAGACCGGGGAGGGTCGACGTGATTATAAAGGCGATTGTACCGCCCAGGAAGACTGGCCGCTTGCCGACCATATCACCCAGGCGCCCCACCATGGGCATAATCGAAGTCTGTGCGAGTGTGTACGAAAGGAGAACCCATTGACCAAAGGCAAAGTCAATGTTGAAATCGCGCACAATCGCTGGCAGAACAACGGCTGCTGAGCTG